>NZ_AUDN01000008.1 GCF_000425485.1 Flavobacterium tegetincola DSM 22377 | reverse complement strand
AATCTCGGGCTTACGCTAATAGTTTGACTTGCAGTATTAACACAACCATTAGCATCTGTAGCAGTTACAGTATACTCACCAGCTCTATGGTAATGATTTACGCCATTAATATCTCTATTGATAGTTGCAGTTGAAGCAGTGTATCTTGTTGAAGTAGCACCGTTACTAGAACCCACTGCTCCTCGCCAAGCATAAGTGGCACCTCCAGTAGCTGTTAAGTTAAATGAGTTTCCTTCGCAGACAGCTGTCGAACCAGTAATCTCAACAACTGGAAGTGGGTTAACCACTACATCTGTACTTGCAGTATTCACACATCCATTATCATCTGTAGCGATAACCGTGTAAGATCCACTTGCAGTAGCACTTGCAGTGAAAGAAGGATTTTGATCTGAACTAGAGAAAGAAAGTGGTCCATTCCAAGAGTAAGTTGTAGCTCCCGAAGCTGATAAGCTCACATTGGAACCTTCACAATATGGGCCGTTGTTTGATACGCTTATTGATGGAAGAGCTCTCACTACTAATGTGGCTATTTTACCTGTAAAAATGGTTTCACAACCAGAATTGTTGATGATTTTTGTAATTTCAATGTTCAGATTATGAGCACTTTCGGGAAGATTTAATGTATTAATTGTAAAGGTTCCAGTTACATCTGCCGTGCCAAATTGCGATGCCGTCTGACTACCAATTTTATAAAAAGCTGTCCCAACTGAATTTGGCACCAGACCAGTTAAAGTTACTATTGCTGAAGAACCTGCACAAACTGGTGAAACTGAAATGCTAGTTAAAGTAGGATAAGGCGATACCACGATTGTAGCAATTTTTCCAGTAAATGTAGTTTCAAGTTGCGTATTATTATCTTTTAATTTTAGAACAGTAACTACAGAACCATTTGCTGCTAAAGTGAGTGTCTGGGTAAGAAAAGTAAATACGCCAGAATTATTTGCAGTCCCTGTGACTGTTCGAATTACTCCATTAACACTGTACGTGGCGACACCAGTAGAATTAGGTATCAAACCCGTTAGAACGATAGTGGCTTTTTTACCAGCACAAACTGGTGTGATTGTCACTGCAGTTAGCGTAGGAGGATTAGCTGGAACGACGAAATAAGTAGTGGTCTCTCGAGCACTAACAGAGTAGTTGCAGAGCATGCTAAATAAAAGCAGTACACTTGCAACTTTCGAAAGTAAAGTAAATTTTTTCATAAATTAGTTGAATTAGGCATTAATAATATTTTAATAATTGTGAAATAATCATTATTCTTAAGTTCAGAAAGATTCATTAATTTACTACGTAAAAACAGCCAAATTTTTAATCGTAGTCACTCTGTTTGCTCTAAGACAACAACTATTACGCTTCAAAATTAGAGAATAATTATAATCGATTTTGTTGATAACTAGCAATTTATGTGAATCAGGTTAGATATCTTTTGAAATAGCCTAAAAAACGCACGAAATTCGTTTTTTGTAATTGTGACGTTTAAATAATTCATATTAGCTGCTTAAAATTGGAGAACTACTTATTTATTCCCTGTTGAAATAGATTCAAATAATTAAACACAATATGTTATATTTATGAGTAATTACTGATAAAAAATATAATTTTTAATTGGAACTCATACTCTAATGCTAGAAAAATAGAAGATTTTATGGCACATCTTATAAACTCTATAGTGGCAAGACCTATAAGGTCTATTTTTATTCAGTGAGAGGATCTTTACGTTAATATTGTAAGACTGAAGTTAGATCTTTAAGCCTCCCTTTCGACGATGTAGAATATAGAGTGGATTGAAAAACAGATGCTGATTATGCTCTCAATTATGAACTAATCAGTTGTAAATATTTACTGAACTGTTTGCTGTTATCATTTTCTGCATGTCTATTGCATTCTATGTTTTACTGCATTTTGGAAGGAAAATATTCTAATAAAAGGTTAAAGTAAAACAATAACTGTTTCGGCTTGTAGTCTACGAAATGCTAAGTTATTTTTACTTAATTTCCTTAAGGGAGGAAAAATAGGAGTGAATTTATTATAATATGTAATTATGTAAGATTAGTAGAAATCAAAATAGTACAATGCGTGTATTAGAGTGTAATCTTAAAAAGAAAATCAATCGTCTTTTGGACTATTTTGATTCTGTTTCTAAATTTTTTATTATTTCGGGTACTTGATGCGCTGAAATACGTTTCGCCTTTATTATTTTATTTTGATCCAAAACGTAAATAATAGGTGTCGTATTCACATCATATTTTTGGGAAGTATTATTAATACGAGCACCGTCATAAACATTGATCCAAGAAAGTTTATGATCGGCTATGAATTTTAAATATTTGTCACCTTCATATTCCATTGAAACGCTGTAAACTTTCACATCTATATTTTGCTTTATCATTTCATTATAAGATTCCAACAAAATAGGAATTTCAACTTGGCAATGACTGCAATCAGGATCCCAAAAAACCAATATCGTATATTTGGCTTTTACCTCACTGAGTTTGACATACATTTTTGAAATTGAATTCAAGTTTTTGTAATACAGTTTGGTAATTTCAGCACTGCTTTTAGCGTCTTCGAAACCCATTACTTTCATTTTGCTAAAATCTTGGGCTTTAATCATAAGTAAATCTTGAGCGGTTGCACCAATGAGTAAAGGTCGCAATTTTTCCGCTCGATCAATAACTTTTTTTATCACACTTTCATCGTTATAAATTCCTACTGCTTTACCAGTCTTGAAATACCTATCAGCCAAGTGAACAAATACTTTGTCATAACCCATGATAGGTGCTGTTTCATAAGTATTAGTAAAATAAGCCAACATGGATTTATAAAGCAAGCTATTTGTTTGAGCCTGTACCAAAAATTGGTCTAATGCTACGCTAATAGAGTCCGGATTTGTAGAAACTGCCGTATCAAAATACTTCTTGAGTTTGCCAAAAAAAAACGGATTTCTCATCACAGCGTCGTCTTTAAAATCCACCTCATCCCAATAGTGATTTTTATAAAAATTGAAAGCAACAATGCTGTCGGGACGACCATTAGCCGCTTTTGGTACATCTTTTAAAGTCCTCTCTATTTTCAAGTTCAAGACACTGCCGATGTAAGTTCCTTTATTTCGATCCAAGAAATTTCTCTCAAATTCTGCAATATTTTTCTCAAAGCCAAGTTGCTTTTCGATTAAAGAAAGCGTGTCTTGTTTTGTTCTTAATACGTTCTGCTTTTGGAATGTCATGAATGCATTATTTTGCTTTCCAAGGTGTTGAATGTATTTTAAAAAATCATTTTGTCTGTCGGAATTTAAGGCTACTACATCTTCGGCAAAGTCTTCGGCAGCATTACTTTTTAATTCAAGTTTCTGCGTTTCATCGTCTATGAAAAAATTAAATAAAAGTACTTTTTGTTTACTGACTAATGCATAAATACCATTGTCGAGTTTTGAAGATCCTTTAAAAATAATTTTACCATTTTGAATCGCACTACATGTATCTTTAATAAAGGTTTTGTCAAACTGATAGTAGGCCAAATAAGCCAAATTATCTTTGTAGTTTTTCAAATCGATTTTAATCTCATATCCTGATTGCGCAAAGGCACCAACCGTTACAATGCAAAAGAGAAAGACTACCATTATTTTTTTCATAACATCGACAATTTCGTATATTCTCAGATTACAACTCTTCCTTACAAATCTTATTTACTAAAAGACTCTTAAACTGAAAAAATCGGAACCTCACAGTTCCGATTTTTTTTATTTGAAAATTTATGCTTTTTTACAGCATCCATCAAGTTTTTCATACGCTTCCGCATCTGCTTTCATTTCATCTGCATCATAACCAAGTTTCGTGATCGCAGTTTTTATTTTATCTAAATTTGTCTTTTTTCCATTATAGAAAACGGTAAGCGTCATTGCTTTTTCGTCTAGTTCATACATTTTTACTCCCGTAATTTTATATAAGTTTTCTTGAAAACTCTGACCACAAGTTTCGCATGCTTTACAATGGTCACAATGTATCGTAGTTTGGATTACCGCTTTTTCATTCTTGCTGTTTTGTGCAGAAAGCGTGAAGCTAAATAAAGTAAATAGAATTAAAAGAAGTGAATTTCGCATAGTAAATAGGTTAAGTTAAAAGTGTTGCCTTCATAAAGAAGCTTTTTAAAATTCAAATATATTGTTTTTAAATTACATAGAAAAATCTAAATCTGAATCATCGATGCAGCAAATATAATTACTGCTATAATAATGAAAAAATAAAAAAGAGTATACTTTTTAGGATTATAACGCCCACTTTTCTTCTCTAATTGCATGATGTAAAAAAAGGAAACAATACAGATCAATGCTAAAATTATTGTGGAAATCACTATTAGCAACGAATTTTCATCACTTAAAAATCTGCGCAATCCAAAGATTATAAAGACACTCACAAGTGGGACTAATCGCAATCGTTTTTCCAGTTTTAGCGTATCCATTTTAAATTTATTAATTATGTAATCTTAAGTACATTCAATTGTGCTACGAATATATTGAAATAATGCAACACAATCACGACTATAAATTATATTTTAAACTGAAAATAATATAGCGCGGTTGAACTGTATATTGGGAAGTTTGTGTTGAAAATTGCGAGAAACTATCGTCATTTAAAGAAGTAGTGTTCAATAAATTCGTTGCGGCAACTTTGTATTCCCATTTACTGCCTTTTTTCTGGTAAATCATACTTGCAGAAAGAAAATCATATTCGTTTTCAACTGATTTGTTTGTATTGTAATAATGGTAAAATTCATATTCTGCTACAAAGGAAAAACTTTTTAAGAAATAATAATCCAGTTTTGCCGAAGGGCTTTCGGTATAGAACGTGTTTCCAGCATATTCATTGATGTTAATGCTGTAACCCAATTCTAGATTTGGCATATTTTTAAAATTAGTAGACGCTTTTAAACTATAGTTTTGAGTGAAACTTTCATTGGTAAATAGCGTTTCAACATTGGTTAAAAAATCCTGTCGGATATTGTTAAATTTACTCCAATTTAATCGTGCACTTAGTGAAGCCTTGTAGTTTTTAAGAAAAGAGCGTCCGTAACTTCCAAATCCTGAAATAGTTTCATCCGCAAAAGCCGAATTAAATGGTGATGAAGTCTGATTGACATTATCAAAAGAAGCTCTAGTTTTTATTGCATCTGTACTTTTAGAATAGTTTACACTTGCCGTAATATTCTCAAAATTAAACAAATTGAATTTTCTATAAAATAAACTGTGCGTTTGCTGAATGGAATTTTCTAACGTCCTGTTTCCGCTTGAAAGGCTGTTGTAATTATTAAAAATAAAACCTTCTGCCAACTGATTGATGTCTGTAAAGTTATTGGTAAAAGCAAAATTATACGTCAAGGTCGTTGACTTTTTAATTTGATATATCGCTAAGAAATCAGGTAAAACACGATTGAAAGAACTTTTATAATCCGTACCCAATTGTGAATTATTCAATTGGTAATTGTGAATGCTCACTCCTGGCGTAAACGTAAATTTTCCCGTTAAAATCTTATAATGCAATCCCAAAAAGGCATCGTTGAATCGATAATTCACGTCATTCGTGTTTGCAGCATCGGTCAAAGGATTTACCGTCTCATTGTCTAAAACCTGAAAGATGGAGGAGTTGAAATTCTGGTAAGAATTGGTGTTTCCAAGTGTAATATTAATGTTGCTCTTTGGCGTAAGCAAATAGTAATAGTCAATTTTTGTGTCCAATTTATTCGTTTTTACATAGCGGTTTTGATTGATGTCATTTCTATCTTGACCGGCAACATATCCCGAAAAAGCAAAAGGCTGCGTAGCTAAGTTGGCATTGTAAAATGGATCTTCCTCTTGAAATAGGTACTGACTTTCTACTGCAATAATATGTTTAGGAGAAGCCGTATAGTACAAACTTAAATTTTGATTTACGGAAATCGGAGCTTGATCTTTATTGGTATAAATGGATTCCGTAGTGGCATTATTCATGACAATCGTTTCACGAGATAAATCGCCAACTTCATCTTGCTTTGATATTCGCGCTAAGATATCGTAATCAAACTGCAAATTTGCATTGGGTTTGTAAGTAGAACTAAACTTCATTAAACCCAACTTATTTTCTTGAGCTCCCACTTGACTTCTGTTTTCTGTAGAAGCAACTTCGTCTGAATTGGGCAATAAAAAGTTAGTCGTTGAAATTGTTTCTGTATCTGTTAATGATTTGTTGAAAATTCCAAAACCACTCAAAGTCCACGCTTTTGTAACATTGTACGAAAAGTTGAATGCTCCAAAATTCGTTTCAATTTCTTTTGCACGGTTGTTTCGCAACAAAGAAATTCCCAAACCATTGGAAGAAACATTAAAAGACGATCCTCCTTTTCCCATCATATTTCTAAATCCTCCCGTGAATTTAAAATAGTCTTGTGGTGTCAATGGCAATTCGCCAATATTATTAAAATTAGTAATCAGGTTGATGCTGTAATCGGGATTGTAATAAAATAATTTTGGATTTACATTGTACCGTTCTTCTGAATGACCTACGCCAATTCCGGCGGTAACATCTCCAAACCAGAAATTCTTTTTACCGCTTTTCAGTTTTATGTTCATGGCAATATTATCTTGGTTGTTTTCTACTCCTTTTAAAATAGAATTATCGTTGTAATTCCGGAGTACTTCAATTTTATCAATCGCATCTGCAGGAATATTTTTAACCCCTAATTTAGTATCACCGTCGAAAAAGTCTTTTCCGTCAATCATCAATTTCTGCACTTTCTTTCCTTCCACTTCTACTTCTCCATCCGCGTTGACTTCAACACCTGGAAGTTTTTTCAAGATGTCTTCCAACTTGCGTTCGGTTCCTGTTGTAAATGAGTCGGCATTGTAGACTATGGTGTCTCCTTTTATAGAAACGGGCATTTCGCGCACAATTTCTACACCTTCCAATTCCACACCTTCAGAAAGCACAATTACTTTTGTACTATTTTCCGCTCCAGTACTCCATTTTTCTTCAAAACTGGCGTAGCCAATGTAACTCACTTTAATTAAATAAGGTGTATTGGGTTTTAACGAAAGTTGAAATTTTCCTTTATCATTTGTAATTGAGTAACCGTCCATCGCTTTCGTTTGCTGGTTTATTGCCATGACATTTGCCATTTCTAAACCAATCTTAGAATTATCGGTAACCATTCCTTCGAGGCGAACATTTTGGGCATTAGACATAAAAACAAAGAAGGTCAGGAAGAAAAATAGGGTAATTTTTTGCATTGCTTTTGAGTGTAAAGTGAAAATTTGATTTACTTATTGGCCGATTTCTATAAGGATTACACCGTTTTGATTGGTCATCTTTTCCATCTGCTTTTCAATTAGACTATCGTATTGTGACTTTGTTACTTCCTTACCTTTTCTTGGAGCCTTAATTTTTAATTTTTTCGTTGGATTTAGTACAATTTTTGAACATAAGATAATAGTATCGTCAAAACTCGCTTCCATAATTAAACCCGGCAAACCCCAAAATGCTCCTGGTCCTTGACTTACGGGAATTTCGGGCGTGTACCAAACCGTAACGATTCTTTCCTTTGGCTCAGTTATTGTAAAAAATGCAGTATTTGCGGTATCTTGCTTGATCTTCTCCGCTTCGTATTGATCCAAATCTTCTTGCGTAACACGGTCCACACTTATGGCTTTGTAACACGTATAATCGCCAATTTTTTTTGTTTCGCTTTGCAGTTCCCAATTGTACACTTTTAAGGAATCGGTCACAAGAAACTCTTTTCCCAAAAATTCTTGTTCTGCCAATTGTACCTTGTTTTTTATGTTTTTATAAGTAACTTCGTTAGCACTAGAACTCATAAATCCCATAGAAAAACCCGACGAAGGAGTTTCCAGTTTTTGCTCCTCCTGATACACAGATTCGTATTTGTTGAAGTTAAGAATATAAGTTTTTTCATACTGTTTCTTCATTCCATCCATGATTTTTTTCATCATGTCATCGTTCAGATCTTTACTTTCAATTTTAAGCTCCTTCAAGCTCCTTTTGGATTCGTACACCGCCATTCCTTGAAAATTTTGCGCTAAAAGTACGGAAGGAAGAAACACAAGTAAGGCAATAATTAATCGGTTCATAATAGTTTGGGTTTTAAATTAAGGTAAATTTTTAGGAGCTTCATCCCGCCAACGCTTCAAGTCCCAATACGCTCAAAAAATGAGCGTATTGGGAGCTTTCCACTCATGTCGGGGCTAGCTTCGCCGTCGGAATCTTCGGCCTGTATCGGTCTTTTGTGTTTTAGATTTGGCCACTAACTCAAAAGGTGTCATCCAAAACAACAAGGCAAATAAAGAGAATGTACATCCTGAAATGCGTTAATTTGAGTTAACATTTGTTAACGAGGGAATTGTTTTTACAATGGCGTTTGCAAGTTCGCAATGGTCTTTGGTCAACTACAAGTTCACAGTTAAAGGGTACTTTACTTACGGAAATTCATATTTTATTGAAAGCCAAGTGCAAAACTATTCTTAAAAAAAACATATAGCTTATTTGTTAAAAATAGAATAACGCTACATTTGTGCTATGGAAATTACAGCAGCAAACAGAAAGTGGTTGGACGAGTTAAACTTGTCGCATCCATTGGTTCTCGCAGGACCTTGCAGTGCCGAGACTGAGGCACAAGTATTACAAATAGCACGCGAATTAAAAGATTCGGACGTGTCGATCTTTAGAGCCGGAATCTGGAAACCAAGAACACGTCCAGGTGGTTTTGAAGGCGTTGGCGCGATTGGTTTAAAATGGCTCCAAAAAGCAAAAGCAGAAACAGGAATGTTAATGGCAGTGGAAGTGGCCAATGCAGCTCACGTAAAATTAGCATTAGAACACGATATGGATGTATTGTGGATTGGCGCTCGAACTACTGTAAATCCGTTTGCCGTTCAAGAAATAGCAGATGCATTAAAAGATACCGACAAAATTGTTTTGGTAAAAAATCCCGTAAATCCAGATCTAAGTCTATGGATTGGTGGCGTAGAACGTTTATATGGAGCTGGAATTAAAAACTTAGGCGTCATTCACCGTGGTTTTTCGGTGTATGAGAAAACCAAATACCGCAACAATCCAGAATGGCAAGTAGCTATTGATTTGCAAAATCGCTTTCCTTTATTGCCATTAATTTGCGATCCATCGCACATTACTGGAAGACGCGACATGATTCAGGAAGTTTCGCAACAAGCGTTGGATTTAAATTACGACGGTTTAATGATTGAAACGCACATTGATCCAGATAATGCATGGAGCGATGCGGCTCAACAAGTTACACCAGATCGTTTGAAAGAAATTTTTGAAGATTTAAAAGTAAAGAAAAAAAGCAGCGAAAGTGCAACTTACATTATAGAAATTACCAAATTGCGTAACAAGATTGATGCTTCAGATAGTAAACTATTGGAAATCATCGGCGAGAGAATGCAAATTTCGGAAGCGATAGGAACGTTGAAAAAGCAAAATAAAATTGCAGTCTTACAAAGCCAACGCTGGATGGAAATCCTAGAAAGAATGAAGCGGGAGGGAAGCGAAAAAGGTTTAAGTGAACCATTTATTTTAAACTTCTTTAAAGCCATTCACCAAGAAAGTATTACGCATCAGGAGAAAGTAATAAACAAATAGTTTCATGTAAAAGTTGTCAGAAATGGCAACTTTTTTTTTGTAAAAAATCTTCAATCAAAATAGTATCTTTGTCCCATGACAGGAATCGTTTATAAATCTACTGGAAGTTGGTACACCGTTAAAGGTTCGGATGGTGCTTTTATTGAATGCCGTATTAAAGGGAAATTTCGGATGAAGGGAATCAAAAGTACCAATCCCATTGCCGTTGGCGATCACGTGGATTATGAAATTGACGAAACTTCAGATAAAATCACGGGAACTATTGATAAAATTCATGAAAGAACAAATTACATCGTTCGGAAATCAGTGAATTTATCGCACCACATGCATATTATTGCATCCAATATTGACCGCGTATTTTTATTAATTACCGTAAATAATCCTCCTACAACGTTCAATTTCATCGATCGTTTTTTAGTAACTGCCGAAGCGTATGGTATTGAAACTATATTGGTTTTTAATAAAATTGATACGTTTGACGAAGCCACTTTGGACGAACAGTTGTACATGCAGTACGTCTATGAGCAAATTGGCTACCAATGTCTTCGCGTTTCTTCCACAGAAATGAAAGGAATTGACAAGCTAAAAGAACTGATGATTGGAAAAGTGAGCATGTTTTCCGGACATTCAGGAGTGGGAAAATCGACTTTGGTAAATGCGATGGAACCTTCTTTGCACTTAAAAACAAAGGTAATTTCAGAAGCCAGTAAGCAAGGGCAACACACCACAACCTTTGCAGAAATGTACGATTTGAGTTTTGATGCTCATATTATTGACACGCCTGGAATTAAAGGTTTTGGAATGGTGGATATGGAACCTGCCGAAATTAGCGGTTACTTTCCGGAATTTTTCAAGTTGCAGGACCAATGTAAATTCAACAATTGTTTGCACAAAGAAGAACCGCATTGTGCGATCAAAAATGCGCTAGAAAAAGACGAAATTGCTTGGTCACGCTACCGCAGTTATCTGAAAATAATGGAAGGCGATGATGAAAATTACCGTACCGATATTTACAACGATGATCGAGTAGCAAGCGATGATACCAGAAAAAGTGAATAGTTTGCAGTTATAGTTTTTGGCTTTCTGCTAAAAATCCTAAATCCTAATTCATAAATCCTCAATTTAAAAATGAAAGCCGTCATCCAACGTGTTACCTCCGCCTCAGTTACAATCGATACTATAATTACGGGTCAAATTCAATCTGGATTATTGGTATTTGTAGGTATAGAAGAGGCAGATTCTCAAGAAGATATTCAATGGTTATCCGCTAAAATTGCCAATTTGCGCATCTTCGCAGATGAAAATGGGGTAATGAATAAGTCGGTTAAAGATAGTGGTGGCGCACTGCTAATTGTGAGTCAATTTACACTTCAAGCGTCCACTAAAAAAGGAAATCGACCTTCTTACTTAAAAGCGGCGAAACCTGAAATTTCCATCCCTCTGTACGAAGCTTTTTTGTGTCAAATGGAAATTGATTTAACTAAAAAAGTGCAGTCCGGAACTTTTGGAGCCGATATGAAAATTGCTTTAATAAATGATGGCCCAGTGACTATTTTGATGGATACTAAAAATAAGGAATTAGTTCCTTACCAATTCGGTGATAATTAATTTTAAGAAAAACTTCAATATTGATGTAAATAGGCCATCAACAACATTAATTATGTAGTAATTATACATGTTTATGCCATCGACAACATTAAATGTGTCATAATCATACATGATTATGCCGTCGCCAACCTTAATTATGCAAGAATTATATATAATTATGCCATCAGCAACAATAATTATGGCGTCTACAACATTAATTATGGCATCTACAACTTTATATTTGGAAAATTCATCTTTAAGTTTTGCATCTCTACTAGTGTTTTGCTTGTGAATTATCGTATTAAACTAAGGTAAACTATAATTTGCAACTTCTTGTTTACCTAAAATTTCAGAATAACTTTATGAAGTGGGTAACTCAAATAAATTAAAGACAAACAGTGATGGAAAAAGAGTTATATATCCTTGCTTTCTCTATATTTGTTTTTCAATTATAAAAGAGTACATACAGCTCCTTGGAGGTAACGAAAAAACTATTTTAGACCTACTGAAGTAAAAATTATTCGGGAAAATTTAAAATAGGTTCGGCAGAATTAAGTTGATGTCAAATACGAATTTTCTGAAAAAAAAAAGTAATGACAGTGGGAATTTTCCTCGTATTGCGTTTAATATTGGAGAGCATTCGTTTAAAGTTTTGATACAGAAATCGCAAACCTGGTTCACCAACTAGGGTTTTTAAAATTATAAATATGAATATACAAAATTCCCAAATTGACGTTGATAACTGGATCAAAGAGCACGGCGTTCGCTATTTCAATGAGTTGACCAATATGGCACAATTGACCGAGGAAGTAGGCGAGGTAGCCCGAATTATCGCCCGACGGTACGGCGAACAATCCGAGAAAGAAAGTGATAAAAATAAAGACCTTGGAGAGGAATTGGCAGATGTTGTTTTTGTAGTTTTGTGTTTGGCCAATCAAACCGGAATTAATTTACAAGAAGCCTTTGACAAGAAGCTAGATTTAAAGACAAACCGCGACAAAGACCGTCATAAAAATAATGAAAAACTAAAATAATGAATCCAAATTTAAAGCGCTTTTTGGTTATTTTGCCATTAGTTATATTCATTACTTTTCCATTATTTTATTTCATCGAAGAAGATCGAAACTGCGTATTGGATTTTGGAAGTAAATGTTCCAACTCTTATTTTATAAGAACTTCAGTGCAAGTAGTAGTTATGACCGTATTATTCTTTTATCTAGGAAGAAAGAAAACGGCCAATAAAACAAAGTAAATTTTGAAAGAAAAAGGCATTACATTTATAGTCGGTTTTATAGGAATGGGACTTTTTTATGGCGTTTTGCTTTACTTTTTTGGATCGGCATCTTCAACAGGTGAAGTGATTCAAGGAGCTATTTTCTTTGGATTAATGTGGGGTTTAGCAGAAGTTTTCGTATTTCCATGGATTCGTAAAAAGTTTAAAAAAAAGTAGGTATATGAATTTGCAATTACATCATTCTAAAATAATAACTAAAGCTACTATTGCAATCACCGGTTCCAAGTCAGAAACCAACAGATTGCTATTGCTTCAAGCATTGTTTCCACAAATTAGTTTGAAAAATACATCCAATTCGGATGATTCTGAAGTGATGATGAAGGCGTTGTCTCACATTTTACAACCTAAAACTTACAACCTAGAACCTACAACAATAAACGTCCACCACGCAGGAACTGCCATGCGATTTCTAACGGCTTTTTTTGCTACGCAAAGCAATTCAGACATAATTTTAACCGGCTCGTCACGAATGAAAGAACGTCCGATTCATATTTTAGTAGAAGCATTAAATAATTTAGGAGCTCAAATTTCGTACGAAGAAAAAGCGGGCTTTCCGCCAATACGCATCAAAGGCAAAGAATTAGAAAGTAGCGAAGTTGCTATGGAAGCCAATACGTCCAGCCAGTTTATCTCGGCTTTAGTACTGATTGCTCCAAAACTAAAAAACGGATTAAAATTACATTTGAAAGGCGAAATAACTTCAATGCCGTACATAAAAATGACGTTGGCTTTGTTAAAAGAAATTGGCGTAAAAGCTTCTTTTGAAAACAACATAATAACGATACAACCTAGAACCTACAACCTAAAACCTACAACAATAGTTGTGGAATCCGACTGGTCTTCCGTATCTTATTTTTACTCGATAGTAGCACTTTCTGAAATTGGAACACAGATTACACTTTCAAGCTACAAGAAAAATAGTCTGCAAGGTGATTCTGTTTTAAGTGAAATTTACAAAGATTTTGGAGTAGAAACGGTTTTCAATGACGATGAAACAATAACGATTTCAAAGGTTAATGCAAACGTCAACAGCATAAATCAAAAATCAAAAATTCTAAATCTTATTAACGCGCCAGACATTGCGCAAACCATAGCTGTAACGTGTTTCGGGTTGGGAATTGGATGCGAACTAACGGGATTACATACCTTGAAAATCAAAGAAACAGATCGGCTTCAAGCTTTGAAAAATGAATTGATAAAGTTGGGAGCTTCTGTAGAAATTTCTGATGAGAGTTTGGTTCTTAAACCAACTTCAGTAATCAAAGAAAATGTTACGATAAAAACGTATCAGGATCATAGAATGGCGATGGCATTTGCTCCTTTAGCCTTGAAAACGGCGCTGCAAATTGAAGATGCTGAGGTGGTTTCGAAATCCTATCCCGACTTTTGGACCGATTTAAAAGGTTGTGGTATTCTGATTTCGCAAGACCAGTAGAAGTATTTTTAACATAATATTGTATAAAAGACTTAAATTTTGCGAGAACCAAGTCAATGTCTGTATGGCATTGCGAAAATAAACAGTGTTTTACTTGACAACGCCTAGTTGACAGTCGTATCTTTGCAAGCGCATTAGGAAATATTTTAATTCTTGACGCTACAATCTTAATACTGTACTTTTATTATGAAATTATCTCACTTCCAATTTGATTTGCCGAAAGAGCTTCTTGCTGAGTATCCTGCTGAACATCGTGATGAAGCACGATTAATGGTTATTAACCGAGAAAAAAAGACCATTGAGCACAAAATGTTTAAGGACGTTATTGATTACTTTGACGAAGGAGATGTTCTAATTTTAAATAATACCAAAGTTTTTCCAGCACGTCTTTACGGAAATAAAGAAAAAACGGGAGCAAGAATCGAAGTATTTTTATTGAGAGAATTAAATGCAGAACAGCGTTTGTGGGATGTTTTAGTAGATCCAGCTCGTAAAATTCGTATTGGAAATAAATTATATTTTGGCGATGATGATTCGTTAGTAGCTGAAGTTATTGACAATACTACTTCAAGAGGTAGAACATTACGTTTCTTATACGATGGTTCTTACGAAGAATTCAGAGCTAAACTTACGGAACTTGGAGAAACGCCTATCCCAAAATACATCAGTCGTGAAGTAACTCCTGAAGATAAAGACCGTTACCAAACGATTTATGCTAAAGAAGAAGGAGCAGTTGCAGCACCAACAGCTGGTTTGCACTTTTCTAAACACTTAATGAAACGTCTTGAAATTAAAGGAGTAGATTTTGCAGAAGTAACACTTCACGTAGGTTTAGGAACTTTTAATCCAGTGGAAGTAGAAGATTTGTCTAAACATAAAATGGATTCGGAAGAATTGATTATCAAGCAAGAAGCGTGCGATATTGTAAATAACGCAAAAATTAAAAAGAAACGCATCTGTGCTGTAGGAACAACTTCTATGAGAGCTGTAGAAAGTGCAGTTTCTTCTGCTAGAACATTAAATACATTTGACGGTTGGACTAATAAATTCTTATTTCCTCCTCACGATTTTAGTATTGCAAATTGTATGATTACCAATTTTCATACTCCAAAATCAACTTTATTAATGATGGTTTCTGCTTTTACAGGACATGATTTAATGAAAGAAGCATACGCAGAAGCAATCAAAGAAGGATATAAATTCTACTCATACGGTGACGCGATGTTAATCATCTAATTGCTTTTTATATAAAACAAAGAATCCCATCAGCAATGATGGGATTTTTTTATGAAATTTTGTGATCAAATTATTTTTAGAAATAGTGTACTGTTTGCATCCTCTTGCTGTAAGGCTAAAGAAATAGTAGGAATGATTTTTAAATAGAAACTTCCAGATTCAAAACCAGCAATTCTTCCACATAATCTCGTTGATTAGAAAGTCGCGGAATTTTATTTTGACCACCCAACTTGTTTTGATTTTTAAGCCAATCATGAAATAAATTTGGTCGTGCAAAATGAATAATAGGAGCGTTTAAAGTCATGTTGTTATACCTTTTGGCTTCATAATCCGAGTTCAAAGCTTGCAGACTTTCGTCCAAAACCTTCTTGAAAAGTGCTTCATCCTCAGGATTTTTTCGAAATTCAATGATCCATTCGTGAGCACCTTTCTCTTTACCTTCCATAAAAATTGGGGCTACCGAATAATCAATCATTTCAGTATGCGTCACTTCGCAGGCTTTGGCAATTGCATTGTCGGCATTTTCAATAATGAGTTCTTCGCCAAATACATTTATGTGGTGTTTGGTTCGTCCCGTAACTCGAATGCGGTATGGATTTAAAGACGTAAACCGAACAGTATCGCCAATTTGGTACCGCCACAAACCAGAATTGGTAGTGATGACGATGGCATAATTTTTATTGATTTCAACATCTGCAAGTCGGATAATTTTCTGTTCAAGTGTTCCGTACGTATCCATCGGAATAAATTCATAGAAAATCCCGTAATCCAACATCAACAATAAATCACTTGAATTATTCAAATCCTGAATGGCAAAAAAGCCTTCTGATGCATTATAAATTTCATAATACTGAAAAGTATTACTTGGAAATAGATTTTTATATTGTTCTTTATAAGGATCAAAAGCAACGCCGCCGTGAAAATAAACTTCGGCATTGGGCCAAACTTCTAATAAATTTGTTTTTTTGGTTTCCTCCAAAACTTTGTTCAATAAAACCAACATCCAAGACGGAACTCCCGCTAAACTGGTCACATTTTCGAACCTCGTTTCATTGACAATAGCCCCTAATTTAATTTCCCAATCGTCCATTAAGGAAACCTTACTACTTGGCGTACTGCTGAATTCAGCCCACATGGGCATGTTTTCAATCAATATGGCAGATAAATCTCCAAAAAACGAATTGTTGTCAGCATACAATTGTTTGCTTCCACCCAAACGCAAACTTTTACCGGTAAACATTTGCGAATCTTCGTTGTTATTGAGGTAGAGAGAAAGTAAATCTTTGGCTGCTTTATAATGGCAATTTTCCAACGCATCGGCACTTACCGGAATAAATTTACTTTTAGAATTAGTGGTTCCGCTGGATTTTGCAAACCACTTAATTGGCGTAGGCCAAAAAATATTTTGAGCCCCTTTTCGGGTTTGTTCAATTAAAGGTTCAAGGCATTCGTAGGTGGAAATTTGTACACGATCGGCAAAGGTCTGGTACGATTTGATACTTTCAAAATCATATTGAAGGCCAATTTGCGTCCTTTCGGCAGTTCGAATCAAGTTCATCAACAATTCCTCCTGAACTTCATTGGGGTATTTTATAAACAATTCAATCTGGTGAATTCGCTTTTTTAAAATCCAGGTTGCAACAGAATTAATAATTGGTAACGCCATTTTATATTATGATAATGGTTGTTGAATTTCTAACTTTACCAAAAATAATAAAAAATAGTCCAAATTCGGGATTCTAAAATTTAAATATACAATGACTTACGAAGGCACGTTAACAAAGATGCAAACCGAATTGGGAACTCCCATCCAATATTACTTGGTTTTTGAAAATAGTTTTCTAAACGTCAATCAGTTACTTGGTAAAGAAATAGAAATTATCTTTGACGGCTACCAATGTTTGAACTGCGGAAAGGAAAAGAAAATTTTTCGTCAAGGTTTTTGCTACGATTGTTTTTACAGCAGTCCGGCCGTTGGCGATTGGATCATGAAACCCGAGTTAAGTACAGCACATTTAGGAATTGCCGACCGTGATTTGGAATACGAATCACGTGTTCAGTTGCGACCGCACATTGTTTATTTTGCGTCGTCAAGCGAAATTAAAGTAGGAGTGACGAGAGATTCTCAAGTGCCTACGAGATGGATTGATCAAGGTGCCGAGCAAGCTTTAGCGATTGTAGAAGTACCCAACCGCTATTTAGCAGGAATTACGGAAGTCGCATTGAAAAATCATTTTGCTGATAAAACCAATTGGCGAAAAATGTTGACTAATGACATCATTGAAGTAGATTTGATGGAGGAAAAACAAAAAGTAGCTGCACTTTTACCTGCCGAAGTACGCGAATTTTTTGATCTAAATGCATTTCACGTGGAGTCTTTACAGCATCCTGTTTTAGAATATCCAAAGAAAATTGCAAGTTTGAGTTTAGATAAAAATCCATCATTTCAAGGAAAGCTGACTGGAATTAAAGCACAGTATTTAATTTTTGAAAACGGAACTGTTTTTAACGTCAGAAGTAATGAAGGGTATAAAGTTAGAATATCTGTATAAAAAAAAGTCCTTTTAAGAAATTTTCAAAAGGACTTTACTTTTTATAATGCAAATATTTTATTTTTTCTTTCCGCCAAATAAACCATTAATCAGGTCGGCTGCTTTGTCTTTTACCTTATCTTCTTTGGTTGCAGGTTTTGTAGAATCTTTAACCGTTGTGTTGCCTTTAATCAGGTTTTGTAACGCGTTTGTTCCTTGATTGATCAACTTGTCTTTCTGTTGTTGAATCAATTGGTTGGCCAAATTGGTTACCGCTTGTTTCATATCTGTCGAAATCTTAGGATTACTAAAGTTACCAGTCACCATTGCACTGACAGGAATATTTTCCAATTTTGCCGATTCAGCAGGAGTTAGTTTTGCTAACAATCCATTTACTTCGCTTCCCAAATATTTCGCTGGGACATTGAATTTTAAATCGTAATTCATAGATTGATCAAATCCGTGCGAACCGCCAACCGTCATTTTAATGTCTTGGTACTTTATATCAAATGGTTTTACATTGACTTTTCCATTCTCAAAAGTAAGATTCGCTTTTAAATCATTTAGATTGATTTTACTCAAATCTATAAACTTAATATTGCTGCTCAAAGCGGTTAACAAATCGGAGTTTTTTGCATTAATCGTAGTGGATAACAATTGTCCAAATAAGTCTCCACCAATTGTTTTTAAATCAGGTGTCATTTCTTTCGCATCTAAATTTCCATTTAATTTAATGGTAGAATTTAACTGTCCATTAATGATTCCGGCTATTGGAGCAATGTTTTTTAACATGTCCAACTGCGTAAAAGATTGCTGAATGTCCACACCTTTCAAGCCCAATTCCATTGCAAAAGTGGGTATTTTACTTTTCGTAGAAACCGAACCATTTGCGGTAATTAAGCCGTTAAACAAGTTTGTTTTTACGTTTTGCAAAGTCACTGTTTCATTTTTAACCAAAAGCGTTCCAGATACATTCTTCAAATTCAAATTGTCATACACCACACTATTTGCAGCAGCATTTAATTTGATGTTTAAAAATTTAGGAACCTTTATTGCTTCTTCAGTCGTAGTTTTATCATTCGCTTTTTCAGTTGTTTTCGTCATGAAATCACTCACAATAATTTGATTTGATTTCAAATTAAATGTACCTTGAATGTCGCCATTTTTAAATAGAAAACCATAGAAATTTTCTAAAACGCCGTTGATTTGCAAGTCGGTTTTACCCGTTGTTACATCCAACTCTTGCAAGTTTACGGTAGCAGGATTAAACTGTGCAACCGCTTTATTGATGGTATATACTTTTTTATCTTCGTCGGTATATTTAAATCCAGTAATGCTTAAGTTTCCAGAGTTGCGGACTTTTTCATACTGACTTTTATCGATGGATTCCATGTCAAATTTGGTTACCAAATCTGCTTTTAAAATCCCTGAAAGTGGTGTGGTTAATTTAATGGGATACGCTTTTGAAACATTCCCTAAATTAATAGTTCCTTTTAAAGCCGCATCAACCAATGGGTTTTCAGTGATGTTTTTTACATTTGCTTTGACATCAAAAACATCTTGGTCAATTCTAAACGAGAGTTGGTCCAAATTGACATACGTATCTTTCATCAATCCGCTTTCGTTTATGATTTTAGTGTCAATCATAATATTAGTAACCGATTTTGGCAAATCAGGATACTTAAAGGATGCATTTTTAGATGAAATGTCAATGTTGAATTTTGGAATCGTTGTTTCGGTCAACATTCCTTTTGCAAAACCTACAACAGTAAAGTCACCCGTGGTCTGTACAGTATTCAAATTACCTGCATATTGTGCGGGAATTACCCCCAAAAAGTTTTTGAAGGAAGAAGTTGGTGTTTTAAAGCTCAGATCATAATTCTGTCCATCTTCCACCATTTGGATAAAACCGTCAAACTCTAACGGAAGTTGATTTATTAAAGCTTTATTCTTTTTAAAAGTATATTTACTCTGTTCTAAATCGATCCCTAAAACAGCGTCTAAATCCAGTTTCATGTTTTTCATATAATTGGTAGAATCCATATCAAATGAAACTCTAGCGGTAGTCTTAGTATTCAAATCCAATTTTGAAGCGGCAAAATTTCCTGTACCTTGGTGGTTTAAACTGTCAATGATCAACTTCATCTTTGATGTTTCATCAAAATATTTAAATTTTAAATTTTCAAATTCATAATTCTGAATGTTCAACGCAAAGGGTTTACTGTCCTTGCCGTCTTCTTTTGCTGCATCTTTTAAAGCAATGTCAAAGTTACCCACGCCATTTTTGTCAAATAAAATATTGACTTTTGCATCCTTTGAGTAAAAGGATTCAATATTCATGGCTTCATTTTCTCCTTTAAAAAGTTCTTTTACGGACATTTTTAAATTTACTTCTCCTGAATAAAGCAGCGTGTCTCCAGCAAAAGGTGCTTTATTGATGATGCTCAATTTATTGATGGTCACATTTGCTTTAGGGAAACTTTTGAGTAAACTCAAATCAACCTCTTCAAATGCAACAGTGGCATCCAAATTTTGGTTGATGGAAGTAATTACCATTTGTTTTATTTTGTCCTTGAACAGAAACGGAATGGAAACGAGTGCGATAATAAGCACTAAAAGAACAATTCCTGTGACTTTTAAAATCTTTTTTAACATAATATAGAATATTGAAAGGCAAAATTATTAAATAGAAAGCCAACTTATCTAATAAAATTAAATAAGTTGGCTTAATAATAACTATTTGGTTATTTATTTTATGCTTAACTCAAACGGTAATGCAGTTTGAATGCCAGTTCGAGACGATGCCTCTTTCAATCGTTGCCAAATTTTATAATTTTCGGCACCTATTTCTTCTTCAATTAAAGCTGCTTTTGAGGTAGCAAACGGTAATCCTGCAAAAATATCTTCAAACTTCTTATCAAATTCTGGGAAGTTAACAGTTCGGTATTCTTTGATTTTTGCCAGTTTTGCGGCTTCCGCCAAAGCTTTGTCTAAACCGCCAATTTCATCCACTAATCCAATTTTTAAAGCTTCAGCACCAGTCCAAACGCGTCCTTGTCCAATAGCATCCACTTGTTCAAAAGTCATTTTTCGGCCTGCAACTACTCGGTTTACAAAAGTGGTATAAATGCGTTCGATACTTTCTTGTGTTACTTTACGATAGGTATCTGATAAAGGTACAAACGGACTGTAATCTGCCGAGTTGGTATGTGTGGTTACTTGTTCCGTATGAATCCCCATTTTTTCAGATAGTGTAGAAAAATTAGGCAACATTCCGAAAACACCAATTGAACCTGTAATTGTCGTGTTTTCTGCAAAAATTTTATTCGCGTTACAAGCAATGTAATATCCACCGGAAGCGGCTACATTTCCCATTGAAACGACTACAGGTTTTACTTTTTTGGTCAATTCTATTTCACGCCAAATCAATTCTGAAGTCAAAGCACTTCCGCCAGGACTGTCAATTCGCAGTACAACGGCTTTAATGTCTTTATTATCTCGCGCTTCTTTTAACGCCCGATTCATTGATTTTTCT
The DNA here is from genome assembly GCF_000425485.1 of Flavobacterium tegetincola DSM 22377. Lineage (GTDB taxonomy): Bacteria > Bacteroidota > Bacteroidia > Flavobacteriales > Flavobacteriaceae > Flavobacterium > Flavobacterium tegetincola. Next base: position 275,303 of record NZ_AUDN01000008.1, on the reverse strand, counting down.
CCAATATAACTTACATCACCTTCGCCTGAACGAATTTCTCCTTGTGCATAAATCACAGCAATTCTGCTTTCGGCACTGGTATTTTTTGGTTTTGTATTGTTATTTAACGTATAATCTACAATAGTTATTTTTTTATACTCTTTGTCTTTTGCCACTTTCAAAGCACTCTTAATGCCAGCGTGGTATTGGTCTTCATAACTTACTTTGTCAATCAGTTTTTCGGTCTTTGCCATTTCTGGTGTTCGAGCCAAAAGTCCGTCAGCAATGTTATTTAATTGTGCAACAGAAACCTTTCGAGACGTAGCAATATCGCCAACCATTCCCGTCCAGACGGAGTTCAGCAATGCAGAAATTTGTTCCCGATTTGCGTCACTGATTTCATTTGAAATAAAAGGCTCCACGGCACTTTTATATTTTCCGTGTCGAATTACTTCTAATTTAACTCCCGTTTTTTCTTGCAAATCTTTAAAAAACATCACTTCAGATGAAAGTCCTTTAAAATCCATTTCGCCTAAAGGATTCAAATAAATGGTATCGGCTACGGAACTTAAATAGTATTCTTTTTGCGATAAAACTTCAGAATACGATACGATGAACTTCCCCGATTTTTTGAAGCGAGCCAGTTCGTCACGAAGTTCTTTCAGTTGTGCCATTCCTAAATTTGAAGAATTGTTTAGAATACTGATTCCTTTTATATTGTCGTCTTCTTGTGCAGCAGCAATTGCTGTTAAAACATCAGTAAAACCTACGCGATTTTCACCTTGAAACATACTCACTAACGGATCGGAGAATTTTCCCGTAAAGTCACTGCTTACGTTTTGTAAGTTTAATTCAATTACAGAATTGTCTTCAACGGTAACCTTTTCCGACTCTCCTCCGAAAATTACGCCGATAAAAATGATTCCAAAAACAAAAATCATGATAAATAAAAACAACCCGACAACAGTTGCTACTACATTTCCTAAAAATTTCATATCCTATTTCTTTTGCCTAATAAGACGTTTATCCTGTCGATTTGTTACAGTTTCATTTGAATATTTTAAAAATCAATTCAGGAGTACTTCTTTTACTTTTTTTAGAAAATGTTTTACTTAAATTTGCAGTCTATGGAGGAGCAAAATAAAATAGTATTATCAATTGGAAGTAATCAAGGCGATAGAAAAGATCTGATTCAACAAGCGATTAATGCAATCAACAGGAAAGTGGCAACGGTAATTTCAGTTTCAAGATTATACGAGTCGCCTTCATGGGGTTTTGAAAGTGAGCCGTTTTACAATTGTGCCATTTTAGTGCATACTTCAAAATCGCCTTCCAAAGTTTTAACAGCCATTTTGAAAATAGAGAAAGAGTTTGGTAGAATTCGAACCGATGAAAAAGGATATAAAGCAAGGCCAATAGATATTGACATTATCAATTGTAACAACGAGATTTTGCAAACCAATACTTTGCAAATTCCGCATGTTCAGATGGAAAACAGACGATTTGTGTTATTGCCCATGAAGGATTTGGAAACAGAATTTGTACATCCTATTTTGCATAAAACTGTAGCAGAACTTATTGCAGATTGTGTGGATGTATCCGATTGCAAAGCGGTAGCCGTTTTGGAAAATCCGTTTAAGAATACACGAATTAACAACTACAGTTTCATCGCTGTGGAAGGAAATATTGGTGCAGGGAAAACAACTTTGGCACACAAAATAGCTGCGGATTTTAATGCGAAGAAAATTTTAGAACGTTTTGCAGACAATCCTTTTCTTCCAAAATTTTACAAGGATCAAGCACGGTATGCATTTCCGTTGGAAATGTCTTTCCTGGCCGATCGCTACCAACAAATTTCTGATGATCTGGCACAACTGGATCTGTTTAAAGATTTCATCGTAGCTGATTATCATATTTTCAAGTCGCTTATTTTTGCAAAAGTAACTGTTACTGAAGATGAATTTAGATTGTATCGGAAGTTGTTTGAAATTATATATAAGGAAATTCCTAAACCGGATTTATATATTTATTTGTACCAAAATACAGAACGTCTCTTGCAGAACATCAAAAAACGGGGAAGAAGTTATGAGCAAGAAATTCCTTCGGATTATTTGGATAAAATAAATCAGGGTTATTTTGACTTTATCAAAACGCACCCTGATCTGAATATTTTGGTATTAGATGTTTCCGATCGCGATTTTGTAAAAAATCAATCGGATTATATTTATATTCTTGAGGAAATAGACCGAGCGCTTGCCGCACATTAAGCTTTTAATTGCTTGAATAAATCCCAAACTACAATTCCGGCACTTACAGCGATATTGAGCGAATGTTTTGTTCCCAATTGCGGTATTTCAATACAACCGTCACACAACGCAACTGCTTCCTGAGAAACGCCGTATACTTCGTTTCCAAAAACGAGAGCATATTTTTTAGTAGCATCCACCTGAAAATTGTCTAATAAAATAGCTTGTTCCACTTGCTCAATGGCCAAAACAATTACGTTTTCTGCTTGCAAATTTTGAATTACATCAGTTACATTTTTTTGATGTTCCCAAGCGACCGTCTCTGTTGCTCCAAGCGCGGTTTTCTGAATTTCTTTGTGAGGTGGTGTTGCGGTAATGCCACACAAATATATTTTTTCTATTAAAAAAGCATCAGACGTTCTGAAAACCGAACCAATATTGTGCAAACTCCGAATGTCGTCCATTACAATAATTATTGGCGTTTTATCGGCAGTTTTAAAATCTTCAACCGTTTTGCGATCCAGTTCGCTGTTTTCTAATTTTCTCATGATTGGGTATTTGATTGTGCAAAAAAAAAAGCTTCCTCGTGAGGAAGCTTTGAAATCTATATGAAGTGTAAACTAGCTTTTTACTGCTGCAGCGGCTGGCTGAGGCAAAACATTTCCTTTAATAGTTAAAAGTTTTGAAGGAGTTGTAGTTGAATTACTTGTTAAAGTAATTGTTTTAGTAAATGGACCTGGACGATTTGTATCGTATTTTACACCAATAACAGCTGTAGCACCTGGAGCGATTGGCGCTTTTGGCCAAGTTGGAACTGTACATCCACAAGATCCTTGTGCGTTAGTGATAATTAAAGGTTGTGTACCGTTATTTGTGAAAACAAATTCACGAGCACCATCCGATTTTAATTCAATAGTTCCGTAATCCATTACATCGTTAACGAAATTAATTCCAGCTCCTTGTACTGTTGGAGCTACAACTTTAGAAACTTTTGCTTTAGGTGCTTTTTTAGAAGTTTGTTGAGCAAAAGATCCAGAGAATGTCAAAAGCGCCACTGCTGAAAATAATAATATACCTTTTTTCATTGTAATATGATTTTTATAGTTTGATAATGACAAATTTATATAAATAGAATGATATTGAGGACATTGTTTTCTTAAAATTGAATTAAAATTTTTTGAGTAGCGGTAATCAGGTATAAAATTTTTAAATTCGCTCACTGATATATTGTCCTAAAATAAATAGTAAACGCATTGAAATCACCAAAGAAAGAAGTTAAAGAAACGCCGTTAATGAAGCAATACAATGATATTAAAGTAAAATATCCTGACGCATGCTTGCTTTTTCGTGTGGGCGATTTTTATGAAACTTTTGGAGAAGACGCGGTTCGGGCTTCAAAAATATTGGGAATTGTGCTTACCAAAAGAAGTGCCGGTTCGCCAAGTGAAACTGCATTGGCTGGTTTTCCGCATCATTCTTTAAATACGTATTTGCCAAAATTGGTAAAAGCGGGACTTCGAGTAGCCATTTGCGATCAGTTGGAAGATCCAAAAATGACCAAAACCATCGTCAAGCGTGGTGTTACAGAGTTAGTGACACCAGGTGTTTCCATGAACGATGAAGTGTTGCATTCCAAATCAAACAACTTTCTAGCATCAATATATTTTGGCAAAAAAAATGTTGGAGTCGCCTTTTTAGATGTTTCTACAGGTGAGTTTCTTACAGCACAAGGCAATGAAGAATACATTGATAAATTATTGCAGAACTTTAACCCAAGCGAGGTTTTGGTTCCAAAAGTGAATAAATCAGATTTTAAAAATGCTTTTGGAGAAGATTTTCATGTGTTTTATTTAGAAGATTGGATTTATAGAGAAGAATATGCATTTGAATTATTGACCAATCATTTTAAAACCAATTCATTGAAGGGTTTTGGTGTGGAAGATTTGCAGGAAGGGATTATTGCTTCGGGTGCCGCCTTATTTTATTTGTCAGAAACGCAGCACAATAAAATTCAACATATTTCTATTTTACAACGTATTGCGGAAGATGCTTATGTTTGGATGGACCGGTTCACGATTCGGAATTTAGAATTGTATCACAGTTATAATCCAAATGCCGTAACGCTTTTGGACGTTATAGATAAAACCATCTCACCAATGGGAAGTCGCTTGTTGAAACGGTGGTTAGCTTTGCCTTTAAAAGACATGAAAGCGATTCAGAAAAGGCATCAAGTGGTTACTTATTTGAAGGAAAATAAAGATTTGCTCAAAAATATTCAATACCAGATCAAGCAAATTTCGGATTTGGAACGATTGATTTCTAAAATTGCGGCAGGAAAAGTAAGTCCACGAGAAATTGTTTACTTAAAAGACTCGTTGGACGCTATTATTCCGATTAAGAAAATCGCGTTGGAAAGCAAGAATGAAGCGGTTAAAATTATTGGAGACAGCTTGCACAGTTGTGATTTGCTTCGAGAGAAAATTAAAATCACTTTAAATCAAGACGCTCCTGTTGCTTTGGCCAAAGGAAATGCAATTGCAAAAGGAGTTAGTGCAGAATTAGATGATTTACGTGCAATATCAACCTCTGGAAAAGATTTTTTAGACGGAATTGAAAAAAGAGAATCGGAACGAACGGGGATTTCTTCATTGAAGATTGCCTTTAATAATGTCTTTGGATATTACATTGAAGTTAGAAACAGTCACAAAGATAAGGTTCCTGCAGAATGGAGCAGAAAGCAAACCTTGGTCAATGCCGAACGCTACATTACTGAAGAGCTAAAAGAGTATGAAACAAAGATTCTTGGAGCGGAAGAGAAAATTCAGAAGTTGGAGTCGGAGCTTTTTGAACAGTTGGTAGTTTGGATTGCTACTTATATAAAGCCCGTTCAACTGAATGCGAGTTTAATTGCACAGTTGGACTGTTTGACTTCGTTTACGCAACTGGCAATTGAAAATAAATATGTGTGTCCAGATTTGGACGATAGTTTTGAATTGGAAATTAAAAATGGTCGCCATCCTGTTATTGAAAAGCAGTTGCCTATTGGAACACCTTACATCGCAAATGATTTGTTTTTGGACCGCGAAACACAACAGTTGATTATGATTACCGGACCCAATATGTCGGGAAAATCAGCTATTTTAAGGCAAACGGCATTAATTGTTTTACTTGCGCAAATGGGTTGCTTTGTTCCAGCGGAATCGGTACGAATGGGTGTGGTGGATAAAATATTTACTAGGGTAGGCGCTTCGGATAATATTTCTATGGGAGAATCTACTTTTATGGTGGAAATGAATGAGACGGCTTCCATCTTGAATAATATATCTGATAGAAGTTTAGTGCTTCTAGATGAGATCGGTCGAGGAACAAGTACTTATGATGGAATATCGATAGCATGGGCAATTGCGGAGTACTTGCACGAACATCCATCAAAACCAAAAACATTATTTGCCACGCATTATCATGAACTAAATGAAATGACGGATATTTTTGGACGCATCCAAAATCATAATGTATCAGTCAAGGAATTAAAGGACAATGTGCTTTTTCTTCGAAAATTGGTGAAGGGCGGAAGTGCTCATAGTTTTGGAATTCATGTAGCAAAGATGGCGGGAATGCCGCAAACGGTTATTCTTCGAGCTCAAAAGATTTTAAAGAAACTGGAAAAAAATCATTCGTCGGACGCTTTGGATGGTGTTAAAAATGAATCGCAAGAAATGCAAATGAGCTTTTTTAACTTGGATGATCCTTTGTTAGAAGAAATAAAAGAAGAAATTTTGAACATCGACATCAATACTTTGACACCGGTAGAAGCCTTAATGAAGTTGAATGAAATCAAAAGAATGCTGATTAAAAAATAAGTTTGTTAAAATTTAATTTTTAAAAACTACGTTTTCAGATTGTTATAAATTTCATTAAAAATAATTCAGAAAAAGGTTTGTGTAAGTAAATAAAAGTCCTACATTTGCACCCGCAACACAGTAATAGTGGCGCTGTTCTTTAAGATTTTGAAATGCGAAAATAGCTCAGTTGGTAGAGCGCGACCTTGCCAAGGTCGAGGTCGCGGGTTCGAGCCCCGTTTTTCGCTCAAACCATAAATATTGAGGTTGTGGATATGATTTTTTTAGTTATATTTGTGCCGAAGTAAATTACAAGGTTGATGAATGTCTTTATAATAGTAAAGAATAACGTTCAACAAAACAGTAAATCGCTCGGATGGTGAAATTGGTAGACACGCTGGACTTAAAATCCAGTGAACAGCAATGTTCGTGCGGGTTCAAGTCCCGCTCTGAGTACAAAAGCTCGTAATGAAAATTACGAGCTTTTTTTTTGATTATGAAAATAAGCTACAGTCATATTGGTTCCGTTTTTGGAGCCGCTCCAGTGCAAGCTCGTAATAAAAATTACGGGTTTTTTTATGCTGTAAATTGAAAATTCTTTTTCACCTTCATGTCCTGAATAATTCTTAAACTGATAAAATAAATATGGGTGCCTTTGTTATATCTAAAAAACACAATGATGAATATAAATTTGTCTACACGTCGCGAAAAGGGAAAATTGTGTTTAGTAGTAAATCGTATGAGTTAAAGATGTATTGTGAGGAAGATATTGATCTGATAAAGGAAAATGCACATGTAGCCCAATGTTTAAAATTTAAGGCCTCTAACGGCACTTTTTTCTACAAGCTAATGATAGGTGATAAGGAATTGGCTAAAAGTAGAAAATTCAATACGGAGCTTCGTTTGGCAAAAGGAATTGCAGAAGTGGCTTTGTATGTTTCTAAAGCTGAAATATTAGATTTTTCTGGCGCGCCTGTTTTTATAGATTAGAAAAATAAAATATAAAGGCATAAAAAAAGCCTCACTAAAAGTGAGGCTTAATTTTCTGTAACTGTGAATTACTTAACTTCAGTTGAAGTTTCAGTAGTTGTTTCAACAGCCATTGTGTCAACGTCAGTTGTAGTTGTAGTTTCTTCTACTACAGGAACTTCCATTGTAGTTTCTTCTGTTGTAGTTGTAGTTTCTTCAGTTGCTGCATCTTTACAAGATACGAAAGAAACGCTTAATGCTACTACTAATGCTAAACTTAAAAATACTTTTTTCATCTTACTTTTTATAAAAGGTTAATTATTAATTCGATGCAAAGATATAAATTTTTTGATATGATAATTTTTTTTTGGAAAATTTTTTAAAAAAAATAAATACCTCTTCAACGAATAATCATTTTACAATTACTGTGCCAAAAACACAAAACCATAAAGAAAACTTAAATAAAGTTAATTCTTTTTTCTTTTATTTTTAACCTTCTGTTTTTTAGCACTTTGCTTCCCTTTCTTCGGGTGTACTAATTTCATTTCGTCAATTAAATTTTTTGCACCAGCATATTTATCAATGATAAAAAGTACATATCGCATATCAACCATGATGTTTCTACAGATAGCGGGGTCATAATACACATCGCTCATTGTTCCTTCCCAAACTCTATCAAAGTTCAAACCGATCAAATTTCCATTCGCATCAATAGCTGGACTTCCTGAATTTCCTCCAGTAGTGTGATTTGTACCAATGAAGTTAACAGGCATTTTACCATTTTCACCGTAGGGTCCGTAATCTTTCACGTTATATAAATCAATTAATTTTTGGGATACGTCAAATTCATAATCATTTGGAATGTATTTTTCCATAATTCCATCCAAATAAGTTACTGGCTCGTAAGCAACAGCGTCTCTTGGCTCATAGCCTTTTACTTTTCCGTAAGTTACACGAAGCGTACTATTCGCATCTGGAAAAATACGTGCGTCGGTATTCAGTTCTAATTGTGCTTTCATGTAGGTTCGCTGCAACGCACTTAATTGTGTATTGATTTGCTCATATTTAGGATTTACATTTTTCAAAAATGCTTCACCTAAACTTTTTACCAATTGATATCCCTTGTCGTTATTCAGGTTTTTCAAAACCGTTTGCGAATCGCCAGTTAATAATTCTTTTACACCTGCATAAGTAGTCATCTTGGAAGTACCATAAACGGACGCTGTTAATTGCGCAATATTGGTATTTTTTAAATCAGCAGGAATAAATTGTTGAGGCGATTTATTCAAATACAAATCAATTAATTGTTCAAACACTTTTTCATCCACTTGTAGATTGAAGTTTTTGTAGAAATCGTCTAGACCGTCCACTAAGTTATCTCTTCGGTCCATTAGCGCTTGGTCGCCTCTCATGGCTTGAATTTGTTCCAGTTGGTATAATTTAAACCCTAAACCTAGCAATTCAGTATTTCTCAAAACTACTTCCATAAAGTAATCACGACTTACAGTATAAGGCAAGATTTCTTCATAATTTTTTTCAAAATCGGCTAGCAAATTTCCATATTCCGCTTGTTTGCCTGCTTTGATAATTTTCTGTTGAAAAGTAGCTTCTTGATCTCTTTTAATTTGAACTGCATTAGATTTAATTAAACCTTGTGTTTCTCCAATCCATTTTTTCCAATAATTTGCAATTCCTGCATATTTAGAAGCGTATTGAATTTTGATTGCTTTGTCTTTTCTCATAAATCCATCAGTTACCTTTAAGGCACGATCACGGATTTCAATTTTTGCAGGATTGGTTTCTTTTACAATTTGCTCAATTGCAACAGCAGGTAAATACTCTGTCGTTCTTCCAGGATATCCAAATACTAAAGTAAAATCGTCTTCTGAAACGCCGTCAAGCGATACTGGAAGGAAGTGTTTTGGAGTGTAAGGAATATTATCTTTTGAATAATCTGCGGGACGGTTATTTTTATCTGCATAAATTCTAAATAAAGAAAAATCCCCAGTATGTCTCGGCCAAACCCAGTTGTCTGTATCTGAACCAAATTTACCAATAGAACTTGGCGGCGCTCCAACCAATCGGATATCCGTGTACGATTCAGTTACAAAAAGCATGTACTGATTTCCTTCAAAAAAAGTTCTAATCTTAATACCTTGGTAGCTTTCTTTTGCAAAGGATTTGTTTAAATTAGAAATGTTTTCTTGAATTTTCTTCTGTTTGTCTGCTTCAGAATTTAGTGCTTCAACGCCATTTAGAATTTGTGTGGTAACATCTTCAATTTTGACAATAAAGGTTACTTCTAAATCTTTATTTGGAATTTCATCTTCCATTTTCATTGCCCAAAATCCATCGGTTAAATAATCGTGTTCAACCGTAGAGTGCGACTGAATTTGGCTGTAACCACAGTGATGATTGGTTAGTAAAAGTCCCTTTGAAGAAATAACTTCGGCAGTACAGCCACCATTAAATTGAGGAACAGCATCTTTCAAACTTGATTTGTTGACATCGTAAATATCAGATGCCGACATTTTCATGCCTAAGTTTTTCATTTCAGTTTCGTTCATTCCTTCTAATAATGAAGGAATCCACATTCCGCCTTGTTGGGCCTGCATTTGAACGACGAATAAAAGTAAGAGTAATTTTAAAAATTTCATGTGCGTTGTTTTAAAAAAATAAAATAGGTTTTAGTAAAAACGAAAAAACACTTCGCTTTGGACGAAATGTTTGGCAATATACCATTTAAAGTGCTTAAAAAAGTAGATTTAACATTTTTTAGGGCTTTGTAACGTATTTCATAATTTGTCTGTTGTGTATCGTGAAATCATTTGATAGGTATAATTTTTTAGCTACTGCATTGTGTGGCTCAATTTCCAAGTAAACCAATTTCAAATCGTTCTGATGCGCTTGATTGCGTACAAATTCCAAAGTTTTTTTACCAATTCCCTTTCCTCTAGCATTTTCATTAAGGTAAAGTTCGTCTAAGAATGCGATTTTTCCTTTGTATTCAAAACTAAAAATATAGGTTAGAATTACATATCCAACAACTGTTTTGTCGTACGAAATCAGCCAACAATGACCTAAATTTTGATCTGCCACAAAGGTTTCAAACAATTTCTTTGTCGTTTCAGCTTCGATCGGATAGTTATCAATTGCGTAGAAATCTTCCATCATTGGAACAATTTCTTCTATATCGGATTTTTTTAAAGGGTTGAATTCAATCATAAAATTTCTTTTAAAATAATTTCAGTTGCATTTTTATTCATTTGCACGAAAGTGCTGCAAATATGTCCTTTTTCTGCTCGAATGTCTTCATTTTGAATCAAGTTTTCAAATGCTTCATTCAATTCATTTTGATTAGAAATGGATAGACAACCTTCCATATTTACCAACGCAGTGGCTTCGGCAAAATGCGAATAGTTGGGTCCGATCACAATTGGAACACCAAAAGTAGCCGGTTCTAAAATGTTATGAACACCCGGATTGCCAAAACCTCCACCTACATAAGCAATATCTGCATAAGAATATATTTTTGTCAAAATCCCAATGGTGTCAATAATGAATACTTGATATTCTTTTAAATCTGGTTTTCTCAAAGTTTCGATTGAATAACCAGAATAGGTTAACGTGTTTTTGAGCATTTTTTTAGACAAGGACGCTATTTGCTCTTCTTTTATAGTATGAGGTGCGATTATAAATTTTACATTATGATGCGTAGAATTAATAAAATTCACCAATAAATCTTCATCTTTCGGCCACGAGCTTCCCACAACAACCGTTAAAGTATTATTTTTAAATTCATGAATAAAGTCAAGTGCATTGTCTTTTTCTAAAATCGAAGCAACACGGTCAAATCGTGTGTCTCCAGAAACGGTTACATTCGTCTTTTTTAATTCCAATAATAGTTCTTTTGAAGAAGAATTTTGCACAAAAAAATGGTGGAAGGCGTTAAGTGCGTTTCTGTAAAATCCGCCATACCATTTAAAGAACAATTGATTTCTTCTGAAAATTCCTGAAATTAGATAGGTTGGAGTTGCTCGTTTTTTTAGTTCATTTAAATAGTTGTGCCAATATTCGTATTTGATGAAGAAGGCCATTTCGGGATTTACGATATCTACAAATTGTTTTGCATTGGATGGCGTATCTACAGGTAGATATACTACCACATCAGCGACTTTTGTGTTTTTACGCACTTCGTATCCGGATGGAGAAAAGAAAGTCAATACAATTTTATGTTTCGGAAAACGATTTTTAATTTCTTCCATAACCGGTAAACCTTGCTCATATTCGCCTAAAGAAGCAGCGTGAAACCAAATGCATTGATCAGTAGCAGCAATTTTGCTTTTTAAAGTTGAAAGTACATTAATTCTACCATTGACAAATAGTTTTATCTTTGGGCTGAATAACGCAATTATTTTTAATAGAAACGAAGTGAGATAAGTTACAAGATTATAAAGCAGATGCATTTTTGTCAAATTTTATCGGGCTAAATTACATTACTTTACCTGAATTTCATTGATAGGACATATTAAATTGTTATTTTTGCTTGATTTTAAATCGTAATATCAAGATGAAAAAAATTCAAATGGTTGACCTTAAAAGTCAATATGAAAAAATAAAAGAGACCGTAAATACTTCAATTCAAACGGTTTTAGATACAAATACTTACATTAATGGACCGGAAGTGCACACTTTTCAGAAGAATCTGGAAACGTATATGGGTGTGAAACACGTAATTCCTTGTGCTAATGGAACGGATGCGTTGCAAATTGCCATGATGGGATTGGGATTGCAACCTGGGGACGAAGTAATTACTGCTGATTTCACCTTTGCAGCAACTGTTGAGGTAATTGCATTATTGCAATTGACTCCCGTTTTAGTGGATGTAGATTTGGTTAATATGAACATTTCGCTTGACGCTATTCGAAAAGCAATAACACCAAAGACCAAAGCAATTGTTCCTGTACATTTATTTGGCCGTGCCGCAAATATGGATGCCATTATGGAAATTGCAAACGAACATAACTTATTTGTTATTGAGGACAATGCACAAGCCATTGGTGCTAATTTTACTAATAAAAACGGCGAAAAACAGAAAGTAGGAACTATTGGTCACGTAGGTTCAACTTCATTTTTTCCTTCAAAAAATTTAGGATGTTACGGCGACGGTGGAGCAATTTTTACCAACGATGATGCTTTGGCACACACGATTCGAGGAATTGTAAATCACGGAATGTATGTTCGATACCACCACGATGTAGTGGGTGTAAATTCAAGATTGGATAGTATTCAAGCAGCGGTTTTAAATGCAAAATTACCCTTGTTAGACCATTATAATGCAGCACGTCAAAATGCAGCAAGAAAATATTCTAATGCATTTATCGGACATAAAAATATTATTGCTCCAATGATTTGCGATGTCTGCGATTGCCACGTTTTTCATCAATATACGTTGCGAATTGTGGACGCTGACCGCGATGCTTTGATGCAACACTTACTTGATCACGAAATTCCATGTGCGATTTATTATCCAATTCCATTACACAGTCAAAAGGCGTATTTGGATTCGCGTTATAAAGAAGAAGATTTTCCAATTACCAATCAGTTGGTTAAGGAGGTCATTTCATTGCCAATGCATACGGAATTAGACGATGATCAAATTGAATTTATTACGCAAACGGTTTTAAGTTTTTTTAGTAAATAATAGATGGAAAAGAAGTCTAAAAAAATTACTCCCGCTCAAATCATTGTTTTTGCAGTCAGTTTTGCAGCAGCATATTTTGGGGCCAATTATTTATTTTCAAACGATAACAGTAGTAATCAATTGTTGCTAGAACTCTCTGAAGAAACAAATAGAACGTTACCAAAGATGATTGATAGTGAAACGAGATTTGATAGTGTGACGATAAAAGGCGATACTATGAGGAATCACTTTACTTTTATCAACATTCCCAATGATACAATTGAGTTGGATATTGAAATGGCAAAGTCGCAAATGATGCATGTCGCGCAAATGAACTTGGATACAAATCGGGTGATGCAAGAAATTAGAACTCGCAATATTACGTTATTTTACAATTTTTACGATCGTGAGAATAATAAAGTATTTGATTATACGGTACAACCCAAAAAACAAAAATGATGAAAATACTTGTAACAGGAGGATTAGGATTTATAGGATCTCATACAGTTGTTGAACTACAAAGTGAAGGTTTTGAAGTGGTAATTATAGATAACTTATCTAATTCTTCGGAAGAAGTAATGGTGGGTATTGAAGCAATTTCAAACATAAAACCAATTTTTGAAAAGTTAGATTTACGTGAAAAAAGTGCGGTACAATCCTTTTTTGAAAAGCACCATGATATTAAGGGTGTAATTCACTTTGCGGCTTCAAAAGCGGTAGGTGAAAGTGTGGAAAATCCATTGTTGTACTACGAAAACAACTTGAGTACGCTCATTTACTTGTTGCAAGAATTACAGAAAAAAGACGAAGCAAGTTTTATTTTTAGTTCGTCATGTACCGTTTACGGTCAAGCCGAAAAAATGCCAATTACGGAAGACGCGCCAATTCAATCGGCAATGTCTCCTTATGGAAACACAAAGCAAATTGGCGAAGAAATCATTACTGATGTGGCCAAAGTTTCAAATATTAAAGCGATTTTACTGCGTTATTTCAATCCAGTAGGTTCGCATCCTTCAGCGGAAATTGGCGAATTACCAATTGGTGTTCCACAAAATTTAGTGCCGTTTATTACACAAACAGGAATGGGTTTACGCGAGAAATTATCCGTTTATGGAGACGATTATCCAACGCCTGATGGAACGGCAGTTCGCGATTATATTCACGTGGTGGATTTGGCGAAAGCCCACGTTATAGCTTTAAAACGACTTTTGGAAAATAAGAATCTCGAAAAAGTAGAAACATTTAATTTAGGTACAGGAACAGGAAGTTCAGTTTTAGAAGTAATTAATGCTTTCGAAAAAGTTTCAGATAAAAAATTAAATTACCAAATCGTAGGAAGAAGAGAAGGCGATATTACGTCGGCTTACGCCAATACGGATAAGGCGAATGAAGTTTTAGGTTGGAAAGCACAATCGACTTTAGAAGAAAGTTTAGCTAGTGCTTGGATGTGGGAACAAAAAATTAGAGGATAAACATCGTATAATTTTTTTATAATTACAGTGAGCTTCATTTTGTATTATTTATCTTTAACAGAGAAAATAATATAAAATGAAGCTTTTTCTAATTCAATTAACGCTACTTATGAGTACAATAACGATATATGATTTCGATAAAAACGCTATTACAAATGATTGGAAAATTGTCGATGACGTTGTAATGGGTGGCGAATCCAATGGTCGATTTTTAATTGACGACGATGGAAATGGCGTTTTTGAAGGTGAAATTTCGTTAAAAAATAACGGCGGATTTTCATCTGTTCGTCACCAATTTGAAAAAATAATTGTAACAGAAAAAAGTACGGTTTTAATTCGATTAAAAGGGGATGGAAAAGACTATCAATTTCGAATAAAAGATAAATCAAGTACTTCGCATTCATACATTACAACTTTTAAAACTTCGGGCGAATGGCAAACAATTGAAATCAAATTAGCTGATTTATATCCTTCTTTTAGAGGTCGAAAATTAGATTTACCCAATTATGAAGCCACTTCTTTTGAAGAAATTGTCTTTTTAATTGGCAACGGAAAAAACGAATCGTTTAAACTTATGTTGGATAAAATAGAATTGCAATAACTGCAACTATATGCTATTCAGATTTATGAATTTTGTATTTAAATTAGTGGATTATGGAAGATAGAAGCACAACTAAGAAAACCGTAGAAGAGCCTCCAACTGTGTACCAGGAAAGAAAGCAACAACAAGGAATTGGTAATGATTTTAATTTTGATAAAGAATTCGCCAAAGGTTTGACTGCTGAAGAGGCAAAGGCATTGTCGAAATCGTTAATCAGAAAGTGGTGGAAGACAGAAGCGTAATTATCAAAATTAAATCATTTTCTTACTCCTGCAAGGTTTTCAAAACCTTGTAGGTATTTAAATCTAACAATTCCTACAAGGTCAAAAAAAAGACCTTGCAGGAAACAATTAACGAAAAACTTTTTATTTGCAATTAAAAATATTTTGACTTGTAAAAGTGCCTTATCTAATCTGCAACAACAAATTAGGGTCTGGGCAATTTTCTTTGTAAAACTCCAATTCTGTTTTTGAGCAAACACCGGGATAATCGCCTTTTTTGCCTTGCAAATCTGCAATAATTTGAAAATGTAAATGCGGTGCATAATCGCCATTTACGGGTGGAGCGCCAAGTTGGCCAATGACTTCTCCTTTATTCACAACTTGTCCTTCCGCTTTTCCATCCAAACTTTCCAAGCTCAAATGTCCATACAAAGTATAAAAAGTCAAACCTTCAATTTCGTGTTCTAAAATAAGCGCTGGACCATAATCGCCTAATGCCAGGTTGTTTTGAAAGCTATGAATCGTTCCGTCCAAAGCCGCTAAAACAGAAATTCCCGCTTTAATCCATAAATCCAAACCGATGTGAATATTCCGTTCTTCGATGTTGATGTCTTTGAAAACGGTGCTTCTTTTGTATAAATTTCGGTGTTCCAAATAACCGCCATAAGCCACTTTAGCTTGGTTTTTAGAAAAATAATTCTCAACAAATTCTTCAAACGCTTTTGAATCGGTCAAAGGTAAATCTAGTAAATCGGTAGTAGTTGCCGATAAGTCGAATGGAATATAATCTGAATAGTCAATTTCAGGAGCAATGACTTTGACGTTTGTTTGTTTCTGTAATAGTTCTTGTAATGTAGTCATGTTGTTTAAATTTGAAAATCCCCATCTAAATAGTAGATGAGGATTTGTAAGATATAATTTTAAAGTGAATTAAGCAGAAAAAACAGCTACCTCTTTATTGATTTTTCCAACCAATCCAATCAACACTTGTCCCGGGCCAACTTCCGTAAACGAACTTGCTCCATCGGCTATCATTTGTTGCACCGTTTGTGTCCATTTTACGGGAGCTGTCAATTGGATAATTAAGTTTTTCTTTATTTCGTTAGCGTCAGAAACTGCAGTTGCCGTCACATTTTGATAGACTGGACAACTTGGTTCAGAAAAGGTAGTCGCTTCAATTGCTGCAGCTAATTCTTCGCGAGCCGGTTCCATCATTGGCGAATGAAATGCACCACCAACAGGTAAAATAATAGCCCGTTTTGCTCCAGCGGCTAAAAGTGCTTCACACGCTTTTTCAACTGCTACGGTTTCACCAGAAATCACTAATTGCCCTGGACAATTGTAATTTGCAGCCACAACAACGCCATCAATTGAAGCACAAATATCTTCTACAATTTTATCGTCCAAACGTAAAACGGCTGCCATTGTAGATGGAGTGATTTCACAGGCTTTTTGCATTGCCAAAGCTCTTTTAGAAACCAATCGTAATCCGTCTTCAAAGGATAAAGCTCCATTGGCAACTAATGCCGAAAATTCACCTAAAGAATGTCCAGCAATCATTTGCGGTTGGAATTCTTCGCCTAACGTTTTTGCTAGAATAACTGAATGTAAGAAAATAGCAGGTTGTGTAACTTTCGTTTCCTTCAATTGTTCTGCTGTTCCTTCAAACATGATGTCTGTGATTCTGAAACCTAAAATTTCATTCGCTTTTTCGAACATTTCTTTAGCTAACGGAGAATTTTCGTATAAATCTTTGCCCATTCCTGTAAATTGAGCGCCTTGTCCTGGAAATATATATGCTTTCATGCTTGAGTGTTTTATAAATTGGAAAACAAAAATACTGTATTTAATCAATTCAGCACAATTTCTGAATCATTTTGCCGCCAATTTGAAAACTTAATCGGCAATAAATGTAACATTTGCTCTTATTTGCGACTTATTTAATAATCAAACTATAAGTTATGAAAAAAATATTTGCGGTAATCGTTTTAGTTCTTGTTGCTCTTCTAATGTTTTATTTTGGTCAACCGGTACTGAATTATGGTTTCGTACAGTTGCCCATTTTAATACTACTTTTACTTTTAATTGGAGTAGTTCTTTTTACCAAATTAGCTGTAAATCCTGCCAATAAACAATTGATTATCACTCAAAAACCGAGTAAGATTTTCAAAATTTTAATTGCAATTGTTCTGGCTTACGTCATCATTTTGCCTTTGGTAACGTCACTTCCGATGTTCAGAAGCGAAACGTATCGCAATTTAATTGGTGAAGTTAAAAACGGTGACGATTTAAAAAATCACATCGCTCCGATTTCTTTAGACGAGATTAGAGTAGTTGACGAAAGATTGGCAATGTTGTTAGGCGAAAAAATCATTGGCTCGCAACCTTCTTTAGGTAGTCAGGCGGAAATAGGAGAATTTACCATTCAGAAAGTAGATAACAAATTGTATTGGGTTGCCCCACTTTTGCACACGGGTTTTTTAAAATGGATGAACAACAGCGAAGGAACTCCAGGTTATGTAATGGTATCGGCAACGAATGAACGCGACGTGAAATTAGTACAAGAGATCAACGGAAAGCCGGTAAAAATTAAATACCAACCGGAAGCATTTTTTGGTTCTGAAATTGAAAGACACGTTTATTTCAAGGGATATACAACTACCGGTTTGACTGATTTTAGTTTTGAAATTGATGATGAAGGGAATCCTTTTTGGATTGTAACTACCTATAAAAAGGAAATTGGTTTTGGCGGAAGCAATGCCACCGGAACGCTAATTGTAGATGCTCAAACGGGTGTTATTACCGAGTATTCAATGGAAGAAACGCCACTTTGGGTAGATAGAATTCAACCGATCCATTTTATTGAGGAACAACTTTCTGATTGGGGCGAATACGTCCAAGGCTACTGGAACTGGTCCAATGAAAATAAATTGCAAACTACAGAAGGTTTGACTTTGGTCTACGGTGAAAATCACAAATCGTATTGGTATACCGGATTATCTTCGGTTGGAAAAGAGGAATCCACAGTTGGTTTTGTTCTGGTAGATACGCGAACCAAGGAAACGACGTATTATAAACAAAGTGGTGCGACAGAATATGCGGCTCAAAGTTCCGCGGAAGGGAAAGTACAGGAGAAGGGATATCATGCTTCATTGCCTATTCCGTATGTGATTAATAATATTCCAACGTATGTAATGACTTTGAAAGATGATGGCGGTTTGGTTAAAATGTTTGCGATGGTTTCCATTAAAGATTACACGATTGTAGGTGTTGGAAATACAATGCGTGAAGCGCTTATGGCTTATAAAAACGTGTATAATATGGCCGATAATGGTGTGGATAGTGAAAGTTTGACCACCAAGAAAAAGTTGAATTCCGTGGTAACTCGGATATCAAATGACATCAAGAACGGCAATAGTTTTTATTATTTTATGGTCAATGACAGTCCTTCGATTTTTGTGGGTTCTTCGCAATCGTCCAACGAACTTCCGATTACCGTGGTTGGTGATAGTGTTCAAATTTACTTTGACGTGGATTTAGAGAAAATAATTACGGTTTCTGATTTTGATAATCTTTCGATTGGGAAATAGTAAAACTAAAAAATAACTTTACTAGAGATGGAAAACTGGGTAACAGAAATGAAAGAGCTTTTGCAAGCAAAGACCGTACACTTTTCAGAGCAAGAAAGGGAAAATATTGAATATTCTTATTTATCGAATCTTTTACAAAAATTGGCAAAAGAGGTTATAATTTCTGATGAGGAATTACAATCGAAAGTTGGTTTTGTGATTAGAGAAATTCCTGTTAAAACAGATGGTAAGTCACCAAAATACAGAACAAAACACCTAAATGAAATTTCAAATTTGCAAACGTATGTAGATAAAAAATTTGGTTTTATTCGAAAAGGGAAGTATAAAAGCCGTTACATGGCTTTGGGAATGAGTTTGGGCTGGGTAGTATTTTTGCCCGTTGGCGTAGCTTTGGGAAACATTGCTTTAGGTATAGGGATTGGCCTTCCGATTGGACTAGCAGCTGGAATTATTTATGGAAATTATTTGGATTCCAAAGCCGAAAAAGAGCATAAAGTATTGTAAAGTAGTTCGACGAATGTGAATAAAATTAATCGGAACGGATTTTGAACTTCAGTACTGATAATAAATAAATAACCCTGTTTTAAATTACTAAAACAGGGTTTCTTATTTGAACCTAAATCTATTTAAGATGAAAATTATTGTTGTGCCAATTGCAATTCAATTTCTAATTTTACTTCTTCACTTACTAAAACTCCACCTGTTTCAAGAGCTGAATTCCAGTTCAATCCCCAATCTTTACGGTTAATTTTTCCAGAGATGTTCAATCCTGCTTTTGTATTTCCCCACGGGTCGGTCATCAATCCGCTGAATTCTGCTGGAAATTTTACAAATTTTGTTATACCGTGCATGCTCAAATCTCCAGCAATTTCATAATCATCTCCAGCTTTGGTGAAAGAAGAAGCTTTGAAAGTCAATTTCGGGTGATTTTCTGCATCGAAAAAGTCAGCGCTTTTTAAGTGTTTGTCTCTATCCGCATTATCGGTATTAATGGAGTCAATATCAGCTGAAAACTCAATAGTAGCTTTAGAAAAATCAGCTTCATCAGAAATAATTGTAGCATCGTATTTTTCAAAATTCCCTCTTACGTTTGTAAACATCATGTGTTTTACTTTGAAACCTATGCTTGAATGTGTTGGATCAATTGCCCATTTAGTTATTGCCATTTTTATGTTTTTTATTGTTAGTATTATTGATAGTACAAATTTAGTTTGTCTAAATCGAAAGCCACTTAACCTAGATTATGTATTTTGGTTTTATTGCTTATTTTAATTTTATGCCACAGTTTAAGAAAATTAAAAGCATTTTAAACCGCTGAAAATCATTTAATCTGTGGCAAATTTTTTATAAAACATTTACACATTCATCGGAATTTCCATTACTAAAAACTTTGAAACTCTAGTGGCTTTAATTTCAATTTCAGAAGTATTTGAAATTCCAATGGCATCTCTAGTTGAAAGTTTTTCTCCATCTACTTCAATTTCACCTTCAATATTCATGATGTAAAATCCGTTTCCTTCTTTTTTCAAAGCTAGTTTTTTTGAAAAGTCGGCGTCAAAATCACTCAAATAAAACCAAGCATCTTGATGAATCCAAACTCCTTCATCTTCTATATTTGGAGATAAAATTTGTGCGAAATCATTTTTCTGCAACGATTTATCTAATGTAATTTGTTGGTACCGTGGCGTTACATTTTGCTTATTTGGAAACAACCAAATTTGAAATAATTTAGTTCGAATGTCTTTATTTGGATTAAACTCCGAATGTTGAATGCCCGTTCCGGCACTCATAACTTGAATGTCGCCCGTTTTAATGGTTTCGGCGTTTCCCATGTTGTCTTTGTGTGCCAAATCGCCTTCAAGCGGAATCGTGATGATTTCCATATTTTCGTGACCGTGCGTTCCAAAGCCCATTCCTGCTGCAACGGTATCGTCATTTAAAACGCGTAAAGTTCCAAACTGAACGCGGTTTGGATTGAACCAACTTCCGAAACTAAAACTGTGATAAGCATTTAACCAACCGTGATCGGCATGTCCTCGTGAATCTGCTGTATGTAAGACTGTATTTTTCATATCTAAAATTTTTATTGATTTTTATTTTACAAATTTACAAAGCTTGCACAAAAAGAGCACTTGACCTAGATTATGAAATTATTTTTTTAAAAGTCGGGCTTTCATTCGGCTGAAAAATTCGGGAGTCACGCCAATATAGGAGGCAATTTGCTTTTGCGGAAGGTAAGGAAGTATGGAATGAAATTTTTTAGTAAAAAGATCATAACGCGCTTCAGCCGTAAAAGTCAAGTTATTTATTAGCCGACGTTGATTGGCAATCAATGAATTTTCGATTAAAATTCTAAAGAAGCGTTCCAGTTTAGGAACTTCAGAATAGAGCTTTTCTTGATTTTCTCTAGTCAATACAATTACCTCTGCATCTTCATTTACTTCAATGAAAAGTTGGCCCGGACGTTGGGAAAGGTAACTGTACATATCGGCCATCCACCATTCTGCACAAGCAAAATTAACCACGTGTTCCACGGCATTTTCGTCTCTCGTGTAGCTTCTTAAAATGCCTTTAATTACAAAATAAGACTGTGTACAAATATCGCCTTCTTTGAGCAAAATAGTTTTTGCTTTGAATGTTTGAAGTTCGGTCAAAAGCAAAACACGTTCTTCTTCCTGTTCAGTTAAAGTAACGTGTTTTGCGATATTTTTCAGTAGTAAATTCATTCTTTAAATATAGAAAAAAATGAAATAAAAGATACATTTTTTTGCCACAGATTATTTTGATTCAAAAGATTAAATCTGTGGTAATCTTTTGAATCTGTGGCAAAATTGAATTAGAATATTTCCTATTTTAATTCAACCAATTTTGCTGCTTCAACAGCTCTGTCCACTATTGCTGCAATTGGAGTTTCCAAAGTATCATAAGTTAATGAAACACCCATTCTTCGATAAGGCCGACTTATTTTTTTGCCAAAGATTCTAAAATCGGTTTTTGGTAAAGCAGCGATTTTTTCCAAACCTTCATAAACGATGTGTTCCGAATTTTCTTTCGCAGCAATTACAGCACTTGCACCTGCTTTTTCAAGTTTGATTTCGAAAATAGGAAAGCCTAAAATCGCCCGAAGATGCAGTTCAAATTGATTGAAATTTTGCGTTCCCGCCAAAGTTACCATTCCCGTATCGTGAGGTCTTGGCGATAATTCGGAGAAATAAACGCCGTCGTCGGCTAAGAAAAATTCAACACCAAAAATACCAGCACCACCCAAAGCTTCGGTTACTTTTTCTGCCATATCTTGTGCTTCAAACAAATCTTTGTCCGAAATTAGAGCCGGTTGCCAACTTTCTTGGTAATCGCCTCGTTCTTGTCGGTGGCCAATTGGAGCACAAAAAAGCGTTGGATTATTGTTTTGGGTAACCGTCAAAAGTGTAATTTCAGAATTGAAATTCACAAACGCTTCCACAATGACTTCTACCACGTCACCACGCGAACCTTCAAGTGCGTAATTCCAAGCTTTCTCAATGTCAGCTTCCACTTTTATAGTTGATTGTCCTTTTCCAGACGAGCTCATTAATGGTTTTACCACGCAAGGCATTCCTACTTCGGCAACCGCTTTTTGCAATTCTTCGCCAGTAGTTGCATATTGGTATTTGGCTGTTTTCAAACCTAATTCTTTCGCCGCCAAATCCCGAATAGCTTTACGATTCATGGTGAAATTCGCCGCTTTCGCCGAAGGAACAACAGTGATTCCTTGTTTTTCATAGTCATAAAAACGTTCCGTTCGAATCGCTTCAATTTCTGGAACAATATAATCCGGTTTATGTTTGGCAACAATTGCATCCAAAGCCGTTCCGTCAAGCATATTGATGACTTCAAAATCATTGGCAACTTGCATCGCTGGTGCATTTTCATAACTGTCAACGGCAATTACCGTTTGACCGATTCGTTGTGCTGCAATGGTGAATTCTTTTCCAAGTTCGCCGGAACCGAGTAATAGTATTTTTGACATTTCGATTGGATTTAATTTTTGTAAAGATAATTTTTGTAAAATTAAATTAAGAAATAATCCCTAACGAATACCAATTGCAATTTAGTATTGCTGAAAATAAACGAAATTTGCTGTGATTTTGTAAAACACTAACGACTAATTAAATTCTAAACATGTTCAAAAAAGAATACATTCATCCCAATGCAGGATTTTCGCAAGTTGTGGTTGTAGAAACTGAAAACACCAAAACCCTGCATATTTCGGGTCAAATAGGAATTGGTAGTGATTTGGAATTACAAACCATAGACACATTCAAAAATTTAGAAAATTTACTAACGGAATGTGGCGCGACGTTTCAAGATGTGGTAAAAATGAACACGTATATTGTACATTTTAACCCAGAAATTGACTTGCCTATTTACAGAAAAGTGCGAAAAGATTTTCTTGGCGAAAGCAATTATCCAGCGAGTACTTTAGTAGGCGTTTCGATTTTAGGAAATCGAGATTGGCTGATTGAGATTGATGCGGTAGCGGTTGTACAGCTTTAATAAATTGAAACGCCGAATAACTTTGTAGTGTTTTTTGTATCTTTGAGTATAAAATAATAGAAATTATGACTTTAGTATTAGACAGCACTTCGAAAAAGAAACTTTTATTATTGAAAGAACTCGCTTTAGAAATGGGAGTTAAGGTAACGGAAATGCCGACAAAATCAGTTGAAAAAGAAACTGAAAAGGCAGCTATTTCTGATTTGTCAAAAAAAGTAAACAAGTCGATGACCAAGAAACTTTTCGCTAAATTTGATATCGATTATGATAATAGAAAGTAATATTTAATGAATTACCGCAAGAAATAAATACTCTTTTCTAAAACTAAAAAAACCCCGAAATCTTAAAAATTTCGGGGTTTCTATTTTATATAAATATCAATTACACTAGCGCTTTCTTGATTCTAGTAAACGCTTCCGTCAATTGGTCTTCGCTTGTTGCATATGATAATCTTAAGCAATTTGGGTTTCCAAAAGCTTCCCCAGTAACTGAAGCTACATTGGCTTCTGCCAAAAGATACATTGCAAAATCAGTGGCATCTTTAATTTCAGTTCCGTTCAAAGTTTTTCCAAAATAAGATGAGACATCAGGAAATACATAAAACGCACCTTCAGGAATATTTAATTTCAATCCCGGAATATCCTGAATTAATTTCACCACTAAATCACGTCTGCTTTTAAAAGCACCAACCATTTCATTTAAAACACTTGGGTCGGCTTCAACAGCTGCAATCGTCGCTCTTTGTGCAATAGAATTCGCGCCAGAAGTAACTTGGCCTTGCATTTTTGTACATGCTTTTGCAATGAACTCAGGAGCTCCGATGTAACCAATTCTCCAACCAGTCATAGCAAATGCCTTTGCTACACCATTTACAGTAATCGTTTGGTCAAACATTCCTGGAATCGATGCAATACTGCAGAATGTTCCAGAGAAATTAATGTGCTCGTAAATTTCATCAGAAACTACATAAATCGTTTGCTTTTGTGCCAAAATCACTTTCGATAAAGCCGTCAATTCTTCACGGTTAAATACAGAACCACTAGGGTTACAAGGCGAACTGTACCAAATCATTTTTGTTTTTGGAGTAATCGCAGCTTGCAATTGTTCCGGTGTGATTTTGAAATCGGTTTCTACAGAAGTTGGAACTTCAACAGGGATTCCACCCGCCATTTTTACAATTTCATAGTAAGAAACCCAGTATGGTGCCGGAAGAATTACTTCATCACCTTCGTTAATCATTACTTGAGCAATATTGTATAACGATTGTTTGGCTCCAGTAGAAACAACCACATTTGCAGGTGTATAATCCAAGTCATTATCGCGTTTGAATTTTTTACAAACGGCTTGTTTCAAATCCATATAACCATCCACTGGCGAGTACGTACTGTAATTTTCGTCGATTGCTTTTTTCGCAGCTTCTTTGATAAAATCAGGCGTGTTAAAATCAGGTTCACCTAAACTTAAACTGATGATATCTTTTCCTTGTGCTTTCAATTCGCGCGCCAAAGCGGCCATTGCCAAAGTTTGTGAAGTGGAAATCTTATTAATTCTATCCGATAATTGATTCATGGAATAAAGTTTAAAATGTTAGTATTCGTTTACAAATATAAGGCTTTAGTTCAAATTACATGGAAAGAAAACCACGTCTTATTTTTTATAAAATAAAAAATCGGCAACAAGATTTTTTACATCCGTGCCGATTGATTTTTAGTATTAAGTTCAAAATATTTAATACGTATTTTGTACAATTTAAAGTGTCTAATTAAGCTACCAACATTGGTTTTTGCCCCAACTCCTTCAAGTGTTTAAAATGTGCAACTACAGCGGCAGTCATCGTTTGAAATTCATGATACGGAAGGTCGCATTCCTTTGCGGTTTGCTTCACGATTTCAGCAATTTTACCATAGTGAATATGACTGATATGCGGAAATAAATGATGTTCAACTTGGTGATTCAAACCACCTGTAAACCAGTTTACGATTGCATTTTTCGGAGCAAAATTAGCTGTCGTATACAATTGGTGAATAGCCCAAGTGTTTTCCATTTCGCCTAATTCGTTTGGAGATGGATTGGTCGTTTCATCC
Organism: Flavobacterium tegetincola DSM 22377; assembly: GCF_000425485.1. Taxonomy (GTDB): domain Bacteria; phylum Bacteroidota; class Bacteroidia; order Flavobacteriales; family Flavobacteriaceae; genus Flavobacterium; species Flavobacterium tegetincola. The sequence goes on along the minus strand of NZ_AUDN01000008.1, from coordinate 250,083 downwards.
ACAACGTGAGCCAATTGAAACACAATACTCAAAATCAAACCAGCTGTGTAATGCATGACTAAAAAGCCTAGTAAAACTTTCCACCAAGCGATTCCAATTACCATTGGTAAAACCAACCACACTGAAATATAAATAATTTTAGTAATCACTAAAACCGTCCATAATTTCGCAGGATTTTGCGGTTCTCCGTATGACAATTTACGTTTCAAATATGCTTTCATTTGCTTCCAATCGGTTGTTAAAGCCCAGTTGAAAGTCAATAATCCGTAAAGAAAAACAGAGTAATAATGCTGAAATTTATGAAACTTATACCAAGGCGCTTCTTGCGTAAATCGAATAATTCTTCCCGCATCTAAATCCTCATCATGACCGTGAATATTCGTATAAGTATGGTGCAAAACATTGTGTTGCACTTGCCAGTTGTGTACATTTCCAGCCAAAATATAGATGCTTCCACCCATAAATTTGTTCAACCACGTTTTGTTCGAATACGAACCATGATTTCCATCGTGCATCACATTCATTCCCACTCCAGCCATACCAATTCCAATGACAACGGAAAGTAAAAGCATCACCCAAAAAGGCATCTGAATTGTAAGAATTAAAAAGTAAGGAGTTAAAAACAGTACAAACATCACAACAGCTTTTAAATGCAGTTTCCAGTTTCCAGTTTTTTGTATGTTGTTTTCTTTAAAATAAGCATTCACTCTTGAATTTAACGTTCGGAAAAATTTAAGACTGTCTTTTTTTGAAAACGTGGGTATGTTGGTATTCATATAGTATTTAGATGTAAAAATAAACGACTCCAAAGATAAAAAATAATAAAATTGAAAACGCCACACAAAGGTTAAATATTTGCCTTTAAAATTAGTTACTTTTGTAAAAAAGTTTAAAATGGAAGAAATTAGCACATATTTCCCTAATCTATCTGATGTTCAGAAGCAACAGTTTCAAAAATTAGGCGAATTATATCCCGAATGGAATGCCAAAATCAACGTGATTTCACGAAAAGATATCGACGAATTGTACACCAAACACATATTGCATTCGTTAGCAATCGCAAAAATCCAATCTTTTGAACCCGGAACTTACGTTTTAGACGTCGGTACAGGCGGTGGTTTTCCAGGAATTCCACTAGCTATTTTATTCCCCGAAACGCGTTTTTACTTGATTGATATCATCGCCAAAAAAATAAAAGTAGTACAAGCCGTTGCCGAAGCTTTAGAATTAAAAAACGTAAAAGCCGAACAAATGCGTGCCGAAAACGTAAAAGGTGATTTCGATTTTATCGTAAGTCGCGCCGTAACTAACATGCCCGATTTCGTTTCTTGGGTCAAAACCAAAATCAAAAAGCAAAACAAACACGCACTCAAAAACGGAATTCTCTACCTAAAAGGAGGCGACTTAACCGAAGAATTAAAAGATTTTCCAAGTGCCAAAGAATACAATATCACCGAGTTTTTTGAGGGTGAATTCTTCGAAACCAAGAAAGTAGTGCATTTACCTTTGAAGTTTAAAGCTTAATTTTTTTGAACCATTAAGATAGTAAGATGCATGAAGTGGGATTAAATTTTAATTTATACGCTACATTTTTTACTTGAATAGTACTATTTTATTGCATCAAATGAGTGAGCATTCTTATGTTTAATTAGGATAAGTATTGAGCTTAATTTTCTTATTATCTTAATGGTTTAGCTACATTCAAGTAGTTTTTCATTTTGAGCATTCATTCATTAGTACATTCAATTGATTACGAATTTAATTTCCACAAAAAAAACCGAGCCAACTAAATGACTCGGTTTTTCTATAAATTGCTCAAAACTGTCAACCGTCAACTGACAACAAAGACTATTCCCCTAAAAACGGGTACCTATAATCTTCTGCAGTAACAAAAGTTTCTTTAATCGTTCTTGGCGAAACCCATCTCAACAAGTTCAATGGAGAACCCGCTTTGTCATTGGTTCCTGAAGCTCTTGCTCCACCGAAAGGTTGCATTCCCACAACAGCACCTGTAGGTTTGTCGTTGATGTAGAAGTTACCCGCTGCATTTTTCAACGCTTCAGTCGCTTCTGCAATGGCATAACGGTCGCCACTAAAAATAGCACCAGTTAATGCATACGGAGAAGTTTCGTCAACCAGTTTTAATGTTTCTGCCCATTTTGCATCTTCGTAAACGTAAATCGTCATCACAGGTCCAAACAATTCTGTTTCCATCGTTGCATATTTTGGATTTGTAGTCACGATTACCGTTGGCTCAATAAAGTACCCTTTCGATTTGTCGTAATTTCCACCCACAATAATTTCTGCATCGCTGTCTTTCTTCGCTTGGTCAATAAAACTAGCTAGTTTGTCAAACGAACCTTCGTGAATAACCGCTGTAATAAAGTTTCCAAAATCTTCTGGCGAACCCATTTTAAACGATTTCACATCTTTAATCAACAATTCTTTGGCTTCAGCCCACATACTTTGCGGAATATAAGCTCTAGAAGCTGCCGAACATTTCTGTCCTTGAAATTCAAATGCACCACGAGAAATTCCCGTAACCACTTGTTTTACATTAGCTGTAGGATGTGCTACAATAAAATCTTTTCCACCTGTTTCTCCTACAATTCTTGGGTAGGTTTTGTACGTGTGGATGTTGTTTCCAATGTGTTTGAAAATATCTTTAAACACGTGAGTCGAACCTGTAAAGTGAATTCCAGCAAAGTCAGGACTTGCATAAACCGTATCACTTACCATTTGAGCATCACCAAAAACGACGTTGATTACTCCATCAGGAACACCCGCTTCTTTAAAAATATCAATGATAATTTTTGCCGAAAACACTTGGCTATCACTCGGTTTCCATACCACTACATTCCCCATCATTGCCGCACTCGCTGGCAAGTTGGCTGCAATAGCCGTAAAGTTAAAAGGCGTTACTGCATATACAAAACCTTCCAACGGACGGTATTCCAAACGATTCCAAACCGAAGAATCCGATTTTGGTTGGTCGTTATAAATCTGCGTCATGAACTCTACGTTAAAACGTAAGAAGTCAATCAACTCACAAGAAGCATCTATTTCTGCTTGGTAAATCGTTTTGGATTGAGCAATCATCGTAGCCGCGTTAATTCTCGCACGGTACGGTCCAGCAATCAACTCCGCTGCTTTCAAGAAGATAGCGGCACGTTGTTCCCAAGCCAAGTTTGCCCAAGCATCTTTAGCTTCCAAAGCATTTGCAATCGCTTGCTCTACATGCTTTTTCTCTGCTAGATGATACGTTCCCACAATGTGTTTATGGTCGTGTGGTGCCGACATATTTCTGGTGTTTCCCGTTCTAATTTCTTCGCTACCTATGTAATTAGGCACGTCAATCTTCTCGTTCCACATTTTAGTGTACGCTTCTAAAACCGCTTTTTTCTCCGGGCTATTTGGTGCATAAGACTTTACCGGCTCGTTAACCGCCTTTGGCACATGAAAAAATCCTTTTAACATAATATCGTGTTGTTTAAATTATCAATAAAAAAACTTGCTGCAAATGTACAAAATGATAATTAGATAACCTTCTTTTACCGATAACATCCCCTTTTCCGTAATTAAATTGGGAGCGAATCGATAGTGTTGTTTCAGGTTTCCTTTTTCCCGCCATCATCCCGTCCCGATGAAAAATCGGGGCTCCTTTCTGTCGGGGCTAGGTGAGTTTCTTGGGTGTGCTTTTGGGGTGGTTTGGGGCTTATGAAACATCATATAATGTTTCATGATTATATAGTTAACATTTGAGTGTTTTATAATAGTAAATTTTGTTAAATTTGGAAAAAAGTGGAAAGTTTAATATAAGTTTATTTGTATTTAAAAGAAACTAATTATACAAATACTTCCGGATAATTATTAATATTTAGAAGATTAAAAAGTGAAAAATTCGCTACTAACTATATAAATTATATATTTTATAATATGGAAATTAAATTTGAAGGTAAATATAAATATTTAAAGAGTTTTGAATGGGCTAACATTCCAGATTTAGCAATACTTACAGGGCTTAATGGTACTGGTAAAAGTCAGCTTTTGCAAATCATTAGTCAAGGATATAATAATCTTTCTTATAATCAGAGAACTCCAAATAATGTATATAATGGTGGAGAGTTTAAGATGACATTTAATGAAATAGATATAGAAAAAAATGGCTTATTGCAGTGGCAATCTGGAGGAGGTAATTTTAATTTTGAAAATAATAAGTTCGGATTCCAAGATTTAAAAAAGATTTGTGAGTTTTTGCTTAATTTTATTGATCACGCAAATTCTTACCAATTTATTCAGCGTGAGCAAGATATCATTGATAGCATTCAAAATAAGATTATTGTAGGTAACTATTCTGACCCTCATCCAGCATTTACAAGATTATTTAATGTGTTAAAGGGTAAAGGAATAAGAATTTAGATGAAATTGTTAGAGATTCAGGTAAGGATATAAAATCACTATTGCCTGCTGACATTATGTATTATTTGCCTTTAGAAATATTAACGGAAGATTCAGATTTAATAAGTCAAGACAATTTGGATATGATTTTTTACATTTATTTGTACAAAACCACTTCTATTGAGCATAAGAATACTGGTTCATCTAGAAACGTTGAAGCACCTTGGGATATATTAAATAAAGTTATTAAATCTGCTGGAATTCCTTATGAGATAATGATTCCCGAAAAAAAACATATTCAATCAGTATTTGATAATCCATTAAATGAAATGAATCCCTATCAATTCTCTGCAAAATTGATAGACCCGGTTGATGGAACTGATATAGGAATAAATAATTTATCTTCCGGAGAGAAAGTGATTATGTCTTTAGCTATGCTTCTGTATTATTTTGAGTACAGAGGATTTAAGAAAAGTATCTTAATTTTGGATGAAATTGATGCACACTTACATCCATTGATGACTAAGAAGTTTTTTGATGTAATAAATAATGTTGTGATTAAAGAGTATGGTTCAAGAGTTATTATGGCTACACATTCACCGAGCACCGTTGCGTTGGCACCATCTGAATCTATATATGTTATAAAAAAAGAATCGGAAACAACTACAATTAAAAAAGTAAATAAAGGCGAGGCACTAAATATACTTACATTTGGTGTTCCTTCTTTGAGTATAAGTTACGAGAATAGAAAACAGGTTTTTGTTGAATCAAAATATGACGCTGAATATTATGACAAGGTTTACAATTGTGTCAAACAGCATTTACTAGCTGAAATCTCATTGAACTTCATATCTTCTGGTGTGTCGGGTCGAGGGAATTGCGACCAAGTAATAGATATTGTTAGTAGATTAAATACTGCTGGTAATAATTCTATTTATGGTATTATTGATTGGGACAAGAAAAATCAATGTGATGAGAAAATCAAGGTACTTGGATATAATAAAAGATATAGTATTGAAAATTATATTTTTGACCCCGTACTTTTAGGATTCTATTTTTTAAGAGAAAAAATATTAACTAATGAAGAACTTGGACTAGATGAGTCTGATAGGTATTTAGATTACATCTCATTTGATGAATCAAAAATTCAAACTGTAACTCATAAAATTTTAGATATAATAAAACCTTCTTTTAAAGATACTACCGAGACCACTATATCACACGTTAAATATATTAATGGTTTAACCATAGCTTTGCCAGATTGGTTTCTAAAAAGTTATGGACATAATATCCCAAATTTTTTATTCGAAATATTTCCTCCGCTACTCCGATATAAAGATGAAAATGGACTGAGAAGAGATGTGATAAATAAAACTATTTCTGATATTCCAGAATTCATATCTGTTGATATATTAGAATTATTTAAGAGTATACAACTTTAATTAAGAATATAGTCTTTAAAATTTCGCAGCTACCGCGAGCGTCCCGCTCGTGCCAACAAAGAAAAGTAACAACTATATACTTTTGTAATCGGGTACGAGCGTGACGCTCGCACGAGCGAGGGGGATAAAATTGTTTACTCTTACATTGGTAATTGTATGTCTAATGCTAGATACAAAGGTTTGCTTTCAGAAAAAATAAAATCTTTAAAAACATCTTCAGTGTAAGAATTGGTTAAAAATACTTTTACAATTTCTTTTGCTTCTTTTTCTGAATCTACTTTAAAGTAATTATCGGATTCATTAGTAATATTTGTTATCCAAAACTTACAGTTTAAACTCACTTTGCCAAGTAATGAGAATCCTTTTCTAAAAAGAAAGTTTTCAACATACTTATTTACCTTTTCAATTTTTTCTTGGGTGTTCATAATATAATATTATCGCCAAATTTAAGAAATTATTTCTATTTTTGAATAAAGTTTAGAAAATTATGGGTAACAGCATAGGGGTTGGAGCAATTGTAGGTTTAGCCTTTGCATCTTCAATTTACGTTTGGAAAAGTGAGAGTTTTAGTGTTTTACAAAAAATTATTCTATACATCTGTATCATCTTTCCTCCTGCTCAATGGTTAGGAATTTTGATTATGTTGATTTACAACAATATTAAAGTGGAAAATTCGGCAGAAAAAGTAAGTGAAAGAAAAGTTGAACAAGTAAAAACAAAATTAGATTCTTCAATTAACAGTCTTACAGAGTTGAGAGATAAAGGGATATTGACAAATGTGGAATACTATGAAAAAGTTGCTAAAATAAAAACAGAAAAAGCAAAAGAGGATATTCAAAATTCGTCTGAATATAGACAGTTAAAGAGCTTAAGAGATTCGGGGATTTTAACTACAGAGGAATTTAATTTAAAGGTAGAGCAAATTTCGAAAAATGAACTAAAATCGCTTTTAAAAAAGATAAATTAACTATTATTAATGACGGAGAGTGGGATATTTTTAAATTTGATGATGAAAGTATAAGATTTAGTACAAGTTTTATAGATCGTCATAATTCATTTACACATGGAAATTATAAAGCCTGGTTTTTGATCTTTGAAGCAGGACATAACTATAAATTTTACACTAAAAATTCAAACGGGAAATTTTTTATTTATGACAATATTCAGACTACATTTTTTGATTCTAAAGAAGAATTACTTTATCATTTAATGAAATTAGAATAGTTTACACTAATATATTATTATAAGTATGTTACGGGAAGTTTTCTCCCCGCTTGCGCGAGCGTCCCGCTCGTGCCAACAAACAAAGCCGCAACTATATACTTTTATAATCGGTTGCGTGCGTGACGCTCGCACGAGCAGAATTACAAAATTTCCAATCACTCTTAAAAATTGTATACCGTAAAGATTTTCCAATCACGAGATTTTAAAGTTCCTGACTTCCACAGTAGATAGGTCGAAAACATACATGATTGTACCATCGACAACTATAATTATGTCGAAAACATATATAATTATGCCATCGACAACTATGATTATGTCGAAAACATACATGATTATGCCATCGACAACTATAATTATGTCGAAAACATATATAATTGTGGCATCTACAACTATAATGGTGCGGTATTTATGTGTTCTTTTGACGGCTGCAACGGTTTTTAATTGTAAAACAATACTGTTCAGCTTTCTAAAACACTTAGCTTGCAGGTGTTTTGCTTCATTAAAAAGTGTTTTATGTCTGTAAAACTTGTTACTGATCAAAAAAACACGCACCTTTAATCCCACACACGGCATTGCACTGAAAGAGTAGTCAAGTAATTTTGGTAAGAACCAAAAGAGGGACAAATAGTATAAGAAACGGGTGTTATTGATTTAAAAAATGGGAGAAATTGAATTCTATACGAATCTAAAAAGTGCAGGCAAAAACCTGGTCGACTTATTGGCTATGGAAACGCGCTTTACGGAAATTCCGTCCACTTGGCATGTGGTGGTGGTGGATATTCAAAACTCCACAGAAGCCGTTGCAGATGGGAAGCACCATCAAGTCAACTTGACTGCCACTGGAGCGATAATTTCTGTGCTCAACTTGGTGCGAAAAGAAAAGCAGTCTACAGAAATCCCTTACTTTTTTGGCGGAGACGGAGCCACATTTATAGTTCCTGCTTTGTTTTTAAATCAAATTGTAGGGACGTTAGACAATTATAGTTTGCACATAAAGAGAAATGCTAATCTCACGTTGCGGGTTGGACATGTTTCGGTAGCGCACTTGATTGCGCAAGAGGCAACACTCAAAATAGCAAAACACAAGCTGACCGAACAATTGTCTATTCCCGTGGTTTTAGGAAACGGATTGAAAAGAGCAGAAGAAATTATCAAGCAAAATTTTGAAGAAAATGAGGCGATTTTATTTGAGAAAGACCTTCTAAATCTGGAAGGGATGGAATGCAGGTGGAAAAAAATCGATCCCAATCAGAGTCAAAATAAAGTGGTCTGCTTGTTATTAGATGCGGTAAATGAAACGGACCAGCGCCTTTTATACAAAGAGATCATTGCGCAAATGGATATTTTGTTTGGGACGTTCAACAGCAGGCAACCCATTAAATCAGAGAAATTGCAACTGAATTTTAATATTCTCACCATTTGGGAAGAGATGAAAATTACGTTGGTCAATCAGAACTGGTTTTACTTACTGAAGAAGTGGATTTCCACACTCATTGGGAAGTTCTACTTAAATTTGTCGGCTGATGGCCAGCACTATTTGCAACAAATAGGGCAGTTGTCCCACACCTTCATGATGGACGGAATGATCAACACTATATTTACTGCCGATCAGGATAAAATAGATTCATTTGTAACTTATCTCAACCAATTAGAGCAAAACAAAAAAATCATTTACGGTATTCATATTACCCACGCCTCAGTCATGTCTTGCTACGTTTTGGACCGGAAAACTAAGCATTCGCACTTTGTAGATGGTACCGAAGGAGGCTATACCAGCGCTGCGAAAATGTTTAAGGTAAAACTTAGAGCGTTGCAAAAGTAAGCGGAACTAGGATATGTTTAATAGGAAGAAGCAATTTCGATTTCTAGTACATTAAGGAGCAATATCTGAGATTGCAGCTGCGAAATACTTCTTACCATTAGGAGTATTTTGCCAAAACTTGTGCTAAGAAAGAGTTTTCTAACAGGATGATCGATTCCACTATCCATCTGAATCTAGAACGTACAACAATGCAAAACTGATGCGTCAGTTAGAAGGAATTTGTACTCTAAAAGATGTGGTGTAAATAGCATTTAAAGCAGTTTTCATTTGAAAACATTAGGATGCATTGAAGTGGTGCAGGTACTAAAGTATAAAATTCCGGTGCAATAAATTTCTAGACCTCAACTCATTTCCACATTTATTATTGAAAAACCTTTACACTACAGGTGGAGCATGGCAATTGCAACTTCTAAAAAAAATCCTATTAAATCTTTTAATTTTAGTTCTATCTTTGCGGCTGTAAGTTTCACATCTTTATAGCATCTTTTAGATTCAACTATTTTTGTAAACAAAGCTATAAAGAAAACAAAAACAAGAACTTAGAAATTAAATTATTCACTTAAAACCAGTATGACACTTTTACTTATTTATCTTTTTACCGCACTAATTATATCTTTTGTGTGCTCTATTATGGAGGCGGTATTGCTGTCTACTCCCGTTTCTTATTTGAAATCAAGAGTTGAAAACGGTGACAAAAGTTCTGAAACTATGCTGAAGTTAAAAGGAGATGTAGACAAGCCTCTTTCTGCTATATTATCTTTAAATACGATAGCGCATACAGTGGGTGCTGCAGGTGTAGGAGCCGAAGCAATTAAAGTATTTGGCGAAGCGTCTTTTGGAATTGTCTCTGCAGTGTTAACCGTTTTGATTTTAGTATTGACCGAAATTATCCCAAAAACGTTAGGGGCAAATTACAGTAAAGAGTTGATAAGCATATCTGCTAAAATTATAAGAATCATGATTTTTATAACGTATCCAATTGTTTGGGGTGCGTCAATTTTGACCAAATTGCTATCCAGAAGCAAAGCAGAATTAACTACAAGTAGAGAAGAAATTTCTGCTTTGGCAAGTATTGGAATGCAGGAAGGTATTTTTGCTGATAAAGAGAATAAAATCATTCAAAACTTGATCAAGCTAAAAACCTTGAAAATTAAAGAGGTTATGACGCCACGAATTGTGGTGGTAACGGTGAGTGAGGAAATGACTTTAGAAGAATTTTTGAAGAACAAAGAATTTTTACATTTCTCAAGAATACCGATTTTTAAAGACAATAAAGACAACATTACAGGGTATATTTTTAGAGAACTTGTATTTGAAAAATTAGCGGAGGATCAATTTAATTTGCAATTAAAAGACATCAAGAGAGAGATCATTCACTTTCCAGAAAACATGACTTTATTTGATGCATGGGAAGAAATGCTTATCAAGAAAGAGCACATATCGTTAATTGTAGACGAATACGGTGGAATGGACGGTATAACTACACTTGAAGATATTATAGAATCACTTCTTGGTTTTGAAATTGTTGATGAAAAAGACCGCGTGGAAGATATGCAACAATATGCAGCCAAAAGGTGGCAGGAAAAGCAAAAGAAGTACGAGCTTTTAATGAACGGGAAATAATAAACGCTTTTTAATCCAACATCAAATATTTCGTTTTGGAATAAACATCACTATCATTTGTAAATGCGGAAGTAGCACCTGTAGGAAATGAAATGATTATTTAAAATTTATTTGGTTAATACAACTTCCATCATTGATGACCATTGACAAATTAATTTTGCACATCAGAAAAATTGCTCCCGATAAGGTGGTACAGGAAGTGGCGGATACGCTGCAAAGCTGGAAAACAAACGAAATGAATAGTGAAGCATTAGAAAATTCGTTCGAAAAGTACCTTGGGAATATCTGGTTGGAAAACAATTTTGATTACTTACAGATTTACAGTTTATGGTCCGAATTCAAAAGAGTTACAATTGATAGTATAGGCGGAATGACCATGAATGAACGATTGTTTCATTTTGGATTAGTGGATGAATTTGAAAATGCTTCAACTGATTTAGAAAAAGAAAAGTTCTATCTAAAATTGATGGCTAGGAGATAAACTTTTCTAATTAATTATTTCCACGCGGCTTTACTTATAGCAGATTGATGAAAATGGTCTTCTTACTGATACTACTTTTATCTAATGCTACTTTGAAAAGCACAATGAAAGATGTGAAATTAAGATAACAAACGACACGGCTGTCCTAAATTGCGAATCAAGTTCAATTTTTCTTCTGATACAATAATACGGCAATAACAATAAAACCTGCACCAGTTAGTGCTGGAGGAGCCATTTTTGCATTAATACCCATAACAATCATGACAATTGCAATAATCAAAAGTGCTGCTAATAAAATAGTTTTCATAAATGTAATTTTTGATGTTTAAAGTTCGTCTGCGTCAAAGGTGAAATTTAATGATGTGCAAAAGCTGTAGAAAGTGAGAGAATCACCATTAAAGTTCAATAAAAAACCGCTTCATATTTGAAACGGTCTAAATGTAATGAAAAATTTTATTTTCCAAAAATCCCTCCTAGTAGTCCACCCAATCCACCTTCTTCTGACTTTTTTGAAGTATTTCCACCCAGTAAACCACCAAGCAAGTCGTTCAGCGGATTTCCGCCTGATGCAGTAGTTCCACCACCCAGCAAACCGCCTAAAATTTCATTCAAAGGATTACTCGGTTCGCCCTTTGCTTCAGTAGATGCTTTTCCTAAAATCCCACCAAGCAAGTCCGATAGTCCACCGCCACTAGAAACGCCCGAATCTTGTTTTTCTTTGCCAATATATCCCATGATAATTGGAGCAAGTGTTGCCAATAATGGTCCGATGGTACTCATTGAAATTCCTGTTTTATTTGAAAGCGAGGTTTCTACTTCTGTTTTCTTATCGCCAAAAATATGATCTAAAATTGAATTCCCTTCTGATTCTTTGTCCATAGCTTCCGATGGATTATTCAGAATACTACCATTATGGTCTTTTTCCAAAGCCTTATTTAAAGACGCTGCTTCCTCAGTATTTTCTGACTTGTTCTTTAAATACATAATAATGAGTGGTACCGCAACGGCTGCCAATCCAATCATTTGTCCTTTACTTATTCCGAATTTGTTTTCAGCATCTTCAGCTACTTTATTGCCGGTAGTTCCTGTAATTAAATCTATTAAACTCATATTTTGCAATTTTTTTGTTTGTTATAAAGATATAACATTTGCGTATTATCCTAGATTACAACTTTCTTGGTTTAATTTCTATAATTTACTTTATGTTCTGAATTTTTAAAATGCGAAATTTTACAACTTATGTTTAGAGAAGTTGTAATTTTTGACTTCCGATATTCCTTAAATTTACTACAGTGCGAAAACGAATGTATAAGTCCTGAAATACAGTAAAAAGTTAAGGATAAAATGTGCAATTTCGTAAAAATCACATTTGTATTATTTTTTACCATTATAATAAAAGTTGTGACTTTAAGAAAATAGCTGACAGAGAAAATAAAATAACCATGGCATCACCCTTACTTGAATTTAACGACAAAGGCATCTACTGTTCCCAAGCCGACGTATATCTCGACCCTTGGAAACCGGTGAAGAACGCCCTCATCACCCACGGTCATGCCGACCATTCGCGATGGGGAAACGAACGTTATATTACGCATTCTAGTAATGTTCCCATCATCAAACACCGACTCGGAGTGACCAACGTTATTGGGAAAGAATGGAATGAAACCTTCATAATTAATAATGTAAAATTCTCTTTTCATCCTGCGGGACATATTATTGGTTCGGCTCAAATTCGGGTGGAACACAAAGGTGAAGTTTGGGTTTTTACGGGCGATTATAAAACAGAAGATGATGGTATTTCGGTTCCTTATGAAGTCGTAAAATGCCACACGTTTATAACCGAATGTACCTTTGGATTACCTGTTTTTAAATGGTTGCCTCAATCCCAAGTAATGAATGATGTCAATGAATGGTGGGCTGAAAACAAAGCAGAAGGCAAAACATCGGTACTGTTTGGCTATTCTCTAGGAAAAGCACAACGCCTACTCAAATTTCTAGACCCAAACATAGGAAAAATATATACCCATGGCGCCATCGAAAATATGACGCAAGTGCTTCGTGCTCAAGTCGATTTTCCTGAAACTACTTTAATTACTCGGGAAACCAAGAAAGAAGAACTACTAGGAAACATCGTTTTGGCTCCGCCAAGTGCTCACGGAAGTACTTGGATTCGGAAAATGACGCCTTATGTGACCGGTTCAGCAAGTGGATGGATGGCGTTTCGTGGAGCGAGAAGACGTCGCGCTGTCGATAAAGGTTTTGTGTTAAGCGACCATTGCGACTGGCAAGGTTTGCTAGAAAGTATTACTGCAACAGGTGCCGAAAAAGTGATTGCTACCCACGGTTACAGCGATTTGTTTTCAAAGTACTTGCGTGAATTAGGGTACGATGCCCGAACTGCAAAGACCCAATACGAAGGGGAAGCGGGAGAAATTAGCGGTAAAGGAGAAGGTGAAATGGAAAGTGAAGAAGCACAGCCTGAAGTATTAAAAGTCAAAAACCTGCTTACGTAATGAAAAGTTTTGCCAATCTTATTCGAATCCTCGATAGCACTAATAAAACCAATCTAAAGGTGGAAGCTTTGACGGATTATTTCCGACAAGCTCCACCAACTGATAAAGTTTGGACGATTGCTTTACTGTCGCATCGTCGGCCACCAAGACCTGTTAATACAACACTTTTACGCCTTTGGGCAAATGAATTAGCAAATATACCGATGTGGCTTTTTGAAGAAAGTTACCACATTGTTGGCGATTTAGCGGAAACGATTGGTTTGATAATTCCCACCACAGATAATAGTACTGATAAAAGTTTGACGACTTTCCTCGAAGAAATCATTGCACTAAAAAAGAAATCAGAAGAAGAAAAGAAAGCCTATTTGCACGAAAATTGGTTGGCTTTAAATTATTACGAACGTTTTGTCTTTACCAAATTAATTACCGGTAGTTTCCGAATTGGCGTCAGTCAAAAATTAATGACTCGTGCTTTGGCGAAAGCCGAAAACCTTGACGAAGATGTATTGGCTTACAAATTAATGGGCAACTGGGAACCGTCAACAATCAGCTTTCAGGAATTAATTTTAGACGAAAAAAGCAGTGATTTCATTTCAAAACCGTATCCATTTTATTTGGCGTATCCGTTAGAAATGGATATCGCAGCATTGGGAAACCCAAGCGATTGGAGTGCCGAACACAAATGGGACGGCATTCGTTCACAAACCATTATTCGCGACGGACAGATTTTTGTATGGAGTAGGGGAGAGGAATTAGTGACCGATAAATATCCCGAATTTGGCGCCTTCGTAAATGCAATTCCCGACGGAACGGTTTTAGATGCAGAGATTTTGCCTTTTCCAAACGACGATATCGGAACGTTCAATGATTTGCAAACCCGAATTGGTCGGAAAACGGTAAGTGCAGCTTTGTTGAAAAAAACGCCTGTGATTCTAAAAGTTTATGATATTTTAGAATGGCAAAACAAGGATATTAGGGAAACGGCTTATCAAGAAAGACGAGAAATTTTAGAACAATTATTTCAAGAAATTAAAGATAAAGGATTGCCAATCCGACTTTCAGAACGAGTGCAGTTCGCTACTTGGGAAGAATTAACCGAAGAGCGATCCCGTTCCCGAGAAATGAAAAGCGAAGGCTTGATGTTAAAGAAAAATGATTCGCCTTATCTCGTTGGACGAAAAAAGGGAGATTGGTGGAAATGGAAAATCGCACCATTAACCATTGATGCGGTTTTAACTTATGCCATGCGAGGTCACGGCCGAAGGTCCAATTTATTTACGGATTATACCTTTGCCTTATGGCAAAATCAGGAAGATGGAACCCGCGAATTAGTAACTTTTGCCAAAGCCTATTCCGGACTTACTGATGCCGAATTCAGAAAAGTAGATGATTTCATAAAAAAGAATACTCTAGAACGTTTTGGTCCGGTGCGAAGCGTGACGCCACAATTGGTTTTTGAAATTGGTTTTGAAGGTATTGCACTTTCCAAACGGCACAAAAGTGGCATTGCTACACGGTTTCCAAGAATTTTGCGTTGGCGAATAGATAAAAAAATCGATGAAGCAAATTCTATTGAAGATTTGAAAAGTATGATTGTTGGTAATGAAAATGAGGATTAAATGACACAAAAAGTACTAATCGATATTGGAAAATCTTTTTTTCAACGCCAAAATTGGAACCCATTCCCATTTCAATTAGAAACATGGAAGGCTTTTTTGCAAGGGAAAAACGGTTTACTTCACGCGCCAACAGGAAGTGGAAAAACATTTGCACTTTGGATTCCAATTGTATTAAATTACATCCGAAAAAATAAAAACTACAAAGAAAAAGCACCTCCAGGATTAAAAGCGATTTGGATTACTCCATTGCGAGCACTGTCTATAGAAATCAAACAAGCGGCAGAAAAGATGATTCTCGATCTAGAATTGCCTTTAACTGTCGGAATCCGAACAGGAGATACTTCGGCTTCCGAACGAGCGAAGCAGAAAACCAAAATGCCCGATTTACTGATTACGACTCCCGAAAGTTTGCAATTATTATTGGCTACAAAAGGTTACGAAAAGATATTTAAAAACTGCGAAGCCATTGTAATTGACGAATGGCACGAATTATTGGGAACCAAAAGAGGCGTTCAAATGGAATTGGCGCTTTCGCGATTGAAAACGATTGTTCCCAAGTTGCAAGTTTGGGGTATTTCGGCAACGATTGGTAATTTGGCGCAAGCCCAGGAAGTGTTATTTGGCGTCAATCAAAATCCAGCGGAAACGGTTTTGGTAAGTGCCAATATCAATAAAAAGATTCGTGTGGAATCCATATTGCCCGAGAAAATGGAAACCTATCCGTACCGCGGCCACATGGGTTTGCATTTATTAGATCAAGTAGCAGAAATAATTCGCGGTAGCAAAACGACGTTAGTTTTTACAAATGTGCGTTCGGCTTGTGAGTTGTGGTTCCAAAATTTACTCGAAAAATATCCCGAATTTGCTGGTGAAATGGCAATGCATCATGGAAGCATTAGTAGAGAAACGCGCCATTGGGTGGAAAATGCCATCCGAAATGAAGAATTAAAAGTAGTGGTTTGTACGTCAAGTTTAGATTTAGGAGTCGACTTTGCACCTGTAGAATCTATTGTGCAAGTTGGAAGCCCGAAAGGAGTTGCACGATTTTTACAACGTGCCGGAAGAAGTGGACACCAACCCGGAAAAGAAAGTCGCGTGTATTTCTTGGCAACATATGCGATGGAATTAATCGAAGCTTCGGCATTACGAAAAGCAGTAAAATTAGGTTTAGTTGAAGATAGAGTTCCGTATTTGAACAGTTATGATGTGTTGATTCAATATCTAAATACTTTGGCGGTTTCGGATGGATTTTATCCTGATGAAATTTATAAGGAAGTAAAATCTACGTTTTGTTTTCAACACATAACAAGGGAAGATTGGCAATGGATTTTGAATTTTTTAGTTTATGGAAGTCAAAGTTTACAAGCGTATGATGAATTCAAAAAAGTTGAATTGGACGAAGATGGATTGATGATCATTAGAAGCAGGCGAACAGCAATGCACCATCGAATGCAGATTGGAACCATAGTTGGCGATGCTTCAATGAGTGTAAAATTTTTGAGCGGAGGTTATATAGGTTCGATTGAAGAATCATTTGCTTCGCGATTGCAACCGGG
This sequence comes from Flavobacterium tegetincola DSM 22377, assembly GCF_000425485.1. Taxonomy (GTDB): domain Bacteria; phylum Bacteroidota; class Bacteroidia; order Flavobacteriales; family Flavobacteriaceae; genus Flavobacterium; species Flavobacterium tegetincola. The sequence continues at coordinate 233,405 of NZ_AUDN01000008.1, read as the reverse complement.
CGACACCTTTATTTTCGGTGGAAAAAGACTGCAACTTTTTGCCATCAAAAACATGCAAGTGTTGGTCCAAAAAGCGCCTGCTGGAAGTAAATCAAAAGTAGTAAGTTGGTCCGGAGGTCGGATGTCCTTTTCGGCACAAATGAGTGAATTGCTGCGTCAAGAAATTCATTTGGCAAACCAACCTGAAGAATTATCGGTAGAATTAAAGGCATTGGAAGTTATTTTTAAGAGACAAAGAAAAGAATCAATTATCCCAAATGCGGATGAATTTCTAATTGAAACTTTTAAAACTCGGGAAGGTTATCATGCCGTTTTTTATCCTTTTGAAGGGCGATTTGTGCATGAAGCAATGGCGTCGGTTTTGGCATATAGAATGAGTTTGTTATCGCCAATTACTTTTTCGTTAGCATTTAACGATTACGGTTTTGAATTATTATCCGATCAAGAATTCTCCATAGAAGTTTTATTAGATAATAATTTATTGTCGACTTCCTACATTCACGCAGATTTGCAACAAAGTTTAAATGCAACCGAAATGGCACGAAGAAAATTTCGCGACATTGCCGTAATTGCCGGATTGGTTTTTACCGGAATGCCCGGAAAAGCGGTGAAGACAAAACATTTGCAAAGCGGAACCCAATTGTTATTTGAAGTGTTTAAAGATTACGAACCGGACAATTTGTTATTACAACAAGCTTATAGCGAAACGTTTGAACACCAACTCGAAGAAGGTCGACTTTTATTGGCTTTGGAACGAATTGCAAAACAAAAAATAGTAGTAAAGGAATGTTTAAAACCAACGCCGTTTAGCTTCCCAATTATCACCGACCGCTTGCGCGAAAAATTATCAAGTGAAACTCTGGCAGAACGAATTAAAAAAATGACGGCTTCTTATTTGAAGTAACACACGAATTACGAAATTTTAATTTGTGAAAATTCGCGTAATTTGCGTTTAAAAATTACAAGTTCGAAAATCGGACAATTCATATGACTTTAGAAACAACAATTAACGACCAATTATTCACCATGCATTCCAGCGGTGCTTTATTTTGGAACGAGAAAAATACTTTATTAATTGCCGATGTTCACTTAGGAAAAGTGACCCATTTTAGAAAAAACGGTTTTGCAATTCCAAACGATGCTTTGCATAAAAATTTTGAAAAATTAATTGATGTCGTAGATTTTTTCAAAGCTTCAACCATTCTTTTTCTTGGCGATTTATTTCACAGTACAAAAAATAGCGAGTGGGATTTGTTTATAGAATGGTCCAAACAGTGTACGTGTGAACTTGTTTTAATTGCAGGAAATCATGACATTATTGACGCGAAGAATTATGAAAGTAACGGTATTGAAGTGGTCGATTATATTCGCATGGACGACTTCTTACTGACGCATCACCCGACAGAAGTAGAAGGAATGTTTAACTTTTCCGGACACATTCATCCTGGAATCGTACTTCGAGGTTTGGGAAGAGGTCATCTAAAATTGCCGTGTTTTTTTCAGCGGAAAAATCAAATGATTCTGCCTGCATTCGGCGCTTTTACGGGTTTAGGAATTATGAAATTGCAAGAAGGTGATGTTATCTTTGCTGTGACAAATGAGGAAGTTGTGCAGATTAAGATGTCAGAGAAATAGATTTTTACTTTAATTTGAGGCAAAGGGAGCGCTTAATTTAAAACTAGGCACAATTACTTTGAAATTTCGTGTTGAGGTAAAATTAATCATATTAAAATAGCCTTTCATCGCGCCAAAAGGAGAGGTCAAAAGACAACCTGATTTATAGGTATATGTTTCACCTGGACGTAGCACCGGTTTCTGTCCAACTACACCTTCACCCATTACAGTGTCTTTTTCATTTAAAGCATCAAAAATTTCCCAAAAACGAGTCATCAATTGCACTGAATCTTTGCTGTGATTTTCGATTGTAATTTGGTAACTAAAGGCAAAGTTAAGTTGGTAGTTTTTAATGTAGGTACCTTCAAAACTAGTCAAAACAGAAATTTTTATACCTCTTGTTATTTGTGTAACCATTGGAGAGCAATTTGTTTAAGGGTTTGAGTTGAAACTTTGGATAAAATTACTTAAAAATAAAAGCTAAACCAAATATTTACCTAATTAGTCACAAACTCGGACGTTGTACTTCCTTTGCCAATTACTCGATCGTATCGTTCTCCATTTTCTCGATAATACACTAAAGCAAGATAATCGTTAAGCGTTTGCTGAAAGTTACCATCGATGGCATTTTCATGATCGATAACTCCTTTTTTGTCAGCAATTTGGTATTGATAATTCACAAAACCTTGTTTGATGAAAATAGCTTTCTCATAAAGGTTTTTCTTTTCATTATATTCCATCTTGTTTTCTTCAGAAAGCGCATAATTTTCGAACATTCCGGTAATGTAAATGTCTTTTTTGCCAAAATATTCGGGAGCACTTAGGCTAAAAAATACCCAAGCATAATCAGCTTCGATGCTGTGATTTTCGGAATTAATATCTCGCACAATAAAGTTTCCGTTGAGGTCTGGGAAGTACGTATAAATTGAATTTCGTCGCGCATTGTTGGTGTGCAATATTGAATTGTACGTTTCATTTGATCGTACCAATGCTATTGTATTATTGGCGGCGCGAATGTCTCGATTGTAAAAATTCAGAAATTCGTTTCCTCCCCAAAATTGCGTCTCTGCATCGTATTTGTAAATCAAATCATTTCCAATAGTAAACATCGGCTTCACATTTTTAATAGCGGTGTTGAAATTTCCATTCTGAATCAATTTAATTTTTACGTTTTGCAAAGGATTTTGAAATTGAATGAGCTCTGATTTTATTGAAAATTCTAAATTTTGTTTGGAGTCCAAATATTGCGTAGTTCGAGGTCTTTTTACTTGCATCGGTACTGAAACTAGATTTTCATACACAATAAATTTTCTGGAGAAAACAACCTCTTTACTGTTGTTTAAAATGCTCAAGATGTAATTTCCTGTTACTTTTAATCGAGTAAATTTGTTGGGAAACGATAAAGTATAGTGCGAATAGAGTTGCAGCGTATTGAACGAGTTTTCGTAGGTTTGAATGCGTTGGTCGTCAAAGCCATCAATATATTCGGCCTTAGAAAGTTCAGATTCGTTCCAATTATAATCGCAGTGTTTTAAGGTATAGAAATAATTTGCTTCATCTCCGTATAAATCGTCAAACTCAAACTGGAACCCGTCTCTTAAATTAAAAACCGGAACTACGTTTTCGCCGTTTTGAACGAAGGTAGCCGTTTTGATATTATAAGGAGGAATAACTTCTGCAATTTGCGCATGCAAAAGCACAGGAAGAATTATTATCCAAATCATAAAGAAAGAGGCTCGATTTTGCGTTATCATAGAATTTAATTTTCAATTTCGTAAATATAAGGATTTCTGCGGATAGATGGTCTGTTTAATAAATCACTTCTAGAATTTGCACACCATTTTATTTTCTACCAATTCTAAATAATCTTATTAATTATTTGTTAATAATAATACAATTTAATATTTAAGTGAGCGTTATTTAATAGTTTTAAACAACCTTAAATAATTTAATATGATACAAATTAAAAGAACACTTTTCTTTTTGCTGGCCTTACCAGTTGCCATGGTAGGTCAAGAAATGAAAGGTGATGCATTAATTCCATTTGATTCTAGCGTGCGAACGGGAAAATTGGAAAATGGACTTACTTATTACATCAAGCAAAATGGCAAGCCGGAGAACAAGGTGGATTTGCGTTTGGTGATCAATGCAGGTTCAATTCTAGAGAATGACGACCAGCAAGGTTTGGCCCACTTTATGGAGCACATGTGTTTCAATGGAACTAAAAATTTTCCTAAGAACAAATTGGTGGATTATTTGCAAAGTATCGGTGTTAAATTTGGACAACACTTAAATGCGTACACAAGTTTTGATGAAACGGTCTACTTCTTACCGATTCCTTCTGACGATCCAGAGAAGTTAGAAAAAGGGTTTCAAATTATTGAAGACTGGGCATTTAACGCGGTTTTGACACCAGAAGAAATTGATAAAGAAAGAGGTGTAGTTTTAGAAGAATACCGTATTGGACTTGGTGCTGGTAAGAGAATGATGGGTCATTATATGCCCAAAATGATGTATAAATCGCATTATGCAGATCGACTTCCAATTGGTAAAAAAGACATTTTAGAAAATTTTACGTACGATAAATTAGTAAGCTTCTATAAAGATTGGTACCGTCCAAATTTGATGAGTGTGATTGTGGTGGGAGATATTAACGTGGACGACATGGAGAAAAAAGTAAAAGCACATTTTTCTTCCTATAAAAATCCAACTAATGAACGTCCTAGAACGATTTATGAAGTGCCAAATCATAAAGAAACATTTGTAGCTATTGAAAGTGATAAAGAAGCTTCATCTGCTTCAGTTCAATTGATGTATAAAGATTATGAAATGCCGAAAGCAACCGTTACAGTTGCAGATTTCAAAACCGAACTTATCGATGGGTTATTTTCAACGATGTTAAATAACCGTTTGGGTGAATTATCAAATTCTCCTACACCTCCATTTACCTACGGATATTCCTATCATGGAGGTACTTTTGCACGAACCAAAGAAGCGTATCAATCCGTAGCAATGTCTGCCGAAGATAAGCAAGTTGATGCTTTAAAAGTGTTGGTTGCAGAGAACGAACGTGTAAAGAAATTTGGATTTACTGAAGGCGAATTGGATCGTGCGAAATCTGATTTTATTGCAAGTATAGAACGCGCTTACAACGACCGAGATAAAACCAATTCGTCTAGTTACGTGGGCGAATATCAATCGCACTTTTTGGAAAAAGAGCCAACTCCAGGAATGGAATGGACTCATGCTATGTTTACTAAAATATTGCCAACTATTAAATTAACCGAAATTAATAAATTAATCAATCAATACATTAAGGAAGATAACCGCGTTGTTATTTTAACTGGACCTGAAAAAGATGGATTAAAATTGCCTACAGAAGCGGAAGTATTGGCTGCCTTGAACGTAAATACAAACGAATTGACGCCTTATGAAGACACAGAAGTAGCGGCAAGTTTATTGCGTAATGACGTGAAACCAGGTAGCATTGTAAAAAAGGAAAAGGATGCAAAAGTTGGAACTACAACTTTGACGCTTTCTAACGGTGTAAAAGTGACGTACAAAAAAACCGATTTCAAAAATGATGAGATTTTAATGAGTGGAATCAGTTTTGGAGGAAGTAATTTGTATTCAAATGAAGAATTGAAAAAGACGCAATTTGCAAACGGTGCTTTATCTGAAGCAGGATTTTCTGGTTTAAAATTGAACGACATCAATAAGTTTATGAATGGTAAAATTGCCTACGTAAATCCGTACATTGGAAGCACATCGGAAGGATTTAACGGAAGTGCGACGCCAAAAGACTTGGAATATTTGTTTCAAATGACCTATGCTTATTTTACAGATTTAAACATGGATAAAGAAGCTTTTGAAGGATACAAACAAAAGCAGAATTCGTTTTACAAAAACATGGCTTCTACTCCTAGTTTTTATTTCCAACAAGAATTTTATGGATTTCTATTGAAAGAAAATCCAAGATTTTTTGGAATGATTCCAGACGAGAAAGCGTGGGAACAGACAAGTTATGAATTGGCGTACCAAAAATACAAAGAACGTTTTGCCAATGCAGGTGATTTTCAGTTCTTCTTTGTAGGAAACGTGGACGATGCTAAAATGGAAGAATATGCTTCTAAATATTTAGCGAGTTTGCCTAGTACAAAAGAACGTGAGAAAATAACCGATTTAGGCTTTAGAATGCCAAAAGGCGATTTGAAAAAAGTTGTAAACAAAGGTACAGATCCTAAAAGTAATGTAACGATAATGTATTACGGAGACACGCCATATTCACCCAAAGAAGCGTTAGCAATGGAAGCATTAGGAGAAGTTTTAACGATCAAATTAATTGAAGAATTACGTGAGAATGAAAGTGGTGTGTACGGAATTAGTGCTCGTGGAAGTATGAGTAAAACGCCTTATGGTTCTTATAGTTTCAATATTTCTTTTCCTTGTGGTCCTGAAAACGCAGAGAAATTAACCGAATCTGCTTTGAGAGAAGTGAACAAAATTATCAAAGAGGGTCCATCTGCGGTAGATTTGGCTAAATATAAAGAAGGTGAAGTAGCGGATTTCAAAAAAGACAGTAAAGAAAATCGTTTTTGGTTGTCTGCTTTAACGCGCTCTTATTCTAATGGAACTGACGCTGCAGATGTTTTGAAAACAGAGGAAAAAGTCAAAGCGCTTACCACAAAAGATTTACAGGAAGTAGCGAAGAAATATTTGTCTAAAGGCAAAGTTATTGGAATGTTGATGCCAGAAAATTAATTTTGGAAGATCAAAAAAGTAAAGCCTGATGTAAAATCAGGCTTTTTCTATTTTGTAGCATACCGGAATAATTTCTCCAGGAGCTAAACAGTATTTTTTGACCAATTCAGGACTTAGTTTTTTTGTGTAGTCCTCCTCAATAACTGTAAAACCGATACTTCTTAATTTATCAAAATAATCGCGTCCGTAAATCCGAACGTGGTCGTATTGTCCAAATATTTTAGCACGTTCTTTTTGGTCTACAATAGTGTCATCTGCAAAAGTTGACGCGCGATTCAAATCTTGTGGTATTTGAAAAATTCCCATTCCGCCAGGTTTTAAAACGCGGTACAATTCCTGCATGGCTTTCGTATCGTCTGGAATGTGTTCCAAAACGTGGTTGCACAGAATAATGTCGTACATGTTGTCCTTAAAAGGTAAATTACAAATATCCGCTTTAACGTCTGCCAATGGCGAAAACAAGTCGGTCGTGGTGTAATCTAAATTTTTTTGATTCCGAAACAGTTTGTAAAACGCTTGTTCCGGTGCAAAGTGTAACACTTTTTTTGGCGCACTAAAAAAATCCGTTTCATTATTCAAGTACAGCCATAGTAAACGATGCCGTTCTAATGACAAAGTACTTGGCGAAAGTACGTTGTTTCGTTGTGTTCCGTAACCATAAGGCAAGAAGTTTTTAAAACTTTTCCCATCAATTGGATCCGTATACGTAGAACCTTTCAGGGCAAAAGCCATAACGGGTCGCACAACATAACTCATCCGAATTAAAAGCGGTCGAGGAATAGTGTTTAAAATGAATTTGAATATTTTTTTCATTGATTTATTAAAGAAAATTAGTCAAATGATTTTTACACAGATTACACTAATTCACACAGATTTTTAAAGAATAATTCGTTTATATTTTAAGCTTTCTTCGCCAAAATTTATAATTAAGCCTAATTTATTTTGAGAACAGGCAAGATAATTTAAAGTTTTTTTAGTGTCGCTTATTGTTAATTGAGAAATAGCTTTCACTTCAAAAATGATTTCATTAAACACTACAAAATCAGCTAAATATTTTCGAGGTAAAATTATTTATTTATATGTAATTTCATAGATTTTTTCTCTTTGAAAAGGAATGGAATTTAACTTAAACTCATATTCCAAAGCATCTTTGTAAACAACTTCACTATGTCCTTTACCAAGAATTCTATGTACTTCCATGCACAATCCTATAATTTTATAGGTTTCTTCTCTCAAATATGAATCATCCATAAGTAGTAGTTAATTTGTGCTTATCTGTGTAGCCTTCACAAATGACTTTATTTTTTTCAATTACTGCTCATCAAATTTAATTCGTGCAAATCTGTGAAATCTGTGTAAAATTATAAAACTAAAGGTTGCATTCTAAACTCGTTTTCTTCATCAGAAGTAATTCCCAATGCTTGATAAACGTAGCCAAATGTAGAAAGCAATTCTGGTTTACCGTTTACAATGGCAACGTTGTGTTCAAAATGCGCACTTGGTTTTTTATCAGCCGTTACAATTGTCCAGCCGTCTTTCAAGGTTTTGATATTTCGTGTTCCAAGATTTATCATCGGTTCGATAGCGACAACCATACCTTCAACGAATAATTTTCCACGTCCTTTTTTACCATAATTTGGCATTTCTGGATCTTCGTGCATTTTTCGTCCCAATCCATGTCCCACTAATTCTCGAACAACAGTATATTTATGTGCTTCGCAATACGTTTGAATTGCATTACCAACATCTTCCACGCGATTTCCGATTTTCAATTCTCGAATTCCTACGTATAAGGATTCTTTGGTAACTTGAAGTAATTTTTTAGTTTCAGGAGCTACTTCGCCAATTTCGAATGTGTAAGCATGGTCACCATAAAAGTCATTCAAAATTGCACCGCAATCTACAGAGACAATGTCGCCATTTTCAATGGGACGATTGGTTGGTAATCCGTGGACTACCTGTTCGTTTACACTCGTTAAAAGTGTCGATGGACATCCGTAAAGTCCAAGAAAACCTGGAATTCCTCCGTTGTCGCGTATGAATTGTTCTGCTAATTTATCTAAATGTAAAGTGGTAACACCTTCTTTGATCTCAGTGGCAATCATTCCTAAAGTCTTAGAAACCAGTAAGGCACTTTGACGCATTAATTCGATTTCTTCTCTTGATTTTTGAATAATCATTTTCTTATTTTTTGATTGTGCAAAAGTAGCAATTTTTAGCGAAACGGAGTTCGGTAGTCTCAAAGCATTTTCATTACAGAAATCTTTAGCTTTGGCGCAAAAAAAAATGTTTCATTAAAATATAATTTTGGTGAAACATTTTTGGTATTTCATTCGCCTTCGTTATCATCTACCAACTTTGAAATAGAAAATCTTTGCAACAGAAGCTCTATTAAAATTTTATTACCGAAAATTGGTGCAATTCGTGACTGTAATTATTTAATGTAAAAGCGAATGTCTCGTCATTGCTTCCGGTTTTTCAATACCAATTAATTCCAAAATAGTTGGAGCAATATCACTTAAAACGCCATTATTGATGAATTTTAACTCTTTATCAACCAAAATAATGGGTACTGGATTCGTTGTATGAGCGGTATTCGGAGAACCATCGGGATTTATCATTGTCTCGCAATTTCCATGATCAGCAATGACGATTGTAGTATAATTATGTGCCAATGCAGTTGTAATTACTTTTTCAACACATTGATCAACTGCTTCACACGCTTTAATCGCAGCTGCCATAACTCCTGTGTGACCCACCATATCGCCATTTGCAAAATTTAAACACACAAAGTCAACTTCTTCTTTTTCAAGTTCAGGAACTAAGGCATTGGTCAAATCAAAAGCACTCATTTCGGGTTGTAAATCGTATGTTGCTACTTTTGGGGAAGGACATAAAATACGACTTTCGCCTACAAATTCAGCTTCTCGACCTCCTGAAAAGAAAAAGGTTACGTGTGGATATTTCTCGGTTTCTGCAATACGAATTTGTTTCTTTCCGTGCTTTTCAAGTACTTCTCCTAGAGTTTCGGTGATGTTGTCTTTGTCATAAATAACGTGCATTCCTTTATAAGAATCATCGTAATTGGTCATCGTGACGTAATATAAATCATTCAATTTATGCATGTTGAATTCGTGCATATCGCATTGAGTCAATACCTCTGTCAATTGGCGCCCGCGGTCTGTTCGGAAATTGAAAAACAGCACTACATCGCCTTCTTCAATTGTTGCAATCGGATTATTTGCATCATCCGTCATTACTATTGGTTGAATAAATTCGTCCGTCACGTCCTTATCATAGCTGTTTTGAATGCTTTGGACAGCATTTCTGGAATGTATTCCTAATCCATTTACCAATAAATCGTAGGCAAGTTTCACGCGTTCCCAACGTCTGTCTCTATCCATTGCATAATAGCGACCAATAACAGAAGCTAATTTTGCCTTTTTAGTGCTTAAAATAGTTTCTAAATCAGCAATAAAACCTATTCCAGATTTTGGATCCACGTCACGACCGTCTGTAAAAGCATGCACAAATACTTTTTCCAAACCAAAATCTTCGGCAGTTTCAACTAAGCCTTTTAAATGATTGATGTGAGAATGCACTCCACCATCAGAAACCAAACCCAGGAAGTGTACTTTTTTATTATTTTTTTTTGCAAACGTAAAAGCGTCCACAAGTGTTTTTTCATCTTTCAAAGTATTGTTCTGAACCGCCAAATTTATTTTAGCTAAATCTTGGTAGATGATTCTTCCCGCACCTAAATTCATATGTCCCACTTCTGAGTTTCCCATTTGGCCTTCAGGCAAACCAACATTTAAACCGTCTGTTCGAAGTTGCGCAGAAGGATAATTTTTATATAATCGATCTATAAATGGGGTATTGGCATTGTCTATAGCTGAAACTTTTGGGTCAGGAGATTTTCCCCAACCGTCTAAAATCATTAGAATTACTTTCTTATTCATGGTTGTTGTGTTTTAAACAAAGGTAAATATTTCAGAAGCAAGCGTATATAAATTTATTGTAATAAATCTATACTTTTGAACATTATAGAGCTGAAAAAACTTTTTTAACGGCATTGTAATCGATGAAATAACGAATACTTACCGAAAAAATGGTGTTGAGATCGCTGTCAATACTATTATTAAAATTGGAAAAAATATTTCTGTCAATCAAATTCTGGTACGTGCTTCCGTTATTGCGGTACAAAACTGAAATTTGGCTTCCAGGAGCAAACCACCAAGAATAGGTAAAGTCAAAATTCAGCGCGTTGTAATTAATATTTGTATTTCTATTAAAATCTGTATTGTTTAGCAATGAACCATCTTTATCCAGTGTCAGGTAGTTTTTATTTTCTGATATGGACCAATAATAACGTGTGGCTAAGTTGAGTGTCATTTTTGGATTAATGGCGTATTTAGCAGTAATTTCATTCGTAACCGTTTGGCGGTCGCGATTTGAAAATATAATATTGTCTGAATCATCAAATGCGGCAAAACCTTTATCACTGTTTTGACGGAAGAGGTCTAACTCGTAAATCATTAACAATCGATCGTTGAAACGGTATCTAGGACTAATGTAGATTCCATACCGTACGCGGTTTTCTTCGTTATATTTGCTGACGCTTGGCGTGACGTCTAAAGCAAATTTTCGATTGTAATTGGTAGATAGATAAAGTGATGCTTCCACGTTTTGCGGTAGCAATACAAATCGGTCGTTTGTACGTGCTTCATAAAAATCAGCAACTTTGAGTGGGTTTACCGCAATGCCAATTGAAAAATAGTCGTTTTTAGTTGTGTTCCCACTAACTTCGATATTAAATTGAGCTTCCTGAAGTCGCCCAGACGTGTTTTGTATTTCTATATAATTTTCATAATTTACACTGAAGGTATTGAATAGAGCTGTTGGATTTAAAATTCGGTACGATACATTGGTGTAGCCTCCGTGGTAATCTGTGATAAAATTAATACCGAGATCATTTGGGTCATATTCTTTGGAAACATAATTTAAACCGGCACTGTACCGCCAATTACCTCCTTTTTTTCCAACGCCTACAGTTGAGTTAATTCCGGTTTTATTTTCCGCAAATCCGTAGCTGTTGATGTAACTGTATTTTAAATTACCGGAAAGATTGTAGCGGTTATTTTTTGTGTTTAAATCGTAGACCAAGGCAGTTACGTTGGCATCCCTGAAATTTCCGTTTCTCGTAACATTTGTGTTGACAAAAGTAATTGATGAATTTTGGTTGAAACGTTGATCAATCACCAAAACATTGTAGTTGGTAAGAGGTTCTACTTCAATTTCTGTTGAAATCTTTGTAACTCTATTGTATACTTTTGCAAAAGTTTGCTCGGTTACAGCATTTAAAATTCCAATTCCGAGTCCGCTTTTGGTTCTACCAGATACTTTAACGGCATTAATTAAATTAACCGAAGTAGGATTTTCAACCGTACTAATTTCATCGGGCGAAGTGGCAAAAGTGGACGGCCTACCGCCAATTCTCCTCGAATACAATAAATCTCCTTTAGTAAATAAATCAGTTCCTTCGGTGAAAAAAGGTCGATTTTCATTGAATTGCTGTTCAAATGGTCCTAAATTTAATTCAACATTGTCGTACACGGTTTGTCCAAAATCGGGAACTAGAATCGCATCTAATGTAAACGAATCATTAATGCCGTACTTAATGTCCATTCCAGCTTTAAATTTGTGGCTCGTGTCCATATTATTGCTTTCATAATAATAGGAAGAATAGGGTATAAAAAAGAGTCGAGTAGGAGGTTTGATGTTTTCAATTCCTTCCAATTGCCCCGTCTGTGGCAATAATGCACCCACTTTTAAATTAATTGGATTCCACGTAAATTTTTGGCGGTCTCTTCGGATTTCTCTGTAAAAATTAATTCCCCAGGTCTGAATGTCTTCTTTTGGAAACCGAAGTGCAGCGTAAGGAATGCGCATTTCTACTTGCCAACCTTCAGGGGTTATATGAACTGCACTACTCCAAATAGCATCCCAGGAATAATCCTCATTATCTTCGGTTGCAATGCAATCCATCTGAACTCCAGCGGCACTCACTAAGAATCTAAAATCTTGCTGACCGTCGTTATAGCCATTTATGAAAACGCCGAAATGATCAGCCGTTCCAAAATTATCCCTTTCGGTAATTTCTTTTAAGATTTTATCGGGCGTATTGTCTGTGAGGATCGCACTTATATAAAGCGCTTCGTTATCATACATAACCCGTACATAACCTTCTTTTTCTACAGGTATTTGAACACCATTGTCGGGTTCTAACATTACAAAATTTGTAGCGGTATCAACAGTTTTCCATACATATTCATCAAATTTTCCATCTATTAAAATAGGTTCGGTGATGGATTGTGTTTTTAAAACTTTTTTCTGCGAATGAACTGAATATGAAATAAATAAAAGTAGAAAACTTATAATAAAAAACCGAATTGGCATAATGATTGTATTATATCTACAAAATTAGTCAATTGCTATTTCTTTGCAATTAGATTCTAGTTTATTTTTTCAAAGCCTTATAGGCATGTGAATTGCAGAATTTATTAATCAACTATAATTCACTAAAACGACCCTAATTGTTGTAAAAATCTGTTTTTAGTTAAAGTTTAATATTAACTGCAATTTCTCTACAATTTTTATATTTTTGTCTCGTTCATTACTAATGTATTAAAAACACTATCAATGATTTATAGAATCCTTCCGATCTTCTTTTTGTTCTTTTCGAGTTTCAGTTCTAACAATAAAGCAGCAGCTATTGCAGCAAGTAGCCTTTCCGTAGTTGCTACAGAAACCACATCCAATTTAACGGCAGAAGCCAAAGCAGTAACTTTATATAATTCTTTAGATTCTAACAATCTTTCGTTACCAAAGTTAGAAAGTTTTACCAATGCCTTAAAAGGATATTATGCTTTGCAAAGTAAAGGCGCTATTAAGAAAAATATTTTAACGCTAATAGATTTTAGTTTGTCTTCAAATACAAAACGCTTGTGGATTATTGATTTAAATAATAAAACAATCCTTTTTAATTCTTTAGTGGCGCATGGCAGAAACACAGGAAACGAGTTTGCTAATTCTTTTTCAAACGCAGCTGAATCATATAAAAGTAGCTTAGGTTTTTACGCCACTGGCGAAGTATATCAAGGAAAACACGGACTTTCATTGCGATTGGACGGATTAGAGCGTGGAGTGAATGATAATGCTCGTGCTCGTGCTGTAGTCATGCATGGTGCTGATTATGTTGCTGAAACATTCATTCATAATAATTCACGCTTAGGTCGTAGCTTAGGTTGTCCAGCAATTCCTATGAACATGACTAAAGAAATTATTAATACCATTAAGGATAAGTCGTGTCTATACATTTATCATCCATCTTTAAAGACGGATGAAGAGCTTAAAAAAGTGTCATAAAGAATTAAAGAATCCGGTACATTATATAATGTGTTCCGACTCCTTCAATTTCAAATGCGGTTCCGATGCTGTGAAAACCTAATTTTTCATAGAACGGAACCGCATTTTTTCTTGCATTAAACCATATAAGTGCAATATTGGATGAAATAGCCCATTCAATTACCGCATAAATCAGTTGTTCGCCAATGCCTTTTTTTTGGAATTCAGCTAAAACTGCCATTCCACGAATTTGAATTTGCTTGGTTTGATGCCAAATTGTATTGCTTTTTTCAAAAATTGAGACTACACCTATAAGATTTTCGTCTGTATAAAAACCGAAATGTACGGTTGAAGGCAAATTATCACCTACAAAGCGACAGGTTTCCACTGGTAAATTTGGTCGAAGGACAGGATTTCTAACAATGAAAGTGGTTTCTGCGGAAATTTTTTTTATAATTGACATTTTTTTTCTGGGGTTAACTTTTTAGTTATAAATTAATTAGCGTGTACGAAGCAAGATTACGAAAAAAATTTCTCTTTTTTTTCAATAAAAAGTTTGCATTAAAGTAATTTTATTACTTATATTTGCACCGTTGATAAGCGAAAGTAGCTCAGTTGGTAGAGCTCCAGCCTTCCAAGCTGGTTGTCGCGAGTTCGAGCCTCGTCTTTCGCTCTTAAAGTCTCAAACCTAGTTTGAGACTTTTTTTTTATTGTACCATTTCTGCTCCACGCCACGATTGAACTTATTTTAAAAGTTTCAATTCTACTTTTCTTTGCCCAATTCACAATTCCTTTTTTAGTCTATCTGCCAATCAAACGTTATATTATAATCAATCTTGTACAGTGCAAGAGTTGGTTTTAATTATAAAATGAAATCAAATGACTAACAATGTAGTATTAATTATCGGTCTCGTATGGCCTGAACCTGCATCTTCTGCAGCAGGGAAACGCATGCTGCAATTAATTGCGCTTTTTCAAAGTTGGGGATACCAAGTTACTTTTGCTTCCACAGCAGCAGAAAATGCGCTGAATTTTGATTTGTCTACAATTGGAATTGAAAAAGTAACTATAAAGTTGAATGCAGAAAGCTTTGACGATTTTGTCAAAATATGCAATCCTAGCATTGTGCTGTTTGATCGATTTGTGACTGAAGAGCAATTCGGTTGGCGTATTACTGAAAATTGCCCTGAAGCATTAAAAGTTTTGGATAGTGAAGATTTGCATTGCTTGCGTTATACACGGGCTGCTAATTTTAAAAAAGGCGTCTCTTTTGAAATAGAAAACTTATATGAGGAAGAATGGACCAAGCGAGAAATTGCAAGTATTTTGCGATGCGATTTAACGCTAATCATTGCAGAATATGAAATGGAAGTCCTCAAAAAATATTTTAAAATTGATCAAAATGTGCTTCTGTATCTTCCCATTCTCTTTGATCAAGTCGATCTGAAGATGGAAGATTCAAATCTCAGTTTTCAAGAGCGATCCGATTTTGTTTTTATTGGGAATTTTTGGCACGAGCCAAATTGGGATGCTGTAGTTTATCTAAAAAAGACAATCTGGCCATTGATACGAAAGCAGCTTCCTACAGCTATTATTCGCATCTATGGCGCTTATCCATCTCAGAAAGTATTTGACTTTACTAATAAGAAGGAAGGTTTTTACGTCGAAGGTCGTGCGGATTCTGCCCTAGAGGTAATTTCGAAAGCCAAGGTGCTCATTGCTCCACTTCGTTTTGGTGCAGGAATAAAGGGAAAATTATTAGAATCCATGCAATTTGGAACCCCAAGTGTTACCACTTCTATAGGTGCAGAATCTATTAACGGAAATTTGCCTTGGAACGGTTTTATTGCCGATGATGCCATAGAATTTGCTCTAAAATCAATTTCATTACATCAATATGAAAAGTTATGGTTGGAAAGTCAAAAACAAGGGTATTGCATTTTAAATGAAAGATTCAAAAAAGGCCATTTCGTAGCTTTATTTCATGAAAAGTTGCACAGCATGTTGAATAATTTGGCTTCCCACCGGCGAAAAAATTTTTATGGTGCTTTATTGTCGCATCATTCTATGAACAGCACAAAATTTATGTCAAAATGGATTGAAGAAAAAAATAAAAACTCCATTTTATCATAATTATAACATAAAATCATTAAATTAGTCAAGTCCCAAACCATTTTACTACTAATCAGATGTCTCATTTACGAATTCTTCTTACTTTCTTATTCTGCACTTTTGCAACGTTGTCACACAGTCAGTTGGCAGATTTCGACCTGAATGTAGTGGTTAGTGATGAAACCTGCACGAACAATGGAAAGCTCCAAATCTCTGTTTCAAACACTACTGCCGCTGCTACCATAGTTTATCGGTTATATTTAGCACCAGATTTTACAACTTCAATTGCAGAAACTACAGGTGCTACTTTTAGCAGTTTGCCGGCAGGAAATTACCGTGTGGTTGCGACTCAAGCATTGGGCGGAATGTCAAACACTGCTACACAAAATGTGGTTATTACAAATTTAATTGAAACATTGGATTTTGAATTATCAGATACGGGCGCTGTGGATTGCGATATTACTGCAAAAATTATAGTAACCGTTTTAACAGGAAATGCGGTAACGTATGAAATACTTTCTGGTCCAGTAATAAGGCCATTGCAATCTTCAAACGAGTTTGGTAATTTACCTTCTGGAGAATACCTTATACGGGTTTTTGATAATTGTGGCGATGCGCTTTCTAAAGCATATACTTTAGTTTTAGGAGCCAACAGTTTAACAATAGGAGCTCCGGTCTTGCCTGAAGTTTATACTTCATGTACCACTGTGGATATTACTAACACAATTACTACAGCAGCCAGTTCAATTTTATACCCCTTACTTGTAACTTACACGGTGTATTCTCCTAGCGGAGGAATAGATCAAACTTACACCCAAAATATCGCTTCTGGTCCTGCAAATAATTTACAATTGACACAAGCGATTAACTTGTTTGGCAGTCAGATATTTCCAGTAAAAATTGAAATTAACGATAATTGCAATAATAGTGTAATTGAAGTATTTGATATTAATCCTAATCCTAAGCTTACGGTTGCTAAATTTCAAGATCCTTGTGGAAAGCCATATTTTACATTAACCATTAAGAATTACTTTCCTCCATACACACTTGATTTTATAGATCCTACCTCTTTTGACCCAACATTGTTTAATCCTGCTTATCCAGGTCCATTTACGGATGCTGGTACTGTTTTTGGCGATGAGGATAATACGGTTCCGTTTGGCGCTTATAAGGTTGTAGCTACCGATGGTTGTGATAGAGAAGTTACCTTGAATTTTGCATTTTTGATTAAACCAATTGTGCCTAATGTAACTGCAGCAAACAATGGTTGTGACTCGCCATTAGGAAAAATCACCATTAAATTACCAAATGACGGGACAATAGTATCTATATCTTTAACAGAGGCTCCATCCGCTTATCAAGGCACTTTGCCACAAGATGTTTTTTCTATGGTAAATGCTGCAGGTGTTTATAATGGTACAAATTTACCTGTTGGTGATTATACATTTAATATTGTTGATAATTGTGATAATGAAATTGAAGTATCAGTAAATATTCCTGAATTTGTTTTTGGGGAATTAGTAGCTGAAACGCGACCGACTTGCGTCCCTATTTTTGGCTCAGTAAAACTTTCTACTACAAATGGAAAGTTGGTTACGGTGTCTATTATTGCAGCACCGTCTAATTATTTGGAACCACTTCCTACAATTTTAAGCAATAATATCAATGCTGACGGTAACTTCTACATGAGTAATTTACCGCCAGGAACTTATACATTTGACACAGTCGACTTATGTGGCTATAGTTCTCAGATTACGGTTGAAATTTTTGGTTATAGCAGTACATCTGACGGACTAACAGTAATAAGAAAGTGTGGTGCATTTGATTTAGTACTTAACGATACGGATATCGCGCTTACGGCAAAGACATTCTGGCTGCAAAAGCTAAATCCTACCACCAATGTATGGGAGCATCCTTATACAGGTGTGGCATTTATTGAAGGTTCGATACCCACTTCAGCCACAGCTAAAGAACTGATTAATGAAGCAACATTATTTAATGTCTTTTTGACGGGGCAGTTTCGTGTTATTAAAGTTTTTGAAACGTTTAATAACGGAAATCCCAATGGTAAATGTTCGGATTTATATGCTGAGTTTATGATCTCTCCAGAGCTTTTTATCTCAGGCGCTTACAATTTGAATTGTATTGGTGGTACAGGTGCAAATGACCTGGTACTTAATGTGATAGGAGTTGAGCCCATTACGTATCAGATTACAGCTCCTTATACGCAGGATAATGGTACTAACAACGTGTTTACCAATTTACCACAAGGTATTTATAACATTTTAGCAACCGACGATTGTGGAAATATAAAAAACATTTCAGTTGAAATGGGAACACTACTTCCCTTAGCTCGCGCTTCAAAACCTAAAAATTTACTAGAATGTAAAGATGATGGTTCGCAGTTTGGAACTTTTAATTTAACAGAACAAACACCTGAAATTTTAGGAAATCAAGAACCTGCAAATTATCAAGTTACTTATCATTTTACAGAAGCTGACGCAAATGCAGATATAAACCCGCTACCGGCTGGTTATACAAATGTTAGTAATCCACAAACGATCTTTGCTCGTGTAGAACATAAAAGTATAAAATTATGCTATGCCGTAACATCGTTTAAAGTAGTGGTCGGAATGAAACCTGCAGTAATGACACCCGCTCCCGCCTTTATTTGTGAGAATTTTACTAAAAAGTTAACAGCAGAAAATGGGTTTGATGCTTATGAATGGTCTACGGGTGAGACTACACAGTCCATTGTTGTTAATCAACCGGGAACATACACCGTTACCGTTAAAAATGTATATGATGAATTCAGTTGTGATGCTTCAGTTAATTACATTGTAACCAGTTCAGGACCTGCAACCATCCAAAGTGTTGAAACTTCCGATTGGTCGTCCAATAAAAATTCTGCTACCATTAATGTAACAGGATCAGGAACTTATGTGTACTCGTTGGACAATGTAAATTTCCAAACTTCTAATACTTTTACAGATTTACTACCCGGCTTTTATACCGTTTATGTTAAGGATATAAATGGATGTGGAACGGTAAAGGAAGATTTTGTACTACTGAATTATCCCAAATATTTCACGCCTAACGGAGACGGTTACAATGATACTTGGCACATTCGTTTTTCTGCCTACGAACCCAATTTGAATGTTGATATCTTTGATCGTTTTGGAAAATTTATCATTCGATTAAAAGGAGGTGAAGCAGGATGGGACGGAACGTACAATGGGCAAACATTATTTTCAACCGATTATTGGTTTGTTGTAATCCGCGAGGATGGCAAAGTATACCGAGGTCACTTCAGTCTTAAAAGATAAAAGAAATTATAAAGCAAAAGAAAGCCCGAAATGTTCAATTTCGGGCTTTCTTTTTATAATAACTTTATTGCGAATTAATTCACTAAAGTTCGTGAAATAACAATGCGTTGAATTTCAGAAGTTCCTTCATAAATCTGTGTAATTTTTGCATCACGCATCATTCGCTCCACGTGGTATTCGGCTACGTAACCGTTTCCACCGTGAATTTGAACTGCTTCAATTGTGGTGTCCATTGCGGTTTGAGAAGCAAATAATTTTGCCATTGCACCCGATTGTGAAATGTCTTTTCCCTGATCTTTTTCAGAAGCCGCTTTTAAACATAACATTTTAGCAGCCATAATCTGAGTTGCCATATCCGCTAATTTAAAAGCAATTGCTTGATGTTTGAAAATTTCTTTTCCAAATGCCTTACGTTCTTGTGAATATTGCAAAGCCAACTCGTAAGCGCCAGTGGCAATTCCTAATGCTTGAGAAGCAATTCCAATTCGTCCACCATTCAAGACAGCCATTGCAAAGTTGAAACCAAATCCGTCTTCGCCAATTCTATTTTCTTTAGGAATTTTTACGTCAGTAAACATTAAAGAATGCGTATCGCTTCCGCGGATTCCCATTTTCTTTTCTTTAACTCCTACTTCAAATCCAGCCCAACCACGTTCTACGATGAAAGCATTGATTCCTTTGTGACCTTTTTCAATATCAGTTTGTGCAATTACAATGTAAGTTGAAGCCGTATTACCATTAGTAATCCAGTTTTTCGTTCCATTCATCAGATAATGGTCGCCCATATCAATTGCAGTTGTTTTTTGCGACGTAGCATCAGAACCCGCTTCTGGTTCAGATAAACAAAATGCGCCAATTACTTCTCCTGTAGCAAGTGGAATTAAGTATTTTTGTTTTTGCTCCTCGTTACAATATTTTTCAATTCCAGCACAAACTAATGAGTTGTTTACCGACATTACCACTGCAGCAGACGCATCTACCTTAGAGATTTCGGTCATTGCTAAAACATACGCCACGCTATCTAATCCAGATCCGCCGTACTTTGGGTCTACCATCATTCCCATAAAACCCAATTCTGCCATCATTTTAATTTGTTCGGCAGGAAATTTAGCGTGTTCGTCGCGTTCAATAACTCCAGGAAGTAGTTCCGCTTGTGCGAAATCTCGTGCAGCTTGTTGAATCATTAAATGTTCTTCTGTTAGATTGAAATCCATAGTATTGAAAATAAATGTTCGATTCTGTTAAAAAATTGTCCGCAAATATAAATTTTTATTGTCAGACTTTCAATGGAATTGCATAATTTTAGCCAATGTTAAAGCAATTCTATAACGTTATCGGTGTCATGTCGGGTACTTCATTAGATGGAGTGGATTTGGCACATATCCATTTTACAATAGAAGACGGCGTTTGGGACTTCAAAATTGTTGAGGCAGAAACGGTTGGTTATTCGATGGATTGGTTCAACAAACTTAAAAATGCCGTACACTATTCGGATTCGGAGTTGATTCAATTGAATATTGATTACACCGTTTTATTAGCCGAAATAATAAATAGGTTCATTGATGTAAATTCAATTGAACATCTCGATGCTGTTTGTTCTCATGGTCATACGATTTTGCACCAGCCACAAAACGGCTTCACGTTGCAAATTGGGAATCTTCCAGAAATTGCAAAACGGATCCATCAGAAAGTAGTGTGCGATTTCCGTGTACAAGACGTTCAGCTTGGCGGTCAAGGCGCTCCTTTAGTTCCGATTGGCGATCAAATTCTTTTTTCAAATTATGATTATTGCTTAAATCTAGGTGGATTTTCAAATGTCTCTTTCGCTGATGATAATTCGCGAATCGCCTTTGATATTTCTCCAGTCAATACCGTTTTGAATTTTTATGCCAATCAATTGGAATTGGATTATGACGATAAAGGTTTAATTGCCAAAGCAGGAAAATTGAATCAATCGCTATTCGATGCGCTAAATGCTTTGCCTTTTTATTCAAAATCGTATCCTAAATCGTTGGGATTTGAATTTGTCACGGAAACCGTTTTGCCATTAATTGAAAAATGTGGAATTTCAAGAGCAGATAAAATGCACACATTTACAGTTCATGTAGCCTTTCAAATTGGAAACGCACTTTTGAAGAATAAAGCGAGATTACTAATAACGGGTGGTGGCGCTTATAATGATTTTCTTGTTGAAGAAATTCAAAAACATTTGCCAGAAATGGAAATTATTATTCCTAATAAAAAGATTTTAGAATATAAGGAAGCACTGATTTTTGCCCTTTTGGGCGTTTTGAAATTACGTGGAGAAATTAATGTGTTGAGAAGTGTTACTGGTGCTAAACAAGATCATTCAAGTGGTGTAATTTACGGCTAATTTGTTTAAAAAGTAAATGTAAACTAAGTCTAACTTTACAAGCTCTACTTAAATTCTGATACACGATTAACGAAAGATCTAAGTTCAAATTCAAATGGATTTTAAATGTCTAGCTAAAAATAAATCGTGATAATTTTATGGTGTGTTTCAAGCAGCGTCTTGTAAAAGTCAACGCTACGCTAGCTTAAGTGACAATGTAAAAATAGCGCCTTTATCGTTTCCTTCACTAAAGGCTTCAATGGTATCGTTCAATTTTTTTGCCATCTCTTTGGATAGATACAGTCCGATTCCTGTGGAAATTTCATTATTAGTACCCATTCTTCCCATAGATGTAAATCGATCAAATAAGTGCTGTTTTTTTGAAATGTCAAAACCTATTCCCTGATCTTCTACCTGAATAGTTAAGTAACCATCGGATTGTGCAACGCTTAATTTTATCTCACCATTGCGCTTGGAAAACTTTATTGCATTGGAAACCAAATTGGAAATAATTCGAGTTAAAAGAAGTTCTTTACTGTAAATAACCACTTGCTTAATCTCTGAATGTACAATCAGAGTTATGTTTTTTTCGGACAACTTTACTGATAATTCATCTTGAATGGCATTTGTCAAAGCGGTTATTGAAACTGTTTCTTTAGTTATTTCTGCAGTGGCAATTTGATTTTCTTCATTTAAAAGTTTAGTAAATCCGTCTAGAAATGTCAGTTGTTGTCTGGAAGATTCTTTTATTAATTGGGCATAATCTCTGTTTCTTTGCGAAGTTGCTGTGTCCTCTAAAATGAAATCTGCAATGACTAAAGGTTGTGAAGCAAAATTTTTGATATCGTGTGTAAGTAAGTAAATTAAATCCTGCTTTTGCTTGAGGTAGAGTTCGTTTTCATTTATTGTGCTTTGAATATTGGACATGAGAATGCCTGATTCGTCTGAATAATTCATTGGCAACTTGGGAACCGTACGATTTTGTCTATAATTAACTAAACTTTTCGAAGCGAGAACTATAGGTTTAATCAGTTTGTGTATGACAATCAATGTGGTTAACGAAGCTACAAGAGTCAATAATAAAGTGAAGATAATAATGGTCCAATTTGAAAACTGTTGCTGCGAGAAAACAATCGTAAATATCAATCCAATTAAAGGAATGTGAATCCCTAGAAACGCTACAAATAAAAACTTGTTAGAATAACTTTTACTTAAAAATGGAATTTTTGATAACCAATTGTATAAATGCATGTGCTTCAATGTTAGTAGGATTTGTAAAATTAACTGATAATTTCTTATAACTACGATTTATAACGTGATGTGGCGCTTTTTTTAAGATATATTTATAATGTTCTCCTTTATGAACTTGAACCTAACAACCTCGGCGTGTTAGTAGAATATGTATTTTGATTTTATAAAATAATTGGAACACATTTAATATCTTCCTATAATGAATCTATTCGATCATTGGAATATTATAATAGTAAAAGTGGGGTAAGTAGGTAATTATTTACTATTTTAGTGTGCAATTTAATGGTGATTAGAAGCCGCTTAACAGTAAAAAATTATATTGTACACTAAAAACATAAGAGCATCATGAAATCATTTCGGTATAGTATACTATTGCTTTTTATTACAAGTATCAGTTTTGGACAAGAATTCGTTTTCGATAAAGTAGCAAAAAGTACATTGAAATATAGGGATTCACCGGTCTTTGAAAGTACTAATTTATTCAATTCAAAAGATTATTCTTATTCGATGCAGATTTACAGTTATAATGACACCCTCATTGCACGTATATTTGATATGAAAGAGGCAAAAAGACACTTCTTTTATCTTGATAAAACAGATTCGTTGAGGCCAATATACGTTAAAACAGATAATTTGCAACGCAATTATAGTAAATACGTCAGTGAATACGAGAATTCAACAAGAAAAAAGGACAGTTCAGAAATTAAATTTTATCTTCATAGTAAAGGAAAAAAGGGTAGATACACGTTGACAATTGATACATCTGGACCTAATTACTTTCCAATTTTTGCTAGAACTGGTAATTTAGGTTTTGAAGAATTGATTTTTACAGAAATAACCCCACCTTTTAATTGTACTGTACTAAAAGCGGAAGGAATAAGTGTTCGTGGATTAAGGACTAGTTATGAATTAAAGTCTATAAACGACATCAATTTACAAGTAATAATACCTCCACAAAACGACAAGCAAAAGACAAAATAATTTAAGCGAAAACCCTTAAATTATTTTGTCTTTTGATCTTTAAATATTCAATTCCTTTATCGATCAATCATTTTACCTTTGATTCCCTAAAGCAAAATAATTCTCTATATTTGCAACACACAAACATTTTTACAACACAATGAAAGACTTACTACAGAAATTCGAAAATAAAGAACCAGAAATAGTTTTCAACTGGAGAGACCAAGAAACTGAAGCCGAAGGATGGACGGTAATCAACTCACTTAGAGGTGGTGCTGCAGGTGGAGGAACACGTATGAGAAAAGGATTGGACATGAACGAAGTACTTTCGCTTGCCAAAACGATGGAAGTGAAATTCTCAGTAGCCGGACCAGCCATTGGTGGAGCTAAATCAGGAATCAATTTCGACCCAAACGACCCTCGTAAAAAAGGCGTTTTGGAAAGATGGTACAAAGCCGTTTCTCCTTTATTAAAAAGTTATTACGGTACAGGTGGCGATTTAAATGTAGATGAAATTCACGAAGTAATCCCAATGACCGAAGAATGCGGGGTTTGGCATCCACAAGAAGGGGTCTTCAACGGACATTTCAAACCAACAGAAGCGGATAAAATCAATAGAATCGGGCAATTGCGTCAAGGTGTGGTGAAGGAAATAGAAAACGCAAGTTTCTCTCCAGACGTTTCCCGCAAATACACCGTAGCCGACATGATTACGGGTTACGGAGTAGCTCAAGCCGTTCGTCATTATTACGCTATTTATGGTGGATCGGTAGAAGGTAAAAAAGCAATCGTGCAAGGTTTCGGAAACGTAGGTTCGGCAGCCGCTTATTATTTAGCACAAATGGGTGCGAAAGTAGTAGGAATCATTGACCGTGACGGAGGAGTAATGAATGAAAATGGTTTCTCTTTTGACGAAATCAAAGCGTTCTTCTTGAACAAAGACGGAAACAAATTAGTAGCGCAAAACATGATTCCTTTTGAAGAAATCAATAAAAATATCTGGACAATGGGTGCCGAAATTTTCGCTCCATGTGCAGCTTCCCGTTTGGTAACGCAAGACCAAGTAGACAGTATGATTGGTGCAGGACTTGAAGTAATTTCTTGTGGTGCCAACGTTCCTTTTGCTGATAAAGCGATTTTCTTTGGTCCAATTATGGAACACGTAGATGCAAAAGTAAGTTTGATTCCCGACTTTATTTCCAACTGCGGAATGGCACGTGTTTTTGCTTATTTCATGGAGAAGAAAGTAAAACTAAACGACGAAGCCATCTTTGTAGATGCTTCTGAAACCATCCGAAAAGCCTTAGAAAAAGCACATGCTTTGAATGCTTCTAAAACAAATATCAGTGCTACGGCATTCGAAATCGCATTGAAACAATTGGTATAAAATTCAATTATCATAACATAGCCTACGGTTTAAACCGTAGGCTATTTATTTTGAACTATCATAACAGTGTCCTCGGTCGCAACCATGGGATATTTGAATAAGTTTTGAAACACCTGGAATGATTTTTATAAGAATAACATGAATTTTTAAAGAATAAATCGGTGAAAATTAGTGTAATCTGTGTAAAAAATAAAGATTAAAAGTCTCCCAAAAAAATCAGAATTCGCAATTTTTATAATACTTTAGCGTTAAATTAAAAAACAAATCACGTATGAGTTTATTGCTACAAATAGACACTTTGTCTGTTGCACAAGAGGGAATGGCTGATGCCGTACCGGTTGAGAAAACATTATCGATAATGGAACTACTCGTAAGCGGTGGTATTGGTGGTCAAGCCATCATGCTTTCGCTTTTTATTATGTTGTTCTTTGCTTTGTATCTTTATTTTGAACGTTTGTTTGCCATCAAAAAAGCATCGGTTATTGATGTGAATTTCATGGCGCAAATTCGTGAAAACATACGTCACGGTAAGATTGACAGTGCCAAAATGCTTTGTGCACAAACACAATCTCCCGTTGCAAGACTTATTGAAAAAGGTATTTCCCGTATCGGAAAACCACTTGAAGATATTAATACTGCTATTGAAAACGCAGGTAAATTAGAAATTTATAAACTTGAGAAAAACGTCGGTATGCTAGCTACCATTTCAGGAGCAGGACCAATGACAGGTTTCTTAGGAACGGTAATCGGAATGATTTTAGCCTTTCATAAAATGGCAAGTGCCGGAGGTCAAATTGAAGTGGGTGCCTTGTCAGAAGGTATTTATACCGCTATGACTACTACCGTTGTGGGACTAATTGTAGGTATTGTTGCCTATATTGGTTACAACCACCTGGTAGTGAAAACCGACAAAGTAGTACACCAAATGGAAGGAAATGCCGTTGAGTTTCTAGACCTTTTAAACGACCCAGCATAATATGAATTTTAGAGGAAGAAATAAAGTCAGCCCAGAATTCAACATGTCGTCAATGACCGATATCGTGTTTTTGCTGCTTATCTTTTTTATGATTACCTCCACAATGGTAACCACCAATGCACTCGATTTGGTTCTGCCAAAAGCAAAGGGAAAAACAGATAGCAATAAAAACATTCAAGTAAGCATCAACAAAGAACTTGAAATGTATATCGACAAAGACCAAGTGCCAGAAGCTGAAATAGAGTCAAGATTGTTATCCATCATGGGTGACGACCGTTCTAAATCAGTAGTTTTAAGAGCCGAAGAAGGCGTGCCGATAGAAAAAGCCGTTTATGTGCTTGACATTGCCAACAGAAATCAGATAAAAGTAGTTTTAGCCGTAAGACCCAAATAGTTTTTAGGATTTGTTTCAGGAGCTATTTCCAGCTCTTCATTGCAAGTCCTCATCATAAAAGCTATTTTTCCAAGCATAAAAAGGAGCTTCCGTTGGTCGCTCTTTTTAAGCAGGAAAAAATTAGCTTTTAAGATTCCGGGCTTTCCACTACTATCTGGGCTAGGGATTTAAGGATTTCGAGTCAACTCGTTTTTTAACATAGAACTTACAACATACAACACACAACGTTTATGGAATTCTTAGAAACAGAAGAAGAAAAAAAATCATTTGCCATCACAACAGCCTTGTTTGTGTTGCTGTTTATTTTGTGCTTTTTTCTTGGTTTAACCTATCTTGACCCACCACCAGAAAACGGAATCGCGATTAACTTCGGAACGACCGAAACAGGAATGGGCGACAAGCAACCTACAGAAGCTATTCAGTCAGCACCAACACCTACTGCAAGTCAGCAAGCAGCTGCTGCAAAAGAAGATATTATTACCCAAGATAGTGAAGAAGCTGTTGTTATTAAGGAAACAAAGAAACCGCAAAAAACAACAAAAGAAGCTACCAAAGAAGAAGTAAAGCCAAAACCTGCCGAGAAACCACAGCCGTCAAAAAGTACATCTGATGCACTTTCAAGCTTAATCAACGGACCAAAATCTGACGGAAAAGCACAAGGAGGAGAAGGCGATGATAAAACAGCCGGCGATAAAGGAAGTCCAAATGGCGACCCTTACGCAAGTGCTTATTTTGGTTCAGGCTCTGGAACAGGTGGAGGAAGAGGTTACGGATTGAACGGAAGGAAACTAAGCAACAGCGGAAAAGAGGTTCAAAACTGTAACGAATCAGGAACAGTAGTTGTTCAAATTACCGTAAACCGCAGTGGAAACGTAATTGATGCTCGTTATACAAAAGGAACTACTAATACAAATCCCTGTCTAGTAGATCCAGCAATTCGAACAGCTAAAAAATACAAATGGCAATCCGATCCCAATGCGCCAGAAACGCAAGTTGGCTTTATTGTAGTGAACTTTAAATTAGGAGAATAATTCTAAAAGATGAATTACGCTGAAACCCTTGATTGGATGTTCAATCAATTGCCAATGTACCAAACACAAGGAGCATCGGCTTACAAAAAGGATTTAACAAACACAATTTTGTTGATGGATTACCTCAATCATCCAGAAGCGAATATTAAAACCATTCATGTTGCAGGAACCAATGGAAAAGGTTCTACGTCGCATCTTTTAGCCTCAGTTTTACAAGAGGCGGGTTATAGAGTTGGTTTGTATACTTCGCCACATCTTAAAGATTTTAGAGAACGAATTAAAATCAATGGTAAAGATATTTCGGAAGAATTTGTCTGCGATTTTATAAATCAACACAAATCCTTTTTTGAGCAAAACCAATTGAGTTTCTTTGAAATGACCGTTGGTTTAACCTTCGATTATTTTGCAAAAGAAAAAGTAGACATCGCCATCATCGAAGTTGGAATGGGAGGAAGGTTAGATTCAACCAATATTATTACGCCATTAGTTTCCGTAATAACCAATATCGGATTAGACCACACGCAATTTTTAGGCAACACTTTAGAGCTGATTGCAGCAGAAAAAGCAGGAATTATCAAACCTACTGTTCCAGTTGTCATTGGAGAATATACTTCAGAAACCAAACCAGTCTTCTTACAAAAAGCAAAACAAGAAGATGCTTCAATCTATTTTGCTTCTGATTTAGTTAGCGAAACTTTTCCAAGCGCATTAATCGGCGACTATCAAATACACAATAAAAAAACAGTTTTGCAAACGATTAAAATCCTTCAAGAAGTAAGTGATTTTACAATTACCGATGAAAACTGTAAGAATGGATTCTTAAATGTAATTGAAAAAACGAATTTGCAAGGTCGTTGGCAAATACTACAAGAGCGTCCAAAAGTGATTTGCGACACCGCTCACAATAAAGATGGCTTAAAAATTGTCTTGAATCAATTGCAAAAAGAGTCTTTTTCCAGATTGCATATTGTTTTAGGGATGGTAAATGACAAGGATTTGAGTGAAATTCTGCCACTCTTTCCAAAAAATGCAATTTATTATTTCTCAAAACCAAATAATTTCAGGGGATTAGACCCATTAATTTTACAACAAAAAGCGAAAGATTTTGAGCTACTTGGCGAAGTATATAATTCAGTTATAATCGCTTATGAAAAAGCGTTGCAAGACGCGACTCCCAATGATATCATCTATGTTGGTGGAAGTACTTTTGTAGTTGCAGAAATACTTTAAAATATTTTCATTTTTTGTTTGGAGATATGTAAAAACGTGCTATATTTGCACACGCAATAACGCAAGACATTGCAACCCGAAAGGGCGATTAGCTCAGCTGGTTCAGAGCACCTCGTTTACACCGAGGGGGTCGGGGGTTCGAACCCCTCATCGCCCACAGAAATTAAACTCCTTAAGAAATTAAGGAGTTTTTTTATTTGGAGAAAATTTAAAATTAGTTAAGTGGTTCCCCTGGAGATTTTCGAATTGATCGAAATTTATCAACCATTACGGTTAACTTATTTTAATTTTAATAAAAGGGTCTTCCTAATTTTTATAGTATCTAAAAACTCTTCTTAGATAGCTATAGAAATAAATAAGTCTTAAAAGTATTTTTAGTCCTAATCTCTTCTATTTTTGCCAAATGTTAGAAATTCTTTACCAAGACGAATACATTATAGCCATTAACAAACCTAGTGGTTTATTGGTTCACAAATCATTTTATGCGCGAGACGCAAAAGAGTATGCTATTCAGGAATTAAGAAATCAAATAGGAGGGCAACACGTTTACCCCGTTCATCGGTTGGACCGCAAAACTTCGGGTGTTTTGTTATTTGCTTTAGATAAGGAAGTTTTGAAAATTATGAATGAGCGTTTTGCTACACGTGAAGTTGAAAAAAAATATTTAGCCATTTTACGCGGTTGGTCGCCCGAAGAGCTAACGATTGATTATGATTTAACCAATGATGATGGCGTTACGCAAAATGCAATAACTTATTTCCATCGTTTGCAAAAGACTGAAATTACGTTAGCATTTAATAATAAGCCAACTTCACGTTACTGTTTGGTAGAAGCGATTCCGGAAACGGGACGGATGCATCAATTACGAAAACATTTCAAGCATATTTTTCATCCTATTTTAGGAAGTCGTCCTCATGGTTGTAACAAGCAAAATAAATTATGGTTGGAGCATTATGAATTGAAAGGAATGATGCTTCATGCACATCAATTAATTTTTAACCATCCAATAAGTAACGAACAACTAATCGTGAATGCAAAGACTAATGAAGAGTTTAATAGAGTAGGAGTTATACTTAATCTGGATTTGAGTATGTATAAGTAGTGTAGTAGCGGTGAATTAAGTGCTACCATTTTTTTTGAATAATGCGTGTATCAATGAATTATTTATTCCCTAATTTCTAATTAATATTCCATATAAGTTGCCGTAATCGTTTAGAATAATCTCATCGTAACAGTACTTCTGTGGTACTTGACTTGTTATATAACTATATAATCCGTCATTTTTTATATTAGAATTTATTTAAGTCTATAATGCAAAAAAAAACTGCTCAATTTCTTAAGCAGTTTTTTGAAGTTTAAACAATTGTTTTATTATAGTACAATACGTCCCAAATCACTCAAATTGGTTCCAGTTATAACTTCCTCCGGGGCTTGATTTTGTTTAAAAACCCGAGCGCTTAGAGTTCCTTTTAATTTAATCATATCGCCCTTCACGTCTAGCCAACTTCCTTCCCTTAATCCTAAAACTGGAACGGTATTGAACGCATGGTATTCTTTGATTCGGGTTTCACGGGTTTCGCCCATATGTTGAGATTGAGCGTCTGGATCCAAGTAATGCGGATTTAAATTAAAAGGAATCATTCCCAATGTTTTAAAACTAGGTGGATAAACAATTGGCATATCGTTCGTTGTTTGCATGGACAATCCTGTAATATTGCTTCCGGCACTCGTTCCTAAATAAGGCGTTCCAGATTTAAGTGTTTCGGTTAAGACTTCCATCACGCCGTATTTGTAAAGCTGTGCAACCAATAAAAAGGTATTTCCGCCTCCTGTAAAAATACCTTGCGCTTCCTGAATTGCTGTCTTACAATCTTCAAATTCTTGCAAACCATTAACATCAATATTTATTGTGGCAAAAGTTGCTCTAACTTTAGCTGTATAATCGTCATGAGAAATTCCGCTCGGTCTTGCAAAAGGAATGAATAAAATGCAACTGCAACTGGCAAAATGAATTTTAAGTTCCGGTAAAAGATAAGCCAAGTAATCGCCTCCATGCAGCGTGGATGTACTTGCAATAATCAGATTTTTCATATTTGTAATTTGTGCTTAAAGATAAAAATCTTCGCTAAAAATCTCCCTAAATCTATTTTATAATTAACAAATATTTACAATGCCATTGGGACTTAATTTGGAAGGCTTCCTAATACTTTTACACCAGATCAATACTATAATTCTATTTATTTGGGAACTAAAATTACTATATCACTTCTTTTTGCCTTTTTCAGTAGTAGTGTAGTTGCTCAAACCAGGAGAAACATTCAGGGTAAAATTGTCGTTGCGGATGCAAAACCTTCCGATGTGTTAGTTCTAAACTTGAATACGCAAGAAGAATCTAAAAGTAATAGGGAAGGATTTTTTGCGATTCTCGCTAAACCAGATGATGTTTTAATTTTCTCATCGCAAGATCTGGCTTACATGAGGAAGATTATTGAAGAGTCTGAATTTCAAAAGGGCAAGGCTGAAATAACAATGACATCAAAGCAAATTGTATTGGATGAAGTTGAAATTAAAACTTACAATGCCGTGTCATTGGGCATTTTACAAAAACCAGCTAAAAGTTATACACCTGCAGAACGTAGATTGCAAACCGCTGGCGACTTTAAGCCCATTCATTTGCTTGCTATTTTAGGCGGTGGAATGCCGCTTGATCCAGTGTTTAATGCAATAAATGGCAGGACAAAGCGCTTAAAAAAAGAAGTCCAATTGGAGCGAAGTCAGTTACGATTGCAGGAGTTTCAGCAATTTTTTCCGAAAGAAGCTTTGATTGACCAAGTTAAAGTGGATCCAGATGATGTTATGGAGTTTACCTACTTTGTATTGAATCAGGAAGAACTTATTAGTTTACTTGAATCTAGAGATAAAAATAAGCTGTTGTTTTATTTGATACAGCAACACAGCCTTTACAAAAACCCAAAGCCAACCGATGAAAAGTAGTAGTATTTTGTTTTTTCTATTTGTAACTACGATTGTTTTTGCGCAGAAAAGCGTAAAGATCAAAGGAGCAATTCTTGTGGCTGATGCCAAACCCAGTGGCGTACACATTATTAATTTGAATACCGAGACTGAAACAATTTCAGATGAAAATGGATTTTTTTATATTGAGGTAAAAGAAGGTGATTTACTGGTTTTTAGTGCAAATCACTTGGACTACATGCGAAAAATTGTGGATGAAGATGCAATTCATAATGCTATAATTCAAGTAGAAATGACTTCTAAAATGACCGTATTAGATGAGGTTGAAATTGTAAATTACAATAGGATTAATGCGGTTTCGTTAGGAATTTTGTCTAAGCCTGCTAAAAAATACACGGTAGCCGAACGCCGATTGTATGGTGCTACAAGTTCGCCAGTAGATGGGTTAATCAATTTAATTTCAGGTCGGACAGCTATGCTAGAAGATGGGATTGCTATTGAAAAAAAACAAGTTGCAATTGCGGCATTGAGCGATCTATATCCTGAATCTTTTTACACGCAGACGCTTAAAATTGCAAAAGATGATATAGGTAGTTTTCACTATTATATTGTGGAAGATTTTAAATTTAGGGAAGCATTAAATGGTAAGAATCCGTTTCTCGTTACTTTTATAATGATTAAATTAGCAACGGATTACAAAGCCATTCGAGATGCAAAATAAATTTTTTATACTCTTTTTCTTAATTTTATCGTACTCCGTCTTTGCACAAAAGGAAAAATTGATGCAGGGAAAAATAGTGATAAAAGATTCGAAAAAAAGCGGCATTCGCGTGGTCAATTTGTTTAATGAAAAAGAGGCGTTTACGGATCAGGAAGGTAATTTTATTATTTTGGCAAAACCGGATGACTTGTTAGTGTTTTCAGCAGAATTTCTAGATTACATGCGGAAGATTGTGGACGAATCGGATTACAATAAAGGTGCAATTGAAATACAAATGACTGCTAAAATCACAATCTTAGATGAAGTCCAAATTAGAGATTATAGTAAAATTAATGCTGTTGCTTTAGGTATTTTGTCAAAACCTGCAAAGGTATATACACCTGCCGAAAGAAGACTAAAAACGGCAACGGGATTGTATCCTACTTTATATGCTGGAACAATGGCGGGCGGATCCATTGGTCTAGACCCATTAATGAATTGGATTTCGGGTAGAACTAAAATGCTAAAAAATGCCCTTAAGTCAGAAGAAAAAGAGATTTTACTGCAAAAGTTGAATGATTATTATCAAGATGATTTCTTTACAGATAATTTAAAAATCGACCAACTGTATCTGGGCAGCTTTAAAAATTTTGTAGTGTATGATGTCATTTTGATAGAAGCAATTCGAGCGAAAAATAAACCTCGGATGGATTTTAATTTATACCGACTTGCCGTTGAGTTTAAAAAGCGGAATGAGGAGCCAATTTTGATAGAAAAGTAACAAAGATAATTCTTTATAATCCATAACAATTAGTGCATTTGATATGAAAACTACACTGCTATTTTTACTGTTTTTTACCGCAAGTCATGGTATTGCCCAGAAGTTGCCACGTGAAATTTTAAACGGTCAATTGCTTTCTGAAACAGGTTCTTTGGAAGGTATTTTGATTACCAATAAAACGGCAAATTTTTCAACGGTTTCTCAAAACGATGGAAGTTTCCGAATTCTCGTTCGAACAAAGGATACATTGGTGTTTTCGGGTCTTAATTTTCCGCGTCAAATTCTTGTTTTAAACGAATCGGATTTAAAATTTTCGGTTTTAAATGTGCCATTGCAAAGTCAAGCAACCAATTTAGAAGAAGTCGTTATTAACCGAAATGCGTTAAGCGGTAATCTCAAAGAGGACAGCGAAAATATTAAAATCACACAAATAAAAATCAAGATTGATAATTTGGCTGTCATGGACCAACTTTTTGAAGATGATTTAAAATCAGCGCCAGAAAACAAGTTGATGCCAGGCTATGTGGACAAAACATATATGGCAGATTTCGTCAAGATCGGCTCAAAATTGGCACGTGTTTTTACAAAGAAAAAGCCGCAGAAAGATGGAAGTAAGGAGCTGGATCAATTTTCTTTGGTGGTTCAAAATAGGTTTTCAAAACAATTTTTCAGGAACAATTTAAAAATCGCTGAAGCGCAAATTGGAAGTTTTCTAAACTTTTGCGAAAATGATCCCAAAGCACAAGAATTGATTGCCAAAGCGGATGACTTTGAATTAATTCAATTTTTAATCGAGAAGAGGCTTGAATTCCTAGCATTAAAAAAAGATTAGTACTTTTGAACCATGAGTAAAAAACGTTCCCTATTGCTGATACTGTTCCTTTTAGTAGGATTGAGTTCTTTTGGTGTCCATAAATTTTATGTTTCCATTTACCAAGTTGATTTTGTACCCGAGAAAAAAAGAATAGAAATTACCGCTCGTATTTTTATGGACGATTTAAATATAGCGCTCGAAAGAGAGTTTAAAAGCAAAACGCAAGTTGGCGAAAAGTCTGAAACACCAGAAGACCTTGTCTTTTTGCAAAAATATTTAAAGAAGCATTTGCGTATTTCGGCGGATGGAAAAGAGCAAAATGTCCAGTTTTTAAGTAAAGAAATTGATAATAATGTAGTAATCGTCTATTTAAAAATCAATGAAATCAAGAAATTCAGTTCGATAAAAATAGTAAATAGTGCATTGTTGGAAATTTATTCCGACCAGCAGAATATCATGCAAACCAATTTTTACAATAATAAAAGAAATTACATTTTCACAGGAGATTACTTTGCTGAAAATATAAATATCAAGTAATATATAAATATTTTCCTTACTTTTAGCCTCTTAAAAATCCATTCTCCAATGAAAATATACAAAATCTCCATTATTTGTTTGTTTTTTAATTCCTTGTTTGTCGTTGCTCAAACAATTCCAGAAAAACAGCAGGGGAAATTAGATACCAATAAATTCCGTCAAATGTACGATTTGATGGCAACACCTAATATGTACCGTACCGCATCTGGAGCTCCTGGTCCAGAATATTATCAGCAACAAGCCGATTATAAAATGGACATTGAACTGGATGATAAAAATGCGCGTTTGGATGGTGTGGAGACAATTACGTACCACAACAATGCGAAAGAATCATTGGAGTATTTATGGTTGCAATTGGACCAAAATTCAAGCAACAAAAATTCGGTTACCAAGAAGAAAGGCAGTTCTTACATGGATGAAGCAATTAGTGTAAAAGGTTTTTCCAAGAAATATTTGGAAGAAGCTGCCGAAAGAGGTTTTAACATCGCTTCGGTTACGGATGATAAAGGAAAACCAGTTTCGTACACAATTAATGAGACCATGATGCGCATCAACCTTGTTGAGCCGTTAAAGCACGGTTCAAAAATGGTTTTTACCATTAAATGGTGGTATAATATAAATAATTATAGAGTAGAAGGCGGACGTTCTGGTTACGAACATTTTGAAAAAGATGGAAATAATTTATACGTGTTAGCGCAGTTTTTCCCTCGAATGGCCGTTTATAATGACGTGGAAGGTTGGCAGAACATGCAGTTCTGGGGAAGCGGTGAATTTGCTTTAGCATTTGGAAATTATGAAGTAAATGTAACGGTTCCTGCAGATCACATTATGAATGCTACAGGTGTTTTACAAAACAGAGATCAAGTTTTTACAGCTGCTCAATTAAAGCGTTTGGCTCTTGCCGAAAAAAGTTACGATAATCCGGTGGTTGTAGTGACTCAAGAAGAAGCTGAAAAAGCCGAAAAAGGATTTTCTAATCAGAAGAAGACCTGGAAATGGAAGGCAGAAAATGTACGTGATTTTGGGATTTCAACTTCAAGAAAATTTGTTTACGATGCAATGGCTGTAAAATTAGGTGATCGAACTGTAATGGCAGAATCACTTTATCCTAAAGAAGGAAATCCGTTATGGGAACAATATTCCACTCGTGCAGTGGCGCATACTTTAAAAAGCTATTCTAGCTACACGTTTGATTACCCTTATCCAAAAGCAGTTTCAGTAAATGCAGAAGATCAAGGGATGGAATATCCAATGATTTGCTGGAATTTTGGTCGTCCGGATGAAAAAGGCGTGACTTCAGACCAAACAAAATACGGGATGATTGGTGTAATTATTCATGAAGTTGGACACAATTATTTTCCAATGATTGTCAATTCAGATGAAAGACAATGGACGTGGATGGACGAAGGCCTAAATACTTTCTTACAATATTTAACGGAACGAACTTTCCAAAAAGACTTTCCAAGCAGACGTGGTCCAGCGCGAATGATAGTTCCTTACATGAAAGGCGATCAGCGAGGATTGGAGCCAATTATGACCAATTCTGAAAGTATCATTCAATTTGGTAACAATGCATATGGAAAACCGGCAACCGCTTTAAATATCTTACGTGAAACTGTAATGGGTCCAGAATTGTTTGATTATGCATTTAAAACGTATGCAAACCGATGGAAATTTAAGCACCCAACGCCAGAAGATTTTTTCAGAACGATGGAAGATGCTTCTGCCGTTGATTTAGATTGGTTTTGGAGAGGTTGGTTTTATTCCACAGATTATACAGATATTGGAATTAAAGAAGTAAAA
This sequence comes from Flavobacterium tegetincola DSM 22377, assembly GCF_000425485.1. GTDB lineage: Bacteria > Bacteroidota > Bacteroidia > Flavobacteriales > Flavobacteriaceae > Flavobacterium > Flavobacterium tegetincola. Next base: position 196,995 of record NZ_AUDN01000008.1, on the reverse strand, counting down.
CAATATAGGGTTTCTGCAGAAAAACCTGCAGACGTTAAAGTGGATCAGCCTTCAAGAAGAAACCGATTCAATTTGACCGGACCAATGGTTTATGCTGTGGAAAAAACGACAAGTGACGCTTCTAAAAATGGAAATGTAAAAGAGTTAAAAACTTTGAAAGAATATTTAGCAGCAAACTTTACCAAAATAGAAATTGAAGCTTTAAGTAATCCAAATTATTTTTATCAGGTTACTTTTGATAAACCAGGAGGATTGGTCATGCCGTTAATTGTGGATTTGGTTTTTGATGATGGAACTACAGAAACACATCGCTTTCCGGCTCAAATTTGGCAAAAAAATGACGATCAAGTAACGCGTACTTTTGCTACGGAGAAAGCAATTGTTAAAATTGTGGTGGATGCCAAGCTAGAAACAGCTGATATTGATACGACAAACAATACTTGGCCAAAAGAAAATGTTCCATCGAAATTTGACAAATAAATAAGTGTTAATAGGTAAGAAAATCGAAAACTACCTTTGTAACTTTGCACTGTAAAAAAAAAATTATGTTTGGAATTGGAGGTTCAGAAATATTTGTCATTATACTGATCGCAATAATGCTTTTTGGTGCAGATAAAGTACCCGAGATTGCACGAACTCTAGCCAAAGGAATGACGCAATTGAAGCATGCAACGGACGATATCAAAAATGAAATTGCCAGGACTGCTGAAGAAAGTGGTTTGGACCGCAAAAGTTTAACCAGTAGTTTTGACGCGGAATTAGGCGGATTAAGGGAACATGTTGATGGTATAAAAGATGATTTACTGGCTGATAATACGCTTGATGTAAAAAGTATTACCACAAATATCGATTCTGAGATTTTAAAAGCGAAGGAGGATTTAGAAAATTTAACGGGACCAATAAAAAGACAACGCTAGATTATGATCGAGTTTCTATTTAATTTGGACCGCGAAGTTTTTCTTTTCTTAAATAATTTAGGCACAGAATCGTGGGATGGCTTTTGGTTGCTTGTCACCAAACAATTCAATTGGATACCAATATTCTTGATTATCCTTTATCTTGTTCACAAACATTACGGTTGGCGTCATGCACTATTAATAATAGGAATGATTTCCCTATTGATTTTAATTACGGATCAAACCACCAATCAATTATTTAAATTCCGTTTTGAACGTCTACGTCCGGGAAGCGACCCTTCCTTAGACGGACTTATGAGAGCGGTAAAAACCAGTAGTACTTTTAGCTTCATTTCTGGGCACGCGTCCAATTCTATGGCGGCCTGTTTTTTCTTATACACAGTTTTAAAAACCCGTGTAAAATACATCGAATTTATGTTTCTATGGCCATTAATCTTTGCTTACAGCCGAATTTACTTGGGCTTGCACTATCCTGGAGATATTTTAATAGGCTACTTGTGGGGAATAATAATGGCACTTTTGGTTTTAAAATTATACGTTATCTTACGCGATAAGTATTTTCCTAATCGAGAAGAAATTGATGTAGTAGGTCACGTTAAATTATAAAACGCGAGTCACCGTTAATCCATCTCTTATTGGTAATAAAACCGTTTCCACTCTAGGATCTTCATTCACTTTCTTGTTGTATTCCAACAGTACGGTCGTGCTTAAATCTCTTGGATCTGGTCTCTCCAATACTTTTCCGCTCCACAAAACATTGTCAGACAAGATAATTCCGCCGGCATTCATCATCGGAACGATCAACTCAAAATAATGCAAGTAATTTTCTTTATCGGCATCTATAAAAACCAAATCATATTTTTTATTTAAAGTAGGAATAATCTGAATTGCATCGCCAATATGTTGGTTTATTTGCGTTTTCCAATCAGACAAGTCAAAGTATTTTCTCTGGATGGATTCCAATTCTTCGTTAATGTCAATCGTGTCAAGGCTACCGTTCTTTTGCATTCCTTCGCATAAACACAAGGCCGCATATCCTGTATACGTTCCGATTTCTAAAATATGTACGGGACGAATCAATTTCGATAGCATACTTAAAACTCTTCCTTGAAAATGACCGCTTAACATTCTTGGCTGCAGTATTTTTTGGTGCGTTTCTCGGTTCAATGCTGCTAAAAGTTCAGGTTCAATTTGTGAGTGATCTGCTATGTATGTTTCTAATTCTTCGGAGATAAAGTGCATTTTTTCGATTTTTGGCAAAGTTATCAAATTATCAAAACAGTAAATCAACAAATAGTCATTAAATTTGCAGCATGCAAGAGGATAAAAAAGACATACGCGCGTTGAGCAAAGAAGAATTACGTACTTTTTTCACTGAAAATGGCGACAAAGCCTTTCGTGGCAATCAAGTATATGAATGGCTTTGGAGTAAATCGGCCCATAATTTCAGTGATATGACCAATATTACGAAAGGAACGCGTGAAATGCTCGAAAATAATTTTGTCATCAATCACATTAATGTCGACACCATTCAAAGAAGTGAAGACGGAACGGTTAAAAATGCCGTCCGTTTGCACGATGGTTTGGTGGTAGAATCTGTTTTAATTCCCACCAATACGCGAACCACCGCTTGCGTTTCAAGTCAAGTAGGTTGTTCTTTAGATTGTAATTTTTGTGCAACGGCACGTTTAAAAAGAATGCGAAATTTAGGTGCCGATGAGATTTACGATCAGGTTGTTGCTATTGACCGCGAAAGTCGTTTGTACCACAACCATCCTTTATCCAACATAGTTTTCATGGGAATGGGCGAACCACTGATGAATTACAATAATGTGTTGAAAGCCATAGAAATGATCACTTCTGAAGAAGGTTTAGGCATGTCGCCAAGGCGAATCATGGTTTCCACTTCTGGAGTTCCAAAAATGATAAAGAAACTAGCCGATGATGAAGTAAAATTTAAGCTCGCCGTTTCGCTACATTCTGCAATAGACGAAATCCGTTCTAGAATTATGCCGTTCAGCAAAGCGTTTCCACTGGCTGATTTGCGCGAATCATTGGAGTATTGGTACAGGAAAACCAAAAGTAAAATCTCTTACGAATACGTGGTTTGGAAAGGAATCAATGACAATAAAGAATCGATTGATGCATTAGTAAAATTCTGTAAATATGTGCCTTGTAAAGTCAACCTAATCGAGTACAACCCAATTGACGATGGCGAATTCCAACAAGCATCAGAAGAGTCTATAAACGCTTACATCAAAGCACTTGAAAATGCTGGAATCGTAGTAAAAGTCCGTAGAAGTCGTGGAAAAGACATTGATGCCGCTTGTGGTCAATTGGCAAATAAGGAAGCTTAATTTTTTGATTTTGAGCGAACGGCTTGACTTGTCATTGCGATCCCGAAAGCTTTCGGGAGAAGCAATCTAATTACAGTTTATTGGAGCAAATCGCATGCGTTGTCCATTGCGAGTTTCGAAGCAATCTTTTCCATTTTCCCGCCTTCCTCCCAAATCTCCCAATTAAAAATCGGGAGGATTTTCCTCCCAGTCGCGGCTATTTTAAAATCTTTCGGCTTCGTTTAATCTTTCGGAAAACGCATCACTAAAATCTGTCAGCGTTTTGAAACGTCAAATAACCGAGAAATTTGTATGAGTATTTGAAGCAAAAGTTAAGTGCGATAAAATATTTTAAAATCCTTCTCCTTTGCAAAAAAATTTAGGATGATAATAAGAAACCCGAGAGCTGTGCTCGAACTGACCGAAGGTTTTTTTGCCGTGCAAAAAAAAACCTCGGAACCCGAGAGCTGTGCTCGAACTGACCGAAGGTTTTTTTGCCCTGCAAAAAAAAACCTCGGTAATCAGCCGAGGTTTCAATCATCAATCAAAAAACGAACAGTTAATCAGACTGTTGTTTACTGTAAAAAGTTTCAAATTTCAAGTTTCAGGTTTCGAGCATAACTTTAAACCTAAAACTTTTAACTTGGAACAAATTCTATTATCCTAAATACGTTTTCAAAATCTTACTTCTAGAAGTATGTTTCAATCTGCGAATTGCTTTTTCTTTAATCTGACGAACACGTTCTCTTGTCAAGTCAAAAGTCTCACCAATTTCCTCTAAAGTCATTGGATGTTGATCTCCCAATCCAAAGTACAAGCGAACAACATCAGCTTCTCTTGGCGTCAAAGTTTCCAAAGAACGCTCAATTTCAGTACGTAAAGATTCGTGAATTAATTCTCTATCTGGATTTGGAGATTCGCCTGAACGCAAAACATCGTATAAGTTAGAGTCTTCTCCCTCAACTAAAGGAGCATCCATCGATAAGTGACGACCAGAGTTTTTCATTGACTCTTTTACATCATTTACCGTCATGTCCAATTCCTTTGCAATCTCTTCAGCAGAAGGCGGACGTTCGTTAGATTGCTCTAACAAAGCATACATTTTGTTGATTTTATTGATCGAACCAATTTTGTTCAAAGGCAAACGAACGATACGAGATTGTTCTGCCAAAGCTTGCAAAATCGATTGACGAATCCACCAAACTGCATACGAAATGAATTTAAATCCACGTGTTTCATCAAAACGTTGAGCCGCTTTAATCAAACCTAAATTTCCTTCATTAATCAAATCGGGAAGTGTCAAACCTTGATTTTGGTACTGTTTTGCTACAGAAACCACAAAACGTAAATTCGCTTTTGTTAATTTCTCCAAAGCTCTTTGGTCACCGGCCTTAATCTTTTGTGCTAATTCTACCTCTTCATCAGCAGTAATTAAATCTACTTTTCCAATTTCTTGAAGATATTTGTCTAAAGATGCAGTTTCACGATTCGTTACCTGCTTGGTTATTTTAAGCTGTCTCATTTAATTTCAAAATACCCTTTACTATGGATACCTTTAGTTATACGTTGCGAGTTGCAAAAAAGTTACAATAAATTAAATATATTTTAATTTTTATAAATAGTAGTATTATTTAGTATATTTCGCAAAAATAAAGTTGAATGAAATTACGTACACTCGTTCTATTTTTTCTGATGTTTTCAGGATTGCAATTGCTTGCACAGAAGAATATTGAGCCAACGCCGCAAGATGTTATAGATGCCAAAAAGTTAAGGGAACAGTTTCCTAAAAGTGATGTAGCTATATTAAAAAGTAGTGAAACTATTTCTTTTGATTTAAATAAAAATGAGGCTAAAGTCATCGTAAATACCGAAACGAAGGAACAGTTGATGAACATCAATCACCGAGCGGATATTCGGAAATATGAATTTTATGACACCGAATCCGAAATTAAATCGTTCAGCTTAAAATACCGAAACGATAAAAATGCAAATCCCGCAGTCATTGATGAAATGTATAAGGACAATGATCTGTTTTACAACGACGCTCGTGTTAAATATGCAAATTTAAGTTTTCCCATTCAAGGCTATTCGTATAATTACGAGGTTAAAAAGCAATATAACGATGTAAAATATTTTACTTCGCTTTACTTCAATGATGAACATCCTGTTATTGAAAAAGAGTTTTCAATCACTGTTCCAACATGGCTCAATTTAGAGTTAAAGGAGTTTAATTTTGAAGGCAATTCGATTAAAAAATCCCAATCTGTAGATCCAGAAACTAAAGCGGTGACTTATAAATACACAATGCTCAATGTTCCTGCACTTTTTCAAGATGAAAATGCACCAGGAAGAAGTTACCTATATCCGCATGTTTTAGTGATTGCAAAATCATTTAAGAATAAAGAAAATCAAGTTACCCTTTTTAATTCTACCGCGGATTTGTATAAATGGTACAGTTCTTTAGTGGGACAAATGAATGACGATAACAGTTTTTTTAAAGCTAAAGTGAACGAGTTAACGGCAAACGCAAAAACCGATGAAGAGAAAATTAAAAATATTTATTATTGGGTGCAAGACAACATCCGATACATTGCATTTGAAGATGGGATAGCAGGTTTTAAACCTGACGATTCGCAAAATGTATTTAATAAAAGATATGGAGATTGCAAAGGAATGGGAAATTTAATCAAGCAAATGTTGACTCTGGCTGGTTTTGACGCACGTCTGACTTGGATTGGAACCAAGCACATTGCTTATGATTACACCACACCTTCTTTGGCAGTGGACAACCACATGATTTGTACGCTTTTTTTCAAAGGCAAAAAATACTTTTTGGACGGAACAGAAAAGTTTAATTCTTTTGGTGAGTATGCCGAAAGAATTCAGAATAAAGAAGTCATGATTGAAAACGGCGACAAATTTCTAATCGAAAAAGTGCCAAGCGTAAACAGCGAATTTAATAAGGAAATTTTCAAAGCTAGTCTCAAAATTGTTGATGGAAAGTTGGAAGGAGCTTGTTCAAGAATCTTTGCTGGAGAAAGTAGAGCACAGTTATTGTACCGCATCAGTTCTTTGAAAAGCGATAAGAAAGACGAAATATTGGAACGTTATTTAACAGACAGTGATAAAAATATCAAGGTAAATAATATTAAAAATTCTGATTTGAAAAATAGAGACCAGAAGTTGACCATGGATTACGATATTGCAGTGAACAACAGAGTTTCAGATTTTGACAATGAAATGTATGTGGATTTGGAATACATGAACGAGTACAAAAACTTTGAATTGAAAGACCGTAAAACAGATTACGAATTTGATTACAAAACCAATTATGAGTCCAACGTTTCATTAGCCATTCCGGCAGGTTATAAAGTGACTAAAATCCCTGAAAATTTGACGATCAACGAAAATAACTTTTCCGTGAATGTACAGTTTGTACAATCTGAGAGTCAAATATCGTACAAGAAATCGTTCATATTTAAAAACGGAGTGATCAAAGCAAATGAAATTGAAAAATGGAATTCGTTTGTAAAAGACTTGCAATCCAATTATAACCAACATATTGTCCTATCCAAAATTTAATTAAAACGAATGAAAAAACTATTACCTTGTCTATTACTGCTGTTGTGTTCCTTTTCCTACGCTCAAAATAAAGCAGAAATCAAAGAATTTTTTTGGGGAAAAAATGACGATCATAAAAACACAATTGCTGTTCCAGTCAAGTGGAAAGGCGAATCGGCCGTAATTATCTTTAAAAAGGATTATTATAATTTTCACAAGTTTGGTAAAAGTGTAACGTATACATCGGCAGTTCGAAAGAGAATTAAATTGCAAGATGCCAATGCTGTGCAGCAATTTTCAGAATTTTCATTTGCCGAACGATTTTATACTACAAAAGGTTTTTCGTTTAAAAGAGGAACAACTACAGTGGGAATTAAAATTGTAAAAGCGGGCGGAACGGAAATTGAAGTTGATGTAGATAAAGAGGCCAAAGATATTGACGATACCAAGAAAATTGCCATCGCAAATTTAGAAGTTGGAGATATTATTGACTTCTATTATTATACGGTTGAGCCTTTTAAATCCTTTTATGAAACGGGTTTTGCTCCGGTAGAAACCACTTTGGGCGATATCTATCCTACAATGGAAATGAAATTACTTTTTGAAACGGAAAATGATTTTTTCATCAATTTCAATACATACAATGGGGCGCCCGAATTGAAAGAAGTCTATAACAAAGGTGGCGATCGCAAATATGAACTGGTTGCAAAAGACATTGAGAAAAATGAATTTCCCATCTGGTTTTATCCTGCCGCAGAATTACCGTTCTACAAATTTCAAGTATATTTTGCTCGATCTGCCCGTTTTGAAGCTGGAGCAGAAGCGTTTTTGTCGGAAAAAGAAAGCATCATAAAGAAGACGGTGAGCAAAGACGACGTTTTTAATTATTACAATAATAAATTCAAACCATACGGCGACATCAGTGAAATCAATGCATTTGTAAAGTCAAAGACATTTGCCAGTGATGAAGAGAAAGTAAGACAGGTATATTACTATACGAGGCACGTTTATTTTACAAAATACGTAGAAGCCTTTGTGGCGCATGAGACTAATATTTTTTATCCGTTTGAATTGTATCAAAATCCGGTTTTTATTAAAAATGAGGAGCAGTTCATCAATCACTTCATGAATTTCTTGAAGAAGAACGAGATCAACTACGACATAATCATTGGTACGGCACGCTTTAACGGACCAATTAAGGATTTATTAATTCAAAATAATGTCACATTATTACTGAAAGTAAATACTAAAAATCCAATTTATTTAGAGTTTTTCAGTCCTTTTTCAAGTGCAGATCAGTTCAATTACAATCTTGAAAATACGGAAGCGTATGCACTTCAAGTTTCAAAAGGCAAAAAAGTGGTGGATGCTGAAAACATCGTATTGCCTAAAACAACTTCAGCCGATAACGTTTCCAAAACAACTACTACAATTGCTTTAGAATCCAATTTAACTGATTTAAAGATCAATAGAGTTTCTTCCTTTTTCGGACATTTTAAAGAATCAGAGCAATCGGATAAATTGGAATTTTATGATTATGTGAACGAAGATTATGCAAAATATGGCACAACGCCGTTGATGGAATTGGTTCGGAATAAAAAGAAAAAGGAACAGTATCAAAAGGAATTTGCGGCACTTATAGATAAAGTGAAACAACGAAAAGAGGAGGAGTTGAAAAAAATTGTTTCTCAAGAATTTGAATTTGAAATTGATGATGTGGATTATGAAGTTAAAAATACGGGACGTTACGGAAGCAACCAGCCGTTTTCATTTGAAGAAAAATTTGTCATTAAAAACAACCTTGTAAAAAAAGCGGGAGACAATTACATCATTGAAATCGGTAAATTCTTAACCAATCAAATTGACGTCGATAAAAAACAAAAAGACCGTGTCAATAATGTGTATATGACGTTTCCAAGATTATTTGACAATGAGTTTATTTTTGAAATTCCAGCGGGTTACACGGTAATAGGGATTGAAAAACTCAATAAAAAAGTGGAAAATGAAACAGGGAAATTCATCAGGACAGCTGCGATTTCGGGTAATCAATTGAACATAAAAACAGTCAAAGAATATAAAAACTACTTTGAACCGAATTCAAATTGGGCAAAAATGGTGTCGTTTTTAGATGCCGCATATCAATTTACACAAGAGAAAATTTTGCTAAAAAAGAATTAATATTTGTTTGTACATCATCAGAAAGTCCGGCAGAATTACAGATTTTGTCGGGCTTTTTTGTATTTCAATAGTTAGTAAATGCTGTTTTTTGGGCATTCCCTACGGTCGGGCTGTCCACACTCGCTTTATGGTTCCCTTCGAGTCCACCCTAAGAGCTCAAACAATTGTTCCCATCCCTAATGCAAAAGGTGCGGATCGGGAAGTTCAGGCTGTTTACAATTCATTTTGCAATCCAGCAATTAGAAGTTCCCAAATCTAAAAACCGTTAAAGTAATCCCTACTAATTTGGATGCGCATTGATTAATTCTGAACTTTGTAGCCTAAACGGAAATAGAATGTCCAGAATAAATTCCATCGGAACACATTGTTGCACTTGCTCTAAATCAGAGGGTTTTGTGCTATAAAGTATTTTGATGAATTTCAAAAATCACACGAAACTCTCCGTTATTGGGGAGTTTTTTTGTATACACTATAGTAGAAAAGATGTTTTATGAAATCAAAAAACAAGCTCATTTACCAAGCTAATTTTCTTGAAAAGAAATTATTCTTCAGTAAAAAGAAAATTAAGTATTGGATCAATGAAATGACCGAATGGTTGTTTTGTACTCAAAAGGAATACATCGATTATCAGTTTTTTGCCGATAAAGAGCAAGAGTTGAGCTTGTTGTTAATTCAATTATTGGAAGCAGAACAATTTACAAAAGAAGAAGCAACCCAAATGAGCGCTGATTTTTTCGACCAGTGCGAAAAGTTGCATCAAGTTTTGTCAAACGACTTAAATGCAATTTTTGAATTTGATCCCGCGGCCAAATCAAAGAATGAAGTCTTGATTGCATATCCAGGATTTTTTGCCATTACAGTACACCGGATTGCATTTATTTTATGGAACAACAATGCACGAATTCTAGCACGATTAATTGCCGAACACGCACACAGCAAAACAGGGATCGACATTCATCCCGCAGCCACAATTGGCGAACATTTTTTAATTGACCACGGAACCGGAATTGTAATTGGTGAAACGGCGGTTATTGGTAAACATGTAAAAATGTATCAAGGTGTTACTTTGGGAGCGTTGACCGTAACTAAAGATGCAGCCGAGGTAAAACGGCATCCGACAATAGAAGATAATGTAACTATTTATGCAAACGCTACTATTCTCGGTGGAAAAACAGTCATCGGAAAAGATGCTGTTATTGGTGGAAATGTTTGGCTTACAAATTCCATTCCCGCTGAATCGTTGGTATACCATAAAAGTCAAGTAAATATAAAGAGCAAGGACCAATTTCCTGAAGCACTAAATTTTAGTATATAATTTAAAAATTAAAAAACCGCAATATGAAAGCGAATAGCATTTTAGAAACCATTGGAAATACACCTGTCGTTAAATTAGAACGATTATTTGAAAACAGAAATGTTTGGATCAAACTGGAACGCAATAATCCTGGAAACAGCATTAAAGACCGAATTGCTTTAGCAATGATTGAAGACGCCGAAAAGAAAGGCCTTTTAAATCCGAATAGCGTTATTATTGAACCCACTTCTGGAAATACAGGAATTGGTTTGTCACTAGTAGCTGCGGTAAAGGGTTACAAAGTGATTTTAGTAATGCCCGAATCGATGAGTGTCGAACGTAGAAAATTGATGGAAATCTACGGTGCCGAATTTGAATTGACTCCGAAAGAGAAAGGAATGAAAGGCGCCATTGAACGCGCTGCGGAATTGGTAAAAGAAACGCCTAACGGTTGGTCTCCAAAACAATTTGACAATCCAGCGAATATTGAAATCCACAAAACCACTACGGCACTAGAAATTGCAAATGATTTTCCAGACGGTTTAGACTACATTATTACTGGAGTAGGAACGGGCGGTCATATTACAGGTGTTGCTGAAGTGTTGAAAGAAAAATTTTCTAATCTAAAAGTGATTGCCGTTGAACCCGAATTGTCGCCAGTTTTAAGTGGAGGGAATCCTGGTCCACATCCTTTGCAAGGAATCGGAGCTGGTTTTGTTCCATTAAATTACCATGCAAACGCGATTGATGAAGTGATTCAAGTGGGTAAGGACGAAGCATATGAATTTACAAGACAGATAGCTCGAAAAGAAGGAATTCTAACCGGTGTTTCTACAGGATCTTCACTTGCAGCAGTAGCTAAGAAGTTGAAAGAAATTCCGCAAGATGCCGTGGTGTTGACTTTTAATTACGATACAGGAGAACGTTATTTATCAGTGGAAGGACTGTTTTAATCCAATCTCACATAAACTCAAAAAACCCATTTCAAATTCATGAAATGGGGTTTTTTTATGGAGCAAAAAAAGAATTGTTGTAAAAGCTTTAAAGAATTAATTGCTATTTCAATAATTAGAAACTGACTTCAGAAGGGAAGGAGGTTGCTGCAAAGTCTTCTCTATCCAACCAATACTCTGAGGTTATTATTTCATAAGTTATATTATCTGAGGTATTCAAATGCCAAAGTATATCTTCGGCTTCAACAAATTCCACATCAGTAGTCAATTGTTCATTAAAGAGTCGCTTGATCACGTTTCTTGGCGAAAATCCGGCATATAGAACTCTTAAGATTGCTGCTTTTGAGAGTGGTTCGCTGTTTTCCGTAACATCAGGAGTTATCGTGCAACTGATAATACTTGCTTTAGCATTCAAAAACTTTCCATTGTAGGCTTTGTACAACAATTGATTGATTTGATACAAATCGGCATGCAAACCTATTTCTGGATATTCTTCACACACTTTATCAATCAGCATTTCATTAGAAAGTTGGTCAATTTGTCCTTCATTCAAATGGTCACTTAATTTGTAAGCCAATACCTTTGAAGCAGCATCATTGGGTTCAAAATCACTTACAGCCATTGAAAGCAGTTCTTGTAATTCTGTTAGACTCGTGCTTTTTGCCTCTGGATAATCAAATTGAGCCAACAGATTTACATAATCTTCGTTGGTCCAATAATGCTCTAAATCATCAACATTATTGATGTGATTGATGGTAACTTGATATTTCATAATTTTTTTTCTTTTAATCTATCGAGTAAGGTACGTTATTGCAAAGCAAATTTTGACAATAAAAACTTAAAAACCCCTTTTTTCATTTATTTAAAATGGGGTTTATTCATGTTGAATTAAAAAAGTTGAATTATCCTGCAAGGTTTCTAAAACGGTGTAGGTTTTTAATTTATTGAACTAATTTAAAGGCAATTTAAAATGAGTTAAACCTGAAATTTCTTTCAACAGATTCTTCCATTTATATTTTATTTTTTTTCCATTTCCAAATTCATTGAAAGCTCCGATGTAGATTTAATTTTTCAAATATTAATCTATTTGTAAACCAAGCAACTGCAATATAAACAGATTTTTCCGCAGTTTCAATTTCGTTTATTATTTTGTTGGCTATAGTGCTGAAAATGGTTTCGATGTGCATTTTGTATGATTTAGTGTAGAAACAAATATAGCTTTCTTAGAATTTAAGTTTTAGATTTATTTTGTAATGAAAAAATTTGATTAGATGGTTCTTTAAAATCAAAAACACCTACAAGGTTTTAAAAACCTTGCAGGTGAAAATTTACTAATCATATAAAATTAGAATCTACTTCAAAAACCCATTTGCCCGAATTTCTTTATGCATCGCTACAATGTTTTCCGGAATTTCGCCAGAAAGCAGCCAGTTTACATCCAGTCCATTATTTATAGCGGTTCGCATTAACATAGGATTCTGTCCTATTAGTTTTCCAAGTTGAGAAAGGTCTTCTTTAAAATCAATGAAATAATCTTCGTCAATCGCTTTTATCAAAAGTAAAATTTTAAAAGCTCGTGCAATTACATAAATACACAAAGTGTAGGATTTTGAATAGGTTTGTTGTTGGATTTTATCATTATTCAGTGTCAAAAGCTGAATTAGCATTTTTGTATTTAAAGTAATTTCTCCAAATTTATCTTTGGTTATTTTAACGTGATTCGTAATCTCCCCACTCATAAACCGGGTGTCTTGCAGCAAATAACCTACAGAATAAAACCGTTCAGAATAGTGTTTTATTTTAGTAAACATCTCTTTTTCAAAGGTGTTTCTTTTTTCTTCCACAGTTTCCACATCAACCAATTCAAAATGCAACCGGTTAGCAAGGTCCAAATCTCGTCTCAAAAGTCGAAAGATTAACTTGTCTTTTTCAGCACTTGGCAGTTCTTGAATCGCTTGTTTAAACTCTTTTGTAAACATATTCTTTTAAATTGATTCCCAAATATAAATAATTTTCAAGAAGTAATGTATTTTAAACTTAAAAACCCCATTTCAAATAAATGAAATGGGGTTTTAATTGAATTAAACCTTTTATAAAGTTGTAATCTTATCTTCGGTCATCACGTCTTTCTGGACGAGGTGCTCTTTCTTCTCTTGGAGCATTTTCATCTCTTGGAGGTCTTGGCATTAACGCTTTTCTAGACACTTTTTCTTTTCTAGTTTTAGGATCCATTCCCATGTATTTCACTTGGAAGGTATCTCCCATGTTTACTACATCAGAAACGTTTTCTGTACGTTCCCAAGCCAATTCAGATACGTGTAATAAAACTTCGTTTCCTGGAGCTTCGAGGTATTCAACCACTGCACCAAAATCCAACATTTTAATTACTTTCACATCGTAAGACTCATTCATTTGAGGTTTGAAAGTGATCGATTTAATTTTCGCCAATACTGCTTCAATTCCGGCAGGATCAGTTCCTAAAATTTCAATAACTCCTTCTTCCGTAACTGGATCTTCATTGATAACAATTGTAGTTCCAGTTGCTTTTTGCAATTCTTGAATCACTTTTCCACCAGGTCCGATTAAGGCTCCAATGAATGCATTTGGAATTCTTCTTGTAATGATTTTTGGAGAGTGTGCTTTTACATCTTCGTTTGGCTTAGCTAAAGTTTCAACCAATTTACCAAGAATATGCAAACGTCCATCACGAGCTTGAGCTAATGCTTGCTCCATGATTTCGTATTTCAATCCGTCAATTTTGATGTCCATTTGACAAGCCGTAATTCCTTCAGAAGTTCCTGTTACTTTGAAATCCATATCTCCTAAATGATCTTCATCACCTAAAATATCAGATAAAACAGCAAAACGATCTCCATCAGTAATCAATCCCATCGCGATTCCAGAAACTGGGCGAATCATTTGAATACCAGCATCCATTAAGGATAAAGTTCCAGCACAAACTGTTGCCATTGAAGACGAACCATTTGATTCTAAAACTTCAGAAACTACACGAATGGTGTAAGGACAATCAGTTGGAATCATGTTTTTCAGCGCTCTTTGTGCCAAGTTTCCGTGACCAACTTCTCTTCTTGAAGTTCCTCTCAATGGACGAGCTTCTCCTGTAGAAAATGGTGGGAAATTATAGTGCAAATAGAATTTCTCTTCTCCTTGTTGTGATGGAGAATCAATTTGGTTCGCTTCTCTAGAAGTTCCTAAAGTTGCAGTTGCCAATGCTTGCGTTTCTCCACGTGTAAACAGTGCAGAACCGTGAACAGATGGTAAATAATCTACTTCACACCAGATATCTCTGATTTCAGTCGTTTTTCTTCCGTCTAAACGAGTTCCTAAATCTAAAGTTACGTTACGAACTGCTTCTTTGTTGACTTTCTTGAAATATTTAGAAACTAAATCTCCATCAGCTGCCAATTCTTCTTCAGTAAATAATGTTTTTACTTCTTCTTTAACTTCGTCAAATGCAGCTGAACGTTCGTGTTTCGCCGAACCTTTGCTTGCAATCGCGTAAATTTTATCGTAAGATGCTGCTTTTACTTTTTCGTAAATCGCTTCATCTTCTCTTTCGCCTTCGTACGTTCTAACTTCTTTTTTACCAAAAGCAGCTTGCAAACGCATTTGAGCAGAAATTTGATTTTTGATATGTTCGTGTGCAAATTTAATTGCATCTAACATTTCAGCTTCAGAAATTTCTTTCATTTCTCCTTCTACCATTGCGATAGAATCCATAGAAGCACCAATCATCATATCGATGTCAGATTCTTCTAATTGTGCACGAGATGGATTGATGATGAATTCCCCATCAATTCTTCCAACTCTAGCTTCAGAAATCAACGTTTCAAAAGGAATGTCAGACAATGCAAGTGCTGCCGAAGCCGCTAAACCTGCTAATGCATCTGGCATTACATCTTCGTCATGAGACATCAACTGAATCATAACTTGCACTTCTGCGTGATAATCTGATGGGAAAAGTGGACGTAAAACACGGTCAACTAATCTCATTGTTAATACTTCGTTGTCACTTGGACGTGCTTCTCTTTTGAAGAAACCACCAGGAAAACGACCTGCTGCAGCAAATTTCTCTCTGTAATCTACCGTTAACGGTAAAAAGTCGATACCAGGACTTGCTTTTCTTGAGGAAACAACTGTACCTAAAATTACAGTTTTTCCAATTCTTACTACTACAGAACCGTCTGCTTGTTTAGCTAAACGACCTGTCTCGATTGTGATGCTTCTTCCATCACCTAAATCGATGCTTTCTACAAATAATTGTGGAATCATAATTATTTCTCTTATTGATTAAACATGGGTTTTAGTTGTGTTGTTGTTGCGTAGTTATTGCTCTAAAACCCAATGAAAAACCAAACTTTTTTTAATTTCAATAGCAATATCAAAAATGAATTTAAATTGCTAACTCTCAAGAATTCTGAATTCTAAAATCAAAATACTTAAATAAAAAAAGAGGCGCGTGTGCACCTCTTTTTCATATTGATTATTTTCTAATACCCAATTCTTTGATAATTTCACGATATCTGTTGATTTCAGTCTTTTTCAAGTAATCCAACAAACTTCTTCTTTTACCTACCAACATTACTAATGAACGCTCTGTGTTAAAATCGTGACGATTTTTTTTCAAGTGCTCAGTAAGGTGGTTGATTCTAAATGTAAACAATGCGATCTGAGATTCAGATTTTCCAGTGTTTGCTTCTGATCCTCCGTGTTTAGCGAAGATTTCTGCTTTAACTTCTTTAGTTAAGTACATGCTAATATTATTTAATGATTATTATGTAGATACGTTTATCGTATTTGCGTGCAAAAGTAAGACATTTTTTTATTTAAATAATGCTTTGATCGAAAAGAAATTATATTTCTACCGTCTAACGCAATGATATATTGAGGTTCTGATACTTAAGTTCTTATTGGATTAGTAAATCAGTGTCTTGACCCCTTTCCTTAAAAAGTTTTTGCTATCTCTGCATTTACAAATTCTAAAAAGCGTTCATCTGCTTCTGTAAAAGGATCTCTCACACTTGAATCGATGTCAATTTGTCCAATATTCTCTCCGTTTACAAATAAAGGAACTACAATTTCAGATTTTACAGAAATGCTGCAAGCAATGTAATTGTCTTGTGCTTGAACATCTGGCACTACAAAATTTTGATTGGAAACCGCTACTTGGCCACAAATTCCTTTACCAAATGGAATAACAGTATGATCCGTTGATTCTCCAACATAGGGTCCTAACAGTAATTCTTCTTTGTCGCCGTTTCTAAAATAGAAACCCACCCAATCATAATAATCTATATTGTCTTTCAATAGATGGCAAATCTGAACCAGTTTCTCATTGCGGAGAATGTCAGTTTTAGTCAATATATCTTGGACTTTCGGTTTTAATTCTTCAAATGTCATAATGTACTTTTTATGCAAAAGTATTTATTTGTAGCTTTGGAAAATTATATAAATTTGTTAAAAATTAATTTTGAAGGAATATTTAATACAATACCGTCCTTTCTTGCAGTTTTTAGGCGTTTTCTTACTCTCGTATTTGATACTTGTAGGCTTTTATCAGCTTTATTTAAGTCAATTTAATGCTGCTGATTTGGAGTACGATGGCTTTACCAATGTAGTGGCACTGCAAACAAAAGTGGTATTGGAAGCATTCGATTATACGATTGATTTGAGACCAAGTACATTTGATCCATCGGTAATAGTTAGCGTAGGCGGTAGGTCAATCGTTCGAATTGTGGAAGGATGTAATGCCATAAGTGTGATGATTCTCTTTGTCGCTTTTATTTTGGCATTTAGTAAAGGATTTGGAAAAACGTTGTGTTTTATTGCGTTTGGTCTTCTAGTCATACACTTTCTAAATATATTCCGAATTGCATTATTGACCATTGGAATTATTAAATATCCTGAATACGAACATTTATTGCATGGCACCGTTTTTCCATTGGTTATTTACGGAACCGTATTTGTTCTTTGGATTATTTGGGTAACTAAATTTACAAAAGATGTTTCAAAACCTACTACAGCATAAAGCTAGAGTTTTCTTGTTTGTGCTTGCCGTATTCGGGTTTGCTTTAATTAGGAATTTTGAGAATACGCTATTCTACGATCCTCTATTGGTTTTTTTTAAAGGAGAATATTCTAATAATTCTATTCCTGCTTTAATAGAATGGAAGCTCTATTTAAGTTTGTTTGTCAGGTATTTTTTAAATTCCGCATTGTCAGTATTCATTATATATATTATTTTTAAAAATAAGGAGCATGTAAAATTGACTGCATATTTGTATTTCTTCTTCTTTGTGGTACTGATGTTGCTTTTTATTGGACTTATTCATTTTTTTAGTGAAAAAGTTATGGCTGTTTTCTACGTGAGAAGGTTTTTAATCCAGCCGATTTTCTTACTGTTGTTTATTCCTGGATTTTACTTTCAGCAAGAACAGGTGAAGAAACAGAATCTGTAATTCTTTTAAAGTAATTATTTAAACTACATTTGCAGTATGCGAATTAAAAATGTCACAAGTTTATTTTTAGCACTTATGCTTTTGATTTCCAATTTCGGATTGGCTTTCAATGTGCATTATTGTGGAGATGAAATTGCTTCATTTTCTTCGGTATTTGAAACTGTGCAGCTGCAGTCAAAACAGGAATCTACTAAAGACAACTGTTGTTGTATTCAAATCGAAAATAAAAAAGACTCGTGCTGTAAAGATAAAGTAGTTGATTTAAAAAAAGAAAGCAAAGAAGTTACCACCAAAACATTTTCTTATCACATACAAGCGCCGTTTATTCCCGCTGTACAAAAAGAATTGATTTTTGCAAAAGCAGAAAATAACGCAGCAACCTCAAATCAAACGGCCTATTATTGCAGCCCAAATGCACCGCCGTTATTCAAATTGTACCAACAATATATTTTTTACGCCTGAATTTTAAAGTTTAAAAACGCGCCGTTATAGTTAAAGCGGCTTATTATTTTACAACTTTAAAATACATTACGATGAATAAATTTTATGCGCTAGTTTTAGTGCTCTTTATTGCTTTGCAGGCAAAAGCGCAAGATACCTTAAGATCAGTAGAAATTAAAACTGATGCCAGCTCCACAAAAAAATCCTATAGAAAAGTAACCAATACGGCAACCATGACAAGCAAGGAATTGCTGAAAGCTGCCTGCTGTAATCTTGCCGAGAGTTTTGAAACCAATCCTTCCATAGACGTTAATTTTTCAGATGCATTAACGGGAACCAAACAAATCAAGATGTTGGGATTGACGAGTCCTTACTTAATGATCACAGAAGAAAATATTCCTTCAGTACGTGGTGCTTCCCAAGCGTATGGACTGACTTTTACACCCGGAACGTGGATTGAAAGTATTCAAATTACCAAAGGAGCAGGTTCTGTGGTCAACGGTTATGAAAGTATTTCGGGGCAAATTAATACCGAATTGATTAAACCGATTAGCGATATTCCATTTTTCCTGAATGTGTATGGTTCAAGCGATTCGCGTTTTGAAGTCAATACCCATTTCAATAAAAAAATTACAGAAAAATGGAGCAGCAGCCTTTTTGTTCATGGAAATACGCGTGTGCAAAAAATGGATAATAATGATGATGGTTTCATGGATAATCCGTTGGGAAAACAAATTAATATATTGAACCGTTGGCAATTTGCCGATGCCGAAAAGGGTTGGGTGAGTTTCATTAATTTTAGGTACATGAATGATGAAAAACAAACTGGAGAGCTTGATTTTGATCCAAATCGCGACAAGGGAACTACCAATTTTTGGGGTTCAGAGATCAACACAGAACGTTTTGATGTTTCAACAAAGTTGGGGTATGTATTTCCAAATATGCCGTACCAAAGCATAGGATTTCAAAATGCCTTTACCAGTCACAAACAAGATTCTTACTTTGGATTGAACGATTATCAGATCACTCAGAAAAGTTTTTATTCCAACTTGATTTTAAATTCAATTATTCAAAATACCAAACACCGTTTTGCTACGGGACTTAATTTCACCTATGATGACTACAACGAGTTCTTGGCTGTTCCATCAATTTCGGGCGTTTATGATCGAATAGATACTTCGTTCGGTGCATTTTTTGAATATACGTATGACAATTTAGATAATTTTAGTTTAGTAGCGGGAGCACGAGTGGACAACCACAATCGATTGGGCGTTTTTGCTACGCCAAGAATTCATGTGCGTTACAATCCGTGGGAAAAAGGGGTTTTGAGAGCATCCGTTGGAAGGGGAAAACGATCGGCTAATATTTTTGCAGAAAATCAGCAACTTTTTGCCAGTTCACGTGCATTTGACATCTTAAATAGTTCTGGAAAAATTTATGGGTTAAATCCTGAAATCGCTTGGAATTACGGGGTGAGCTTCCTGCAAGGATTTACTTTATTTACCAAAAGTGCTGATGTAACACTTGATTTTTATCGTACGGATTTCCAAAATCAGGCCATAGTAGATTTATATGCAAGTCCGCAACAAGCCTTGTTTTATAATGGTAAATCGTTTGCTAATAGTTTTCAATTGGAGTTCAACATTGACTTAATGACGCATCTTAATTTTAGAACGGCATACAAGTATTATGATGTTCAAACAGAATACATCAGCGGTGAAGCCCAAAGACCTTTGCAAGCCAAGCACCGATATTTTGCAAATTTAGGTTACGCAACGCACATTGGTGAAAAAGGACGTCAATGGAAATTTGATTTCACATACAATTGGTTGGGAAAACAGCAATTACCCAACACAGCTTCTAATCCAGTTGCCGACAGATTACCAGAATATTCTCCATCATTTTCTTTGATGAATGCGCAAGTGACACGTACTTTTTCTTCTAGTTTTGAAATGTATGCGGGTGCAGAAAATTTAGGGAATTATAAGCAAGATAAAGCGATTCTTGGAAACGAAAATCCTTTCGGAACAAATTTTGATACCTCAATCGTATATGCACCTGTTTTTGGGCAAATGTTTTATGCGGGATTGCGTTTCAAAATAAAATAGATTCAACATCAATTTTAAAATAATTAATTATGAAAAATATACTGTTAGTGCTTTTGATTTCCATCATGGGATTTTCTACACAAGCGCAAGAGAAGAAGGATAAGAATGCAAAACGCGAAATTACTGTAAAAGGTAATTGCGACATGTGCAAAAAACGGATCGAGAAAGCGGCTTATTCGGTTTCTGGGGTAAAGTCAGCCATTTGGAGTTCCGAGAATCAACAACTCAGTGTGATTTTAAATGAGCAAAAGTCAGCGACGGATCAAATTGAGAAAGCTGTAGCTAAAGCGGGTCACGACACTAAAAATGAAAAGGCCGCCAGTGAAGATTACGCCAATTTGCACGAATGTTGTGCTTACGAAAGAAATTAAAATAAAAAACCGAGATGATTCTCGGTTTTTTTGGCTCTAGCATTTATTAAAGTGACAGCGTATTTGGTAAATAAATATATAAATGTATCAGAATAAGATTGGCGTTGAATTAAAAAATTGTTACTTTCACGGCGTAAAATTAACACAAAAACAATGAACGAATTTGATTGGAAAAATCTCATTGATCCTCTGTTTTATATAAATTTTGATATCAATGGAATCAAAGTAGGGCTTTGGCTCGTGCTTTTTATTGTTTTTGCTGAAACAGGTTTATTCGCTGGTTTTTTCCTGCCGGGCGATAGTTTGCTTTTTTTAGCAGGAATTTTCAGTCGAGAATTGATTGAAAATTTTATGGTAGTGGAGAGCGACTTTCTAAATGTTACTATATTGGCTGCACTTGTTGCCTTTGCGGGAATAATTGGTAATACAGTAGGGTACTGGTTTGGCTCAAAAAGTGGTTATTATTTATACAACAAGCAGGATACATTTTGGTTTAAGAAAAAGTACTTGGTTCAATCAAAAGATTTTTTTGAAAAACACGGAGGTCGTGCTATAATCTTAGCTCGTTTTTTACCAATTTTCAGAACGTTTGCACCTATTGTAGCTGGAATTGTGATGATGGAGAAAAAGAAGTTTATGATTTATAATATTATAAGTTCGGTGGTATGGTCGTTCAGTTTGATATTTGCAGGTCATTATTTATATGGTTTTCTATTGGCAAATTATCAAATAAATTTAAAAGAACATATAGAATTAATTGTGCTCTTCTTAGTAGTGGTAACGATAATTCCTGTGATTTTGAAATTTAGTAAAAAATCCAAAGGCGAAAATTTAGATTAAAAGAAAGGGCTGAAATTTAATTTTCAGCCCTTTTTTTATAAATCAATTATTTGTGTTTCAGAGATAATCGCTCCATCAAAAGTAAATCCTTCGATGAGTACTTTTACCTTCTTTTGATTGTAATTGGGTACTGGAATTTCAAACTGATTATTTTCGTCTGTTAAAATAAATGGAATCCAGTTAATAACGCCGTACTGCAGAAATCCTTGACTTGAAGTAGAGTTGTAATTGTAGTTCTCAAATTTTGGTGCACGAGCGAAAGCATTTGTCAATACTGAATTTTTCAAATTAGTTTTTTGTACGCTGAAAGTGGGCGTTTTTCGATACATGCGAATGATTCCAGAATAGTTTTGCATGGAAGGAACAATTGCCGTAGTACTTGTGTAAATTTCGTCTAAGTCATCCATCCGAAGATCTTGCAAAAAGGAATTGTCTCTGATCTGAACATTATCTAAAAATATAATTGGACGTTGAAGTCGACCATTTATGGAGGTTACAGCACGAGTGGTTATATCCACATCAATACCATTTGTGGAAACTTTGAAGCCGTTGGTTTCAATATACGTAATAACGCCAATCGTCATGCTTTCCGGTACTTTAAAACCTCTCAAATTTCGATTTTCAATGTTAGAAGCCCTTTTTAACTCGAATTTTTTAACTTCCACTTCAACGGCTTTCAGACGAATGGAGCCGTCATAAAAATCTGGTAAATCTTCAAAAGTTGTATTGGACGGTTGATTTAATTCTGTAGCATTGTATCCTTTAAAAGCATATTTAAAGATTCTGTTTCCATTAGTAATTCTGCCGTTGTGTGTCAACTTTAAAGGAGTTGCTTCAGTGTTTTTATATAAACCAAAATCTACTGTAGTAGAATCATTCATTAGTAAATGCTTGAATTCAAATTCTTTCAAAGAATTAATGGGCGATTGTACCAAAATCTGATGAAAGTAGGATCGAAGACGTATGTTGTATGCATCGGTGTTTTTTAAAACAGGACTTAGTAGTTGTCCTTTTATGGTAAGACCCATATCAAATTCAAAAGTGGCAACAGGCGGATTTGTTGTAATGTCGATCCATTTGTATTTTGAAGTCGACTGATTTAAAACGGCTAAATCCAATTCATATTTTTGTGCAAGTGTTGGATTGTAAGAGTTCAAATCACGTATTGGTTCTGTCAAATAAGAATTATACAATAAATCTGCGGTAATGGAAGTGCTTTTTGCCGTAGCTTTTGTATTTACAGGTAAGATGGAAACACTTATATTGACATTACCTTTATTAGATAATCCATCCAATTGCAATTGCCCATTGGTATTCATATTTCTCGATAGATTGAATGTCTGAGCTGAATTACCAAATTTGATCAGTGCTCGTTCGGCTATCTGGTTCATGTCTTCATCAACAATTCGTATAGTGTTTACGCCAATTGGCATGTTTTCAGTAGAAAACAGTACGGTTTTTTCTAACGTTTTGGCATCTATTTCAACGTCAAAAATTAGTGCACGCTGGTCTTGATGCACAACTAGAAATATTTTTTTAGAATTTAAAGCGCTAAGTGTAGCAGCGTTGGTTTTGATCTTAACAGACGCTTTGTTCGGAAGGGCATAACTGTTTACCTCAAGTGCCATTCCTATAATGGATGCGGGTGGAAGTGCTTGTTCAAGCACTCGCTCATTCATTTTTACAGAGACTGAGTAATTTTCATTAATAGGTGTGATCAAAAATTTACCCAATCCGTCTTTGTTGATTGGAATTTCAGTAACTACTTTATTGGCACTGTTTTTCAATTCTGCGGTCACATTTCCGATTGGATTATTGAATTGATCCACTATTTTCACGCCAACTGTGTTTGGAATTCCGTTTACAAGCGTGCCGCCTTCAGGTTGAATCATTATTTTAGCAGAAGCAAAATTAGTTTTTTTTGTGTCGAAAAAGTTAGGTGTTTCCGCATTGATGATTTTTATAGGATATATTCCGGATTCATTTTCTTGAAAATTATTCATCCAATTGGTAAACACTTGAATGTAATAATTTCCAGAAGACAAATTTTCTAAATTTTTAAATGCACCGTCAAAAGTTCCTGTATTGGAATAAGCAAGTTGCTGCGTTATTTTTGTACCCGTCTGATCGTACAATGCTACAAATACATTCATCGTGCTAAAAAAAGGTACTAGTTCTTTTCTATTGTATGCATAGCCTTTGAACCAGATGGATTCCTCGGTTGAGAATGTGTCTTTGTTGAGGTGAAGGTGAATGTTTTCACGTTCTAGTGCAAAGTAAGAGTTTAATTTTTCAGCAATGATTTGCTTGGTGTCGGGAGCTTGGCTGAAAGTTTTGACACTCAACGAAAGTGCCAGTACGAATAACAATTTGAATTTTGATCGCATAGAATAAGTGTAAGGCGTTTAGCGTTAAAATTGAAAAGTAAATGTATAAAAAAATCCGAAGCTTTTAAACTTCGGATCTTTTTATTTCATTGAGATTGAGAATTACATCATTCCCGGCATACCGCCACCCATTGGGCTTCCAGCACCCATTTCTTCTTTAATGTCAATCAATGCACATTCTGTAGTTAAAATCATTCCTGAAACGGATGCAGCATTTTCTAAAGCTACACGCGTTACTTTTTTAGGATCGATAATTCCTGCCAATAGCATGTCTACATACTCATCTGTTTTAGCATTGTATCCGTAGTTTCCTTCGCCTTCCATTACTTTTGCTACTACAACTGAACCTTCAAGTCCTGCGTTTTCAACAATAGTTCTTAATGGCGATTCAATAGCACGCGCTACAATCTGAACTCCTGTAATTTCGTCAGCGTTTTCAGTTTGAATGTCTTTCAATGCCGATTTTGCTCTTAATAAAGCCACACCTCCACCAGCTACAATTCCTTCTTCAACAGCTGCACGAGTGGCATGCAATGCGTCGTCAACTCTGTCTTTTTTCTCTTTCATTTCCACTTCAGAAGCAGCTCCAACATAAAGAACAGCAACACCACCAGCTAATTTAGCCAAACGTTCTTGCAATTTTTCTTTATCGTAATCAGAAGTGGTAGTTTCCATCTGACCTTTGATTTGATTCACACGATTTTTAATCATGTCCGCTTCACCAGCACCGCTTACAATTGTAGTATTGTCTTTATCAATAGTTACTTTTTTAGCAGTACCTAACATTTCAATTGTTGTGTTTTCTAAAGTATAACCTCTTTCTTCAGAAATTACAGTTCCGCCAGTTAAGATTGCAATATCTTCCAACATAGCTTTTCTTCTGTCTCCAAAACCAGGTGCTTTTACTGCAGCAATTTTTAAAGCGCCACGTAATTTATTTACCACCAAAGTAGATAATGCTTCACCATCTACATCTTCAGCAATGATCAATAATGGTTTTCCTGATTGTGCCACTGGCTCTAAAACTGGAAGCAATTCCTTTAATGAAGATACTTTTTTGTCGTACAATAAGATGTAAGGACTTTCTAATTCTGTTTCCATTTTTTCAGGATTGGTAACAAAATAAGGAGAAAGATATCCACGGTCAAACTGCATTCCTTCTACAACATCTACATACGTATCTGTTCCTTTTGCTTCTTCTACAGTAATTACACCTTCGCGTCCTACTTTTGCAAAAGCACTTGCAATTAATTCTCCAACGATGTCATCATTATTAGCAGAAATAGAAGCAATTTGTTTGATCTTATCAGAATCACTACCTACGACTTGTGCTTGTTTCGCTAAATCAGCTACTATAGCTTCAACTGCTTTGTCAATTCCTCTTTTAAGATCCATTGGGTTTGCTCCAGCAGCAACGTTTTTCAAGCCTTCTTTTACAATAGCTTGCGCTAAAACTGTAGCAGTTGTTGTTCCGTCTCCAGCTAAATCATTGGTTTTTGAAGCCACTTCTTTAACCATTTGAGCACCCATATTTTCTAACGGGTCTTTTAATTCGATTTCTTTTGCAACGGTAACACCATCTTTAGTAATTGTCGGTCCACCAAATGATTTTCCAATAATAACATTACGACCTTTTGGTCCTAAAGTTACTTTTACTGCATTTGCCAATGCGTCAACACCACGTTTCAATCCGTCACGTGCTTCAATATCAAATTTTATATCTTTTGCCATCTTAATTTTTTGTTTAAAATTTTATTTGTTTAAAGTTGCGAGAATCTTAATACTTAATTCTCTCTACTTAATACTTTTAAATTATTGCAAGAATGTCATCCTCACGCATAATCAAATAATCAATTCCTTCTAATTTTAATTCTGTTCCTGCGTATTTTCCGTATAAAACTGTATCTCCAATTTTTACCGTCATCAGGTGGTCTTTTGTTCCATTTCCAACTGCTACAACTGTACCTTTTTGTGGTTTTTCTTTTGCTGTATCTGGAATAAAAATTCCTGAAGCCGTTTTGGTTTCAGCAGCTACGGGTTCAATTAAAACGCGATCCGCAAGAGGTTTAATACTTAATGCCATAATACTATGTTTAATGTAAATTATTAGATTTTCTTTGTCTATTTCAGAAATGATGCCAAGGCGGAAAAACTGTCATTTTTACCTAAAAAAAATGCCAGCTTTGACAAGCTGGCATCTCTATTATATTTTGATGTGGATTACTTTGCAGGCAATTCAGCTGCAGGAGTTACTGGTGCTGCAGGAGCTGGAGTTTCCATTTTAGCAGGAGCTGGTGTAGTGTCGTTAAGAATTTTAACGTCTGTACTTCCTGAATTGAAACTTAAACTAGAAAACATAATCAATACAATTAGCAATACGCCAAGTGTCCATGTACTTTTATCTAAAAAGTCGGTTGTTTTTTGTACACCACCCATTTGTTGTGAACCTCCCAATGTAGAAGATAATCCACCACCTTTAGGATTTTGAACCATGACTACCACGATTAATAAAAAGCAAACGATTACGATTAGTACTAAAAAAATTGAAAACATGATTATCTTAAATTAATTGTTATTTTGTTGTAAAACTCTAATATCCGAAATACGGTTTGCAAAGAAAGTACTTTTTTCTGGATATTTCAAAATTAATATCTCATATGCTTGAATTGCTTTTTGAAACTTCCTTTGTTCTAAGTATACTTTGGCTAAAGTTTCAGTCATTAGATAGGATTGGTCTTGGTTTTGCTCAGGTATATGGGCTATTTTGGACATTTCTCGCACAGGAGAAATCTTTGGATTGGTTTCAATAAATCGGTCAATTAATGCTATTTTTTTCTTCTTTTCGGGGTCAATTATTGGATCTGGAAGCTTAGTCTCTGCTTTGTCTGGAGTCTTTTCGCGTTCAATAGGATTGAAATTGGCCAGTTGAAGCCATTCTTGAAAGGAATGCTTTTCTTCTTTTGAAAAATCAAGTGGCTTTCCAATCTCCAGTTTTTCTGAAACTTGTGCTGCTTTTTCCTCGGAAGTCGATGCGATTTCTTCTTCTTCTTGAACAGCATTAATCGAACTCACAATGGATTGCTCTAATGTGGAAGGTGCTACTAAATCTTTAGCAACTGTTGGTGCTACAGTTACAATTTGAAGATCATGAACCATGATATCATTGATAAACGCTTCTTTCTCGTCAATAAATAATTTTTGCACGGGTAAAAAGTCTCCGCTTGTAATGAAGTCAAATAGGACACTCCGATCGGTCGTGTACGCTGCCGTTTTTCGTAAAGCAGGATTATACTGAAAACTTTCTTGATTGTGTAAACCTTTTAAAAGTAATGCTCGTGCACTTTGAAAAAAGGGAAATTCGTTCACGATTTTCTCCAAACCAGCGGTGTGCTTGTCTTTAATAGCATTGGGTTTGTTGAGCAGGTAAGTGAATTCAAAAGTGTTCAAAATAAATGTGTTATAGCGTTATATTTACCATTTGGCTAATGACTCGTTGAAAATGTCCTGTGTAATGCGTTCAAAAATCTCATCTAAAGCAGTAGTCAACTGTGCTCCAGCTGGTAAATTTGTGCCAGGGAAGTCATAGAAAAATGAAAAACTTTTTTCAAAATCATCTGCTTCTTTTTTTCTATTGGTAAAACGCACGTTAATTCGAATGGTCAATCGGTTTTGGGCTGCGCGTTGATCTGCAGTTGCCGTCATCGGTGAAATTCGGTAATCCGTTATTTCGCCTTCATAAACCAAATCACCTCCGGAGTTGGTCAAACTTAGATTGGTTTGATTCTGAATTAAATCTTGCAAACGCAACGTAAATGTACGCTCAATTCCCGGCTCAATCAAGTCGGCCGTGTTTTGAAAATAATTTACTTGAAAGGTTTTGGCATCTATTTTTCCCGTTCCTGTAAAGTTGTAAACAGAACAACTGTTGCATACAAATACAATCAATGAAAGGAATGCGATGTGTTTTAATTTATTCATTGTCATTTAAAATTCAAAGATACTATAAATCAAATTGTTTTATTTTTCTGTACAAAGTTCTTTCAGAAATCCCCAACTCGTCCGCTGCAGCTTTCCGTTTTCCTTTGTTTTTTTCTAATGATTTTTTAATCATTTCGATCTCCTTTTGTTCCAATTTCAAGACCTCTTCTTCTTCAACGGTTTCCGCAAAAAGATAATTGTCCTCGTTTTCATCATAATTGGTGCTCGAAGTTTGCGTTTTAGATGCCATTGGAATTACAGACAAATCATTTTCGTCTTCAAATTCAATTTCATTGTCTTCCTGGCCAGATCCGTAAATTTTCTGAATGAGATTTTTGTTCTTTTCTTGCACTTGACTTGCGCCATTTTCCATTAATTCCATGGTCAATTTCTTCAAATCATTTAAGTCACTTTTCATGTCAAACAAAACTTTGTACAGAATTTCTCTTTCTGTGCCAAAATCAGAATCGCTTTTTTTATCTTTAATAACCGAAGGTAAATTACTGCCTTCCGATGGTAGATACGATTTTAATGTTGCAATTGAAATGTCTCTTGTCGTTTCTAAAACGGATATTTGTTCGGCTACATTTCGAAGTTGTCGAATGTTTCCGCTCCAGCGAAATTGCAACAATAGTTGAACTGCTTGGTCGTCCAGTTTTATCGACGGCATTTTATATTTATGAGCGAAATCAGATGAAAATTTCCTGAACAACAAATGAATGTCTTCTTTTCGTTCCCGAAGTGGCGGAAGGGCAATGTCTACAGTGCTTAGTCTGTAATACAAGTCTTCTCTAAACTTTCCTTTTTCAATTGCTTCAAACATATTTACATTTGTTGCTGCAACGATTCTAACGTCTGTTTTTTGAACTTGAGAAGAACCTACTTTGATGAATTCTCCGTTTTCCAAAACACGTAACAATCGAACTTGCGTTGTTAAAGGTAATTCGCCTACTTCGTCTAAGAAAATAGTTCCGCCACTTGCCACTTCAAAATAGCCTTCACGAGTGGAAGTTGCTCCTGTAAAAGCACCTTTTTCGTGTCCGAATAATTCACTGTCGATGGTTCCTTCAGGAATTGCACCACAGTTTACCGCGATGTATTTCCCATGTTTTCTATGTGAAAGCGAATGGATGATTTTTGGAATACTTTCTTTTCCGACACCACTTTCTCCTACAACTAATACTGAAATATCCGTTGGTGCAACCTGAATTGCTTTTTCAATGGCACGATTGAGCTTTGGATTATTTCCAATAATTTCAAATCGTTGTTTTATAGCTTGAACTGATTCCATGTTTTTTTGTTTTGCCACAGATTAAAATGATAAGCACAGATTTATTTTTAAATCCTGGTAGCTAAATCACATATCTTTTATATTGTAAAGATTTGGTTTGGAAATTTACTAACAAGCCAATTCCTGAATTAGATAATTTTATATAATTTAAAATTTGAGCAACATGTTCATTTGAAAATTCTTTTATGGCTTTAACTTCTAATATTATATCTTCATTTACTACAAAATCTGCATTAAATCTATGGGGTAAAATTATTCCTTTATATTCTACAATGAATTCTTTCTCTCTTACAAAAGGGATATTATTTTCTTTGAATTCTATTTCTAAAGCATCCTTATAAATTATTTCTAATAGTCCAGGGCCTAAATTTCTATGCACTTCCATACAAAGTCCTATAATCTTATAAGTCTCTTCTTCTTTGTAGTGATTCTCCATAAATTATTTTCTTTTTAAATAACTTTCACTAGTTTTAATTTCATAAAAATCTTTTAAATCTTTTAAATCTGTGGCATATCTTTTTAATTCATTTCCGAGTAGCCTTGTGCAATTCCTTTTAAAGTTCCGCTGGTGCAATCAGTGATTTTAATATTTACAAATTCTCCTACTTTGTAATGTTCCTTTGGAAAAACAACCATAATACTTTGTGAAGTTCTACCAGCCCATTCATTCGTAGAACGTTTGGATTCTTTTTCAATTAAAACTTCTACCGTTTGGTTTAGAAATTCTTGTGTTCTAAAAGCACTGTGTTCGCGTTGCAAATCTACAATTTCTTGCAAACGACGTGATTTTGTCAGTTCTGGAACATCGTCTTCCATTTTTCTTCCCGCCATTGTTCCTGGTCGTTCAGAATAAGCATACATGTAACCAAAACTATATTTTACGTGAGACATCAAACTCATCGTATCTTTGTGGTCTTGTTCCGTTTCTGTTGGAAATCCAGCAATCATATCTTGCGTTACGGCACAATTTGGAATAATAGAACGGATTTTATCAATTAAGGTAAAATACTCTTCTCTGGTGTGCAAGCGATTCATTGCTTTCAGAATTCTATCGCTTCCCGATTGAACAGGCAAATGAATGTGTTTACAAATATTATCATATTTTGCAATAATGTGCAAAACCGGTTCGTGCATATCTTGCGGATTCGACGTTGAAAATCGAATACGCATTTTAGGAAATGTTACGGCAACTGTTTCTAAAAGCTGGGCAAAATCTACGGAAGTCGCTTTCGCAAAATCAGAAGCATTGTCAAAGTCTTTTTTCAATCCGCCACCATACCATAAATAGCTGTCTACATTTTGACCTAAAAGTGTAATTTCTTTATAACCTGTGTCCCAAAGTTTTTGAATTTCAGTAATAATACTTTCCGGTTCGCGACTTCTTTCACGGCCACGTGTGAACGGAACTACGCAAAATGTACACATATTATCACATCCACGAGTAATGGAAACAAAAGCCGAAATTCCATTTGAGTTCAAACGGACAGGAGAAATATCGCCATAAGTTTCGTCTTTCGATAAAATTACGTTGATTGCATCATGACCGGATTCTACTTCTGCAAGTAAATTAGGTAAATCTTTATAAGCATCGGGACCTACAACAAGATCTACGATTTTTTCTTCTTCTAAAAATTGTGTTTTCAAACGTTCTGCCATGCAACCTAAAACGCCGACTTTCATCTTTGGATTCAAATCACGCTTAACCGCATTGTATTTTTCTAAACGTTTTCGAATGGTTTGTTCCGCCTTGTCACGGATGGAACACGTATTTATTAGCACTAAATCCGCTTCTTCTAGTATAGTAGTGGTGTTGTAATTATTATCAGATAAAATGGAAGCCACGACTTCGCTATCTGAGAAATTCATGGCGCAACCATAACTTTCAATAAATAATTTCTTTGAATTTTGTGCTTTATTTTCTAAAACCAAGCTTTCGCCTTGTTTGCTTTCTTCAATAGTCTTTTCCATGGTCGTATAAAGT
This sequence comes from Flavobacterium tegetincola DSM 22377, assembly GCF_000425485.1. GTDB lineage: Bacteria > Bacteroidota > Bacteroidia > Flavobacteriales > Flavobacteriaceae > Flavobacterium > Flavobacterium tegetincola. The sequence goes on along the minus strand of NZ_AUDN01000008.1, from coordinate 165,880 downwards.
AGGAATTTTTCCGTTTGCAAATATAGCTTTTTTTAATAGGTTGTGACAACTTGGCAGATTGAGTTTAACAAAATAATGGTTATTAATTGGTAATCAATATCAGCCATTTGACCACAAAAACACACAATAAATCGAATTTTTAAAAAAAACAATTACTTTTGCCTCAGATATAAAAGCGATATGGCAAAGAATTTAGTGATAGTGGAGTCACCTGCGAAAGCAAAAACGATAGAGAAATTTTTAGGAAGTGATTATCAAGTAGAGTCCAGTTATGGACATATTGCAGATTTACCTTCCAAAGAAATTGGGGTTGATGTTGAAAATAAATTTAAACCAAAATACGAAGTTTCTCCTGATAAAAAAGCCTTGGTGACCAAACTTAAAGGACTTGCCAAGAAAGCCGATATGGTTTGGTTGGCTTCCGATGAGGATCGCGAGGGTGAAGCGATTTCTTGGCATTTAGCCGAAGAATTGAAATTGGATAAAAGTAAAACCAAGCGAATTGTTTTTCACGAAATTACAAAGACAGCAATTTTAAAAGCAATTGATAATCCAAGAGAGATTGATTATAATTTGGTAAATGCGCAACAAGCGCGACGCGTTTTAGACCGTTTAGTGGGTTATGAATTGTCGCCTGTTTTATGGCGAAAAATTAAAGGCGGATTATCTGCCGGACGTGTTCAGTCGGTTTCAGTGCGTTTGATTGTAGAACGTGAACGAGAAATTCAAAACTTTAATGCAATAGCATCGTATTCAATTGTAGCTGAATTTGCAAACGAGTCTGGAAAAACATTCAAAGCAAAATTACCTAAGAATTTTTCCACGAAAAAAGAAGCAGAAGACTTTTTAAATAAAAATAGTAGCTCTATATATAAGGTAGCGGATTTAGAAACAAAACCTACCAAAAAATCGCCAACAGCACCTTTTACGACTTCGACTTTGCAACAAGAAGCAGCTCGTAAATTGTATTTGCCTGTTGGAATCACGATGCAATTGGCACAAAGATTATACGAAGCGGGACTTATTACCTATATGAGAACGGACAGTGTGAATCTTTCAAAAGATGCAATGAATGCGGCTGAAGCGGAGATTATTCGTTCTTATGGAAAGGAATTTTCTCATCCGAGAACATTTACCAATAAAAGTAAAGGAGCTCAAGAAGCCCACGAAGCGATTCGTCCAACCGATATGTCGCAACATACGGTAAATATTGACCGTGATCAAGCAAGACTGTACGATTTGATTTGGAAAAGAACATTGGCTTCGCAAATGAGTGATGCTAAATTGGAACGTACAAACGTAAAAATTCAAGCCAATAATCACGACGAAATTTTCGCGGCAACTGGAGAAGTATTGCTTTTTGAAGGATTCTTAAAAGTATATTTGGAAGGAAATGACGAGGATGATGAAGAACAAGAAGGGTTATTGCCTGCTTTAAAAGTAAGTGAAAAACTACAAAATAATTATATTACAGCAACCGAACGTTATACAAGAGCTCCTGCTCGATATACGGAAGCTTCTCTAGTGAAGAAATTGGAAGAATTAGGTATTGGTCGTCCTTCTACTTATGCCCCAACTATTTCAACTATCATCAACAGAAATTATGTTGAAAAAGGAACATTAGAAGGTCAAGAACGAAATTACACACAACTTACTTTGGCTGCTGGAAAAGTAGGAGAGAAGTTGTTAACAGAAAATACAGGTTCTGATAAAGGGAAATTAGTACCTACGGATATTGGTACAATCGTGACTGATTTCTTAGTTAAAAACTTTGAACGCATTTTAGATTACAATTTTACAGCGAAAGTAGAGCAAGATTTTGATGAAATTGCAGAAGGAAACGTCGATTGGCATAAAATGATGCAAGAGTTTTACGACCAGTTTCATCCTAATGTAAAAGATGTTGAAGCAAACGCTGAACGGGAATCAGGAGAACGTATTTTAGGAACCGACCCAAAATCAGGGAAGCCGGTGAGTGTTCGTTTAGGTAAATTTGGCCCGATGGCTCAAATAGGTAATGCTGAAGATGAAGAAAAAATATTTGCAAGTTTATTGAATGAGCAAAATATTGGTACAATCACTTTAGAAGATGCGTTAAAATTGTTTTTATTGCCAAAAAATCTTGGCGTATATAAAGGAGAAGAAGTAGAAGTAAATAACGGTCGTTTTGGACCTTACGTTCGTTTCGGAACGATGTTTATTTCATTGCCTAAAGGAGAAGATCCAATGGATGTGACTTTAGTTCGTGCAGAAGAACTGATTGATGAGAAGGAAAAAGCGGACGCACCCATTGCAACTTACAAAGAAGAACCGGTCCAAAAAGGAGTGGGGCGTTTTGGTCCATTCTTGAAGTGGAGCGGTATGTTCATCAATGTGAACAAGAAATACAATTTTGATAACCTTTCACAAGCAGATATTGTTGAGTTGATTGAAGATAAAATTCAGAAGGAAATTGATAAAGTACTCCATCATTGGCCTGACGAAGGAATTAAGGTGGAAAAAGCGCGTTGGGGTCGCTCAGTAATTACAAAAGGTAAAATTAAAATTGAGTTGCCTAAAGAAGTAGACGCGGCTGCATTGACATTTGCGGAAGTAACAGAGATGATTGCTAAAAAGACGCCTGCTAAGAAAACAGCTGCGAAAAAAGCACCTGCGAAGAAAGCAACTGCAACAAAGAAAACAACAACAACAGCAAAAAAAGCACCAGTAAAAAAGAAATAATAAATGGAATTTGATTTTTTACATCCACTGAATAAAGAAATGATCCACTATGTTCAATCGCTTTCTTCTCAAAATCTGGGAAGCAAAGTGGTTCTGCATTCAGAAACTGATTTTCCAGATTTAGATAAAGTTCAAATTGCGATTATTGGCGTTTTGGAAAATAGAGGTGGAGCAATACAAGTGGGTGAACTTGATTTAACAGAAATCCGCAAAGAATTTTACGGCTTATATCCTGGAAATTGGCATACAAGTTTTGCAGATTTAGGCGATATTCGTGCAGGTGAGGAATTAAGCGATACCTATTTTGCGGTAAAATCCGTGGTTTCATCCCTTATTAAGAAAAATATTATTCCAATTATCATTGGCGGTAGTCAGGATCTAACGTACGCCATGTACCGCGCTTATGATGTATTGGAGCAAATGGTAAATTTAGTTTCTATTGATAGTAAATTTGATTTAGGAAAGGAAAACGCCGCAGACATGTCCTCGTCATACTTAACACGCATGATCATTGAAGAGCCCAATAACCTGTTTAATTATAGTGTTGTGGGGTATCAAACCTACTTAAATGCGCAAGAAGAAATTGATTTGATGGACAAATTATTCTTTGAAAGCTACCGTTTGGGCGAGATCTGCAATAATATTAGTGTTTCTGAACCCATATTTAGAGATGCTGATATAGTAAGTGTAGATTTAACATCAATCCAATCGTCAAGTTCAGGTAATTTTGTTACTTTTACCCCGAATGGTTTTAACGGTAAAGAAATATGTTCTTTAGCACGATATGCGGGAATTAGTGATAAAGTCACATTATTTGGGATATTTAATCATAATAATTCAAAACCAGAAGCGGCTTTAATTGCACAAATCATTTGGTACTTTTTGGAAGGCTATCAATATCGGTCAAATGAGTATCCTTTTAGTGCAAAAGATAATTATTTTAAATATATTGTGCCACTCGAACAAGAAGAATTGGTGTTTTACAAGAGTGATATCACAGACCGATGGTGGATTGAAGTCTCGCAAATGATTCATTCTCATACTAAAACAGTGAAAAAAACGTTATTACCGTGTTCGTATGAAGATTATTTAGGTGCAATTGAACAGGAAATCCCTGAGCGCTGGTGGAAGACGCAACGAAAAAGCATTATTTAACAGCAAGTTAACGTAGATATAAATTTTTTGCAAGAAACATTTCACATAATTTTAAGTAATTGTTTTAAAAAAAATTGTTTATATAAAAAAAAATAAATAGGTTTACGACCTTAAAATTAAGAATATTTTATAACCCAAATTTATATGAAGAAGTTCATTGCATTTGCAGCATTATCCTCATTTTTGTTCAGCTGTGGTTCAGGAGACAAAGGGGAGTTAGTCGGAGTTCAAGGAAAAAAATGGCATCCTGAAAAACCTTATGGAATGTCTTTAGTTCCTGGAGGTTCCTACATTATGGGTAAATCAGATGATGATTTGGCTAATATTGGTGATGCTCCAACTAAAACAGTTACAGTTCGTTCATTCTATATGGATGAAACTGAAATCACAAACAGTGAGTACCGTCAGTTTGTAGAATGGGTAAAAGATTCTACAATCCGTGTTCGATTGGCTATTATGGCTGAAGATCAAGGTCAGACAAGTACTGGTGGAAATAAAGGTACCTCCATTGGAGATTTTGCGTTTGCTGATGCAAATCCAGAGACCATGACTCCTTATGATAAATACATGTACGAAAACTATTACAGTATCGGTACAGAAGACGATATGTATGCAGGACGTAAAGTAAATAAGAAAGTGAAGTTGATTACCGATACGGCAAAGTATCCAGATGAGTATTATTCTGAAGTAATGGACTCGATGTACTTACCTTTAGAGGAATCTTACAATGGATTGCGCACAATCGACGTTAGTAAATTGCAATTTCGTTACACGGAAGTTAATTTAAATGACGCCGTTAAGAAAAAAGGAAGAAAAGGTTTTATTAAAAAATCTGAACCAGTAGAAATTTATCCAGATACTACATCTTGGATTAAAGATTTTGCTTACTCTTATAATGAGCCAATGCACAATGATTATTTCTGGCACCAAGCATACAGCGATTATCCTGTAGTGGGTGTAAACTGGAAGCAAGCAAAAGCGTTCTGTGCATGGAGAACTTTGTATAAAAACTCACACATTAAATCTAAAGGTAAGAAAGGTCGTAATTTAATTAACTCTTTCCGTTTGCCGATGGAAGCAGAATGGGAATACGCTGCTAGAGGTGGTTTGCAATCAGGTACTTACCCATGGGGTGGTCCTTACACTAAAAACGATAGAGCATGTTTCTTAGCTAACTTTAAACCAAATCGTGGTGACTATGCTGCTGATGGTGCTTTGTACACTGTTGAAGCCAAGTCATACGATCCAAATGGATATAACCTTTATAACATGGCAGGAAACGTTTCAGAATGGACGGATTCTTCTTATGATGCAGGAGCTTACGAATTTGTTTCTACAATGAATCCAAATGTGCCAGACAGTAAAAACTTCAGAAAAGTATTACGTGGTGGTTCTTGGAAAGATGTAGCTTATATGTTACAAGTAAGCACACGTGATTTCGAATATGCTGATACAGCGAGAAGTTACATCGGATTCCGTACTGTTCAAGATTATATGGGAACTGAAACCACAGGGGTGAATAAATAATCCCTCAAATCAAATTGTATTTAACCAAACTTTATAACTAACTAAATTAACTAAAACAAATTATTATTATGGCATTATTAAGCAAAAAAACAATGAATTTCGCTTACGGTATGGGAGCTGCGGTTGTTATCCTTGGAGCATTATTTAAAATTACTCACATCGAATTTGGATTTCTTACAGGTAATTTAATGCTTACAATTGGTCTTGTCGTGGAGGCATTGATTTTTGCACTTTCGGCTTTTGAACCAGTAGACAACGAACTGGATTGGACATTGGTTTACCCAGAATTAGCAGGTGGTCAAGCTAAAAAAGTAGAATTGAAAAAAGAAAATCCTACTGAAGCACAAGGTTTATTATCTCAAAAATTGGATAACTTATTAAAAGAAGCAAAAATTGACGGTCAAATGATGGCAAGTTTAGGAAACAGCATCAAGAATTTCGAATCTGCTGCTAAAGGTATTTCTCCAGCTGCTGACGGAATTGCTGCAACTAAAAAATACAGTGAAGAATTGTCTATGGCTGCTGCGCAAATGGAATCATTAAACAGTTTGTACAAAGTACAATTGGAAAGTGCTTCTAGAAATGCTGAGGCTAACAAAGAAATCGCTGATAACGCATCTAAATTAAAAGACCAAATGCAGTCTATGACAGCAAATATTGCTTCATTGAACAACGTTTATGGTGGAATGCTTTCTGCAATGAGTAACAAAGGATAATTAGTTTTACACTATATTTTCATTAACAAAATAAAACAAAACTAATTAAAGATGGCAGGAGGAAAATTAACCCCTAGACAAAAGATGATTAACCTAATGTACTTGGTTTTCATCGCGATGTTAGCATTAAATATGTCCAAAGAAGTACTTTCGGCATTTGGTATGATGAATGAAAAATTCGAAGCTGCAAATGAGACTTCAAATCTATCCAATCAACAAATGATGGCTGCGCTTGATGCGAAAGCTAGTGAATCGAAAGGTGACTTTATCGCAGCTGCAGTTACAGGACATAAAGTTGAAGCAGCTACAAAAAAATTCTTTGACTTTGTTGCAACAGCAAAAGGAGAAGTTTTAACAGGAGTAGAAGCAGAAGAGGGAAAACTTCCTTACGAAGAAATGGATAAGGCAGATAACCTAAATAACAGTTGGTTTGCAAGTACAGGTTTGTCTGATCGTGGAAATGCGGTTATGAGTGCGATCGAGACTTACAAATCTGAAATGAAAGCTGCTTTAGGAACAGAAGCAAAATACGCTAGTGTTTTGAATCAAGTAAATAACGCTTTTGATATATCTGATGTTGAAAATAAAGATGGTATTAAAGTAAAGTTTTTAGAATATCATTTTCAAGGCTTTCCAGCAATTGCATCTTTAGCAAAATTATCAGCTTGGCAAAGTGATGCAAAAAAAGCAGAATCTGATGTAATCAGTGCTGCTTTAGGAAAAGCGGCTATGAGTGAAGCTTCTATGAGTAAGTTTCAAGCAATCGTGGTTCTTGATAAGAATGCTTATTTCCAAGGCGAAAAAGTTACTGGTAAAGTAGTTTTAGGGAAATATGACCCTAACGCAAAATTTACAGATTTTAAAGGTCCAGGAAAATTAGAAAATGGTCAAGCTGTTTTATCTATGGTAGCTGGTGGAGTTGGTGAGCAAAAAATTGGAGGATCTTTTAACTTCATGGAAAATGGTAAACCAATTAATTTACCTTTTAATGGTACGTACGTTGTTGTACCTCGTCCTAATTCTGCTACGATTTCTGCTGATAAAATGAATGTTGTGTACAGAGGTGTTGTTAATCCAATGACTATATCTTTTGCAGGTGTTTCTGATTCAGATGTTAATGCATCAGGAGCAGGATTAACTAAAGCAGGAAATGGTAAATATAATATGAGTCCTGGTCAAGGTGCTGAAGTTGTGATTAACGTTACTGGTAAGTTGCCTGATGGAACTTCCGCAAATGATAAGAAAGTATTCAGGATTAAAAATATTCCTGCTCCACAAGGTGCAATTGGTGGAACTGTTGGTGAAACATCTGGAGCAAAAGGGCGTTTAGCTGTTTCTCAAATTACAGCACAATTAGTTGATTTTGATTTTGATGTAAACTTAAAAGTAACACAATTTACTTTTAGAGTGTCAGGTCAGCCTTCAGTTGTTGTGAATGGTGATAGAGTTAACAAGCAATGTGAGGCTGCAATGGCTAGAGCATCGAGAGGTGATATCGTTACAATTTCTGAGATTAAAACTAAAATTGAAGGTTCTCCAATTATCTTGCGTCAAACTGCACCTGCTTTTTACGAAATTAAATAATAATAATACTGTTTTGACGTTTTAAACTCAAATCACATTAACACGAACTATGAATTGTAGAAACTTTTTATCACTAATCATTTTAGTAGCAGGTAGCGTTACAGCTTCTGCACAATCTAACTTGTTGAACGCAAAAACTCCAGAAGAAATCGGTAAGAAATCGGAGGCGCAATTGCTCGCAGATAATGATAAGCCATTGCCTTACGGGTTTGTGGACGATCGTGATATCTTAATGGGCAAAGCAGTTTGGGAAGTCATCGATCTAGATGAAAGAGTGAATTTCCCTCTATATTTCCCTATTGATACGGCTAACATCGGACCAAACAGAAGATCCCTTTTTCATGTACTTCTTGGAGGTATTAAAGATGGTAGTATAACTGAAGTGTATGCTGATAGCTATTTCAATACAAAACGTACTTTGAAAGAAATGGAAAACTCTTTCAAATTTAGAGATACTATTGATGCTGGACGTGATGAGATTAACACGTATTACGATGACTATATGTCGGGTAAAAAAGTGTTGGATCCACAGTACATTGACGAACGATTTTTAGTGTCGCAAGATGTTTCGGGTTACAAGATCAAAGGAATGTGGTATTTTGACAAACGTCAAGGCGAATTAAAATACAGAATGATCGGGATTTGTCCTGTTGCAAAAGAGGCAAGAGATTCTGGGAATGATGATGCGATAGCTATTGAGTTGTTTTGGATTTACTTTCCAGCAGCACGAGAAATATTGAATCAGTCCTATGCATTTAACGATAGGAATTCAGCAGCTCCAGTTTCATTTGACCGTTTGCTAAACTCTAGACGTTTTAGCGCGGTAATTTATCAAGAAGAGAATGTGTACGGAGATCGTGAGATTGAAAAATACATGAAGGATAATTCACAGTTGCAATTGCTAGAAGCAGAACGCGTGAAGGACAAAATCAGAGATTTTGAACAAGATATGTGGAATTACTAATTGTAGTTTCATTTTAAAACTAAAACTCTTACCATTTGGTAAGAGTTTTTTTATTTTTGCACTATGGTAGATTATTTAATTGTTGGAGGCGGTATTGCAGGCTTATGCTTTGCAGAACTTTGTTACCAAAACGGTAAAAGTTTTAAGTTAGTTACTGATGCTTCCCAAAATTCCTCCCGAATTGCTGGAGGATTGTACAACCCAGTCATACTAAAAAGATTTACGGGATTAGAAGACGCTGGATTGCAATTGGATTACTTGGAGGAATTCTATAGTACAATTGAAAAAAGAATTGGCGTTCAGATCAATTTTCCATTGCCATTACTAAGAAAATTTTTTTCTGTCGAAGAACAAAATAATTGGTATCAAGCTGCCGATCAACCCAAAATGACTCCATTCCTTTCCACAACAATCGTTAAAAAAGTGATTCCAGGTATAGATGCTCCTTTTAATTATGGACGTGTCTTAAGAACGGGTTATTTAGATACTTTACTCTTTGTGGAAACCTACCAGCATTTCTTAGATTGTAATGGAGACTTGTTTTCTGAAAGTTTTGATCATTCAACACTCAAAATTAAAGACGATAGTTGTGCCTATAATGGAATTGAAGCCAAAAAAGTGGTGTTTGCAGAAGGTTTTGGTATTCACGCGAATCCTTATTTCAACTATTTGCCTCTTGACGGTACAAAAGGCGAACTTTTTATCATCAAAGCACCTGAATTGAAGTTAACAGATATAATGAATACTAGTGTCTTTATTTTGCCATTAGGCGGCGATTTTTTCAAGGTTGGTGCAACTTACAATTGGCACGACAAAACTGATGTTCCTACAGAGGAAGGTAAAGAGGAGTTAGTGTCAAGAATTAAGGAAATTCTACAATGTGATTTTGAAATTATCTCGCACATGGCGGGTGTCCGTCCTACAGTGAAAGATCGAAAACCACTTTTAGGTTCACATGCTATGCATAGAAATATTTTGGTCTTAAATGGTTTAGGAACAAGAGGAGTTATGTTAGGACCTTATTCTGCACGGATGTTATTTCAGTTTGCTGAAAATGGCACTGAAATTCCTTTACATTACTCTATTGCCCGTTTCAAGAAAAAGAGTGTCTAGCTCTTTAAATCTGGTTTATAGGAAACAAACAGATTGATGTAAATATTTCGGGACAGACGCATCACTAATGGAAATGATAAAATAAGTACAACCATGATACTAATGAACGAAGTTAACATGCTTCTGTCAAATTGAAAAACAATAATAAAAGTCAAAATACCTATGGCTACATTTAGACCATAACTTACATACATTGCACCGTAAAAAAATGAAGGCTCGATCTGATATTTCAGTCCGCAGTGGCTGCAATTCTCCTTCATTTTGATAATATTACTCAAATGTAAGAGGTTTTTGTCTTGGTACATCGATTCTTTTTGACATCGAGGACAAGTTCCTGTTAAAATACTATATAATTTGGATCCTTTTTTTAACATTTGCAGATTATTACTGATTTAAATTTTCGTTCGAATTATCGATATGCAAATTTACAAATTAACTCATTCAATTTTGAAGTTTATCTTCAAAGAATTTAAAAATTTATTATGCTTAACATACACAATTTATCCGTTTCGTTTGGTGGGACGTTTCTTTTTGAAGAAGTAACCTTTCGTTTGGGAGCGGGAGATCGCGTAGGTCTTGTTGGGAAAAATGGCGCTGGGAAATCAACCATGCTAAAAATTTTGGCTGGAGATTTTGCTCCGGATAGTGGAGTAATTTCACAGGAAAAAGAAATCCGTATGGGTTTTTTACGTCAAGATATTGATTTTGAACAAGGTCGAACGGTTTTAGAAGAAGCATATGAAGCTTTTGTAGATATTAAAATTGTAGAGAAAAAACTAGAGGAAGTAAATCACCAATTGGTTACTCGTACCGATTATGAATCCGAAGAATATAGCAAAATCATTGAAGATTTAGGAGATTATACCCACCGATTCGAACTTTTGGGCGGTTATAATTATGTTGGAGATACAGAGAAAATTCTTTTAGGATTAGGTTTTAAAAGAGAAGTTTTCAATAATCAAACCGAAACTTTTTCGGGTGGATGGAGAATGCGTATTGAATTAGCGAAACTGCTTTTGCAAAATAACGACGTATTACTTCTGGATGAGCCTACCAATCACTTGGATATAGAAAGTATCATTTGGTTGGAAAGCTTCTTGAGAAATTACCCCGGAGTGGTGGTAATTGTTTCGCATGATAAAATGTTTTTAGATAACGTAACCAACCGTACTATAGAAATTTCGTTGGGAAAAGCCTACGATTTCAATAAACCGTATTCGGAATATTTAGAATTGCGTCATGAAATTCGTGAAAAACAGTTGGCAACGCAGAAAAACCAAGCAAAAAAAATTGAAGAAACGGAGAAACTTATTGAGAAGTTTAGAGCAAAAGCATCTAAAGCATCGATGGCACAATCTTTAATTAAAAAGCTGGATAAAGTAGAACGTATTGAAGTGGATGAAGACGATAACTCAGTGATGAACATCTCTTTTCCAGTTTCAAAAGTTCCAGGTAGAGTTGTTGTTGAAGCAGAACATGTAACAAAGGCATACGGTAGCAATACCATTTTGAAAGACATTTCGCTTTTGGTGGAACGCGGAAGTAAAATTGCTTTTGTAGGTCAGAATGGTCAAGGGAAATCAACATTTATCAAAGCGATTGTAAATGAATTTGAATTTGAAGGTGAAATTAAATTGGGACATAACGTTCAAATTGGATATTTTGCACAAAATCAAGCCGAATATTTAGACGGAGAAATCACGCTTTTGCAAACCATGGAGGATGCGGCAACCGATACCAATCGGGCCAAAGTTCGCGATATGCTGGGTTCTTTCTTGTTCAGAGGTGATGATGTAGAAAAAAAGGTAAAAGTGCTTTCTGGTGGCGAAAGAAACCGTTTAGCGTTGTGTAAATTGCTTCTACAACCCATCAACGTTCTTGTGATGGATGAGCCTACGAATCACTTGGATATAAAATCCAAAAATGTGTTGAAAGCAGCGTTGCAAAAATATGAAGGAACATTATTACTCGTTTCACACGATAGAGATTTTCTTCAAGGAATGTCCAATTTGGTTTACGAATTTAGAGACCAGAAAATCAAGGAATATTTAGGCGATATTAATTATTTCTTGGAACAACGCAATTTGGAGAACATGCGTGAAGTGGAGAAGAAAGACATTGCAAAAAAAGAGAATGCCAAGGAAAATAACAAATCTTCTTACGAAGATCAGAAGAAAAATAAATCGTTGCAAAACCGTTTAAGCAAAGTGGAAAGCCAGATTAAACAGTTGGAAAACGACATTCAGAAAGACGATAAAGCCTTAGCGGCAAATTACGACAAGCATATTGAAGATGCGAGTTTCTTTATGGCATACAACAAAAAGAAGAAAGATCTAGATCAACTTTTAGCAGATTGGGAAGTGGTACAAGGCGAAATTGACGCTCTGTAATTATTTGATCAATCCAATTCGCTTGGAATGTGCAATGGCTTCATTGCTGTCGCGAAAATAACAAATTTTAACACCCAAAGTGCTTATGTTTTCTAAGGCACTTTGGGTTTTTTGTTTTTTGTTCTTTCCGGTTTGCCTGATGTAAACTGCCATTACATTTACGGGGAAAATCTTGCAAATACTCTCGTATAAATACGGATCTTCTTGCGAATCATCGCCAAGCAACGTATAATTTAAGTTAGGATAAAACTCCAAAATGTGCTTGATTTTTTCAAATTTATGATTGTGATCACCACGTCCCGTCAAGAAAAAATCCATTAAACTCGTTTTGATGTCTTTCAATAAAAGCACCGCTCGTGGCAACTGGTTCAATTCTGTAAATTCAACAATAAAACGGTACAAATTCCACTCGCTACTTGAAACATAGAAAAAAGCATTTTGCTCTTCTTTATTGTTTCTTCCGGCAGTACTTAAAGCTTGATAATGCGGTACCACTCCTTCAAAAACTTTCCTTGTATTTACGTTTCTAAACAATAAAATGAATAGTTTTTTAAACGCATTATGGGTATGGGAAACTAAAAAAGTATCATCAATATCTGAAATAAAACCTAAATTCCCATCAATTGGTCGGACGTAAGTTCCAATTTCTTCAATCTTTTTTCCCTCATAAAATATATGCACTTTATAATCCAACCAGCCGTAGCCTAAAATTTCTTTTATTGGAATACAGAATTTAAAATACCCATCTGCAAGTGTTTTGGTATGAATGATTTTTCCATTGCGTTCTAAATAAACATCCGCATTTGACTGTGTTTTGGTTTGAAACATTCGGATAATCGAACGTGCGTTTTTAAACTTCTTTTTTTGAAAATCGTATTCTTCTTGGGTGGTAGGTCTAAAAACATGACCCATGACAATTAATTCTTGCTCATTCGCATAGCCTCTGTATAACTTTAAGATGGGTTTCATAACGGTAAAGTTAAGTGGTATATCTGTATTTACCGAATCGATTATAACTTTTTTGCGGTATTTTTTGAAAAAATTTTTCACAAGCCATCTTATATATTTACTACATTTGATGTACATTAACGTAATGGTTTTTTAGCAATATAAAATTTAAAATGATAAAGAAAAGTGTCATAATGGTGGTCAATCCAATTTCAGGCGACTTGGATAAATCCGAATTCATTCAGGAGGCTAAGTTTTTTGCTGATGCCCTTTTCTTACGTTTTATTGTATATGAAACTACCGGTAAGAAGGATGAGGAATCGATTAAAAAGCTTTTTGATTTACACCAACCCGAACGTATTTTAGTAGCTGGTGGCGATGGAACCATTAAATTGGTTGCAGAAGCACTTGCCGATTGCGATGTGATTATCGGGATTTTACCAGCAGGTTCTGCAAACGGACTTTCGGTCGATCTAAATTTACCTTCCAGCTTACCCGAAAATGTAAAAATTGCGTTTACTAATGAACCAATGGACATGGATATGATTTCCATTAACGGTAAGAAAAGTATGCATTTAAGTGATTTGGGATTGAATGCAGAACTGGTTAAAAATTACGAAAAAGGTACTACTCGTGGAAAATTGGGTTATGCTTTGCAAACTTTTTCAACGCTTTCTGAAATGAAGGAGCCTTTTGTTGCTAAAATTTTTGCAGATAACGTCCAGTTTGAAGTAGTGGCGCGAATTATTATTATTGCAAATTCGCAAAAGTATGGTACAGGAATTACCGTAAATCCAAATGGAAAAATGGACGATGGAAAGTTTGAACTGGTAATTATAAAAAATCTTGATCTTTTTGTTTTTGGGCAAATTATCACTGGAAACATGCCACTTGATTCCGAAGATGTCTTAATTATTTCGACAGACCAAGCACTAATTACAACTGAGGAACCCGTTCCTTTTCAAATTGATGGCGAGTTCATGGGAGAAGTCACTGAATTAGATATTCACATTTTGCATAAACAGCTTAAAGTTGCTATTCCGGAGCATTTGTCTTAAAAGGATTTCTTGGTTGCCAAGATAAGGAAGGTTGTAACGAATTAAAAATGCGCGGCATTTGCCATTGGACCAGTGGATTGCTATGTTTGATATACCCAAATGTGTCTTCAGGAATGGCTCCTACACTGCTTTTTATTTCCAAAGCCGTTCTACCAAAGATGATGGTCTTGAATTTCTTTTTAATCGAATAGCCAATCATATCGTACAACATATTCAGATACAACATCTTTTCGCGCTGGATTTTATCATCGTAGCCCAAGAAATAAGTGTCCATCGTATCTCCATTTTTTATTAATGTGTTGAATCCAATCAGAACACCATTTAAAAAATAGCCGTAAAACAGAAAGTCGTGGTCCAAATGCCTTTTTAATGAACTGAAATGATTTTTACGCAATAAAAATGTATTGAAAGGAGCACTTTCTGCCACATGCAAATACAACTCATAAATAAAGGATTCGGAAGCAATAATTTCTTCTAAACTTAATTTTCTTTTTTCAACATCAATTGCCTTTTTTCGTGCACGCTTGTACTGATCACGGTATTTTTTGTTCAAATCAAAAACGTAATCATCCATTGAATGCCAGTTGTCTTTGATTTCTAAAATCATATTCGGTTGAATCTGAAACTGATAAAAAGAAGAAAAATCAGCAGCTTCAAAAAGAGAAAGTTCCTGATTTGTAAAATCTTTAAAACTGGTCAAATGCGCTTTTCTACCTTGCTTTTGCAATTGCTGTTCTAAAGAGTAACTGGCTTTCTTTAATTCTAATAGTCCATTTTCCAGTGAAATAGTCGGTGAAAATGAAAAAGCATTTTGACCTGTCAACATGTTGTTTCCAATGAAAAGATTGCGACTGGCAAAATTTTTAAATGTAAAATTTCTAGACGCTGTTTTTATGCAACGGTCGCGATTTCCAAAACTCTGCATCGCACTTCCGTCTAAATATTGCGCAATTGCAATTCCTACCAAATTTTCTGCATTATAAATTCCAATGTAAAAACAATTCATGTTTTCCGGAGCCGATTCTTCGAGCACCTTCAGGTAATTGGTAGAAAGAAAAATAGTATGCGTGGCAAAATCATCCCAATTGCTAGGAAGATCTTGGATGCGATTGAAGAGAATGTGGCTAAAAGTGTTTTTCAAATTTGTTTTAAGAAGTACAAAAGTAATTGTTTTTAAACGAGTGCTAAAATAACATTCTAAAGTTTAAGATTATAATTACTAGTGTTTACGTAAATTAGCGGTAAAACGTTTTAAAATTTGAATTATGGAGAAATCAACCGCAGAAGAAATTAAAAAGGAGTTAACAGGAACTTTGAAGTCTTGGAAATTAGAAAACGAACAACTTGTTCGTGAATATAAGTTTAAAGATTTTATCGAAGCGTTTGGCTTCATGACAAAAGTAGCGCTTCTTGCTCAGCAATCTAATCACCATCCAGAATGGTCAAATGTGTATAATAAAGTAAAGATTTGTTTGACAACGCATGATGCGGGAGGTATTACTGAAAAAGACCTTCGTCTTGCTTTAGAGATTGAAAGCGTATCATAGTCGGTTTTAATGAATTTTAAGCATTAAATGCGAGTTTTGCAGATCGGTATTATGGTGTCTTTGAAAAGACGTAAATTATTAATCCATAATTCTGCAGAGACGTTTTTAATGCGAAAATTAAATAAAAAGAGGCTGTCCATTTAAGACAGCCTCTCCAATTTTTTTAGAAAAAGAAGTACCCAATCGATACTTGAATTACGCTGTTTTTATTTTTAAAAGACGAATTATCTAAGTTATTAATGTTAGTCAATCCCAGGTTGTATCGTGCGCCAAAATTAAGTCCGCTTTCAAGTTTGTAACCTAAGCCGAAATTAACACCAAAATCAAAAGTTTTAAACGCATCTTTCACATCTGTCTTTTCATTTTTCGCTGCAAGTAAAAAACCTAATTGCGGTCCGGCTTCAAGACTCAATCCTTTTGTTACATAATATTTTCCAATTAATGGAAGGTTCAAGTAACTTAAAGCAACAATATCGTTGTCAGGACTGTATCCCTGACCCGAGTACATTAATTCAGGTTGAAAGGAAAATTTTTCTGAAATGTGAATTTCTGATACAACACCAAAATTAAATGCTGTAACAGCGCCAAGATCTTTCGTGTTATCACCGCTGATATTTGCAAAGTTTAAACCTCCTTTAACGCCAAATTCAACCTCTTGAGCATTGACATTTGTAAACCCTAAAACTGTAAGAACAGTTAGTAAAAAAAATTTTTTCATAATATGTGTTTTGAATTATTTGATGGCAAAAGTCCTCAAAGAAAAGCGAGAAGAGGTGTCAAAACCTTAAAAATGGATAAATTGGTACTTATTTACCGCTATTCTTATATTCATTTGGTGTTTGACCCGTAGCTTTTTTGAAGCTTTTATAAAAAGTGGTCTTGGAAGTAAAGCCAGATTCTAATCCCATCGCTAATAAATTGTAGTTTTCAAATTCAGAATTTGAAATCATTTCCTTTACGGCTTCTACCAGGTAGTTATTTATGTAATTGGCAAAGTTGTCTCCGGTTATCGCATTTACAATTTGCGAAACATAGCCAGGACTTATTCCCAATTTTTCAGCTACTTTTTCTCTGTTTAAAGTGCTATCCGTATAAATGTGTTGCTCGTTGCAAAGAAGTTGCAGTTTTTGAAAATAGATATTATCCGCTGCAATGCATTCTTTGTTCTCTTCCGATGGTCTAATTTCTACAATTTGCGAATCGGGATAAGTAACCAGCAGATCTGTATGTAGAAAATTATGAACAGCTTCCTTATTCTTTGCTAACTTGTATTTGTAAATGCCTTTATAAGCTGTCCAATGAATTATAAATGTGCCAAATAAAGCCACTCCGCTCATTGTAGAAGAAATATCATATTTAAGAATCAAGCCTGTTAGAGCAGTAATAAGCCAAGACATTAGCAATAAACTAACAAGACTTAATAGGATAACAACCCAATTTTCTTCTTCCTTGACTTTTAAATGCTTTACCATAAAAAAAGAGTAAATCAGTAAGAAAGGAATAAAAGTAACGGCTAAAAGTAGATGAATAAGGCCAAGTACATTTATTATATCGAATAATGTTGCAGGGATTTTATAAATTCCTGCAACACTATCAAGATCGTTTGTAATATTAAGAACAGCGGAATAGACAAATGGAATAAAACACAAATAAATTTTTTGTTTGCTTTTTACAGCATCTTCAATCCGGTTTATAATAAATAGAAATATAAAAACAGGTAATAGAAATGCCCATTCAACATCATCAATAAACTGTAAAAAAGGATAAGGTTTGTATGCATCTTCAATCGCAAGAACATGATTCAGTAAAAGAATGGAAAGTGTAAATAATAAATAGGCTAGATATTTATTTGAATTACTATTGAATAACGAAGACTTTAAAATAATTAAGCCCAAAAGCACTCCTTGAAAAATTGCAATATTTAAAAGTGTTGTATAAATCAATTTCTACTATAATTTAATTCTTGAAAATTAGGAGCAAGCATCTAAATAAAAGATCAATTTTCAAATGCGGTTTTTCCACAGCAAATTGACGTGACGAATTTAAATGAATAGCAATAACTTTTTCAAGCGATTAAGAAATGATTAACTTAATATAATTTAGAATTGAAAAATTCTATTTAAGAAGTGGGTAAGAGTTGAAAAAATTCTAATGTTTCACGAAACGCTATAAAACAGAAAAAGCTTCATATTTCTATGAAGCTTTTTCTTTGTAGCGGGAATTGGACTCGAACCAATGACCTTCGGGTTATGAGCCCGACGAGCTACCTACTGCTCTATCCCGCGATGTGCGTTTGTAATCTCAAAATGATTTTTTTACTAATCGAATTAGTAAACTTAGTAGCGGGAATTGGACTCGAACCAATGACCTTCGGGTTATGAGCCCGACGAGCTACCTACTGCTCTATCCCGCGATGTTTCGGGTGCAAATTTACAACGTTTATCTTGATAAACAAGCATTTTTTTTAAAAAATGTTTTATTTCGTCTATTCCACTGATATCAGTATCTTTGCAAACTAAATAAATTGTAAATGTCACATAAAGCAGGTTTTGTAAATATTATTGGAAATCCAAACGTTGGAAAATCAACCTTAATGAATGCTTTCGTAGGCGAACGCTTGTCGATCATTACTTCAAAAGCACAAACTACACGTCACCGTATTTTGGGAATTGTAAATGGGGATGATTTTCAAGTGATTTTGTCGGATACTCCAGGTATTATTAAACCCGCTTACGAGATGCAAACTTCCATGATGAACTTTGTAAAATCAGCATTTGAAGATGCGGATATCTTGATTTACATGGTTGAAATTGGAGAACAAGACTTAAAAGATGAAGCTTTTTTTAATAAAATCATTCATGCTCAAATTCCAATTTTGTTGCTTCTAAATAAAATTGACACTTCAGATCAAATCCAATTGGAAGAGCAAGTGGCGTATTGGACGGCAAAAGTACCTAATGCAGAAATTTTCCCAATTTCGGCGTTGCAAAACTTTAATGTAAAAGAAGTTTTCAATCGAATTTTGGATTTATTGCCGGAATCTCCAGCGTATTATCCAAAAGACCAGTTGACAGATAAGCCAGAGCGTTTCTTTGTAAACGAAACCATTCGTGAGAAAATCTTGCTTCATTATAAGAAGGAAATTCCTTATTCTGTGGAAATTGAAACCGAAGAGTTTTTTGAAGATGAAAATATCATCCGAATTCGTGCCTTAATCATGGTAGAACGCGATACTCAAAAAGGAATTATCATCGGACACAAAGGTGAAGCGCTAAAAAGAGTAGGAGTGGAAGCACGTGCTGATTTAGAAAAGTTTTTTGGAAAACAAATCCATATTGAGATGTATGTGAAAGTCAACAAAAACTGGAGAAGCAACACCAATATGTTGAAACGATTTGGTTACAATAATTAAAAAACGGTTCTGCTGAAAAATAATTCCATAGCCCAGATGGAAGCGGCATCCTTTTCTGGCTTTCTTTAAGACAGAAAAGATAAAGTGAACAGCTGGATCAAGCTCCTCAAAATACAAGAAGTGAAAGTTGAAAAACCCCTCTTTCGCTAAAAATTAAAATGTCAACATTCTTTGCATCAATTGTTCTAAATTGTGCATCTGAGGTTGGCATTTTTTTCTGTTGATTCGCGCTTGAAAATAGAGTGCGAACCAAGACACAAGCAGTAGTCCCATAATGACAAAGTCAAAAGTGGTGGATTGTTTTAAAGTCCAATGCGAATAAGCGATGACTGCAAAAATTAAAAAAAGTCCTGCAATTATAAAATGCAGAAACATAAAAAAGGTCCAAACCATTTGATCCGGGCCATATAAACCTTTTACATGTGTGGTTTTGTCTTCGTTTTCTGTCAGTTCAATATGTAAGTGCGGTGAATAATACTTTTTTTTTGCACCAATGATGAAGAAGAAAATGTGATGGTCTGAAATTTTAATTCGATAATTTTCTCGTACTTCCTGTTCTATTTTTGTGGCATTTTTTAAAATTTCGCCCACTGATTTTGGAACGTCTACATTGAAAGACGGACGTAAAGCAATTTGATCATCTATTTCCATCCTAATTATTTTAACAATTGTGCGACTAAAATATTCAAATTATTTTAAATTGCAATAAATCTGCAACTATTTTCCCGACGTATTTTTTTTACAAATAATAAATTCAGATCATTTATGTGCCATTCCAATGTAATAAAAGTAAGTGATTATCCATTTTATAAGGCTTTTAAGTATTAAAAATTGAAAATACTTACGTTTCCTAGCAAATAATAGGGGCAAAAAAGCGTACTTTTGCAAATTGAAAATTATTTTATGAACAATATTGTAGCCATAGTTGGACGTCCAAATGTTGGAAAATCAACCCTTTTTAATAGGTTGATTAAGAGAAGAGAAGCGATTGTAGATTCGGTTTCCGGGGTAACTCGTGACCGTAATTACGGAAAAAGTGAATGGAACGGGCAGGAGTTTTCTGTGATTGACACGGGTGGATACATCAAAGGTTCAGACGATGTTTTTGAAAGTGAAATTCGCAAACAAGTGGAATTAGCCATTGATGAAGCGGATGTAATTATTTTTGTAGTGGATGTAGAAGAGGGAATTACTCCTATGGATGACACTGTTGCAAAATTATTGAGAAAAGTAAAAAAACCAGTCTTATTGGCTGTAAATAAGGTAGATAATGCCATGCGTGAAAAAGACGCTATTGAGTTTTACAACCTTGGTTTAGGCGATTATTATACGTTTGCAAGTATTTCAGGAAGTGGAACAGGGGATTTAATGGATGCCTTGGTAGAATCTTTTCCAGAACGACAAGAACCTGTTGACGAAGTTGAATTGCCAAGATTTGCAGTAGTGGGAAGACCAAACGCTGGAAAGTCAAGTTTTATCAATGCTTTGATCGGTCAAGACCGTTTTATGGTAACAGATATTGCTGGAACTACGCGTGATTCTATTGATACAAAATTTGACCGTTTTGGATTTGAATTTAACTTAGTAGATACAGCGGGAATTCGTCGTAAAGCAAAAGTAAAGGAAGATTTAGAATTTTATTCGGTAATGCGATCCGTTCGTGCTATTGAATATGCAGACGTTTGTATTTTGATTATTGATGCCACTCGTGGATTTGAAGGTCAAGATCAGTCGATTTTTTGGTTGGCCGAAAAGAACCGTAAAGGAGTAGTAATTTTGGTAAACAAATGGGATTTAGTAGAAAAAGAAACCATGTCTACACGGGATTACGAGGAGAAAATTCGAAAAGAATTAATGCCTTTTACAGATGTGCCCATTTTGTTTGTATCAGCTTTAACGAAACAACGTTTATTGAAAGCTTTGGAAGCAACTGTTCAAGTATTTGAAAATAAAAAACAACGTATACCTACTTCTAAGTTCAACGATTATATGTTGAAAGTAATTGAAGGTTATCCGCCACCGGCTTTGAAAGGAAAATATGTAAAAATTAAATATTGCATGCAACTTCCTACGCCAACGCCTCAGTTTGTGTTTTTTGCAAATTTACCGCAATATGTAAAAGAACCGTACAAACGCTTTTTAGAAAATAAAATCCGTGAAAAATGGGATTTTTCAGGTGTACCAATTGATGTGTATATCAGAGAAAAATAATAGTAAAAACCAGAGCGAAAGTTCTGGTTTTTTTTTGGTTTAATAATTTTATTCAGGTAATCACACTTTTTACAGTAATTAAAAATTTGTTAATTATTTTGTAAGAAATTATTTCTTTACGTACTAAATATCGTAATTCGCTGTAAATAAGATTGAACCAGAAAGTAAATCTAAACCAAGTCAATTTATGTCAAAAATCTACGCATCAGTGCTCTTTTTTTTAGTGATGTCCTCTTCGCTCCTTGCTCAAAACACGGTAACGATTAAAGGAAAAATAATTGAAGATACTTCTAAACTTCCGCTAGAATCAGCCACCATTTTTATTACCACAGTAAAAGATTCTGCGATTGTGGATTATACTATTTCAGACAAAAACGGAAATTTTTCATTGTCAACTCGGAAAATCTCGCAGCCTGTTTACTTTAAAATTTCATTCGTCGGATTTCAAGATTACACTGTGAAATTAGAATCGCTAACCGAATCTAAAGATTTTGGTGTAATTAAAGTCTTAGATCAAGCCAATGATTTAAATGAAGTAGTGATTCAAGGCCAAGCTCCACCAGTTCGGATTAAGCAAGATACTTTGGAGTTCAATGCTTCTTCTTTTAAAGTGCGTCCCGATTCTAATGTTGAAACTTTGCTGAAGCAATTGCCTGGTGTGGAAGTTTCTTCGGATGGAAAAATTACAGTAAACGGTAAGGAAGTAAATAATATTTTGGTCAACGGAAAACCATTCTTTGGTAAAGATGGTAAAGTGGCCACTAAAAATTTGCCGTCCGACATTATAGATAAAGTACAGATTTCTGATACTAAAACCAAGGAGGAAGAATTAGCGGGTCAAGCGGCAAGTGCGGAAGAAAAAACGATTAATTTGACTATTCAAGAAGATAAAAACAAAGGATTGTTTGGAAAATTTAGTGGTGGTTTAGGAACTAAAGATCGATACGAATCCAGTGGATTGATCAATTATTTTAAAAACGACCAAAAGTTTAGTTTTTTAGGTTCTTCTAATAATATTAACTCTATCGGATTTTCGATGGACGAAGTTTTTGATTCCATGGGTGGCGGTAGAAACGTTTATTCTAGTGGCGATGGAAGTTTTAATATTAATGGTCAGCAATTTGGTGGCGGAAATGGGATTACCGAATCCAATATGATTGGAGTGAATTATTCCGACAAGTTTGGAAAAAAAATTGATCCAAGCGCCAGCTATTTCTATAACTCTTCTGAAAATAATAATGATTCACGCAGCAAGGTGGAGAACCTATTGCCAGAAAATAAATTTACAACAGAATCTTTAGGTAAAACAAGAAACGTAAGTAACGGACACAATTTGAATGTAGAATTTGAGTACAAAATTGATTCACTTACCACGTTGGACATTCGTCCAAATTTAAAGAAAAGCAACTCGAGGTACACAGCAAATCGATCTCAATTTTCAGTAGATGAATTTGGCGAAGCTTTAAATGAAAGCAATAGTTATAGTAATAACAATGCGACTAACTTGGCGTTTGAAAATGATTTATACCTTTTTAGAAAATTTAAGAAGAAGGGAAGAAGTTTGTCTTTTAATTTTGACAATGAAAATACTAATGATAAGACGGAAAGTCAGGATATTTCCACAACTATTTTATACAGAGATGCTGGAGATGAAGTGATTAATCGGAATTTAATTGAAAACAACAAAGAAAAAGACGACCGGTTTTCTACTTCGTTAACGTACTCAGAGCCAATTACAGACTCGCTTACTTTTTCTGTTGGAACAAGATATAAGTGGAGTAAATCTGTTAATGATAAAGCAACTTTTGATTTTGATGAAGCAAGTGGAAATTATTCCATTAAAAATGAATTGCTTTCCAATTACATCACATCTGCTACAAAAGAGGTAAATCCATTTTTAACTTTAAGTATTCGTAAGAAAAAATTCAATGCAAGAATTAGCGTCGGAACAGAAATTACGCGTTTTGAAAACTTCTCAAATTATTTAGATCAAAGCACGGTTTTAAATAAAGATTATGTCTTGCCCAATGTAAACGGGTATTTAAATTATAGATTTTCAAAATCTAAATCGATATATATGAATTACCGTTATTCAGTAAGTTTGCCTACTGCGAACCAAATTTTACCGGTAGAAAACTTATCCAATCCATTAAATACCATCGTTGGAAATCCAGATTTGAAACCCACTAAGAGGAATAATTTTTACCTTGGTTTTAATAATTACGATTATGCAACGCGTTCCGGTTTTTATTTATATTCTGGTGGTAGTTTTTACAATAATCAAATTGTTTCCTCGACCGTTTTTGACGCAAGTGCTAAAAGAAATACAACTTTTGAAAACACAAGTATTACTTACAATGGTTTTCTTGGCTTCAATTGGGATGAAAGTATCAAAAAAGAAGAGCATACTTTTAAATACAGTTTGGGTTTAAGTACTAATTACGGTCTTTCAAAAGGGTTGACTAATAATCAAGCGTACGAAGCGGAAGCATTATCTTTAAACCCAAGCATAGAGTTGTCTTGGGAATATGGAGAATTATTGACCATTACTCCAAGTTACAATTACAATTTTAGTGATACGAAGTTTAAAAACTATTCCATTGACGGTTTGTCCAACTTTGTACATACGTTAAAGTTAGAAACAACTTCTTATTGGCCCAAAAATGTGGTCTTCGGAAATGATTTTGGGTATACATACAACTCCAATATAGCTGACGGATTTCAAAAAGATTTTTATTTATGGAACATGAGTTTGGGCTACAACTTTTTTAACGATCAGTTATTAGCCAAAGTTAAAATTTATGATTTGCTAGATCAAAACGTAAATGCTACTAGAACGATAACTCCAACGGCTATACAAGATGTAGAAAACACAGTTTTAAGAAGGTATGCGATGTTTTCATTGACTTACAAGATTGAGAAATTTGGAGGCAAGAAAAAGAGCCGCTGGGAAGACTAAATGAACAAAAAGAAAAAGGAGCAATTAAGCTCCTTTTTTTATGTATAAAATTCTTTAAAATAATCTTCTATCTCTTGATCAAAACTTGGATCTTTTAAAAGATTTGAGGTCGTTTCCTTTATCAGGATAAAGTCTTCAGTGTGAAACTGATTTTCAAAATTAGTATGAATGAAGGCAAATACACTTTGTAAAACCAAATCAATTTCTTGGCTTGCAATGCCCTTGTTTTGTATGTGTCGGGTACGAATGAGATAAGCGCCAACGTGAGAAGCAACTTCAATGAGTTTTTCGTGCGACAATTGATCTTTTGACATCAGCTTTTCAATGAAATGATCCATTTGCTGATTGATTAATTCCTGAATATTCATGTGCTTTTTTATATTTAAATTACCAACTTCCACCAGAGCCACCTCCAGAAAATCCTCCTCCGCCAAATCCACCACCGAAGCCACCGCCTCCGCCGCCAAATCCGCCGCCAGAAGAACCTCCGCCAAATCCGCCACCTCGGCCTAAACTGCTCAGGATGATCATTTCGGCCAAGCCAAAACCACCACCATTATTGCCGTTTTTGCCATTATTACCACCGCCATTTTTCTTTGCAATTAAAAAAATAATGACAATAAAAATAAGTATGAGCACAATTGGAAAGGGACTTCCATCGCTTTTGTTGTTTTTCCGTTCTCCTTTGTATTTTCCTTTTAAAACCTCAAAAATAGCATCCGTTCCTGCGTCAAGTCCGCGGTAATAACTACCGGCTTTAAATTCAGGCAAAATGTTATTTCGCGTAATTTCGCCGCCAATTCCTGCTGTTAAACGGTCTTCCACTCCATAACCTGCCGAAATCCATATTTTGCGTTCTTTTTCGGCAAGAAGTATAATTACACCGTTGTCATTTTTTTCGCTTCCACCAATTCCCCAAGTTTGGCCCCACTTTGGCGTAAGAAAACCAATATCTTCGCCTTTCAAACTTTCAATAGTAATGATCACAATTTGTGTTGAAGTAGAATCACTATAATTGATTAACTTTTGTTCTAAAGCTGCTTTCTCCTGTGCATTTAAAACACCCGCATAGTCATAAACACTGGTTTGAAATTTTGGAATTTCAGGAATGGTAAACTGTGCAAAACTAAATCCAACTTGAAGCAAGAGCGCCAAAAGCAGCAATTTATTTTTCCACTTGGAATTTGTATTCTTTATTTTTTGGAACTTCATTCTTTATCCTTTAGATATTTCATTTGATAATTCATTCTCATCGCCTTCCTCGTAAGGGAAATAAGTGCGAAGTTGTTCACCCGCTCTTAAAATGCCATCAATCAAACCTTGTTTGAAATTTCCGGTTTTAAAGTGAGCGACCATAGCGTCTTTCGTACAATCCCAAAAATCATTTTCTACGACATCGTTAATTCCTTCATCACCGCAAATAACAAATGATTTGTCTTCAACAGCAAGATAAATTAAAACGCCATTTTTGAGTTTGGTTTCATTCATTTGTAATAAATGAAAAACTTCCAAGGCACGATCAAACGTGTCCTTGGAAGTTGTTTTTTCAATATGAACTCTAATCTCGCCAGAAGTATTTTTTTCTGCAGTTTGAATTGCATTTACGATTTCTTGCTCTTCTTCTTTGGTTAAAAACTCCTCAACTTTTGACATTTTTTTTATTTTAGAATTGAACTTCAACTGGTTTGTCAGCGCCTTCAACTGCTGCAAAGTATGCTTTTTCCTTAAATCCGAACATTCCAGCAAAAATTGAATTTGGGAATGTCAATACATGATTATTATACGGTTTAACCGCTTCATTGAATCGCGTTCTTGCAGTTAAAATTTGATTTTCTGTACTGGCTAATTCATCTTGCAACTTTAAGAAATTTGCATTCGCTTTAAGATCAGGATAGCGTTCTACAGTTACTAACAACCTAGATAATGCAGAAGAAACACCGCTTTGTGCTTTGCTAAATTCAGCCAATTGTTCTGGTGAAATATTTGTCGGATCAATAGTTGTAGAAGTTGCTTTTGAACGTGCTTCAATAACTGCTGTTAAAGTTCCTTTTTCAAATTCAGCAGCACCTTTTACTGTATTTACCAAATTTCCAATCAGGTCATTTCTTCTCTGGTAAGATGTTTCAACATTTCCCCATGATTCTCTGATGTTTTCGTTTAAGGCAACCGCTGTGTTGTTAATTCCTTTAATCCAGAAGTAGCCAATAAATACTACAGCTGCTACAATAATCCAAGGCAAAAATCTTTTCATGTGTTCTTTTTTTTAATTTTTATTATTTGTTCAATTTGGTCTTTATAATTCGCTTTTAATCTGGTTCAATTGTGCTTTAATACTTTCTAGTTTACTGATAATATCAAAGCTGTCTAATGTTTTTTGTTGTCCCACTTTCAAATGCGTTTTTGCACCTTCAAGCGTAAATCCACGTTCTTTGACTAGATGATAAATCAACTGTAAATTCTTAACATCTTCAGGAGTAAACATCCGATTTCCTTTTGCATTTTTCTTGGGTTTCAAAATGTCGAATTCCTTATCCCAAAATCGAATCAACGAAGCATTAACGTCAAACGCTTTAGCTAATTCGCCCATGCTGTAATACCGTTTATCTGGATTTAATTCAAGATGCATATTTTTCTATTTTTAAATCTTTTTTCAATGTAAATAACAATCCTAATTATAATTTAATGTTTAAATCTTAATCCAAAGACTGATTTTCCTGACTCGCCAATTTTGAAATTACAGCAAATTCTGCTGCAGAAATATTTCCGTAATAGTAATTCAATGGATTGACCACTTCGCCATTTTTGTGAACCTCATAATGCAAATGGGGCGCTTCGCTTCGTCCTGTACTTCCTACAAAACCTATAAGGTCGCCACGCTTGACTTTCTGACCTTTTTTAATGTTGTATTTGCTCAAATGTGCATAAAGCGTTTCGTATCCAAAACCGTGCCTGATTACGATGTGATTTCCGTATCCAGAAGCGTTACTGTCTGCTCGATCCACAACGCCGTCTCCTGTTGCGTAAATAGGCGTTCCCGTTTTTGCCGAAAAATCCATTCCTGCATGAAACTTCCTGACTTTTGTAAATGGATCACTTCTGTATCCAAAACCTGATGCCATCTGACGTAAATTTTCATTTTTCACCGGCTGAATGGCAGGAATTGCCGCTAAGAGTTTCTCCTTTGCTTTGGCTAATTTAACAATTTCGTCCAAAGAACGCGACTGAATCGCTGCTTGTTTAGACAAAACATCCACACGTTTAGATGTATTGATAACCAATTCTGAGTTATTAAATCCTTCCAAATCCTTATACCGATTTACACCACCAAAACCTGCTTTTCGCTGCTCGTCGGGAATGACGGAAGTATTAAAATAAGTGCGGTATAAATTATTGTCGCGGTCCTCAATATTTTCCAACACATCTTCAATTTCCGACATTTTAGTGTTCAAAATGGCATATCTAATTTTCAAATTTTCAATTTCTCGCGCTTGTAAACGGTCTTTTGGTGTTTCAAAAAATGGCGTATTTAATAACACAATAAAACTTAGAATTCCAAAAACGGCTGTCGAAAGTAAAAACAACGCAATGTAACCAAAACGTTTACGCTTTTTAGTTACAATTTTTCGGTAGGCCAAATTTTCAGAATCGAAGTAATATTTTACCTTCTTCATGAGTTAAAAAATGCTATTTTTGCACCTTATTAAAAAGGTTAGTCGAACAAATTTAATGAATGTTTCATTGGTTCGGGTGATTTTAATTAGATAATTTGATATTTTACACATTTTGATACTTGTTCAAATGTTTAAAAAATGACAAATGTTCTAATTGCTCAATTTCCAAATTTTCAAATTTTCAAAAATGAAGTCACAAGATATTAGAAAGCAATTTTTAGATTTTTTTCAAAGCAAAGGACACTTAATCGTTCCATCAGCACCAATCGTTTTAAAAGACGATCCAACTTTGATGTTCAACAACTCAGGAATGGCTCAATTTAAAGAATATTTCTTAGGAAATGCTGTGCCAAAAAGTACTCGAATTGCCGATACTCAAAAATGTCTTCGTGTTTCAGGAAAACACAACGATTTAGAAGACGTAGGTTTTGATACATATCATCACACCATGTTTGAAATGCTTGGAAACTGGTCTTTCGGTGATTATTTCAAGAAAGAAGCAATTAATTGGTCTTGGGAATTTTTAACAGAAGTTTTAAAATTAGATAAAGATAGAATCTATGTGTCGGTTTTTGAGGGAAACCCTTCAGAAAATGTTCCGTTTGATCAAGAAGCATTCGATTTGTGGAAACAATTTGTAAACGAAGACCGAATCATAAAAGGAAACAAAAAAGATAATTTCTGGGAAATGGGCGATCAAGGCCCTTGTGGTCCATGTTCTGAAATCCATATTGATTTACGTTCAGATGAAGAAAGAGCTGCAGTTTCAGGTTTTTCATTAGTAAATGCAGATCATCCACAAGTTGTGGAAATTTGGAATAATGTATTTATGGAATTCAACCGTAAAGCAGATGGTTCATTAGAAAAATTACCAGCACAACACGTCGATACTGGAATGGGATTTGAGCGTTTATGTATGGCATTGCAAGGAAAAACTTCAAATTACGATACCGATGTTTTTACACCATTAATTGAGAAAGTAGAAGAAATTACGGGTTTGAAATATACTTCAGATGACGTTCATGATATTTCAGAAACGCAGAATAAAACCAATATTGCGATTCGTGTCGTTGTAGATCACGTTCGAGCTGTAGCTTTTGCAATTGCTGATGGACAATTACCATCCAATACAGGAGCTGGTTATGTAATTCGTAGAATTTTGCGTCGTGCCATTCGTTACGGATTTACATTTTTGGATACCAAAGAGCCTTTTATTTACAAGTTGGTTGAAGTTTTGGCGAATCAAATGGGCGAATTTTTCCCAGAAATAAAAGCACAACAAAATTTAGTGACCAATGTAATTCGTGAAGAAGAAGCCTCATTTTTAAGAACTTTGGACCAAGGATTACAGCTTTTAGACAATGTTATTTCATCTACTGAAGGTAAACTTGTTGATGGAACAAGAGCGTTTGAATTATACGATACTTTCGGATTTCCAATTGATTTAACGGCTTTGATTTTAAGAGAAAGAGGTTATGAGTTGGATGAAGCCGGTTTTGAAAAAGCGATGTTAGAGCAAAAAACGCGTTCTCGTGCAGCTTCAGAAGTTTCTACTGACGACTGGAAAATTTTAGTGCAAGGAAATACGGAAACTTTTGTGGGTTACGACCAAACTGAAAACGAAGTAAAAATTACACGAGTTCGTAAAGTTGATTCCAAGAAAGACGGTGTTTTATATCAAATTGTTTTAGATAATACGCCATTTTATCCAGAAGGTGGAGGACAAGTGGGAGACAAAGGAACCTTGATTTCTGCAAATGAAACAATTGAAATTCTAGACACTAAAAAAGAAAATAACCTGATTTTACATATTGCTAAAAGTTTACCTGAAAATCTTGAAGGTACTTTTACTGCAAGAGTAAACTCAAATCTAAGAACGGCTTCTTCTAAAAACCATACGGCAACACACTTGATGCATTTGGCTTTGCGAACCATTTTAGGAACACATGTAGAACAAAAAGGTTCATTGGTTAATCCAAATAATTTGCGATTCGATTTTTCACACTTTTCAAAAGTGAGTGATGAACAAATTAAGGAAGTTGAAGATTTTGTGAATGAAAGAATTCAGCAACAATTGCCTTTAGTTGAAAGAAGAAATATTCCAATTCAGCAAGCTTTAGATGAAGGTGCAATGGCGTTGTTTGGTGAGAAATATGGTGATAATGTTCGTGCGATTAAATTTGGCGAAAGCATGGAACTTTGTGGAGGAATTCACGTGGAAAATACAGCGAATATTTGGTATTTTAAAATTATTTCTGAAGGAGCGGTTGCAGCTGGAATTCGCAGAATTGAAGCAATTACTGGAGATGCTGTTAAAGATTATTTTGCAAAACAAGAAAACACATTAGCTGATATCAAGGAAACGTTGAAAAATCCGCAAGATACGATGAAAGCGGTGGTTTCTTTGCAAGATGAAAATGCGAAGTTAAAGAAGCAAGTTGAGGTATTGTTGAGAGATAAAATTGACGGATTGAAAAGTGATTTAGTTTCTGAATTTCAAGAAATTGATGGGATTCATTTTTTATCAAAACAAGTTAATTTATCCATGAGTGCTACAAAAGATTTAGCAATGGCAATTGGAACTTCAATGCCAAATTCATTTGTATTTCTAGCTTCTATCGAAGATAATTTGCCTAATATTCACTGCTACATTTCAAAGGAATTAGTTGCAGAAAAAGGATTAAATGCAGGTGCTATTATTCGAGAATTAGGAAAATTAATTGATGGAAATGGAGGAGGTCAGCCTTTCTTTGCTTCTGGAAAAGGAAAAAATGTGGATGGTATTACGGCAGTCCTGAATCAAGTACTACATTATATTAAATAGTCAAGGTTTTAGAAAATTAAGTAAGGATAGCGTCAAGTATATTGGCGCTATTTTTTTTGACTAAAATGAAAGCGCAATACACCAATTTAAAATTTTGATGTATGTTTCTACGTTCGCAAAATTTAACGAGGAAATAAGAGCATCAAATTTTAAAATACATATGCGGATGGATGGATTGCAGTTTCGTTGTCTTTTGCTTTAGGTTATCTAAAAATTTTTTATGCGAAACAGATTCGGGATTAAAAGCGCGGTGCTGTAACCCCTTTTGAATGGTTTCTACAGTGTGCATCGTTGGTAATGCAGTCTTTTCAATGTGTGTTTCTACAAATCGTGACCAAATATAGTCCACAGCCGTCTGATTTGGATGCAGCAAATCAGGATTGTAAAAACGATAGTCCCGCAGTTCATCCATCATAATTTCATAAGATGGAAAATAACTTAAATACGCTGCTTCATTATAGTGAGTAATTAAATCATAGATAGCAGCGATAAGATGTGCTTTACTCACCTGATTTTCTACAAAACCATCCTTAATGTGGCGGACGGGCGAAACTGTAAAAATGAAGTGACAGTTAGGATTAACCCGTTTTATAGATGCAACACTATTCTGCAAAGAAGTGGCTATTTCAGTGCTTGAAAGTAGCTGTTTTACAAATTGCTTTTGAGGTACTTTATGACAATTGGCTACAATTTCATTTGTATCAACTGTTTTATAAACCCAAGAAGTACCCAACGTGAGTATGAAATGAGTTGCCGTTTTGATTTCTTTAAAAAAAGAGGCTAAAGTTTGATTTAATTGCAACAGAAAAATCTCTTTATCCTGATGTGAAAGGTCCGAATGTACTTCAAAACACTGCCATCTTTCATTGTAAAAAAAGATGTCGTCGTCTGTAAAAATTTGGTTGTGAATGGCTCGTGCAATTAGTTTTTCAATCGAATTGGGATTGAATATAATACCGAAAGGATTAACCGTATTTTGAAACTGAAAAAATTGCAATTTTTCACCCATGTTTTCGGCAAAACAAGAACCGACAGAAATAATCTTTGACTGATAATTTATAGGATTAGAAGTCGCGACGATTGGAACCTTGGTGAAAAATTGCATTATAAATTAGTAAATAATTTGAATCATAGCTGCGAAGGCATTACATCGCGGCAAGTTTGTTATTCAAGGAACTCCATCCGCCACCGTTAATGCAGTCAATGCCATTCTTCTTTAAAATAGTCGTTGCTTGAGCACTTCGCATGCCCGATTGACAGCAGGCAATAATCGGTTTGTTCCAACTTTTTATTTTTTCTATTTCATGCGTCAAAGTTTGCAGCGGAATATTTTTTGAACCCATCACGTGACCATTTGCATATTCTGCGTGACTTCGGACATCAATTATTATGGCGCTTTTTTTTGCATATTCTTCAATGTCACTTACTTTACTTCCTAAGCCTATAAAATCTAAAAATCCCATATTGTTTAATTTTTTGACAAAGTTAAAAGAATGAAACGCGTCCTACTGTAACAAATGTTGCTAAACCGGCTCTTTTTCAAAAATCAGTTCCAATCCATTGCTGATCAGTTGGCTTACTGCCGGTCGGTTTTCCTTTATTTTCTCAATATAGATCAAGATTTCTTGCATTAATGCAGGTTCGTCTCGCTCTTTGAGTATTTCAATTAATTCCAGGGGAAGCAACCAATCTTTAGGGTGATTTGCCTTCAGTTCTAAGAATATATTTTTAATGGATTCTCCGTGCTTATTGTTTTCACG
This sequence comes from Flavobacterium tegetincola DSM 22377, assembly GCF_000425485.1. Lineage (GTDB taxonomy): Bacteria > Bacteroidota > Bacteroidia > Flavobacteriales > Flavobacteriaceae > Flavobacterium > Flavobacterium tegetincola. Next base: position 133,320 of record NZ_AUDN01000008.1, on the reverse strand, counting down.
GATGGATCGTACTTTTCTGTACAAATGTTCCAATTCGGTTCGTTCTTCTGTTTTGGAAGCCTTAATAGTCTGACTTGAAGGTACGTGAGTGATGAGGTCAAAACTGTTTGTATCTGCAGGTCCTGAAAAAGCAGAAACCACTTTTTTACCTACAGCCATATCATAGATTCCCCAATCTGGCTGGAAAAGTACTTTTTCGCCATGCATAACCGTACAGTTTTTAAAGCTGATTATAATGATTTCACCTTGTAAGTTTCTTGAACCTGTAATGATTTCACCAGAAACCGTAATATCTCCCTCAAAGTCAAGTGTGATTTTTTCACCTTCGTAAATGTTGTAGGCTTTTAAATCTCTTGGGCTCATGTCTTCAATAGCCAAGTTGATTCCTTTAAGCATTCCAATTGGACTTCCAAAACCATCCTTATGGACGTTTGTACCGTGACCTACAAGTTCTTTGCCTCTGTAAGACAGAGCTGTTTTGCCCGTAGTTTGAACATAAACAGATTTTCCGTTGTGTTCAATAACAGCGCTGAAATTTCCAGAAACTTGTAATCCTGTACTCAATTCTATTGTGCCTAATGCTTGAGAATCAATTAGTTTTTTAACGCTTTTTGGACCTCCTTTTCGCAATGCCATTGTACTTGCAAATTCTTCTAAAACTTGATTTAAATAAGCAAAATCAGGTGTTACAAATAGCTGTGGTTGTGGTTTTGTGATGTCAAAACTTTGCTCTGCCGCAGCAAGAGAATAAGGAATTTTTTTCACTTCATCGGTCATACACCAAGCACTTTCGCCGATGGAAGATAATAATCCAGCGCCGTAAATTTTTGGGTTTTCAACTGTTCCAATTAAACCATATTCTACCGTCCACCAATGTAAATTTCTAATTTGCGACATTTCAGAAAGTTCGCCCATATTGTTCTGTAAATCTTCAACAGCTTTCTCGGCAGCATCAATTTCTTGCTGTGGGGTGCCTTCTGCTTCTTTTAGAATAGAAAGTAAACGGATGGCTTCGTACATTTCATAATCTTTGCTTGAAGAAATGGCTTTGCAGCCAATTTCACCAAAACGTCTTAAATATTCGGCATATTCTGGATTTGCAATAATAGGTGCATGTCCAGCTCCTTCATGAATAATATCTGGTGCCGGTGTGTACTCAATGTGTTCTAATTGCCTGATATCCGATGCAATTACAAGAACATTAAAGGCTTGAAATTCCATAAAAGCGTTAGGCGGAATAAATCCGTCAACAGCCACAGCGGCCCAACCAATTTCTTTTAAAATACGATTCATTCCATACATATTTGGAATGTTTTCGACTTCTAAACCGGTTTTTTTAAGTCCATCTATGTAGGAATTATGCGCTACTTTACTTAAGTAATCCACGTTTTTTCGCATCACATAACGCCACACGGCTTGGTTAATCGGAGTATAATCCTCATAATCTTGCGGTTTGATAAACTGCTTTAAGTGTTTAGGCAATCTGTCAATCAGTGGGTTACTTTCAAATGTCTGGCTCATGTTTTCAATCGTTGTAGTTGGTCGTAAAGTTACACATTTTTTTTGGAGCTATTTCCTGGTTTTCGCTACAATCTTTTGCCGTCAAACCTTTTTTAGGAAACCATAAAGAAGTGAGCATATGCTGTACTCACTTTTTATATTTGGTCTCCTTCAGTTCTTTTCCTTTTTTTCCTAATTTTACATCGGGATTGTCGTGCGTTCCAGAAATTTTCATAGGAATTCCAATGATTCCTAAAGGTGGCAAACCCAAACGCATTTGTAAATTTAATTTCCCATCAAAGCTTGTTTGCCCTGAGAATCGAAGGCGGAATAAGGATGCTTTAATGGTAAATGGTTCAATGGTTACTAAATTGTTTTTAATAGATGTTTTGATGTCAACTTTAGAAATATCAGGATTATTAAAGACGTCTGTTTCGGTTTTTTGTGAAACTGCGTTCAATAATTTGAAGCCCTTCATTTTTACATTGTTAACCGAAAGTATGCCTCCGCCCACTAAAGAAGGCATTATGGGTTGCAAATTATTGTCCAAAACCCCTGAAATTTTATAATCTAGTGCAACAATTCCTTCTGCCTTTTCAGCTGCTGTAACGATTTCTCTAAAAAGCTTAATTTCATTGTATGCACGTTTAATATCAAATTCACTGGCAACTATTTTATAATTGAAGTTGGCTTTGCGATTGCCATCATTTTTATAGAAGGCGTCCATTTTCGCAGTAGCTCCAATGATATTTAAAGTCCCATTTTGCATCGTCAAACCACCATTTTTAATTTGTATATTTCCAATAAGATTTTTTACTATTAAATCATCATATACTACTTTTGCAGCGTTAAAACGCATATTTAGATCCAGATTTTTTGGAATTTCAATTACAGTGGATACCGTTTTAGTATTTTTCTTTGGATCAGGATCATTGGTTTTTTCAACCTCGGTGGGCATCAATTCATTAATGTTTACTTCGTCAGATGTAAAGCTAAAATTACCATGCAGCGTTTGATCATCCGCTAAAATAAAATTGATTGCATTTTCTACATATCCATTCATCTTTACAGTTGCCGTACCATAAACGCCGTTAAAATTTTGGAAATGCATCTTATCTTGATTGAAAGTAAACAGACCTTCGGTAATGGTAAATGGTTTTTGTAAGTAAGAACTTTTAGTGACAATGTTTTTAAGTTCCAAGGTGCCACTATTTTTTAAATTTCCATACCTTCGGTTAGTTGCGTCGCTTTGTTTACCAGCAAGACTCAAATCTGCTTTAATATATCCATCAAAATCGATTCCTTTTTGCGAAAATACTTTGTAGATTTTAGACATATTGATGGTTCCTTTTGCTTTTACATCGTACAAGATATCAGTAAAATTTTCAAAAGAAGCATTGATCACAAAAGGTTCGCCCTCAAATTTAAATCCTGCTTTGGGAATTACTAATTTGACATCTTCAAATGTTCCTTTCTTGTTTTCTAGAGTGGCATTAAGCGTAATGTTTTGAATGGGTTTTGGATAATAGGTGGTTTTTAGCATGCCATTGGTCAAGTGAAATTTGCCATTTGTCACAGGAAATTTTCTTTCATTAGCATTGTAAATTCCGTTTACAATTAAGTCAAGATCCATTTGACCTTTCATAAGTAAATTTTCAATTCCGATAGCTCTGTTTAGTTTTTCAAGGTCTAACTTTGACTTTATTTTGCTGTTAATTTGGATTGATTTTCCAATGCCTTGCGTCTTGATATTTCCGCTAAAATACTCTTTACCTACTGTAAAATATAGCGAGTCAACAGTCACTTTCAATTTATTAATATCCAATTCAGGTAATTCAGTTTCGTAATCCATGTAGATTTTTTCGGCAGCGCTATCAGATTTATTATGAGCTACAAAACCATCTCGCACTTTTAAACCCATTATGATGCTTGGTTTACGATTTTCAGAAGCGCTGTATATTCCTTTTAATTTCAAAAAACCGTCAGTTTTACCCTTAATTTCTGTTTTATTCATCCAAACAATAAATTTAGGAGGAAGTGCCGTAAAGACGTCGTGTAAATTACTGTTTTCTGTTTTGACATTAAAATCAAGTGCATAACCATTGTTCAATATGTCCAGTTTTCCCTTGAATTCTACAGGAAGTTTATTGATGATTAAGTCGTTTTTTTCAAATATAAAAGACAAGGAATTGGTGTTGACTTGTGTCAAAAGTTCAGCCGAAATTCTCTTATTGGTCAGATATGCGTCATTGTTGTAACTAAAATTTAGATTCTCAATTACAGCTTTGGTTTGCAAATCAAAATTGGATTTCTTTAAATTCCCATTTCCAGTATAATTAAAACCTGAAGCGTCAATATTTATCTTTGTAGCTAAATCATTATAGATTATCGTAGAATTTTCAATTTGGATGCGTTTTAATTTAAGGGAAGCGTTTTCAGTAGTATTGCTTTTTGCCTTTCCATCGGAAGTATAAACGTTATAATTGGCTTCTCCTTTCTCATTGACTTGGATATTAAAAGCAGCGTCATTGATGTAAATTTTGTCAACATTCATTTGACTTTCAAAAAACAAGCTCATAATATCAATTCCTAGTGAAATGTCTTGTGCAGCAACCAAAGATTGATTTTTAAATGGAAGTGATCCCTTTAAATTAAAATCAGTCAAGGTTAGCGTTAAGGAAGGGAAATGCTTGAAAAAGGAAAGATCAGATGCAGCAAAACTGATTTCTCCATCTAAATTGTCATTGGCTAAACCTTTAATTTTTTCTGTAATGGTGTCGGCAAATACAAATGGAATTAGGATAAGAAGCAACAGCGTCACACCAAAAGTAATACCACTGATTTTTAAAATTCTTACAAGAACGGATTGCTTATTTTGATTCACTTATTTAACTTTTTTTGGATTGACAAATTTAGAGGTATAGCCTTAAAACATATTAGACTATGCTATATAAAAAAAACCGTAACAGTTTTGCTACGGTTTAAAACTCTTAATTTGATAAATTATTACTTAATCTGTGGTGGATATTGTTTCAAAATTTGGGTCACAAACTCTTGAATCCGTTCCTCTTTCTTGTCTTGATTTCTAAAAATTTCGCCTTGTCCTTCACCTTGCCAAATCATTTCCTTCTTTTTTGCATCAATCATATCGATGAATAAAGTGCCATTAGTTGACGTCCGAACGGATGTGCGATTTCCGCCCCACATGTATGGATTCCAACCAAATCCCCAACCGTAACCCCAGCCGCTGTTAAATGAATTGACATCTACTTGCTCGCGTGATTTGGTAAAGAAGTTAATTAAAATATCAGGATTTTCACTTTTAGTAAACCCTTTGGCAAGCATTTGAGCTTCAATAGCTTTTAAAACTCTTTTTTTGTCTAAATCTGAAATTTCCACTTTATCCACTCCCGCTTTATAAAAAGCAAAAGTTTTGTATTGTGTGAAATCGGCATTTTTATCAAAATCGTTGTATACGCTTACAGAGGAACAGGAAGCAAGTATAAAAACGAGTAAAATTGGAAGGCATCTGATAATTTTCATAGTATAAAATTTAGGATTATTTATTTTTTTTCTCTTGGAAACTCTTTACCACAGCAAAAACGTTCAAAACAATTGAAGTAAATAGTAAAGGGTATTGAATGTAAATGTTTTTTACAAACAAACTGATTGCCAACAGACAAATACCTAACGCCATTAATTTCATACTCATCGACATCATACTACTACCAGTTTAAGATTGAATCGTCCACCATATTAGGGATGGTAACTTTTAATAAAGGTTGCGTTTCCATTGCTCTTTTTATTGCGAAAATAGCTCCTTCATTCCGAGCCCAATTTCTACGTGAAATTCCGTTGTTTACATCCCAGAAAAGCATTGATGCTAAACGTTTTGACGCTTCTTTAGAACCATCAAGAACCATACCGAAGCCGCCATTGATTACTTCGCCCCAGCCAACGCCACCGCCATTATGAATAGAAACCCAAGTAGCACCGCGGAAACTATCGCCAATTACATTCTGAATCGCCATATCAGCCGTAAATCGTGAGCCATCATAAATGTTAGAAGTTTCGCGGTAAGGAGAATCCGTTCCCGAAACATCATGGTGGTCGCGACCTAGAATTACAGTGTCAATTTCTCCTTTTGCAATAGCTTGATTGAACGCTTCTGCAATTTTAGCTCTACCTTCTGCATCTGCATATAAAATCCGAGCTTGAGAACCTACTACTAATTTATTTTCTTGAGCGCCTTTGATCCATTGAATATTATCCGCCATTTGCTGCTGAATTTCTTCAGGCGAATGTTGAATCATTTCCTCTAAAACATCACAAGCAATTTTATCTGTTTTTGCTAAATCTTCTGATTTCCCTGAAGCACAAACCCATCGGAACGGACCAAATCCGTAATCAAAACACATGGGGCCCATAATATCTTGAACGTAACTTGGGTATTTAAAATCAATTCCGTTTTCGGCCATAATATCTGCCCCAGCTCTTGAAGCCTCTAGTAAAAATGCATTTCCATAGTCAAAGAAATAAGTGCCTTTTGCAGTATGTTTGTTAATTGCATCCGCATGTCGACGAAGTGTTTTTTGAACTTCCGTTTTGAATTGTTCCGGATTATTCGCCATCATTTCATTCGACTCTTCAAATGTAAAACCAGTTGGATAATAACCTCCAGCCCAAGGATTGTGCAGCGAAGTTTGGTCAGAACCTAAATCAATATGTACATTGTCTTGGTCAAAACGTTCCCAAACATCAACGATATTTCCTAAATAAGCGATGGAAACGGTTTCTTTATTTTCTAATGCTTTTTGAACTCTTGGAACTAAATCTTCAATGTTTTCAACCACTTCGTTAATCCAACCTTGCGAATGACGAATATGCGTTATTTTTGGATTTACTTCTGCACAAACCGTCACACAACCTGCAATATTTCCTGCTTTTGGTTGAGCTCCAGACATTCCGCCTAAACCAGAAGTCACGAATAAACCGCCTTTTGGTTCTTTTTTAATTTTTCTGAAGCCGTTCAAAACCGTAATTGTCGTTCCATGTACAATTCCTTGTGGACCAATGTACATATAACTTCCCGCTGTCATTTGGCCGTATTGAGAAACTCCCAACGCGTTCATTTTTTCCCAATCATCCGGTTTCGAATAATTTGGTATTACCATTCCATTCGTCACCACAACTCTTGGAGCTTCTGTGTGTGAAGGAAATAATCCCATCGGATGACCAGAATACATGGTCAATGTCTGTTGGTCAGTCATTTCTGACAAATATTTCATCGTCAATAAATATTGAGCCCAGTTTTGAAAAACAGCACCATTTCCACCATAAGTAATTAACTCATGTGGATGTTGAGCGACTGCATAATCCAAATTATTCTGAATCATCAACATAATCGCTTTCGCTTGTTCGGATTTTCCAGGATATTTTGAAATTGGTCGCGCTTTCATCTCATAATCGGGACGAAAACGGTACATGTAAATTCGACCGTAGGTATTCAATTCCTCTAAAAATTCCTTTGCCAAAACCGCGTGATGTTCCTTGTCAAAATAACGCAACGCATTTCGCAATGCTAATTTTTTCTCGTCGTCCGAAAGAATTTCTTTACGTTTTGGAGCATGGTTAATTTGAGTTTCGTATGGTTTTACTTGTGGTAAAGTGGATGGAATTCCTTGTTGTATTTGTTCTTTGAAAGTCATAATATTTGTTGTCGGTTTACAGTTGTCTGTTATAATTGTAATCGGTTTTTTATCGTCTATTTAAAAATATCTCGCATCATTTATTATAGTGTTGTTCTATTCCAGAGGTTAACTGACAACCGTCAACTGACAACTGAAAACTGTTCTACTTCTTGACTGTTCCCGTTTTCTTATCATATCCATACGGACAATGTCTACAGCCACTTTTGCAGCAATAACCGCGTTTTAAGTGGTGTTTTTCGGTAAAACATTTGTAACCTTCGGGCGTATAGTAAAAATCTTCTCCTTCAATTAATTTATTTTCCTTATTTTGCTCGTTCATAGAGGCAAATTTAAAAACTTTAAGGCAAATGTTCGTTACTGTTGCAAAATATTTAATTCCAAAGGGTTTTGCGGGACTCACAGTCTTTCCTTTTATTATTTTAAAAGATAGGAAAAATATCTCCAATCCAATAATAATGCAACATGAGAAAATCCATATTCAGCAACAAATGGAATTATTGATTTTGCCGTTTTTCATTTGGTACGGAATCGAATATTTCATACGAATATTGCAATATAAGGATAAACATACGGCTTATAGAAATATTAGTTTTGAACGTGAGGCTTACGCCAATGAATCGAAGGAGTATTTTTTGCGCAAAAGAAGGTTTTGGAATTTTTTAAATTATATGAAACAGTAAATATTTCCGTTGGGAGACTTCTACAATTCCTTAAATAAATGAACATGAAATACATTTTAATTTTAACGGTTTTAATTTACGCTGATACTTATTCACAATCAATAATCCCAAAAAGTAAAGCTGATTCTAGTTTTGTCTTTTCTAACTACGAGACATTCGATTATAAAAATGAAGGACATAAAGTCAGAAAGCTCTTGAACGAAGGTACATCTGCTTTAATCATTGACATGCAATATAATCGATACATTTCTATGAAAAACAATGAAATCATATTTTATACGCGCTGCGAAGACAGTCTTATTAACACCATCACACTTAGCAAGGAAGATAAGTTAAAATGTGAAATTCTAATAGATGCATTAGTTAAAATTAATCCTGAAAAGCTTATTGAAGCCGACACTACTCAAAAGAGCTATTATTCCCATTACGATAAAGATACAAGTGTGGTTTCAATAAGTAAAGGTGGTAAAATTTTGAAACTTATAACTTCACATGGAAATAATTGGCAGCCTAAATACACATTCCCAGAAGTTAGAGAAAAGTTTTCAAAGTCGTACTTAAATTTGAGAAATTATTTTTATGACGAGGAATTTGAAAGAGTTAAGTCCTTAGATACGATTTATTTGTACGTTGAAAGAGGCAAGGAAATACAACTTGGTGAAATTTCTAATAAAGAAAGGAATACTTTTGGACAACAATATTTGTGGCAATTTAAATGCACTTCGGGTATTTTTATGAGTGTGAATCTTAAAAGTTTTAGCGAACCAGCGGATGTGTTTTACAGAGACAAAACATTTTTAAAAACAAATTCGAGTAAAATAATAAGTATGAATTATTTGAAGAAATTTAATAATTATGATTTAAACCAACTAATCAACTCAAATATACGAAAAGTTTTCATTATTGACAAAGATGAAATTAGTGATGAGAAACTAAAAATTAAAGAAGTTAAAGTAGGTGTATTTAATCTGTATTATTAAAGTTTATTGAGTGTAATTAATGAATATTTTTTTCACAAATTAAAAACCATTATATCCAATAAAATTTAAAAAAAACTGTAATAGATTCTTATATGATTCCACTAAAAGTAAAAAACCAATTCGCATTTTCTGATAAAGAAAGAAATATCGACGTTTACATCAAGCGAGAAGACCTAATTCATCCGTTTGTGAGTGGTAATAAATTCAGGAAACTCAAATATAATTTGGCGGAAGCCAAAAAACAAAATTGCACAACACTTTTGACTTTCGGTGGTGCATTTTCCAATCACATTGCAGCAGTTGCTTTTGCTGGAAAATTTGAAGGACTCAAAACAATTGGAATTATAAGAGGCGATGAATTAGCTGAAAAAATAAATGATAACCCAACCTTGAAATTCGCTTCGGAAAACGGAATGCAATTTGAGTTTGTTTCAAGAGATATCTATCGAAATAAAACGGATAAAGCTTTTTTACTTTCGCTAAAAGAAAAATTTGGCGATTTCTACCTTATTCCCGAAGGCGGAACGAACGAATTAGCGGTAAAAGGTTGTACTGAAATTTTAACGGAAGAAGATAAAAAATTCAATTATATAGTTTCTGCAGTTGGAACTGGAGGCACAATTGCGGGAATTATCAAAAGTTCGTTGTCAAATCAGCAAGTTTTGGGATTTCCGGCGTTAAAAGGGGATTTTTTGCAAAATGAAATTCGTAATTTTGTAAGCGAAACAAATTGGCAACTCGTAAATGGTTTTGAATTTGGTGGTTATGGCAAAGTTACCCCTGAATTAATCACCTTTATGAATGATTTTTATGCTGAAACGCAAATTCTTTTGGATCCGATTTATACGGCAAAGATGGTTTTTGGCGTTAGAAGTTTAATTAAAGACGGGTTTTTTGCCGATAATTCAAGGATTTTAATGATTCACACTGGAGGAATTCAGGGAATTGCAGGTATAAATAATTTGTTAGAAAAAAAGAAATTACCAAAAATAAACAGAAATGATTAAAAAAATTGCGTGTCTATTTGTCGTTGTCTTGCTCATGAGTTGTGGAAGTTCAAAGAAGTATTCAAAGACTTCTAAATCAAAACACACTACAAGCAAAAGAACGGTTCAAACAAAAAAACAGACCACAAGTCCAAAATCAGAAAACAGAGAAACGGAGACCATGGTTTCCACATCAAAAACTACCGTGTATACTGATGTTGTTTTTGCTTACATAAATGATTTTAAAAATATTGCAAAAAGCAATATGAAAGAATATGGCATTCCTGCAAGTATTATTCTGGCACAAGGAATTTTAGAATCTGGAGCGGGAAGAGGTGATTTGGCAAAGCGTTCCAACAATCATTTTGGTATTAAGTGCCATACAGGATGGGAAGGCGAAAAAGTATATCATGACGATGATGCCGCTCAAGAATGTTTCAGAAAATATAAAGATCCAGCAGAGTCCTACAGAGATCATGCTTTATTTTTGACCGGTCGAAGTAGGTATGCAAGTTTATTTGAACTGGACAAAGATGATTACGAAGCTTGGGCCAAAGGTTTGCGAAAAGCAGGATATGCCACAGATCCAAGATATCCTGAAAAATTGATTAATTATATTGAAAAGTACAATTTGCACCAGTATGATTCAGAAGTTTTAGGAAATCGATACACGCCATTTGACAATGCTGCGAAACCAGTAATCATTGCGAGTCATCAAGTTGGAAATACTTATGAAGTGCAAGCTGGTGAGACCTTGTATGCCATTTCTAAAAAGTTCAACATTACGGTAGAAGATTTAAAGAAAAAGAATAAATTATCTGACAATACACTTTCTATCGGCCAAAAATTAATAGTAAAATAGTAAGTTGCGAAAGCCACTTTTATCTAAAATAAAATTTAAAAATGATTTATAAAAGAAGTAGTCAGCTTTTTGCAGAAGCTGAAAAAGTAATTCCTGGTGGTGTAAATTCGCCAGTCCGAGCGTTTAAATCAGTCGGTGGAACGCCCATATTTGTTAAATATGCAAGAGGAGCTTACTTGTATGATGAAGACGATCGACGTTTAATTGACTACATCAATTCATGGGGCCCCATGATTTTAGGTCATGCATTTCCACCAGTTGTGGATGCAGTAATATCTAGAGCAAAACTAGGAACGTCGTTTGGAATGCCAACAGCTTTGGAAACCGAAATTGCCACTTTAGCGGTAAAAATGGTTCCGAATATTGATAAGATTCGTTTTGTAAATTCAGGTACAGAAGCCTGCATGAGTGCGATTCGGTTGGCACGAGGTTTTACAAATAGAGATAAAATAATAAAATTTGCAGGTTGCTACCACGGACATTCAGATTCCTTTTTAATTCAAGCTGGAAGTGGTGCCATTACTTTTGGTTCGCCCAACAGTCCAGGAGTTACAGCGGGAACGGCAAAAGATACGTTGCTTGCCAATTTTAATGATTTAGCAAGTGTACAACAATTAATTGATGCCAATCCAGGAGAAATTGCGACCATTATTGTCGAACCTGTAGCAGGAAATATGGGATGTATTCCGCCACAAAAAGGATTTTTAGAAGGCTTACGCCAAATGTGTACCGATAATGGAATTCTTTTGATCTTTGATGAGGTTATGACTGGATTTCGTTTGGCTAAAGGCGGTGTGCAGGAATTATATAACATAAAAGCAGATATTACGTGTTTTGGAAAAGTAATAGGAGGCGGATTGCCTGTTGGTGCTTTTGCAGCTCGTGAGGAAATCATGAATTATTTAGCGCCTCTTGGTCCCGTTTATCAAGCAGGTACGTTATCAGGAAATCCACTTGCTATGGCGGCTGGTTTGGCCATGCTACAAACTTTAGATGCTGATACAGAAATTTTCGATCGTTTGGCTGCAAAAACTGCATATTTGGAAGACGGAATTCGGAACGTGTTGACGCAAGAAGCAATTGAATTTACTATAAACAGAGTAGGTTCAATGATTTCTGTGCATTTTGCTGCAGAAGAAGTAATCGATTTTGAATCAGCAAAAAAAGGAGATAACGAGCGTTTTAAACAATTTTTCCATGGATTATTGGACGAAGGAATTTACATTGCTCCATCTGCCTACGAAACTTGGTTTATAACGGATGCTTTGACCTATGAAGATTTAGATTTTACCATAGCGGCAATTGCGAAAGTGGCCAAAAAGCTATAATAATATAATTACGTTAAACTTGTAATTGATTCTACCATCATATTGTTATTCTAAAAAGAATAAAACTAAAAAAATTGAGCTACTTTTACGGCTCAATTTTTTTTTCGACTATATTGTCCTGACTTTTCTCCTCGTTTTATAATGTCCAAACTTAGTGCCGAAAACCAATTTTTAGATTTATCAGATTACGGTAGGTCATTTGGAAGATTTCTTGCAAAATCCTTGCAAAAAACAAAGTATACTCCCATTCACGTTACCTTTCTTTTTGGCTTTTGTGGCTTACTTTCGATTGTGAGTATGCTGTCTGGTTATTATATCTTAGCCGGATTTCTATTACTTTTAAAATCTGGAATAGACGCTGCAGATGGCGAGTTGGCACGTCTTAAAAAAACGCCTTCTTATATTGGTAGGTATTTGGACAGTATCTTTGATATCCTGCTCAATTTTATGTTTTTAGGTACAATTGCTTATATTACAAATTCGCATTTTTCGTTACTTATTGCTGCATTTTTTGGACTGCAATTGCAAGGTACTTTATACAATTACTACTACGTAATTCTTCGGAATAATACTCTTGGAGGAGATGCAACAAGTAAAGTTTTTGAAATTAATGCTCCAAAAGCTCTACCTGGTGAAACCCAACGTGCGGTAAATAACATTTTTAAAATGTACCTAAGTCTTTATGGAGTGTACGACAGAATTATCTACTTTTTAGATGCAAGTGCGTACAAAGTGAAACGATTTCCCAATTGGTTTATGACTATCTTGTCTGTGTATGGATTGGGTTTTCAATTATTAATTATGGCAGTTTTTCTAGCTATGAATTTAATTCATTACATTTTACCTTTCTTTATAGCAATGACTTTCCCTATCTTGATTTTAGTGTTAATCAGAAAGAAAATGATCAAATAATTTAAAGTTGCTTAAATAGTTTAGGACAATAAAAAAGACCCCAATTAAGGAGTCTTTTCAATGAATTAATAATGTAATCTTATATTACTTTGTCAACTGATTGAACAGTTTTGTATTTGTTTTCAGTTTTGCAAAATTAGCATCACCAAGGTATGTAGCTAGCTGACTTTCAACGTAAGCGTTAAGTGCCGCCATACGATCTTGAGAAAGAGTGTTTTCTGCTTTTGTTCGGTATTTTGTAATAAATGTTTTATTTATTTCAGGTTTTGCCGACTCCTCAACAGTAACTACAGCTGATAAAGCTTTCATGTCACGTTCTGCAGCAGCTTCAGCAGTTAGCATCGGGGCTTCAACGGATGTTGCTGGAGCTAAAGTTGCTTTTTTAGTTTGAGCGCTAACTCCAAGAGCAGCAAAAAGTGCCAATGCAACAAATATATTTTTCATGATTATAGTTTTTAATAGTTTGGTTTGCCAAATCTAATTAAATAAATCATAAAACCAAAATTATTTTTGTTTAGATTCTTTTTTATTGTTGCGCATTTTAACGTGCTTTGTCTTTTTATCTGCATTTTTTTCCCATTTTGCAAACTGTTCAGGACTAAGAACTTTTTTCATTTCTGTATGCATCGCAATTCGTTGGTCAAGCATTTTGGTTCGCATAGCAAATTTGTCATCCGAATTTCTTTTTTTCATTTCCTCGCGCTTGGCTTTCATTTCATCACGTGTCACCGCTCGTTTGGCTTGTTGCTTTTGCATCAGTTCGGAAATTTCCTTCTGCTGTTTCGCACTTAAATCTAAGTCCAAGGTCATTTTTTTAACCTGCAATTCAGTCCTTTGTTCCGGCGTGAATTCTACTTTTTCTTTTCGATTGTTGTCGCGTCGCTCTTGTGCAATTCCTGATAAACTCAAGGATAAAATTGCAAGTATCATTATTCTTTTCATAATTATAAATTTTAAAACGTTATACCATTAAGACCTTTAAAAAAGAATTTAGTTTAATGAATTAATAATATTGGTAAAGTTTTAACAGCTTCTAAATTATAACATAAAAAAAAAGGAGCTCATTACGAACTCCTTTCTATGATCTATTTATCAGTTGGTTTACCCTACAAATTCAACTGTCTTTGTATCGCCAGTTAAACTCACTTTTATTAAATTATGTCTGCTTAGATTTTTCATCGAAGCGTCCCATTTTTTTCCGCTCAAGCCAGCGGCTAGCTTTAATTGTGCTAAATCAAATGTATTTTCGTTTTTATTCAAAAGTAGAATAATAGTTTTTTCTTCGTCAGAAAGTTCGACTTGAATGGCTTTCTTTTCCGGACGCATTTGAGGGAAAAACAATACTTCCTGAATTGATGGATTATTGGTTAAAAACATAATCAATCGGTCCATTCCAATTCCTAAACCAGAAGTAGGTGGCATTCCGTATTCTAGAGCTCTTAAGAAGTCTTCATCGATGATTCCGTTGGCTTCATCGTCTCCTTTTTCGGCTAGTTTCATTTGGTTTTCAAAACGTGCTCTTTGGTCAATTGGGTCGTTTAGTTCTGAATATGCGTTAGCGATTTCTTTTCCGCAAACCATTAATTCAAAGCGTTCTGTTAATTCTGGATTGTCTCTGTGCTCTTTACAAAGAGGCGACATTTCCTTTGGATAATCAGTGATGAAAGTGGGCTGAATGTAATTTCCTTCGCATTTTGCGCCAAAAATTTCATCAATTAATTTTCCTTTCCCCATCGTGTTGTCCACGTCAATTCCCATGCCTCTTGCAGCTTCAAAAAGTTCCGCTTCTGTTTTACCTGAAATATCAAAGCCTGTAAAATGTTTGATAGAATCGGTCATTGTAACTCGAGCATACGGCGCTTTGAAATTGATTTTATGTTCGCCAAAAGTTGTTTCATTACTTCCGTTGACTTCTGTAGCACAATGCTCCAGCAAATTTTCGGTAAATTCCATCATCCAGTTGTAGTCTTTGTAGGCTACATATATTTCCATTGCGGTAAATTCCGGATTATGTGTTCGGTCCATTCCTTCATTTCTGAAGTTTTTAGAAAACTCATAAACACCGTCAAATCCACCTACGATAAGTCTTTTTAGATACAATTCGTTTGCAATTCGCATGTATAACGGAATGTCTAAACTGTTGTGGTGTGTAATAAAAGGCCGTGCTGCAGCACCACCTGGAATGGCTTGCAGAATAGGCGTTTCCACTTCCATGTATCCGGCATTGTTAAAGAAATTTCGCATTGCAGAAAACAACTTGTTTCTTTTTACAAAAACTTCTTTCACGTTTGGATTCACCACTAAATCTACATAACGCATTCTGTAGCGCAATTCTGGGTCTACGAAAGCATCGTGAATATTTCCGTCTTCGTCTGTTTTTGGCAACGGCAATGGACGAATGGTTTTACTTAAAAAAGTAAATTTATCGACACGAATACATTGAGCTCCGACTTTCGTCAAAAAAGTTTCCCCTTCGATACCAATAAAATCACCTAAATCAGTCAGTTTTTTAAACACCTGATTGTACATCATTTTGTCTTCATCGGGACAAATCACGTCGCGATTTAAATACATCTGAATTCTGCCTTCGCTATCTTGTAATTCAGCAAATGCTGCTTTACCTTGGTCGCGAACACTCATTAAACGTCCAGCAAGAACCACCTTTTGACCTTCGCTAAAATTTTCCTTTACTTGTTTTGAAGTATGTTTTACCGGAAATAAATCCGCAGGATAGGGGTTGATATTTAGGTCACGCAAAGCTTGAAGCTTTTCTCTTCTAATGATTTCTTGTTCTGAAAGTTGCATACATTGTATTTTAAGGCTGCAAAGATACGGTTTTCTGGAAAATTAGCAATGTCAATATTAAGGACAATATCAGGGTCAATATCAATTGCAATATTAATCGCAATTTCAATATAAATGATGAATTACTATCGATATTTATTTTATCGAGAACTGATAACCGATAACCGATAACGGACAACTGCTGCTAGGATCGAATGGTTCGGGCTTTTTCAGTAATCCATGTTCCCGCCATCATCCCAAATCTCCCGAAGTCAGTGCTTCTTCCGATAGCTATCAGAAGACGCACTGACTTCGGGAGGATTTTCCGTTCTGTCGGGGATAGGTGAGGATCTATTTGTATATTTGCAGTCGCTTGGGTTTTGAAAAATGTAGGAACTGCATTCTTGAAAATCCCGCGTTAGGGATAGTAACGAGAAATCCTTTTGTGAAATGCAATGGAACAAAAGATTGAAGTGGATAGCCCGCCGACAGGACTGATTTTTCATCAGGACTGACGGAACGCCCAAATAATTAATTTCAATATACTATTTTGAAACAGAATAAAACCATCCAGTTTGCTGATTTAGGAATTCAAGACTACAAAACAACTTGGGAATACCAGGAAGAAATTTTTAAGGGAATTGTAGATTTGAAAATAAAGAATAGGCGAGAGGAAACGGAGCTTGAAACGCCCAATTATTTTCTTTATGTGACGCATCCGCATGTGTATACATTAGGGAAAAGTGGTGCGTTTGAAAATTTGTTGCTTTCCGAAAAACAATTGGAAGCAAAAGGGGCAACTTTTTATAAAATAAATCGTGGTGGTGATATTACGTATCACGGTCCCGGACAAATTGTGGGTTATCC
This sequence comes from Flavobacterium tegetincola DSM 22377, assembly GCF_000425485.1. Lineage (GTDB taxonomy): Bacteria > Bacteroidota > Bacteroidia > Flavobacteriales > Flavobacteriaceae > Flavobacterium > Flavobacterium tegetincola. The sequence continues at coordinate 116,710 of NZ_AUDN01000008.1, read as the reverse complement.
GATTTTAGATTTAGAAAATTTTTTTACCGACATTCACAAGTATCTTCGGTTTTTAGAAGAAGCCGTAATTCTTACCTTAAATGAATACGGCATAATTGGAACTCGAAGCGAAGGAGAGACGGGTGTTTGGCTTGATGTGGGAACGCCGTTTGCTAGAAAAATTTGCGCGATGGGTGTTCGTGCTTCACGATGGGTTACGATGCACGGATTTGCTTTGAATGCAAATGTTGATTTGGGTTATTTTGACAATATTATTCCTTGTGGTATTCGTGGAAAAGCGGTTGCTTCGATGCATGCTGAATTAGGTAAGGCTGTGGACGAAGATGAGGTTAAACATAAAATCTTAAGCCATTTTGCAGTATTGTTTGAAGCAGAATTGAATTTGACAGAAACTTTAAAATTATAAATCCAATTCTAATTGGTCCGGAAGTAACTTAAACGACATTCGGTGGTATTTTGTGGGGCCGTATTTTCTGATGGCTTCGCGGTGTTCTTTGGTCGGGTATCCTTTATTTTTTTTCCAATTGTACATTGGGAATTCTTCGTGTATTTTATTCATGTATGCATCGCGGTAAGTTTTTGCTAAAATTGAAGCCGCGGCAATACTCATGTATTTAGTGTCGCCTTGAATGATGCTTTGGTTTGGGATTGACTTTAAAAATGCGATTTCTTTATCGGTGAATATTTTTCCAACTGGAGATTTTAGTCCCAGTTTTGCATATAATGCACGATTTCCATCTACTATAATATAGGAAGGAATTTTGTTTAACTTTAAGACGGATTCTTGCATTGCTTTCATTGAAGCGTTCAGAATATTTATTTCGTCAATTTCATCAGGAAATAAATGAGTGACGGCAAAGGTTATTGCTTGACTTTCAATTACTGGACGAAGTGAATCCCTTGATTTTTCGCTTAATTTTTTGCTATCATTTAAGGTAATATTTTGGAACGAATTTTCCAAAACTACCACTGCAGCCGTTACTGGGCCGGCTAAGCAACCTCGGCCTGCTTCGTCCGCGCCAGCTTCCATTGATAATCCAGAAAAGTTAGACAAGAGTGAAACCAAAGGTAATTTTATTGCGTATATAATGTTAATGTTGAATGATTACGAATAAAAAAAATTATATTCGCAAAACTTTATTTACCATACATACTATTAAACCACCACAATATTAAAGAATAATTATTAATTAAGATACATGTTATGAAAATTACATTCACTTCACTACTAATTTTAAGTGGAATCCTTTTAGCTAATGTTGACGCAAGCGCTCAAAGTCCTGCGCAACGAGCGAAAATAACCGAGAAATACGATTTACGTAAGTTGGAAGAACTTAGAGTTGAGTTTCAAAATGAACACAATACAAACTACGCAAGAGCTTTAGAGCTTGCAAAATTAAATAATTGGCCGTTAGAGATTAATAAACCTGATGGTGGATTTTCGCAATTAATTGGGGTTACACCGCAAGATCAGCCCATGTATAATACTACAACTAACAATGGGCTAGCTATAACTTCTCGTGCTGATAGATTACAGCCAGGAGGAACGTTAGGTTTGAATTTAGCAGGTCAAGGTATGTTTGCTGGAGTTTGGGATGGAGGAAAAATTCGTGCCTCTCATAATGATTATGGTACTAGAACTTTTAATTTTGATAACAGTACAATGGCAGTGGCTTTTCACCCGACTCACGTTGCTGGTACAATAAATAGTTCTGGAGCTAGCTCAAGTAGTAATTCAGGACGTGGTGTGGCGTATCAATCAACTGTTTGGTACAGCGATTGGAATAATGATACCGCAGAAATGGTTCTTACTGCTCAAGCAGGAATGTTGCTTTCCAATCATTCTTACGGATTAGATGCGAGTGCGCCAGGATTTGCAACGTATCTGTATGGAGCCTACGTTACAAAATCGAGACAAATTGATGACATCATGTTTAATGCGCCAAAATATCAAGCAGTCGTTTCAGCAGGAAACAATCGTAATGATGGAAATCAAATTTACAATCCTTCAAAAGGAGGTTATGATTTGGTAACTTCAATGGCAACTTCAAAAAATGCAATTGTTGTGGCTGCAACAAATCAAGTTTCTAATTATACCGGTCCTTCTAGTGTGGTAATGTCTAGCTTTAGTAGTTATGGGCCTTCAGATGATCGTAGAGTAAAACCGGATATTGCTACAAAAGGTGTAAATGTATTGTCTACTTCAAATGATAGTGATACAAGTTATGCATCAAGTAATGGTACTTCAATGTCTAGTCCTGGTGTTACAGGTACATTATTATTAGTGCAACAACACTATAGTATGCTGTACGATGAGGAATTTATGAATGCGGCAACTTTAAAAGGATTGATGTCACACACTGCTGACGAAGCAGGATCCTTTGACGGGCCGGATGCTAGATTTGGATGGGGATTGATCAATGCAGAGAAAATGGCGCAAACAATCACCAATGCGAAAGTGAGTAATGCGATCATTTCTGAATTGACTTTAGCCAATGGAGGCAGTTATACAAAGCAAGTTAAAGCTTTGGGTACAGAGAAGCTAATTGCTACAATTGCATGGACGGATAAAGGTGGAACGGCAAATAATTCTGTGGTAGATTTGTCTACTCCAGTTTTAGTAAATGATTTAGACATCAGAATTACAAAAGATGGCGCAACTACATTTCCGTGGAAATTGGATGAATTAGGATTTGATCCAGCATTTAAAGGAGATAATACGGTAGATAATATAGAGAAGGTTGAGGTTGATAGTCCTACTTCTGTTGGAAATTATACCATTACAGTAACGCATAAAGGGACGTTATCAACAGGTGTTCAAAATTATTCACTGATTGTAACTGGAATTCAAAATACATTAGCTGTTAAGGATGAAGTATTGGCAAAAGGTTTTACAGTGTGGCCAAATCCAGCAAATAATGTATTAAATGTATCTTTTGATGGGTCAAATCAAACAGAAGACGCCTTTGTTGCTATCTATGATTTACAAGGTAGAAGCATGCTGCAGCGTAAAGTTACGGCATCGGATATTGTTAATGCTTTAAGTTTAGATGTAAGCTCGCTTGTGTCTGGAATGTATATTATTAATGTGAATCAAGGTTCAAATCAAACTTCAAGTAAGTTCGTAAAGCAGTAAAACTAACGTAAGATTCATTTCAAAAAATCCTGCGTTTGTACAATCGCAGGATTTTTTTTGCAACAAAAGGTCGTTTTATCATGCATAATACTATTAAAAGCATTTTAATTAACTGTTAATACTTTGTTATTTAGAAATAAATTAATAGTTTTGCGACTTAACTAACTCAAATTATTAAATATGAAATCAAAGTTTACTTGGATTCTTACGCTAGCTTTAGCGTTTTTTATTCAGTTTTCGTTTGCTCAAGAAAAAACAATCACGGGAAAAGTTGTGTCAAAAACAGACGCAATGGCAATCCCTGGTGTGAACGTCTTGGTGCAAGGAACAACTAGAGGTGTACAAACCGATTTTAACGGTAGTTATTCTATCAAAGCGGCAACTGGTGAAAAACTAGTTTTCTCTTACTTAGGATTTAAAAGCCAAACTGTAACAGTTGGAGCTTCAACTACTGTTTCAATTCAATTAGAAGATGATGACGCACAAATGCTAGATGCTGTTGTAGTTCAAGGTTACGATGTAACTAAAACTAGAAAAACTTCAAACGTGTCTTCTCAAACAGTAAGTGCTGCTACAATCGAGGCGCGTCCAAATGCTTCTTTTATTCAAACATTACAAGGTCAAGTGGCTGGTTTGAATATTACAACTGGTACTGGACAACCTGGAGGAAACAGTACGGTGATTATTAGAGGTGTAGGTTCTATCAACGGTAAAGTTGAGCCATTATACGTTATTGACGGAATTCCGTTGAACTCTGATAACTTTAGAAGTTTAAATCCAGATGATATCGAGTCGGTATCTGTATTGAAAGATGCTGGTGCAACTGCTATCTACGGTAATAGAGGTGCGAATGGAGTAATTTTAGTTCGTACTAAAAAAGGTGGATTTGATTCAGGATTGAAAATTAAATTCAATTCTACTACAAGTTTTACTTCGTTACAAGATAACAAGTATAACATGATGAATGCACAGCAATTGTTGACTTTAGAGCGTTCTTACGGTCAAGGTCGTGGGGCAGTTGGTGGTGCTGCTGGAGGTCCTATGACTGATGCAGAAATTGCTGCAAGTCCTAGTACTGACTGGACTGATTATTTCTTTAGAACAGGTATCTCTCAGAATCAAACTTTAAGTTTAAGTTCTGGAAGTAAAAATCTTTCTTCTTTTACACCTTTTGGTTTTCTTGATCAAGAAGGTATCTTGAAAAATACAGATTTGAAGAGATTTAACTTTCGTTCAAATCTTTCTGGAAAAAGTAATGATGATCGTTTCAATTACAGTACTAACGTATCGATCAACTTCTCAAGAAGAAATGAAGCTACAAGTTTAGGAACGGGTGGAATTAATCAAAACTTTGTATTAGGTGCTAACAATGCAGCTCCTTATATTAGTCCAAGTGATTATACAGATTCGCTTACACTTCAGTCGGATTATGCAAATGATGGAACTTTGTTGTTAACTCCTTTGATGTTAATTGACAAAATGAAAACATTCTCTAATAGAATCGACGAATTAAAAGCATTAGCTTCTTTTGACGGTAGTTATAAATTAACTAAGAATTTGACTTTCGGTAGTAACTTGGGTATTGATTATACACAACAGAATTCGCAAGTGTACCAAGCTCCAACTGCTTTTAACTCTTTGCTTTTCTTAGATCAAAATGGATACTTAGGTTTCCAATCTGAGTTGTTCCAACAAGATATTGCTATTAGTACAACAACAAGATTGAATTACAACAAAACTTTTGCAGATAAACACACTATAAACGTTGCAGCTTATACAGAGTATTTTAAAGCAAACTTTAAATCAATCAGTTATACACAAAATGGTTTAGATGGAAAAGTATCTGGTCCAGGTTATGGAGGAGGTTATATTTTAGATAACCCAGATAACGATTTCTTCGTTCCAACTGTTGGTTCTTCAAAAGCTTCTACAGGTTTGTTTTCATATTTTGCAACAGCAGATTATGATTTTGATTCAAAGTATGGTGTTGAAGCTACTGTTCGTAGAGATGCTTCTTCTCGTTTTGCTTTGTCTAACAGATGGGGTACATTTTTCTCTGTAGCAGGAAGATGGAACATTGATCGCGAAAGCTTCATGGAAGGTTCTGTTTTTGATGCATTGAAATTAAGAGCTTCTTACGGTACAAATGGTAACAATGATATTGTTAACTCTACTTACGGAGCACTTAACCGTACAAGAGAATTGTATGCTATTGGAGCTGGATACCAAGGAAATCCTTCTACTGTGATCGCTCAATTAGCAGCACCAGAATTAAAATGGGAAACAGTTACGCAAGCTAATATTGGTGTTGATTATGAATTGTTTAACAGTCGTTTGAGAGGTACATTTGATGTCTACAGAAAAAGAACAACTGATTTATTCTTAGATGTGCCTATTTCTTTCATCAACGCAACTTCTGTTCTTACTTCAAATTTTGGAACGATGACGAATGAAGGTGTGGAAGCATTACTTACGTATGACATTCTTAAAAGTAATAGCGGATTAAACATCTCAGCTACTTTCAACGGAGCATTTAACGAAAATAGAGTAAATACAGTAAGTAACGAAAGTGGATTAATTGACAATGGTTTGACTGCAACAGCTGAAGACCATGTACTTAATGAGTTCTACTTGATCCGTTACGCTGGTGTGAACCCTGCAAATGGTAACTTATTGTTCTTGGATAAAGACGGTAATACTACTGAAACTCCTGATACTACAGATAGAGTTTTTACAGGAAAATCTTCACAGCCAGTATGGCAAGGTGGTTTTGGTCTTAACGCAGATTATAAAGGATTTTTCTTAAGTTCTCAGTTTTCTTACGTAGCAGACATTTACAGACTTGATTACGATTTATCTGGTACAAGAGATAGAGAAAATATTGGAATCTTCAATGTTTCTAATGATATTTTGAGAGCTTGGACTCCTGACAACAGAATTACTGATCAGCCTTCATTAAATGCAACTAACCTTAGTTTTGATGCAGAATCAGATCGTAACTTGAAAGATGCTTCTTACATCAGAATGCGTTACGTAAGTTTTGGATATGATGTGCCTAAGAAAATGTTAGAGAATACATTCTTGAAATCTGTAAAAGGTTTTGTTCAAGCAGAAAATTTAGTTACTTGGTCTAAATGGACAGGTTGGGATGCTGAAAGCCCACGTGGAAATGATCAGTACCAATATCCTACGCCAAAAATTATTTCTGTTGGTTTAACAGTTGAATTTTAATAAAATAAAAAATATGAAAAATTATAAAGTAGTTTTATTAGCATTTATATCCACATTGATTTTTTCATGTGAGGATGCTATTGATATTGTGCAGCCAGGTGAATTGTATCCTGAAGTTGCATTTCAAACAGTAGATGATTTAGAGAAGGGTATCAATGGTGTTTACGGCGTTGGTGGCGAAAACACTGAAATTGCATTCGCATCTATTTTTACTGATGAAGTTAGAATTGGTCTTGCTAATGGTGGTCAAGGTTTAATTAATGATGCTGAATATAGTTTCAGATTAAATACAGGATCAGGTTACGCTGTAGCACTATGGGGTCAGTATTATTCAATGATTAACTTTGCAACTCGTGTAATCGAAGGTGCAAAAAATGTTGTTCCTGAAACTAGTGAAGAAGCTCAGTACAAGAATATTATAGCGCAAGCGCACATCTTGAGAGCTTATGCTCACTTTAAATTGTTAACGTACTTTTCTGCAGATATTACTGATGATAATGCTTTAGGAGTTATCCTTTTAGATTTTATTCCTTTAACAAATCAAAGTTTACCACGTAATACAAATGCTGAAATTTTTGCCTTAATCAATTCTGATTTAGCTAAAGTTTCTGATTTGACTACAAATGCTGGAAACGCAGATCGTTTCTTTATCTCTAATGATTTCGTTAAAGCTTTAAAAGCGCGTATGGCATTGTACAGAGAAGATTATACTACTGCTGCTGCATTAGCAACAGAATTGATCGCTCAGTATCCATTGACGAATAGAGCACAGTATCCAAACATTTGGAGAGATTTACCAGTTGCAGCTCCTGCTACAGATGAAGTTATCTTCAAATGGGACAGAGTTGCTGACGATGAGATTGTTGGAGCTAATTGGGCGTCAGTAAATGCTACAGTTACAGGATCTCCATTCTTTGAAGTTTCTACCGATTTAAGAGCTCTTTTATCTACAGTTGATGTAAGACGTTCTGTAATTGTTGACGCTTCTGCAAATGCTACTGTTTTTCCAGTTGGAAAATATCCAGGATCAGGTGGTTTAAGAATTAACGATATTAAAGTATTTAGAACTTCTGAAATGTATTTCATTAGAGCTGAAGCGAAAGCAAATGCCAGTGATTTCGAAGGAGTTGCTGCAGATCTTCAAGCAGTAGTTGCACAACGTTTTAGTGCAGCTAACACGCCAACAATTGGAATTCCTGCTACGCAGCAAGCTGCTTGGGCTGAAATTTTGAAACAAAGAAGAGTTGAATTGGCTTTTGAAGGACACCGTTACATCGACTTACGTCGTGTTGGACCTAAAGCGGGTGTAGACATTATCAGAGATCCAGCTGATTGTGCTGTGAACGGAGCATGTACATTGTCTTCATCTGACTACCGTTTTGTTATGCCGATTCCATCTTCTGAAATTGGTGCAAACCCTGCAATTGCTCCACAGCAAAACCCAGGTTACGGAACTATTAATTAATAATAAATAAACGATTAAAATCATGAAAAAATTTCTTTTAAAATTTTCGATTGTAGCCGTTCTTATCGCAACTTTAGCTAGTTGTGATGAAGATCAGGTTATTTGGAATGAAAGTGGTTCAAATTCCTTAGCTGCATTTGCTAAAGAAAATGGTGCTTTACCTGCTAAAGATGCTACTACTACGACTACAGTTGTGGTAAATGTTGCTAATGCAACGAATGCGGATCGAGCAATTGTTATTAGTGTTGACCCTTCTACTACAGCGTCTCCTGACTTGTATGAAATTGTTACTAGTACATTAGTTATACCTGCTGGTGCATATAATGGCGAGATTATTATAAAAAATAATTATGAAGCTTTAGAAGACGGTGTAAGTAAAAATTTAGTATTGAAACTAGAGTCTGTAGATGACGCTACGATTTCGCCACTAAAATACACTTTAAAAATCTTCAAATTCTGTGAATTTGTAAGAGCTGATTTCTTAGGGGAATGGAATGTTGATGAAGTGGGTGAGGGATCTTACTCTTCTACATTTACTGCAGGTGTTGCAGCTAATGAAATCATCATGTCAAATGTATGGGGTTTCAGTCCAACTTCTCAAACTAGAGTTTTCTTTGATGATTCTGATCCAGCTAATTTTGTGTTAGCGTTTCCACCATACCTAGAAAATGTATTAGCTCAAAGCATCGGAACTTACGGTGTGGGATGGATTGACAGAGGTGTTGGTACTTTTTCAGCTTGTGAAAAAACAGTTGATATGCAATATCAAGTTAGAGTTGGTGCTGGTTACTTTGGTCTAGCCATTACAAAATACACTAAACTATAATTTGTTTAAGTTTTCATTAAACCTGCTCCTTTTGGAGCAGGTTTTTTTTTACCTTTTTGTCAAAAAAAAGTTACCTTTGTTTAAATTTAATTAAATAATGTTGAAACATTTTTTTCTGATTGTGGTGTTGTTGTTTTCTTGTTTTGCAATTGCGCAAAAAAAACAGTTGCTCAATAGCGGTGGTACAAAAACCACTTCTATGAATAATGAAGTGCCTCAATTTAATGACTCTATAAAAGAAACAAAATCTACATCCGGGAAATTTAAGCGCGCTCCGATAGATTTCTATAAAGTAATTTCTGTAGAAAATGACACCACTTTTATTGATACCTCTTTAACGATTCAAAAAGAGTACATTTTTAATTATCTACGAAAGGATAATTTTGGTCTTTTGCCTTTTGCAAACGAAGGTCAGCCGTACCAAACGTTAGATTTTGGCTTAAACCAGTTTCAAGGATTTCCATCAATTGGTTTTCAGGGCAAACATTTTAACTTTTTGCAAGCAGATGACATCAAGTACTATTCTGTACCCACGCCTTTAACAGAGCTTTATTTTAAAACTGTTATGGAGCAAGGTCAATCTTTAGATGCTTTTATTACTGTAAATACGTCGGAAAATTTTAATTTTTCTCTAGCGTATAAAGGATTAAATTCTGTTGGCAAATATGTCAATCAACTCTCAAGCACAGGTAATTTTAGATTTACCACCAATTATCATACTACGAATCGTAGGTACGAAATTAAGGCGCATTTTACGGCGCAAGATATTTCAAATGGTGAAAACGGAGGTATTGTCAATTCGTCCAATTTTGAAGGTGATGACGCAGCGTATAGCGAGCGTGCTCGACTTTCTGTTTTCAATGAAGATGCAACTTCGCTATTGGATGGTAAACGCTATTTTATAGATCAGCAATTCCGTATTAATAAAACCGTCGGAACAAATAATCTGTATATAGACCATGAATTTAATTTCGAGAATAAATTTTACGAATTTACACAAGCAACGATAGCATCAACAATTATTGATCCAGACACCGGATCAAATGTTACTTTTAATAGATACGGTGATTCGTACGCATCTACTACAATCAATGATAAAACTCGTTATAATAGAATGTATAATAAAGTAGGGGCGACTTATGAAAATCTACTTTTAGGTAAATTTCAATTTTTTATTGAAGATTTTAATTATAATTATTTTTACAGAACGCTTATCGTTCGTGCAGATAATTCGGTAATTGCAAGTAAACTCGACGACCGAATCAATGCAATTGGAGGAAGCTATACCTACCAAAAAGGCCGTTGGAGTGGGAAAGCAATTTTTTCCAATTCCATTTCAGATCAGGCAATGAGAAATTTAGATGTCAATGCCAACTATAAAATCAATGAGCAAAATGCTATCGGTTTTAAGCTGCAAAATATTTCAAAAATTCCTGATCACGTTTATAATTTATACCAAAGTAGTTACAAAGGATACAACTGGTCCAATAATTTTAATAATGAGAAAATTACCAATTTAGAAGCTGTTCTAAATACCAAGTGGATCAATGCTTCAGCCCAAATCAGTAGTTTAGAAGATAAATTATACTTTGTCAATTCTAGTTCGGTAAACAATCAAATCATTCTTTCTCCAGAACAATTTTCAGGTACAATAAAATATTTTTCTTTGAAGCTTAGTAGAGAGTTTAAGTACGGAAAGTTCGCATTGGACAATACCTTTTTGTACCAGCAAGTCGAACAGAGTCAGGACATCATTAACGTACCAAAGTTGACTGCGCGAAACACATTCTATTATTCAGATCATATTTTTAAAAGAGCACTTTTCTTACAGACAGGATTTACATTTAATTATTTTTCCAAATTTTATGCAAATGATTACAATCCTATAGTAGGTGATTTTTATGTTCAAAATCAAAAACAAATTGGCGATTTTCCAATGTTTGATTTCTTCATAAATGCTAAGATCAGTCAAACACGAATCTATCTCAAAGCAGAACATTTTAACTCTGCTTTTACCGGAAATGATTTTTACAGCGCGCCAAGTTATCCTTATCGCGATTTTATTGTACGTTTCGGAATTGTGTGGAACTTCTTTCAATAAGCATTTGGAACGAATCAGTAGGCTAATCAGGCAGCCATAATCCCGCTTTCCGCTTCTCCCGATAAAAATCGGGATCCACTGCAATCGGGGTTAGTTTGGTTTCCATAGCACTTTTGTAATCTCTTTTTTATCAATACCTTTGTACTCGATTTTAATTGTTGCAAAAAATTCACTTGCAACACCAACCCAATTATAATGAAATACGCAAAAAATATACTCGAAACAATCGGAAACACGCCGCTTGTAAAATTGAATAAAGTAACTGAAGGAATTGATGCATTGGTTCTAGCAAAGTTGGAGCATTTAAATCCAGGTAATTCCACGAAGGATAGAATGGCTTTAAAAATGGTTGAAGATGCCGAAGCAGACGGACGTTTGCAACCGGGAGGAACTATAATTGAAGGAACTTCTGGAAATACCGGTATGGGACTTGCTTTAGCAGCAATTGTAAAAGGATACAAATGTGTCTTTGTAATTTCGGATAAACAATCTAAAGAAAAAATGGATATACTTCGTGCCGTTGGTGCAGAAGTGATCGTGTGTCCAACAGACGTTGAGCCTACAGATCCACGATCTTACTATTCAGTTTCAAAAAGATTGAGTACAGAAATTCCAAACTCTTGGTACGTTAACCAGTACGATAATCCATCTAATGCGACAGCGCATTATGAGCAAACAGGTCCGGAAATTTGGGAGCAAACCGACGGTAAAATTACACATTTTGTGGTAGGAGTGGGAACAGGCGGAACGATTTCAGGTGTTGCAAAATATTTGAAAGAAAAGAATCCAAACATTAAAATTTGGGGAATCGATACCTACGGTTCTGTATTTAAAAAATACCACGAAACAGGCGTTTTTGACGAAAATGAAATTTACTCTTACATCACCGAAGGTATCGGAGAAGATATTTTACCTGTAAATGTTGATTTTTCATTAATTGACGGATTTACAAAAGTTACTGATAAAGATGCTGCCGTTTACACCCGAAGAATCGCTAAAGAAGAAGGGATTTTCGTTGGTAATTCTGCTGGTTCATGCGTTAAAGGATTGCACCAATTAAAAGATCATTTTAAACCAGAAGATGTTGTAGTAGTTTTATTTCACGACAGTGGGAGCCGTTACGTTGGGAAAATGTTCAATGACGATTGGATGCGTCAACAAGGTTTTCTAGATGAAAATATTGAAACAGCAGCTGACGTGATCAAAAATTATGCGCACAAACCTTTAGTTATTGTTCGTACGGAAGAACTGGTTTCTCATGCTATCGGCCGTTTTAATAAATACAAAATTTCACATCTTCCTGTAATTGATACTACAGGATTTGTAGGAAGTATTAGCGAAAACGATTTGTTTAAAGCATATGCTGTTTGTAAAAATATTGCCGACAAGCCTGTGCGTGAATTTATGGGTAAACCATTTCCAATTGTAAAAGAAAACGCATCTATTTCGGAAATTTCTGCATTAATGACTGCTGATAACGATGCGGTTTTAGTGGCATTAGAAGATGGGAAATATCATATTATTACAAAATTTGATATTATTAGTACAATAAAATAAGTATCGAAATATTATAAGTAATAATTCAGGCTAACTGAATCATTGCTATTTAAAGAGGACAACGTATATTCATGAAAATGTATATAGTTGTCCTTTTTATTTATGCAGATTTTAATTCGATCGTGCAAATAGTATTGTCATTCGCCTACTAATACGCCAGAAACATTCCAAGAACTGAAGCTGTTGCCTTCATTCTCGCCTTGAGGAATTTTAATTGTCATTGTATGTGTTCCTGCTTTCAAATCCCCTAAATCAATAAACAGCGGATTAGTAGTGGTTCCCGGACACCAATTGGAACGACTGTAATCAGAAGAGGACAGTCCATTTTCAAAGTTCCCAGACGCAGGATTGTAATTTCGGTAAGAACCACAGTCGGTTTTCCATGGTGTAAATGAAAAAGCTTCTTTAGAATTTAGAAAAATGGTGTTTTTCTTTGGGACAAATTCATCTCCATTTCCCCATCCTCCATGGCCTGTTGTAATATATCTTAATCTTGCATTTAGTAGATCGTCGGTCAAGGTAAATTGTACTTCTAATCCTTTATCGGAATTAAACATTGTTGCGTATTCTTGACCCGCCATTTCCATGATGTTTAGTGTATTGAATAATGTAATGACTTTTTTAGTTCTAGCTTTCACTTCTTTTTCTTCGTGTATAGTCAAGTTTAAACTTACTTTATGTCCACCTTGATCATAATTACCTATAAAAACGCCAATAGTTAGCTCTTGATCACTAAAGAGAGCGGAAAGGTCGCTAATATCTTGACGGTAAAAGGAAGATTCTTCCCAATCCTTGTTTTTCATTTTTAAATAATTAAAATGATGTACGCCAAAGGGTGTAAAGAACCGCATCAATTCTACAACAGGAGAATAATCATCCGTTTTTACAACGCCTTGGTACTGTTTGCCATTTCCGTTGTCATAAATAGGCAAAACGGATTTATCACTTTTTAACGCGTCAACAAATGAAATTTTGGTGTCCGTTGGAATTATAAAAACTGATCCTGTCCGATCATAAGCATCTCCATTGGATTGTTCTTTTAAATCGATAAAAACTTGACTACCGTTGGCGATTTTGCCAACCTTGATTTTTTTGATAATCAAAGTTCCTGCGGCATACCTGAATATGCTATCGTTAGAAACGCTTTGGTCCGAAAAATTAATGACTTCATTTTCAAAGATAGCAAGGGTTCTAAATCTAGATTGCCATAATTCATCCCGGTAAGACAGGACATCGGTGGTGTTTATTAATTTTAAATTGGGAACCAAATTTGTGGGAACAAGTTTCAGTTTCTGCAGTTTTGTAGCTACAATGCTATAATTCCCGTTTCTAGTAACTTCCAAAACCAATCCTAAGTTTTGTCCCAAACTTGATGGTGCGCCTTTTAAATCTAAAGCTTCTGTGTACCAAATGTCAATTGAATTTGAATTGATGGATGTAGTTGCTTTTTTACAGATATAGCCTAGAATTTTCTTAGTTTCATTAGTCAATGTCAATTTTTGACTTGAAATTGAACTACTGTCAACTGTGGAAATGGTTTTATTGATTTTCAATTGTGCTGTTTGATACCAGCGATTGTCGGCTCTCGCTAAATAATACGTTTCGAAAGGAAATGTAGCTTGTTTTTCAATAATTTTCAGCGATGTAACTATAGTTTGGTTTTTGTCTGTATAAATGACAATTGGATCTTGATTTTCAAGCACAATTCCATTCGATGATTTTTCATACGTCACTTGTACTGCATTCGATTTCTTCTGTGCGTTTGCAGTTATAAACAGGAGAAAGCTTAGCAGCGTAATTATAATTTTCATAATAGTTATTGTTGATTCACAAATATAAGTTTTGGATGTCGAATAATTTTGTACTTTTAATAAATCTTTCTCTTTATTATATGCCGTTTTGTTCAATTCAAACCCAAAGACATGAAAGAAGATTTTCTACATTATATCTGGAGATTCAAGAAATTCGACATCAATTCGCTTCAAACTTCTACGGGCGAAACTTTGACTATTGAAAATGTAGGGAGTTATTTAGAGAATGCAGGTCCAGATTTTTTCAATGGATTGATTACAATTTCTGGTCAAAAATGGGCTGGAAATATTGAACTGCACCTTAAATCTTCCGATTGGTACTTGCACCATCATGAAAAAGATGCAGCGTACGAAAATGTAATTCTCCATGTGGTGTGGGAACACGACGTCGATATATTTAGGAAAAATAATATCGAGATTCCTGTCTTGATTTTAAAAGATTATGTGTCTACTGATTTTATCACAAATTTTGAAATTTTAACTGCACCTAAATCATGGATTTTTTGTGAAAATCAAATACTGGAAGTGGATGATTTTGTGTACTCAAATTGGAAAGAACGTCTTTTTATAGAGCGATTAGAGCGAAAACAGAAACCGATCGATGAACTATTCTTAAAATTGAATAAGGACTGGGAGGCCGTCTTGTTTTGCTTATTAGCTAGAAACTTCGGCTTGAATTCTAATGGAATGGCATTCATGGATTTAGCTCAGAACATTCCTTTTTCTATTATTCGAAAAGAAGCTTCGGATGCATTAAATTTGGAAGCACTTTTTCTTGGATTCTGTGGTCTACTTGATGCCGAGAAGGAAGATGTGTATTATAAGGAACTACAAAACCGTTTTGGGTATATGGTTTTAAAATACCAATTGGATTTTAAAAGAACAGTGCCGTTACAGTTTTTTAAATTGCGACCTGATAATTTTCCAAATATTCGCTTGTCACAATTGGCTGCTGTTTTTGCTAAAAACCACCAACTCTTTTCAGATTGTATTCAAGTGAAATCGATGAAAGAGGTAACGAGAATATTTGATGTTGCTGTTTCAGCGTATTGGCAAACCCATTATACCTTTGACAAAATCAGTCCCAAACACTTTAAAAAATTATCGTCTAAATTTATTGAGTTGGTGATGATCAATACAATTATTCCGCTGCAATTTGCGTACTACAAAAGCCGCGAAGAAGAAGTTCAAGAACGGTTAATGACGTTAATGCTGGAAATTCAGCCGGAAAAAAATGCGGTGATGGACAAATTTAAAAGTATCGGAATTGCAGCAAAAAATGCATACGATTCGCAAGCACTACTGCAACTTAAGAATGAATACTGCAATTTAAAAAAATGTTTGTCTTGTGGTATTGGAATTCATTTGCTTAACGCGACTAAAGAGTCTAAAAATACTTAAATTTGTATAAAAATTATTCGCTATGTCATTAGTCCTACAATTGAAATACTTTTTTGAACAACATGGATTTAACGCCGCTTCCCGTTTGGCAGATCGTTTGGGAATGCGAGCGAGTAGCGTGAGGTTGTTTTTCATCTATATTTCGTTCGTGACAGCCGGACTTTGGTTTGGGGTGTATTTGACCTTGGCGTTTTGGCTAAAGTTAAAGGATTTGATCCGTGCAAAACGGAGTTCTGTATTTGATTTGTAAATATGAAAAGAGAGTCAACATATTTTTTTCAAAGATTCACGCCTTCGCAAAGGGTGGGCTTGTTACTGCTGTTTACCGTGATTGTTGGTATGCAAATTGCGTATCAATTCCTTCCTGCAAAAACACGTCCAGAAACTTCTGCAGAGCAAAAAGAATGGTTGGCTTTTCAGGTAAAAATTGATTCTCAGAAAGCACTGACAGTAGAATATAAGTCAAAAATATACCCGTACAATCCCAATTTCATAACCGATTATAAAGGGTATAAATATGGAATGACTACGGAACAGCTTGACCGTTTGTTTGCTTTTAGAAAAGGAAATAAATATGTCAATTCAGCTAAGGAATTTCAAGATGTCACAAAGGTTTCTGATTCTTTATTGAGAGAAATGGCTGTTTATTTTAAATTTCCAGATTGGGTAAATAATAAAAAAGAGTATGCGTCAAAATATACTCCGTTTCCTAAGAAAGAAAAAGAAGTAATTGTTGTTAAAGACATCAACCATGCTACTGCGGAAGATTTAATTAAAATTAGAGGTATTGGTGAAGCCATTTCTGCACGGATTCTTAAGGAGCGTGATAAATTTGGCGCATTTGCCACAATGGAACAAATGCAATTTATCTGGGGATTATCGCCTGAAGTGATTGATTATCTAAATCAATATTTTAAAGTAGTGGATTTTAAGGATATGAAAAAAATAAACATCAATACAGCTTCATTGAAGGAGTTGTCGGCTTTTCCTTTTTTCAATTATTCAACTGCTCGTGAGATCATAATTTACCGCTCCATGAACGTAAAAATTAAGGATGTTGAGGATTTAACAAAAATTAAGGGAATATCTATCGAAAAAGTTAGTGTAATTGCCTTATATTTGGAATTCTAAAATAGAACAAAAAAAAATTGGCATATCTATGAATTCTACATTTTTTACAGAGGAACATGAATCGTTTCGAAAGAGTTTCCAAGATTTCTTACAGAAAGAAGTTGTACCACACATTGAAAAATGGGAGAAAACAGGTACAATAGAACGCTTTATCTGGAAAAAATTTGGCGAAATGGGGTTTTTTGGAATAAATTATCCTGAAGCGTATGGTGGAATGAACCTTGATTTATTTTACACTGTAGTATTCCTAGAGGAATTACAAAAAATTAACTCGTCAGGTTTTGCAGCTGCGATGTGGGCTCATTCTTATTTAGCTATGACGCATTTAAATGCTGAAGGTGATGAGCGAATCAAACAAGACTATTTAGCTCCAAGTATTTTAGGAGATAAAGTTGGTGGATTATGTATTTCGGAGCCTTTTGGAGGAAGTGATGTGGCAGGAATGCGAACAACTGCTGTAAAACAAGGAGATAAATACATCATCAACGGTTCAAAAACTTTTATTACGAATGGTATTTATGCAGATTACTATATTGTTGCTGCTAAAACCAGTCCAGAACAAGGAAATAAAGGTATCAGTATCTTTTTAATGGATACTGGATTGAAAGGAATTACAGCAACTAAATTAGATAAATTAGGTTGGAGAGCGTCTGATACAGCAGAAATTGCTTTTGATAATGTTGAAATTCCTGCTGAAAATTTAATGGGTGAAGAAGGTAAAGGATTTCCCTACATCATGCAGCATTTTGCTTTAGAGCGTTTAATCATGGCAATTAATGCACATGCAAGAGCGGAATATGCAATTGAATATGCAATTGACTATATGTCTAAACGTGAAGCATTCGGAACGACAATTGATAAGTTTCAAGCATTAAGACACACAATTGTGGAACATGCAACTGATGTGGAACACTGTAAAATATTTAATTATGCAGCAGTTGCACGTTTAAATAAGAAAGAATATGTGGTTAAGGAAGCTACGATGGCTAAATTAAAATCTACAAAAGTAGCGGATGAAACTATTTATAGTTGTTTGCAAATGCTTGGTGGATACGGTTATATGGAAGAATATCCAATGGCACGTTTGTTAAGAGACAGTCGTTTAGGTCCAATTGGTGGCGGAACTTCTGAAATTTTGAAAGAGATTTTATCAAAAATGATAATTGATAATCAAAATTATAAGCCAGCGGTTAAGTAATTTTATCGAATAATTGAAATAGAAAGAGCCAAGATGCAAGAAATTGTTTCTTGGCTTTTTTGTTATAATTATTCGTTATACTATACATTAATTATTTATTAAAGTTCAATTTTCTTTTTCAGTAGAAGTTAGTTGGTAAATGTTGTGTTTTTTAGAGATTTTGCATAGTTGTATTTGTTAAAAAGTAAGTGGCAGTGTAAATAAGAGTTATTATACTATTTTGTGTGGTAAAGAAGTTTTCATTCAAAAGTTTATATTCTCTTGTGAGGTTGTTTCAGTTGTGCTAAAATTCTTTTCAAATTAAGTCGTAATTCATAGCTTAGAAGTCATATTTTTGTTTACTTTTGCAAACTAAAGAAAGGGGGTGTCTATATTATGTTAATTATACCAATTAAAGACGGAGAAAATATCGATAGAGCATTAAAGCGCTATAAGAGAAAATTTGATAAAACAGGAACTGTTCGTCAGTTGCGTTCACGTCAAGCTTTTCACAAACCTTCTGTTGTAAACAGAATCAAAATCCAAAAAGCGGCCTACATTCAAAATATGAAGGACAATTTAGAAAACTAATTTCTAAGCTTTTTTAAAATAAGTACCGTTAGTAGTCAAAGTTTAATACCTTTGATACTAACGGTTTTTTTTATGGATAAAAATCAAATAGCATTTAAGGAATATGTACTGCATGAGAAGAAGTATTCAGTTCATACGGTAAGTGCGTACGAAAAGGATTTATTGGATTTTGCCGAATTTATTGCTGATCATTTTGATCAGGATAATTTGTCGGAAATTAATTACAGTCAAATTCGAAGTTGGATTGTTTTTTTAATGGATAATGGTTTAAATCCCGTTTCAGTCAATAGGAAAATTGCGTCACTAAAAGCATTTTATAAATTTCTTTTAAAATCAAAACAGATTGAAGTCAGTCCTTTGGTTAAATTTAAAAGTTTGAAAACGGGTAAGAAAATTCAAATACCATTTTCGGAAAAAGAGGTTCAATCAGTTTTAATGCAAGGGTCTTTTGGATATGATTTTGAAGGTATTCGTAATAAACTCGTCATTGATTTGTTTTATGCTTCAGGAATACGTAGAGCAGAATTGATAGAATTAAAAATATCTTACATTGATTTTCATGCGCATACTTTAAAGGTGGTAGGGAAGAGAAATAAAGAGCGTATTTTGCCTATATTACCCGAAATTTCCAAGCAAATTAAATTGTATTTGGAGGAACGCGCTGATTTAGAAGTTATTCAAGATTCGGAGTTTTTATTTCTTACAAAATCAGGAAATAAATTAAATATTTCACTTGTTTATCGATTAGTAAATGGCTACTTTAGTGGTGTTAGTGAGAAGGTAAAAAGAAGTCCTCATATTTTAAGACATTCTTTTGCTACGCATCTTTTAAATAATGGAGCGGATATAAATTCAGTAAAGGATTTGTTGGGACATGCTACTTTAGCGTCCACACAGGTGTATACTCATAATAGTCTTGCCGAGTTAAAAAAAACGCATGCGGCAGCTCATCCAAGGAGAAAAAATAATGTTTAATCAAATAACCGAATAATTATGAAGGTAAATGTTAATGCGGTGAATTTTACAGTAGATGGAAAGTTAGTAGATTTCATTCAAGAGCGAATGAATAAATTAGAGAAATATTACGACAAGGTAGTGGATGCTGATATTTACTTGAAAGTTGAAAACACAAGCGATAAAGAAAATAAGATTGTCGAAATTAAGGTAAACGTACCTGGTGATGATTTTATGGTAAAGAAGCAGTGTAAAACGTTTGAAGAAGCCGTGGAAACTGCCTCGGAATCGTTGGAAAGATTGTTAGTAAAGAGAAAAGAAAAATTACGAACGCATATTTAATAAAAAAAAAGATACAAATGTTTTGTTTAAAAAACAAAAAGATATACATTTGCAGTCCGTTAGAAATAGCGGGCTTTTTTTTATAATTGCCAGCGTAGCTCAGTTGGCTAGAGCAGCTGATTTGTAATCAGCAGGTCGTGGGTTCGAGTCCCTCCGCCGGCTCTAGATTATTCCAAATGCGATTTGGAATTTGTTCTTTAAATTATTGTAATTTAAAAAGGGGGAGATACTCAAGCGGCCAACGAGGGCAGACTGTAAATCTGCTGTGTAAACTTCGCAGGTTCGAATCCTGCTCTCCCCACAATAAAAAGAGTTTTAAGATTTTTAATTTAAAAATCATGAGCGAAAACTTTACCGCCGGTGTAGCTCAGGGGTAGAGTGCTTCCTTGGTAAGGAAGAGGTCACGGGTTCAATTCCCGTCATTGGCTCCACTAATATAGAATTTGAACACTAATAATAACTAAGATTAAAAATTAAGTAACATGGCAAAGGAGAATTTTGACCGTTCCAAACCGCACTTAAATATAGGTACAATTGGACACGTAGATCACGGAAAAACAACATTAACTGCAGCAATTTCTAAAGTATTAACTGAAGCAGGTTTTTCTAAAAATGCAGCTAAATCTTTCGACCAGATTGATAATGCTCCAGAAGAAAAAGAAAGAGGTATTACTATTAACACATCTCACGTAGAGTATGAGACGGCTAACCGTCACTATGCACACGTTGACTGTCCAGGTCACGCGGATTACGTGAAGAACATGGTTACTGGTGCTGCTCAAATGGATGGTGCTATCTTGGTAGTAGCTTCTACTGATGGACCAATGCCACAAACACGTGAGCACATCCTTTTAGGTCGCCAAGTAGGTATTCCTAGAATCGTTGTATTCATGAACAAAGTGGATATGGTTGATGATGAGGAATTACTTGAATTAGTAGAAATGGAAATCAGAGATTTACTTTCTTTCTACAAATACGATGGTGATAATGGTCCAGTTATCCAAGGTTCTGCTTTAGGAGCTTTGAATGGTGAGCAAAAATGGGTTGATACTGTTATTGCTTTGATGGAAGCGGTTGACGTTTGGATCGAAGAGCCAGAAAGAGACACAGCTAAACCATTCTTGATGCCAATCGAAGATGTATTTACAATTACAGGTCGTGGAACTGTTGCTACAGGTCGTATCGAAACTGGAATTTGTAATACTGGAGATCCAGTTGAGATCATCGGTATGGGTGCTGAGAAATTGACATCTACTATTACTGGTATTGAAATGTTCCGTCAGATCCTTGATAGAGGTGAGGCTGGAGATAATGCAGGTATCTTGTTAAGAGGTGTTGCTAAAGAAGATATCAAAAGAGGAATGGTAATTGTTAAGCCAGGATCTGTAAAGCCACACGCTAACTTTAAAGCAGAGGTTTACATCTTGAAAAAAGAAGAAGGTGGTCGTCATACACCATTCCATAATAACTACCGTCCACAGTTTTACGCACGTACTACTGATGTAACAGGAGTTATTACTCTTCCAGAAGGAGTAGAGATGGTAATGCCAGGAGACAACTTAACTATCAATGTATCTTTGTTAAGCCCAATCGCAATGAGCGTAGGTTTGCGTTTCGCTATCCGTGAAGGTGGTAGAACTGTAGGTGCAGGTCAGGTTACTGAAATTCTAGCATAATTATTTCATAAATATACCAAAGCCAGTTGGTTTTCCATAAAGAAATCACTGGCTTTAATTACGGGCGTAGTTCAAGGGTAGAATAGCGGTCTCCAAAACCGTTGATGGGGGTTCGAATCCCTCCGCCCGTGCAATAAAACAAATTATAATGTCAAAAGTTGGTACTTATATATCGGAAGCATTTGAGGAATTAAGACTGAATGTGACTTGGCCTGAATGGGCTGAAGTGCAACGTCTAACAATTGTAGTTGCTGTTTTTTCAATATTATTTTCGTTAGCAACTTGGGGTGTTGATGAATTTTTCGCAGAGGCATTGACCATTTTTTTTAATTGGATAAAAGCATAAAGATGACGGATAGTAATGTGAAGAAGTGGTATGTTGTTAGAGCTGTAAGTGGACAAGAAAATAAAGTCAAAGCATATATTGAGACGGAGATTAGTAGATTAGGAATGGAGGATTATATTTCTCAAGTATTGGTGCCTACGGAGAAAGTAGTGCAGATGCGTGAGGGAAAAAAGATCATCAAAGACCGTGTTTATTTCCCGGGTTATGTAATGGTTGAAGCAAATCTTACAGGTGAAATACCGCACATTATTAAATCTATAACAGGTGTAATTGGATTTTTGGGCGAAGTGAAGAACGGAGATCCAGTTCCTTTAAGAATATCTGAGGTAAATAGAATGTTAGGTAAAGTGGATGAGTTGGCTGTGAAAACAGATACACACACAATTCCTTTCAATGTTGGTGAGACAATTAAGGTTGTTGATGGACCTTTCAACGGATTTAACGGTACAGTTGAAAAAATCAATGAAGAAAAGCGTAAACTTGAAGTAATGGTTAAGATTTTCGGAAGAAAAACACCATTAGAATTGAGTTTTATGCAAGTTGAAAAAGTATAATATTTGTTACACATATAATAAACCGCCTCTATCACTTCCATGATAGAGGTGTTAAATTCAAAACAATGGCTAAAGAGATTAGTAAAGTAGTTAAACTACAAGTTAAGGGAGGTGCAGCGAATCCATCGCCACCGGTTGGACCTGCTCTAGGTGCTGCTGGTGTTAATATCATGGAGTTCTGTAAGCAATTTAATGCGAGAACACAAGATAAAGCCGGCAAAATTTGTCCAGTGCAGATTACAGTGTATAAAGACAAGTCGTTTGACTTTGTTGTAAAAACACCACCTGCTGCTGTTCAATTATTAGAAGCAGCCAAATTGAAATCAGGTTCTGGTGAGCCGAATCGTAAGAAAGTTGCGAAAGTAACTCAAGCACAGATTCAGGCAATCGCTGAAGACAAAATGGTAGATTTGAACGCTTTCACATTGGAAGCTGCAATGAGTATGATTGCTGGTACAGCTAGATCTATGGGTATAACTGTAACGGGAGACGCTCCTTCTAATTAAGAAAAGACAATGGCAAAATTGACAAAAAAACAAAAAGAAGCTGCTTCGAAAATCGAAAAAAACAAGCTTTACTCTTTGAAAGATGCTGCGGCATTGCTTAAGGATGTTGCGAGTGCAAAATTTGATGAATCAGTAGATATTGCTGTGAAATTGGGTGTAGATCCAAGAAAAGCAAATCAAATGGTTAGAGGTGTAGTTACTCTACCTCACGGTACAGGTAAGGACGTAAGAGTTCTTGCATTGGTTACTCCAGACAAAGAAGCGGAAGCTAAAGCTGCTGGGGCTGACTACGTAGGTTTAGATGATTACTTACAAAAAATTAAAGACGGTTGGACAGATGTTGATGTGATCATCACAATGCCAGCTGTAATGGGTAAATTAGGTCCATTAGGTCGTATTTTAGGACCACGTGGTTTAATGCCTAACCCAAAAACAGGTACTGTTACTATGGATGTTGCGAAAGCAGTTACTGAAGTAAAAGCAGGTAAAATCGACTTTAAAGTTGATAAAACAGGTATTGTTCATGCTGGAATTGGAAGAGTTTCTTTCACATCTGACATGATTATAGACAATGCTCACGAAATTATTCAAACATTAATCAAAATGAAACCAACTGCAGCGAAAGGTACTTACGTTAAAAGTATCCACATCTCATCTACGATGAGTCCTGCTATAGCTTTAGATCCTAAAGCTGTATAATTGGTAGTTAAAAATTTTTAGGATGACTAGAGAAGAAAAATCAATCGCGATTGAAGATTTAACTGCACAGTTAGCTGGTACAAACATAGTGTATGTTGCAGATATTTCTGGATTAAATGCAGATGCTACATCAAATTTAAGAAGAGCTTGTTTTAAAGCAGACATTAGATTAGCAGTAGTTAAGAATACATTGCTTGTAAAAGCAATGGAAGCTTCAGAAAATAATTATGGTGAATTGCCAGAAACATTAAAAGGAAATAGTGCTATTTTCTTTTCTGATGTGGCGAATGCTCCAGCAAAAATTATGAAGGAGTTTCGTAAGAAATCAAAAAAACCAGTTTTAAAAGGAGCTTATATTAACTCTGAGATTTATATTGGAGATGAATTGTTAGATTCATTAGCTTCACTTAAATCGAAAGAGGAAGTTATTGGAGAGATCATTGGATTGCTTCAATCTCCTGCACAAAGAGTTATTTCAGCTCTTTTAAACCAATTCAAAGACGAAGAGGTTTCAGAATAACGCGCACAATAAATAAATTATATTTTACAAATCATTTTAAACGATAGAAAAAATGGCAGATTTGAAACAATTCGCAGAACAATTGGTTAACTTAACAGTTAAAGAAGTTAACGATTTAGCAACAATATTAAAAGACGAGTACGGTATCGAGCCTGCTGCTGCAGCTGTTATGGTTTCAGGTGGTGGAGATGCTGCTGCTGCTGAAGAGCAATCAGAATTTACAGTTGTTCTTAAAGAAGCTGGTGCTTCTAAATTAGCTGTTGTAAAAGCGGTTAAAGAATTAACTGGTTTAGGTCTTAAAGAAGCTAAAGATTTAGTAGATAGCGCTCCTGCTAACATTAAAGAAGGAGTTACTAAAGATGAGGCTGAAGGTCTTAAAAAATCATTAGAAGAAGCTGGAGCTGTAGTTGAACTTAAATAAGTTTTACTAAGTTTTAAGAATAAGGTTTAGGTCTTGGAATTACTTCCAATGACCTAAACCATTTTTCGTATAATAAAATTATATCCGGTTTTATTAGTCATTGAGTTGAATACGAAAAGCTTTTGGTCGCTACGAAGAAAAAAAAGAACTTCAACTTGGTCCTTTTTATAGATGTATCGATTTAAAAAAGAAAGTATGGATTTACACAGTGTTTACACACAAAAAATCACTTTTTTTTAATCAAAATTTTGTCCATAGATGATAACTAATCAGACTGAAAGATTGAATTTTGCCTCTACTAAAAATATACCTAATTATCCAGATTTCTTGGATATTCAGGTTAAGTCTTTTAAAGATTTTTTCCAATTGGAAACTAAATCTGACGAAAGAGGCGACGAAGGTCTTTACAATACCTTCATGGAAAACTTTCCAATCACTGACACTAGAAACCAATTCGTTTTAGAGTTCCTTGATTATTTTGTTGATCCACCACGTTACTCCATTCAAGAATGTATCGAAAGAGGTCTTACGTACAGTGTGCCTTTAAAAGCACGTTTGAAACTGTATTGTACAGATCCAGAACACGAAGACTTTGAAACAATTGTTCAAGACGTTTATTTAGGAACTATTCCTTACATGACGCCTAGTGGAACTTTTGTAATCAATGGCGCAGAACGTGTGGTTGTATCGCAATTGCACCGTTCACCTGGTGTATTCTTCGGTCAATCCTTCCATGCTAATGGAACTAAATTGTATTCAGCACGTGTAATTCCTTTCAAAGGTTCTTGGATAGAATTTGCTACCGATATTAATAGTGTAATGTACGCTTATATCGATAGAAAGAAAAAATTACCGGTTACAACTTTATTTAGAGCGATTGGTTTCGAACGTGATAAAGATATCCTTGAGATATTTGACCTTGCGGAAGAAATTAAAGTTTCTAAAACAAGTTTGAAAAAATATATTGGTAGAAAATTAGCAGCGAGAGTATTGAATACTTGGCACGAAGATTTCGTGGATGAGGATACTGGTGAAGTAGTTTCTATTGAACGTAACGAAATCATCTT
This sequence comes from Flavobacterium tegetincola DSM 22377, assembly GCF_000425485.1. Taxonomy (GTDB): domain Bacteria; phylum Bacteroidota; class Bacteroidia; order Flavobacteriales; family Flavobacteriaceae; genus Flavobacterium; species Flavobacterium tegetincola. The sequence continues at coordinate 91,198 of NZ_AUDN01000008.1, read as the reverse complement.
GGATCGTGATACAATTATCGACAAAGATAATGTAGAAGAAATCTTGGATGCTAATGTTAAAGTTATTTTGTTGCACAAAGAAGATGCTAATCAAGCAGATTATGCCATCATTCACAATACGCTTCAAAAGGATCCAACGAATTCTGAAAAAGAAGCTGTTGAACATATCTACAGACAATTACGTAATGCTGAACCGCCTGATGAAGAAACGGCACGTGGTATTATAGATAAATTATTCTTTTCTGACCAACGTTACAACTTAGGTGAAGTAGGTCGTTATAGAATGAATAAAAAATTACAATTGGATATTCCAATGGAAAAGCAAGTCTTGACCAAAGAAGATATCATTACAATTGTAAAATACTTGATCGAATTGATCAACTCTAAAGCTGAGATTGATGATATCGATCACTTGTCAAACCGTCGTGTTAGAACTGTTGGTGAACAACTTTCAGCTCAATTTGGTGTAGGTTTGGCTCGTATGGCACGTACGATTCGTGAGCGTATGAACGTTAGAGATAATGAGGTGTTTACACCAATTGATTTGATTAATGCTAAAACATTATCATCGGTTATTAACTCTTTCTTTGGTACGAATCAGCTGTCTCAATTTATGGATCAAACGAATCCTTTGGCCGAAATTACGCACAAGCGTCGTTTATCAGCCCTAGGACCAGGTGGTTTATCAAGAGAGCGTGCAGGATTTGAGGTTCGAGATGTGCATTATACACATTACGGACGTTTATGTCCAATTGAAACTCCAGAGGGTCCAAACATTGGATTGATCTCTTCACTTGGTGTTTACGCTAAAGTGAATGGAATGGGTTTCATTGAAACTCCTTACCGTAAAGTTACGGACGGACGATTGGTACTTGAAACGGAACCTGTATATTTAAGTGCAGAAGAAGAAGAAGGTATGTTGATTGCTCAAGCAAATGTTGAAATCGATAAAGACGGTAACATTATAGCAGAAAACGTAATTGCGAAGCAAGATGCCGATTTCCCTGTAGTAACGCCTAAAGAATTAGATTATGCCGATGTAGCTCCAAATCAAATTGCTTCAATTTCTGCATCTTTAATTCCTTTCTTGGAACACGATGATGCGAATAGAGCCTTGATGGGATCTAACATGATGCGTCAAGCCGTGCCATTATTACGTCCGGAAGCTCCGATCGTAGGTACAGGTTTAGAGCGTCAAGTGGCTTCTGATTCTCGTGTATTGATAAATGCTGAGGGTGCTGGTGTTGTTGAATACGTGGATGCTAATATCATCACTATTAAATACGACCGTACTGATGAAGAGCGAATGGTAAGTTTTGACGAAGACGAAAAAACATACAATTTAATTAAATTTAGAAAAACCAATCAAAGTACGTCTATCAACTTGAAGCCTATCGTAAGAAAAGGCGACAGAGTTATAAAAGGACAAGTACTTTCTGAAGGTTATGCAACTCAAAATGGTGAGTTAGCTTTAGGTAGAAACTTAAAGGTAGCGTTTATGCCATGGAAGGGATATAACTTTGAGGATGCAATTGTAATTTCTGAAAAAGTAGTTCGTGATGATATCTTTACTTCGATCCACATTGATGATTATTCATTAGATGTTCGTGATACGAAATTAGGTAACGAAGAATTAACAAATGATATTCCTAACGTTTCTGAAGAGGCTACTAAAGACTTGGATGAAAACGGTATGATTAGAGTAGGAGCCGAGGTAAAACCTGGTGATATTCTTATCGGAAAAATTACTCCAAAGGGAGAATCTGATCCTACTCCTGAAGAGAAATTGCTTCGTGCAATCTTCGGGGATAAAGCAGGTGATGTAAAAGATGCTTCATTAAAAGCGTCTCCATCTTTACATGGTGTAGTTTTAGGTAAAAAATTGTTCGCAAGAGCAGTTAAAGATAAACGCAAACGTTCTCAAGATAAAGATGCATTGGAAGGTTTAGAATTAAGCTTTGAAGTTAAATTCAATGAGCTTAAAGATAAATTGATCGATAAATTATTCAACATCGTAAACGGGAAAACTTCGCAAGGAGTAATGAACGATTTAGGAGAAGAAGTTTTACCAAAAGGTAAAAAATATACGCAGAGAATGTTGAACTCTGTGGAAGATTTCGCGCATTTGAGTAAAGGTAGTTGGGTTGCAGATGATGAAACTAACAAGTTAGTTAATGATTTGATTCACAACTATAAAATCAAATTGAACGATTTACAAGGAGCGTTAAGAAGAGAGAAATTTACGATTACAGTTGGAGATGAACTTCCAGCTGGAATCTTGAAATTGGCTAAAGTTTACATCGCTAAAAAACGTAAGTTAAAAGTAGGTGATAAAATGGCTGGACGTCACGGTAACAAAGGTATTGTTGCACGTATCGTTCGTCATGAAGACATGCCATTCTTGGAAGACGGAACTCCTGTTGATATCGTATTGAATCCACTTGGTGTACCATCTCGTATGAACATCGGGCAGATTTACGAAACGGTTTTAGGTTGGGCTGGTATGAATTTGGGTCGCACATTTGCTACACCAATTTTTGACGGTGCTTCTTTAGACCAAATCAATGAGTTGACTGACGAAGCTGGAATTCCACGTTTTGGACATACGTACTTGTACGATGGAGGAACTGGAGAGCGTTTCCACCAAAGAGCAACAGTTGGAGTAATCTACATGTTGAAACTTGGACATATGGTTGATGATAAAATGCACGCGCGTTCAATAGGACCGTACTCATTAATTACACAACAACCATTAGGTGGTAAAGCACAATTTGGTGGTCAGCGTTTTGGAGAGATGGAAGTTTGGGCACTTGAAGCTTATGGAGCGTCAAGTACTTTACGTGAAATCTTAACGGTAAAATCGGATGACGTTATTGGTAGAGCTAAAACTTACGAGGCAATCGTAAAAGGAGAGTCTATGCCAGAACCAGGTTTACCAGAATCATTCAACGTATTGATGCACGAATTGAAAGGTCTTGGACTTGACATTCGTTTAGAAGAGTAATACAGTTTAGTTTTCAGTGGTCAGTTTTTTAGTGTTCAGTATAAACTGTTTACCAAAAAGCTGAACACTGAATACTTTTTTTAATTAGTTTTAAGATTTAGGCCCGTAAATCGTTCCGAGTTTTTATACATTCTTATGAATCTATAATTAGCACTTCAGCCAAAAGTTGGGGTTTAGAGAAGTAATTCGAGGCAGTTTTTGATAATAGCATAGCGCTTTCAAAACACAATCAATTTTTTAATTGCACACAAATCAGTAGTAAAAACTATGATGAATAATAGAAATAATAACAACAATAATAATAGAGATAAGAGTCCTATCAAAAGATTCAGTAAAATCTCTATCGGTTTAGCTTCTCCAGAATCTATTTTGGCAGAATCTCGTGGTGAAGTTTTGAAACCAGAAACCATCAACTACCGTACACATAAACCGGAACGTGATGGATTATTCTGCGAAAGAATTTTCGGTCCTGTAAAGGATTTTGAATGTGCTTGTGGAAAATACAAACGTATTCGTTACAAAGGAATCGTATGTGACCGTTGTGGTGTTGAAGTAACAGAGAAAAAAGTACGTAGAGATAGAGTAGGACACATCAATTTGGTGGTTCCTGTAGCTCACATCTGGTACTTCCGTTCTTTGCCAAATAAAATTGGATACATCCTTGGATTACCGTCTAAAAAATTAGACATGATTATCTACTACGAAAGATATGTAGTTATTCAAGCAGGTATTGCAACAAATCCAGAAGGTGAATCTGTAAAAAGATTAGACTTTTTAACAGAAGAAGAATATTTAAATATTTTAGATACACTTCCAGCTGATAACCAATATTTAGATGATTTTGACCCTAATAAATTCGTAGCCAAAATGGGTGCTGAATGTATTATGGACTTGCTAGCTCGTATTGATTTAGATCAATTGTCTTATGATTTAAGACATGCAGCTAACAATGAAACGTCTAAACAACGTAAAACAGAAGCATTAAAAAGACTACAAGTTGTTGAGTCATTCCGTGAGTCTAACTTAAACCGCGAAAACCGTCCAGAATGGATGATTATGAAAGTGGTTCCAGTTATTCCACCAGAATTGCGTCCGCTTGTGCCACTTGATGGAGGTCGTTTTGCAACTTCAGATTTAAATGACTTATACCGTCGTGTAATCATCCGTAACAACCGTTTGAAAAGATTGATGGAGATTAAAGCTCCAGAAGTAATCTTGCGTAACGAAAAACGTATGTTGCAAGAATCGGTTGATTCATTATTTGACAACACACGTAAAGCGTCTGCTGTTAAAACTGAATCGAACAGACCATTGAAATCACTTTCTGATTCATTGAAAGGTAAACAAGGTCGTTTCCGTCAAAACTTACTTGGAAAACGTGTAGATTATTCTGCTCGTTCGGTAATTGTTGTTGGACCAGAATTAAAATTATTCGAATGTGGTATCCCTAAAGATATGGCAGCCGAATTGTACAAGCCTTTCGTAATCCGTAAATTGATTGAAAGAGGTATTGTAAAAACAGTGAAATCTGCAAAGAAAATCATTGACAAAAAAGAACCAGTAGTTTGGGATATTTTAGAAAATGTAATTAAAGGTCACCCTATTTTATTAAATAGAGCTCCTACTTTGCACAGACTTGGTATCCAGGCGTTCCAGCCAAAATTAATTGAAGGAAAAGCAATCCAACTTCACCCATTAGTATGTACGGCATTTAACGCCGATTTTGATGGGGATCAAATGGCAGTTCACTTGCCACTTGGACCAGAAGCGATTCTTGAAGCACAATTATTGATGTTGGCTTCTCACAATATTTTGAATCCAGCGAATGGAGCACCGATTACGGTACCATCTCAGGATATGGTCTTGGGTCTATATTACATGACCAAAGAGCGTTTGTCTGTTCCAGAACACAAAATTTTAGGAGAAGGTTTGACATTCTATTCTGCAGAAGAAGTAAATATTGCTTTGAATGAAGGAAGAGTTGAATTGAATGCTCGCGTTCGAATTAGAGCTAAAGATTACAACGAAACTGGAGAATTGGTATACAAAATCATTCAAACTACCGCTGGTCGTGTATTGTTTAATGAAGTAGTGCCAGAAGCAGCAGGATACATAAATGATGTATTGACTAAGAAAAACTTGAGAGATATTATTGGACACGTTTTAAGTGTGACAAATGTACCTACTACAGCTGCTTTCTTGGACAATATGAAAGACATGGGTTACAAATTTGCATTTAAAGGAGGACTTTCGTTCTCATTAGGTGACATTCGTATTCCAGACCAAAAACCACAATTGATTGCAGATGCAAGAGAGCAAGTAGAAGGAATTTCTGCTAACTACAACATGGGTCTTATTACTAATAACGAACGTTACAACCAAGTTATTGACATCTGGACTTCTGCAAATGCACAATTGACTGAATTAGCGATGAAGAATATCCGTGAAGACCAACAAGGTTTTAACTCGGTATACATGATGCTTGATTCAGGAGCGAGGGGTTCTAAGGAGCAGATTCGTCAGTTAACTGGTATGCGTGGTTTGATGGCTAAGCCAAAAAAATCTACAGCTGGTGGTGGTGAAATTATTGAAAATCCGATTCTTTCTAACTTTAAGGAAGGTCTTTCAATTCTTGAATACTTTATCTCAACACACGGTGCTCGTAAAGGATTAGCAGATACGGCTTTGAAAACGGCCGATGCAGGATACTTGACACGTAGATTACATGATGTTTCTCAAGACGTTATTGTAAACATCGAAGATTGTGGTACTTTAAGAGGTGTTGAAGTTGGAGCTTTAAAGAAAAATGAGGAGATTGTTGAAACTTTAGGAGAACGAATTTTAGGACGTGTTGCATTGCAAGATGTAATCAACCCAATGAATTCTGAAGTTCTTGTTGAAGCCGGAATTCAAATTACTGAAGCAATTATGAAAGCCATTCAGGCTGCACCCATTGAAAAAGTAGAAGTACGTTCGCCATTGACTTGTGAAGCTTTAAAAGGTATCTGTGCCAAATGTTACGGTAGAAATTTAGCTACTGGAAAAATGACACAAAGAGGTGAAGCTGTTGGTGTAATTGCCGCACAATCTATTGGAGAGCCAGGAACACAGTTAACACTTCGAACGTTCCACGTTGGAGGGGTTGCAGGAGGTTTGTCTGAAGAATCAAGCATCGTAACTCGTTTTGCAGGTCGTCTAGAAATAGAAGATTTGAAAACAGTAAAAGGCGAAGATTCAGAAGGAAACTTAATGGATATTGTGGTTTCTCGTTCTACAGAATTAAAATTAGTTGACGCAAAAACAGGAATCGTTTTAAATACGCATAACTTACCTTATGGTTCAAGCATCTTTGTAAAAGACGGCGATATCGTAGAGAAAGGAACTACTATTTGTAAATGGGATCCTTATAATGGAGTAATTATTTCTGAATTTACAGGAAAAATTGCTTACGAAGATTTAGAGCAAGGACAATCGTTTATGGTTGAAATTGATGAGCAAACCGGCTTCCAAGAAAGAGTAATTTCAGAGGGTAGAAACAAGAAATTGATTCCTACTTTATTGATCTATGCTAAAGATGGCGAACTAATTCGTTCATACAACTTACCAGTTGGAGCCCACTTGATGGTTGAAGATGGTGAGAAGATTAAAGCAGGTAAGATTTTAGTAAAAATTCCACGTCGTTCGTCAAAATCGAGTGATATTACAGGAGGTTTACCAAGAATTACAGAGTTGTTAGAAGCTCGTAATCCTTCCAACCCAGCTGTAGTTTCTGAAATTGATGGTGTTGTTTCTTTTGGAAAAATCAAAAGAGGTAACCGTGAGATTATTATCGAATCTAAATTTGGTGAAATCAAGAAATACCTTGTAAAACTTTCTAGTCAAATTCTTGTTCAAGAAAATGACTTCGTAAGAGCGGGTGTGCCATTGTCTGACGGAGCAATTACTCCAGATGATATTTTGAGAATTCAAGGACCAGCAGCTGTTCAGCAGTACTTGGTGAATGAAATTCAAGAGGTGTACCGTTTGCAAGGGGTAAAAATTAATGACAAGCACTTTGAAGTAGTAATTCGTCAAATGATGCGTAAAGTAAGAGTGCAAGATCCAGGGGATACTTTATTCCTAGAAGATCAATTGATCCACACAAAAGACTTTATTGTTGAAAATGATAAATTGTACGGAATGAAAGTGGTTGAAGATGCAGGAGATTCTGATACATTGAAACCAGGTCAAATTATTACTACGCGTGAATTGCGTGATGAAAATTCACAATTAAAACGTTTGGATAAAAATTTAGTGGTAGCACGTGAGGTAATTACAGCTACAGCTACACCAGTATTACAAGGTATTACAAGAGCTTCGCTTCAAACGAAATCATTTATTTCTGCAGCATCATTCCAAGAAACTACTAAAGTATTAAACGAAGCAGCAGTTGCTGGTAAAGTAGATTACTTAGAAGGATTGAAAGAAAACGTTATTGTAGGACATAGAATTCCAGCAGGAACAGGTATGAGAGAATATGACAATGTTCTTGTAGGATCTAAAGATGACTTCAATGAATTAATGACAGGAAAAGAAGAGTATAATTATTAAGAATTTATTTTTGTAATCATATTATTCCTATATTTACTAAACCTAACAGTTCGCTGTTAGGTTTTTTTATGAACAATTAATTTTAAACTATAATGAGCGATCAAAACCAACCACAGGGACAGATAAACATAGAACTAGATGAGAAAACTGCTGAAGGGACGTATTCCAATTTAGCGATCATCAATCATTCTGCTTCAGAATTTGTTGTGGATTATGTATGCATTATGCCAGGTACTCCAAAGGCAAAAGTAAAATCAAGAATTATTTTAACTCCTCAGCATGCAAAGCGACTACTAAAAGCATTAAGTGAAAATATCCACCGCTACGAGATGGCTCACGGTGAAATTAAAGATACCGAGCAACCAGCAATTCCACTGAGTTTTGGTCCTGCTGGACAAGCGTAACCTTGCGCTATTTTGCAGTCAATTACACCAATACTATTTATATTTAAGAACCTTCTCCATTTCGAGAAGGTTTTTTTTATTTACTACTCGATATAGTGCTGCAAGAGAAATTCCATCTTGGTATTTAAAATTAATGCGGACATCAACTTGTTAAAATTAAAAGAATTCAAACAATGATTCTTGCTAATATAAAATTGCTTGTGTCAAAATGACGACCAATTGTAAATTTTAGACTTTCTACAATTTTTTGTTCGGTTTACGAACAAAATAATATGTAAAATATATTTAGTTGTGATTATTTTGGTTTTTTATTGCGTATGTTGTAATTATTATAGATTCATATTTATTTTAATTGATAAAATTAACAACACGATAAAATTTTTGTTAATTTAGTCGCCTAAAAATTAACAAATAATATTTATGAATGAATTTTACGCTAGCTCTATGAACCAGAATGGTTTATCGAGCAAAATTGATTCTTGCGCATTGTCTCCTCCGGATTGGCAAAAAAATCGCAAAACGAGCTTTGGCTTTGCACTGCTTTTGCTTATGTTGCTCTTGAGTAGCGGCTTTGGATTTGCGCAGTCTATTGCCAATTATGCCTTCGCTACTGGCGCAAATGGAAGTTTACAAGATCTTTCCATTGGAAGTACAAGCTATTTAGTGGGTAATCTTGATGACGCTGCAGGAACGGTGCAGCCGCTAGGGTTTAATTTCTTGTTCATGGGAACTAGTTACACACATTTTAGTGCAAACTCCAATGGACAAATGCGTTTACATGCAGGATCTGGAGAAGCAGCTATTGCAAATAATGTAACAGCGGCTGCAAACGCTGCAATATTGGCCCCTTTTACAGGGGACAATGAAGTAGGGAACGGCTTAAGATTTAAAGTTGTAGGTACAGCGCCTAATCGTACTTTTGTTTTAGAATGGAATCAATTTTATGTTTTCTACACTAACCTAAGTAATGCAGGTAATATGCAAGTTTGGTTAGAAGAAAGTACGGGTAAAATTACTTATATGTATGGTGAGATTTATAATTCCTCTACCTCATCACAAACGAGATCAATCTCTTTAGCATCGAGCAATACTACTACAACAGTAGGTTCTATAACTATAGGAGCTGTGTCTACTTTTGCCGCATCAGCAACCTTAATTAGTAATACAATTGCTGCAGGAGCTAATCCAGTAGGTTCGACTTTGATTGCAAATATTGGCTCTGCTGCAGATGGTAGTAGAGTGTTCTTTTCTTTTACTCCTCCTACAACTGTTTTGGGAGATGTTAGTACATTGTCATTTTCTGCGATAACTGGTAATAGTAGTACTTTAAATTGGATAGATAATGCTACAAACGAATTTGGGTTCCTTGTAACCCGTGCTACTGATGCAGCTTTTACGCAAAATGTTGTAAATGCATCAATTGCTTCTACGACTTCCATTGGGACGGGAACATTATATGCTTCAATCCAAACGGGTTTAAGTCCATCTGTCAATTACTTTTATAAAGTGTCTGCACTTGTTGAAGCGGGTCAATCTACTGGAATTAGTGGTAGTCAGTCCACACTTCCTCCAGGTAACGTTACGGCAATTGCCTCAGGACTTTGGAGTGAAGCCACTACTTGGTTAACGGGTGTTGTTCCAATAGTAACAGATAATGTTATAATTCCTGTAGGATTTGTAATCACGCAAGATGTTACAGCTGCGGCAGCGTTTTCATTAATAGTACAAGGCGATTTGGTTTACACAGTTGCAACTGCTCGAACACTTACGGTTGTGAATGATGTTACAATTTCTTCTGGCGCCTCAATCAAATCAGCAGCAACGGGTACGGTAACTACGCATTCTTTGCTAATAGGTGGTAGTTTAATGAATAACGGTACAATTGATTTTAGCACGAATGGATTTACTGCTGGTGCTACAATTACGTTCAACACGCCTGGAAATGCTAGTTTTACTTTAGGTACAAGTTCTATAACCAATTTAAGAAATGCATCGGGCGTGACTTTAAATAAAGGAACAAGCAGAACGAATGTTTTGACTTTTTCTCCAGGTGGTACTTTTACTGTTCAAGGTGCAAATGCGCTAGGGTTTATGGTAATTACCAATGGCTTACTTCAGTTAGAAGGAAGCAATTCTTTTTCTAATCCATTATTTGCTACCAATGGGTATACAATTAGCACGAACGGTGGTTATTGGCAGAACAATCCTAATGCAACCATTCTTGGTTTAGGTGGGTCTCCAACTGTAGGTGGATTACTTCGAATTTCAAGTGGAACGTTTAATATAGGAACTTCAACAGGAAATTCAATGGGCTTTAGTTCTAATAGTCTTATTACAATTGAGGGCGGAACGATTAATGCTGCGTCTCGATTTGGTGTTTCTACATCTTCAAACTTGATAAATTATACACAAACGGGTGGTACAATAAATGTAAACCAAATTGGAAACACAAGTACTACACTTGCTTCATTTGACTTAGGAACTAATGTTGCGTCCGTAATAAACTTTACGGGTGGAACTGTAAATGTAGTTTTAGCTAACACCGCCGTATCAGGTCCTAGAGATGTTAGAGGTACTAGTGTGTTCTCACCTAATTTTGGCGGTACTGGAATAATTAATTTCGGAACTGCTGCTTCTGCTGTAACTTCTTCCACTTATTTTATTTCAGGTAATGTTCCTGGATTAAACATTAGCACAGCATCTGCGTTCCATAACTTGTCTCTAAATGCAAGTGCTCAATCTTTTGGAAATGTAACTGTTCCTGTTGGATCAATCTTAAATTTAAACGGATTTAGATTTATTTTGAGAGGTACTAGTATGATTAATAATGGTACTTTAACCGGAACGATTACGGGAAGCGATCTTTATTTCTTTGCAGGTACTGTACCGCAATCGTACAGTGGTTCAGGAATTACTACGGAAGGACTCATTTCCTTGTCAGTTGATACTGCAGCCAATACATTTAGAATGGATGCAGCATCTCCGGGAATTTCAACTTTGCGCGTAAATTTATTCTCTGGAAGTGTCATTAACAGTAATAAAATTACAATCGGGACTGGACTTGCGCTACCAACAGCAGTGCAAATTGGTGTTGCAACCTCAACCACTGTTGGTGGAAGTTTTGACGTGTCACCAACTTGGAATTTAGGTACAGGTACCCAAACTTTAATTTACGCTCAAGAATCTGTAGCTAGAACATCTGGTTATGAAGTAAATCCATCGCGGATTCTTGCTAACATGGTATTGGATAATACCAATGGACTTACAATAGCTGGTGGTGATATAGCTACTATGGCACTATCGCTTACAAACGGTATCGTTAGCACAAGTTCAAATACTTTAGTTTTAGGAAGTGCTACAACTGTAGGAACTTTAACAGGTGGGAGTGCAACGGCTTATGTAAATGGAGCTTTAACTAGGTCTATTGCAACGGCGAACACAAACACTAATTTTGTGTCATTTCCAATTGGGAAAGCAGGTGTTTACACTCCAATAGCTCTAGCGCCAGCTACTACTTCTATTGCTTTGTTTAAGGCAGAATCATTTGGAAGCAATCTTGGAACTCAAAATCCTTCAATTATAGGTTTGTCTTCAACTAGAAGATTTCAAGCTTTACCCGTTTCAGGAACTTTTGATAATATTAATGTAAGAATTTCTGATCCATTAATTGTGGCTACAAATATTTTAGCACAAGCGCCAACTGCAGCCGGAGCGTATTCCGCAGCATTCGGAAGTGCAGCTACTTATGCAGCTGGCCCACCAACAACTATTACTTCTCTTTCGCCAATTTCAGGTGCCAATTATACTGGTTTTATTTCCTATGCAGACTCTAACGCCTGCACGGGAGTACCAGCACCAGGAAATACAATTGCCTCTTCAAATTCTATTTGTTTGGGTGCAAGTGTAACTTTAAGTTTGCAAAATTCAATTGCCGGAACAGGAGTTTCCTTCGCATGGGAAAGTTCAACAGATGGAGTGCTTTTTACACCGATTGCCGATGCAATTCAAAGTACTTATACAGTTGCGCCGTCAGAAGCGAAATTTTATCGTGCTCAAGTAACGTGTTCTGGAAACTCTGGAGCTTCTATAGCCGTTCAAGTAATATTGACGAACACTGTGCTTTCAACTACTGCAGGAGCAATTTGTGGGTTAGGTAGTGCAACGTTACAAGCTGTTGGAAGTGCAGGGACTACTGTATCATGGTATTCAAATATGAATGGCGGTGCAGCATTAGCTTCTGGTAGTACTTTTATTACGCCACAAATTAGTACAACTACTACTTTTTATGCTGCTGCGGAAGTAGCTTTGCCAGTAACCGGTATTTTAGGAGCTGGCGCAAATACAAGTACTGCTACAGCTGCAACATTTTTGCCAGGTGCTTGGGGTGGTGCAAAAACGCAGTATATTATTAAAGCGGCTGAACTTCAAGCGGCAGGAATTGCTGCAGGAAACATATCAAGTCTAGCTTTTGAACCAACAGTTTCAGGTCAGACTTATCAAGGGTTTGTAGTGCAAATGGGGAGTACAACTCAGTCCGTTGCTACTACTGCTTTTATATCTGGTTTGACGCAAGTGTATAGAGCTACTGGAACAGATGATAGTTATACACCAACTGCAAATGCTGTAAATACGTTAGTATTCGGTACAGGTACAGGATCGTCACCCACATTTATATGGGATGGAACTTCAAATGTTGTAGTTTCTATTTCTTGGAGTAGAGTGCCTGGTGCATCCACTTCTACTGCTTCAGCAATGAAAGTAGATAATGTGGGCTTTGTAAGTTCAAATTATAAACAATCAGATAATGCTACTCCTGCTGCGATGTTAGCAGAAACAACAGCAACTGGCACTGGATCAAGCCGTCCAAGATTTACTATTAATGGAATAGGTATTTGTAGTTCAAATCGTATTCCAGTTGTGGCGACGGTTAATACAGCACCTTCATTTACTTTAAGTGATACCGCTTTGGTATTATGTAATGGTCAGAGTACTGCTACTCCAACAGTAATTACGGCTGGTGGAGCAGATTACGATCTTTATGAATGGTCGCCATCAGCTGCTGTTACAGGAGATGTCTTAACGGGATGGAATTTTAATCCGACAATGACCACTACATTTACTTTGATTGCATCTCAGTCTTCGGGTTCTTTATGTTCTTCTTCAGCTACTGTAGTTGTAACAGTCAACCCAGTTCCTTCTGCTGTTGTAGTTACTCCAATAAATCCTACAGTATGCACTGGAGCAATTGTTGCGCTATCTGCAACAGGTGGAAACTTAAGTAATACGCAAATATTAAATGAAAATTTCAATGCAGTAAGTAGTAATTGGACTACTACAAATAACTCTACAGGTGCAAATTCAGCTTTGATAGCTTGGGGATTAAACTCGAGTCCCTTAAATTATAGTACTTTTGGGTCGTTTAACTCTAATGATGGAACTCAATTTTACTTCTCGAATAATGACGCCGGTGGAAGTGGAAGTGTAGCTAACACGGCATTAATATCGCCAATGTTCAGTACTTTAAATTTTGCTGATGCTTCAGTATCCTTTTGGCATTACTTCAGAAATCCTGGTGATGCTAAAATTGAGTATTCGGTAAATGGTGGAACATCTTGGGTAACAATTCAAACGATTACTGCAACTTCGGGAGCGCCTGCAAATTTTGTACAAACAAACGTTATCTTGCCTGCAGAAGCTTTAAATCAAAGCAATGTTCAGATTAGATTCAAATACGACACTGCGGGTTGGCAATATTTCTGGGCTATTGACAATGTTTCAATATCTGGAACTCAAAACTATCCAATCTCTTGGTCTCCAAATACTAATTTGTACAGTGATACAATGGCAACAGTTCCGTACACTGGTGGTAGTGCTTCAACCGTATATTTTAAGTCAGATGTCCTTACTGCGGCTTCGATGTACACAGCAAGTGTAACAGGTCCTTTTAGTTGTGTTTCATCTAGCAGCATTTCAATAACGTCAATTGACTGTGGGATATCTTACGCAAATGTACAATTTCCTGGTGTAGCTTCAATTTCAACTTGTGCAAGCCAAACCTATTATGCACGAGTTTATAAAGAAGGAATTACGGAAGCTCCGGGACAAGGTAGCGGTATGACGGCGTGGATTGGTCGAAATTCAGCCACTACAGACCCTTCAACTTGGAATGAATCCAATTGGCAATTAGCAACGTTTAATGTGCAGTCCGGAAACGACGATGAGTATCAAGCTACGTTTGGTCCTTTAGCTACTGGAACATATTATGTTGCAAGTAGATTTATGTTCGCATCAGGGAATTTCGTTTATGGCGGATATTCAACAACTGGGGGCGGAATTTGGAACGGAACAAGTAATGCTAATGCTATATTAAATGTTGAAACTCTTGCTCCAATCGCTTCTTCACAAACATTCTGTAATTCTGGAACGGTAGCTGATTTAGTTGCAACTGGAACTAGTTTACAATGGTTTAATGTTGCAACCGATGGAACAGCTTTATCAGCAACAACAATTTTATCAACTGGAACTTATTATGTTTCGCAGACCATTGATGGTTGTGAGAGTGCAAGAGCTACGGTGTCAATAGTTGTTAATACTACAGATGCTCCAACCGCTTCTACTCAAACATTCTGTAATGCAGCAACTGTAGCTAATTTAGTTGCAACTGGTGAGGGATTGCAGTGGTTTGCAACTGCAACAAGCGGAAATGTTTTAGTAAATTCAGCTGCATTGGCTACTGGAAATTATTATGTTTCTCAAACAATTGATGGATGTGAAAGTACAAGAACAATGGTAATGATACTAGTAAATAATGCACCAGTTATTCTACAAAACCCGACAGATGTAAGTGTTTGTCCAAATGAACCCGTAACACTGACAGTTGAAGCATCTGGAACAAATCTTACGTATCAATGGTTTAAAAATGGTACTGCAATTACAAGTGCAACAGGTGCAATATATAGTATTAGCGTTGCTTCACTTTCAGATGCTGGAGATTATACTGTAATGGTAAGTGGCTCATGCAGTCCGTCAGTAACTTCATTAAATGCATCAGTGTCTGTTCAAAATACTGCTGCTCCAACGGGAACGGCTATTCAAGACTTCACTACAGGTCAAACACTAGCTAATTTTACAATTGTTGGTCAAAACATTATTTGGTACAGTACTGCAACAAGTGGATCGGTTTTGCCATCTAGTACTGTTCTTGTTTCAGGAACCGTATATTTTGCGTCACAAAGTGTAAATGGTTGTGAAAGTACAATGCGTTTGGTGGTAACCGCTGGCGCGGATTTAAAAACACCAACATTTGATAGTAATAGCTTGCGTTATTATCCAAATCCTGTGCAAAGCGTTCTAAATGTAGAACATGCTGACGGAATACAATCCGTACAGTTGTATAATATGTTAGGGCAGATGGTTTACAATAGGATGACTAAAAGTGCTAATGTGACAATCGAAATGAGCAGTTTAGCCGCTGGAAATTATGTTATGCAGGTAACAGTGAATGGAATTACTAAAAATGTGAAAGTGATTAAGAAATAGTCGCCGATACAAATAATAATCTTTTAAAATTGCAATCCCGATTACCACTTGGTAGTCGGGATTTTTTTATTACCAAATTTTAAATTGTATTAAAAAGTTGATTTAAGAAACGTAAAGCGCAACTTCTGGTTCACCGTTTTCTTTTAATAACGAATACATATTCTTTTAATTGAAATCATTCAGCTTTAGCTGTTTTCAAAGTGCTGTATTCTTTAATTTTCAACTGAAGTGCCGAATTTTATCTTATTTATCGCATTTTATATAACAATTATTGAGTTAAATAATTAAATAATATTTATAAAATTATTAAAAATTGAAATTATACATCTTTAATTAAATTAAATTGAGTTTTTATTTGATTTATTCGCAAATCGGCATTTTCAAGCGCTAATCTATACTTATGCTTTATAAACTGAGTTAAATAATTCTTAATTTAGTCCCCTAATAATTAAAGAAATCTGTTTATGAACAAACTTTACTCAAACGTATTAAATCCAGGTGATTTTATGCGTAAAGCAATTAAGTACAGAGATTTGCCGATGAAACATCAAGGCAAGACTAAGCAACTGTTCGGATTTGCACTGCTGTTATTGTTAACCTTCTTTGGAAGTCTTAGCGGTTCAGCCCAAAATGTCCTAATCAATCCTGCCGCAGAAGGTGGATTTGAATTAGGTGCCACCTTTGCAGCAAACGGATGGTCCGTTGCTAATAGTGCTAATAACCCTTGGATTATTGGTGCTGTTTCTAATGGTTCAATTACAGGTAATGCCGCATTTGTATCGGATAATGGTGCAACGCCAAATTATTCAATTACTGGAACGTGCACCAATTACTTTTGGCGAGACATTACTGTCCCAGCTGGACAAAGCAAAATTAAATTGGATTTTAACTGGCTTTGTGGTGGTGAATCAACGTGGGATATGTGGCAGGTTTTTGTTGCACCAACCTCAGTATCACCTGTGGGAGCAACACATCCCGGGAGTGGAGCAAATAACGTTCCTGCGGGAATCACTGGAGCTACGTATGTAGGAAATGGTAACTTACAAGCTGCAGCAGTTCAAAACGCATCATTTTTCCTTCCACCATCTTTAGCTGGAACAACTTTCAGATTAATTTTTGTGTGGAAAAGTGATACTAGTGCAGGAGTACAGCCTCCAGCTCAAATTGACAATATCTCTCTAATTTCTAGCGTACCTGGAAATTATGTCTCAATTGCTTCAGGAGATTGGGGTGCTTCTACAACATGGGATATTGGTTCTTCTCCAAGTACGGTTGATAATGCAATTGTATCTAGTGGACATACTGTAAATATAAACGCAGTAGGTCAAGGAATCAATAATTTATCAGTAAACGGAACATTAGCATTTAATACTGTAGCTTCTTCATTTGGAGTTTTAGGAAATGCAACGATTGGAACAAGTGGTACCATCAATGTGTTTGAAGGTACAACTGGAAAAACGCTTACAGTTGTTGGAAATATTATAAACAATGGTCTTATTGACGTTTCAGTTGGAACAACAACTGCTGGAAATTTAACATTGAATGGAACTGCAGTACAAACGGTTTCTGGTTCAGGACAATTTAATGCTGATCTAATAAGAAATTTAACATTTAGTAACACAAGTACTGCAATACCCAATATTAACTGGTTAGTGGACAATGTGAAAATCGCAAATAACTTAAACATTACTGGTGCGAGAATTAATTTAGCTTCTAATAAGTTAACTTTAGGTAATAATGCAGCAGCAGGAACATTTACGGCACCTGTGGGTTCAGGTTTCTTACCTGGGGGTAAATTTTCTCGTTGGTGGACCAATAGCCTTATAGGTACAACAATAACTGCGGCAGGAAGTCCAACAGGAACTGCAAGTAGCTATCCATTTTTGGATGCAACAGGAGTAAATAGAACAATGTATATTACAAGAACAAATGCGACAGGTGCTGTTGCAGGAGAATTGGCTGTAGTGTATAACGACGCCACAACGGTAACTTCTAATTTAGATATATCGGACGGTTCTTATCCAGTTACAGATCGATATAATGGAAACTGGGTAGTTTCTAATGAATTTACATCCATTTCATCGAGCTCATATAAAATTGCTCTTTATGCGCAAAACGGTTTAGTGCCAACTAATGGTAACAGTAGAATTATTGCAGCCGCATCAACAATTGGAGGGTCTCACCAAAATGGGACAACACTACCTGTTGCACAGCGAATAGATGTGCCTCAAGCTGACTTGCTAGGTGGCGCATTATACGTAGGTATCAATTCTGACGATGTGCCTTATCTATCAATAGTTTCTGGTAATTGGAACGCTAGTTCTACGTGGAATAAAGGTGTAGTTCCTTCTTGTGTAGATCAAGTAGTTATTGGAGCTGGCACAACAGTTACTTCAAGTGCTTTTGGAAACGAAGCGAAAAATACCGTTATCGCATTCGGAGGAACTTTAATTGTTTCAGCTGGTGATTTCGTGAACGGTTGTACATTAAATAATAACCCATTGGTTAATAATGGAACATTAACCGTTTCAGGAGGTACACTTATTATTAATGGTAACTTGATGAATAACGCAGGTGCTACTTTTAACCAATCAGGCGGAGAAATTGTAGTGGATGGAAGTGATGGTATTATTGCAAATTCAGTACTTACTGGAACACCTTTAGTACGTTTTACAGCTAATACTGTTGCTAATTTAAATTTGACTGGAGGAATTATTAGAATTTTAAATCCACACAGAGGAGTTTCATCTGTGGACGCTGCTTTATCTATTTCACAAGCTACGGCTCCGAATGCGGCAAGTACAAATCATACCTTTATATTTGGAGATGGTTTTAGCGAAATTGCAGGCGGAAATCTTGGTGGATTCTATATGAATCTTTTTGCAGGTGCTCAATACTTTTCTTTAGGGAATGTAATAGTGGATTCAGGAAGCGCAACAAATCGCTTTTTAAGATCTGGAAGTTCAATTGGTATTCGAGGGAATTTAACGATCACTTCAGGAGAATATCAAATGGCAACTTCTAACTTTGTTGCCGGTAACATTGTAAATAATGGTACTATAACAGCAACAGCTTTGCTAGCTATGGGAACTTTCGTTCCGCCAAATCTTATTGCCTCTTCAACGGCTCCACAAGCTATTTCAGGATCAGGAGTTTTTAGAAACTCATTGGCAGCGCCAACGGCAAGTTTTAATACCTTTCAAGTTTCTAATTCTAGTACATCAGGTTTAACACTAAATGTGCCTCTATCTGTAAGTGGAACTTTAACAACTACTGTTGGTTTCATTAATACTACAGCTACCAATTTGTTGACTTTAGGTACACTTACTGCTCCTGGAACTTTATCTGGTGCTCCAAGCGAAATCACCTACATCAGAGGGCCTTTTGCAAGAACTATTGCGTCTGGAAATCTTGACACAAGTTTTATCTTGTTTCCTGTAGGAAAATCAACTTATTCGCCTGTTTCATTAGCTCCAACCACAACGGAAGTTACTACAATGAGAGCGGAAGCTTTTGACGCTAATGCAGGAACTGCAGGTGCAGGAGTAACAAATCTTTCGGCAAACAGAAGATGGAGTACGAGCCTAGACTTAGGTGGATTTACAAATATTAAAGTACGTTTAGGTGATGCCTTAATTGCAAGCGGAAATATTCCAGTTCAAGCTGCAAGTGCAGGGGGTACCTATCTAGGAGCATTTGGAAGTACTGCATTATTTACAGCAGGAACTCCAAATACAATTGATGCTGGTGCTTCAGTAGTAGCTTCAAATTATACTGGCTTTTTATCTTTTGCTCAATCCAATGCATGTTCAGGAACTCCAACGCCAGGAAATACTATTTCGTCTTCAGCAACAATTTGCGCAGGACAAACAATTAGTTTGACATTGCAAAACTTAACTAATGGAGCAGGCGTTACGTATCAATGGAAATCCTCAGCGGATGGCATTACTTACTTGCCTATTTCTGGAGCAACTATGGCCTCTCTTTCAGTATTGCCAACTGCCGTTACATTTTACGCATGTGATGTAACTTGTTCGTCTAGCGCAGTTACAACTACATCAGTACCAGTTCAAATAACATTTACAAATGCTGTAACAAGTACAACTCCAGCTACACGTTGTGGCGTAGGTTCTCTATCGTTAGTAGCTACGGGAAATACGGGTAGTACTCTATCATGGTATACAATTGCTGTTGGTGGTACTGCGATTGCAACAGGTTCACCTTTTGTAACACCATCAATTAATACGACAACAGATTATTATGTTCAAGCTGTCACTAGTGGAGGACTTGAAGCCTTAGGTCCAATTTCGCCAACAGCGCAAGGAGGAACAACGGGTGTGCAAACTGTAGCTTGGGATATCAATTTCACTGTAGCACAAGCTACTCAATTAAGTTCAGTTGACATATTTCCAGTTGTTGCAGGGCAAAATTCTGCAATTGCATTGAGATCTTCAACGGGGACAGTTATAACTACTGTAAACTTTACTACTACTGTAGGTGGTGGTGCTACAGCTCAAACCATACCATTGAATTTTATTTTAACGCCTGGAAATTATCAATTGTACCCAACATTGCCGAGTTCAGGAGTTACTAGAAATACTACAGGTGCAGTGTATCCTTATACTTCTGGAGTGGCCAGTATTACAAGTAATGGTTTTGATGCTCTATATTTTATGGGAATGTACAATTGGCAGTTTGGATCTCAGTGTGTTTCACCAAGAGTAAAAGTAGTTGCTACAGTTACTAGCGCTCCGGAGGTAACATTAAGTGCTACTTCTCTAACTACTTGTAAAGGTTCAAGTTCAGCTGCAGTAAACTTAACGTCACCTGCTACAGACTACGATACTTTTGTATGGGCACCATCAACGGGGGTCTCAGGAAACAGTACGTTAGGTTGGAGTTTTAATCCAACGGTCAACACGACTTACATATTGACTGCTTCGCAATCTACAGGTGCTTTATGTTCTGCTATTGCAACGCCAATACAGGTAAATGTGAATCCTATTCCAACGGCTATTACATTTGTAACTGCTCCAGGAACGGTTTGTTTAGATCAAGTACAAGCGTTAACAGTAAGTGGAGGTACACTTGGTGTTTCAGGTAAAATTGGAACCGGAACAACAGCAAATACAACTACTACACCATTTAAAGGATTTTGGGGAGGTAGTAAAACACAAGCACTTTATACCGCTGCAGAATTATCTACTTTAGGTTTACAAAATGGGCAATCCATCAGCAGTATTGGTTTTGTAGCGTTATCAGGAACTCCAGTAGTTCTAAACGACTTTACAATTAATGCTGGATTTGTTTCAGCTTCTACATTAGGAACTAGCTTAATTACTGGTGCAAATAATGTGGTTTTAGCTCCAATATTATACACTCCAACAACGGGAATAGGAAACTTAGATTTCCCATTGTCAACTTCTCTTGTTTGGGATGGTGTATCAAACTTGTTAGTAGAAACTTGTTTCAACAATAACAACGGAGGAGGTACATCTTTAAATTCAATTTCTTTAGAATCTTCAATCGTTGCAGCAGGTTTAAATATTTATTATTCGGCTGATAATACAGCAAACGTTTGTTCTAATAGCATCGCTGCAGTTACTTCTTCAACAACACGACCAAATTTGAGAATAGTTGCACAGCAGACTACATCAATTACATGGTCGCCTGTAAGTAATTTATTTACGGATGCAGCAGCTACTGTTGCATACACAGCGGGTACGGTAGCATCAACAGTTTATTTTAAATCAGGTACAGCAGTAGCAAATAATTACACAGTTACTGCAACTACACCATCAAACTGTAGCGTGTCGGCAACAACAGCTATTGCAGCTATTGATTGTACTATTTCGTACGCTAATTTACAATCTCCAGGAACAGCAAACATCAAAACGTGCGATTCGCAAACTTTTTATGCGCAAGTATTCAAAGAAGGCGTAACAGAAGCGCCTGGACAAGGTTCAGGAATAACAGCATGGATTGGTAAATATACAGCTAATACGGATCCTGCAACATGGTCAGAAGCAAATTGGGTTCTAGCAACTTTCAATGTTCAGTCTGGAAACAATGATGAGTACCAAGCTACTTTTGGTCCATCTGCTGCAGGAACATACTATGTAGCTAGTAGATTTAACTTGGCTACTGGAGCATTCGTTTACGGTGGATACAGTGCCACTGGCGGTGGACTTTGGAGTGTTTCGAACGCAAGTGCAGTTCTAACTGTTGAAGCTGTAATGGCACCAACAGGTGTTGCGACGCAAGATTTTACTACAGGTCAAACCTTAGCTAACTTTGCAGTTGTAGGCCAAAACATTATTTGGTATTCTGCTGCAACTGGCGGAACTGTTTTGCCAGCTTCGACCGTATTGGTGATGGGAATAACATACTATGCGTCTCAAACTATTAGTGGTTGCGAAAGTACAGTACGTTTAGCAGTAACTGCAGGTGTAGATTTGAAAACTCCAGGATTTGAAATGACAAAATTAAGTTATTATCCAAATCCTGTTCAAAATCAACTTACAGTAGAATATTCTGATGCAATTCAAAATGTTCAATTGTACAATATGTTAGGACAATTGGTTTACAATAAAGCAACTAATGCTTCTAAAGTAATCGTTGAAATGACTGATTTGACAGCTGGAAATTACATCTTGAAACTAACTGCAAACGGAAACGTTCAAAGCGTAAAAGTTATAAAAGAGTAATTCATACTAAAAAGCGATAAGCTTACATGAAATCCCGATTGTCTTCTTGGCAATCGGGATTTTTTTATAAAAAATCTGTAGTACAATAGAAGATCGTTCAACATTCTTAAATTAATTAATAAGGTATGAAATCCGTAGTTCAAGTAATTATGTGACAAAAATACCTTCGAACAAATCTTCAATTTTTATCTAATTTTATCAATAATAAGTAGGTTTTAAAGCAGCTTTAGACTCAGCCAAATCAACGTACTTATTTAGAATGATAGAGTAAAAGGAAATGAATTTCATGTTGCTAATAGAAACACGGACGCTTGTATTACAGTAACTGAAGAAATCGTATTAAAAAAGTTGTTAGCGAATTGAAATAAAACAATTTACTCAAAGTGTATGTTCAATCACATTTTCTCAATTTTTCTCTTAATCAAAGCAGCTAATTGTGCAATATCCCTTGTCTACTATTTAAAAAAATGTAATTTTGAACATCGAGACAATCAATTCTTTAGCACATGACTAATTCTCCAGATTCAGAAGAATCTTATTTAGAGCACAACCTAGAAAAATGGGATTCTGTTATTGCGTCTAAACATTCTTTTCTGGATATTGATTTCAAAGAATTGTGGCGCTACCGCGATTTATTAATGTTGTTTGTCAAACGTGATGTTGTCACAGTTTATAAACAAACTATTTTAGGTCCACTTTGGTACCTAATACAACCTCTTTTTACATCCGTAATTTTCACGATAATTTTCAACAATGTTGCTGGAATTTCCACAGGAACTACACCTCCGTTTCTTTTCAATTTAGCCGGGATTATGGTGTGGAATTATTTCACATCCTGCTTAAACGATACTTCCGATACCTTCAAGAAAAACGCTTCAATCTTCGGAAAAGTATATTTCCCTAGACTTATTGTTCCCTTATCAGTTGTAATTTCAAATCTGGTCAAATTCAGCATCCAGTTTTTAATCTTTATTGTTTTTTATATTTTTTATGCAATAAAAGGAATGGAAGTGCAGCTTAATTCTTCCGTATTACTTTTTCCATTCTTAGTTGCCTTGATGGGGATTCTCGGATTGGGATTGGGAATGATAATATCTTCGATGGTAACCAAGTACCGCGATTTGAGTTTTTTGGTCGGTTTTAGTGTACAATTGTTGATGTACGTTTCTGCAGTTATGTATCCAATGACTTTGCTGAAGCAAAAATTGCCCAATTTCGGTTGGTTAATTGAATACAATCCTTTGGCATACGTAATTGAAACTGCACGTTACATGTTGCTTCATGAAGGTGCTATTTCAATACAAGGAATATTCTATACAGTTGGTGTTACAATAGTGATTTTCTTTATCGGATTGCTGGTTTTTCACAGAACAGAAAAAAGTTTTATAGATACCGTATAAATTTGTGATTAACTTTACGTAAAAATACAATTCAGAATTTGTCTGTTATAAATTTATGTTTACTTTTAGCAAGTACATTTTTGCAAAACCAAGTACCGTCTCTTACTTAAACGATCGATTAGAAATAAAAAATGAGTTCGACTACCATTATCTTAAAAGCCGAAAATATTTCCAAACAATACCGTTTAGGTACAGTAGGAACGGGTACGTTGAGTCACGACTTGAATCGCTGGTGGCATGCCGTACGCGGAAAAGAAGATCCCTATTTAAAAGTAGGCGATACCAACGACCGAAGTTCTAAAGGAACAAGTGACTATGTTTGGGCCTTGAAAGATATTAATTTTGAAGTGAAATCGGGAGAAGTTTTAGGCATCATTGGAAAAAACGGAGCAGGAAAATCGACGCTTTTGAAAATCCTCTCAAAAGTAACCACACCAACCTCAGGAACGATTAAATATAAAGGTAGAATAGCTTCCTTGTTAGAAGTAGGAACAGGCTTTAATCCAGAATTAACCGGCAGAGAAAATGTATACCTCAATGGTGCAATTTTAGGAATGACCAAAAAAGAAATCACTTCCAAACTGACAGAAATCATTGAGTTTAGCGGCTGCGAACGTTATATTGACACGCCTACAAAACGGTACAGCAGCGGAATGACCGTTCGATTGGCTTTTGCAGTAGCCGCCTTTTTAGAACCAGAAATTCTAGTGGTGGATGAGGTTCTAGCCGTTGGCGATGCTGAATTTCAGAAAAAAGCCATCGGAAAAATGCAAGATATTTCTCGAGAAGGAGGAAGAACGGTTTTGTTTGTGAGTCATAATATGGCGGCGGTGAAGAGTTTGTGTACAAGAGGAATTGTTTTGGAGAATGGGAAGGTTGCGATGAATAGTTATATTGATAACTGTATTGATTATTATCTAAATATGTCAACTGATGTTTACAATCAAACGGAATATTACAATGATACTAATTTTATAAAGTCAATAAAGTTGTTGTCAGATAATAATTCTACAACGCTACAATCTGGTTCGAGTTTGATTTTCGAATTTGAAATTGATAATTCAAAACAGGAGAATTTAAATTTACATATTGGTGTTTATTCAAGGGATGAAGAAAAAATCATCCACCTTTCTAGCGAGTATTCACAAAATAAATCTCTCTTTAACAAAAAGCTACATAGATGTATCATAGAGAAAAATCCATTGGTTGAAGGAGAATACTACGTTAATATTTTATTGTTTAGTAATGATAAAAAGTTAGAACACCTTTCAAAGTGTTTGAAATTTACCGTTTTAAATGGAGATTTTTATAAGACAGGTAGTTTGTTAGAAAAAATACCGTCTAAATTTTTAGTAGATTATGAGTGGAATTGAAAAAAAAAAAACTATTACGGTTGTAATAGCTTCTTATAAATATGGTCATTTAGCAGCTCATTGTATAGAAAGTGTTCTTGGGCAAAGTGTAATTCCGGATAAAATATTGTTTGTAGACGATGGTGTCGGTGACTGTGATTTTTTGCCCGAGCTATACCCTAACATTGATTATGTGTTTAGAAAAAAAAATTTGGGGACAGTAGCTAATTTTAGTGATATGCTTTCAAGGGTAAATACGCAAAAATGTTTGTTTTTGGGAGCTGATAATTGGTTAAGATCTGATTCAATTGAGCTTTTTTTGCAAAAAGACACTGATATAGTAACGTATGATATTATTGTTACAGGGGAACTAAAACATGATGTATTAAAGCGTCATCCGGATGAATTGACAGATTGCAGAGGTGATTTTTATTGGAGTAGATTCATGAAACATCATGGGTCGATGGTTTATGACGTGTCAATGGCCAAAAAGTTGGGTTATCATGCTAATAAAAATTCAGAAAAGTCAGAAGAAGACTTAGTTCTTTGGAATAGTATGATTAAGGCAGGAGCTACCGTGAGTCATATTGATGAAGGCCTACTATTTTATAGGAGACACAAGAGTAATTTTAATAATTATTTGATAAATAAAAAACAACCCAATTTTTTTGTAAGAGGCTTAAAGAAATTAAAACGGAAAATTAAACTTTTTATTAAAAAATAGGTTTAAGGTTCTATAATTATAATCTGAAAGCAAAAGTTTTCCTACTAATTCCTAAGTATAATGTTATATATTTTAACTCCTGCGAAAAAGTGTTTTGACCAATTTTATGGGAAAAAAGAATACTGTATTTATTTATAAATTAAAGAATTTTATTAATAGAATTAGAAGAAAATTACAATAGTTTTTAAGAGAATTAAAAAATGAGGATGGAAGTAACAGAACCTTTAGTTTCTATTTGTTTACCAATTTATAATGGTGCGAAGTTCTTACAAGAAGCTTTAAACAGTATAGCTCTGCAAACGTATTCTAGAATCGAATTGATTATTAGTGATGATGCCTCACGGGATGCCTCATTAGCAATTATCAATGAATTTAAAAAAACTATAAATTTCCCTGTTTTAATTTATCATCATGAACCCTCAGGAATTGGTGCAAATTGGAATAATACAATTGAAAAAGCAAATGGTGAATTTATTAAATTTCTATTTCAAGATGATGTTTTAGAGCCAACTTGTATTGAAAAAATGGTAGAAATTTTCAAAAAAAATCCAAATTTGGGATTAGTCGCTTCTAAAAGGGAGTTTATAATTCAAGAAAGTTTTAAATCTAACGATTTAGAGGACTGGATTTTAAAGTTTTCAGATTTACAAAAAAATATTCCATCTAGTGCGAAAGATGATTATTTTTACATAAATAAAGAATTATTTAAAACGGATTATTTTTTTAAATCTCATTTAAATTTAATTGGAGAGCCTTCAGTAGTAATGTTCAGAAAAAACATAATAGAAGAAGTAGGGTGGTTTAGTACAAAGCTCAAGCAATCTTTAGATTATGAATATTGGTATCGTATTTTGAAAATAAAAGATATAATAATTATAAAAGAACCTTTAGTTAAATTTAGACTTCATAGTGAACAAGAAACGAACAATAATCGAAGTAGAAAAATAGATGATTATTATTTAATGCGAAAAATGCTGTATGAAGATTACTATACATTACTACATTCTGATTTACAACGAAAGTTAAAGTCAGAGTTTTCAATATTTCATATTTTAAAATTTAAAGGTCACAAATTTTTGAAAAAAATTATCAAAAGATTAAAATCATGAAAATTGTTTCTATCATAGTAACGTATAATGCACTTAGAAATGATTGGCTTTACAAATGTCTTGATTCATTACTTTCTTCTGAAATGCACACAGATATTGTCGTTGTTGATAATGCTTCTTCAGATGAAACATGTACTGTAATTAAAGAAAAATACCCGTTTGTAAAATTAATCGAAAACAGTGAAAATAAAGGTTTCGGTGCTGCAAATAATCAAGGATTTGAATATGGGATTACTATCAATGCAGATTATTTTTTTTTACTTAACCAAGATGCTTGGATAGAGTCTAATACAATTGCACTTCTAATTGAAGCTCATCAAAAAGAACCGCAATTTGGAATTGTAAGTCCAATACATCTAAATGGTGAAGGAAAAGCATTAGACTATAAATTTTCAAATTATATCATACCTTCTAAGTGTCAAGACTTATTTTCAGATATTCTTACTAGTAGGCTAAAAAAAGAGCTTTATGAAGTTAGCTTTGTTAACGCCGCAAGTTGGTTATTATCTAAAGGTTGTATGGAAAAGGTAGGAGGATTTAATCCATCGTTTTTTCATTATGGTGAAGATGATAATTACATTCATAGATTATATTTTCATAAACTTAAATTAGGAGTTTTACCAACCGCCATAATTTATCATGATAGAGAGGAACGTAGCAGTAATATTTATTTTGACAATCAATTGATAACTTATAAAAGAGGACTTATTCTTAAAGTATCGAATCCAATAATAAATTACTCATTCAATTTGGAATATAGAAAGTTGTACAAAATAGCTTTCAAATCCTGTTTAGTATTGAACTTAAAACTATCAAAAGAGATTCTGAAAAAAATTAAAATATTAAATGATTTAAATAGAAAGCAAATTGAACAAAATAAAATTATAAGTAAAATTGCAAACCCTACATTTGTAAAGTAATGAATAATCCTTCAGTTTCCATAATAATACCAGTCTATAATGTAGAGAAATATATTTCTAGATGTTTGGATTCTATCTTAAATCAGACTTTTCAGGATTTTGAAATAATAGTGGTAAATGATGCCAGTCCTGATCAATCTCGAAATATTGCCGAAAGTTATGCCGAAAAGGACATTCGAATTACAATTATTGATAATCAAGAAAATTCAGGAGCTGCTTGGTCAAGAATGGTCGGTTACTCCAATGCTTGTGGAACTTACTTAACTTTTTGTGATCCGGATGATTTTCTGCCGGAAGATTCCTTAAATTTATTATATTCAGCAATGATTATTGACCCTAATGCGGATATATGTTTAGGTAATTTTCAACGAGTTTACCCTAACGGACAGACAGGAAACGTATTTAAAAATCAATTGAATTATGGTAATGATAAATGGAGCGTAGCTAAGTCTACCTTGACGTCCGAAACACCGCACTATCTTTGGAACAAAATTTATAAAAGTGAACTGTTTAACTATCCAATAATAACACATAAAGATTTTTCAAAATCATCGGATGAATTTCTTTTTTTTCAGCTTTTGCAAAATTGTAAAAAGATAATTAATATAGATAAAGTAGTTTATTTTTATTTTGATAATAATGCATCGGCAAGTTATAATAAAAGTAATTTTAACGCTTTAAACGCGATGATCATCAGTCAGAAATATGTTGAAGAAATATATAAGAAAAACGACGCGCTTGAAAGCATAATTGAGAAAAGGAAGTTAGGAAAATATGCTAAATTTATACAAGTAGCAGGTAATGACAAGGCACTTTTACAACTCATATTTAAAGAAAACATTGATTATTTATTCACCCCTTTTAATTTGTTCAGGCACTTTCATAAAAGAAAAGCAATTAAAGTATTGCTCAGCTACTTGAAAGCTAAGTATAAAAGTGTTTTTTAAAACATCCGGTAAATGGTATTAAATCAGGACAAGATAAAAGTTTAAAATAGCAATAGATTGATGGATTTTGAAAGAGAATTTATTAAAAAGGTTCAAGATGAACTAAAAAATGCTCAAGCATCAAATTATGTCATAACTGACACTAGTCCACAATATTCAAATATTTATAAGATCGTTACCTCATTTAAAGACCTTTTTCTACTAATTACAAGACTGGTCTTTAACCGGTCAAAAAAATTCAATTTTGTTTATACTGGTGAAGGAATATGTCTTAAGGTTGATGGCGTTTACCGGGATCGGATAGTAGAGCCGTTACACCTTTCGAATCTTATTTATATTAATCGTGGACGAGATACCATCATCGATTGGGTAAATGGAGTAAAAGTGTATAACATTGGTGGATTAGTAAAACTATTTAGTTTCGTATATAAATTTTTAGGTAAAAAAAATTATAATGTTTATTACAGCTATAAAATTATAAACAAGTTCATCTTAAAATTCGCAAAATATCCAAACGTCTATTCATTATTATACTACAATTTAAACGGATTGTCGCTTGTATTTTCAAGTTGCCGAAAGACCTTTAACCTTATAGAAGTGCAACATGGGACCATCATAAATTTTCCGGCTTACGCAATACATTCAGAGATAAAAATTGCAGATAAATTTTATGTTAAAAACAGTAAGACTATAGATTACCTCAAGCAACATTTAAATAAAAATTTTCCAAGAATTGAATACGAAATTTTGCCTTATGCACAATCTAATGCTTTACATAAGGATGGAAAATACATCTTGTACGCTTCAACTGTAGAGTTTAACGGAATACATCCTGTTTTTTCAGCGTATCTCCAGCAAGTTAAACAAACGGAAAATGTAACCGTTTTCATTAGATTACACCCACGTGAAAAAAGTAAAATTGAGTTATTTAAAATTCAAGTGCAGAGTACCAAAGCAAAAATTATATTTGACGATTCTAGAAATTGGCTGGAATCAAACAGAATTAAAAACCTGATTGTGGTATCTCCGTGGAGTTCTGTAATTGAAGATGCCGTAGATAATAATTTTAGAACAATTATTATTGATAAAATTGGAAAAGAGCGCTTTGCCTATTTGATTGATGATAGAAATGTTATTTTTGCTAGTAATTTCCTTAAGTTGTCAAAAGCAATAAATTATGATCTTTAACCATCTAAAATATTTAAAACCCATTTGGTACTTTAATTTGAGGCCAGGTAAAGATTTCTGTTATTTTCCGACGGAAAGTCAGCTGCAAAAAGATGGGGTTTTTTTAGAAATTGACGGCAACTATACAAGCAAAGTGGCTCAATCTCATGATTTGGCGTGGACCGCATTTCAATCCGGATATTTATCCACATCCGTGCAAGAAGGTGTAGATATATGGGCTACAAACAATTTCCCAATACAAGATGAATACCGCTTTTTATGTAAAAATTTCCATAAGGCATGGGTAAGTTATGTGTTGCTACTTCGGATTCTGACTTTTCATAATCCGCTCAAGGAAATCCATGGTTTTTTAAAAAACAGAAAAGTCAAACGAGTGAACCATGCTAAAACTATTCTGAATAATGCGGATTATGAAAATTTTGAAAGTCAACTGATCGTTTCAAATCCATTGGTTTCCGTAATCATTCCTACTCTAAACCGCTATTCCTACTTAAAAGATGTTTTCTTTGATTTGGAAAATCAGACGTTTAAAAACTTTGAAGTCATTGTGGTGGATCAAACAGATGACTTTAAAAAGGAGTTTTATCAAGGTTGGAACTTAGATATAAAATTTTGGTATCAAGAAGAAAAAGCACTCTGGAAAGCAAGGAATGAAGCGATTCGATCTGCACGAGGTACATTTATCCTCATGTCGGAAGATGATATTCTAATTCCTAAAAATCTAATCGAAGACCATCTAAAAACGATAGATTTTTATAAAGCAGATGTATCATGTGGTGTTTTTTTTCCGGAAGGAAGTACCATACCCAAAGAGCGAAGTTATTTTAAATATGGAGAACAGTTTGCCACCGGAAATGCACTGCTGCGAAAAAGTGCATTTGAGCAGGTTGGTTTTTTTGACAGACAGTTTGAAAAACAGCGCATGGGCGATGGAGAATTTGGTCTTCGGTTATACACCAGCGGATTTAAATTGGTTTCCAATCCGGTTGCCTATTGCATCGATGTCAAGGCTCCAGAAGGTGGGTTACGAATTAATGGTGGAAGTTGGGATGCATGGCGACCTAAAAGCTTTTTTGGACCACGGCCTGTGCCAAGTGTTTTATATTTTTCGAGAAAATATTTTGGAAATAAAACCACATTTTATTACATAGTTCATTCCATATTGCCGTCTTTGGTGCCTTATAAGTTTAAGAAAAATAAATTTTTAAAAGTAGTTTCCTTATTTATTCTGCCCCTTGTCTTTATCATAGTTATTTTTCAAATTTTTAAATCATGGAAATTGGCAAACAGTAAGTTAAACGAAGGGGATTTAATTGAATTTTTAAAATAGTTGATTAAATGAAAATTCTTCAAGTTATTGATAATTTAGATGTTGGCGGTGCAGAACGTGTATTTGTAGATATGTGTAATATTTTACACGAAAACAATCACAATGTCACTGCGTTACTATTATTGACAAAAAATGGAGAATTAGCTTCGCAGTTGCAAGTTCCTTTTATAAAACTCGACCGAAAAAGTAAATGGAATGTGAGCAAAATGTATCGCTGCTATAAAATTATGAAGCAATACGACATCGTTCATTGTCATTTTAGACATGTTTATACATATATGTCAATTGTGAATTTAATCTTTAATAGTAACTCCAAAATTATACTTCAGGATCATTATGGTTCTATAAACATAGACAAAAAAATACCTTTTCTTTTAGATTCAATTTTAAAACCAAGTTATTATATTGGAGTAAGTAATACACTTCGTAGTTGGTCAATTAAATACTTGAAAATTGAAGAGGTTAATGTTTTCTTGTTATCAAATATAGTTCGTAAAAAAAGATATAGTATGGCAAATCAGATTGAAGTTGATTTCATATTAGTTTCAAATATTAAACCAGTAAAAAACAATTTGTTTGCAGTTGAGTTATGTCAATATTTAAAGAAAACATTATTGCTAGTAGGTCAGATTCAAGATAAAGAATATTATTCTAAAATTAAGACTAAATTAGACGACACGATTAGTATTTCCACTCTCATTTTAGATTCTCAAGAAATATGTAGAAAAGCAAAATTTGGATTGCATACTTCTAAATCAGAGAGTGGACCATTGGTGCTAATAGAATATTTGGCACAGGGACTTCCGTTCTTGTCCTATGAAACTGGTGAAGTTGCCACAATACTGAAACCTCACTTCCCGGAATATTTTATAGATAATTTTGACATGCAAGAGTGGAAAAGTAAATTGGATAAGATCATTAAATTAGATGTAGATTACACTAAAATGAATACAGTTTTTGAACAGTATTTTGGAGAAGTTCAGTATTATAGAAAATTAGAAAATATATATGCATGCATTTTAAAAGATTAATAATTGTATCTGATACCGCGCTATATAGCAAGAGCAAGCAAAATTACGGTTTTGGACCTGTAGTAAGAGAGTTGGAAGAAATTGATAGTTATTTTGATGAAATAGTTTGGATAGGATTTAAACGAATCGATAAAATAGACGATTTATCTATGCAAGTAATTAGTTCAAAAAAGGTTAGTACTATATTTCTTAATAGTGTTGGCGGTAAAAACTTTATTTCCTCTCTAAAAGTTTTATGTCAATATCCAAAAATGTTTTTGACTATCTGGAGTTCTATACAGAATGCTGATATTGTTCATACCCGAGGACCTTCTCATCCTGCCATAATAGCTATTTTAATTTCTTTTTTTTCGAATAATAAAATTTGGTGGCATAAATATGCGGGAGATTGGTCCCAGTTAAGGCCACCACCATCTTATGGATTTCAGCGCTGGATGTTAAAAAAAGCGGATCGTTCCAAAGTGACTATTAATGGTTTTTGGTTAGATCAACCTGCACATTGTTATTCATTCGAAAATCCTTGTCTAACAGCAGATGATATTAATAGAGGTATTGAGAGCGCAAAAAATCAAAACTTTAATACGACTTTTACCTTTTCATTTATTGGCAGACTAGAAGATCCAAAGGGAGTGACTAGAATTTTAAATGCCCTCAAATCGTTGCCATTATCTGTAATTGAGCAAATTCATTTTATTGGTGATGGTGAAAAAACAGCACATTATCATAAATTGGCTGCATTTTTAGGGGAGAAGGTTAAATTTCATGGCTTTTTAGGTAAAGATAGAATTCATAAAATTTTAGCGGGCTCTCATTTTTTATTACTTCCATCTACAGCTTCTGAAGGATTTCCAAAAGTCATTGCAGAAGCTGCTTGTTATGGAGTGATTCCAATTGTTTCGGATGTAGGAAGTATTCCTCATTACATTGATCAGACAAATGGTTTTATTTGGAAAATTAAAGGCGACCAATCGTTCGAAAAAGTGCTTTCAGATGCCATAGCAACCAATCCAAAATTGCTTAGAGAAAAATCAGAAAATGTATTAAATGTAGCTAAAAAGTTTACTTTTGAAAATTATAGCGCTAAATTAGAAAAATACATATTCAGCAAAGATAAAATGTAAAGGTGTTGAACGAGATAAATCGATAAGGACTTCAATAAAGTATGACTAAAAAAGAACAATTTTATTTAATTGCCATCTTAACTCATGTGGGTATGGGATTTTTGTTCTTTTTTTTCCCCTTCGTTGGTTATTTGTATGGACTTTTCGCACTTGTGGCAGGAGTTATTTATATTGTAAATACGGGCAATAAAAATAACGAAGTCCTCCTCATGGCAGCTTATTTTACAGGGATAGACGTTTATTTAAAAATGATCGGTGCTACCATTTTAAACGAGTATGGAAAATATACCGTTATTATCTTCATGCTGTTAGGCATCCTGTATAAAGGTTTTGCCAAAGCGTCGTTTCTATACGTGGCCTTCTTACTATTACTACTTCCTGCAATTTTCATCGGAGCTGAAACGTTGTCGCTGGATGTCAATATTCGAAAAGCAATTGCTTTTAACATTACCGGTCCAGCATGTTTGGGACTTGCATCAATTTATACCTTTCGGCGAAGTATTACTATAGAACGAATGCTGGATGTACTCACCATGCTGTTATTGCCTTTAATAGCTATGCTTGTGAACTTGTTTCTGTACACGCCAAGTATCAAAGATGTTGTGACCAATACGCAGTCCAATTTTGAGACTTCTGGTGGATTTGGTCCCAATCAGGTCTCTACAGTATTAGGTTTAGGAATGTTTATCGCTTTTGTACAACTGCTTTTAGCTTCAAAATCAAAGACATTTCAAGTCATAAATGGAATTCTAGTGGCGCTTTTCGCATTTCGCTGCATCGTGACATTTTCTAGAGGCGGAATGATAACAGGTTTATTGATGATGGCGGTGCTTCTTTTGGTTCTATATCGCATTACTAACTTTAACGCTAAAGGTAAAATTATAGCAATAACGGGAGCTTCGATGCTTGCTGGATTGCTGATTTGGGGCTATACTTCTATTCAAACTATGGGATTGATAGACAAGCGGTATGCCAATGAAGATGTCAATGGTAGAAAGAAATCAAGTAATTTATCCGGTCGAGAATTACTCATTGAATCCGAGTTTGATATGTTCTTAGATAATCCTTTTTTAGGAGTTGGAGTAGGTAGAAATAAAGAAGTGCGGGAGGAGGAAAGTGGAATTAAAGCACCAACACACAATGAAATTACAAGGTTACTTGCAGAACACGGTAGTTTAGGACTAATTGCATTTTTGATTCTTTTGGTCACGCCGCTTATTTTATATTTGGGAAATAAGCTCCAGATCTTTGCTTTATTATTTACCATTTTCTGGCTTCTTACCATTAATCATGCCGCCATGCGTATTGCAGCTCCTGCCTTTGTTTACAGTTTGGCCTTACTCAATGTACGTTTTTCAGAGCATAATCAGCGGTAAATTATTTTATTTCACAATTTTGCAAAATTAGTAGTAAAATTGAAGTTATAATAACCTTATATTAAATTGTATTTAATAATTTAGCGATTCTCTTTAGCTATTTATGGATATCAATCGAAAAATACATTTTGAAGTTTCGGAACGAAAATTACTGCTGCGTATGTGCGACATAATTTTTGTTTTGGGTACACTTCATTTATTTCACCTTTTTCTTGACTTTGACTATTTTGAAATTTCAATGGTAAATGCACGATGGTTTGCAGTTTTAAGTACGTACCTTATTGTTTTTGGGACGGTGTTTGAAATGTATAATTTGCAAATTGCCAGTAACCAATACCAAATGCTAAAGAGTATTCTACTCACTTCCTTCGCAACGGTATCGTTTTATTTATTAACTCCGATTTTGACACCTGTTTTACCATCCAATAGAATTCAAATTATACTTTTTTTTACAGGCGTGTTCTTTCCATTATTGGGGTGGCGGCTTTTTTATCAACACTTCTTAGCATCGCACCGTTTTGAGAAAAGAGCTGTTTTATTGTGTAATCCCGAAGTTTCCGATGAATTAGTAAAGGCGTTGCAAGAAATAAATCCACATTACAAGGTGCTGGCTGTTTTTTTACTGGACGGAAGTAGACAATTGGCATTTTCTTTAAGGTCAAATAATAAGGAGTTGGAAGAAGAAACCTTAATTCAGTTTGTACAATCAAATTCAATTTCAGAAATTGTGGTTGCCGCAAATCAAACCGAAGGATTACAGCCTTCACTGCTGCAAGAAATATTACATTTATTGCACAAAGGATGCATCATAAAGGAATATACGCAAGTGTATGAAAGCAATACGTATCGCATACCTATTCAGCATTTTGACACCGATTTCTACCGCTATTTCCCTTTCAGTCGAAGTAACAGGAACCAACTGTATCTAGCTTTAGTAAAAATACTTGAAATAATAGGTTCTATTTTAGGGGTAATTGCTACCGTATTGCTTATTCCATTTGTAATTGTAGGCAATTATTTTGGCAATAAAGGCAAATTGTTTTACAGTCAAACGCGTGTTGGAAAAAATGGCGTTCCCTTTGAAATCCATAAGTTCCGTACCATGAAAAGCGATGCTGAAAGTAATGGTGCGGTATTTTCGACAAAAGGAGATGTTCGTGTAACTTCCTTTGGAAAATTTCTGAGGAAGTCGCGCATTGACGAATTTCCACAATTTATAAATATTTTGAAAGGAGAAATGGCAGTCATTGGACCACGTCCCGAACGCCCCGTTTTTGTAGCAGAACTAGTAAAAGTCATGCCTTTTTATGAAACCCGACACGTCGTAAAACCAGGATTAACAGGTTGGGCTCAAGTCAACTATTCGTATGGCGAGTCAATTGAGGAAAGCTTAATTAAGCTGCAATACGATTTGTATTACATCAAACACCGAAGTATTTTTTTAGATTTAAATATCGTCATTAAAACATTGAGCACCATTCTCTTCTACAGAGGACAATGATTATCCAATTTCTATTTTCTATGCTCTATACTCTATACTCTATTTTCTATACTCTCTACTTTTCTCTCTGTTTTCTAAGTTGTGCGCTCTAAAAGTCACCATTAAAATTACTTCTTCTTCACCAAAATTCCCCGAACCAAAAGTGCTGTATTTGCTGCAATAAAAGGCCAAACTATTTCCAGATGAATTTTTGTCAACATGAATAAAGTATAAGTTGCAATACAAGTCAAAGCAATGTAAGAGGAAACTAAAAAAGCTTTTTTATTGTTGTTCCAATTAAAATAAACTACAAATAACAAGACTGGATTCATAAGCAATACATTGTAATTCAATGCAATTTCTTCATGGAAAGAGTAAAACCCAACGAGTGAAAAGAAAATGCCTAGAACACCTAGAATGATAAAATAGACATTGGTAATTGTTTTTTTGTTTACAAGTACAATTAAAGTAAGTACAAAAAGAAGTGTGTAAATAGAATCCCACCAAATTATATTTGGAATTCTGTTGGCTTCAAAAAGAGTCTTGTTTTGCGCCACCAAAGGTTTTCCATTTAAAGTAGTTTGATCCAAATTATTTTTTAAATCAAATGGCAAAAAAAGTGTTGTGGCTTGTTCATCTGTTTTTGCGCCAAAAATAAGATTGATTCCAAGCTTCTGAAAAAATTGATTTTCAGCATATGGATATAAAATTTCACGATAAGTTGTTTCGGAAACGTTGTGTTTGTAAATCACATTTTTCTTTAAGACTTCATTGATCACATCCACCACTTTCGTCGTGCAATTTCTTTGTATGAATTTGTAAGTATAAAATTTGTCTTCTCCCGTTATAGAAGTTTCTAACGCTTGGATTAAACTTAATTTATCTTCCGTAGATAAATCCAGCGTTTGCTCATAAATCGATCGATTTTCATATTTGTAATTGTATTCAAAATCAGCATACGGATACGCTCCCGCAAAATATTGCATGTCACCTTTTACAAAGCGAACTATAAAATTAGGCGTGCTAAAATCAAACATTCCGTAATTATAAACTTGGTCAATACCAAGGATGTCATTTTTGATCCGGATGGCTGTGTGACCGTACAATGAATGCGATTGATCCGCTACACCTACAGTCAAAACGCTCACTTTAATGTGGTCTCTCGCATCAGTTTGTGCGAAAATAAGTGGTGCAAAAAATAAACAAAGAAGAAGGAAAAGTGGTTTCATAAAGTAAGGCAGAAGGTATTATCTAAAAATCCCAAGATCAATTTTTACCGAGAAAATATTGGAATATAATGCGGCACTTTGGTCGCCCAAATCTGTTAAAGCATAGTCAATTTGAATGCCTTTGTATTTAAATCCCAATCCAATATTTGGCTGAAATCCTACTTGTTGA
Source organism: Flavobacterium tegetincola DSM 22377 (assembly GCF_000425485.1). Classification (GTDB taxonomy): domain Bacteria; phylum Bacteroidota; class Bacteroidia; order Flavobacteriales; family Flavobacteriaceae; genus Flavobacterium; species Flavobacterium tegetincola. The sequence goes on along the minus strand of NZ_AUDN01000008.1, from coordinate 53,578 downwards.
GAACCATCCAATTGCATGACGTTTTGGAAATTTCCCACACCGGTTCTAAAGAAAACCAAGTCGGTGTATCCAACTTCAAATCCAATCGCGGGATCTATACTTACGGCTTTGGTAGAAATAATATCGTTGGTTTGGGTAAATCGCATGTTGAGGTTTGTAGCAGCTAAAAGACTCATGTCATTGTGAAATTCCCATTTTTTGGCAACGCCAAATTGTGCTTTAGGCAAAGTAATTTCGGTACTTTCAGGTAAGTCTTGATTTTCACCTGGAATAGCATCGGCAATTTTTTGATATTCCTCTTCGTCAATATTCCAAATGTTGTAAGTAGTAGTAATGTCGCGAAGCATTAATCCAAACTTCCAGTCATTTCGTTCAAACTGAAGTCCTACGTCAAAACCAAATCCCCAAGAATTGGCAAATTCCCCAATGGTCCTGCGAATTACTTTGGCATTTACACCGTATTGAAAGCCGGGCACTTGCAATTTTCGTGCATACGAAAACGTAAAGGCGTAATCGGCAACGGAGAATAATTTGATTCTATTGTAATCAATATTTCCTTGATTGTCAATTAATTCAGTGGTGTTTAAAATGTCATCCACACCAAAACGAATTAACGAAATAGCGTAAGCACTTCTGTCGTCAATGGGTTTTGCGTAAGCGATATAGTCGTATTGCGCGATGTTAGCAAAATAACTGGCATGCATAAATGATGCTTGATGATCCTCCAAATGAACCAGACCTGCTGGATTCCAATAGGCTGCGTTAACGTCATTTGAACTTGCAATAACAGCACTGGACATGCCTAATGCAGCCGCATCCACGCCAATATTCATAAATTCATTAGAATATTTCCGCACAGATTGACCGTTAGAAATAGTAATATATAGGAAAGTAAGTATAAATGTCAGGTTTTTCAAAAGCCTTGAGTATCAGAAATTAATTGCGAGTGTAAAAATATAAATTTAAAACGAAGCTACAGTGGTTTGAGCCAAAATATGCCCGCGTAAAAGTAACATTAAAAATCTCTTATAAAACGTGCGTGTCTTTGAGTTATTGTGCTAAATTTGTTTTTCAAAAATGCAAACACATGAATATTAAAAAACACGTTCCCAATTTTATTACGTTACTCAATTTACTATCGGGTTGTATAGCTTTAATTTTTGCGATGGAGTTAAATTTCGAGATGGCATTTTTCTTTGTCAGTTTGGGGATTTTTTTAGATTTCTTTGATGGTTTTTTTGCCCGACTGTTTAAAGTTTCAAGTCCATTAGGTTTACAGTTGGATTCGTTGGCAGATATGGTAACTAGTGGTGTTGTACCTGGTTTTATTATGGTTACTATGTTGTCTGATGGTAATAATATATCCGCTACAAGTTGGGCGCCTTATTTGGGATTTATCATCACGTTGGCTTCCTGTTATCGCTTAGCTAATTTCAATATTGACACCCGACAAACGGATTCGTTTATTGGATTGCCTACGCCGGCAAATGCACTTTTAATTTTAAGCTTGCCCCTTATTTTACAGAACAATCCTCCAGAGATTATTCATATATTATTGAAAAATCCATACTTCCTATTGGCGGTAACCGCTTTTAGTGCTTTCATTTTAAATGCCGAAATCCCTTTGTTCTCTTTGAAAATTAAAGAGTTTAATTTTGCTAAAAATAAATTGCAAATTCTATTCTTAACTACTTCTGTAGTGTTCTTATTTGTGTTTCAATACCTTGCAATACCAATGATTATCCTTTTTTATATTTTGCTTTCTGTTGTAAATAATTATCAGTTGGGCAAAAAATAAGTACTATGGCAAAACGCACAGTACGAAAACCATTACAGAGGAAAAAGTCAAAAAAGAATTCGACTTTTAGTAAGGTAAAGCCTTTCTTGATTGCAACCTTTTTTTTAGGATTGCTTTTTGGAACGGCCTATCATTACCGAAATGGCTTGGCGTATTATTTGAGTTTTAAATCTAATAAAAGTGCCAAAGCTGCCGAAAAACAACGACTTTCGGACGTCAGAAATTACACGCTTTTATCCAAATACAAGGAAAATCCTGTCGGTATTGATATTTCTGAGTACCAAGGAACCATACTTTGGGACTCGGTTCGTATGGTGGAAAATGATTTTCCCGTAAAATTTGTTTTTGTTCGAGCAACAGTTGGAATGGATCGGCCTGATCGAAAATTTGCACGCAATTGGGCAGAATCAAAACGTAGAGCATTCCTTCGAGGAGCATATCATTATTACCGTCCGGACGAAAATTCTACACAACAAGCCGAATTATTTATTAAAAATGTCGTGCTTCAAAAAGGTGATTTTCCTCCCGTTTTGGATATCGAGCAATTGCCTAAAAAGCAGACTTTGAAGCAATTAAAAGTCGGCTTAAATAATTGGTTGCAACTGGTTGAAGAACAGTATGGAGTAAAGCCTATTATTTATACCGGTGAGCGGTTTTATAAAGATTTTTTGAAGGAGGACTTTCCGGAATATACGTTTTGGATTGCCAACTATAATTTTTTTGTAGAAAATTTAAAACCCGATTGGCGTTTTTGGCAATTTACTGAAAAAGGTTCGGCGAGTGGCATTTCAGGTCCTGTGGATGTAAATGTGTTCAATGGAAGCGATGCAGATTTAAAAGCAATGACTTTAGGTAATGGCGCATTTAGGGAATAAAGATTTCAATTTCAAAATAAATTGTTACATATAATAATTCTAGAAATATCCCGTTCACCTGCTGAAATAATTTCGCCAGATGAACGGGATATTTTAAATGAAGGTGCTTTTGATGTATGTTTTACTACTTTAAAATCACACTATTTTAATTAAAAGTTAGTCTTGAATTAAAAACTGTTTCATCTCTTCGTTAGGTTCAATCACCGTAAATTCTTTATATATATTTGGGTCATATTTTCTTAAATTCAGGTATTTGAAATCTACTTCCTTGATTTGTTCAAATTCAGCAGCTGTAATTTCTTTTTGATTTAAGTTCAAATACTCTGTTTTGTTTAAAATTTGTCCTTCAGCTTTTATGTCTAGCGCCAAAACATCACCGTCGCCTTCTGTCAATTCAATAAATTTTAAAGGCCTATTTACATAAAAATACTGGCCGTTTTCCTTATTTGCGTAGTGCAAATAGTACTTATTTGTTTCAGGATTTTCTTTGTAAATGAGCGTTCCTCGACTCACATTATTCCTGAATTTAATTCCCAAAAGTAATTTTAAATTAATTCCAGAAAGTGTTTTTCCTGGTGCTAAGGCGTAATTGGCTTTCACTACAGCATAGTCGTTTTCAGAAACGTACATTGTGCCTTCGTAAGAGGCTTTGCTTTTTTTAGGTTTAAATTTAATTACATATACTAATTTATAATCTGCTGTAAAAATTGCACCATCAGAAGTGTAGGTGTACCAATCCGTGTTTCGCATAAATTCGGTTACCGCGCCATAAGCAGGATGCAGTTCACTTTGTAATTCAGTCAAAGAAGATTTTGCACCAGTCACATTTTTCGGCTCTGGTTTTTTATTTTCCTTTTTCTTCTTTTCGTTGAAACTTTTGCTAAACGATACGGTGTCTCTAGATCCAATCCAGCCACTTTTTACCCTGTAAAATTTGGTAGTATCTAGGTGTTTTAGAAATAAATTTGAGGTGGTTTTTTCTAACTCATCTATAGAACTTGATCTGTTTTGGTCTTTAATGGTTGTTGCTTTGAGCACATTTAGTTTATTAGAAATAACAGATTTACCCTCTTTTTTAGTCAACTTCGAGCTGTAATCGCCAAGGAAATCTTTAAACTCACGTGGTGGGTTTTTCGTTGTTTGGGCAATGTAATTTGAAATTTCAGTGTTTACATCTTTCAATTTACTTTTAGAGAATCCAGATGATTTTTCGACTTCGATTTTTAATTGCTTCGCTTTAAAATTAGACTCTTCGCGCAGGAATACGGTGTTTTTTAAAGGCGTGTCTGATGCAATGTAATTTTCATTTATATTTGCTTTAACTTTTGCCATAATGGAATTGGCGTCCTCTTTCTTATCAGTAACATTAACGTCACTCAATTCGTAAATAGCAGGAATCAGCTTGATTATGAAATTTTGTTGCTCCAATTTCTTTACCGTTAACTGTTGAGATTCATAACCGATGTAAGAAACAAGTATCGCTTTCTGGTTGTCTGCTTCAGTGGCTACGAGGGTAAATTTCCCTTCACTATTTGAAACAGTATTAATTTCTGTTCCTACTTTTATATTGGCATAGGGAATGTTTTCGCCCGTACTTGCATCTAAAATAGTGACTACTTTACTTTGTGCTAGGACACAGAACTGAATCAATAGGAAGGAAAAGGTGAGGAGTTTTCTAAGCATAAAAATATGTTTTAACAAACAGTTTGTAAATATTGTGTGAAAATAGTAAAACTTATTTAGATTTCGCAAAAAAAAGTTACTTCGAATGTAATTATTTTTCTGAATAAATTTATAAAAGTGCCACAGATTATAGTGGTTTGTCCTAAATAAAATTATCATAAAAAAAACACCTCAATTATAAATAATAATTGAGGTGTTTGATTCGTGTTTTCGTAAGGATTATTCTTAAATAGCGTTTTGTCTTCATTAAAATGAAACACCAAAATTGAATGTCAGTCGCTTAAAACTCTAATTTCTTTTTACGCAATTCGAAGTTCTGACCTAAATAGACGCGTCGAACCATTTCGTCCTGCACTAATTCTTCGGGAACGCCCGCCTTCAGGATTCCTCCTTCAAACATAAGGTACGTTTTGTCGGTAATGGCAAGTGTTTCTTGTACGTTGTGGTCGGTTATTAAAATACCAATATTCTTATTTTTCAATTGTGCTACAATTCGTTGAATGTCTTCCACGGCAACAGGATCTACACCGGCAAAAGGTTCGTCTAACAAGATGAATTTGGGGTCAGTTGCTAAAGCTCTAGCAATTTCTGTTCGCCGACGTTCACCTCCAGAAAGTAAATCACCACGATTGGTACGGATGTGTTCCAAGCTGAATTCTTCGATCAGCGACTCCATTTTGGCAATTTGTTCGTCCTTAGATAACTTTGTTAATTGCAAAACGCTTAATATATTGTCTTCAATACTTAATTTCCTAAAAACCGATGCTTCTTGGGCCAAATAACCAATGCCATACTGGGCTCTTTTGTACATTGGAAAATCGGTAATATTCATATCATCTAAAAATATATTTCCAGAATTTGGTTTTACCAATCCCACAATCATATAGAAGGAAGTGGTTTTTCCAGCACCATTTGGTCCCAAAAGTCCTACAATTTCACCTTGATTTACTTCTACAGAAATACCTTTTACAACGCTTCTGCCTTTGTAGGTTTTAATTAAATTTTCGGCTCTTAACTTCATGTGTGCTGAATTTATTATGTTTTACAAAGAAACGAATTACATTTTTGTATCGAATTCATTTAACTTCAAATTTGGATTAGGGTAGGAGAATATAGTGAAAAGAATGTAAGGCATAGAACACAGAGCATTGAAGAACGATCTTAGAGCAACTTAATAGTTTTAATAAAATCGATTCAAAAACCTATAGCCTATAACTTACAACCTAAAACTCTTACCTAAAAAACCTGATTATTGAGCACTTTCTTCTAAAGCTTCCCAAAATTCGTAAGCTCTTCTCAAATGCGGTACAACAATGGTTCCGCCTACTAAAGTGGCAATTCCTAAAGCTTCCATTACCTCATCTTTTGTTACGCCTTCTTTGTGACTTGTTTCCAAATGGTATTTTACGCAATCATCACACCTTAAAACTGCGGAAGCAACTAAACCTAGGAGCTCTTTGGTTTTTACATCCAAAGCTCCAGGTGCGTAAGCATTTGTGTCCAAATTAAAAATACGTTTGATGATTTTATTATTGTCAGCCAATAATTTCTCATTCATTTTTTGACGGTAGTCATTGAATTCTTTTACAACATCACTCATAATTAAACTGTTTTAGCGTCTCTGTTTTTATTGACAATTTTGGAAATAAAAATACTTATTTCGTATAAAATAATTAGTGGAATAGTTACAATCATTTGACTAATGATGTCCGGCGGTGTTACAATTGCGGCAATAATCAATATGATAACATAAGCATATTTGCGGTAATCGCGCAAAAACTTTGGAGTAACAAGTCCAATTCGGGATAAAAAATAAATAATAATAGGCAATTCAAAAACCAATCCTGTTGCTAAAGAAGTGGATTTTACTAAACCAATATAGGAGTCAATATCAATTTGATTTTGCACCTGACTACTGATGGTCAGGTTAGATAAGAAATTGATGGACAATGGAACCAATACAAAATAGCCAAAAGCAACTCCAATAAAAAATAGGAGCGAAGCTAGGAAGATAAAATATTTAATGTTCTTCTTCTCTTTTTCGTATAAAGCTGGACCTACAAATTTCCATAATTCCCATAAAATAAAGGGGAACGCTATGATGAAACCGGCGGTTACAGAAGTCCAAATTAACATGGAAAACTGTCCTTCCATAGTTCTGTTTTGAATGGTAAAGGGAAGTTCGGTAATGCAAAAACTTTGGTCCAAGCCATATTTGGTAGCCATATCGCAGAAAAATTGATAGGTTACGAAATCAGCACTTTTTGGGCCGAAAATAACAACATCAAAAATAAAATCACTGTAATTATAAGCTATTGCCGCACCTACAAGTATGGCTATTGTGCTTCGAATTAAAACCCAACGCAATACTTCAAGATGATCTAAAAAGGACATTTCGCCCGTGTTTTTCTTTGCCATTATACAATTCCTTCTTTTAAAATATCGTGCAGGTGCAAGATACCTTTATATTCTTCCCCGTCTAAAACAACGAGTTGTGTAATTGAAAAATCTTCTAAAATATTCAAGGCGTCTACCACCATGTCTGAGGCTTTTACCATTTTTGGATTTTTGGTCATAATGTCCTTTGCTGTTAATCCCGTAATTGAATCCCGTTCATTTAACATTCTTCGGATGTCTCCATCGGTAATAATACCAATTACTTTTCCGTGGTCAATAACCGCTGTAACACCCAATCTTTTTTCTGAAATTTCAAAAATCGCTTGTTTTACAGAAGTGTCTGGGCCAACCATTGGTTTTAATGAATGTTCCAACATATCTTTTACCTGAAGTAATAACTTCTTGCCCAAAGCGCCACCAGGATGGTACTTTGCAAAATCTTCGCTTTTAAAATTACGCAATTCCATTAAGCACACTGCTACTGCATCCCCCATAACCAATTGAGCTGTGGTGCTGGATGTTGGCGCCAAATTTAACGGACAAGCTTCTTCTTCTACGGTGGTATCTAAAACATAATTAGCACCTTTTGCTAAAAAAGAAGTCCTATTTCCCGTCATGGCGATGAGAATATTTCCAAAGCGTTGGATAATCGGGACCAAGACCTTTATTTCTGGACTGTTTCCACTTTTTGAGATGCAAATTATGATGTCTTGCGGCTGCACCATTCCTAGGTCGCCATGTATCGCTTCTGATGCATGAAGGAACATAGAAGGTGTTCCGGTAGAATTCATAGTTGCCACAATTTTTTGAGCAATTATGGCACTTTTTCCTATTCCAGTTACTATAAGTCGACCCTTTGTTTGTAAGATTAGGTCAACACTTTTAACAAAATCGTCATTAATAAAATCAAGCAGTTGTATAATGGCTTTGCTTTCAGTGCTTATCGTCTTTTTTGCAGTGGCCTTAATCGTTTCAGATGAATTCAAAATAGAATAGTTATTATATTTGTTGGTGTAAAAGAAAGTACTATCTTTATGTTCTGCAAATTTATATAAAATACACTTAATAAAGAATGAATTCAAGCGAAATTGATATCCATAAGGAGTTAAAGAAGTATTTTGGTTTCAACCAATTCAAAGGTTTACAGGAACAAGTTATAAAAAGTATTATTCAAGATATTAATACCTTTGTAATTATGCCTACAGGTGGGGGTAAATCATTATGTTACCAATTGCCTGCTTTAATTAAAGACGGAACAGCTATTGTTGTTTCTCCTTTAATTGCATTGATGAAAAATCAGGTTGATGCCATCCGGAGTCTTTCTTCAGATCCCGGAGTAGCGCATGTATTGAACTCATCTTTGACAAAAACAGAAATTGCGCAAGTCAAGCGTGATATTACTTCTGGAATTACCAAACTTTTATACGTAGCTCCAGAATCTTTAACAAAACTTGAATATGTTGAATTTTTAAAAACGGTGACCATCTCTTTTGTGGCCATTGATGAAGCACATTGTATTTCAGAATGGGGTCATGATTTCCGACCAGAATACAGGAATTTACGTCATATAATTAAGCAATTGGGCGACGTAGCAATTATAGGATTGACGGCTACGGCAACTCCAAAGGTGCAAGAAGACATCTTGAAAAATTTGGATATGCCAAATGCCAATACATTCAAAGCGTCTTTTAATCGTCCGAATTTATATTACGAAGTTCGTACCAAAACCAAAAATGTAGAATCGGATATCATCCGTTTCATCAAACTGCATAAAGGAAAATCGGGAATTATTTATTGCTTGAGTCGTAAAAAAGTGGAAGCTGTTGCACAAGTTTTGCAAGTCAATGGGATTAGTGCAGTTCCGTACCATGCCGGTTTAGATGCAAAAACGAGAGCCCGTCATCAAGATATGTTCTTGATGGAAGACGTGGATGTAGTTGTGGCAACGATCGCTTTTGGAATGGGAATTGACAAACCCGATGTGCGTTTTGTAATTCACCATGATATTCCTAAATCATTAGAAAGTTATTACCAAGAAACAGGACGTGCCGGTCGAGACGGTGGTGAAGGCCATTGTTTGGCTTACTATTCCTATAAAGATGTTGAAAAATTAGAAAAATTCATGTCAGGAAAACCAGTTGCAGAACAAGAAATTGGTTTTGCATTACTGCAAGAAGTGGTGGCTTATGCCGAAACTTCAATGTCAAGACGGAAGTTTCTATTGCACTATTTCGGTGAAGAATTTAGTTCAGAAACCGGAGAAGGTGCCGATATGGACGACAATGTTCGGAATCCAAAAAGTAAAAAAGAAGCGAAAGATGAAGTGGTCAAACTGCTTAAAGTGGTGCGCGACACCAAACATCTATACAAGTCAAAAGAAATTGTCTATACATTAGTTGGAAAAATTAACGCTACCATAAAAGCCCATAGAACGGACGCTCAAGCATTTTTTGGTGTTGGTGCGGGAATGGAAGAGCGGCATTGGATGGCATTGATTCGCCAAGTATTGGTTGAGAATTACCTTTCCAAAGACATTGAAACTTATGGTATTTTAAAAGTGACTGAAAAAGGACTTCAGTACATCGATAATCCTGTTTCGTTTATGATGTCGGAAGACCATGAATACAATGAGAAGGAAGATGCTACTATTGTCACGGCATCTAAAACGTCTGGAATAGCTGATGAAGTGCTGATGACCATGTTGAAAGATTTACGTAAAAAAGTTTCAAAAAAACTAGGCGTTCCTCCTTTTGTAGTGTTTCAAGATCCTTCGTTAGAAGATATGGCGCTCAAATACCCAGTTTCAATTACCGAATTAGGAAGTATTCATGGAGTTGGAGAAGGAAAAGCCAAGAAATACGGAAAAGAATTTGCTGAACTTATCGCTCGATATGTAGAGGAAAATGATATTGTCCGACCGGATGATTTGGTTGTAAAATCAACTGGAGTAAATTCAGCCAATAAGTTGTATATCATTCAAAACATCGATAGGAAACTATCGCTGAACGACATTGCAAAAGCAAAAGGTTTGGAAATGGATGCATTATTGAAAGAAATGGAAATGATTGTGTATTCAGGTACAAAACTCAACATTAAATATTATATCGATGATTTGCTAGACGATGAACAGCAAGAGCAAATCTTTGAATATTATATGGAATCGGAATCCGACAGTATAAAAAATGCATTGATCGAATTTGACGGCGATTTTGATACTGAGGAATTGCGTTTGATGCGTATAAAGTTCATCAGCGAAGTGGCGAATTGACACCTTAGTTTATGTATTTATCCATCATCATTCCTACTTTTAATGAAGCGTTGTCTATTGCGAAAATAATTTTACATCTTCAAAAAAATCTTAAAGGTCAGGATTATGAAATTATAATTTCTGATGGTGCAAGTACTGACGGAACAATTGCAATTGCTAAGGAATTGGGTGTGAAAACACTTATTTCTGAAGTGAAAGGTAGAGCGGGTCAAATGAATTTTGGAGTTCAAAATGCCGTAGGCGACGTTTACTTTTTTGTCCATGCCGATAGCTTACCAAATCCTTATTTCTTTGAATTGATAAAAAATGCTATTGCAAAAAATTATGACTGTGGGAGTTTTAGAACACAATTTGACAGCAATCGTTTTTTATTAAAAATCAACGCTTTTTTTACCCGATTTAATTACTTGTTTTTTAGAGGTGGCGACCAAGGAATATTTATAACAAAAACACTTTGGAATCAGATTGGAAGTTTTAATGAAGAAATGTTCATCATGGAAGACTATGATTTTATCCAACGACTTTGGGAGCGCGGTAATTTTAAACTCATCCCGAAATCAACCTTAATTTCAGCTCGAAAATACGAGCAAAATTCCTATTTGACGGTCCAGTTAGCCAATTTAAAAATTGTAAAAATGTATAAAAAGGGTGCTTCTCAAAATGCTATGGTTTCAAAATATAAGGAACTTCTAAGCTACCGAAAAAATGCATTTTAAAAACAAGATTGTTTGGATAACGGGCGCTTCCTCAGGAATTGGTAAAGAATTAGCGGTGCAACTTGCCAAGCAAAATGCTATATTAATTCTGACTTCTACAACTACAAGTGCTTTAGAAAATCTAGCTTCTGAACTCAGTTGCAAAACACATGTTTTACCTTACAACTTATTGGAAGTGGACGGAATTGCTTCGTTAGTTGATACTGCAATGCAATTGGAGGGAAAAATTGATTTTGTAATCCAAAGCGCCGGCATCAGTCAACGCTCTTTGGCGGACCAAACTTCAATGGAGGTCTATAAAAAACTAATGGACATCAACTATTTTGCTCCAGTAGCATTGACTCAATCGATTTTACCGTATTTCAAAAAGCAAAATTCAGGCAGTATGACAGTAATTAGTAGCATTGCTGGATTAATTGGTTTTCCCTTACGTTCAGGATATTGTGCTTCAAAACATGCTATAAAAGGGTATTTGGAAACCTTGCAATGTGAATTTTATAAAACCAACATTCATATTTGTCTCGTATATCCAGGCAGGATTGATACGCCAATTTCCCGCAATGCTTTAGTCGGAAATGGAAGTCAATTTGGAACTACGGACGAAAACAATCAGGTGGGAATGCATGTTTCCGTCTGTGCAGAAAAAATTTTGAAGGGAATTTCAAATAACAAAAAATCCGTTCTCATTCTTAAAGCCGAACGGTTTTTGTTTTGGCTTTGGTGGTTCAGTCCGTCGTTGTATTATAAAATAGCCCATAACAAAGGATTAAAATAAAAGAGTAAATGTCGCATCATTATTTATCTGGAATTCAGCAAATTGGAATCGGTGTTTCTAACGCAGAGCAAGCGATGCATCTATACAAACATTTGTTTGGACTGGATGTTTTGGTTTTTGATGATGTTGCAAAAGCCAGTTTAATGACTGCATACACTGGTAATAAAGTATTTGAAAGAAGAGCCATTCTCACCATGAACCTGCAAGGTGGAGGAGGAGTTGAAATCTGGCAATATTTGAACAGGAAACCGGTACATTGTAATTCTATCAAACTAGGCGATTTAGGAATTTATGCAGCGATTTTGAAGTCAGTTGACATTGAAAAATCGCACCAAAGACTAAAAAGTATTGATGCAATCTCAGTGTCTGAAATACAAAATTGCGCGAGTGGTACTGCATATTTCTGGGTAAATGATGGAACAAATGCATTTAAAATTATTCCAAAAGACGATTGGTTTCAAACAGGAAAGCACGATTTGGGTGGCGTAATTGGTGCTGTAATTGGTGTTTCCAATATGGAAAAATCATTGCATTTCTATCAAGAAGTAGTGGGTCTCGATACTATTTTGTACGATTATGAATTTTCTGAAAATAATAGTATCTACCGAAAAGTGGGATTGCAAAAAGCAGCTACAGGTAAAGGTGCTTTCAATAAACTGTTAGGAAACATTACAATAGAGCTCATTCAAATTATTAACGAAAAGCCTAAAAAAATTTATGAGAATAGATTTTGGGGCGATTGTGGTTTTATCCATCTGTGTTTTGACGTATTAGATATGGACGCCTTTAAATTGCACGCTGAAAATAATAATTATAAATTTACGGTAGACAGCGCCAACACATTTGAAATGGACAATGCTTCTGGTCGTTTTTGCTATGTTGAAGATCCCGATGGAACGCTTATCGAATTGGTTGAAACTCATAAAGTCCCTATTTTTAAAAAAATAGGCTGGTTTTTAGATTTAAGGAAAAGAAACAGAGAGAAACCTTTGCCGAATTGGATGATTAAAATGCTTGCTTTAAGCAAGGTAAAATAACCTAGCTTTTATATTCTCTGTATGACCAAGCACTGAGTGGAAAGAGGAAAAACAGAAATAATGCGGCTTGAAAATTGACTAGTAATCCAAGAAAAACACAAAGTATACTTACGATGATTGGGTAACATAGAAACAGTAATCCAAATAAAATCGAATCGTAAAAGACGGTATTTGTAGTTTTTTTTAGTGCAAAATTTTTAAAAATTGCATAAATCCAATAATTGAGTATAAATCCAATACTTGCTGGAATTACCAAAAGTAATTGCTTTAACTTATTCTCTTTATTTTTAAAAAGAGCCACTTTTTTCACTTGGATGGCAATATACATTTTATTCAGAATTCCGTTTTTCAATTTGAAATTAAACGTTTTATGAAATTCGATTTCTTTACTAGTTTCATCAAATTGTGGACAAAAGGCTTCGTTGAAATTTATAATTACATCCTTTGGGTTCTGATGAAAATTGGAATAATTAAGATTTACGGGTTGAATTTCTAAATTTGCTATACCCTCTTTTAATGCCATTAAAGCCAACCGAGCCGTACCTTTTTTCAAAGGTCTCAAATTCCACTCATTAACGCACAAACCTTCCGAGAAGATAAGAATCGTTTGGTTTTGCCGCAATAACTCCAAGCATTTTTTGAAAGTAGCATCGTTTTTACTTAAATTATTTTTGCCTTCACTCAATCTGTAAATCGGTATGAGATGCAATGCCTTTAAAAAATTGGCAACCAAAGGCTTCTTGAATGCATCGCCGCGCGCCAAAAAGTAAATGGGTTTTGGATAATGAACGGCAATCAGTATCGCATCAAAAAAAGAATTGGGATGGTTACTGGCCAAAATTTTCGGACCAGAAAACACAGTAGTTGCATCAAAATTTGCCACAGTTTTACGGCAATAGATTTTTACGGCTAGAAAAGCAAATATTTTAAATAAGGTGTACACGATCCGTTATCTCCAGTGTTTTGGTACATCTTTTTCTTCGTCAATATCGGTTAGTTTTACCAAATTTGAGTAGGATAAACCAAATTGTTCGAAGTCAGCAATAGTGTCCGAATAGACTGTTTCAGTGCTCCAATTTTTATTTTCGAATAATGCAGCGTGTAGTTTTTTCATTCCTAGTAAATAGTAACCTCCGTCATTTGTTGGCCCAATAACTACATCTTTTGATTCCAACTCTATGAAAGATTGGTTGATGGTTTCTGAATTTAATTCGTAGCAATCACTTCCAATGATACAAACCGAATCGTATTTCAATTGGAATAATTCACGGAATGCATTTTGCATTTTTTGTCCTAAATCGTCTCCATTCTGTACTCTCTTTTGAAATACAGCATTATCCCAATCATCTTCCCTTTCAATATTTTCAGAATAGAAAACAAATTTGTCCACGTCAACAGGAATTACTATTTCTCTGGTATGTTCTAGCAATTTAATATAAATTTCAAGGGCTTTTACATCCCCAATTGTTTTGGCTAGACGGGTTTTGCATTTCCCCAATTCGGGATTTTTTGTAAATAATAAGAGTGCTTTTTTGTTTTGCATTCGGAGAATTTAAGTGGATAAATAGGATTGAAATTAAGCAACGGCACCGCCACAACTGCTTCCAGAGCCTGCCGTACATCCATAACAGTGATTGCTTACTATTATTTTTCTGTTTTTTAAAGAGTCGATTTTAAAGTCGGATAAGTGCTGGGAATCTCTGCTAGAAACCTTTAATTCCAACATTTGATTGAAGTCACAATCGTAAATATAACCATCCCAACCAATAGAGAGTGTGTTTCTACACATTACATTTGAAGCTGCAACTGGATTAAATGCGTCAATTAATTTGGTCATGTAATCTTCGAAATTTTCAGATGCTATTAAATAATCCAAATACCGACTGACCGGTAAATTGGTAATTGCAAATAAATTATTGAATTCAATTCCGAAATCTTGGAACAATGCTTTTTTATATTCAAGTTCCAAAGCGGATTGATTGGGTGGTAAAAATGCTCCTGCTGGATTGTACACTAAATTTAAGATCAGTCCTGAATTTGGCTTGCCGTAACCTACTGTATTGAGCATTTGCAAAGCCTCAATGGAACTTTTAAAAACGCCATCTCCTCGCTGTTTATCTGTTCGGTCTTTTGAATAAAACGGCAAAGAAGAAACGACTTCTATATTGTGAAGTTTGAAAAAATCAGGTAAATCGTAATATTTTTTATTAGCTTTTATAATGGTCAAATTGCAGCGTACTAAAATTTTAATGCCAAGTGCACTCACTTCTTCCACAAACCATCTGAAATTCGGATTCATTTCGGGAGCACCACCGGTCATGTCTACAATTTTAAAATTCGGGTTGTTTTTTAAAACCTCCAAAATGAGTTGCATCGTTTCCTTGGTCATAATTTCTTTCCGATCCGGACCTGCATCCACATGACAATGCGTACACACTTGGTTGCACATTTTGCCTAAATTGATTTGAAATACTTCTAAATTTGTAGGCAATAATGGAGACAGTCCGATGGCATCTAAACTATCCTGGAACGGTTTAAAGTGCAAAGGATCTTGTTCTAAAATCTGCAGTTGATTTTCTGCTTTTGACAAGGAATTATGAGTTGACTTTAGTGATTTCAACGGCACTTTTTTAAATGCACTCATAGGCCAATTTTCTTAACTTTATTCATCATTTGAACGCCGTGAACTAAACTTGCTCCACCACGAATCGCGGCGGCAACATGAACGGCTTCCATCATTTGCGATTCGCTGTATCCTTTTTCATAAGCGTCCGTGCTGTAAGCGTCAATGCAATAGGGACATTGAACGGCATGCGCTACCGCCAAAGCAATTAAGGATTTCTCCCGCGCTGTTAATGCACCTTCTTTAAAAACTTCGCCATAATAGTCAAAGAATTTTTCGCCCATTTCTTTCTGGAAATCAACAATATTTCCAAACTTTTTTAAGTCGTCCGAATTGTAATAACTTTTATCCATTTTTCTAGTTTATTTTTTGATTTTTAACATCTAAAGTCCAATCGTAATCGGCATATTTAAATTTTGGCTTTTGGTCTTCAGGAACTAATTCCAGTTTTTTAATGATTTTTAAAATCCCACATCTACTGCCAAAATCTCCTCTAAACCAGGACATCAGTACGGGTAAGGTAATCTCATCCTCTTCTTTATTGTATTTGGCAATTTTAGTCACATAATCTCTAGTGGATTTTTCCAATTGCTGATCTAAATCTTTTGAAGTATAAGCAACGACAGGTGGACAACTTTTTGCTCCGCAATTTAGCGCAAAATGGATGCGGTAATCTACTTCGTCAACTCGATACGTTCGGTCTAATTTACTTGGAAATAGTTTGTGCAATTTGCCTAAACTCCACTTGATACTCGATCTTCTCAAGAAGCCATGTTCAATGACGTCCAAGCTCAATTCGTGTCCTGCGATTACAAATTGCTTTGACTTAAAAAACGCACCTCTATCTTCATATTTTTCAGGATGTTTTTTTAATTCATTATTTGTAAAACCATTATACAAGTTGATGAAAAATGTTTTTTTATTAGTATCGTCCTCAATTTGTTTCAATAATTGGGCTTCATCTGCTTTTGCAATAATTGCTTTATAGTCATCAAATTTAGGATCATTTGAAAGTGCCGCTTGCACAAATTTTGTAGATAAAGCCACATAATCTACTTCTTGAGCGTAATTCATTGCGGTAAAACACAAAAGTACTATTAGTGCTATTTTTTTCATAAAAGATTGTATTGTAATGTAAATTTATATTTATTTACGTAATTAATTTAATAAAGTTTTAAAATTATGAACTATTCAAATCAGATCAGTGAAGCTACGGATTTTTTACGCTCAAAAGCTGTGACTGCTCCAGAATTTGGCGTTGTTTTAGGAACTGGTCTTGGCAAGTTTTTAGATTACGTAGATATTGAGCATACCATTGATTACGCAGAAATACCGCACTTTCCTGTATCGACCGTTGAATTTCATAAAGGTAAACTAATTTTTGGCACTATTGGAAGTACTAAAATTGTAGCGATGCAAGGTCGCTTTCATTTGTATGAAGGTTACAGTTTACAGCAAGTTACATTTCCTATCCGTGTTTTGCAAAAATTGGGAATCAAGCAATTATTGTTAAGCAATGCAGCAGGTGGAATAAATAAATCGTTTAGAAAAGGCGATTTGGTTTTGTTAAACGATCACATTAATTTACAAGGATCCAGTCCGCTAAAAGGCTTGAATAGTTTTGAATTTGGTGGCATTTTTCCAGATATGAGTGCTCCTTATGATGCTAATTTGAACGGAAAACTACATTTAAAAGCTACTGAACTTGAAATAGAATTGAAAGAAGGAGTGTATGCGTCAGTGTTTGGACCGCAATTGGAAACCAGAGCAGAATACCGCTATTTAGGAATTATTGGTGCCGATATGGTTGGAATGAGTACTACGCCAGAAGTTATTGTTGCCAACCAATTAAAAGTTCCATGTGCGGCAATAAGTGTCATTACAGACGAGTGTGATCCAGACCATCTAAAACCAGTAGACATTGCTGATATAATTGCAACTGCAGGAAAAGCGGATGAAAAGTTAAGTAAGTTATTTTATGAAGTAATTCAAACTTTTAACTCGTAACTAGTTTTTAGTTTTTAATGTAACTTATTTAATTTTAATATCTTCACCCCATTTAGTATTTGGAAAGTACCATTAAAATGCTAGTGCTCTTTTTCAATAACTGCCAATCCCATTCTGATTTTCGAGTACGGCATTTCTTCTTCGAAGTAGTCAAAATAAGATTTCAGAGGAGCATTTGGTTGTAACTCCTTTTGTGCTTCTCTAATATGATCCACTTCAGATGAATTAACAAAGCTACTTACATCATTTAATAAATCATCGGAATACAATTTAGCAATGTGCGAAATAACGGTAGAAACGCCCAATTTACGCCTCACTGCGATTTCTTCCACGCTCAAATTTTCATTAAAAAGAGCTAAAGTTTCTTTATAAGTACTGCTTTCTTTTTTCACGCGAGGGGTAACGGGTTTGTTTTTCTGAAATTCAATAATTGCTTCAATAAATTCTGAACCGTATTTTTCAAGTTTTGCCTTTCCAACTCCTTCAATCGTTAAAAATTCTGCTTCACTCATTGGTCGTGTTTTTTCCATATGACGCAGTGTGGCATCACTGAAAATAACATACGCCGGAACTTCATCTTCCTTTGAAATTGTGTAACGCAGTTTTCGCAATACATCAAAAAGTCCACTACTTGCTCTTGAAGGTGCTTTTTCTTTAAAATCAATGGTTGGCGCTGGTTTTTTTACCACTGCGGTTAATTTTACTTTTTCGCCTTCAAATAAAACTTTTCGTGCCAAAGGTGTAAGTAGAATTCTATTTTTCTGATGAAAAGCAATTTCGCAATAACCTAGATTAATCAACTGAATTAAATATTGATTCCAATCAAACCATGAAATATCGGCACCAATTCCGTACGATTTTAAATTCTGATACTCTTTATCGTAGATCGATGCATTTTTTGAACCTCTTAGAAAATCAATTATTAAAGTCAACGGTTCATTTTCTTGCAGTCGTGTGATAGCCGAAAGCGCTTTTTGTGCCAAAATTGTTCCGTCAAAAAACACGGGTGGATTTTTACAAATATCGCAATTGCCACAATTTTCGGTAACCAATTCGCCAAAATAGGACAGTAGGATTTTACGTCGGCAACTTAAAGCGTCGGCATATTGCTTCATGCGTTGCAATTTTGCCAGTTGTACTTCAGAATTTAATCCTTCGGAAGCAAACTTTTGAAGCTGAATCATGTCCGCATAACTTTCAAATAAAAGTGTTTCTGAAGGCAATCCGTCTCTACCTGCACGACCAATTTCTTGGTAGTAACCTTCAATGTTTTTGGGCAAGTTATAATGAATGACCCATCGAACATTTGACTTGTCAATTCCCATTCCAAAAGCGATTGTGGCACAAACAATTGGGCAATCGTCGTTAATAAAATCATCCTGCGTTTTGGCTCGCAACTTACTTTCCAAACCTGCATGATAGGCCTTTGCTTTGATTCCCTTTTGTTGTAGTTTCTGTGCCAATTCCTCGGTAGTTTTCCGACTCAAACAATAAACGATCCCAGATTCATCGGGTCTATTTTCTATAAAATCTATAATTTGTTTCACCCTATCCAATGCCGGACGAACTTCTAAACTCAAATTTTTGCGGTCAAAAGACGCCACCACAATTTTTGGATTGATGAGGTTTAATTGTTGTACAATATCCGCTCGCGTAGCTTTATCGGCTGTCGCAGTTAGTGCCAAAACTGGTGTTGCCCGAAAGCGATTTTTTAAGTAACCCAAGTTGGTATATGCCGGTCTAAAATCGTGTCCCCATGCTGAAATACAATGTGCTTCATCAATGGCTATCAAGCTTATTTGGAGTGAATTAAAAGCTTGGTCTAAATATGATAAACTTTCGGGCGCCACATAAACCAATTTTATGGTGCCTTCGCGCAACGCATCTATGTAAAATTGCTGTTCTTCTGAACTTTGAGTGCTGTTAATAAAACAAGCCGGAATTCCGTTGGCTTTCAAGCTGTCCACTTGGTCTTTCATTAACGCAATTAATGGTGAAATCACGATTGTAATTCCCGGTAATAATAACGCAGGCAATTGGAAACAAATTGATTTTCCACCACCTGTAGGCATAATTGCAACAGTATCTTGACCTGAAAGCACAGTCTGAATAATGTCTTCTTGATGTTGACGAAATTGCTCAAATCCAAAATGCTCTTTTAAATTGGCGTGGAGTATTGATGTAGTCATGACGGCTTTTAGTTTAGGATTTAGAGATAGAACCACTTAAGGATGGAAAGATAGAAGGACTTTAATATCAATTTCAATCAAGAAAAGAAAATCTAGTGCAAAGACTGATTTCAAAACTGATAACTTTCAACGGATAACCGTTAACTGACAACTATCCTTCAAAAAGCTCTCCTCGATGTGGTTTTAATACGTCTCTAATCTGAATCATATAAGCATCAGTAACCACAACATAGGCAATGGCATGCATGTCATTGATAACTTCAAAACCAGTATTAGTTAAAGGAAGTTGCTCAATTTCAATGTATTCCTTTAAGTGAGTTACATGATGTTCGGCTGTCTTTTCGGACGCTTGGCCTCTAAAATCCCAAACTAATTTTATTTGACGTTCCATTTTTTGCTTGTTTTATGCAAAAATACGGTGCTTTAATTGATTTTGCTTTATAATTGACTTCAAATCTAGCATGCAAAACCGTAATGATTTTACACGTTTATATTTGAAATTTTTAGCTTCAAAATGCTTATTTTTGGTAAAAACACAAGGTATGTATAAATCCATCTTATTCTTTTTGACGATAAGTTCTTTTTGCTTTGCGCAAAATTTAACACTTCCTCAAGCCAATCACTTGGCAACATTACCCATTAAATGTTTGCAGCAAGAATATCCCAATAAGTTAAGTCAAATGCTCATTGACAGTTCTGAAATTGCTTCGCCAAAAACGTTGCATCCTGCTTTTTACGGTTGTTTCGACTGGCATTCTTCGGTCCATGGACATTGGAGTTTGGTGTATTTGCTCAACCATTTCCCCAAATTGGAAGGTCGAGCAGAAATTATTGAGAAATTAAAAGTCAATTTATCGAAACAAAACATCCAAGAGGAAATAGCCTACATTTCTAAACCGCATGAAAAGTCGTTTGAACGAACGTACGGTTGGGCTTGGTTGCTGAAATTGCAAATGGAATTAGACTCTTCTTCTGAGGCTTACGCCAAAGATTTAGCACAGAACTTACAGCCACTTTCTGATAGTATAGTGCGTCGTTATATTGAATTTTTGCCCAAATTAAACTATCCTATTCGTGCTGGAACACATTCTAATACGGCATTCGGGATGAATTTGGCTTGGGATTATGCTATAAATTCTAAAAATGATGCGCTTCAAAAAAGTATTGCAGATAATGCCATCCGATTGTATGAAAAAGACCAAAATTGTCCTTTTGATTGGGAACCAAGTGGCACGGATTTTCTATCGCCATGCTTGGAAGAATTAGGAATTATGCAGCGAATTTTGCCTGCTAAATCATTCTTGGTTTGGACAAAGCAATTTGCACCAAGATTATTCGACAAAAAGTACACTTGGGATGTGGCCCGAGTTTCCGATAGAACGGACGGACATCTAGTACATTTAGATGGTTTGAATTTTAGCCGTGCGTGGAATTTTTATTACCTTATTCAGAGGTATCCAAAAGAATTTTCACATTTGCAAAAACTGGCGGATACACATTTGACATTTTCACTTCCTTCTGTAGTAGATGGAAATTACGAAGGCGAACATTGGCTTGCTTCATTTGCTTTGCGAAGTTTTGAAATGAAAGGTCAATTGTAAACTAATTATGCTTAAATTTGAAATAATATAACAAAATATATGAAAAACAATTACTTATCTCTTAAAAATTTTGTTGTTTGCATTATGATTTCCACTTTCGGAATGCATGTGAATGCGCAAACAGATTACAGTGTTACTTCAATTCCGCATCAAGTGTATACAGCTGCTGTTCCTGTGCAATTTACATCAGATGACAAATATTCAGATGTAATTCCGCTGACGTTCGATTTTACTTTTATGGGAAATACTTTCAATCAAGTCCTAATAGGTACAAATGGTGATATACGTTTTGATACTGCATTAGCAAATGGATATAATCCTTATAATTTTAATACAACAATCCCTAATTTAGATTTCCCTATCAAAAATGCAATACTTGGTTGTTATTCGGATATGAATAGTAATGGAAATACGACTGCAACACCAGGAACGATAACTTATTCAGTTGTAGGAAGCGCACCTTACCGCAAGTTTGTTGTGCTTTTTAATAATCAGCCCCCTTTTTATTGTGGTAATGCAGAAGTAACTACCTTTCAAATGATTCTTTATGAAACTCTAAACACCGTTGATGTGCAAATTGTGCAACGTCAATCCTGTACTACTTGGAATGGCGGACTTGCCGTAACGGGTTTAATTAACGACACCGGTTCAATAGGAATTACTCCTCCGGGAAGAAACACAGGACCTTGGACTGCTACTCAAGAAGGCTGGCGTTTTGCATTGCCTGTTTCTAATTCAAATTACAGTTACATCGCTTGCGAAAATACAGCTGCTGGAGTTGCTGATTTCAACCTTCAAGTGGTGAAAGATGATTTAGAAAATGCGAATTTGAATTTTTACGCTAGTCTTTCGGACGCTCAATTTGCTGAAAATGCGCTTGCCTCTTTAAGTTTCACAAATACAACGGCCAACTATCAAATTCTATATGCAACGGACGGTACAAGTATTACACAAGTAGATTTGCGAACCATCAATTGCCAAAACGACTACGATTTGGATAGCGTTCCCACTATTGATGAAGATTTGAACAACGACGGTAACTTTGCAAACGACGATACGGATAACGATGGAATTCCAAATTTCATCGATAACGATGACGACGGCGATATGGTTTTAACTTCCGTTGAATATGTGTTTGCAAATCTTCCTAATGGAAGAACCGAAACCACTTTGCTAGACACAGACGTCGATGGAACTCCAAATTACCTAGACAATGACGACGATGGCGACGGTGTTTTAACCATTAATGAAGATTATAACGGTAACAATAATCCTGCAGATGACGACACCAATAATAATGGAATTCCAGATTTTCTTGAACAGTCGGTTTCATTGGGTACAACTAAAAGCACATTGAATAATTTAATTTCAGTGTATCCAAATCCTGCTTCAGATGCTTTTTATATCGCAAATAAAAGTGCCGAAACAGTTTCAAATGTTTCCATATATGCTATAAATGGAACTTTGGTAAAAGAATTTAAAAACACAGCTGCAACTGCAAATGGTATTTCTATTGCTGAATTTCCAACGGGTGTTTACTTGGTTCGATTAACAGTTGGTACAACCATTGTAAATTGCAAATTGATTAAAAAATAAATCATTACATGTTAGATTGAAAAGGTTTGGATTTATGCCAAACCTTTTTTTTTAATAATGTTTTTTGTATCGCAACTTTTCGGCTTCTTTTTAACCATGTTCCTGCCTTCCGTTAAATCTTTTCTGATCTCGTGAAAAACGAGACCAGAAAAGGATACCACTTCCAGTCAGGGATAATTAAACAATCTGTAGGCTTCATTTAATCGTTCAAACGAAAATTTAACTATATGTGCTCTAAATCCTGCAAGGTTTTCAAAACCTTGTAGGTATAAACCACATTCGAAAATGCCTAAAAATTTGTGGATAAAAACTCACAAGATTTCAAGAATGTTTAGATCGTTTTTTGCAATCAATCGGTTTCGTCAAGGAAGAAAATAGCTTCAACTGATTTTTCAAAATACTTTGCGATTTTCAAAGCTAATACGGTCGATGGAACGTACTTATTTTTTTCCATAGCATTAATGGTTTGCCGACTTACTGAAATAATTTTGGCCAAATCTTCTTGCGTAATATCTTTGATGGCGCGTTCGACTTTTATATTATTTTTCATTACTAGTGTCGTTGAATTTGTATAATAAATAATGGAATCGAATGATAAATAAAATGAGAACCGTAAACATATTGTAAATCATTACATTTAAGAAAGCGAGGTCATAAATAAAAATGAAGCACAACAACAGTAATGTATAATTTATTAAAATAGACCACTGAAAAGACAAAAGTCGCAATTTCATAATGAATTCGTCTTCTTTTTTTTGTTTTGCGAAAGCCACGAATAGGCCGCCTAAAATAAAAAGTACGCCTACAATAGTAAAGGTTAGATTTACGTCGATTAAGGTAAAATATTCGGTCGGTTTCAGTATTTCAGCACCAGCAATTGTAAATACTCGTGCATTGAGAAATGAAAATTCATCTTCACTTATTGAGCAAATCGTCCAGGCTAAAACGGCTGCTGTAATTTAAATCCATCCAAAATAGCTGAATCGATTCGGTAATAAAAAATTTGTTTCCATAAACTGTTAAATTTAAATTCAATCAAATGTAATAATAACTTCTCTTTATGTAAAGTATTTTTTACAAAAAGCTTTAAATTTTTTACATTTTATAATTAGTAAGGTTATTTATAAATGAATATTATCTTTTATAAATTCCCTATTTTTGCAAAAAAAAATCCATGTCTAAAGAACTCTTGCTTCAAGTTGCACCAGAAATTGCAGTCAATAATCAGTTGCTTAAAGAACATATTGCAAGACTGGAACGCATTAGTTCAGCCGAAATTCAACACATTACCATTTTGAAGCGTTCGATAGATGCCCGTCAGAAATCGATAAAGATTAATCTAAAGGTGGTGTTGTTTTTTCAAGGCGAAGCTATTGTTGAAAAGCAAATTGAGTTGCCTGAGTACAAAGACGTGTCCAAGGCACAAGAAGTTCTTGTAGTTGGAGCAGGGCCTGCCGGACTTTTTGCTGCATTGCAATTAATTGAATTGGGCTTAAAGCCAATTGTTCTCGAGAGAGGAAAAAACGTTCAAGAACGCCGACGGGATTTAAAAGCCATCAACATTGACCACATCGTCAACGAAGATTCCAATTACTGTTATGGCGAAGGGGGTGCAGGAACCTATTCAGACGGAAAATTATATACCCGTTCTAAAAAGCGGGGAGATGTTGATAGAATTCTGGAATTATTTGTCGCTTTTGGCGCTTCCCCGGATATTTTAGTCGAAGCCCATCCACACATTGGAACCAATAAATTGCCTAAAATCATTCAAGCCATTCGCGAAAAAATCATCGAGTTTGGTGGACAAGTTTTGTTTAATACCAAAGTGGTCGATTTTCTTGTAAAAAACAATGCCATTGAAGGCGTTGTCACGCAAAATGGCGATAAGATTCTAGCATCTAATTTGATTTTGGCCACCGGTCATTCCGCTCGTGATATTTATGAATTGTTGCATCAAAAACAAATATTTATCGAAGCCAAGCCTTTCGCTATAGGCGTTCGGGCTGAACATCCGCAAGAACTGATTGATAAAATTCAGTACAGTTGTGATTTTCGAGGCGAATTTCTTCCACCAGCACCTTATTCAATAGTAAAACAAATAAACGGTCGCGGCATGTACTCCTTTTGCATGTGTCCCGGTGGCGTAATTGCACCTTGCGCGACAAGTCCGGGTGAAGTGGTAACGAACGGTTGGTCGCCATCCAAAAGAGACCAAGCTACCGCCAATTCAGGAATTGTGGTCGAATTGCGTTTAGAAGATTTCAAGCCCTTCGCTAAATTCGGACCTCTTGCTGGAATGGAATTCCAAAAAAGCATCGAGCAACAAGCATGGCGTGTAGCGGGGGAAACGCAGAAAGTGCCTGCCCAACGAATGGTTGATTTTACACAAAGCAAAGTTTCGGCGTCCATTCCTAAAACGTCGTATGTTCCCGGCACTACTTCGGTAGAATTGGGACGCGTTTTTCCGGGATTCATTACGCAAACGCTGCGGGAAGGTTTTGTTGAATTTGGTAAATCCATGAAAGGTTATTTCACAAACGAAGCCATCCTTCACGCTCCTGAATCCCGAACTTCATCACCAGTAAGAATTCCTCGTGATGCTATTTCGTATCAGCACCTTCACATCAAAGGATTGTATCCATGTGCAGAAGGAGCGGGGTATGCCGGCGGAATTATTTCTGCAGCAATTGATGGGGAGAAATGTGCATTGAAAATAGCGGAAAGCGTACACCAATAATTCTTTTATAGTACTTTCGTTAAATATTTCACAAACGCAAAAATCGGCAGTTAGCTCATAAGTTTTTTGTATTTTTGGAGCTATTCTTAAGGAATGGATTTAGGATGTACACCAATTATTACCTGCGTTAGGAATTGATTTTTTTGCGTGAGGGATGGAAGTGGAGCTCTTTTTTGGATTGTTTTTTTTTTTTTTAACAATCCAAAAAAAGCGGGAGCGTACAGCCCGACCGCTGCTGCTTTTGGCTTGCTTTGAAAGCCAAAAGCAGTAGGGGTCACGCCCAAAGAATGCAACACTTGATTAGATTTTGCCAAAATTTTGAAAATTATAGGATTGTAAAAGAATGGAAGAACAAGTTATTTTAGTGAATGAAAAGGACGAACCAATTGGCTTGATGAACAAGTTGGAAGCGCATGAAAAAGCGGTTTTACATCGTGCATTTTCTGTTTTTATATTAAATAAGGACAAAGAAATTATGTTGCAACAACGCGCTTCACATAAATACCACTCGCCAATGTTGTGGACCAATACGTGTTGCAGTCACCAAAGAAGTGGCGAAACGAACGTTCAAGCTGGGAAACGACGTTTGTTTGAAGAAATGGGTTTTACGGCTGAATTGAAAGAGTTGTTTCACTTTATTTACAAAGCACCTTTTGATAATGGCTTGACGGAGCATGAATTGGATCACGTAATGATTGGTTATTCTGATGAGGAACCAGCGATTAACGGTGAAGAAGTGGCCAATTGGAAATACATGTCTATTGAAGCGGTGCGGCAGGACATGAAGGACAATCCCGGTATTTACACGGTTTGGTTTAAGATTATTTTTGATAAATTTTACCACTATTTAGAGGAACACACGATATAAAAGTATATTTATGAAAGTTACAATTTCACGAAAAGCACATTTTAATGCGGCTCACAGGCTGTATCGGAAAGATTGGTCTGATGAACAAAACCAAAGCATTTTTGGGAAGTGCAATAATGCCAATTTTCATGGGCATAATTATGACATGATTGTAAGTGTTACCGGACATATTGATCCTGAAACAGGTTATGTGATGGATGTTAAAATCCTTTCGGATTTAATTAAAGCGGAAATTGAAGATCGTTTTGATCATAAAAACTTGAATTTAGACGTACCTGAATTTGCTGATTTAAATCCTACTGCAGAAAACATTGTAGTGGTTATTTGGGACAAACTTCGCGCAAAGATTAATCCAGAACACGATTTAGAGGTGGTACTTTATGAAACGCCTCGCAATTTTGTGACCTATAGCGGTGACAAATAGATTTTAATTCTATACCTATGAATCCATTATTTTATCCATTGCAGTTTAACCCTATTTTAAAAGAAAAGATTTGGGGTGGTGAGAAACTAAAAATGCTACTTAATAAACCGATTACTTCAGATACCACAGGCGAAAGTTGGGAATTATCTGCCGTTGAAGGTAATATTAGTGTGGTTTCGAATGGTGATTTTAAAGGAAAAGAGATTACAGCGTTAATTGACGCTTATCCAGAGGAAATTTTAGGCGCTTTAGTTTATAATCGTTTTGGAAAGCAGTTCCCTTTATTATTTAAGTACTTAGATGCCAAAGAAGATTTGTCTATACAAGTGCATCCAAATGATGCGTTGGCAAAAGAACGCCACAATTCCTTGGGGAAAACTGAAATGTGGTATGTGATGCAAGCGGATGAAGGTGCTGAAATTATAGTAGGTTTTAAAGAAAATTCAACGCAAGATGAGTATTTAAAAAGTTTGGCTACTAGGAAACTGACTTCTATTTTGGACGGTATCGAAGTGCATGAAGGAGAAGTGTTTTTTCTGGAAACAGGAACGGTGCATTCTATTGGTGCTGGAATTGTTATTGCAGAAATCCAGCAAACGTCTGATGTTACGTATCGTTTGTATGATTTTGACCGGTTTGACAGCAATGGGAATAAAAGAGAATTAAACGTAGATTTAGCCTTGGAAGCCATCAATTATCAAAAAACAGAAACTCAGAAACTGTTTTTTAGAGAAGCAAACCAATCCAATCCTGTGGTGGAGTGTTCTTATT
This sequence comes from Flavobacterium tegetincola DSM 22377, assembly GCF_000425485.1. Taxonomy (GTDB): domain Bacteria; phylum Bacteroidota; class Bacteroidia; order Flavobacteriales; family Flavobacteriaceae; genus Flavobacterium; species Flavobacterium tegetincola. Next base: position 26,213 of record NZ_AUDN01000008.1, on the reverse strand, counting down.
TTACAACTAATTTCATACCGCTAACCGTGAAAACTGCCATTGAAAAATTAGGCGATTCGTTTACCGTATACATGTGTGTGGAAGGAACTTTTGAAATCATAATAAGCGATGTGCATTTTTACTATCAAAAAGGCGATACGGTTTTAATTCCTGCCGCTTTAAAAAACTACTATTTAAGTGGAGTAGCTTCCCTTTTAGAAATTTACATTTCATAAGACCCGTAATTGCAATTGTTAAAAATCTGTATCTACGATGCTTTTTATCGTGGGTGTTTTTTGCAATACTTTCTATTTTAGCAATTTCATAGTCGGTTATATCAAGATTATGTGTACTTTTGCAATCGGAAATTAAAATAAAAATCAAATGGCCAATATTAAGAATTTAAAGAAAGACATCAACTACGTATTAGGTGATATTATTGAAGCAGTATACTTGTACGAGATGACTACAACAGGAAAACCAACTGTAGAAACAAATGCATTAATCGATGAAGCGATTGCTTCTTTTGATGTTTTGATTGAAAAAGTAAACGCAAAGAAAGTTGAAGATAAAAAAGCACACTTCAAACAAATCAATAAAGATTTGGAAGAAGTTGCAAATCAATTAGTTGCTAAAATCAACGCATTGTAAGAAAAAAAAGTGCAAAAAAAGTTGAATTTTTGTTTGTAAATCTAAAATTCAGTCTTATATTTGCACCCGTAATGAGACGCCAGCGTAGCTCAGTTGGCTAGAGCAGCTGATTTGTAATCAGCAGGTCGTGGGTTCGAGTCCCTCCGCCGGCTCAATACAGAAACCATAACATTTAGTTGTTATGGTTTTTTTTATGTCCAAAAAAAAAGCCATTTTTGAATTTTCAAAAGTGGCTTTTTAATAGCAATTTATAAATGATTGTATATCGCTTGATTTTATTTTACTTGCTTCAAATCGTTCAAGTACTCGGTTAGTAATTTTCCATATTTAGATTGAGCTACTTTTGGAGCGATCGTTTTGCTGATGGTGTCTAAATATTTAATGTTAGCATTGCTAAGTTCTGTTAAAGCTACGTAAGGTGCTACTTCATATTCTTTGTTGGTCAAAGCAAAGTTAATAGCGTACAAGTATTTTCTTTTTAATTTAGAGTCAAACTTACGCTCAATACTATCCACGTCTTGCAAACGCTTAAAACGAATAGCATCAAATTTCTCTTTTGAAATATCTAGTAATTCGCCGTTGTATTTGGTGTTTACTTTTTGGAATTGTTCAAACAATTCGTGATTCTTAGATCCAGAAACTTTTGCACTTGCGTAAAAATGGTCTAACGCCGCGTCAACAGTTATTGTTCCTGGCTCTGCAAAAATAGGTAAACTGTTATCAATGGATTTTGTAACGCCGCGATTTACTTCCAAATACATCACTTCCGGTGAATCAAGATTAAAATCAAATTTAAACTTGGAATCTTTACTCATTTGTACACTGTCAATAGTAACTAGAATACTGTCGTTCTGCTTCTGTAGATAAACGGTTCCTGATGTGAATCCTTTAATAGTTCCTGCAATATGTGTGTTGGTATCGGCACCTTTTTCCGCACAACTCATCAAAAGGAAAGCGGTGGTAAGCGAAAGAATCAATTGTTTCATTTGGTTATATTTTTTTGGCAAAATAATAAAAAAATCCCCAAACAACTGACTTATTTGGGGATTATATTTAGCAAATCATTTTAAACTTTTAGCCTTTTAACCATGCTTGTTTTTTAGACTCTTTTGCGGTTTCTGTAAATTGATAGCCTGGAATTCGTTCTTGTGGCAAAATAGCTTTGCCTGAAAACTGTTTTTCAACACCGTTGCGTCTAATTATGAAAGTAACTTCTTCCTCTTCTTTCAATGAAGTGCTCCAAATGATCAAATCATTGATGTTGTCTAAATTATATTTTATAGTATTCACGGATAATAATACATCGCCCGGTTCAATTCCTATATTTTTTAAAAATGGTTGAAGTGGTGCATGTTGGATGAAACTAATTTCCTTCGTATCTGGATCAATGCTTATAAGTGGCGCTTGCTCCTTTATAAATAAATTCCCTTCGGTATTGATCATCGTTTTGGTCACTCCCATTTTTGCAAAGTATGCACTGTATGGAATTGGAGTAGGACCGCTTACATATTTTTCCAAGAAAATGCCTACTTCTGGATAGGTCAATTGGGTTATTTTGCCAAATAATTCGCTATCGTCAAATGCTTTTTTTGTCCCATATTCCAAAGAAAGCAGCTTCATTAAATCTAAAATACCTCGTTTTCCATTGCTTTTTTCTCTGATTTCGATGTCAATGCACATGGCAATCAGTGCGCCTTTTTCATAGACATTAAGGTATTCATCTTTGTAAGGTTTTATCAAAACGTTAGTACTCATTTTGGTAAAAGGCAACATGTCATTCATTCGTGATGCATTGGCAATCTTGCCCGACATTCTTTTATAAAACTCTTCTTCGGTAATTAAGCCTTGATTGATCTGAAATAAATTGGCAAAATATTCAGTTACACCTTCATACATCCATAAATGTTTAGACATTTTGGGAGCATTGTAATCAAAATCCTGGATTTCCTTAGAATGAATGCTTAAAGGGGTAACAATGTGGAAAAATTCGTGCGAAACTACATCTTTCAATTGATCTACTAATTCTGATTTTGGTAGTAATTCTGGCATCACCACCGTTGTTGCTGTTGGGTGTTCCAAAGCGCCAAATCCTTGCGCATCGGGTTTTGAATTGTCAGACAAATAAAGTAGAACTACATATTTTTTTGTGGCGTTAAAGTCACCTAAAAAATTCTTCTGAGTTGTTATCATAGTCTTCATTTCAGGCGTAATGCTTTCCGCAGTAACCAATCCGTTTGGTGAGTAAACAGCAATTACAATTTCCATTCCTTGGACGGTAAATGTAGTGTAATCCGGTTTTGCATACATAATTGGGTTTTCCACTAACGTAGCATATCGATTGGTCTGAAATACATCTTTAGTTTTGGATGCATCCAAATCTTCCATGGCCGTTGCACCCCACAAATATTCCGGATGAATGATGGTAAGTTGATACGGACTATTGGCAAAACCATCAAAATAACCTACAAAAGCATGTGTGTTGATCATGAAATTTTTACCGACTTCGATATTGCTTCCTGCTGGTGAAAATATTTCGTGTGTGTCTTCAATATCGTATGTGTCATTAACCTGATACGAAATTGTTCTTGCCTTTGCAGCATTTTCAATTTTCCAAGAATTATCGTTGACTTTTATCGTTGTCAGTGCATTTCCTTTGGCATCAAAAGCTTTAAATTTTTCGATGTATTTTCCATAATCATCCTCCGAATACGTTCCGGGGATTATTTTAGGAAAGCTGTAAAGTAACGCAGATGCCGTAGTTACAGGAACGGAAACGGAAACAGTGACTTGGTCATTGGTCACTTTATTTAAATCCATTTCTACTTGAATTTTGTTTTGTGAAAAGGCAAATAGTGTAGAAGTTAGCGCAAGGAGTAAGAACTTTTTATGTGTAAAATTCATCGGATAGAATATAAGTTGAATGTATTAGACTAAAATCGCGCTGAAATGTTACCGTTTTTAAAAGAAAAAAGAGGAATTAAATTCCTCTTTACTGTATTACTTTACTTGTTCTTGCATCCAATCGGACATCGTTTTTAAAACTTCAGGAGCAAACGTTTCTTCAATTTCACTGTATTCTGCCACAGTACATGTTTTACAATGTTGGAATAAGTGATTGAGCTCTGGAAAAATCTGAACTTTTACTTTCTTATTTCCTCCTTCTTTTAATGCTTTTGCAATCGCTTCTGTATTGAGTTTAGCCGATACTTGAATGTCTTTTTCGCCGTTCAATACTAAAACAGGACATTTTACCTTCTTCAGATTCACTCTCGGATCGTAAGAAATAAAATACCGAAACCAAGGCGATGCAATAGCGTTTACATTAGTCTTTATAGACGCATCTAACTCTTCTTTCGACGGTTTTTCATTCTGAGGTATTTGTGCAGAAGCATTTTGGAAGTATACGGTTAAGTTTTGTTTTACCTCCAAAAGTGTTCCTGTACCTTTTACAATAGCGTAGATTTCTTGATTTGTTATTTTTGCCGCAGCTAATTGTTCCTCGGTCATGCCATTAATTTTTCCCACTTGGTAATTTTGATCTACAAGTAATTCATCACCTGCCACACCTGTTCCTGCTAGCAAAACGATAAATGCAATATTTTTATCTATTGCAGCAAGCATTGGAGCAATAGTGCCGCCTTCTGAATGTCCGATAATTCCAATTTTTCTGCTATCAACTTCTTTCCTAGTTTTTAAATACGCTATAGCTGCTGCAGCATCATTTGCAAAATCATCGGATGTAGATAAAGTAGGGTTTCCTTTTGATGCTCCAACGCCTCGATCGTCGTAACGCAATACTGCAAAACCATTTTTAGTGAGATAATCAGCAATGACTAGAAAAGGTTTATGTCCTAAAATTTCGGAATCACGATTTTGCTGGCCACTTCCTGAAATTAGAATTACCGCTGGAAATTTTCCTTCTTTTTGTGGCAAAGAAAGTGTTCCGGCCAATCCGATTTTTTCTATTTCATTTATAAATTCAACGTCTTCCGTATAATACGAGTACGGTTTTTTAGGTTCTTGAGGCCGAATAATTTCCGCAACACCTTTTGTCAGATTCAAAGGTGCTGAAAACGCTCCTTGGGAGAAAGTACCCGTAATTTCAGAAGTTGATTTCCATTCGCCCGTGTACTTTATGCCTGCAGCTTTTACATTTATCGTTAACTGTTGATTGGAAAAAGTAACTGCATCAACAGGAATTCCCTTGGCACCTTGCTTCGGACTGTCCATAGTAGCTGCATAACCTGTCGCGGTTTTGGTAAAATTAAAAACCAACGGAAGTTCAGTTCCTTGAATTTTTAGTATTCCGGTCCATCCGCCAGAAAGGTCTTGACCAAAGGAAGAAAAGCTGCCCAGAATGACGAGTAAGAGGAAAAATTTTTTCATAACGTATTAATTAATTAATTAGGTAAAAAATAATTTTTGAAAGCACTTCTGCAACGATGATCGTCACGCCAAAAAGGACAACTTCTACAGCACCTTTAGCATTAGTAGCCACTTTATATCCTTGGTAAAGCAGATAGATAAACCAAGCAAGGAACACAAGTGAGACAATTGCAAATAAAGCTAATATCCCCATTTGAATCGTGTCAAATTCTGGAATTGCTCCAGGTTGCACGGTAAGAAATTGCTGTATTAATTTTTCAGTTTCATTATAAATGTAATTGTTCCAATTAAAAAACGGAAGAAAATAATAAGGTATTCTAGCAATTAAACTGGCTGAAAAAAAGTCTATAAACCGCGTTTTGTTGTTTCGAATTTTGCCTAAAGCAAAAAGCGTCAGCGATAATAGGGCAATATTTATAGCATTGTCGGTCAATGTATTGCTAAAAAAAGTAGGCATTGAAAAATGCAAATCCAACACACCATCAAATCGAGCATTGAAAAAAGCGCCAGTCATAGATAATACAATTGTAGCAGCAATTCCAAATAAAATTAAAGGTCGTTCTGAAAATTGCTCAAACGGATTGAAGAGGATTTTTTTCATAAGGCAGGTTTTGGTTGAAGTTTTTTAATCTTTTCAATAATGTCATCTAGCTTATTCCGAACTGTGGGGTAGCTTTTTCCCATCTGATTTGCCATCTCCTTTAGACTGCCGCTGGCTAAAAAAAAATCGAGTATAAATTGTTGTTCTTCTTCTGGTATTTGTAACAATAATGGCAAAAGATATTTGCCCGACACTTTAGTTTGACATTCCGGACAGCTCAATTCTGTTACGGTAAGTTGACTTTCACAACTGGGACAACTATCGGGGAGTTTCGGCTTCATTTTTAATTATTTTAAAAATTATTAAACAAAGTTAATATTATTTTAAATATAATTTAATAATTATCAAATAATATTTCAATGACAGCCAAAAAAAAACTTCTGCAGGGCAGAAGTTTTATATTAGTCAAACTTATTTTTTATGTAGTATTTTCCGTCCAAATCTTCGTCAAAGTCATCCACTTTTTGGGGTTTGGGTTTAGGTTTAGCCGCCACTGCTTTCTTTTTCCAATGTTCAAATTTTTCTGCAGTCAATCTTTTCTTCATGATTTCCATGATTTCCCTCTCGGCAAAACCAAATTCCTTTTTAATGATTTCAAAGGGATTTCGTTCTTCTAAAGCAAGGGTAATCAACTTCTCGTTCTGTTCGCGAGTTAATTCGATATTTTTATTCTTTTTCATTAGGTGAAAATTAATTCAGATAATTTGTTAAGGGTGAAATTATTAGTCAATATTAAGGAAAAATTTAAAACTACAGTCTACTTAACTCAATTTTTTTTGAAAAAAAAAAGTTACAATTTTTTAAAATCCTTCTTGAACGGAATTTTCAGCATCGTTTTTACGCTGTTGCATTCTTCCTTTTTACGATGAGTGTCAATTCCGTAAATTATTTTTGAGTTTTCTAACACAGAAAATGTTCCGAAAATACGGTCCCAAATTGAAAAAATATTTCCATAATTAGTATCTGTGTAAGGCAAAACATAATGATGATGCACTTTATGCATGTCAGGAGAAACGATAAAATAGCTAATCAGCGTGTCCAATTTCTTTGGTAGTTGAATATTGGCATGATTAAATTGTGAGAAAACTACTGAAAGAGATTGGTATAAAAACACCAACCACATCGGCGTTCCCGCAATAAAAACTGCAAGAATGGTACAGATAAAACGAATTAGACTTTCTCCGGGATGGTGCCTGTTAGCAGTGGTAGTATCTACAGCGGTATCCGTGTGGTGAATTAAATGGAAACGCCACAAGACTGGAATGCGGTGCTGTACCCAATGTGCAAAATAGGCTCCAATTAAATCTAAAAGTAGTAAGCCCAATAAGGCATACAACCAGATATTTATTTTAGGTAAAAGATGCACTAATCCCCATTGGTTTTGAAATGTATAATTGGCGGTAAAAAGTAAAGCCGCTGCTAATGTAAAATTTACTATAATCGTAGTCGCTGTAAAAAAGATATTTATGCTTGCATGTTTTGCTTTATTGTATCCAAATAAATGCAACGGCGAAATATTTTCAATAAGCCAAAACAGTGCAATTCCTCCTGCTAAAATGAATCCCCGGTGCAATGACGGGATTGTGGTGAAATAGCTGATAATTGTTTCCATAAAATTCACATATCTTTAAAACGCTGCACTAAAATAGTGCTTTTTTAAATAGCATCAGCTTTTTTTTATGCTCCTGAACGTCAGATTGATTCGTGGCGCCACCGGTTGCAACGTTTTAGGAATTTGATGCTTGTAGAAATGTTGCGTACTTCCTTTCATCAACAATAAGCTTCCGTGCTCGAGCTTAATTTTACATTTGCTTTCGGGATTTTTGATATGCTTCAGATGAAAGAATCGCTCACTTCCTAAAGTGACTGAGGCAATGATCGGATTAATTCCCAATTCCTTTTCGTTATCAGCATGCCAGCCGTTACTGTCTTTTCCATCGCGGTATAAATTTAGCAGCACGCTATTAAAAGTGGTTGAAGCCCTCTGTTCAATCTCTATTTTCAATTGTAAAAGTGCGTTTGACCAAGCATTGGCTAGCATTTTTATATTGGAATAGGAGTAACTTAAATCGTCTGCACCATAAAAAGCGGTCAGCCTGGGTTGTGGATGTGTTTTGCCAAACAGTGTGATAGAGTCACTTTGCCAAGGTGTTTCACTTAGCAGTTGTTTATACAGTAGCGTGGCATTATTTGATTCTAAAAAAGCAGGATAGTAAATTACCTCGGCGTCCGGTAAGTTAAATTCTATTTTTTCTTCTGAAAACAAAGGAGTCATCTCAAAAATTTTAAGTGTAGCAATAAGCCCAAACTATAAGTGCCATTTGAAGTGGTAATCTTAGAAGCAAAATAGTTCTGGACAAGCCCATTCCGGCTTTTTCATTTGTAAACATAAATAAATTTGCGGGAAAAACAGCAATCAGCAAAGCTATAATTCCCCATGCTGCAATTGGTGAAACCAGTGGAATACACAATCCAATACCCAAAATAACTTCTGCAATTCCGCTTACGTAATTCAGTAATTTGGGTTTTGGAAGATAGGAAGGCATTATTCTAAGGTACAATCGAGGATTTCTAAAGTGATTTAGTCCCGCGAGCATATAAATAGCTCCCATCAAATATAAATGCCAGGGAAAATCAAAATTCATGTCGTTCAATTTCCTAGCAAATTAAGAAAAATAATTACATCATTCGTTTCTTTCTGTCGAAATTTAAATTCATAATAACAATCGCGGTAATGATGATGATAATTCCAATCCACTGAATCAAAATCACTTGTTCATTTAGTAAAAAGTAAGCCATCATTACTGAAACGGGAAGTTCTAAAGACGCAACGATGCTTCCTAGACCAATTCCAGTATTTGGAAATCCTGCGTTTAATAATAATGGTGGAATAATGGTGCCAAAAAGGGCTAGTACAATTCCCCACCTCATGAAGATTTCTAGATTGAAGGGAGTTATTTGAGTTATAAATGCAAAAGTAAATACAATTATTGCTCCACCTGTAAGCATGAGTAAACTCCTTTGTGCGGAAGATACATGCGTAGCAATTCTATTAGCGGTAAACATGGTTGTTGTAAAAGATGCTGCGGCTAAAATACCCCAGAACAAACCAGTTGACCAATCAATTGAGGTATCGCTGAAGTTGATCTCAAATATATTAATGGCTAAAGCAGTACCAATTAGAACAACTAAAACGGCAATTGTCTTCTGTAATGAAGGTGCTTTTTTATCCAAAATCCATTCGAGTAAAACGCCCATCCAAACGGTTTGCATCAGCATTACAATTCCTATAGATACCGGAATATATTTTACTGCCAAATAATAAAATAAACTCGTCAATCCCGTAGAAGTTCCTGCTACGATTAGTTGTATGACATGATTAGTTGTAGGTTTTACAACAGCAACTTTTGATCTGCTGCGTTGAACGATGTTTACGATTATTAAACCAATTAATCCGTAGATAAATTGAGATGTGGTTACTTCTGCAGTAGTATAGCCTTCATTGTAGGCAATTTTCACAAAGGTTGCTAGCATTCCGTAGCTGGTTGCTCCAAGTGCAACAAGAAAAACACCTTTGAGTACGTTGTTTTGAGTCATTTTTTCAAAATTAAAAAGGGCGACAAATGTACTCCTTTAATATTCAAAAACGTTTTATTTTTCAAAGTAAAATTGGAAGCAATTGTAAGAATTTTTTATGCTGTAAGAAATGTGATTATTGGAATTAATCAAAGTCGTATTTTCGCTCCACGGCAAAACGCAGTAAATCGGTTTTTCCGCGAATGTTTAACTTCTTTAAAATATTTTTTCGATGGGTGTCAACGGTGCTCTTTCCAATAAACAAAAGTTCACTGATCTCTGCAGAAGTTTTTCCTTCGCCTATAAGGTGTACAATTTCTATTTCACGTTTGCTAAGTAAAACCTCCTCATTTGTGGAGCTGCTTTTTTCGCAAATGATATTACTGTCAAAGAATGTCTGCTTTTGGGCAACCGTACGTATTGCTTCTACTACTTTTTTCAACGACGAATTTTTCATAATATAACCCGAAGCACCTGCGTCTTTCATTTGAGCCATTGCTTGAGGTTGATCAAACATACTGAAACCAACAACTTGAATGTGCGGAAATTCGGCTTTTATGATTTTGGTTGCTGTAATTCCATCGCATTTTGGCATGCGAATATCTGTAATTACTACATCAGGCTGTTTCAAGCGGACGAGTTCAATTAAAGCAGCGCCATCTATTGCCTCTCCAATTACTTGAATGTCATCTTCAAATTCTAGCGAAAGCTTAATCCCGTCTATGAGTGCTTGATGGTCTTCTGCGATTATAATTCTAATCATAAGGCTAAATCGATTATAATGGTTGTTCCTTTTGATACCGCAGAATCCACAGTAAAAGTTCCACCCATTTGTTCTACTTTCTTCTCAATTGATTTAAGACCAATTCCATCTTTATGAACGACTTCTTTGTAATCAAAACCCTTTCCGTTGTCTTCTATAATAATGTTGATCAGTTCAGGATTATGTTGTGTCAGATAAATATTCACTTCGTTTGCCTCTGAATGCTTGATAATGTTGGTACATAATTCCTGAATAATTCTAAATAAAGTGACCTCCGTTGTATTGGATAAACGTTGTGTCAGTCCAAACGGAATGACATTTATTTTTAATCGATTTATAACGGTCATTTTTTCAGCCATTTTTTTTACGGCAATAAGTAATCCTTCATTTCCCACAATACCCATGTTTTTAAGATGGGAGATGTTGCGTACTTTTTGATAGGTTTCCTCTAACATAGCATCCGTTTTTTCAAATAATTCTTTATCCTCAAGCTTTTGCAATCGGCTTAAATTCTGAAAATTCAATTTTAGTGTCGCGAGTAAACTGCCTAGATTATCATGTAATTCATTAGCAATTTGTTGTCGCTCCACTTCCTGGCTTTTTAACATAACGTCAATATCATGTAACTCTTGATCTTTAAGCGTTTTATCAAGTTGCTGTTTTTGTATTAATTGTGCTTGTTCGGCAATTTTTCGTTTCTTAGAAATGTTTTTAAAAATTAGCACGGACAGAATAATCGCTATAAGTAGGAGGCCAAGAGTTGTATAGGTTATAATCTGATTGCGCTGTACTTTAGCTTTTAGCATCAAGTTTTCAATCTCCTTTTCCTTTGTTTCATATTTAATATTGAATTCAGAAATTTTGATATTCTGCTTGTCAAAATCAAAATCAGCTTGAACTTCTATGTAATTTGAAAGATTTTCATATGCTTTTTTATAATTCCCCAGTTCGCTGTAATTTACGGCTAAGAATTGGTAAATGTAGCTCTTAACGTTTTTGTCGTTTTGCAGCAATGGAATTGCTTTTGCTTGTTCCAGTAAATCTAATGCTTCTTGAAATTCTCCTTTATAATAATAGCAGCTGGCTTTATTAATTAAGTTAATGCATAAATTATATTTATCATCCCTTTTTCCAGCTAATGCTATAGATTTATCAATATAATATAATGCTGAATCCGGTTTTTGAAGCATTTCATTGTATAAAACGCCTATGTTAGAATAAACATTTTGCAATTGTGCGCTATTTCCAGCTCGCTCTCCATAAAATAGTGACTTTTTAAAGAGTTGCAAACTTTCTTTTGGATGTTCTTCCATTTTTAATGTGCCCCAACTAGAATACGCATTGGCAATCATTACATCTTTTTTTTGCTTTAGCGCAAAATTTAAATAATCCTGAACATAGCTTTCTGCTTTTTTTCTATTGTTTTTTTCGGTGCTTAAAAAAAATGCAATATCCAAGTTAATTGCCATTGCACTTTCAATACTGTCAATGGCCAAATAGGCTTTTTTAGCATGTAAATAACTTTGAAACGCGGAAGCATTTTTATTATCAGCTGCAAAACATTTAGCCCGATAAATATGGAATAAGGCTAAATCTTGCTTTTTCAACTTTAAAGTATCGTTGGAATTAATTTCCTTCAAAACCCGGAAATGCTGACCGCTTTTTAATAAACTGTCAAGATGCTTTCGGTCCATATTTTGTGCGTTCATCACAATGGAAGGCATCAGAAATGAAATTAAAAAGCAGAAAAATTTGTTCATAGTGCACATGTAGTATTATTTCGTAACAGGCATTTTAGTAATCAGGCTCATGCCAATTTTTCTCGGATTGCTAAGTGCTGCATTGGTGGCCACTCCATCGTGAGCCTGATTGCCATTGTGTTTTATGTCGTTATAAATAGTTTCAATTTGTTCAAAGTAATAAGCTCTATCACTTTCATCAAAGGAAGTATTGTGAAAGAAAAGAAATACGGCATCATCTTTACTTTCGTCAAAATCAGTTGCTCCACGATGATTTTTCATAGCGTAAATATCGAGGTTCAATCGGTAGTCAAAGTTTTGGTGTTGCATAGCGGTTGAGGTGCCATCGCTAAAGTGACAAAAAATAGCGTTAATGCTTCCATTAGATGTAATTTTTGACATATTATATATTTCTTTCTGGTATTTGCCTGAATGAGTTTCAGTAGGAATACATACATTGATGATTACCTTTCCATTTTGGTCAAAAGTTCCTTTTGCAGCATACGTTAAATCGATCATAGGGTTGAAGTTTAAATTGATTACTGTCAAAAATCGGAGTTTAAGGTATAAAAAAAATCCCTACAAGTAGGGATTTTTAGTTTTTATGTAAAATAAATTTATTTTACCAATTCAAAACTTCTTTTTACAAAAGCCGTTAAATCTTCTCCTTTTAATAAATTTTGAGAAAGTTTAGCAAGGTCTAACGCTTGCTTTACCAGTTGTTCTTGATGTGTTTTGTCTGTCGAATTTAAAATTGTAGTGGCCAATTCTGAATTGGTGTTCACAACAACATTATACATTTCAGGCATATTTCCCATTCCAAACATTCCGCCGCCACCGCCAGACTGACTCATTTCTTTCATTCTACGCATAAATTCTGGTTGCGTAATGATAAATGGTGCCGAATGACTGTCCATTGCTTGAAGTTGTACATTATAAGTAGGTTTAGGAACCAAAGTTTCTAAAACTGTTTTTAAAGTTTCTTGCTCTGTTTCTGACAATTTAGAAATTGTAGCTTCTTCTTTGCTGATCAAATTATCCACGTGATCTGAATCTACTCGTACAAACGTCATGTTCTCATTATCTGCTTCCAATTTCTGAATCAAATGCGAGATAATCGGCGAATCTAAAAGCAATACTTCGTATCCTTTTTCCTTCGCCGTTTGAATGTAAGAGTGTTGTGATTCTTTATTTCCAGCGTAAAGCAGCACTAATTTGCCATCCTTATCCGTTTGCGTCTCTTTCAAGTTTTCTTTCAATTCTTCTAAAGTGAAGTATTTACCGTCAACGGTTGGGTATAAGGTAAACGCGCCTGCTTTTTCGTAGAATTTTGGCTCGGATAACATTCCGTATTCTAAAACTATTTTAATATCGTTCCATTTTTCTTCAAAATCAGCTCTGTTTTCTGTAAACAAAGATTTCAATTTATCGGCAACTTTACGAGTAATGTAATTTGAAATTTTCTTAACCGCTCCATCTGCTTGCAAGTAGGAACGCGAAACATTCAACGGAATGTCTGGAGAATCAATAACACCTTTTAACATCGTTAAAAATTCAGGTACAATTCCTTCTACGTTATCGGTAACATAAACTTGGTTTTGGTACAACTGAATTTTGTCCTTCTGAATTTGTAAATCAGAAGACATTTTTGGGAAATATAAAATACCAGTTAAGTTAAACGGATAATCTACATTTAAATGAATGTGAAACAAAGGATCTTCAAACTGCATTGGATACAATTCCCTGTAAAACTCTTTGTAATCTTCGTCTTTCAATTCCGTTGGCGCTTTCGTCCAAGCTGGATTTGGATTATTGATGATGTTGTCTACTTCAACTTCTTCTGCTTTAAAATCTTCTGGAGCATCTTCCGGTGTAGGAAGTGTTTCTGTTTTAGTTCCAAATTTAATTGGCACTGGCATGAACTTATTGTACTTGTTCAATAAAGTAGAAATTCTGTTTTCTTCCAAAAACTCTAAAGAATCCTCGGCGATGTGTAAAATAATTTCAGTCCCACGAGTGGTTTTATCAGAAGCTACTAATGTAAATTCTGGACTTCCGTCGCACGTCCAATGTGCTGCTGGTTCGTCCTTGAACGATTTTGTGATCAATTCTACTTTTTCAGCCACCATAAAAGCCGAATAGAATCCCAGTCCAAAATGACCGATAATTCCTGAATCTTTAGCTGAATCTTTGTATTTCTCTAAAAATTCTTCCGCTCCTGAAAATGCAATTTGGTTGATGTATTTTTCCACTTCTTCAGAAGTCATACCCAAACCTTGGTCAATGATGTGCAATTTTTTTCCTTCCTTGTCAATTTTTACTTCAATAGTAGGATTGCCATATTCCACTTTAGCATCGCCAATACTAATTAAATGCTTTAATTTTAGCGTAGCATCAGTACCATTTGATATCAACTCGCGAAGAAAAATTTCGTGGTCGCTGTATAAAAATTTCTTGATTAATGGGAATATGTTTTCAACCGAAACATTAATTTTTCCTGTCGTCATAGCTTATATAGTTTAAATTTAATTAAATAGTTTAATTTGTGATATGATTTTCAAATAAAGTACCAAAATTGGTAAAGTGACAAATTGTCTTGATACTTATTACTGAAATGTTGTAATTTAAATTTTAACATTTGAGAAGTAATTCTCGTATATTTGTACGAAAATAAAATTTAAAACTATGAGAAAATTACTCTTGTTAAGCATGCTTACGATATTCTTCGTTTCATGTAAATCTAAATCGGTTACAAATACCGCAGTAGACAATAAAACCGAACGTATGATGAAAGGCGACTGGACAATTACTTCAGTTACTTACCCAGGTTCAGAATACATCAAAGTGCAATCTTTTAACCTTGCCGACTCGCAATGTTTTGAAGGAAGTACTTGGAACTTTATTTCAAATAATAACAAAGGAGCAATGGCTTTGACAAAATCGGATTGTACTTCATTTAGTTCTCCAATTTCTTGGTTTGTAAATAAAGACGGTCAATTTGTACTGAAAGTTTTAGACGCAGGCGAAAAAGCTAAAAAGGTTAGAGATGGTTATATTTTAGGTATGGCAAATCAAACTGAAAACTCGTTCCAATTGATTGACAAAATCAGTGTGGGTGGGAAAATGACTGAAGTAGTGTATCAATTTGCAAAATCAAACTAAAAAAAAAATATTATGAAAAATAGAATATCAGTTGTAGCTCTTGCTGCATTAATGTTAATAGGAACATCTTTAACAAGTTGTGAGGCCGTTAAGAACAGTAATAATACTCAAAAAGGTGCTGGAATAGGAGCTGTTGCAGGTGCTGTTTTAGGTGGAGTTTTGGGAAATAACGTTGGAAAAGGTGGTAATGGCGCTTTAGGTGCTGTACTTGGTGGAGTTGTTGGTGGAGTTGCCGGTGGCGTTATTGGTAATAAAATGGACAAACAAGCCCGTGAAATTGACAGTGCCATTCCTGGTGCAGAAGTAGAAAGAGTAGGAGAAGGAATTAAATTGACGTTGAACGAAAATGCAGTACGTTTTGATACAAACAAATCGAGTTTAACTGCCGCTGCTCAAGCTAATTTAGATAAATTGGTAACGGTTTTCAACCAATATCCTGATACAGACATCGTACTTTACGGTTATACAGACAGTTCAGGTCCAGCTGATTTCAATTTGAAATTATCGGAACAAAGAGCTACTTCAGTAAAGAATTATTTGTCTGGAAAAGGTATAAAAGCGGATCGTTTTACCGTAAATGGGATGGGAATCGCTGATCCTATTGCTTCAAATGAAACTGCAGAAGGTAAAAGTAAAAACCGTCGTGTAGAATTTGCAATTACTGCAAATGAAAAAATGAAACAAGATGCTGAAAAAGAAGCACAGAAATAAGGTCTGATTTCAGATGTAGAAAAGCCGTTTCGAGAGAAACGGCTTTTTTTATGCTTCAAAATTTTTGAAAGACATTTAACAAATGTTTTTATGTTTCAGAAATATTTGAAAGTAAATTTACACAACCAATTAATTAAAATTCAAGACAATGGCAACGGTAAAAAAAACAACAACGAAAATAATTCCAGACGTAATGGTTGAACCTACAGTAATTGACGACAACTATATTATCACACTTTACATGGAGCACGTGTTGATGGGCGAGCATGAACCCAAAACAATCTATGCTTTTTGTAAGAATAACAATATTGAAGAAAGTGATTTCTATAGCTTTTTTGGTTCCTTTGACGGACTAAAGCAGGAAATCTGGAATAAGTTTCTAGAAAATACTATTACAACATTGCATAA
Source organism: Flavobacterium tegetincola DSM 22377 (assembly GCF_000425485.1). GTDB lineage: Bacteria > Bacteroidota > Bacteroidia > Flavobacteriales > Flavobacteriaceae > Flavobacterium > Flavobacterium tegetincola. Next base: position 10,237 of record NZ_AUDN01000008.1, on the reverse strand, counting down.
TGATGCTTCATTTGGAAGCTATTCGCCAAAGAATAAATTGCTGACTTTGTATTTTACATTGTTTGAAGTACTAACATTAAATAGAAGTTACGTCCTCTATGTGTTGAAAGACAATACTAAAGGAATGAATAATTTAATGCAGTTGAAGCAATTTAGAATGACCTTCAAAGAATTCATTAAAAATCATGTTGCAACCGAGGAATCAGCTAATAAAACAGTGTCTAAATTTACAACTCCAGCGTACAGTGAAGGCGCTTGGATCCAATTCTTATTGATTCTTAAATATTGGATGGACGATAATTCTAAAGGATTTGAACGTACAGACATCATCATAGAAAAATCGGTGAATACGGTAGTGGATTTATTAGATTCTAAACCATTGGAAAACATCATTGATTTAGGTAAATTTCTTTGGAGCGAACGTAAAATGTAATTTTTGCCAATAAAAAAAAATCTTATGAAGACTTTAGATAAAATACCTACAACAAAAATTGAGCGAGCGGGTCAGCTGGTAAAAACAGGATTTAAAATCGGTGGAAACTATATTTCTTATTACGGTGAGAAAATCGTAAACCCTTCTTTAAATCGCGACAAACTCAATGAAAATAACGCTGAAGATATTTATGATGGACTTAAAAATCTGAAAGGTAGCGCACTCAAAGTAGCCCAGATGTTAAGTATGGACAAAAATATCATGCCTAAAGCGTATGTAGAAAAATTTTCATTAGCACAATTTTCGGTTCCGCCACTTTCTGCACCTTTGGTCCGCAAAACTTTTAAACGGTATTTGGGTTACGAGCCCGAAGTTTTGTTCGACACTTTTACAGCAGAATCCGTAAATGCAGCAAGTATCGGTCAAGTACACCGCGCTTCAAAAGACGGTAAAAATTTAGCCGTTAAAATCCAATATCCAGGTGTGGCAGAAAGCATTAGTTCGGATTTATCAATAGTAAAACCGTTTGCTGTAAAGATGTTTAATTTGCAAGGAAAAGATTCTGAAAAATATTTTCAAGAGGTTGAAAATAAATTATTAGAAGAAACGGATTACAAGTTAGAGTTGCGTCAAGGTATGAATATTGCCCAAGCGTGTAGCGAAATTCCAAACTTGAAATTCCCAGTATATTATCCAGAATGGTCTTCGGAGAAAATCCTCACAATGGATTGGATGGAAGGACAGCATTTGTCAGAATTTGCACCAACCAATACCGATGCAGCTTTGGGAAACCAATTGGGTCAAGCATTATGGGATTTCTATATGTTTCAAATCCACAGTTTGAAACAAGTGCATGCCGATCCACACCCGGGAAATTTTTTGATTGACACTAAAGGAAATTTGATTGCCATTGATTTTGGCTGTATCAAGCACATTCCCGAGGATTTTTATGTGCCTTATTTTGAGTTGGCCGTTCCAGCGGTTATTGATAATCCAGCCTTATTTGAAGAAAAGTTATACGAACTAGAAATTCTTCGTAGAGACGATACGCCAGAGGAAGTAACCTACTTCACCGGTTTGTTCCATGAGTTATTGAGTTTGTTTACAAAACCATTCCACGGCGATTTCTTTGATTTTTCTGATGACGCATTCTTTGGTCAAATTGCCGCAATGGGAGAAGAATTTTCAAAAGACACGCAGTTGCGAAAAATGAACGGAAATAGAGGTTCAAAACACTTTTTATACATCAACCGTACGTTTTTCGGTTTGTATAATTTATTGCACGATTTAAAATCAAAAGTACATACTACAACGTACAAACAATATATAACGAAGTCATAGTTTTTTTTTATTGGTTAATTGGTTGAGAGCGGCGTTCAGTAATGGATGCCGCTCTCTTTTTTATTCAGATACATTATTATTTGGGCGTGCCCCTCCCAAAAAGGTCGGGTCGGGCTGTACGCTCCCGCTTTTATTGCTTTTCCAAAGCAATAAAGAGCTCCACTTCCATCCCTCACGCAATCCCGTTACTAACAAAAACCAACTCTTTTCAGCAGAAAAGTAATTTCAAGAATGCACTAAATCTTTTAAAAACCAACTTTTCTGCATCAAAAACTATTTTTAAATCCGTATTTTTGTACCGCTAAAAAAAAAAGCTAAATAATGCTCCAAGTTCAAAACAGTTCATTTGCTTACGATACAAAAACAGTCATTTCGGATGTTAGTTTTTCCATAGAAAAAGGTTCAAATGTAGCAGTAATTGGAGAAAGTGGCTGCGGAAAAAGCACATTGCTAAAATTGATTTACGGGTTGTATGATTTAAATGAAGGTACCATTCATTGGGATGGAACGCCTGTTTTAGGTCCCAAATACAATCTTGTTCCCGGAGTGGACGCGATGAAATACCTCGCGCAAGACTTTGACTTAATGCCGTATATTACTGTAGCAGAAAATGTGGGTAAATTTTTGTCCAACATATATCCCGAAAAGAAAAAACAGCGTGTTCAAGAATTACTTGAAATGGTGGAAATGACTGAATTTGCAAACATTAAAACCAAATATTTAAGTGGCGGACAACAGCAGCGTGTTGCATTAGCTCGGGTTTTGGCTTTGGAACCAGAGGTTTTATTGCTTGACGAACCTTTTAGTAATATCGATAGTTTTAGAAAAGGTGCTTTGCGCAGAAATTTATTTGCCTACTTAAAAGCAAAAGGAATCACGTGCATCATTGCCACACACGATAGCATTGACGCCTTGTCATTTTCAGACGAAACAATTGTAATGAAAGACGGGAGCATTTTAGCACATGATGCATCACCTAAAATTTATTTGAAACCAGAAAGTAAATATGTAGCGTCATTATACGGCGAAGTGAATGAGATGGCGCTGGATTTATTCGATGAAAATGCAGATGAAAATCAATCGATTTTAGTCTATTCACACGAATTGTTTTTGACAGAGCAAAGTAATTTGGAAGTTACCGCAAAGCATTCATATTATAAAGGAAATACGTTCTTGATAAAAGGAGTGTATGATAAAAAAGTATTGTTTTTTGAGAATCCCTTTCCGATTGAGGACGGGCAGAAGGTGTTTTTAACGATCGATGATGAGGTTGTAATGTTTCGTAGGTAAGTTTTTATCTAACGTTATCCTTTTACTTTTATAGGATTTTGTCTTGAATCAAAAACATCTGTAACGTAAACGATATTTTCCACTTGACTGCAATAGTGTATAATTTTATAATTGCCACAAATCAGACGTTTATGGTTTTTGTTGAGGTATTTCAGCTGTTCATCTTCCTGCCATTCGACATCTGCATTTTTTAAAGTTTTGATTGCATAAAGTAATTCTAATTTTATTTTTTCGGCAATTTTCTTCGAAACACGTTCCAAGTAGTAATTGTATATGGAGTCAATTTGCTTCAATGCAAAGTGAGTAACTACAACCGTTCTCATTTATAACTCATCAATATTTATAAAACGCCCCATTTTAATGTCTTCTTCAGATTGTTCAGCCCTGTTGTGGTATTCTTCAATAGAAAAAGGTTTGAAAATTGCATCTTCATTTTTTCTTTTGGCAGTGGCTAAAAGGGATTTTATTGAATTTAGTACATCTGCATCGTGAACAGATTCTAATTCTTTTTGGATTATTTTTATTTCTACAGATAGATCCATCGTAATTTTATTTAAATCAAAGTTACAAATTTATTTAAATAGAATCGGCTTTTGTAGCTTCTAAAGATTTGCCAAACTTCTGATAATTTTATCTTTAGCTTAATTAAGAACTATTCAAAACATAAAAAAAGGTTGCTGAAATTTCTCAATTCCAGCAACCTTTTTTAGTAGAAAAACGTTCTTTAGTTTTTCAAGTACTTCTCTAAAAACTGATCTTGTTCCCAAAGCAGGTGCAAGATGTTTTCCTTTGCAGCATAACCGTGGCTTTCTTTTGGTAAAATAACCATTCTTACTGGGGCACCTAAACCTTTTAATGCTTGAAAATAACGTTCGGTTTGTAAGGTAAACGTTCCCGGATTATTGTCTGCTTCACCATGAACCAAAAGCATTGGCGTTTTCATTTTTCCAGCATTCATAAAAGGCGACATCGTGTTGTACACTTCAGGAACTTCCCAATAGTTACGTTGTTCGCTTTGAAAACCGAAAGGCGTCAGTGTTCTGTTATAAGCACCACTTCGGGCAATTCCACAAGCAAATAAGTTGGAATGTGTAAGTAAATTTGCCGTCATAAAAGCGCCATAAGAGTGTCCACCAACGGCAACTTTCTTTGGATTGATGTATCCTAACTTGTCCACAGCATCAATTGCCGCAGCAGCATTGTCGACCAATTGTGAGATAAAAGTATCATTAGGTTCCGTAGTTCCTTCGCCAATAATTGGGAAAGACGCATCGTCCAGAACGGCATATCCTCTCGTAACCCAGTACACAAATGAGCCGTAGTAAGGCATTGTAAATTCATTAGAGTTCTGACTGCTTTGTCCCGCACTGTTTTTATCTTTAAATTCTTCTGGATACGCCCAGATCAATAAAGGTAATTTCTCTTTCTTTTTCATGTCGTAATTGGCAGGCAAATACAAGGTTCCTGATAATGCTACACCGTCTTTTCTCTGGTATTTAATCACTTCTTTATGAATGTTTTTAATACTTTCAAACGGATTTTTAAACGCAGTAATTGCTGTTAAGCTGTTTTTCTTCTTGATGTTTCTGAAGTAATAGTTGGGATAATCAGTTTTAGATTGAATTTGAACCAAAACCTCTCCTTTTTTAAAGTCTTCAATAGAGAAAATATTTTCTACTTTATCCTTGTAATTGGATTGGTATAAACGCGTAGACTTGAAGGTTTTTAAGTCGAAATTATCAATAAAAGGAAATTGTCCTTCTTTTGTAAATCCTTTTCCGATTAAGAATGCTTTGTTGTTTTCAATGGCCAAAACGTATCTGCCGTATTCATTTTTTACAGTTTCAAAATTACCTGGATCGGAATAAATATCTTGCGAATTTCGGTCCCAGATTAATTTTGGCGCTTGATCTAAGGCCGATGGATCGATCATGTACGTTTTTTCGTTTCGAGTGTCGTACCAATAATCTAGTAGAAGTGCGGTGGTGGCATTTCCCCAAGTAATTCCTCCGTAACGTTGCACTGTCTTTACAAAAGGTGCTGGTGCAGCAGTAAAAGGAGCTTCCCATGTAAACACTTGGTCTCTAAAAGCAACAGTGTTGGCAGGATTTCCTTCGTCCAATGCTTCCACAAAATATAACGTAGCTGGCGCGTCTGCTCTCCAGTTCATGCTTCTTTTTCCTTGTTTGACCGCCATAAAACCTTTGGGCATGATTTCATTTAAAGGCGACTCATTTACTACTTTTACTGCTTTTCCATCGGCATCGTAGATGGTCGTTTTATTTGGAAAACGACTCAATGGAACGATGTATGAAAATGGTTTTTCAATTGTGGTAACCATTAAATAATTTCCGTCAGGCGAAAATGTTTCTCCTGCATACAAATTGGCTTCTTTAAACAATTTTGCATTTCCATTCAAGTCTACTTTGTACAATTCTGACGTTACTAGGGTTTCAAAGTTGGATTCGTCTGTTTTATTTTTTAATAAATCTTGGTAGGTTCTGTTTTGAGAAACCGATCCGTCTGCTGTGGAAACTATTGGTCCCAAGGGCAAATCTTTTTTGACATCAATTAATGCCGGACGGTTGTTGGGCAACATTCGGACTAAAATGTGCTCGTTGTCTTTGAACCAACTGAACGGATTTCCCATGTTGCTGTTGACTTTAGCATCGGTCAAACGTTTTGCTTGGGCGGATGCTACATCAATTACCCATAATTCAACGCCGGAATTGGTTGTGTTGGAAAACGATAATTTTTTCTCGTTTGGCGACCACGATACGTTGGTAATCTTTGCGTTTTCTGGCAAACCGTTGATGGGCATTTCAGTGGTACCTTTTATTTTTCTGATTTTCAAGTTGCTGATGTACGTTGTAGTGCTTGAAATATTGGTTACTGGATTGATTCTTAAACCGCCCAAACGCATTTCTTCTTGGCTTAAATCGTCCAGCGTTTTGTAGGTGTTGCGGTAGGAAAGTAACATGTACTCCTTTTTGGTATCCATGGAAACGGATGGAGCGCGTTCAAAGTCGGCAAGGTCTAGGATTTCCTTAGGCGGCTTTTGATAGGTTAGATTTTCTTGGGCACTTGCGGAAGTTACCGCAAGGATGAAGAGAAATTGGAAGAGGTTTTTCATACAGTTTGTAATTGGAATTGAAAATTGATTTATTAAAATCAGACCGACTGTTGTACCGGTCAAATTTCAAGCACCTAATGTAATAAACATTATTCTGAAAAAAAGGTTAAAATTTATACATTATTAGTACTGTGGTTTTGCGTTTTTTGTTTATTTTTATGAAATTAATAACCAAAAACAGATATTACCAATGGCAAAATTTGAAATTACAACGCGAAAAAATGGAGAATTCCAATTTAATCTTAAAGCGGGAAATGGTCAAGGCATCTTGATTAGTGAGGGATATACTACCAAAGCAGCGTGTATGAATGGCGTGGAATCGGTGCGGAAGAATTCGCAAGAGGACAAGCGTTTTGATCGATTGGAGGCTAAAAACGGAAAGCCTTATTTTAATTTAAAAGCTACAAATGGTCAGATTATTGGCGGAAGCGAAATGTATGAGAGCGTTTCAGGACGTGAGAACGGTATACAATCGGTGATGAAAAATGCACCAGAAGCGGCAGTTGATGATAAAACGATAGAGGCGTAATTGGACAATGGATCTATTAGTTGCTATTTATAGAAAAGAGTGCGGAAGTTGTTTCGCACTCTTTTTATTTTTGGGGTAGTGGCGTTTGGTTTATAAAGTAATCGCATAACGGAGTACATACAAAATACCGTTAGTGACGAACGAATGATTGGGATGTTCCGCATTTCACAAATTAAATGTTGCCTGTCACATATGAACTTCCGTGCACGATAAATAAGCTTCCGCACACCACAAATGAGTTTCCGCAGACCACAAATGAGCTTCCGCCTACCATAAATTAGTTTCCGCAGACCACAAATGAGCTTCCGCAGACCATAAATGAGCTTCCGCACACCATAAATGAGTTTCCGCAGATCATAAATTAGCTTCCGCATATCACAAATTAGCTTCCGCATACCACAAATGAGTTTCCGCACACCACAAATTAGCTTCCGCATACCACAAATGAGTTTCCGCAGATCACAAATGAGCTTCCGCATACCATAAATGAGTTTCCGCACACTACAAATGAGCTTCCGCATACCATAAATGAGTTTTCGCACTTTTTATAGCGGTTGAGGTGGGGCATAAAAAAAACTTCTGAGTAGAAGTTTTTGCTTTTAAGATTGTTATAAATAGGGGAGTGGGCGAGCTATTTTATTATTTATTGTTGATTTTGTTCTTTACTTTCGAAAAGCTAAACTGTTCTTGTACGGTGGGGTCTCCTTTAAAGAATTTAGTTGCAATTTTTGCTATGGCAGATGCTTGTTCATATATAGCGTTAAAGTTGTTGATGGCTTCTTCGGTTAGTTCTTTTCTGGCTGACTTTTTACCTTCTTGGGTAATATTTTTATTTTTGAGTTGGTCGGCATAACTGGTAATTTTAACCAAAAGTGCGGCATCGATTCCTTTATTGGTTATGGTTGCTCTTAAATCGGTCGTTAGGTTTTTCTTAAACTGGTATAATAAACTAATGGTGGATTCTTGATCCTTTTTTTTAGCATCTGTATAAAATGAATTATAGCCTAAGGTGGTAAGGATTTCTTTTTTGAGTTGTGGATCGCTGTTGAAATCGGCATCAACTTGTACCTTAAATTCGGCTAAATCCACAAGAGCTGGCGTTTGGATAGCGAGTACTTCTTGCGTTGCTTTTCTTAACGCTTTGGCGTTATCTCTACCCAGGTATTCTTCGATGACTGTATCAATTTTGGTGGCAAAATCTTGGAAAAAGGTGTCGTTCCATGCAGCACGTTTGGATTGTAGAAATTCTTGGTGTGTAATGGCAGATTCTGTAATGGTTGCAGCTGTAATGAGCATCTCCACATCTTTGGCTTTGTAATTTCGTACTGGTTTCATATTTTACTGGTTTGAAGGTTGATACTAACGAAATAAGTGAATTAATTAAGATGTTGTTTGCGGGTAAGTGCTAAATGTTTGTTAAATTATTAAGGGATTGTTTGGGGGTGTAAATGGGAGGGATTTGGTTTTGGATTGTATTTTTTCGGAGTGGTGCCAGTGAGGGTTTATAGGTTTGTGGTTGTGGGTACGTGAAGTATTTTTTGGTATTTACGGAAAACCGTAATTGAGAATGCATAATTATGGTTATGTTTGTTAAATTATTACGCATGACTAATTGAATAGTACGTTGGGAAGTGTGACTTGGAAAAAGTTATGTGAAGATGTGGTTATTTAGTGGTTGGCATACATTACAAAAAATCACAATAAAGTAGAACTTTAAATTTTTAAAAAACCTATGACAATTCAAGAGTTTATTGCACAATATAGAAATCATCCTATTCTGTTTGTTGGAACAGGAATAAGTTTAAGGTACTTGAAAAATTCGTTTACTTGGGATGATTTATTAAGTAAAATTGCTTTTGAATTGACTGAAAATTCAGAATATTATTTTGATGTAAAAGCACAATGTCACGTAAATGGAAAATTTGATTATTTAAAAATTGCTACAATAATTGAAGATAAATTTAATTTAGTATTACAAGAAGAAAGAAACGGAAAATTCAAACACATTAACGATATCTTCTACAAAAATATGGCTAAAGCAATTAATTTGAGTAGATTTAAAATTTATATTGCAGAATTATTTTCGAAACTTGAATTTAAAGAAGATATGGCTGATGAACTGAAAGATTTAAAAAAAATCAGAAAAAATGTTGGTTCAATTATAACTACTAATTATGATGGATTAATTGAAAATATTTTTGAGTTCACAAAACTAATTGGTAATAATATACTTTTAAGTAATCCATATGGTTCAGTTTATAAAATACACGGATGCTTTGAGAATCCAGATAAAATAATAATTACCGAAAGAGATTATTTAATATTCGATGATAAATTTGAGTTAATAAGAGCTCAACTACTTTCATTATTTATTCACAATCCAATAATTTTTCTTGGATATAGTGTTGGAGATGATAACATCAAGAAAATTCTAAAAACAATATTTTCATATGTTGAACCTAATTCAGAGTTAGCAACAAAAATTAAAAATAATTTTCTTTTAGTTGAATATGGAAAAGAAATTAATAATGAAATAATTACTGAACACGATATTGTACTTGAAGATGGTTTAACGATAAGAATAAATAAAATTAAGACAGATAATTTTTCGTCCGTTTATAATTCAGTTTCAGATTTAAACTTACCTGTAACAGCACTTGATATTAGAAAAGTCCAAAATATAGTAAAAGAAATTTATGGTGGTGGAGATATTAAAGTAAGTATAACAGAAGATTTAGATACTTTAAAAAATGGAGATAAAATTTTAGCAATTGGTTCAACCAAGACTATTAGTTATCATTATGAAACAGCACCTGAACTACTTTCCAATTATTTCAAAATTATTGACGAATCTAACTCTCAAATTTTAAACTTGATAGATAAATATAAAATTCAAAGCGCTCAATATTTTCCAATTTTTGGATTTGAAAAAATTAATCCAGAAATAAATTTAGCAGTAAAATTAAAAAAACAGCAAGAAAGTAATATTCTTACTTGTATGAAACAGATGTCTATTCAATGTCAAACAAAACATACTACAGTTGAAGATATTATAAACGATGAACATATTTCAGCCTCAAGTAAAATGAATTCGGTAATGTGGAATACATTTCAAGGAAATATTAATTTGGATGAAATCGAGTCTTTTTTAAGAGAATATTCTCCAACAACTTCAACTGAATATAGAAAACTGTTAAGTGTGTACGACTTAAAAAAATACAAAAAGTAACTTTCTGCCAACAGCTAAGGTTTCGTTGCGTTCGGAGAACGAACAATGAAACCTGTGTTGAACGGAACCGATTACATGCCGTCAACACTTATGGAGTTATCGTAAAGCGTTTTGAAGAATATCAAGAGGATTAGATGATCCTCTTTTTTTGTGCAGTAAAATGGGGGTCATTTTTTAGTGTTTACCTTCACTTTTGAGCACAGTGCCCTTACCCATTCCAAGTTAATTTTGGTGGGACTTTGCCTTTTGGCTAACGCCAAGATACCAAGCCGGTGGACCTCT
>NZ_AUDN01000007.1 GCF_000425485.1 Flavobacterium tegetincola DSM 22377 | reverse complement strand
ATCTTGGCGTTAGCCAAAAGGCAAAGTCCCACCAAAATTAACTTGGAATGGGTAAGGGCACTGTGCTCAAAAGTGAAGGTAAACACTAAAAAATGATCCCGATTTTACTGCATAAAAAAAGAGGATCATCTAATCCTCTTGATATTCTTCAAAACGCTTTACGATAACTCCATAAGTGTTGACGGCATGTAATCGGTTCCGTTCAACACAGGTTTCATTGTTCGTTCTCCGAACGCAACGAAACCTTAGCTGTTAGCAGAAGATTTAATTAATTATAATTTTTTTTGTAATTGAAACATTTTCTCCATCAGAAATTTTGGCTAAATAAATTCCTTTTGAAATATTACCTAAAGTTATAGTATTATATTTATTATTTAATTCTAAAGTATTTATTAGTTTTCCCGTAATATCAAATAATTCTAATTTTGAATTTGTAAAGTTATTGTTATCAAAAGTTATTTCTATAATACCATTACTTGGATTTGGAAAAATTGAAACCGAACTATAATTAAAATTTATAGTTGACAATGGTAATGGTTCAAAATGAGTAATAAAAATATTTGTAGCAGTAATTGGTGAGAAATTTATTAAATCAAAAACCATTTTATTTGATTGTAAAGCGTTTGAAGTAGAAATTTGTTCAAGACTTTGTGTGTTTCCAATAATATAAAAATTAGATGAACTACCAATTTTATAAGGTTGAAGTGAAGTATCAAATTCTTCATGAACACCACCATAATAAGAACCCCAAATTCTTTGATTTGTAGAACCATTAAATTTAACAAAAAACATATCTCTCGAATTTGTATTATTTGGGTTAATTTTAAAACCATCTGGAGTAGCTTTATCTATCATATTACTTTCTCCAAAACTATAATAATCACCTTGCGCATCAACAACAATATTTGAAATACCACCAGGTTGATTATTAGTGCTATTTAAGTTGCCTAAAAAAGTTGCATAATTACGAGTACCATTTTCGTTAAATTCAGCTATAAAAGCACTTGCACCATTATTAGTAGGTTGAAAACTGCCAGAAGTTGTAACATTTTGATTATTGGAATTACTTGATAATCCTGAAAAATACAATTTACTTTCAATTAAAGCAAGAGATTTATTGTTTGTTAATTCACTACTTGATCCACCATAGTATGTACCCCAAACTCTTTGACCGTTTAAGCTATTAAATTTGTTTAAATACAAATCAACACAATTACTTGGTGTTGGTTTAAAGCCATTTGAAGTGCCATAATATGTATTATAAGTATTATTTGGAGGACAATCAACTGTGTTACCTGAAACATAAACAGCGTTTGCGTCTGCAACAATAGAACGAATATTTGTATTCAATCCAAAATATGTACACCAAATTCTACTACTTGTCAGCGAGTTAAATTTAGCTATTATATTATTTGAAGTATTATTTAGATTTGTTTCTTGAAAAACATTTGTAGTTGATAGATTATTTGTAGTAGAAACACCAGCAATATATATACTATTGTTACGGTCATATGTTATTTTTAATATACGTCCTACATCGTTGAAACCACCATTACTAACAATTTCTCCTCCAATACCCCCATAATAAGTACTCCAAATAACTAAACCATTTTCATTAAATTTTGAAATAAAAAAATCACCATTACCTTGATTGTTTTCTTGAAAACTACCTACAGTACTTATATTTGTATTACTAAAAGTAACACCAATTAAATATAAATTATTATTTTCATCAATTGTTATATCGCCTACATAATCATCACTTTCACCACCAATAAATGTACCCCAAATAATGTTGCCTTGTGGACTAAATTTTATTAAAAATCCATCGTAAGAACCTCCGCCATAATTTTGATGATAAGAATTTGTGTTAGTAAAATTTGTTAGATTTGTTAAATCTGAACCCTTAATAGTTCCTACAATGTATAAATTACCCACATTATCGACTACACTTTTACTGAATATAAAACGTTCATCACCAAAATATGTACCCCAACTTCGTTGAAAGTTAAATTGTGCCGAAACATTATAACAATTTATAAATAAATAAATTACAAAAAGTTTTTTAAATATTGATTTCATTTTAGATTTTATTATAAACATCAACGATAATATTTATTATCGTTGATGTTTTGTTTATTATATGAAAACGTTTGTATAAAAATTAACATTTGTTGCTGGATTTGAATAATCGTAATAAACATCAAAACCAACACCAGGATATACTTCACTTGCTGTTAATGGAGTGAAATTATTCCAAGTACTACCAAATTGAAATATCATTCCTTTGTAAACTTGACTATTACCTAATGTCCAAGCAATATTTGAATTTAAATTTGTAACAGAAGTTGCAGAATTTAATCTTTCCCAAATATTTATAAATGGAATACTTGAAGGTGAATTAAAAGGAAAACGAAAAACGTTAGTTGTATTTTCTAATATATAAGAATCTCCTGGTAATATTGTTATACCACCGTATGGTTTACTATGAAATTCAGGATACATACCTGCTGTAGGTTTCGTGAATATATCATAAATAACTACAGAACTACTTGTAAAATTATAAATTTCTAAAGTTTTTTGTGCATAGTTATGCAAGCTAATAAATAGCATCGCAAATAATATTATTTTTTTCATAATCTTTTATTTAAATTTACATTATTAAAACAGTATCAATTATTGTATTACCTGAAGAAAAGTTGTCATAAAAGCTTTCCCAACCAAATGGAGACATAAAATATGGTTGAATTAATCCAATATCGCAACTTCCAAAAAAACTACTACCATTAAAAACAGATAGGTTTAAATAATTAAAAAACTGACTATTACCTAATATCCAAGCGGCATTACTTGAAATATTTGACCAATTGCTATTACCACCCGGAACTGCTGGTGCTAAAACTCTACGCCAATTAGTTATTTGAGGAGAACTATTTGGAGAAAAAAATGGAAAACGAAATTGATTTGTAGCATTTTCTATAAAATATGAATCACCTGGTAGAATTTCTATAAAATTTGGAGAAACACTTGCATACCAAGGATAATTTGTTGTGAGTGGTTTCGTCAAAATTGTATTTATTCTGACTGTGTAGGTTGAAAAATTATAAATTTCAACAGACTTTTGACTGTGTATTTGTAAACTAATAAAGAATACAAAAATTATAAATAATTTTTTCATCCTTATTATTTATTTGAATTTTTATACATTTCAGTTAGCTTTTTAGAATAAGCTTTCATTGTTACTCTAATAATTTCATCAGTTGACTGATTAGTTTTTTTAGATAAATCATTTTCGCCTATTGAAACTAAAAGATTTTGAGCATCTTGAGTAACTTTTTTTTCTAAATCAGTATTAGTTTTTGCACTCATTTGACCATTTTGTGTTTCTCTTTTAGCTTGAAACCAAGTTTTTAAAGATGCTTCAAAATCTAACATTTCGCTGGTCTTCGCAAATTGGAATGTACTCACAGTTTCTTCTCTAGTAGTTACTTCTTCACCACAAGAAGTAAACATAAATGCTGATAATAATATTACAGTAAAAAATAGTTTTGTTGTTTTCATAAGCGATATTTATACCTTATTATTAATACGTATTAGCGTAAGGACGATAACTTTAGGTACAATTTTGGATTTAAGTTAGCTTTGTACCGCCCTGTTGAAAAAAATCAACTTTTTGATTTTACTAACCTTTCATATTTCTTTGAATGAATTCAATGTATCTCCAAATGATTTGTCTGTTTAGTAAAAAATCTATCATTAAAATTGTAAAGAACGTAACTTATTCTTACAAAAATAAATAATATTTCAATACAAAAACCATATTGTTAATAAATATTCTTGTAATTAACAATATTTACGGCAAAACTGTAATGTTTCAATCATTTTTTTAACGATATGATATGTTAATAATTAAAAAATATTTGAATATTACGAGATTTTTCTAAAATTTTCTGCTAACGTGTTTGTACATGGTTAGTTGCGACGGTTAATCACTAAAGATAATAAATAACTACAGAATAAAAAGTGCGCGAGGACTTTCCAAAGTAAGCGATTATCAAGCAATTAATTATGTACGGTGTTAGCTTTTAGTGCTTTTTTTTCGATTAATTTCTCGTTATTATTTTCTTTTTTCAATCTGCTTTTTAATTCCGCATTTTATGTGTTATTCAGCTCGATTTTCATTCCGTAAACGTACTCAAACTCTGTAATATTTTTAATTCAGATTACGAGTAAACAATTCCTCAATTTGCCAAATTCCGATTGGGTGAAATTGCCCTTTTCAATTCAGATTTCGATTCCACAAACGAGCTAAAAACTCCGCCATGATTTTTATTCCGCATTTGAGTGAGAATTCAGATTTTTATTTTTCCAATAATTAAAGTAAAGTCTCCCTGTCGCTATTGTTGAACTTGTCATTAAAAAGTAAATCATAACATACTTTTTTCGAAAAAAACTTTCAGTAAACAAATCAGTTGTGCTTAATGTCAGTAATAATATTCCAACAAACCACAATAAAGTAAATAAAACCAAATTCTTTATCGATGGATTTTTTATGAAATTTCTTTTATCTGTTTCCATTTTTTTATTTTTTAGTAATTTAAAATTCCTTTTTCTGTTTTAGAATTCCGATTTCGAAAACTTGCTAATGCATTAAAGCTAACTTGTATATACACGCTACAAAGTAGCGCCAATACACCCAAAAATGGATGTATACACGCTACTTTTTAGCGTCTTATTTGTTTTGTAAATATACTTAATTTTTTCATAAATCATCAAAAGGACTTTTTATTTGTTGAATATTTTTGGTACTTACATGTGTATAAATTTCAGTAGTTTTACTGCTATTGTGCCCTAATAGTTCTTGAATGTAGCGTAAATCTGTGCCACTTTCTAGTAAATGAGTAGCATAACTGTGCCGCAACCAGTGTAATGTTACAGGTTTTTTTATTCCAGTTTTAGCTATTGCTTGTTTTAATACTTGTTGTAAACTCCTTGCGTCGTAAGGATTTCCTGATTTTTGACCTTCAAATAAATAGAGAATAGGTTTATAAGTAATATAGTATTCGCGTAGCATTTCCAAAATTTTTGAACTCAATGTAACAATCCTGTCTTTTTTACCTTTTGAATTTTGAATGAGAACGATGTTTCTTTTAGAATCTATGTTTGCAGGTTTTAATGCAATTAATTCGCCAGAGCGTAGGCCGCAACTGTAAATTAAACTCAACATCATCTTGTGCTTTATATTGGTGGGTGCATTTAAAATAGTTTTAACTTCTTCTTTACTCAATACATTGGGCAATTTATGTTCAGGTCTTGGACGATGAATTTTATCTACAATGATTGCTTTATTTTGGATTGAACTGAAATAAAGCTTGATAGAATTTACAATCTGATTTTGATAAGATGCAGAAAACCTATTGGCTAAAACATATTGATTATTGTATTTTATTACATCATCATTCGTAATTTCATTTGCCGGTTTAGGGTCAAAGAACACAAGAAAACTTTTTAAAGCGTCGGTATATGTTTTAATTGTGTTTTTGCTGTATCTTTTGGATTTTAAATAATACTGAAAAGAAGTGATCTGTACCATAACTTCAGCTGAAGGTGTTCTTGATATTGGAATGTCTATTTTAAACCGAATGCAATTTTCATCCGTGAACGGCACATGCCAACACTTTAAGCTTTGGCTCCATCGGGCACCCTCAAACATTTTTATCCGGGCTATAAGGTCTGGAGTCTTTTCAAAATAAACGGCAATTCGCTTTTCATTTTGATGTGTGATTATTTTTGCAGACCATTTCATATCATATATTGTTTTAAAAAGCTATTTTACCATACTAGAACTATTAAAAGAATTGCTATACGGTAACCAACTTATCTTTAACGATTAAGTATTCATTTTTAAGTGTAATTTACTGTTTTAAATACTAAAAAACTACTACTCACAAAAATACCTCAAAGATCTACATCTTTGAGGTATTACTACTTAAACAGTTAAACCATTACACCACTGTAAACATTCCCAAATGCTGGCTCGTAGAATTGATTTTTCCGTCTTCGGAAGCCATAAACGCATAAACGTGCACCGCAGCACCCGTAAGATAAGCAGGCAAATTAACGTTATATATGCCACTATCTCGTGTATCCACCTTCAGAAAAAATTCATAATTTTGGGTAGCTTCTTCAACTACTATAATCATAAGTTTATCTGTTGATTTGGCCTCTCCTTGCCCTGAGTTATTAGTCCAAGTAAGCTCTAATAATGCACCGGCTGCTGCTTGACATATTAGATTTTGGGCATTGAGTAAGTTTCCTTTGGTATACACTACTTTAGTATAATCCACTACGGCTTTGTCTGCTACATAATTTATTGCTTCTGTAATGTGGTAAGACATTGCCATATTAAACCGGGACTTTGATCCCGATGGTGTGCCATAATAGTCTGAGATAATGGCATTGGCAGGGGTTAAAAACTGAATGGCTTTGGCAAATATTGCCCTTTGCATTAGTTGTGGTTCTGTGGCAGGTTTACTGCTTTTTTTTGGACGGCTTCTAATCACGTCTTTTACCTCTAAAACTCGCACCTACTATTGGCCCTACGGTACCTGAAAATGCGCCTAAAATTCCTTTTTTGTACGTTCCCATAATTTGATTATTTTGGGTTAAAACTCTTTTTTCCAAGCCTTTAAGTGGTGTTGGTATAGCGAATGTAGCACAAAAAACAATACCTGTAAATCATGACCGCTTTTGACCGCTTATGACCGCTTTTGAACATGTTTGAACGCATGTAGTACTTTTAGACCTAGTTTGTTCGAGGATTGTTCGAGGATTGTTCGAATAAATGCACTTTTAAACAACAATCCTCGAACAAGCACCGAAGGAAGTATAATGGATATGCTATTTTTACATCATAGGACTAAAGCATAAAAAAACCGTTCCTTTATGGAACGGTTTCGTCACGAGTTTTAAAAATAAGTACAATGTCTTTTATTCATTTCTAATTGCCATCAAACGCTCTATGACGGCTTTGGGATAAAAGAATTTAGGACCAATTTTAGAAAACTTTAAAATTTCTTTATTCCGCCATCGGTAAACAGTGGAAGCTGAAATTTTGAGCAAAATTTTAATGTCAGCATTGTCGTAATACTGAGATGCCAATTCAGAAGCAGAAATGGCTTTTGGTAATTTAGTTTTTTTCGGCATACTATATTTATTTAAAATGGATTCGAATAAATGTAAGCTTAACTTAACTATAAAATAAAATTAGATAAGTTCTAACCGTTTTATAGTGAGACAAATATAATTAATTTTACAATACAAAAGTAATTTTATATAAAAATAATAGTGCATTAATATTCAAAGTAAAATCAAGGTGTAACTTTAAAATAAAACGTGATTTAAACCTTAAATCCACAGCTATATTTTAAAGAGAAAAAGGACGTAAAACTAAAAAAATCAGGACCTGCTTATTTTTTATATTCTTGACTGTACAATTTTAATTCATACATAGGTCCACTCAATGTCTTAATTGCGTACGTACATTGTAAATACCGTTTTTCATTAACGGCAGTTTTTAGTTAATTAATGAATTGCTTTGTGGCGACTTGGATAATTTTATAAATACAATTCCAAAAAATAGAAAGAAAATCCAGTCGTTGATTCCGTAAATGGTGTAAAAAATTCCTGCCATCACATCTTTTTGATACACAGCAGCAAGATCGTTTTTGATCATCCATAAAGTCCAAGTAACGCCGTATATTAATTTTTCAATAATGAATACTCCAATAAGCCACTTGAGTGGTTTGTATTTTTGAGACATGGCCAGGAAAGCAATTCCCCACACTACAATCATCAGTAAACCAAAATGAGACATAACTGTCGGGTCGGTTTCTGGAATAACGGTATTGGTAAAAAACCTTGAAAAAATCAATACGCCTCCAATATTCATCAGTCCAGCAAGAACAAATCCCTTTTTTATGTGTTTTTGAGTTAATTTCATTGTAATGTCTGTTTACGTTTTCTGATCCAGATTATTTGAACTTGTTTTTAAAAATACAGCGTAAATTGTTTCTTGATTAAAGTACATTTAAGGTTGGTATTCCTGAACTTTAATAGTTTCTTAAGTACGCTTTCTTTTCCTCAAGGTATTCAATGGTACTTCCGTCTCCTGTTCTAAATTTTGTTTTCAATGTTTCTCGATGGTCTATATTTTGATTGAACAGTACAAGATGTAAATGGGGTCCAGTAGTCCAACCCACATTTCCACTGTATCCAATCAATTGCCCTTTATCGATATGATCTCCTATTTTTACTTCTGAGCCGTTCTGCCTGATATGTGCATACTCCGCAAAGGTACCGTCCGAATGGTATAGGGTTATAAAGTTACTGAACTTTTTACACTCTTCATTTGCACAACCTTTGTCATTGCTATCCACTACTCGAATGACTATTCCTGCTCTAACGGCCAATAATTCGGTTCCAATAGGCATTGTAAAATCTAATAAATTTTCATTGCGATGGGAAAAAGCACCATTGTATCCTTGATGAATTTTAAATGTATTGGATTTTTTATAAGGCAGATCGTACACGTAATCAATGTCAAAATCTTTATTATCGTGTGTACCGTAATTGCTCCAATATTTATAGGAAACTTTATAGGCTTTTCCACGTTTGGTAATTTTAAGCGTGGTAAGTAATTGGCGCTTGGTTTTGGCATTCACTATATAAATTGCATTATTTTCTCCTGCAAGATTTAAATTTTCTAGTGTAAAAGGCACCTTGATGCTCATCGGACAAAATTCATCATTATCGGCATAAATACTGTACCCATCTTTATGTTGTTCATAGTAGATCTTGACTTTATGTGCTGCTTTACATAAACTGGTTAATAGCAATAAGGTCAGTAAGATATATTTTTTCATGTCGTTTTTTTTTATACTTCAAAACTACTATTATACACCAAATTGTGTCAAATGATGATCAAGATGTTTGACTAACATATTGTTCCATTCTTGTTGGTTTAAAGTACCAAATGAATGCGATTCTTTGCCATCAAAATAAGGTCCGCCAAGTTGCTGCGTTTTGGTAATGTAATCGATTAATCGCTTTTTTTCGGTGTCAAAATTCCTATCGTCTTTGATAATGAATTCCGGTGCAGTGGGGCCGTTCTTTTTATAAGGCACCTCATTTACTACGGTGTTTTTGACAAACATTTTGAGTAGCATTTTTTTTAACGCATTTGATTTTGGGTGATTGGCGTCGTACATTTTTTCATAAGTCACATTACAATGTGCAACCATTTTTGCTACATCCATTTTTCCCCATTGTGGTTTGGATGTTTCGGACAAGTGATGAATTCGGTTTATAAATTCGGCAGTATCATTTTCATTAAAGGCACTTTTCATGGTACTTTTCTTTTTAAATTAGGGTATTTTAAGTTTAAATAGAACAGAAATTTATTCAGCACGATGTGCCTGTTTAAATTTCAAAGCGTGTTAGATTTATAGGTGTTCAAATTATTCCCAAACATTAACTCATATTCCGTCGGACGGCTATTGTTTTGGACTGAAATGCAAAAGCTTCATTTTATAAAAAAAATGAAGCCTTTGTATCTTTTGAGTGTGCTCTATTTTTTGATAAATTTAGAAACAATGTTGTCAATTACAATAAAGTAAAGACCATTTTTTAAGTCTTCAACGGACACTGTATTTTCATCGTTGGCATTTAATTGTCCTGATTTGATCCATTTTGAATTCATATCAAAAATTTGATAGGAAGTATCGTCGAATGTTCCCGCAATTTGTAATAGGGAAGTGGTAGGGTTTGGATATATTTTCAGTTTGGAAGAATCAAAAGTAGAGGTAGATAAAGCAGCACCATTGTAGCGTGCCACAGCAAAATCAGAACCGGTGTAACCCACAACTATTATTTTATCATCAGCTTGCAATGCTATATCAAAAGACTCGCTATAGGAATTGGCTTCAAAACTAGTGTTGACTAAACCATTGGTTCCAAATGTAGTATCTATCGTGTAATCTGCATTAATTCGAGCCATTGAAAATGAAGCGGTTGCAAGACTACTGTTGATTGATGAACCGGAGATTAGAATTTTTCCATCACTTGCCTTTGCCATTCCGTAACTCATGTCAATTGTATTGGGCGAAAAGTCAATTGTACCTCTTAAATTTACGGTTCCAATACTACTTACAGTTCCAAAATAATATTTGTAATCCGTAGACGACCACCGACTACTTCCACTAAAAAAGCTTGTGTCATCCGGGTTTAGTAGTAGTGAATAGGATTTATTGTCACTTGTAGAAAAAGAGTTAGAAGAAAAACCGTCTGTAGAAAATGTGGTATCTAGCGTACCGCTGCTGTTCAATCTACACACATAATGTCTTGCATAAAGCAGAGAACCATTTCCAGGAATATCACTCCATCCAACTGCCGTAATCTTGCCGTTCGATTTTATGTTTAAGTCTTCAATTGAAAACATAAAACCGATGGTATTGCTTTCAGGAAAAGGTAAATTAATCAGTTTTCCATTATCTGCAAAGGTGGTATCAAGTTGCCCAGAAGGATTATAGCGTGCAAAAATCCCTTTAGATTCGTTTGTATTTAAAATAGATTCACCACCCACAACGATATTTCCTGTAACATGGTGCACTTTTACGACCCGAAAAACATCAGTCCTTGGATTTGTGTTATAAATTGTAAAATTGGTAAATACTTTTCCAGAAGTATTAAATGAAGTATCTAGCGTACCATTTGCATTCAATCGGATTACAGCACCCGCTCTATCAGTTCCATCATCAGAATATCCTGCAAGTACAATTTTACCATCCATCTGAATATCTACCGAATACGCTTTATCATCGCTACCCGCTTGCAAGTCATAAGACACTTTTCCGTCGGTGCCAAATGAAGTGTCAAGGCTACCATCTGTATTATACCTGACACACGCAAAATCATAACCAAATATAGGATTATAGGTGTAGCCAACTGCAACTATTTTTCCATCACTTTGTAAAGAAACACTTCGCGCTTTGTCTTCGCCTGAATTAATAGAAGTACTAACTTTACCTCCCGAACCAAAAGTTAAATCTAATGTTCCGTCTTGAGAAAATGCACTAAAAGAACTAATAAAAGCTCCCAAGAGTAAAATTTTTTTCATGTTTTTATATTTAACGCGCAATATCAGTTAACTATAAAAAATATGCAAGTTTATATACCGTTTTCTACTTTAGGGGCTTTTAAAAGCTATTCTTATCACTCCATTTTTAATACATTGCAAGCAATTAGGGAGGCGTGATTCTCTTTACGTCAAATATTTAGCATGATTTCAAAGGCAAAAGCAAAGGAGCGGTTGCATTGAAAATGAAATTATTAACGGTATTCTGGATTGTCAAATTCCCAACGTTCGCCGTTATCCCAGTCTTTTCGAGAGTTACCATAATTGGGATAACCGCCATTTTCTTTGAGCATCAAGGCTAGATGAAGTAAATTATAGGTCATAAAAGTGGTATTTCTGTTGGTAAAATCACTGTCAAAACCTACGGGTTGCTCTAATTTTTCTCCTTTCCACTCCTTATCGCCGTAACTCGGACCCGGACCTACTTTTCCAATCCAACCGCAATCTGCTTGTGGAGGAATAGAATAGCCTACGTGCTGAAGCGAATATAGAATTCCCATAGCACAGTGCTTAATTCCGTCTTCGTTGCCCGTTACCATGCATCCGCCGACTTTTCCGTAAAATAAATATTGACCTTTATCATTAGTTAGACCACTTAAAGCATACAGTCTTTCAATTAACTTCTGAGCTTCAGAAGATTTTTCGCCAAGCCAAATGGGCGTTCCAACGATAAGAATATCGGCATTCAACACTCTTTTAGTTAATTCCGGCCATTCATCTTTGTCCCAACCGTACTCCGTCATATCAGGATAAACACCGCTTGCCACTTGATGATCAATGAGTCTGATTTCATCAATGGTTACTTGTTCTTTGTTCATAATGGCTTTAGAAACTTCGATCAAAGTTTGCGTGTGGCTCTCTTGTGGCGATTTTTTAAGCGTACAGTTAATATAAATCACTTTTAATTTGCTGAAATCTGGTTTTTTCATAAGGTTAGTTTTTTAATTGGCTACAGCCGTTACTACACTTCTGCTGTAAGTAAACAGATATTGAAGTCTTCGTAAATATAAGAAATAGAATGCGGAACGAAAAACTTTAAAGCAGGATGTCTGACTCCAAAGTGACTATTTACCCAGAAGATCCACTAAATTTGCTAATAAATAGGATCTGTTATAGAAACCATATTTAGGTAAAATTTATTGTGTTTCTTAACACTATTTTGTAATGTGTCGCAACTTTATTATGCTGTGCTTTGTAAACATAAGTACATTCTACAGTTAATTTCATCAATTATTGGGCAATGCAGGAAGGTCACTAACCAGCATTCAGGATCAGCTAACATAACCTACATTTAGAATTTAATACAAAAAAAAAGATGCCTTGAACTTCAAGACATCTTTTGCGGAAAACAGTATGTAATTATTTATAAAACACTTTTTATTTTGCACATTCATTTTCCAAATAGGGCATTACTAATTGGTTTTAGTATAAAAACGGATTTCAAGGTAAGCGAATTATTTTGCAAACTTATACGTTTGTTGGTCATCAATAGTTAATAAATACATTCCGTTTGATAATTGACTGATATCTATAGAATTTTCATCAGGACTGATATTTTGTTCGATCATTTCTGCACCTGTAAGACTATAGATTCTGACGTTGTAACTTTCGTCAGTTAATCCATTTACAGAAACTTGATTTTGATTGTTGTAAAGAGAAATCTCTGAAAGTTGATTATTAAAATCCTTGGTATCTAAAGTGGTGTCAACTGCTTGTACTACTTTACCTTGATTTTTTAAAGTGGCGTATATTGTGTTACCCACAACAACAACATCTCTAAAATTAGCAAAGAACAGGCTTCCATCATTTGGGTTTGTATCTTGGTAAGCTGCATTTACGGCTACAGAATTTGAACCTGCAGAAGGATTGGTAACATCAATCTTTTTAATCAAACTCCCGTTAGACATGTACAATTCATTATTCAATTTAAAAAGTCCTCTAGAAAAAGAAAAGGTTTGAAAAGTAGTGACTGTAGGAACGGCTTGAGAAACATTAATGCTTAGTATTTCATCATCGTCTTGTGAAGACAAATAGACAATAGCATTGTCATAAACACTTCCGCCGATGACACTTGTGTTGGTCACATTTGTTACAAGTGTTTGCGCAGTAGGACTGGCAACACTGGCGTCAATTACGTCAAGATGCGTCATAAAAGGTTCAAAACTTGGAGGATTTAATAGTGTTTCTGCTGTTATATACAGCGTAGCACCCACATTGGTAACAGAACTGATGTATTCGCTTGTAGTATAAATATCTTGAGCTGGATTGGATAAATTGTTTACATCCACCGCGATAATTTTACCACCTAAGAAAGTTTCTGTAGCTGCTATATAATTTTCAAGAGCTACATAAAGTAGGTTAGCATTGATGGTAAAGTGTACTAACGAAAACCCACTTGGCACAGTGTAAATAACAGTAGGAGTGGGGTTGCTTGCCGCTGTGTCAATTTTATAAATGTTTTGCGAGCCTAGCACATACATGTCCGTTCCGTTCATTTTTAAATAGGTTGCGTCTGTCAGTCCAGAGGCATAATCGGTTGTGTTGGTTTGTGAATAAATAGTGTTTGAAAGCAATAAAACAAAGAAGAGCGAAAGTAATTTAATTTTCATAGCTTAAGATTTAAGTTAATAGAATTTATAAAGAGGTATGAAGAAATAGTACAACAAAACAGGTCCATTTCCATTGGTCTTTCTGGATGTAATTTTGAAAATAAATACGTCCAAAAGTGGATTACTTTGAAATTATAATTGTTTAAAAATAAACATTATTATATCAAATGTAACCATTTTGATCTAAAATAACTACAAAATGTTTTGAAATACAGCGTTTTAGATGTAATTATAAGAAATTGCTTACACGGAATGAACTTCAAAACGAACGGAAAACGTGAATTACAAAGCCCATTATACCGCAAAAAAAAAGAGGATCATTAAATCCTCATCTCGTCCAAACAATTGTTGTATTAAAATCAAATATCCAGAAGTAAACTCTAAGTAATTTGCACCAGCTAAAGCTTCATTACTTCTTCAGATCGACTAATGCTTCGGGTATTTATTTTTTAAATGCTAAGTAAAAGTATGTGTGATCAAAATTATCTTAATTCAATTTCAGCTGTATTTGCTTCTCATCACATTCATCAAAAATGATGTAGTTGTTCATTGCATTACCGAAATATTTAATTTCCTTTTGTATCTTTTTTACATCTTGGCATAAAATGCAATGTTGCACTATCAGGAAAGGTAATGCAATGAAATGTAGAGCAGAAAACTTTTGTGTTTGCAAGTTATAATTAAAAAGTGAATTATATTTTGTCTGGGAATAATACGTTCAACGGATAATTTGTTTAATTAGATATCCGGTGTACTAAAAGTTCTCTACTATTCAATTCGTTTTCCATCTTTATAATACTGTATTGTTATTACATTACCATTTTCATCGTACATCTCCCATTTGCCTTCATTGAGTCCATTTTTCCAATTGCCATTACTTTTCAATTGACCGCTTTCGTACCAATATTGATGCATGCCATTTGGTTTGCCATCAATGAATTCTCCTTCACGTGCTTTTTTGCCGTTAGCATGCCAAAATACCCACGCTCCATTTTCTTTATGATTTTTAATCTCACCTTTTGAATAAAGATTTCCGTTTAAAAAATACGCCGTTTTAAATCCGTCAGTAATCGGTTTGAATTCAAGTTTTTGTAATCTTTCAGCAGATACGTTTTTAGAATTCATTAGAAAATCAGATTTTCCAATCAAAGTTGGTCCAATGTAAATTTCGTAATCATCTAAATCAACAGTTTGGGAAAACACATTGAAAAGACAGAATACGGTCAAAGAAAAAGTCAAAAATATCCTTTTCATGCGGGATTTGTTTTTAAGATTGCAGATGGATCGAAGTGCTTAAGAAGGTAGCATCTGCAAAACAATGGCAGCTGTTCAAATACAGTAAGGAACATTCAGAACAATCGGAAATAATCGCTCGTTCACAATTACAATCAGCGGCTCCCTATCAATAGGAAGCGCCACATGCGCCATCATTGCTTAGTACATTTAGAACTGTTTAAAATGAGTAGCACATCTGTTTGAGAGCAATGAGAAAACCCAAATGTAGAATTTACAATAGTAAATATGGTGCATCTAGTTTAGAACTACTTTAAGAACTCAAAAAAGAGATATTTAGCTACCAATGGCTGTTCCTATTTTCTCGCCCATTTTCACGAAAGTTTCTAATTTATTTTTAGTGTTCTCAATTAAATCGCTGTCCAATTTAAATGCATCAGAATTGAATAACAAAACCACTGTTGAACCTCCAAATGCAAAGTAACCCATTTCTTCTCCTTTTTTAATTAATGAGTCAGGTTCAAATGTATTATTTAAACTTCCTACCATAGTGGCACCCACCGGTATAATTAAGATTTCGCCTTTGTCTGCTGTTTTTAATTTGCAGATCTCTTTTTTGTTTTCACAGAAAACTTCGGTAAATTTCTTGTTTAATGCTATTGGCGAAACTGAATAATAAAGTCCATCCACCTTTTTGGGTTCTGACGCAATTCCTTCATATGGAAAATGATAACGGTGATAGTCGTTTGGTGCTAAACGCAAGATGACCAATGCTGAGTTTGCGTGTTGTGCTGCTAGAGCGTCATCTTGCAAAAATTCTTTCAACGTAAATTTTTTACCTTTTACAAAAAAAGTGTTTACTTCAGCAACATTTTCAAACACCAATATTTTACCATCTCCTGGTGAAACAATTCCGGTTTCAATCGTTCTAACTCCAGCTTTTAATTTTCTATAAAAGAAATCATTAAAGGAAGTAAATTCGGTTATATCTTTTTGTGCCTCTGTCATATCAATATGCAACGACTTGACAAAGGGTTCAATCCTCTTTTTAGAACCAGGGCTATCCATTTTTTTTCCATACCATTCAGAGATAAATTTTTGCTTTGCTACCGGCAAAATTAATTTTTCTCCAAAAGGGTTACTGTATAGAAAATTCAATAATTCTTCTCCTGGTGGTCTTTCTATTTCTATGGTATTAGTTGACCTATTTATAAATTTTATATCCATTTCATTCGATTATTCTATTCGGGCTTAGTATTTTTTAGCTTCCGAACAAAGCGCGTTGGTGTAAAAAACTCTTTATTTTCCTTGTAAACTTAATTTCGAAGTAAATATAGCCCATTTCCTTAACAATAATTCCTTTTTTTAGAATGCATGCGTATTTTGCTCCATAAAGTAGATGATATTTAGATCCTCGCGGTGGTTTTACAACTACTTTGTAATTCTTATGGTGATGGTTGTCGAGTTATACTTATTCCTCTAAAGAATAGGAGACAGGCTGCTCAATGCTTTCCGTAGTACTTCATCTTTAGAATTCAACTCTTTGGTGTTTTATTTCCTAAAACAACAACGCCAAAGCATCTGGCAGCTTTTCTATTAAATGTTTTTACATTCTAAGAAATTATTTATTGCCTTTTCAATAGCTTCTATTTTTACTTTTATGAGAGTTGCAATGTTGTATTCAATACGTTAAGGATTGTTTGTATCATTGATTTGAATATCTACCTTTTTCCTAGATAGACTTACTCTAATAATCGTCTAATGATTGTAGGTCTTTCATTTGAACAACATCTTGCCGGTACCGGAGTGGGTAGCAACGCTCTTATTAATTGTTGCAAAAATGTCCGCTTTGCTCTTATAGAATTACAACTCAGATTATGACCTTAAAATCTTTTCCATCTTTCTTCCTTTTGCCAGTTCATCAATCAGCTTTTCCATCCGTCTGCATTGCTTATACACGTGAAATTCGTCTTCTATCTCTTCAATTCGATAACCACAAACCACTCCTTTAATTAAATGTGCGTTGGGGTGTAGGTTTGCTTTTTCAAAAAATGTTCTAAAGGTTATTTTCTCTTCAATATACAATTGAATCGTTGCTTCATCAAAGCCAGTAAGCCATTCTATTACTTGATCTAACTTTGCCTTGGTTCTTTCATTTTTTACCACTCTACTTAAATAATGAGGATAAATAGAGGCAAATACCATAGCTGCAACTTTTTCATTTTTCTCAATTGTTACGTTCATCTTTATTTCCTTTTTATTGTAATTTCTTTTACCGCTAGTTGCGCTAGAAAGCGCTAAAAGTGCTGTTTGAAGTGCCTATTTTAAATAACTGCTCATTTAAGATAGCAACTATTTTATTTCATTAATCTTTTTATAAATGCTTTAATTCCTTTTTCTTCAATTCTATTTTCTTTTAATACAGTCGAATCAAATGCGAATTCAAAATTAGAATTCCATCTTATTTTGTAAATATCTGCACCATCATTTGTTTCAAAAGCAACACAGTCAAATGCCCTCAATAAAGTTATTAGTGAAGACGGTCCACCATATGGATATCCTCTAGCTTCAAAATCAAGTTTTCCAATTCCGACTTGATTGCTGTATAAACCGATAAAATTAACGTCTAAATTCTCGTTGATGAATTGAATAATGTTTTTTAAATTCCAACTTTTATTTTTCTCAGAATCTTTGAAGTATTCAATCACATATTCAGGTATTATTTTCAACCAAAACTCTTCAGATTTTTTTTTCTCGTTATTATTGCATTTAAATATTTCATTTAAAAACTCATTACAGTTTTCAAATTTAGCTTTATCATTAAAGGTAAATTCAATGTATTCGGTTTTGTTCATGTAATTGTTGCTACCATGAGTTGGTCTAAAATCTCTTTCAAGTTCCTAACCAAATTTATTTTTGAGGTAAATATAACCCATTTCCCGAACAATATTTCCGACTTTTAAAAAAGGACACACATTTTACTGCATAAAAAAAGAGAGCTATAAACCCTCTTCCTTTTTCTGTAAAACTGTACACGAACTTTATCCGTACTGATAGCAGGCAATTGGTTCTCTCGTTAAAAATCGCGAAAAATGCTATATAACTTTGTCACTATAGTTAAAGTCTCGGGTGTTTTTGCACCAAAGCAACTAAATCTAAGCTATTCATAAACGATTTTATTCAAAGTATTTTAATTCTCTTTTCCAAACATAGAGTGGTTTTCCATTAATGGATTTGGTTTGTTCAATCCAATTATTTTTGTGATCAACTACATATTCAAAGTCAACTTGTGTTACAATGCCTTTATTGGTGTATAAAAGTTGTATTGGAAATTCAGTTTCAGCATATAAATATTCCAATGCAATAGTATGCTCGGGATAATTTGGAGAAACATTACATTCTTTTGTCTTTCTTTTTAAGCCATCATATTCATATTTTTTATAATGCGTTAAGCTATCTTTATTGTCATACAAATATATGTTCTTTACCAAGTCGTTTTCATAAACCGTAACTTCTGTTGTATATAATTCTGCTTTATTTCCATCATTGAAATTTGAGTTGTATTTTTTGGTTTCTATAATTCTATCGTACTCATCATATTTGAATGCAACTCTAATTTGGTCTACTCCATTTTTAGTTCTTTTTTGACTATTTCCCGTCTTAGTCTTTACCCAAATAAAGGGTGAATGAAGAATTATTTTTGTTTTCCTATTTTTTAAGTCGTACTCAAATTTATTTCCATAATCAGCACCTTGTCGGTTAAAATTTTTTTCTTCGATCAAGTTCCCAGAACCGTCATAAACATATGCTGTACTTCTTTTTTCTTTTGGATATTCTGAATTAAAATGTTCTTCTCTAGTAATTTGATTTTTTTCGTTAAACTCTTTTTTTATTGTTGAATAATTTTTATCAGAATCACTATTTCTTGAATAGATTAAGTTGTTGTTGTTATCAAATTTATGAACTGTATTAGACGATTTATATCCGTTAAGTCTTTGACTGATATTATTTCCAGTGCTATCATATTTGTTTTCACAGGAGCTCAATATACTTTGATCTTTATAATACCAAACGTCTTTTAACAGTTTATGGTCAATGTCAAATTCTTTATAGTAATTAATATAATGAACCCAATACGTTTCGTACCACCAAGTCTTAAACCTACTTTTTGTAAAATCTTCACTTATAAATCCACTATGACCGAAATCACCATCGCTGCCAAATAGCTTTCTGTTTTGTACGTTTTCATCTAAGAAGAGGAGCTGTTCTCTAATTGATTTTACATTGCCGTAAAGTGTATCCTTTGGTTGGGAATAGGTAATGTTTTGGAATAACGTAAAAATGAGTAGTAACTTTAACTTCATAATTTAACAGATTAAGTGATGTAGCGCTTTATTATATTTTTCAAAATGCTCGTGTATCATTTCGTTGCAATTCCTGTGCACTAAAGTTAGGAAATAAAATTGAATAAAAAGTCCAAGAGGATTTTTAGAGAGTAAGCGAAAACCAGGAATAATAGGTTCTAGTACAGCACCGGCTGTTGCTTGGCATATAAAGATAGGGGTTCATTGCAAAAGGTTTAAATTTTATACCAAAAAAAAATGCGAAAGGTACTTCTTTCGCATTTTTGGGTATATAGTATTCAGAATTTACTCTTCTTCTTTGTTTTTTAATTGCATCAAAAGCGTATAAGCACCTTTAATCACGATTTCTTTGTCTTTAATAACTTCTGCATTGGTAATAGCGGTAAAACCATTTTCAGCAATGCCTAAAACCACTTCAGTCATTTCATATTGACTGTTGCCTATTTTGACAAACACATATTCTTTATTCTCAAAAGAAACAATGGCTTCTTTCTGGATGGAAAGTTGTGCAGCGTTTTTCAATTCAATTTCGGCATTCATGTACATTCCTGGCAATAGTTTTTTGTCATACTGCTCAAAATGACAATGTACTTCGGCACTGTGTTCATTATCCGAAATGTCTTGGCTGATTAAAATGATTTCAGCTTCGTGCTTCTCGTCTGGGTTGCTATTGGAATAAGCATAAACCCGTTGACCAATGAACAACTTATTGATGTCTTTTTCAAAAACTTTCAAATTCAAATGAATATCCGTCGGGTTAATTAATTCAAAAAGCACATCGGTTGGACTCACATATTTACCGATATTGACATTGACCTTGGACACAAAACCATCAATGGGCGAATGGATCGTGATGCTTTTTGAAATGTTATTTTCAGAAAGGGTGTTTGGATTGATGTAAATCAACCGCAGTTTTTCAGCCAAAGCACTTTTTGTAATCTTCAAATTCTTAAATTCAGCTTCTGCCATTTGAAACACTTTGTCGCTACTGGCTTGACTTTGATTCAAGTCTTTTTGACGTTGGTATTCTTTTTCGGCATAATTTAACTTTGCCAAAGTGCTCAAATATTCTTGTTGTAACTGAATGTACTGTTGGTCTTCCATGGTAGCAATGACGCTGTTCTTTTTGACATACATGCCCGGAAGTAACGATGTGTTTTTTAAATACCCACCCATTTGCATGCTAATTGATACTAAATTCTGTGGCGGAACATCTATTTTTCCATTCACTTTTAGCGTTGCCGATAAGGTTCTGCTTTCTGGTTTTGTGGTTTGTAAATCCACGTTTTTTAATTGTTCAGGAGATAAAGTCACTACTTTTTCTATTGCAGTTGTAGTCTCGACTTCGGTTTCTTTTGTTTTTGAGGAACAAGCCAATCCCAATGAGAGAAGCAGTCCGTATGCGATTATCTTTGTTTTCATAGTTTATAGTTTTTGAGTAAGATAGAGCAGTTCAATCACGCTTTCGTTATAATTGTACACACTATCAATGTAATTGTTTTTGGCAGAAATCACTTGGTTGGTCAGCATTACCCAATCCAAATAATTGATGTCGCCTCCGTAAAATTGCTTGTTGGCTGTCTTTTCAATTAACAACGCATTGGGCAATCCTTCAGTTTCAAAATAAGTGACTTGCGCTTTGGTTTGCGTTACGTTTTGTTCGGCAATTTGCAACTGGTTTTGCAACACTTTTTCTTGGTTTGAAAAAGCTACTTTTAGATATTCTTCTTGTACTTTCGACGCTTTTATTCGTGCATTTTGAGTTCCACCAAACAGCGGAATGTCAATGCCCACTTGAGCCGAATGAAATCGAGCACTAGAGTTGTACAGTACATTATCAGGACCTGTTCCCGTGATGGATGTGTTGAAATAACCCACAGAAAGCATCGGTAACTTCTTCGCTTTTTCCAAACGGGTTTGTGCAGCAACGGTATTTTGTTGTGCTTCAATAGTGGCAAGTTGCGGATGGTTCTTTTCAATTGCGTGACTTTCAATGGCAGCGTATTCCAACTTAATTTCGGTAGCTGTAGGTTCCAAATACGTTTCCGTGTTCAATAACAATTGAAAACTACTTTGCAACACTGCTTTTTCTTGCCGCAATTGAATCAGTTGTTGTTGCAATTGACCTAACTGCAATGTGGCAGTTGCTTTTTCTAATAAATTACTTTCGCCTTTTTGTTGTCGAAGTGTGGCTTTCTTTAAAAATTCAGAAAGCAAACTGTCGCTTTTTTGCAACAAACGTTCTTTTTCTTTAAGGGTCAATAAGCCATAAAAGGTATGCATCACTTCTTTTTTTAGTGTCAATTGGTGCAAGTTGGCCAAGGCTTCGGCTGATTTATATTCGCTAGTCAACACTTTTTTCTGCCGACTGTATACGGTTGGCAACTCAAATGATTGTGAAATGCCAAATCGGGTATCGTTATAGGCACTGTTGTATTGACCAAATTCAGTAGCAACTACCGTTTTAGGCAAATTAGCGTTAGAAGCAATCAGCTCTTTTTGATACTGCGTTTTCAAACGTTCTATTTTGCCCATTTGATTGGAATCAATAGCTATTTTAAGTGCTTCTTGCAAAGTAATCTTCTCTTGTGCCACCATATTGAAACTACTTCCAATAAGCAGCAAAACAAGTAGGGTAGTAGTGGGTGTTTTTTTAGTTATGGTAAATCCTTTTTCAAAAACGATGTATAAAATAGGTAATACAAATAAAGTCAATAAAGTGGCAATCATCAGTCCACCGATAACTACAGTTGCCAAGGGTCGTTGCACTTCAGCACCTGCTCCATTGCTTAATGCCATGGGTAGAAAACCAAGTGAAGCTACAAAAGCAGTCATCAAAACGGGACGCAATCGGACTTTAGTTCCCATCAAAACGATGCGTCGAAAGTCGGTCATGCCTTCTTCACGGAGTCGGTTGAATTCAGAAATCAACACAATTCCATTCAAAACGGCGACACCAAATAATGCGATAAATCCAATTCCGGCACTAATGCTGAACGGCATGCCGCGGAGTGCTAAGAAGAAAATCCCACCAATCGCCGAAAGTGGAATTGCAGTGTAAATCAATAATCCTTGTTTAACCGATTTAAAAGCGAAGAAGAGTAATACAAAAATCAAGAGTAATGAAATAGGTACTGCAATCATCAATCGGGCTTTTGCTTTGTTTAAATTTTCAAAAGCACCGCCATACGTGGTGTAATATCCTGTTGGCAATTTGATTTTTGCATCTACTTTGCCTTTCAACTCTTGCACAATACTTTCCACATCACGACCGTTAACGTTAAAACCAACCACAATTCGACGTTTGGCATCTTCCCGTTGAATTTGATTTGGGCCCGATTCTAAACTAACTTTTGCCAATTGCGAAAGCGGGATTTGAATGCCTGTATTAGTTGGAATCAATAGGTTTTCGACATCCGTAATGGAAGTTCGTTTACTTTCGTCTAGGCGAACAATCAGCTCAAAACGCTTTTCGCCTTCGAAAATTTGTCCAGCACTTTGTCCAGCAAAAGCGGTATTAATCACTCTATTAATGTCCGAAATATTCAATCCATATTGCGCAATTGCAGGACGATTATAGTCAATAATTACTTGTGGCATTCCAGCAACAGGTTCGATATAGAGGTTTTCTGTTCCTTCTACGGTTGAAACAATTTTACCCATTTTTGCAGCATAAAGAGCCAGTGTATCCAGATTTTCGCCAAAAATTTTACACACCACATCTTGTCGAGCACCCGTCATCAACTCATTAAAACGCATTTGTACCGGATATTGAAAACCAGCGGTAATTCCGGGCACTTCTTCCAACGCTTTACCCATTTTGGCAGCCAATTCATCAAAAGTTTTGGCAGAAGTCCACTCGCTTTTGTCTTTCAAAATCACCATCATATCGCTGGCTTCCATGGGCATCGGGTCGGTTGGCACTTCACCACTTCCTATTTTGGTTACTACTTTCTCCACTTCTGGAAAACGACTTTTCAAAATGTGAGCGGCTTTTGTAGTGCTTTCTATCGTGGTATTCAAATTGCTTCCTGTCAAAACTCGGGTATCAACTGCAAAATCACCTTCTTCCAATGCCGGAATGAATTCGCCTCCGAGCGTGGTTAGCGTAAAAACTGCTAAAACAAACATTGCAATAATGCTTCCCACAATTATTTTAGGAACATTCAATGCTTTTTCTAAAAGATGTTGGTACCGACTTTCAATAGCCGCCATCATTTTGTCGGAGAAATTGGGTTTATGATTTGTTTTTTTGCTTAGAAACAAAGCACTCATCATCGGAATATACGTCAGCGACAAAATAAACGCTCCTAATAAAGCAAAGGCAACCGTTTGCGCCATTGGTTTAAACATTTTTCCTTCAATGCCTTCTAACGTAAAAATGGGTAGATAAACAATCAAGATAATAATTTGACCAAATACGGCAGAGTTCATCATCTTGCTTGCCGAAGATTTTACTTCTTCATCCATTGTAGCTTGAGATAATTCCGCTTGAGCTTTCCATTTTTTACCTCGGGTCAATTGGTGCATGACGGCTTCCACAATAATAACAGCACCATCAACGATTAACCCAAAATCCAACGCACCTAAACTCATTAAATTTCCGCTTACGCCAAAAACATTCATCAGAATAATGGCAAAAAGCATCGCTAATGGAATAACGGAAGCCACTAAAAGTCCCGCTCGAAAATTCCCTAAAAAGAAAACCAACACAAAAACAACAATTAAAGCCCCTTCCATTAAGTTTTTCTCAACCGTGCCAATTGCGTTATTAACCATTTTTGAACGGTCTAAAAAAGGTTCAACAATGACACCTTCAGGTAAGGTTTTTTGAATTTGAGCCACACGGTCTTTGACGTTATTGATCACTTCGTTACTGTTGGCCCCTTTTAGCATCATCACCACCGCTCCGGCAACTTCACCTTCGTCATTGTAAGTCATCGCTCCATAACGCGTGGCACTTCCCATTTTGACTTCGGCTAAATCTCTCAAATATAAAATCTGACCGCCAGCTGTAGGTACAGCAATGTTCTCAATATCTTCAATGCTTCCAATCAAGCCTTCGCTTCGAATGAAAAGTGCCGTAGCTTCTTTTTCAATGTAAGCGCCACCGGTATTCTGATTGTTTTTCTCCAATGCCGTAAAAATATCCTGCATCGAAAGTTGGTAAGAGTGGAGTTTATTAGCGTCAATAGCAATTTCATATTGCTTTAATTTACCACCAAAACTACTGACTTCAGCAACGCCTTTAACGCCTAGAAGTTGGCGTCTGACGATCCAATCTTGGATGGTTCTTAATTCAGTAACATTGAATTTGTCTTCATAACCTGGTTTGGTCCGGACTACATATTGATAAATTTCACCCAATCCTGTGGAAACAGGTCCGAGTTCAGGTACACCAATTTCGGAGGGAATTGTGCCTTGCAATTGTTGCAAGCGTTCAGCTACTTGTTGTCGAGCCCAATAAATATCGGTTTCATCGTCAAAAACAATCGTAACTAGAGAAAGTCCAAAGCGAGAAAAACTTCGGATGGATTTCATTCCTGAAATATTACTGTTGGCTTGTTCTACAGGAAATGTTACCAATCGTTCGATATCAGTTGCTCCAAAAGACGGAGCGATGGTAATGACTTGTACCTGATTATCCGTAATATCTGGAACGGCATCAATGGGTAATTTTGTGGCTTCATACATACCAAAGCCGATTAAAGCAAAGGTAAATAAGCCAATGATGAGTTTATTCTTGATCGAAAACTCAATGATTTTATTTAACATGGATATAGGAAGTTAGTCGTTAATGTAAATTACTAAACGTCTGTGTTCACAAGGAATGTGAAGCGATAAAAGTAAGTACTAGACTATCTGAGGCGGTTGCCAAATGGTGCTGAAGTTATCTGACGAAAAACAAGCGTTATAAAAACGATTTGGCGGTTTCAATTCTGCAAAATCGGTTGTTGTAATAAATTCAATTGTGGTAATAGAAGGTAAAACAGTAAAACTTACTGCATGCGTAAAATCAAGACTTTTATAAGGAAGCTTCAAATCCTGATCACGATCGGCATCGAAAACGTCCCCTTTTGTATAATGTTCGTACACAAATTCTGAAAAAGTCAGTTGTTGTTCTTCTTGATGTTCTTTAAAATGTTGTGCCAATTGCGGAAGCTTCAACAATTCGCTAAAATCAGTTGAAGTTAAGAGGTAAAGAGACAGTAAGGCTATGGCTATAATTTGACGCATCTCATTTTTAATAAGAACAAATATAGTGATGTTTGAATTTCCATAGTGTGACAAATATCACATAATGGTTTGTTTAGATTTATTCTACAAGAAAAAGGATTAAGCTGCTATCGATATTTTGTTGTAACCTTGACGCTGTAAAAAACGGTACAACCTACTTTTAAAAAACGTAAAATTAACAGAAATCATAATTGGCAATGTCCGTCTATAAACGTATTTTTGTATATTAAATTTAATACTCAATCTGATTCATTCAGTACACCTATACCATGCAACAATACATTAGCCAACTCAACGACGCCCAGCAAGCACCGGTACTTCAGAAGGACGGACCTATGATTATTATCGCAGGTGCGGGGTCAGGAAAAACACGGGTTTTAACCATCCGGATTGCTTATTTAATGAGTTTGGGGGTGGATTCATTTAATATTTTAGCGCTCACTTTTACCAATAAAGCAGCAAAGGAGATGAAAAATCGTATTGCCGCAATTGTGGGAAATGCCGAAGCTAAAAATTTGTGGATGGGAACATTTCACTCGGTTTTTGCGCGTATTTTACGTTCGGAGGCGGATAAGTTGGGCTATCCATCTAACTTTACCATTTATGATACGCAAGACAGTGTGCGGTTGATTTCTTCGATTATCAAAGAAATGCAATTGGACCGCGATGTGTACAAACCCAAACAAGTGTTAGGTCGAATCTCTTCCTATAAAAACAGTTTGATTACCGTTAAAGCGTATTTCAATAACCCCGAATTACAAGAAGCCGATGCGATGTCTAAAAAACCGCGTCTGGGCGAAATCTACCAACAGTATGTGGAGCGTTGCTTTAAATCGGGTGCAATGGATTTTGATGATTTGTTATTGAAAACGAATGAATTGATCAACCGTTTTCCCGAAGTTTTAGCAAAATACCAAGATCGATTTCGATACATTTTGGTGGATGAGTACCAAGATACCAATCATTCGCAATACTTAATTGTCCGTGCTTTATCAGATCGTTTTCAAAACATTTGCGTGGTAGGTGATGATGCACAAAGTATTTATGCGTTTCGAGGGGCAAACATCAATAACATTTTAAACTTCCAAAAAGATTATGATAATGTGCAAACGTATCGACTGGAACAAAATTACCGTTCGACCAAAAACATAGTAGAAGCGGCCAATTCCATAATTGATAAAAACAAGACCAAGCTGGACAAAATTGTTTGGACGGCAAATGATTTGGGTGCCAAAATTAAAGTACAACGAAGCGTTACCGATGGTGAAGAAGGACGTTTTGTAGCTTCCACCATTTGGGAACAAAAAATGAACAATCAGTTGACTAACGGTCAATTTGCCATATTGTACCGCACCAATGCACAATCCCGAGCGATGGAAGATGCGTTGCGAAAACGGGACATTCCGTACCGCATTTACGGTGGATTATCATTTTACCAAAGAAAAGAAATTAAAGACGTGCTGTGTTATTTGCGTTTGGTCATCAATCCTAAAGACGAAGAAGCACTAATCCGGGTAATCAATTATCCAACGCGAGGAATTGGCGACACTACTGTTGAAAAACTGACCATTGCAGCCAATCATTACAAGCGTTCGATTTTTGAAATCATGCAGAACATTGATAAAATCGACTTGAAATTGAATGCGGGAACGAAAACAAAGTTGCGCGACTTTGTAACGATGATTCAAAGTTTCCAAGTGATCAATGAAAATCAAGATGCTTTTTATCTTGCAGAGCATGTGGCCAAGAAAACCGGTTTGGTACAAGAATTAAAGAAAGATGCAACGCCAGAGGGAATTGCTAAAATTGAAAATATAGAAGAATTACTTAACGGTATTAAAGATTTTATCGAAGGCCAACGAGAAATTGATGGAGCAAGAGGAGCACTTTCTGAATTTATGCAGGACGTGGCTCTAGCAACTGATTTGGACAAAGATACCGGCGATGATGATCGTGTGGCATTAATGACCATTCACTTGGCAAAAGGATTGGAATTCCCGTACGTTTTTGTCGTAGGAATGGAAGAAGATTTATTTCCAAGCGCGATGTCTATGAGTACACGAAGCGAACTTGAAGAAGAACGCCGTTTGTTTTACGTAGCTTTAACGCGTGCAGAACATCAAGCGTATTTAACGTATGCGCAATCGCGGTACCGCTGGGGAAAATTAACAGATAGCGAACCTTCCCGATTTATTAATGAAATTGACGAACAATACTTGGAATACATTTCGCCACCGGAAACCAATTATAAGTACAAACCGATGATTGATTCAGACATTTTTGGTGATGTGGATAAGTCCAAATTGCGACAGTTTAAACCAACTGCTTCGGCACCACCAAAATATTTGAACCCTACGGATGGAGCGGCTACATCAGGCGTTAGGAAATTGAAACCATTGGCCAGTCCAACACGGACGGCTTCGGCTGGACCCAATTTATTTGACGGTCCGTTAACGCAAGGAACTAAAGTAATGCACGAACGTTTTGGTAGGGGTGAAGTGGTCAATTTAGAAGGCGTAGGCGGTGATAAAAAAGCCGAAATAAACTTTGAAGTGGGCGGAATTAAAAAACTATTGTTACGTTTTGCGAAGTTGGAAATTTTGGAGTAACTTATTGTTTCTGTTTTAAGGGCGTTGATACGAAGCTTTAAATCCGGAAACTTTACACTTTAAACTAAAAAAATATGGCACAATTTATAAAAATTTACGAAGATAAACCCAATGAAGCTGCTATTGCAAAGGTAGTTAAGGTTTTAAAAGAGGGAGGTTTAGTCATTTATCCAACAGATACCGTTTATGGTTTGGGTTGTGACATTACGAACACAAAAGCATTAGAACGTATTGCAAAAATCAAAGGAATCAAGTTGGAAAAAGCAAATTTCTCATTTGTTTGCTCTGATTTGAGTAATATTTCGGATTATGTACGGCAAATTGACACCAGTACGTTTAAACTTTTGAAAAGAGCACTTCCTGGCGCTTACACTTTTATTTTGCCAGGAAATAATAATCTTCCAAAGGAATTTAAGAAGAAAACTACTGTTGGTATTCGAGTTCCAGATAATGCGATCGCGTTGGAAATTGTAAAAATGCTTGGAAATCCAATTGTTTCAACTTCGATTTATGATGAAGATGATGTGATAGAATACACTACCGATCCTGAATTGATTTTTGAGAAATGGCAGAATTTGGTTGATATGGTTATTGATGGTGGTTACGGAGACAATCAACCGTCTACGATAATTGACTTGTCAGGTGACGAACCGGTAATTATAAGAGAAGGAAAAGGGGATATTGATATTTTTTAAGTAATTATCTCGGTAGATTTTTTAGAAATTATAAAAAACATTGCGCAATGGCGCGAAGTCGCAAAGCTTTTGTAATTCGCTTTACGTCTTGGCGCCTTTGCGAGATAAAGAAATATAAATCAGTGAGGAAATTAACAATTTATGAAAATTACTAAAGTCACTAGATCAACGATTTCAAAAATGTACCGAACTGTACAATGCGACACCCACAAAGGAATTCAAGGGCACGTGCTGATCATTGGCGGAAGCTATGGAAAAATGGGTGCGCCACTTCTGTCCTCAAAATCAGCATTGCATTCCGGCTGCGGTTTAGTGACGGCTTTTATTCCTAAAATTGGGTATTCCATTTTGCAAACGGCCCTTCCAGAAGTAATGGTTTTGACCGATAAAAGCGAAAATTACATTTCAAATATCGACTTTACTATTGTGCCAAAAGCAATTGGAGTGGGCATAGGAATGGGGCAGGAGCCAAAGACACGTAGGGCATTTTATAAGTTTTTAAATACAAATGAAATTCCGTTAGTACTTGATGCCGACGCTTTAAATATTTTAGCTTACAATCCGAAATGGTTGTTGAGTTTAAAGTCGCAAACCATTCTTACACCCCATTTAAAAGAATTAGAACGACTCATCGGAAAATGGAATTCTGAAGAAGAAAAATTTGAAAAAACAGCAGCACTTTCTAAAGCGTTGAATTGCATTGTAGTAATGAAAGGAGCGCCAACGCACATTTTTTCAAATGGAAGATGTTATGAAAATTCGACAGGAAATCCCGCTTTGGCAACAGCCGGAAGTGGCGACGTTTTGACGGGAATCATTACAAGTTTGTTGGCGCAAAAGTATACTGCCGAAGAAGCGGCTATTTTAGGTGTTTATCTTCACGGTTTAACCGCAGATTTGGCCCGACCGAAGACTGGAACACAAGCATTTACTGCTTCTACTATTATTGAGTATTTAGGGAAAGCATTTTTGGAGATAGAGAAATAACTCATATTAGGCATTTTAAGTTTGTACAAAAACGCGTTGTAAAGTATCGTACGACTTAAATTTGTTTGCTTTATTTCGCTCACTATTACAAATGGATTTAAAACAGTTACGCACATAAAATATTTTTCAGGTTGGTCAAGTCCACATCTATTTATCAAATTAAAAAGTTATGACTAAAAATATTGTACTTACATTACTAATTTTTCTCAATTCGCTTATTGGTTTTGCACAAGCTTTTTCTAAAGTTAAGACCAATCAACACCAGCAAATCAGCGGTACCAATATCTCAATAGTGCCACCAAGCTCATTTGTACCGTCCGATAATTTTAAAGGGTTTCAAAATCCAGAAGATCCCACATCAATGCTTATGGTAGTGGAAGTTCCTGCTCCATATTCAGAAATTGAACGTGGTTTTAATGCTGATATGCTACAAACGAAGGGAATGGAATTAAAAGCTAGAACGGATATAAGTATAGCTGAATTTAAGGGTTTGTTGTTAGAATTAGATCAATCGGCTAATGGAATGGAATTTTCGAAACATATTCTAATATATGGGAATGAAAAAGCAACGACCATTATAAATGGCGTTTTCTTAAAAGATTCTATAGTTTTGGGAGAAAAAATGAAGCATAGTATTTTGACAACCTTTTTGGATTCTAATTTATTAACAGATCCAAGAGGAGCTTTAAATTATGATGTAGACGAACATGTTGGTGCTCTAAAGTTCAATATTGTAATGGGAAATGGCATGCTTTTTAACCGAGATTTGAAAAGACCTACTGAAAGTCTTGACAAAGCAAGTTTACTAACGGGTACCTCTTTCTCAAACGCTGAAATTAAAAATGAAAAGCTATTTTGCATCTCAAGAATTAAAAAGTATCCAGATGATTATTCGTTAATTCCAAGCAAATTAATTAATGCAGTTGAAATAGATGGTTTAAAAGGATATGAGCTTTTTGCAAAAAATAATGATAAAACTGCAGAAGAAATGTATCAAGTAATTTTATTTGATGAAAAGGTTGGTTATTATTTATTTGTAGGAACGTATACAGCCGGAAGTGAAGATGCTGTAAAAGATATCAAGCGTGTTATACGTACATTTAAAAGAAAATTGTAATCGAATTGTTTGCATTTAGCTTCTCCATTAAAGAACATAAACCCTTCTTTTTGTTAAAGATTTGGAGCACAGTGTGGTGTCTGGTGTAATAAGTATATTTATTGAACTAGGTAAATAAAGATTAAATGAAAAAAATATACTACTGCAATTAAAATTTTAAGTATCTTAGACGTATAATTTATTGAAGCAATCGGATGTAGCTGCACTACAATTGCATTGCTTTAACCTCGAAGTGCTGTCAACGCTAACGTTAGGAATATAAATTAGGGCATACAAAAGGGGAGTTCTTTTATTATAAAAGAACTCCCTTTTCAATTTACAGCGTCTGCATTTAGAGGTTGACAACAGTATTAAAGCTATATTATGCTTGTCTGTGTCTAAAATTCTTTTCAATCGCTTTAATCATTTCTCCTGCAATATCTTTATTGGTAGCGCCTTCAATTCCTTCTAATCCAGGGGAAGAATTTACTTCCAATAGAAGCGGTCCTTTTGAGGAACGAATAATATCAACTCCTGCCACTTTTAAGTCCATTGCTTTTGCTGCCTTAATGGCAATTCTACGTTCTTCTGCAGTTACTTTAATGATGGATGCCGTTCCGCCTAAATGGATGTTAGCTCTAAATTCTCCAGGTAAAGCTTCTCTTTGAATGGCTGCCACTACTTTTCCATCAATTACAAAACAACGAATGTCTTTTCCGTTTGCTTCTTTGATGAACTCTTGCACTAGAATGTTAGCATTCAAACTTTTAAACGCATTGATTACACTTTCCGCCGCTTTTTTAGTTTCTGCTAACACAACTCCTTTTCCTTGCGTTCCTTCTAATAATTTTACGATCAATGGCGAACCACCAACCATTTTTATCAAATCATTTGTGTCCAAAGGCGAGTTTGCAAAACCTGTGGTAGGGATATTAACCCCATGATTTAATAATAATTGTAAAGAATATAATTTGTCTCTTGATTGGGTAATTGCCGAAGCTGAATTTAAGGTGAACACTTTTAAGGCTTCAAATTGCCGTGTCAATGCACAACCGTAAAAGGTAATACTTGGTCGGATTCTTGGAATAACAGCGTCAAACTTATCTA
This sequence comes from Flavobacterium tegetincola DSM 22377, assembly GCF_000425485.1. GTDB lineage: Bacteria > Bacteroidota > Bacteroidia > Flavobacteriales > Flavobacteriaceae > Flavobacterium > Flavobacterium tegetincola. The sequence goes on along the minus strand of NZ_AUDN01000007.1, from coordinate 273,764 downwards.
ATATTTTACCACCACGGTAATGAATCTCTGGGTTTGTGGCGTCAAGTTTCATGTAACATTCTTTGATGTTCAAAAAATGCATTTCATGACCTCTCATTTCACCCGCTTCCATGATTCGCTTGTTGGAATACAATTCTGGATTGCTGGCTAAAACGCCGATTCGTAAACCTGTTTTAGCTTGATCAGCCGATTTATAAATTTCTTTCAACGCATCAGAAGACGGTTGGCCTAATAAATATTTCTGAGATGGATCCACTAATACGCGTCCGCTCATGGCTTCACGGCCTAAAAGCATGCGGAAACCCATGGAATCACGGTTGGTTAACGTAATTTCAACCGACCAATGTTGGCCACCAATTTCCAATTCGGCACCAACTACGTAGCGTTGTTCTCTAAATCCACTAGAACTCTTCACTACACGTTTGTCAATCAATCTTGATTCGCAGTGAATGATTGTTTTTGAGTTATTTTGAATAGGATTGATATCAAATTTGACCCAATTTTCGCCATCTTTAACAAAAGGAGCAATATTGAGGGCATGCAAAGCAGATGTTTTAGCACCTGAATCTACTCTTGCTTTAATTGTAGGAATTCCTAGGGCTGGAAATGAGCACCATTCTTCACTTCCTACAATAACTTTTTCTTGTAACATGGATTTAATTTTTGAAATTTGAATGTATCAAATGTAGAAATTTGTTTTTAAATCTAAGGAGTTAAAGGCAAAAAAATAAAAAACCCGCACTGAATTAACAGGCGGGCTTGTAACATATTGTTACTGAACTTATTTTGTAGATTCCTTCATTTTATTTACACGAACGCTCAATTCTGTTTGACCTTCGGTATAATCCATGAAAATTTCATCGCCTACACTGATTTTAGTAGTGATAATTTCCTCTGCTAAAGTGTCTTCCACATATTTCTGAATCGCTCTTTTTAACGGACGCGCTCCAAATTGCTTGTCAAAACCTTTTTCAGCAATGTATGCTTTGGCTTCTGCAGAAAGATTCAATTGGTACCCCAAGTCTTTAATTCGAGCGTAAAGCTTCTCTAATTCCAATTCGATGATTAAGTCGATGTGTTCTTTTTCTAAAGGATTAAACACGATTACGTCGTCAATTCTGTTTAAAAATTCAGGTGCAAAAGCTTTTTTCAACGCGTTTTCAATTACACTTTTAGAATGTTCGTCACTTTGCGCTGTTTTTGCAGCCGTTCCAAAACCAACACCTTGTCCGAAATCTTTCAATTGGCGTGCGCCAATATTAGAAGTCATGATGATAATTGTATTTTTAAAATCTACTTTTCGGCCCAAACTGTCGGTTAAATATCCATCATCCAAAACTTGAAGCATCATGTTAAAAACATCAGGGTGTGCTTTTTCAATCTCATCTAAAAGGACCACCGAGTAGGGCTTACGTCGTACTTTCTCTGTTAATTGTCCACCTTCTTCATAACCCACGTATCCCGGAGGTGCTCCAACTAAACGAGAGATGGCAAATTTCTCCATGTATTCACTCATGTCAATACGGATCAATGCTTCTTCAGAATCAAACAATTCTTTTGCAATAACTTTAGCCAATTGTGTTTTACCCACACCTGTTTGACCCAAGAATATAAACGAACCAATTGGTCGATTTGGATCTTTCAATCCTGCACGATTTCTTTGAATAGAGCGTGCAATTTTCATTACAGCTTCATTCTGTCCAATAACCTTACCTTGAATAAGTTCAGGTAATTTAGCTAATTTATTACTTTCAGTCTGTGCAATGCGGTTAACAGGAATGCCCGACATCATTGAAACTACATCAGCCACATTGTCTTCGGAAACTTCCATTCGGTTATTTTTCGAGTCTTCTTCCCATTGTTCCTGAGCGATTGCTAAGTCTTTCTCAATGCGTTTTTCATCATCGCGAAGACGTGCTGCTTCTTCATATTTTTGACGTTTTACAACACTTGTCTTCAGTTCTTTTACTTCTTCCAATTGACGTTCCAATTCTAGTATTTGCTTTGGCACTTCAATGTTGGTAATATGAACTCTTGAACCCGCTTCGTCTAAAGCATCAATTGCTTTGTCTGGAAGAAAACGGTCTGACATGTACCGGTCCGTTAATTTTACGCAGGCTTCAATCGCTTCGTCTGTAAAGGTAACATTGTGGTGGTCTTCGTATTTATTTTTAATGTTGTGCAAAATAGTAATCGTTTCAGTCACCGTAGTTGGCTCCACAATTACCTTTTGAAAACGACGCTCTAAAGCTCCATCTTTCTCGATGTATTGACGGTATTCGTCCAGCGTAGTTGCTCCAATACATTGTATTTCTCCTCTTGCTAAAGCGGGTTTAAACATATTAGCAGCGTCAAGCGAACCTGTTGCGCCACCAGCTCCCACAATGGTGTGGATTTCGTCAATGAATAAAATGATGTCGTCGTTCTTTTCTAGTTCGTTCATCACGGCTTTCATTCGCTCCTCAAATTGTCCACGGTACTTTGTTCCCGCAACTAGACTGGCTAAATCAAGTGTAACCACTCGTTTACCAAACAAGACCCGAGATACTTTCTTTTGGATAATGCGTAATGCTAAACCTTCTGCAATTGCTGATTTACCCACTCCAGGCTCACCAATCAATAGCGGATTGTTCTTTTTACGTCGACTTAAAATTTGTGAAACGCGCTCAATTTCTTTTTCACGACCTACAATGGGGTCTAATTTTCCCTCTTCGGCCATTTCTGTTAAATCTCTACCAAAATTATCAAGCACCGGAGTTTTTGACTTCTTGTTTGACTTATTGGCTGGATTATTAAACGAAGCTTCTTTAAAACTGTCATCTTGTCCTGCATCCTCGTTATACGATTCGTTTTTAGGCAAGTTTTCTATAAAATCGTCATTTGTTGGCGTCATATTTAGATATTGTTCTTTAGCTACATCATAATCTACTTTCAGCTTATTGAGTAACTTGGTTGTTGGATCGTTCTCGTTTCTTAAAATGCACAACAATAAGTGTGCAGTGCTGATGGACGTACTTTTGAACACTTTAGCCTCTAGAAACGTAGTCTTTAACGCACGTTCGGCTTGAATGGTCAATTGTAAATTCCGCTTGTCGTTATTGCTTTGAGCACTAGGATTTGGGGGACTTAATATTTCAACCCTCTTTCGAAGATGTTCTAAATCTACCGATAAATTGTTCATTATATTAATGGCTTTGCCGTTCCCGTCTCTTAAAATTCCTAACATCAGATGCTCGGTTCCAATGAAGTCGTGACCCAAACGGAGTGCCTCTTCTTTACTGTACGTGATTACATCTTTTACTCTTGGTGAAAAATTGTCATCCATAATTATTAGTTGGTTCTATTAAATTAGTGCTTATGCTCTATGTTTTGCAAAAATCATTCCCATAGAAAACCCTGTCAGCTAATAGACAAAAAATATTTTAAATATAAAAGTTAAATCAATGCTAACTTATCAACTTATACCGGTGGCATAACTGTTAATAAAAAGGGTAAATTTCTACTAAATATATATACGAAAAATCTTCAAAAAAGGTTATATTAGCGGGATTTTTAGAATAAACAATTTTTAATTATAAATATAGAAAATGGCTGACGGAGAAAAGTTAATTCCAATAAACATAGAAGATGAAATGAAATCAGCTTACATCGATTACTCGATGTCGGTTATCGTTTCCAGAGCACTTCCAGATGTTAGAGATGGTTTGAAACCTGTACACCGAAGAGTTTTATATGGGATGTATGATTTGGGAGTCACTTCAAGATCAGCTCATAAAAAATCGGCAAGAATTGTAGGAGAAGTTTTAGGAAAGTACCACCCACACGGAGATACTTCTGTTTACGATGCCATGGTTCGTATGGCTCAGGAATGGAGCATGCGCTATTTATTGGTAGACGGTCAAGGTAACTTTGGATCTGTAGATGGTGATAGTCCAGCAGCAATGCGATATACGGAGGCTAGAATGCGCAAGATTTCGGAAGAAATTATGGCAGATATCGAGAAAGAGACTGTTGATTTTCAACTGAATTTTGATGATACTTTGTACGAGCCTACGGTTATGCCCACGCGAGTTCCTACCTTATTAATTAATGGTGCAACGGGAATTGCGGTAGGTATGGCAACCAATATGCCTCCTCACAACTTAACGGAAGTGATTGATGGAACTTTGGCATATCTGGATAATAACGATATTGAAATTGATGAGTTGATGAACCACATCAAAGCGCCCGATTTTCCAACAGGAGGAGTAATCTATGGTTATGATGGTGTTCGTGAAGCTTTCAAAACAGGTAGAGGTCGTATCGTGATGCGTGCTAAAGTAGGTTTTGAAGAAGTGGACGGACGCGAATGCATCATTGTTACTGAAATTCCGTATCAAGTGAATAAAGCAGATATGATCAAACGTACTGCTGATTTAGTTAACGAAAAGAAAATTGAAGGTATTGCCAATATCCGTGACGAATCGGATAGAAATGGTATGCGAATCGTTTATATTTTGAAACGTGATGCTACGCCAAATGTGGTTTTAAATACCTTATATAAGTATACTGCATTACAATCTTCATTTAGTGTAAATAATATCGCCCTTGTAAAAGGACGTCCACAAATGTTGAACGTAAAAGATATGATTCACTATTTCATTGAGCACCGTCATGACGTTGTAGTTCGTAGAACACAATTTGAATTGCGCAAAGCTGAGGAAAGAGCCCATATCTTAGAAGGATTGATCATTGCTTCGGACAATATTGACGAAGTGATTGCTTTAATTCGTGGATCTAAAAACACAGAAGAAGCAAGAGAAAAACTAATTGAGCGATTCAAACTTTCTGATATTCAAGCAAGAGCGATTGTTGAGATGCGTTTGCGTCAATTGACAGGTCTGGAACAAGACAAGTTGCGATTGGAATACGAAGAATTAATGAAAACCATAGACTATTTAAAAGGATTATTGGCTGACGTTAATTTAAGAACCGACTTAATTAAAGAAGAGTTAATTGAAATCCGTGACAAATATGGTGATGAACGTCGTTCTGTTATCGAATATGCGGGTGGAGATGTAAGTATCGAAGATTTAATTGCTGATGAAAATGTAATCATTACCATTTCGCATGCAGGTTACATCAAGCGTACTAATTTAAATGAGTACAAAACGCAAAATAGAGGAGGCGTTGGACAAAAAAGTGCAGGAACAAGAGATCAAGATTTCTTGGAACACATGTTTGTAGCAACCAATCACCAGTACATGATGTTCTTTACGCAAAAAGGAAAATGTTTCTGGATGCGTGTGTATGAAATTCCTGAAGGAAGTAAAACCAGTAAAGGTCGTGCGATTCAGAATTTGATCAACATTGAAAGTGACGATAAAGTGAAAGCGTTTATTTGTACACAAGATTTAAAAGACTTGGATTACATCAACAGTCATTATGTGATTATGGTAACCAAGCAAGGTCAGGTTAAAAAGACTTCGTTAGAACAATATTCTCGTCCAAGGGTAAATGGTGTTGCAGCCATTACAATTCGCGAAGACGATGAATTATTAGAAGCAAAATTAACCGATGGTGAAAGCCAAATTCTAGTTGCAGTTAAATCCGGAAAACTAGTTCGTTTTGAAGAAGGTAAAACGCGTCCAATGGGAAGAACGGCTTCTGGAGTTCGCGGAATTACACTTCAAGATGAAAAAGATGAAGTAATTGGTATGGTTTCTGTAAATAAAGATAATGTAAACGAAACACAACTTCTTGTTGTTACTGAAAAAGGCTACGGTAAACGTACTAAATTAGTAGAAGAAGACGGTGTAGATGTGTACCGAATTACTAACAGAGGTGGTAAAGGTGTAAAAACACTTAACATTACTGAGAAAACCGGAGCATTGATCTCTATCAATGCAGTGAATGATAATGATGATTTGATGATTATCAATAAATCAGGATTGACCATTCGTATGGCTGTTGAGGATTTACGAGTAATGGGACGCGCTACACAAGGTGTGAAATTAATCAACATCAAAGGAAGCGATTCTATTGCAGCTGTTACGAAAGTAATGAAGGATGATGAAGAGGAAATTAAACTAGAAGAAGAATCGGAAGATGGAGCAGAAGCAGTGGAAGGAACTTCAGATGAAAATGAAGATTCAGAACCAACTCCTGATACCGAAGAATAATAATTATTTGGAACACTAATTAAAATTTTAAAAGATGAAAAGAAAATATAGTATTGTAGCGGCAGCGTTATTAATTTCAATGGGTGCTGTAGCACAGAAAGATGAGTTTAAGACGTTGAAAAAAATCTACGAAAAAGACAAACCGAGTGCAAAAGATGTAATGCAGTATAAAGCAGCCGTTGTATCCGCAACGCCTTTAGTTGCTGCTTCGAATGAAGAAGACACGGTATATCTAAATTTTTATAAAGCTGGAATTCCATTCGTTGAAATGAATGAGGCTATGGCAAAGCCGGAAAATAGCATTAATCCTGCAAATGCGTTCAAATATTTTACTGCTGATAAAATTGCAGATCTTACCGATAAAGCGAATGCGGTTTTGGCATACGAGAAAAAATCAGGAAAATCTGTTTTTACAAAAGACATTCAGGAAATGCAACTTAATTTCAAGCCAACCTTATTGTCTTATGCAATTAGTTTAGGAAATGAAAAAAGATTTTCAGATGCTTCAAGTGTTTTGTACAGTATGTATAAAATGGATCCAACTGATGTGGAGAAATTATACTATGCGGCAAATTATGCAGTAAATGCTTCAGATTTTAAATCGGCACTGATTTATTACCAGACCTTAAAAGATTTGAACTATTCTGGCGAAAAGATGAACTACACAGCGACCTCTAAATTGAATGACACGGATGAGTTTTTTGGTTCAAAATCAGATCGTGATAAAGCCATCAAGGTCGGTACGCATACTAACCCTAAAGATGAACAAGAGCCTTCAAAAAGAGGTGAGATTTACAAGAATATCGCACTTATCTATGTAAGCGAAGGTAAGACAGACGAGGCAAAAACAGCTATTATTGAAGCTAGAAAAGCCAATCCAGACGATGTTTCTTTAATTTTAGCAGAAGCTGATTTGTATTTGAAAACTAATGAAATGGATACTTATGCAAAACTGATCAAGCAAGTTTTAGAAAAAGATCCAAACAATGCAGATTTAGTATACAACTTAGGAGTAGTAAGTGGTCAAAACAAGGACAGCAAAAATGCAGAAGTTTATTATATGAGAGCAATTGAGTTAAAGCCAGATTTTGCCAATGCTTATTATAATTTATCTGCTGTTAAATTAGATGCTGCTCAATTGATATTAGATCAAATGAACAAGTTAGGTGTAACCGCTGCAGATAACAAAAAGTTTGATGTTTTAAAAGAACAGCGAAATGGCATTTTAAAAGAATCTATGTCACTTTTAGAAAAAACAGTGAGTTTAGATAAAAAGAACTTAGATGCAAAGGAAGTACTTTTAAGCGTATATAAAGCTCTTGAAATGAAGGAGAAAGCAAAAGCACTTTCCGCTCAGCTTGACAAATAAATAAATTTTTTTCTGATAAGCCAGTCTAACATAGACTGGCTTTTTTTATGGTCTAAATTTCGTAATCCGATTACCTTTAAATATATCGATAAAAGAATATTTATTAAACAGTACATCAGCATCAAAGTCACTGTACAATGTTAATTTTTTTTTAATGTTTTACATTTTTTAATGTGAAAACAACATTGATGTCTTATTTTTGTAGCAATGAGAATTCTAACACACATTTTGTTGCTTGTATTCGTGGCTTTTTTAGCTACGCCAACAATCGTGTGTGTAATTAGCGAAACTGTAGATACGTCTTATTTTTACAGTGTAGCAGAAGAAGAGCTTGCTCACAAAGAGTTGAAGACCTTTAAAGAAGTGTTGAACCTGGATCACCTTTTCAATTTTACAAGTGCTGATGCAACGTTAATTATTTCTGAGAATTTCTTGAAGCATGACAATATTACTCCTTCTATTTTTTCTCCTCCACCCAACGTATAATTATATTTAATAGGTCAGTTCGCTGACATCTAAATCTTTGACTTTAGTGTCAAGGAGTAACTATCATTATAATTATTTTACGGAAATGACAAAGAAAATCAATCTTTTTGCCAACCTCAAATCGGATATTCCAGCTGGTTTGGTGGTTTTTTTAGTGGCGTTGCCACTGTGTTTAGGAATTGCATTAGCCTCTGGTGCGCCACCATTATCAGGAATTATCGCTGGTGTTGTAGGTGGTATTGTGGTAGGACTTTTTAGTAATTCACATTTAAGTGTTTCTGGTCCCGCTGCAGGATTAACTGCAATTGTATTAACTGCAATAACCGATTTAGGGGCATTCAATATTTTTCTTACAGCTGGCTTAATTGCAGGTTTGATTCAATTGATCTTGGGTTTTGTAAAAGCAGGAAGTATTTCAAATTACTTTCCTACAAATGTAATTGAGGGGATGTTGGCCGGAATTGGAGTGATCATTATTTTAAAACAAATTCCTTATGCTGTAGGTTATAATGCAGATTTCGAAGGGAGTGAGTCTTTTATTCAACAAGATGGAGGAACTACTTTTTCTTCCCTCTTTGGTGTTTTGGATCATATTCATTTAGGTGCGGTAATAATAACCGCCATATCACTGACTATTTTATTGTTGTGGGACAAAGTTCCTTTCTTACAAAAATTGAAATTAGTTCCTGGAGCTTTAGTTGCAGTAATTGTAGCAATTGTATTGAACGAAGTCTTTACTAGTTCTGGAAGTAGTTTGGCGATTGATGCAGAACATTTAGTTGCTTTACCCGTGCCGGAATCGTTAGCAGAATTCAAAGAAATTATTTTACTGCCCGACTTTAGTGCATTCTTAAATTATAAAGTGTGGATTGTAGGGGCAACTATTGCTGTAGTCGCTTCGATTGAAACTTTACTCTGTATCGAAGCAGCAGATCGAATGGATGAACAAAAGCGATTGACAAATACCAATGTGGAACTAAAAGCACAAGGTATAGGAAATATTATCAGTTCGTTTCTTGGAGGTTTGCCATTGACATCCGTCGTGGTACGAACTTCAACTAACAATAGTGCTGGTGCAAAATCTAAAATGGCGGCAATAGTTCACGGTGTGTTTCTATTGGTAAGTGTTTTAGCAATACCATTTTTACTGAACAAAATACCTTTTGCGACTTTAGCAGCCGTATTATTTGTTGTTGGATATAAGTTGGCAAAGCCTTCTAAAATTATGCATTTCTGGCAAAAAGGTAAATACCAATTTATACCGTTTATAGCAACTTTAGTGGGTGTGGTTTTTATGGATTTACTAAAAGGTGTTGCATTAGGTATTGTAATTAGTATAATTTTCATCATAAGAGGAAATATGCAACGCGCTTATCGATTTAGAAAAGAAAATTATGCAGAAGGTAATGTAATCCGAATTGACCTTGCACAAGAAGTTTCTTTCTTAAATAAAGCAGCAATTAAGAGCACACTTAATGCCATTCCAGAAAATGCTCGAGTAGTAATCAATGCGCAAGATACCGTTTACATCGCGCATGATGTATTGGATTTAATCTATGAATTTGCCACCATTAGAGCGGTGGAAGAAAATATAAAAGTCAAATTGAAAGGATTTAAAAAAGCCTATGAATTGGACGACATTGAAAATGATAATAATCACGTCTTTTTTGAAAGTTTTGAGGAAGTTCAGATTAGAAAAGAAGCGCGAGAACAATACAATCAATGCATTGCTATTTTAGAAAAAGATAAAGTAGCAGAAAATTAGTAAGATTCAAATAACATCAATTTAAAGAATAAATATAATGAGCGATTTCTATAAAAAAATTATTGAGGGAAATAAAAATTGGGTAGCGAGTAAAATCAACGAAGATCCAGAATATTTTGAAAAATTATCAAAAGGGCAGTCCCCACCATTATTGTGGATTGGTTGTTCGGACAGTAGAGTTCCAGCAAATGAAGTAATTGGTGCGCAACCTGGAGAAGTTTTTGTGCATCGTAATATTGCCAATATGGTTGTACATTCGGACATGAATATGTTGAGTGTATTGGATTACGCTGTCAATGTTTTAAAGGTGAAACACGTCATCGTTTGTGGTCACTACGGTTGTGGTGGTGTAAAAGCTGCGTTAGGAAATGACTCTATCGGAATTATTGACAATTGGATCAGACACATTAAAAACGTATATCGTTTGCACCACACGTATTTGGACTCTATAGTTGATCCTACTGCACGATTTGATGCTTTTGTAGAATTAAATGTGAAAGAGCAAGTATTTGATTTAGCGAAAACTTCTATTGTACAAGGTGCTTGGAAAAGTGGCAGCGAGTTGAGTTTACACGGTTGGGTTTACGGACTAAATTCTGGAATCGTAAAGGATTTACAAGTAAATCTTTCTAATAATAGAGATTTAGATGCCGTTTATCAATTAGAATTTTAAATTACATCCATAAAAATTAAAAACCACTTTCAAGTGGTTTTTTTTATTCCAAATTCTCATTAAAAGCGGTAGGCAGAAGCTTAGGAATGAATTTTATTAATATAGGCAGTAATAAACTTCCTCCAGGCAATAAGAAAATCGTGAGCGATGGAATTGTTTTACAAATATCGAGCAGCTGTTTTTTAACTTTCTTTTTTTCCTTTTCCTCCAAATCACGGTGTGTAGAATGCGCCAGCAGCACCATCAACTCGCCACTTTGAGAAAGTTCTTTGACTAATCTGTTTTTATTTCTTGTAATCAACACTACAACGGTTTGCGTAGCTTGATCATAAAAATGTTTGACGGGATTGGAATAATTAAAGTAAGGAATTTCCTTTTTGTTTAACTGTATAAATTGATCCGTGCTCTTAATACTCTCGGTTACAAATTGAGCATTTACCTTCATCAGCTTTGCCAATTCGTATAAAAACGATGCTTCGCCTTGTTCTATAATTTCATCACTCCACAAAGCCAAACCAGCCATATCAATTAAATAATAGCGTTCTAAATTGGACGAGAAATACTTTAAATCTAATGTTTCTAAATTTTGAACATTCACTTTTGAAAATTTGGTAAACCGTACCGAAGCCTCAAAAAGTTTGATCAATAATTCATCGTATTTTGAAGGATTTGCTTTAGTCTTTAAAGCTAATGAAACGAGACTTACAATTGCTTCTTCTAATTTTTTTAGATAGTTCTCTGGAACTTCACCGTGTACCAAATAATGAGTGAAAGCCAACACATCTTCAAACAATAATGCATTGGTTACAATGTGCGAAAAATTCTTACTGATGATATTTTCATTCGTTTTAACGCGCTCATTGATCAATTTCTCCAGACTTTGACTTTCAGTGTCGCCCGGAAGAATTTTTTTAAGTAGATTAAAAGTTTCGGGATGAATTTTATTGTAAAACTGAAGTGCGACAGTGATGAATTTCTTTGCATCTACGTCTTGCGTCACCATTTCAAAAGTGGTGTATAGCGTATTGAGTAATGCTACTTTAGAAATTTCTTCGCTTATCCATCCTTTAGTATCAATAGCTTCACGGGTATCAAACGATATAATGTGTCCGTAAATAAAACCAGTGGAACGAATGCGCTTGTAGAAGGTTTCGGGATAATCCGTAGCAGGCACTTTTGAAACACCTTGTTCCAAAAAAAACTTCTCAATCCAACCACTAGCCGATGCATTAATCATCTTTTTAATTTTTACATCAAAAGTAAAAAAATTAAACGCAACAAATTAGTTTCTGCTCTTAATTTCTTTTTCGATATTGTTTTAATAACGATTTATTAAAATTATCTTCTGACTGCTTCAACTGTAAAATCTTTGTTGGACTGATAATTTTCTTTAATTCCACCATTAATTTCTTTCTGTTTTGATAACTTTCGTCTTCAATAGTATCAATTTGATTTAACAAAGCGGTAGCCTCTGCATCTGATAGCGTTTTTACAGGTTTGTCATGAAGTTCTTGTCTAAATTTACGCATTTTTACCATACGCAAATTGTATTGCTTTTCATCAAATGCATTGTAAATAGGCCAAAATTTCTCCGCCTCAGCACTTGTTAAGTTCAAATCTTTTGTGATGTAGGCAATTTTGAGCGTTTTAATTTTTTCGTTTTTCGAATCCTGACTGTAGAAGGTAATCGAAAATAATAAGAAAAGGACGGTAATAAGTTGCTTTGCTTTCATATTATTCAGCTATATAGTTTTCAAAACTAGGGTTGGATGTTAAAATATTTTCAATGGATTGATCTTCAAAATCTAAATCAACTTGCATGTCATCTAAATCTTCGGAATCTATTAAATTCATCACTTCGTATTGCGAGCCGTACGACTGATAGGAAATATAATTTTCTAAGGAAGCAGTATCAATTTGCTCAATTGTTGTAATTGAATTTGAGGTTAAAAATGGAATGCTCAATGCAATTACGATAACAGCCGCAGCTGCATACATAAAAGTGGTTAGCGAAAATAATTTGCCTTTCTTAGGCTTTTCTTCTGCTATTTTTTCCATAATAAGGTCAGGAAAATTATCAAAATAATTTTCTGGAGCTTTAAAACCGCTCTCTATTTTTGGATGTTTATCTAAACTAAATTTATTCATAATACTTTGACCTTTAAATGTTCAAATAGTTTAATCGTTATTCATAAAAAGTTCTATCTTTCGAGCTGCATGAAAATAAGATGCTTTTGATGCTCCGGCGGTAGTACCTAAAATTTCAGAGATTTCATTGTACTTTAATTCCTGAAAATACCGCATTTTAAAAACCAATTGTTGTTTTTCAGGCAGGAGAGCAATCGCTTTTTGCAATTTTAATTGTGCTTCGTCTGCGTCAAAATAAGTATCCGATTGGAGCTTATCGATTTCTTTTTGGGCATATTCTTGGTTGGAAATGTTGTTCTTCTTTGCTTTTTGGTTGATAAAAGTAATAGACTCATTTGTGGCAATTCTATAAATCCAAGAAAATAATTTACTTTCCCTTTTAAAATTCTTCAAATTTCTGAATACTTTGATAAAAACATTTTGCAATACATCATTTGCATCTTCATGATTCAACACAATAGAACGCACATGCCCATACAAGGGTTTCTGAAAATCTTTAATAAGTTTTTCAAAAGCTTGATTTTGCGTTTTTGGATGCAATAATTGGTCGATAAATTCCTTCTCGTCCTGCAAAGTCTGAATTTAGATATTGGACTATTTTTAAGTTAAAAGGTTTAATTGAAAAGTTCAAATTAAAAACTTTTGCTATTAAATTAAGATTTCATTCACCGTCATGAGGGTATAGAAGTCCAAGAAATTCGATTTACTAATTTTCAGAACTACGTTCCGGCCCCATTTGAAGTGGCATTTCAGCGAGTGATACGCCTCCTTTTATTCCAAAATCTAAAGTTCGAATAGGGAATGGAATCATAATGTCATTAGCGTCGTACGCTTTCTTAATTCGTTTAATGGCTTCGCTTCCTACTAAGTTGTACGTGGATTGTTCAGTAGTATTTATCCACATTCGGATGGAAAGATTAATGGAGCTGTCGCCAAATTCAGTAAAAAATACGCTTACTTCATCCGTTTTTGAAAGCATTTCAATGTCTTTTACAGCATTCAAAGTTATTTGTTGTACTTTATCTAAATCATCTCCATAAGAAACACCAACAGTTAAATCAAAACGTCGCTTATTAATCAATGTATAATTTTCAATCGGATTTTGAAAAACGTCTTTATTGGGTATAATTACAATCTTACCTTGAAAAGTTTCAATTTCGGTATCTCGCAGATTAATGCCCTTAACTTTTCCCATGTAATCTTTAATTTGCACAATATCGCCAATTCGAATTGGTTTTCTGAACGAAATAAAAATTCCTGAAATAAAATTGGCTGCAATATCTTGAAATGCAAACGCAAGTCCTAAACCTAAAATACCTGCTCCAGCAAGAATGGATGTAACTGCTTTATCTAAATTCAAAATACTCAACACCGTAAATAAAACGATTCCAATCATTACCGCATAAACAATAGAACTGAATAAATTGTTAAGTGTATGATTGGGAGAAACTTTTGAAATTAACTTTTTTGCAATTCTCCGAACAAATTTTGCTACATAAAAACCAATAACCAGAACAACAGCACTGACGATAATATTTGGTAAAAGTTTGACTAATGCTTCGGCCCAATCCATTAGTTTTGTTGTAAGTAGGTCAGTAATATTTGCGATGTCCATGAAAATTATAGTTTTAATTAAAGTATGAAAAATTGTTATTGTTACAATTTAGTGCATTTTCAACAGTTAACGGAATTTTTATCAACTATTTTTAAATAATTTAACAATAGTTTAAAATTACGATAGAGAGAATAATTTTGAAAAATAAATGTTTTCGCATCCGTTAATAGTGTCTTGTAAATGAAAACTAATCTTATATTTGCTAAATGAATCCACTGCAAGAAATTTCCGAATTTAAGACATCGCCAGAATTGATCGCCAAGTTATATGAATTTGGTATTCAAAAAAACTATAAAGCAGGAAGTATTATATTGAATGAAAATTCACATATTCGTTCGATTCCAATTGTCACCAAAGGAGTGATGAAAGTAATTAGGTTGGAAGACGACGGTCGCGAAATTTTATTATACTACATCAAAGCCGGTGAAAGTTGCATCATGTCTTTTTTGGGCGGAATGCACAATGAAACCAGTAAGGTGAAAGCGGAAGTGGAGGAAGATGCCGAAATTTTGTTCCTTCCGATGGAAAAAGTATCTCTTTTTATCAAAGATTATCCCCAATGGTTAGATTATATTTTCAGACTGTACCACAAACGATTTGAAGAATTATTAGAAATAATCAATGCCATCGCATTTAAAAAAGTGGACGAACGTTTGTTGAATTTACTTAAAACTAAATCAGAATTGACGAAATCCAAAACGCTGTCCATTACTCATGAACAATTAGCCAATGAGTTAGGAACCGCTCGAGTAGTAGTTTCTCGACTTTTAAAACAATTGGAAGAAAACGGAGAACTTATTTTGGGTCGAAATAAAATTCAATTATTGAAATAATAGTTCTTCATTTAATACCGATTTCTATTTTTACTACTTAACACCACAATTATAACTTTCTAGAAATTAAGTTGTAAATCAGGATGTCTGTTGACCTGATTTATCCATATTTTAATTTATCGTCTATAGATTATGACTTGTCTCAAATTATATCCCAAATTCATAAATCATAATTCATAGTTCCTTGTGTAACTAATGTAACTGTACACACCAATCTTTAGTCGGATTTTTACATTATTAATTAAACGTATAAGTTTATGAATGCAAAATATCTGACTTTATTTCTTTTGACCTTTTTTGTTTTTACACAAGTGAAAGCACAAGACACGATAGGAATCTCTAAAGAAACGGTACTTAAAAAAGTAACTGAAGGAAATTTACAAATAAAAATTTCCCAACACGATTTCAAAGCTTCTCAAGCAGAATACCGACAATCTTCGGCAGTTTTCTTGCCCAATATTACGGTTTCTCATACTGGAATTTCCACTACAAATCCCTTAATGGCTTTTGGTTCCAAATTGAATCAGGAAATCTTGACTCAAAATGATTTCAATCCAAGTTTATTGAACAACCCGGATGTAATTCAAAACTTTGCGACCAAAATTGAAGTTTTACAACCAATTTTAAATTTCGATGGTTTTGCACAACGACAAGCCGCCCGAATTAAAGCCCAATCCTACAAACTTCAATCAGAACGCACGGAAGAGGCAATGCTTTTGGATGCTAAAAAAAGTTATATGGAGTTGCAATTGGCTTATCAAAGTGTTCAAGTTTTGGAAAAAGCATTACAAACTGCCAAAGAAAACGGAAGAATGGTCGATAATTTTAGCAAACAAGGTTTGGTTCAAAAAACAGATGTTCTTTCTGTTGAAATTAGAATAAACGAAATCAAAAACCAACTGCAAATGGCAAAATCTGCCGTTAGAAATAGTTCCGATTACATTGGTTATTTGGTAAACAATGAAGAAAAAAATGTGATTTATAAGCCACTTGATGCATTTGAATTGGATGAAAATGCCGCAACAGAAGCAACTTCACTTTCTAATAGAAAAGATTTTCAGGCTATGGCTTTATCAACAGAAGCGTATGGGAAAATGGTTTCCGCTTCAAAAATGAGTTTTCTTCCACGGTTGAATGCCTTTGGATCTTATGAATTGTACGATAAAAATATCTTTGGAACCAGTGCAAAAGGTTACGTTATCGGAGCTCAATTGTCATGGAATATTTTTGATGGTTATAAATCCATTGGAAAATTACAACAAGCAAAAATCGTTTTTGAAAAAGCACAAACCGAAGAATTCCAATACAAAGCAAAAAGTGAATTGGAGTTAAATAAGTTTAACCGTCAACTATTAGATGCAAAAGAGAAAGTGAATTTAGCTCAACTTAACGTAAACCAATCCACCGAAGCATACCGAATTCGTCAAAACAGATTTGAACAAGGTTTAGAAAAAACAGCTGATGTTTTGATATCGGAAATGCAAAAAATTCAAAAAGAATTAGAGTACAAACAAGCTGTTTTTGAATATAATTTCACTAAAGAGTACGTGACTTTTTTAAGTAAGTAAAGTATTAAGACTAGAGTATCAAGTATTAAGATTTATCAAATCTGTGTTCCAAAAAAATAAAATTATCAAGATGAAAACAAAAATAACAACATTAATCCTTTCAGCTCTTTTCCTAATCTCTTGTGGTGACGAAAAGAAAAACGAAATCGCAACTGAAACTCCAATCGCAGTAAAAGTTAGTGGAACAACAGAAAACGATAACAGTCCATTTGTAACGGCAAGTGGAAAAATCGAATCCCAAAAAAGTGCCAATGTAAGTACAAGAATGATGGGTTACGTAACCAAAGTGAATGTGAAAATGGGACAAAAAGTAAGTCAAGGTCAATTATTGGTAAGTATCAATAACACAGATTTACAAGCTAAAAAAGCACAAGTTGATGCTTCAATTTTACAAGCAACTGCAGGATTCAACAATGCAAAAAAAGATTATGAGCGTTTTAAAACCTTGTTTTCACAGCAAAGTGCTTCTCAAAAAGAATTAGACGATATGACCTCTCGTTACGAAATGGCAAAAGCTGGTTTAGAAGGAGCAAAGCAAATGCGTAACGAAGTAATGGCAAAATTTTCTTACTCAAATATTACAGCACCATTTTCTGGAGAAGTTACAAATACTTTCGTAAAAGATGGTGATATGGCAAACCCAGGAATGCCTTTAGTAAGTGTAGAAGGAAACGGGGTAATGCAAGTAATGGCAATGGTTTCGGAAGGTGATATAACTTCCATTAAAAACGGAATGCCAGTTGATGTTTTAGTAAAATCATCCAATCAACAATTAAAAGGAAAAGTTAGCGAAGTAAGTGGTTCGGCAACAAATACTGGTGGACAATATTTAGTAAAAATCAATTTAGATAAAACAGATGCAACTATCCTTTCGGGAATGTTCGTAAATGTTCAATTTCCTATTGAAAAACCAAAAGCTAAAACAGAAACTCAAACAAAAAAAGCAGATATAGTTTTAGTTCCAGAATCTGCATTAGTAAATCAAGGTCAATTAACTGGAATTTATACTGTAAGTAATAATGTAGCCATTCTTCGTTGGATAAGAACAGGAAAATCATTCGGAAATCAAGTAGAAGTTCTATCAGGATTATCAGCAGATGAAAAATATATAGTTTCAGCAGAAGGAAAATTATACAACGGAGTAAAAGTTAGTATTCAGTAATTAGTTTTTAGTATTCAGTCGCAGTTTTCATAAAGTTTGAAATCTGAAACTAAAAAAACTAAAAATAACTTTAAACAAAAGAAAAATGCAAGAAGGTATAGCAGGTAAAATAGCCCATTTTTTCATCAATTCTAAATTGACTATCTTATTAATGGTAGGTTTGATGATCATTGGAGTATATAGTTCGTTCTTAATTCCGCGTGAAGAAGAACCACAAATTAACGTTCCAATGGCTGATGTAATGATTGGTTATCCAGGAGCAAGTCCAGCAGAAGTAGAAAGTAGGGTGATAAAACCACTTGAAAAAGTGTTGTCAAATATCAAAGGTGTTGAGCATTTACATAGTATGGCTATGAATGGTCAAGCTATGATAATTGTTCAATTTTATGTTGGAGAAGATTCAGAACGTTCGTATGTGAAATTATACGATGAGTTGATGAAAAACGAAAATATTTTCCCGAAAGGCGTTTATAAACCAATGGTAAAAACACGTTCCATTGACGATGTCCCTATGTTGGGATTAACGCTTTGGAGTGAAACATTAAATGATTTTGAAATCCGTCAAATTGCAGAAGAAGTAACTTCTGAAATTGAAAAAGTAAAAGATGTTGCTATTACTAAAGAAATTGGTGGAAGAACGCGTCAGCTTAAAGTTGTTTTAGACAAAGATAAAATGGCTGAAAACGGAGTGGATGCTCTTGGAGTTATGCAAATGATTCAAGCCAATAATGGAAGCTCTCAATCTGGAAGTTTTGTGTCAAAAGACGAAGAGTTTTTAGTTACAACAGGTGAATTTTTAAAAAGTTCCGAAGATGTTGAAAATTTAGTAATTGGTGTAAATGCAAATATGCCAGTTTACTTAAAACAAGTAGCTAAAATTCAAGACGGACCAGCAACTCCAAGTAGTTATGTGTCTTTTGGATATGGAAAAGCGAATGAAAAATATACCAAAAATAAATCAGAATATCCAGCCGTTACCATTTCTGTAGGAAAGGTAAAAGGTGCAGATGCGATGAAAATTTCAGACAAGATTCTTGAAAAAGTTGAAGGTTTAAAGAAAAATTTAATCACAAATGATGTGCACGTAGAAGTTTCTCGTAATTATGGAGAAACAGCTTCGCATAAAGTAGGTGAATTGTTAATGCACCTTGGAATTGCAATTATTGCTGTAACACTTTTAGTAATGCTTGCCATGGGTTGGCGTGGTGGATTAGTAGTATTCTTTTCTGTGCCCTTAACTTTTGCATTAACGTTGTTTGCCTATTATATGTTAGGATACACGTTGAATAGAATTACACTTTTCGCATTAGTTTTCGTTGTAGGAATTGTAGTTGATGATAGTATAATCATAGCCGAAAATATGCACCGACATTTCAAAATGAAGCGATTGCCTTTCAAACAAGCAGCTATTTTTGCGATTAATGAAGTAGGAAATCCAACGATTTTAGCAACGTTTACTGTAATTGCAGCGATTCTACCAATGGCTTTTGTATCCGGAATGATGGGGCCTTATATGAGTCCAATGCCAATTGGTGCTTCAATTGCGATGTTACTTTCATTATTTGTTGCCTTAACTGTAACACCTTATTTGGGTTATCATTTATTACACGAAAAAGACGAACAAAAAGAAAAAGAAGAGCAAGGTTTAGAGACTTCTTGGATTTACAGAATGTACAATAAAATAGAACGACCATTTTTAGATAGTTCTATCAAACGTAGAGTAATGTTAGGAGTTACAGTTTTATTATTAATTGGTTCTGTGACGATGTTTTTCACGAAATCAGTTTTAGTAAAAATGCTGCCTTTTGATAATAAAAATGAGTTTCAAGTCGTAGTAGACATGCCTGAAGGAACAACTTTAGAAAGAACGGCAGCTGTTACACAAGAAATTGCTCAATATTTGACTACAATTCCAGAAGTGGTTGATTATCAAAATTATATTGGAACTTCAGCACCAATTACGTTCAACGGATTAGTTCGTCATTATGATTTACGTGGTGGAAGTAATATGGCTGATATTCAAGTCAATTTATTACACAAAGCAGATCGTGACTTACAAAGTCATGATATTGCTAAAATTGTACGTCCAGAAGTGCAAAAAATTGCTAAAAAATATGGAGCTAATGTCAAAATTATTGAAGTTCCGCCTGGACCACCAGTTTTATCCACTTTAGTTGCCGAAATTTATGGACCAGATTACAAACAACAAATTGAAGTTGCCAATCAAGTAAAAGGAATTCTTGAAAAAACAGCGGATATTGTAGATGTGGATTGGATGACTGAAGACAATCAAGTTGAATATACATTAGAAGTGGATAAAGAAAAAGCAATGCTTAACGGAATTGCTCCTCAACAAGTAGTGGGTAATTTAACCTATTTACTTCGCGAAATGCCGGTTTCAAATTTATATGATGAAAATTCAAATGATAATGTAAACATCGTTCTTTCCTTAGATGACAAAGACAAAACGTCCTTACAAGATATTCAAAACTTAAAAATTAAAGGAAGTAGAGGGAATGTTGTTCCAGTTTCTGATTTGGTGAAAGTGGTGGAAGGAACGTTACAAAAAACAATTTATAGAAAAGACCAAAAACGTGTAGTTTATGTAACCGCTGATATGGCTGGAGATTTAGAAAGTCCTGTATATGCAATTTTAGGAATGAATGAAGAGCTTCAAAAAATAAAGTTGCCTGCAGGTTATAAAGTAAGCGAATTGTACATGGAACAGCCTACTGATGAAAGCGATTTCACTGTAAAATGGGATGGGGAATGGCAAATTACTTTAGAAGTTTTCCGTGATTTAGGAATTGCTTTTGGAGTAGTAATCGTAATCATTTACATGTTGATTGTAGGATGGTTCCAAAACTTTAAAACGCCATTGGTCATGATGATGGCTATTCCACTTTCATTAGTTGGAATTGTATTTGGGCACTGGTTGTTAGGTGCTTATTTTACAGCAACATCTTTTATTGGAATGATTGCTTTAGCAGGAGTAATGGTGCGGAATTCCGTCTTACTGATTGATTTTATAGAGATTCGATTAAATGAAGGAGAACCTTTAAAACAAGCAATTATAGAAGCTGGAGCTGTTAGAACAACGCCAATTTTACTAACAACAGGTGCAGTTGTAATTGGAGCCGTAATTATTCTTTTTGATCCAATTTTCCAAGGATTAGCCATTTCATTAGTATTTGGAGCAATTGTTTCAACTGTCTTAACCTTAATTGTTGTGCCATTAATTTACTACATAGTAGAACGTAAAAAATGGGAACATCAAGATGTTGTCGAAGAAAAAAAAGAGGGAATTAAATAATAATTAACCTGCAAGGTTACCAAAGCCTTGCAGGTTTTTATAGAATACATTATGAAATTACTAATAATTACAGCAATAAAAGAGTTTGAAAAAGAAATTAAACGTCAATTAAAAAATGCAAAAGTCAATACCTTTTCTTATAAAAATGTTATTGGATATAGAGACAGCACTATGGATGCTATAGAATCTAATTGGTTTTCAAGCGAAATGAATAAATCGGAATCAATACTTTTTTACGCCTTTGTAAAAAAAGAAAACGTAGATAAGTTTTTTGACTCCATTAATGCGTTTAATGCTACACAAGATACAATTTCAAATATTCACGTGGCAGTCTTAGCAATAGAAAAATCAAATTTAATCACCTAACCTGCAAGGTTTTCAAAACCTTGTAGGTTTAATAAAAAACAAAAAAATGGTAAATAAATTAATAACAAGAATAGCAGGAATATTTATAATAATAAGCGTGCTATTAGGAATGTACGTAAATCCAAACTTTTATTGGTTTACCATATTTGTAGGAGCAAATTTACTTCAATCCTCATTCACCAATTGGTGTTTATTAGGAGATATTCTTCGAAAAGTATTCAAAGTAAAAGACTAAATTTAGTGTATACAATATGCCGTCTCATTCGTGAAACGGCATTTTTCGCACTAAATAATAGATTACCTTTTTACAATATTTACAGCAGTTCCAGTTATACTAACCATAATATAGTTACTTGTTGTAAGTTCAATATCAACAGATATTCCAACGATAGCATTGGCATTTAATTTTTCAGCCTCTAGTTTTATTTCCTTGAAAGCTTTTGCCTTCACCTCTGAAACGCTATCGCTCATTCCTTCATAAAACTTTTGCATGTTAAATGTCAACGTCGTTTTTTGCATGTTTACAGCAGTTCCAGAAACAATACCTCTATAGGCAATAATTTGGTAATCTTCAACGGAATTCGTGGTGGTTAAAATCATAATTTAAGTTTATAGTTTTTTTGTTAGTCTCTGATTGTATTTAATTGTTACAATACACTGCCAAACAGTAGAAGTGGCAAGAAAGTTAGACTTTTAAAGCAAAATAAGTGTTTAAGTATAAATTATTTCTGAAATTCCATATTTTAACTTTCAGAAAAAAATGTAATTTTACCACGGATAAATTAAATCGATTATGAAAAAATACACATACATTTTTACAGCGCTTGTTTTAGGAATTGTTGCCTCTTGTGCCACCAATCCTTTTTCAGGAAAGAAAACATTGGCATTGGTTCCAGATTCGCAAATATTACCTTCTGCTTTTGCGCAATACAGTACTTTTTTAACTGAAAACAAGGTGGTTAATGGTACTTCAAATGCAAAATTAGTGGAATCCGTTGGTATTAAAATTAAAAATGCAGCAGAACGCTATTTAAATGCAAATGGATATGAAGGTTATTTAAAAGATTATCGTTGGGAATATAAATTAGTAGAAAGCAAAGAAGTAAATGCTTGGTGTATGCCTGGCGGAAAAATCGTTGTTTACAGCGGAATTCTTCCAATTACTAAAACTGAAGCTGGTCTAGCCACTGTAATGGGTCATGAAGTGGCACACGCTTTAGCCAATCACGGACAACAACGAATGAGTAGTGGTATGCTTCAAGAACTAGGAGCTGCTGGAGCTCAAATAGCCGTTAGCGGAAAAAGTGCCGAAACACAAGCGTTAGCAATGCAAGCATATGGAATTGGAACGCAAATTGGAGTTGCTTTACCTTTTAGCCGAAGTCACGAAACAGAAGCGGATGAAATTGGATTAACTTTAATGGCCATTGCAGGATATAATCCAGAAGAATCTGTAGCTTTCTGGGGCAGAATGTCCGCCAATTCAGGAGGTGGAGCGCCACCCGAATTTATGAGCACACACCCTTCCGACCAAACTAGGATGAGCAACTTACAACGATTGATTCCAAAAGCAAAAGCAGAAGCCGCAAAATTTGGAGTTACATTTAAATAAAATAGAGTACTTTCGAAGCTGCCAATTCATTGGCAGCTTTTTTTATGTAATACATTTTTTACTTTATGAATCAATTAGAAAAAGGCAGTAAGAAACTGCAAAATGCTTGGGCATTTTACGATTGGGCCAACTCGGTTTATCCATTAGTAATTTCATCGTCAATATTTCCAATTTTCTATGCCAGCCTTTTTTCAGATGAATTCCCCAACATCAACGTGTTTGGAGTCGACTTTAAAAACACGGCTTTGATAAGCTTTATAACTGCAATTGCTTTTTTAGTAGTAGCTATAATTTCGCCATTACTTTCTGGAATTGCTGATTATGTTGGAAATAAAAAGCGATTTCTCCAATTCTTTTGTTATCTCGGAGCTTTGTCATGCATCGGATTATACTGGTTTTCAATTGAAAATATTTACTTCGGATTGACTTGCTATTTTCTAGGATTAATCGGATTTTGGGGAAGTTTGGTGTTTTACAATTCTTACTTACCGGACGTTGCTTTTGAGGAACAGCAAGATAAATTAAGTGCTCGAGGATATTCTTTAGGATACATCGGTAGTGTCATATTATTGGTGGCCAGTTTAGCAATGGTTATCGGTAAGGAAGGACAAGAAGCCATGGATGCCATGCGATTGACGTTTGTCTTCACAGGAATTTGGTGGATATTTTTCAGTCAATATTCCTTTTATTTTTTGCCAAAAGGCAAAAGCACCAATCAGAAAGTCACACGATCAATCTTCTTTAATGGATTCAAAGAATTGATAAAAGTTAAAAATCAGTTGTTTGAAAATTTAGCTTTAAAACGCTATTTGATCGCCTTTTTTGTTTACAGCATGGCAGTGCAAACCGTGATGTTAGTGGCAACTTATTTTGGCGAACAAGAAATAAACTGGCCTTCGCCAAGCGATAAAACTATGGGGTTGATTATAAGTATCTTGGTCATTCAATTGGTTGCCGTTGCAGGAGCAGTGATTACTTCTCGGGCTTCTGCCAAATTTGGAAACATTCCCACCCTCATTGTCATCAATGTTATTTGGGCTGTAATCTGCGTCTGTGCCTATTTTGTTACAGAACCAATTCATTTCTACATTACAGCTGGATGTGTAGGGTTAGTAATGGGCGGAATTCAAGCACTTTCTAGATCTACCTATTCTAAATTTCTACCTCAAACGGAAGATACCGCTTCCTATTTTAGTTTTTATGATGTTTCTGAAAAGATCGGAATCGTAATAGGAATGGGACTTTATGGACTTATCGATCAACTTACGGGAAGCATGAGAAACTCAATTGTATTTTTGACCCTATTTTTTATTAGCGGCGTTATATTGCTTTTACGAGTTCCTAAAAAAACATTTTCAGCTAAATAAAAAAACTTATATTTGAAAACTCAAACAATCAATCAAAAACTAATGAAAAAAATAAACCAATTATTATTTCTCTTTTTGGCAACAACTGCAACGTTTTTTAGCTCTTGTACTACCGATATTGAACCTTTAGATCCTTCGGTGACAGTTCCAGATCCGATGGCAAATGGACAATTGAAAGTGGACATTGACGGACAAACTTTTGTGGCTACAAATGTACAAGCTACTGTGAGTGCTGCCGCAATTTCAATAACCGGCCTTCGTTCTGGTAATAATGATTTTGTACAAATAACATTACCAGCGCCATTAAACCAAGTAGGAACGTACACTTGGACTGAAGCAACCACAAATGGAGTAGTTTTAGGTTTGTTTTATTCCAACTCGGCTTCCGAAGGATTTATTTCAGCGCCAAGTACTGGTGATTTTGCAGCATTTCCTGGTTATACAGATACTGCTAAAGTGACGGTGACTTCAATTGATGCGGGAAATAAAACCATTTCTGGAACATTTGAATTTACAGGTGCTCGAATTAATGCGGCAGGAGTTTTGGTGACGAAAACATTCACAAACGGTTCGTTTACAAATATCAGTTTTGCGGGTGCAGTTGTAAATCCGACAAGTAATTCGTTTTTTGCAAAGGTGTATGATGTACCGTTTAATCCAAGTAACATTACGGCTAATGCATTAAGTGGTCAAGTTTTAGTAACCGGAACGACAACGACGATGGGAACTATAACTTTATTGTTTCCTACAACAGTTGCAGCTGGAACATATCCACTCTCCAATGTTGGAGATTACGTTGGAATGTTTTTAGCAGGTTCTAGTCCAAGTGGCATTTTTGCTGCTGAATCAGGGAGTATTACCGTAATATCTCATAATACGTCAACTAAAAAGGTGAAAGCTACTTTTAATTTTGTCGGCAGATCGCCAGATAATGAAACTACTCCAATTACGGAAGGAGCATTTGAGGTAACCTATCAGTAAGAGCTAAATTTAATATATATTTAATCCGCTTCGGCGGATTTTTTTATGGCATAAAGATTGACTTTATGAGATGAAAGTAATCCATTAATTAATTTTAGTGTATTGATTTTTAATAAATTACGATCGTGTCTTCATTTAATATTTTAAATTTGAAGATGAATTTTTAATGACAAAATGACTTAAATATAATATGTCTCAACAAAAAATAATTACATTAGACAATATGTCACTACACGAGTTGGATAGCGAAGCCGAATTAATTCCGCTTTTGACGCCGGAAGACGAAGAAGAAATGAACAACGAAGACCTGCCTGAAGATATAGCTATTTTGCCTTTGCGAAATACAGTATTATTTCCAGGTGTAGTAATTCCAATTACAGCCGGTAGAGATAAATCAATTAAATTGATAAATGACGCCAATGCTGCTGGAAAAGTCATCGGAGTGGTTTCACAGAAAAATGAAGACGTTGAAGAGCCTACTTTTAACGACATCAATAAAATAGGAACGGTTGCCCGTATTTTGCGTGTATTGAAAATGCCGGACGGAAACGTTACCGTTATTTTACAAGGTAAAAAACGTTTTCAAATCGACGAGATGACGACCGAGATGCCGTACATGAAAGCTACGATCAAAGAAGTTGAAGAAAAACGACCTCGTAAAAATGATAAGGAATTCAGTGCAATTATCGACTCGGTAAAAGAATTGGCTACAGCCATTATTGAGGAAAGTCCAAACATTCCAACAGAAGCTACATTCGCAATTAAGAATATTGAAAGTCATTCGTTCTTGATCAATTTTGTGTCTTCTAACATGAACCTCTCTGTTAAAGAAAAGCAAGATTTGTTATCTATCAATAATCTAAAAGATAGAGCTTTAGCAGCATTAAAATTTATGAATATTGAGTTGCAAAAGTTGGAACTTAAAAATGATATTCAATCCAAAGTTCGTTTTGATTTAGACCAGCAACAGCGTGAATACTTTTTGCACCAGCAAATTAAAACCATTCAAGAAGAATTAGGCGGCGTTTCGCAAGAAGAGGAAATGGAGGAAATGCGTCAGAAAGCAGCCAAGAAAAAATGGGATGCCAAAACGCAAAAGCATTTTGAAAAGGAATTGTCTAAAATGCAACGGATGAATCCGCAAGCACCTGATTTTGGCATTCAAAGAAATTATCTAGAATTGTTTCTAGAATTGCCGTGGAATCATTTTTCAAAAGATAAATTCGATTTGAAATTTGCACAAAAAGTTTTAGACCGTGACCATTTTGGTTTAGATGAAGTTAAAAAACGAATCATCGAACATTTGGCCGTTTTGAAATTAAGAAACGATATGAAATCGCCAATTTTGTGTTTGACAGGACCTCCTGGAGTCGGGAAAACTTCGATTGGAAAATCAATCGCAGAAGCATTAGGTCGTGAATACGTTAGGATTTCTCTTGGTGGTTTGCGTGACGAAGCAGAAATTAGAGGACATAGAAAAACCTATATTGGTGCAATGCCAGGAAGAATAATTCAAAGTTTGAAAAAGGCAGGAACTTCAAATCCCGTTTTTGTTTTGGATGAAATTGACAAACTTTCAAGCAGCCACAATGGCGATCCGTCTTCTGCTTTATTAGAAGTTTTAGACCCAGAGCAAAACAATGATTTTTACGATAATTTCCTTGAATTGGGTTACGACTTATCAAAAGTGATGTTTATTGCCACTTCAAATAACATGAGTACTATTCAACCCGCTTTGCGAGACCGAATGGAAATCATTAAAATGTCGGGTTATACGATTGAAGAAAAAACGGAAATTGCGAGAAAACATTTATTTCCAAAACAATTAAAAGAACACGGTTTAACGGCAAAACAATTGACCATTGGTAAAAAACAATTGGAGTTTATTGTGGAAGGTTACACTAGAGAATCAGGTGTTCGTGGTTTAGAAAATAAAGTGGCTCAAGTAATTCGTGGTGCTGCAAAAGCAGTAGCGATGGACGAAGAGTACAATATAAAAATTACCGAAGAAGATGTTGTGAAAGCGTTGGGAGCGCCAAGAATGCAACGCGATAAGTCTGAAAGCAATGATGTAGCTGGTGTAGTTACAGGATTAGCTTGGACCAGTGTTGGTGGTGACATCTTATTCATTGAATCTTTGATTTCTAAAGGAAAAGGGACCTTGACAATGACGGGAAATCTTGGAACTGTAATGAAAGAATCGGCAACCATTGCGTTGGAATACATCAAGGCAAATGCTGCAACTTTAGGATTAGACCAAGACATGTTGCCCAAATACAACATCCACGTACACGTTCCAGAAGGAGCAACTCCAAAAGATGGACCAAGTGCTGGTATTGCCATGTTAACGTCACTAGTTTCTGTTTTTACACAAAAAAGAATCAAGAAAAGTCTGGCCATGACTGGTGAAATTACGCTTCGTGGAAAAGTACTTCCTGTAGGTGGAATCAAAGAAAAGATCTTGGCTGCAAAAAGAGCCAATATTAAAGAAATCATTCTTTGTCACGAAAACAAACGTGATATTGATGAAATAAAACAAGAATATTTGGAAGGTTTGACGTTTCATTACGTGAAAGAAATGAGCGAAGTTTTGGCAATTGCCATTACAGATCAAGATGTAAAAAACGCAAAAGTGATTGCGTAATTTTATAATTAAGTAGAAAAAAGTTCAATCTAGCCATAGATTGGACTTTTTTTGTTTTTTATGCACTTTAAATAAATGTAGTTAGCTCAAAAATAATATCTTCGCATCTCCGTTATAAATGGGCAATCGAAAACTTTTCAATGTTTCAAAAACAGCTTTTCTTCGTACTTTTTATCAGCACTACACTTTCTTTCGGGCAAGTGGGAGGGAAGTCGGTTTATCAATTTCTAGATTTGGTTACTTCACCTAGACAAGCAGCTTTGGGAGGGAAACTCATTACCATTTATGACACAGATGTAAATCAGGCAATGTTCAATCCAGCTGCAATTAATGCAGAAATGGACAATCATTTGTCCTTAAATTATGGAAGTCTTTTTGGCGAAGTGACTTACGGAACTGCATCGTATGCGTATACTTTTGACCGTAGAACTCAGACTTTTCACGCGGGTGTAAATTACGTCAACTACGGAAGTTTTGCTGGATATGATGAAAATGGTCTTGAAACCTCAAGCTTTACCGGAAGTGAAATAGCACTTTCTGTGGGTTATGCATACAATTTACCGTATACTGATATATATGTGGGCGGAAATGCAAAATTGATTTCCTCTACATTAGAAAGTTACAATTCCTTTGGAGGCGCCATAGATTTAGGAGCAATTTACGTAGATGAATACAATGATATTAACATTGCACTTGCCATCCGAAACATTGGAACCCAATTTACCACTTATGCTGGAGCCAATGAAAAACTTCCACTTGAAATCATTGCTGGAATCTCGCAAGAGTTGGAACATGTTCCTTTAAGATGGCATTTGACGCTCGAGAATTTACAGCAGTGGGACGTATCTTTTTCTAATCCAGCAAGAGCACAAGGCAATATTGACGGCGGTTCTACACCTGAAAAAGTCAGTTTTTTTAATAACGCGCTGCGTCACTTAATTGTGGGAGCCGAGTTATTTCCCGAAAAAGCATTCAACATCCGAATGGGTTATAACTTTAGACGCGGACAAGAATTGAGCATTGAAGAACAACGCAATTTCAGCGGAATTTCGCTTGGAATTGGACTACGATTCAATAAAATTAAATTTGATTATTCCTATTCGCGCTATACTCTGGCGGCAAATACCAGTTTGTTCGGCTTGACTATAAATTTGCAATAAACTATTTTGGGCGTGCCACCATTTTAAAAATGGCAAAGGGCCATTTCTTAAAATGCTGTCGGGCTATACACTCCCGCTTTAATTGCTTTCTGTAAAGCAATTAAGAGCTCCGCTGCTATCCCTCACGCACTTTTCCTCACGCAGCTCTTTTATTTTCAAAAACCTTAAACCCTAAATCATAATTCCTATACCAAAATTTATAAATCACAATTCATAAATCACAATACCTCAAGGGACAATTCTTCTTCCAAAATTAATGAGAATGTACGGTTTTAGAACTCCAGTTGATTTTGTCAGTACCTTTCCTTTAAAATCTACAATTAATAAGGTGGGATAACTCTGAATTTGATATAGATGCATCAATTCGCGACCTTCCTTCGTTTCGCCATTAATGGAAATATTGATGAAATTTTTATTGTAATAAATACCCACTTCTTTATCCTTAAACGATTTTTTCAATTGTTTGCAATTGCCACACCAAGTGGCATAGAAATCAACAAAAACATATTTATTTTCTTCTTTTGCTTTTAAAAGTGCTTCAGCATAAGTGCCTTTAAAAAATTCAATTCCCTTGCTTTCAGAAGAACTGTTCGTTCTTGTCTGAAAACTAGTAAGTGAAAAAATCGAAATGATAATTATAAGCAAAGTAAAATAATATTTCATAGAGGTAAAGATATCAACTTTATTTAAAGCAGTTACGATCCACCTTAACTCGTCATTTTATAAAGTTGGAGTTAATAAAAATTTAATCTAAAGACCAAATTAAGAGATCCAGAAGATTACATTTTCTTACATCATCTTCCGTTTTATGACCGTTGTTTTGAAAGATTTCCACGATTTTGTGCTGAGATTTAGTAAGTGCAATTATAAATACAATATCTTATTAAATAGTCCCATTTTAGGTAAACTTACAAAAAATTAAATTTTAAATAAAATATTATTCTTATATTTGAGAAACTATAAGTCAATACTTTATGAAAAAAATAATCATTACAAGTAGTATTGCACTTCTCATTTTAGGAAGTTGCAGCAGCAATGAAACAGAAAAGGAAACTAAATTTATAGACGGTTGGGAATTGGATTTCTCTGGTTGGGAACTCGATTTGACAAAACCGTACGTTCAAAATTTTTCGTCTAAGATGCAACGCGATTCTATAATTGGTGCTTTGTCAGACGAACTCTTTGAAGCAGATGCAAGTTCAGTTGGTAAAGAAGAATCTAAAATTGTCCACATATCCTTGAACGTATCAGCAGAAGATCATACGGTTACGACGCATTTAATTGGCGAAGACCAAGACATTAACGTGAAGGAATTGCTATTAATTTCAAGTTGTATGGACGCAACTTGCATGAGCGATCAAATCAATAAAACCCTCACTCAAAATCCATCTGCAACAATTATATTAAAAAAAGATTTATCCAGCAAGGAAGTTCAATTGTTCAACAGTTCAAAATAAACTGATTCCGCATTGTATTATTAAAAACTAAAAAGCTGCCGAAAAGCAGTTTTTTTTATGTTCAGTATGCTTACTTTTGTGCCATAAACGAGATTTACTTGCAATGAAAAAAATTATCATCGCCATTGACGGCTTTTCATCTACCGGAAAAAGTACTATTGCCAAACAATTAGCCAAACACCTCGGTTATGTTTATGTCGATACTGGCGCGATGTACCGTGCGGTTGCCTTATTTGCAATGGAAAATGGGTATATCAATAAGGAATACTTTGATACACAAACTTTAATAAACGCTTTGCCTGACATTCGTTTGCAATTCCAATATAATAACACATTGGGTTTTGCTGAAATGTACTTGAACGATACGAATGTGGAAAATGAAATAAGAACGCTTAATGTTTCACAATATGTAAGTCGCATTGCTGAAATTTCAGAAGTGCGTGCCAAATTAGTGGAACAGCAACAAAAAATGGGGCAGGAGCGCGGAATTGTAATGGACGGTCGTGATATAGGCACTGTGGTTTTTCCAGATGCTGAAGTCAAAATTTTCATGAATTCCAGTGCAGAAACCCGTGCTCAACGTCGTTTTGAAGAACTGACTGAAAAAGGGCAAGTTGTGTCTTTCGAAGATGTTCTAAAAAATGTGCAGGAACGCGACCATATTGACTCCAATAGAGAGGATTCTCCATTAATCGTTGCAAAAGATGCCATCGAAATCGATAATTCTGAAATCGATAAGGAGGAACAGTTTGCACAGGTACTGGAATTAGTTCAGAAGTCTTTATAAAGTAACAGGATTAAAAGGAGATCAATAGTGTAATCAGTTAATATTCTGCATTCTTTGTTTGATTTACCCACTTTTTTAAACCGAAATATATAAAATTTATTAGCTAAATCAGGCCAACTATTTTACTAAAATGCAGATTTGTTTTTGAAAATTACTTTTCACTTTGTTGCATTCTAAATTTTTAATAGTAGATTTACGGGCTGTTTATTTAGCATACATTAATACACTTTTAAATGGGAATAAAATTCAGATTGACCTTAATGAGCTTCTTCCAATTCTTTATTTGGGGCGCGTGGTTGATAACAATTGCAAATTATTGGTTTGAAACCAAACAATGGGGAGGCGCCGAATTTGGTGCTATTTTTTCCACTTTAGGTTTAGCCTCTATCTTTATGCCCGCTTTAACGGGAATTATTGCGGATCGTTGGATGAATGCAGAAAAGCTTTACGGAATATTACACATTTTAGGTGGAATTGTATTGGCTTATTTGCCGCAAGTCAATGACTCAACAACTTTTTTCTGGGTAATGTTTCTGGCAATGGTATTTTACATGCCAACTATTTCATTATCAAATTCAATTGCCTACAATATATTAAAAAATAGCGCATATGATGTGGTAAAGGTTTTTCCGCCCATCCGCGTTTGGGGAACTGTAGGTTTTATAGCTGCTATGTGGATGACCAATTTATCAGATAATAAAGCGTCTGCAAATCAATTTTACATCGCTGCCGTTGCTGCAATAGCTTTAGGAATTTATTCTTTCACTTTGCCAAAATGTCCGCCACAACGATTAACTAAAAAAGACGATTCATTAATGGAATCATTAGGGCTTGATGCGTTCAAATTATTTGCAGATTACAAAATGGCATTGTTTTTTATTTTTTCAATGTTTTTAGGAGGCGCGTTGCAGTTAACCAATATGTACGGAGACGTATATCTTTCTGATTTTGGAAAAATTCCTGAGTATTCGGACTCATTTGTAGTGCGATATTCAACGATTATTATGTCTATATCTCAAATATCAGAAACCTTATTTATTCTGGCCATTCCATTTTTCTTAAAGAGATTCGGAATTAAGATGGTAATGCTTTTTAGTATGTTGGTATGGGTGCTGCGTTTTGGATTCTTTGCCTATGGCGACCCACAAGAAGGATTATGGATGATTATTGTCTCCTGTATCGTTTACGGACTTGCATTTGACTTCTTTAATATCTCAGGTTCACTATTTGTTGAAACTACTACAGATTCTAAAATCAGGTCTTCCGCTCAAGGTTTATTTATGATGATGACAAACGGTTTTGGAGCCATTTTAGGAAGTTTTATAAGTGGTTATGTAATTGCTACTTACTTTACCGCAGCAGATGGTACAAAAGATTGGCAACACGTGTGGCTCTCTTTTGCAGGATATGCGTTAGTAGTTTCTATCGCTTTTGCACTGCTATTTAAACACAAGCACAATCCAAAAGAAGTAGAAAACATTATGCATTAATACACTAAACCCGACTTACCGTCGGGTTTTTTATTTATTTTATCCTTCTATTTCTGTTTTTGAAAGCAATGTTTTATATCTTTAAGGAGTGACAAGATCAAATGATTTCTAAAATAAAATTTTAGAATTTAAAGGATCGTAAAACTAGACAGAACCTCTGACTGAAATAGATCTTGTAGAACAATCTATTCACTAAATAGAAATGTTTCAAGTAAAAATTAAAAGATATGGACGAAAAAATTACAGAGCTATTAAATGATCCA
The DNA here is from genome assembly GCF_000425485.1 of Flavobacterium tegetincola DSM 22377. Classification (GTDB taxonomy): domain Bacteria; phylum Bacteroidota; class Bacteroidia; order Flavobacteriales; family Flavobacteriaceae; genus Flavobacterium; species Flavobacterium tegetincola. Next base: position 240,544 of record NZ_AUDN01000007.1, on the reverse strand, counting down.
ACCGTGGGAAAAATTGTGGGCCTAATAATAGGAACATTGATCATTTGGTTGATTGTACAATTTGTACAGAAAAAATTTTTAGTAAAAATTCAAGACAATCAAAATCGTTACCGAGCTTCAAAAATAGGTAGTTTTGCAGGCTATTTTCTTACTTTTATTTTAATCCTGTTTATTTTTAGTAGTAAATTAAGCGGAATTTCAACGGCTTTAGGAGTTGCAGGTGCTGGAGTTGCATTTGCTTTGCAGGAAGTGATTGCTTCCTTTGCCGGCTGGCTTGCCATCATGCTTGGTAGTTTTTTTAGAACTGGCGATCGCGTACAACTCGGAGGAATTAAAGGCGACGTCATGGACATCGGAGTCTTGAGAACGACAATAATGGAAACAGGTCAATGGGTGGATGGTGATTTGTATAATGGACGAATCGTGATGATTGCCAATAGTTACGTTTTCAAGGAACCCGTTTTTAATTATTCTGGGGATTTTCCTTTTTTGTGGGATGAAATTAAACTTCCCATTCAATACGGCAGTGATTATGATTTAACTACTGCAATTTTAAATGAAATAGGGAAAGATATTCTTGGTGAATTGCCTATTGCATCGCATGAGAATTGGATTAACCTGCAACGTACGTATCGATTGGAAGATGCGCAAACCGAACCTATGGTTTCACTAGTGGCAAACGACAATTGGGTCGAATTCACGCTTCGTTATGTCGTTCCCTTTAAGAAACGACGGATGACCAAGACGGCCCTTTTTACAGCAGCACTTAAACGAATTGAAGCTACAAATGGCGCTATAAAATTTGCATCAGCTACTTTCCAATTGGTAGACTCTCCCGACTTTATCGTCAACATTAAAAAATAAAATACCTTAAATGCATCATTTATTGACCTCATTTCTACGTAGCAAAGGGATTCATGACGATAAAATCATTGAACTCGTTTGCAATTGTTTTACTTTGAAAGAGATAAAATCAAAATCGATTTTGGTTGATTATACTGCTATTGCCGACGCTTATTATTTTATCAATAAAGGAGCTGTTCGCATTTTTACCATCAATTCAGAAGGAGCAGAAAGTTCTAGGTATTTTGCTTTTGAGGGCAATTTTGTTGCGGCACTTCCCAGTTTTATTGATCAGAAGCCAGCGGAAGAATATATGCAAACGATTGAAAAATGTGAATTACTAAAAATTTCGCGTACTAATTTTTATAAGCTGGTAGAAACTGTTCCCACTTTTGCAAAAATTTATACAGAAATTTTAGAACTCGGGTTTATTATAGCACAAAAGCGCATCTATGGTTTTCAAGGATTTGACGCACTTGAAAAAGTGCAATGGACTATAAAAAATCAGCCCCAGTTGCTTTTGAGGATTTCAAATAAAATGGTGGCTTCCTATTTGGGCATTTCACCATCTACTTTATCGCGAATAAAGTCCAAACTATAAAAACGTTGACTTATGTCAATACTATTTCCTTTTTGTTGATCTAATTTTGTCAAAAATTAAACAATGAAAAAAATATTCGTACTATTAATTGCCTTTTCTACAATTACATTAAGTTTTGCGCAAGCGAAAAAAGCAAATGCTACTGAGCCGAAATTTGTGGTTTCGGTAAACAACTTAACTTTAGAAGCAGCGTTTGAATTGCAAAAACAAGCTACAGGATTAGCTGCTGAATGGAACAAAAAAGTTTCGGTAGCCATTCTTGATGCTTCGGGCACACCGATTTTGATCACTCGAGGAGCTGGAGTTGGACCACACAACACAGAAGCTGCAAGACGAAAAGCATTCACTTCATTATCTACAAAAATGCCAACGTTGGAGTTAATGCGAATTGCAGCTAAAAGTGCAGACGCACAAAATTTAAATTCACTTCCTGAATTATTATTATTGAGTGGTGGCGCTCCAATATACTAGAAGAATGAAATCATCGGAAGCATAGGAATCGCTGGCGGTGGAAGTGCTGAAAATGACGACAACATTGCGCAATCCGTATCCATTCCAGAAGCAGGAATTTCGGCAAGAAAGAACTAAGACGTTTTACAAATAAAAATCACCACTTCATTATAATAACATTAATTAATAATTTCTCATGAAAAAATTCATTTATACTTTCGCATTTATTTTAATTTCTACACTTACTTTCGCACAAGCTAAAACGTATCAATTGTCAAGTCATATTTTGGATGTTTCCAAAGGAATGTCTGCGGCAGGAGTACCGATAAAATTGGAACAGTACAATTCAGCTAATAAAACTTGGAATTTAATTGACGAAAAAATTACGGATACAAACGGAAGAATACCCGATTTTTTAAGTTATGATAAAGGAAATTTGGGCATCTACAAGTTGACTTTTGCAACAAGCGAATATTTTAAAAAAGACAAAATAGATAGTTTCTATCCTTTCATCGAAGTAGTATTTGAAATCAAAGACAGCAATCATTACCATGTTCCGATAACATTATCAGCATTTGGATATTCTACTTACAGAGGTAATTAAATTGTTGATGTAAAGCTTAAATTAGTGCAATAAAAATTACTACTTTACGTCATACTTATTTGAAAAGAAAAAACCGAAGATCATTTTTAAGTGACTTCGGTTTTTTTTTAATATTTTATTTTTTAATTTCAATCTTCCCTTTTCCGTCCTTAACGTCGATTACTGTTTTCTTGTCTCCGTTTTTGGTAGATACTTCTACACCATCACTTCCTACACTAATTGTAGTGCCATCTTTTTCAACTTCTTTTTCAGGTGCAGGTGGTGGAGGCGGAGGTAAAATTACTACGTCAGGAGTAGCTTCAGGCACGGGTGGCGGAACTACAGTTTCTTCTTTTTTACAAGAAACTAATGCCATAATAGCAAACATACTAAATGTTAATACAATTTTTTTCATACTATCTTTTGGTTTAATAAATTTATAATCGATATAAATCTAATACCAAAATAATCAATTACAATGCCGAAGTACAAAAAAATATCCCAATCGTTTTAGATTGGGATATTTGATATTAATATAAACTTGGATAAGTTGTGGGATTTGACTCATGCATGATCGCATAAATTTTCTCAAAAATATCTTCTATTGAAGGTTTAGAGAAATAATCGCCGTCTGTTCCGTAAGCCGGTCGATGCGCTTTTGCTGTTAATGTTTCCGGTTTGCTGTCTAAATGACGGTATGCATTTTGCTCGTCCACAATTTTTTGCAAAATGAAAGCGGAAGCTCCGCCAGGAACGTCCTCGTCAATCACTAACAAACGATTCGTCTTTGCTACACTTTTTACAATATCATGCTTGATATCGAAGGGCAATAACGACTGTGCATCAATAATTTCTACATTAATATTTACCGCTTGCAATTCTTTTGCAGCTTGCTCAATCAATCGTAAAGTGGAACCATAGGAAACCACTGTAATATCTGAGCCTTCTTTTATAGTTTCCACAACTCCAATTGGTGTTTTAAAATCGCCTAAATTCGTTGGCATTTTTTCCTTCAATCGGTATCCATTCAAACATTCTACAACTAAAGCAGGTTCGTCAGTCTCAAGAAGTGTATTATAAAAACCAGCAGCTTTTGTCATATTTCTAGGAACTAAAACGTGAATTCCACGAATGGCGTTGATGATCATTCCCATTGGAGAACCTGAATGCCAAATTCCTTCCAATCTGTGTCCACGTGTTCTGATAATCAGTGGTGCTTTCTGACGTCCTTTGGTTCTATATTGTAATGTAGCCAAATCATCGCTCATAATTTGAATCGCATAGAGCAAATAATCCAAATATTGAATTTCAGCAATTGGTCGTAAACCTCGCATTGCCATTCCAATTCCTTGACCTAAAATTGTTGCTTCACGAATACCAGCATCAGTAACACGTAAATCGCCATACTTTTCCTGCATTCCTTCTAAACCTTGATTTACATCACCAATCGTTCCTGCATCTTCTCCAAAAATTAAAGTCTCTGGATATTTTGCAAAGATAGCATCAAAATTATCTCTGATAACCAAACGTGCGTCAACATCATCTGCCGTTTCATCGTACGTTGGTACAACTTCTTTAACAGAAGCAACTGCTTGATTTGAGTCTGAAAATAAATGAGAACTAAATTTTGGTTGAATTTTTTCTGTATACGATAAAATCCAATCTGACAATAGTTTATGCTTGTCTTCCTTAAGTACTAGTCGAAGTACTTTTCGAGCTGTAGAAAGTATATCTTTCCGAATTGGTTCTTTAATTCCTTTTAAATCATTGATCAAAGGTGTGATGAATGCTTTATTTGCACTAGCATCTGCCACTTCATTTAATAAGGCTAAAGCTTCGGCTTGTTCTGATTTTGTAGGATTTACAAAAGCTTCCCAAGCTGCTTTTTTACCTTGCAATACTTCTTTTTTAGCAGCAACTTCCATTGCATCCAATTCTTCTGCGCTTGCAATGTCCAAGGCAATCATCCATAATTTCATCTGACGTACACAGTCAAATTCACCTTCCCAAGTCAAACGTTCTGCATTTTTGTACCGCTCATGAGAACCTGAAGTAGAATGACCTTGTGGTTGTGTCAATTCATTTACGTGAATCAAAACCGGAACGTGTTCTTCTCTTGCAATTGCTGCTGCTTTTTGATAAGCATCAATTAAGCCTGGATAATCCCACCCTTTAACACGTATAATTTCATATCCTTTTCCAGTTTCATCGCGTTGAAAACCTTTTAAGATTTCAGATATATTTTCCTTTGTTGTTTGGTATTTGGCGTGCACCGAAATACCGTATTCATCATCCCAAACGCTCATTACCATAGGAACTTGTAAAACACCTGCGGCATTGATCGTTTCAAAAAACAAACCTTCTGAAGTACTCGCATTTCCAATAGTTCCCCAAGCAATTTCATTTCCGTCCACTGAGAAATTTGTTTTATCAATTCCAGCAACGTTTCGGTATATTTTTGATGCTTGTGCTAAACCTAACAGACGCGGCATTTGTCCTGCAGTTGGTGAAATATCAGCACTAGAATTTTTTTGTTCGGTAAGATTTTTCCAAGAACCATCTTCGTTTAAAGAATGGGTTGCAAAGTGTCCACCCATTTGACGTCCAGCCGACATTGGATCGTGGTCCAAATCGGTATGACCATATAATCCGGCAAAAAATTGCTGGATATTCATAGCGCCAATTGCCATCATAAAAGTTTGATCACGGTAATAGCCTGAGCGGAAATCTCCATTCTTAAAAGCTTTTGCCATGGCCAGTTGAGGCACTTCCTTTCCATCGCCAAATATTCCAAATTTTGCTTTTCCTGTCAGAACTTCACGACGTCCCAAAAGACTACATTCTCTGCTGGTTATTGCAATTTTATAATCGTTTAAAACCTCTGATTTGAAATCATCTAATGAAATTTCTTTTTGGGTTTGCATATTTGTCATAATAATCCATTTTTAGAATGTCTCGCAAAATTAGAGAAAAGGATTGAATTATCATAATATTCTCGATTGATTGCGAAATGTGTATTTTTTGAGGGTCAAATCGGAATTTTGTGGAGAATGTTTCAGTGATATTGTGAGAATAGTAGAGTAGAACCCTACAATTTGTTGCTGTTAAAAAAGAATTCCCTTACATGTATTATGAAAGGGAATTCTTTTTTAATGAAAATATAACGCTCACTGATTTAAGCAGCAGGTGGTTTTGGAACTAAATGCTTAACCGCTTCTGGATTAAAATAAGCAAACAGAAAACCGAAAACTGCTAACATGATTGCAATAACAGCGAACGAAGCAAATAACAGGACGAAGTACAACAAAACTCGAGAGAGAATTTTTTTTAAACTGTATTCGTGATAAAAGTTTTTATAAAAATAAGGCAGTATAATAAAAAAACTAAGCATGGGAAGTACTACAAGTGTCATAGAAACCGCTTCATTATCTTTAAAAAGATATAGCAATGGGTAAATTACAAGTATGCTAATCAAAGTGGAATAAGACAATATATAGGCGTTCATTACCACGTGCTCATAAAAGTTATTTTTAAAAGACTTAAAGGACCATCTGCTTAAAAGCGCAAAAAAAGGCAACAAAGCCAAGGTAAAAAGTGAAATATAGGTTTGTATAAAATCATTGAAACTTTTCATCAGTTTTAACTGAGTTGCATCATTAGATTGCATTGCATTGACTTTGGCAGTCATTTCACCCATTCCTATCAATTTATAGGCGATAAATGCAGAGATTCCACTCAATATAAATGCAAGAGCGATGGGTTTATAATGATTAACCCTATTGCCATCAATAAATGTTCGAGCAGTTTTCCCGGGATTTATCAAAATGTTTTTAAGAGAATAAAAGAACCCTTTATTCATGTGAACGGTAGAATATTGCACTTCGTCCCAAATGTATTTTCGGTCGATGCGTTTGTATTTCTTTTGTCCACAATTGGCACAGAAATTTTGTACTATTTCGGTATTACAATTCAAGCAAGTTGCTTCCATAACTGGTTGACTATAGATTACGAGATTTTTTTTCTGCCATAAGCATTTTATAACTCAGTGACATTGGCAATAAAGTTACAGGTAGAAAAAAGATGGGTATCAAAACTGCTGTCGAGGTGTTGGCAAATTTATTATTTAAAAAGAGAACGAGTAAAACTGCAAATATGATAAAATAGAGAATGATAAATGCAATAAGGACACCTTTCATTAATTTTATTTTCTTTGAAAGTTCATCATCTGTTAATTCGGAATAAGTACTTTTTTTCATATATATTTTATAACTGCGTCAAATTTAAAAAAAAACCGCAATTTATTTCGATTAGTACCTACTAATTACTAATATTATTTACAATTGTGCTACTAAATTTGAATTCAATGTAGTTGCAGAAATTATTTTAATAAAAAAGAACCGCTATCTAACGAAAGATAGCGGTTCTTAACGAATTAAAAAACAAACCTTATTTTGTTGGCATCACTACTGCATCAATTGCGTGAATGATTCCATTTGAAGCTTGCACATCTGGCATTACAACAGTTGACATTGCTCCAGTTGCGTCAGTTAATAGAACTTTATCATCTTTCAAGCTCAAGTCAATTTTTGCACCTTGAACTGTGGTCACAGTATATTTGTTATTATTAGATTTAATTGCATCAATAACAGTTGCAGCATCAAATTTTCCAGAAACTACGTGATATGTCAAAATTGATTTTAATTTTTCAATATTTTCTGGTTTCAATAATGTTTCTACTGTACCTGCTGGCAATTTTGCAAAAGCATCATTTGTGGGAGCAAAGACAGTAAATGGTCCTTCACCGCTTAAAGTTTCTCCTAAACCAGCTGCAGTTACTGCCGCAACTAGAGTTGTAAAATTCTCATTTCCTGAAGCAACTTCTACAATGTTTGGCTCCATTACTGCAACTTCTGTCGTTGCTGTTGTGTCTACGGTTGTTGTATCTGTCGACTCTGTGCTTTCTTTTTTACCGCAAGAAGCTGCAATTATTCCGAAAAGTGCTACTGCTGCAAATGATTTTAGTAATTTCATAATTTTAATTTATTATGGTTCAAAGATAAACAATATTATTCTTGTTTAATGTTTTTAACAAATAATTAAACAAAATTAATTTCGTAAGCCATTTAATTTTGTCACAATTTTTAAAATGATATATGTAACTTTACAATCCAATAGTAAAGTATTGCCCAAAATCCCATGAGAAAATTACTTATTTATTCTTTTTTAATCTTATGCTCTTCAGTATTATTTGGTCAAGAGACACTTGTTAATAGTGTAACGTCTGTTCATAAAGAAATCAGAGGCTCTAAAATTAAAATGATTCCTCCATCCGGTTTTATATCCGCATCAAGCTTTAAGGGATTTCAACAAATTGATGGAAATGCAAGTATTATGATTCTTGATGTTGCCAAACCATTTTCTGCGGTTATGCAAGGTTTAACGTCAGAATCTTTATCCAAACAGGGTGTAAAAGTAGTAACTATTAAAGCGTACATTCTTAACAATCTACCTGCAACACTCATTAAATCAGAGCAAGTTGTGAATGAAATACTTTTTACAAAATATATTTTAGTCACAGGAACAGACGAAGAAACGATTTTAATTAACGGATTAATACCACATGATCAAACAGTTATCGAAAAAATAGTTAAAGAAACGATATTGTCCTCTATTTATGATTCCGAAAAAATAATCGAGCCTTTAGATGTAGTAGATTTTCAAATAAACACGAAAAACTCAGGACTTAAGCTGGCTAAAATTCAGCCCAATATGTTGATTTTTAACCACGATGGCAAAATACCGACAGAAGTAGCAGATAAAACTTCTATCGTCGTAGCGAAAACATTCTCACAGCTTTTAATTGCGGATAAGAAGTCGTTTGCTCTTAATAAAATTAGAACATTGCCGATTCAAATAAATAAAATTAGATCCACTCTTCCAATTACGATCGATGGTTTAAAAGGTTACGAAGTTGTCGCTCAAGGTCAAAACCGTAAAACAGGTCATAGTGAAAGCGTCTATCAAGCGATTCTGTTCAGTAACGAAGGATATTACATTATTTATGGATCTTCTGAGTCGAATATCTCAAATAATCTACTGCTTTTTAAAGATGTTGCACAAACTTTCAAACTAAAGTAGCCACATTCATGCATGAATTGTACAGCCATTTCGGTTTATACACTTTCAATTGCAAAGCTCCATAAAATATACAGTTAACATTTTCTACAATTAAAGCAAATGTTCTTTAGTTAAAAAGAGAGATTTAAGTTGCATTAATGTAATTTTGCAGAAAATAAAAAGTTTTAAAATGTTATATCAACCGGTCTTCATCGAATTTTATGAAAAAGTAAAAACCAGTATTACTGCGGGAACGTTCGCAAAGCTGACTTTGGCAAAAACAATGGGCGACACGGATCTTAAAAACATCTATGTTCGGTTAAATATTTTGGATTCAGGTGGATATAATTTAGCGTTTACTTCACGCTACAAAACCGAAGAAATTGAAAGCTTTCATACCCTAGATGAAGCTTTCATGATTTTAAGTTCCTTTATCAAAAGTCCGTTTCTGACAGCTCTATTATTTACCACAGAAAACGACATCACTTTTAAGGTCAATAAAAAGAATGTTGGAAGTATAGTGGTGCAAACGGCAACATTTAAAAATGCGTCTCCTGTAATGCTGGAAATGATCGAAAAGGGAATTGTTTAACTACCTGTATTTCCTTTAAATTAGACTTTCAAAGAAAACAAATTTAGTATCGTCCTACATCTCTTGTGCTTTTCAATTACAGAAGTAGGGCGGGATCTTGTCTTGATGTGTCAATTAGTTGTATTTTTGAGATACCATCAAGAACGTTTTTTAAAACAGAGAAAGTCTTTTTGCTTACTTCATTCAAAAAGTCTATAAAACAAAAAAACCACTGAAAAATCAGTGGTTTTGGTGTGAAGGCAGAAGGATTCGAACCTTCGACCGCCTGCTTAGAAGGCAGGTGCTCTATCCAGCTGAGCTATGCCTCCATTTGTCTTTTAAAACTTAAATGGAAAAAGTTTAATTTGTCGGGGTGGCAGGATTCGAACCTGCGACCTCCTGCTCCCAAAGCAGGCGCGATAACCGGGCTACGCTACACCCCGAAGGTGTAAATTTCAATCTCAAAATGTCAATTTCCAAAGAAAAAGCGATTTAGCGGAGAGTAAGGGATTCGAACCCTTGGTACAGTTTCCCATACGCTTGTTTAGCAAACAAGTCCTTTCGGCCACTCAGGCAACTCTCCAAAATTCAAAGAACTTTACTTGTTTTAAGCGGTTGCAAATGTAAGGCAACATTATAAATCTTGCAAGTAAAACAACCCTTTTTTTTAAAATAAATTGATCTTATTTTTAAATTATCTAGTTATCAATACTATACTATTTCGAGTGATGTCAATTAATTTCGCTTTAATTTTTTTTTGAGGTAAAATACAATGCAAAATGAGTACATTTATCTTTTAAAATTTTTGGCTATGAAAGTTTCTATTATAAAGTTTACAGCAATTGTACTGCTCTTTTTAGGAGCGCACACCGTCTTTGGTCAACAAGATGACGCAATTGTCGCAGATTCGACGTTCGTTAATTTAAAAGACTACAGCGCGTCCTTTGTATATGATATGAAATATGCTACAGATGATAATTTCTTAAATGCAAAAGTGTACGATTGTGCAGAATGCTATCTCAGGCTGAAAACCGTGAAGGCTTTAGTTGCTGCAAACGCGTCTTTTCAAAAATTAGGCTATCAGATCAAGATTTTTGACTGTTACCGACCTTTATCCATCCAAAAAAGGATGTGGGCTATTGTACCCAATCCCAAATATGTCGCCAATCCAGCAAGAGGTTCCATCCATAATAGAGGTGGAGCAGTAGATTTAACACTAGTGGACAGTTCTGGTGTAGAAGTAAATTTTGGAACTGCATTTGATTTTTTTGGCAAAGAAGCAGCTCATTCCTATAAAAAATTAGATCGGAAAATAATAAATAACAGAAAGTTTCTGCGCAAAGTTATGGAAGAAAACGGCTTCAAAGCAATTGAATCCGAGTGGTGGCACTATAATTTTACAGGTGCGTTAAATGAGCAAGTATCCAATTTTAATTGGCCTTGTGATTAATCGATGACGCAGTGCAAATTTTCTACAAAAAAGTTCTCGGGACTTGAATTTTGGTTGGTGAGTTCCGATATCAATTCTTTTTTGGCAACAATGTCTTCCATAGCTGTAGAATATTTGATACGAATAAGCGAAATAGGCGACGTTTTTAAATCTTCGATGCTTCCGGTCATAAAAAAGAAATTGCCCGAAAGTATCCTGGTACTTAGTTTTTGTTCGTCTATGCGAACTAAATTGCCGCATGTATCTTGATCTCCATAAAGTAAAGTTACAACTCTCCCGTTTTGTAATTGCAGGTAGATTTTTGATTGATTGTCAAAACAATTCGCACCTATAAAATCAGCGCTTTTTATGATTTTTTGCACTTTTAAAAGTGGTGTGCCGTTATTATTGATAAGTGAGAAAAACATATAAGTTGCTTTTCCTGCAAATACTTTTTCGTGCATTAAAAAGTCTTTCGTTTCCTTATACGTTCCAATACTATCCTTGATATTGGTTGTAAACACACATTCTTTTTGTGCAAAAGATTGCATTCCAAAAAATAAACTTAAAACTAAAATAATGCTTTTCATGGTTGTTGGATTTTGTTGCAAAGTAAAACAATTTTTCTATTATTGATATCAGTGGTAAAAAAAGCATACCGATTTCCACCGTCTCTGATTTTCCACTTTTTTCGAATATTTTCTACGGTTTCTGGAAAATTTCTAATTGTAATGTTGCATTGTTGTTTTTCAAAATACTTCTTTAAATTTTCTTTATTGTACTCTAAATGCTCCAGAATTTCAAAAACTCTTCCAGGAAAATCAATTATCGAATCTGAAGTATATAAATGCGAATGGGTATGTAATTTTGCCAAATTAAAACGACTACTAACCAAATTAAAATTCCCAGATTTCATTAAAGCGCTGTTTGGCTCGTACAAATAGGAAAGAGGAAGACCAAAGTGCAACAGCGGGGTTTCTTCCCCTAAAAAAGCCTCAAAAATAGTTGTAGTTTTACCGAAGTCGATTGCTATAATACTTATCTTTCCAGCGTAATTATTTTCAAGTTCAATAAGCAACTCCTTTACTTCGTTTTCAAGCGAAACAATGTGTATTTTCTTGACACTTTTCAATTCTTTTAGCGCTGATGTAATGTCTAAAATCGGAGCCACTTTAATTAAAATGTTGTCTGATTTTTCAAAATAGAAATCTAGTAAGTCAGGAACATTTGGCAGGCAATCTGCAAGTAAAAAAACTTTTCCTTTAACACTATTTCTTCTGGAAGGATCAATATAAATCCAGCTGAACTTTTGCGAAGACTCTTTCAAAAAGTCGATGCTATCACCCGTTATAAAGGTACAATTACTAACGTTTAACTCCGCAAAGTTATGCCTTACAATTGCCGACAGTTCAGCATTAATCTCGCAGTGGTACAGTTCCTTTACACCTTTGGCAAAGTAATAATCGTCTACACCAAATCCTCCGGTTAAGTCCACCATAGACATTCCCGAAACAATTGTGGCTTTGTAACGAGCAGTAACTTCCGAAGATGTTTGCTCAACGGATATTTTTTCTGGATAAATAATTCTTTCTGCGGCAAACCAAGTTGGTAGTTTATCTTTTGATTTTGCTTTGGCGACAATTTGATTCAGTAGTACTTTATAATCCAAGTTTGGAAAAGGATTTTTCTTCAAAGCCAACTGTTTGATATCTGTAGAAAGATTCCTGTTTATAAAATCTTGAACTTGTTCTTTTAGTAGAATTTTGTACACATCAAATGTTTTTAGTCATCATTCGTACAAATTTATTTTCAGGTAGAAATTCCTTTCCAATCACTTTTAAAATAGTATAAAGTGGCACCGCGATAATCATTCCCATGATGCCAAATAGAAAACCAGCAATTAAAATGACAAGGAAAATTTCCAACGGATGCGAATTGACGCTACTTGAAAATATATAGGGTTGAGATAGGTTGTTATCAATAACCTGAACAATCCAAAAACCAATCATCACATAAATTGTAGTGGGTAAAATTTCACTCTGAAAATCCGCGCCTAAATTATTAATCATGGTCAAAATTGCCGCCAAAACCGAAGCAATTAAAGGTCCAACGTAAGGAATGATATTTAAGACTGCACATAAAAATGCAATAACAAATGCATTATCAATTCCAAAAATCAATAAAACAATTAGGTATAACACAAAAACGATGGTAAGTTGAATCAATAACCCAATGAAATAACGCGACAATAAATGATTGATTTGCTCTAAAGAACTTACTATTCGCTCTGCGTGTTCTTCCGGTAAAAGTGAATTCACCATGCGTGAAAATAGAATACGGTCTTTTAAGAAAAAGAATGTAATGAATAAAACAGAGGCCAATCCCATTCCAAAACTACTAACCGTGGCCAAAATACTGTTTAAAAAATTAGGTATAAAATTTAAATTCAGACTGGACGTTAGATTTGAAGTATTTAATGCTGCCGAAGAATCAATTCCATGACTGTCTAAAAATTGAGTAACTTGACCCGTTAAATTTGCTATAGTGGTTTCAATACTCGCAATGTTTAATATTGATAGATTTTGACCTTGATCCAAGATCAATGGAATAAACATCATGATAAATCCTGCAATAAGGAGTACAAAGAAGAGAAGTGTGGTTGCAGTTGCAAAAATAATATTGAATTTCAACCTATGACGTAAAAAAATCATAATTGGAGCTCCAATCAGCGTTAAGATTAGCGAAACAATCAAATAGATAAGAACGGATTGAATTAAATATAAAATATAAAGCAAAAGCGCAATTCCTGCTAGGATCAGCACACCACGAACAATTCCGTTTCCAATTATTCTTGAATTTACCATCTTTAGTTTGTAAAAATATAATTAATAATATTCGCACCCATTTTTAACGCTTTTTGGCGCACTTCAAGCGGATCATTGTTGACTTCTGCATCTTCCCATCCGTCACCCAAATCTGATTCGTATGTATATAACAGCACCAATCGGTTTTTTACAAAAACACCAAATGCTTGAGCTCTTTTCCCATCATGCTCATGAATTTTTGGCAATCCAGATGGAAATGGATTTGGTTTCTGAAATAGAGTATGCGACGCTGGAATTTCGGTCAAGACGTCGTTTGGGAACAGTTTTTTTATTTCCTTTCTAATGTACTGATCCATTCCGTAATTATCATCAATGTGTAAAAAGCCTCCCGATTTCAAATAATTTTGAAGATTTAGCACTTCACTCGGACTAAAAACGACATTTCCGTGTCCGGTCATGTGCAGCATCGGATAATTAAATATATCAGGACTATCAGGAGAAACAGTTGCGGGTTTTGCCTTTATCTTAGTATTAATGGTTTGGTTTGAATACTTAATTAAATTAGGTAAAGAAGTTGGATTAGCATACCAGTCGCCACCTCCATTATACTTCAATAAAGCAATTTCTTGTGCAAAAAATAGTGTCGGGAATAATAGAAAAAGAACAATGAATTTCCTCATATTGCTAATCTTGATTTACAAAAGCTACGCTGTGACAACCTACAATTGCAGCAGTTTCAGTTCGAAGTCGTGTTTCTCCTAAAGTTACTGGTAGGTAACCATTAGCAATGGCTAATTGAATTTCGTTTTCAGAAAAATCGCCCTCAGGTCCAATTAAAAGTGTAATTTCTTCACCTTTAACAATCAATTCTTTTAACGACTTTTTATTTGTTTCTTCACAATGTGCAATCAGCAAAGTTCCATCATTTGACGGCGCTTTAATGAACTCCTTAAAAGGAATTGCGTCATTCAATATAGGGAAATAACTTTGCAAAGATTGTTTTGAAGCAGAGTGAATGATTTTCTCAAAACGATCATTCTTTATGAATTTCTTTTCAGATCGATCACAGATAATAGGAGTGATGCTGGTTACGCCAATTTCGGTTGCCTTTTCCAAAAACCACTCATAACGATCGTTCATTTTTGTTGGCGCAACCACCAAATGAATTTTATAATTCATCGGCTTTTGCTTTTCTGCAGATGTGATTTTTACTTGACACTTTGTATCCATGCCAATAACAATTTCAGCTGTAAAAATATAACCTAAACCATTAGTTACATGTAAAATATCGCCTTCTTGCTTACGCAATACTTTAACAATATGTTTGCTTTCTTCTCGATCGAAAGTAAAGTGTTCTGTAGTTTTTGTAAGACTTGGATTGTAAAATAATTGCATAATTAAAATTGTATTCTGGCTTTTGAAACAACCGCCGTATTTTCAAATTTTTGGTGTAAATATTTTTGATAACCTACAATTCCAATCATTGCAGCATTATCGGTAGTGTATTCAAATTTTGGAATAAATGTCTTCCAGCCGTATTTTTCTTCGGCTTCTTTCAATGTTTTTCTGATGCCTGAATTAGCAGAAACGCCTCCGCCAATTGCAATGCGATTTATGCCCGTTTCCTTCACTGCCATTTTTAATTTATCCATCAAAATTTCAACTATTGTATGTTGAATGGAAGCACAAATATCATCTCGATTTTCTTCAATGAAATCTGGATTTTCTGCGACTTTCTTTTGTACAAAATACAAGATAGCCGTTTTTAAACCTGAAAAACTAAAATTTAATCCTGGAACTCGGGGTTTTGTAAAGGGAAAAGCTTTTGGATTTCCCAATTGTGCATATTTGTCAATTAGTGGTCCACCAGGATAAGGCAATCCTAAAATTTTTGCGCTTTTATCAAAGGCTTCTCCGACAGCATCATCAGTGGTTTCACCAATAATTTCCATGTCAAAAAAATCGCGTACAACTACAATTTGCGTATGTCCTCCGGAAATGGTTAAGGCTAAAAACGGAAATTCTGGTTGATCAAAACCGACTTCATCAATAAAATGCGCTAAAATATGAGCATGCATGTGATTTACGGCGATCAATGGAATTTGCAATGCCAACGATAATGACTTTGCAAAAGAACTTCCTACTAACAAGGAGCCCATCAATCCGGGACCTTGCGTAAAAGCTATAGCTGAAAGTTGTTCTTTACTGATGTTCGCTTTTTTTAAGGCGGCGTCAATAACGGGAACAATATTTTGCTGGTGTGCTCGAGACGCAAGTTCGGGAACCACACCTCCAAATTCGTTATGAATCAATTGATTAGCAACAACATTAGATAGAACAGTATTATTCTGTAAAACTGCTGCAGCAGTATCGTCACAAGAACTTTCAATAGCAAGTATAAAAACAGGCGGCATTGTCATATAAAAGGCATGAATTTTGAGTTATTATAGGCTGTAAGATTCAAAAAAACTGTATTTTTACAACGTAACAAAAATAACATTTTTATTTCGAGGTTTTCCCATTACACCGCCAAAATATAATTATTGGAAAAAGCACAAAAAACAACCGCAATTCAAAAGCTAAAAATATATACATTCCGAGTATTACTCGGGCTGATATTACTTTTGATAACTTCAGCGATTGTGCTTTCGCTCCCTTTTGTTCAAACCCGTATAGGTCACTATATTACCGGAATGTTGAATGATGATTTTGGAACTGATATCAATGTTGAACAAGTTGCAGTATCCGTTTTTGGAGGTGTAAAACTTAAATCCGTATTGATTAAAGACCATCATCATGATACTCTGATTTTTGCCAACAGAATAAAAACTAACATTTTAGATGTTGGTAAAATGCTCAATGGCGATTTGCTTTTTGGTGACATTCGACTGGACGGTGTTGTTTTTAACCTGAAAATTTACAAAGGTGAATCTGATTCTAATTTAGATAACTTTGTTAAATTATTCGATTCGGATAAACCTCATAGTGGAAAGAAATTCGTTTTTGAAGCGACTAATGCTTATTTAACCAATACCACTTTTAGAGTCATTAATGAAAATTTGCAGAATCCAAAGAGTGTTGATTTTACTAAAGTAGAAGCGTCCTTAAGTACTTTTAAGATTTTAGGTCCCGATTTGACTACCAAAATTAATAAAATGTCTTTTCGCGACCATCGCGGTTTAAAGATTCAAAGTTTAAGCGGTCAGTTTAGCTATTCTACCACAAGTATAATGATAGATGACTTTCAGTTTAAAACTAAAGAATCTGATTTTAAAGGTAGTGCGAAGCTTATTTACAACCGCGTAGATTTTGCCGACTTCATTAATAAGGTAAAATTTGATGTAAAATTTGACGAAGCAACACTTTCAAGCAATGACATTCGCTACTTCTATAATGAATTAGGAAAGGATAAAAATTTCAATATTAAAGGTCATATTACAGGTCCATTAAATAATTTGATGCTAGACAATCTTAAATTGATTGATGACCAAGGAACTCAAGTTATTGGAAATGTAAATTTCAAAAATCTTTTTGGCGATAATGAACAGCGCTTTTATATGAAAGGTGATTTCTATAATGTTAGCTCAGATTACGATAATTTATCGGAATTGCTGCCCAACGTTCTGGGTAAAAAGCTGCCTGAAATTTTAAGAAAGTTAGGAAAATTTATGGTTGTGGGTTCTGCAGAAGTGACGGCATCGGAAATTAAAACCGACTTTTTCATGAGAACCGAATTGGGTAATATCAAATCTGATTTGGAAATGGCTCAAATTGAAAATATAGATAACGCCACTTATACTGGAAATGTAGAGTTGGATCAGTTTAATATTGGTCAATTTTTAAGCATCAAAGACATTGGAATCGTCAGTATGGACGTTGCAATAAAAGGTAAAGGATTTACCGAACAATATGTGGATACCTATCTTAAAGGAGGAATTTCAAAATTGAGTTACAATAAGTACAACTATTCAGACATTGTAATTGAAGGGAATTTTAAGCGTCCTATATTTAAAGGAACTATCAATGTCAATGATCCAAATCTATTCATGGATTTTGACGGTTTGGTCGATTTGAGTAAAAAAGTATTGCGATATGATTTTAAGACTAACATTGATTATGCAAATTTGTCCAAACTTAATTTTGTAAATGATTCAATTGCAGTTTTTAAAGGAAATGTAGCAATGAATGTTTCGGGAAATTCACTTGATGATTTGGCCGGAGAAATTAAAATATCGCAAACTGCTTATAACAATGATAAAGACAATTATATTTTTGACGATTTTACCATAACCTCCACTTTTGATGCAAATAATGAACGGACTATTGCGGTAAATTCCCCCGACATTATTGAAGGGCAAATGGTGGGTAAATTCAAGTTTAAAGAGCTTGTTGACATTATGGAAAATGCAGCAGGAAGTCTATATGCCAATTACATCCCGAATAAAGTTTCCAAAGGACAATACGTCAAATTTAATTTCAGTGTTTACAATAAAATAATTGATGTGTTTGTTCCCGAAATAGAACTGGGTTTAAATACAACTATTAGAGGTGCGATAGATTCGGATAAAAACGAATTTAAAATGGTTTTCAACTCACCCAATATTAAAGCTTTTGACAACATAATTGATAAAATCCGAGTTGATATTGACAATAAAAATCCATTATACAATACATATATTGAAATGGACAGTATCAAAACAAAGTACTATAAGGTAAGCGACTTTAGCTTCATTAATGTAACCGCAAATGACACATTATTTGTGCGAACAGAATTTAAAGGTGGAAAAAACGCACAAGATTTCTATAATCTGAATCTTTACCATACCATAAATCCAGAAAACAAAAGTGTGATAGGTATGAAAAAATCAGAGGTTCATTTTAAAGACTACATGTGGTTTTTAAATGAAGAGGAAAATACGGATCACAGAGTTGTTTTTGATAAAGGCCTAAAAAACTTTGACATTGAAAACTTTGTAATGACGCATGAAGATCAAAAAATTGAATTATTTGGAAGTCTCAAAGATTCAACCTATAAGGATTTAGAGCTTAATTTTGCAAATGTAGAATTAGGCAAGGTTATTCCAACAATAGACAGTTTAAAGGTGAACGGAAAGTTAAATGGAAAAATTAATTTTAAACAAAACAAGCAAATATACCAACCTACAGCACAGATTAGAGTGGACAGTTTGCAAATGAATTCTATAGATTTAGGGAATTTAAATTTAGACATAGTCGGAGACGACGATTTCCGAAAATTTACAGTGTTGTCAAATTTACAAAATAAAGATGTCGAGTCGTTTTTGGCAGAAGGAACATTTGCCATCCAGAATAAAGAGACCATAATGGATCTGGATTTAAGGCTTAACAATTTTAATGCAGCTACTTTAAGTCCGCTCGGTGGCGAGGTAATCTCCAATATACGTGGTTTGGTGTCAGGAACGGCTAATTTTAGAGGAAATGTGAAAGACCTGGAAATCAATGGACGACTTTTTCTAGATGATGCAGGTTTAAAGATTCCGTATCTCAATGTAGATTTGGGCTTCAAACAAAATTCTATTGTAGATGTTACTTCCAATCAATTTATTATACAAAATGCTACAATTGAGGATACAAAATTCAATACTCAAGGAAGATTAAATGGAACCATAGGTCATAAAAACTTTACAGATTGGAAGCTCGATTTATCGATAAATACCAATCGCTTGTTGGTTTTGGACACAAAAGATTCTGAAGAAGCGGCTTATTACGGAACTGCCTTTATCGATGGAATTGCTAAAATTAAAGGACCTACAGACGGTTTATTGATTGAAGTGGAAGCTGAATCCAAACAAGGTACAACCATTAAAATCCCCATCAATAATGCAGAATCTGTAGGTAATAAAAGTTTCATGCATTTTCTTTCGCCAGTGGAAAAAAACAATTTGGAAAAGGGAATTTTCAGTGCGGTTAGAAATTACAAAGGATTGGAACTAAAATTTGATTTGAACATTACACCCGAAGCAGAAATTGAAGTAATTCTTGACCGAGAAACAGGTCACGGAATGAAAGCTAAAGGAAATGGAACGCTTTTGCTTGAAATCAATACGTTAGGTAAATTCAACATGATTGGTGATTATCAGGTATATGAAGGTAGCTATAATTTTAAATACCGCGGACTGATTGACAAACGTTTTGAAGTAAAAAAATTCAGCACCATTGTATGGGAAGGCGATCCATTGAGAGCCCGATTGGACTTGGAAGCCATCTATAAAACCAGTGCCAATCCATCCGTTTTGCTAGACAATCCGAGTATCAATCGTCGTGTTCCGGTGGAAGTAGGAATTGGTATTACAGGAAGTTTAAGTAGTCCAGAACCTGATTTTCAAATTAATTTCCCAACCGTAAGTTCGGTTCTTAAATCGGAAATTCAAACCAAATTAAGCGACAAGGACATTCGCCAAACACAAGCGCTGACTCTTTTAAGTACTGGCGGTTTTTTAAGCCAAGACGGAGTGGATCAAAATGCCTTGACTCGAAATTTATTTGAAACGGCAGGCGGTATTTTTGATGATATTTTTCAAGATCCAGATGATAAATTAAAAGTGGGAATAGACATCATTTCTGCCGATCGAACTCCAGGACAAGAATCTGATGGGTCTGTAGGATTTACGGTTTCCACCCAAATTAACGAACGCATTACAGTTAATGGAAAATTAGGTGTTCCTGTAGGTGGAATTAATGAATCGGCAATTGTTGGAAATGTAGAAATCCAGTACCGTGTCAATGAAGACGGAAGTATGAATCTTCGGGTTTTTAATCGTGAAAATGACATCAACTATATTGGAGAAGGAATTGGCTATACGCAAGGTGCAGGTATTACTTACGAAGTTGATTTTAACACATTCCAAGAATTGGTAAATCGCTTCTTTAAGAAATATAAAGTGGATAAATTTAAAGTGGATTATTTGGTTCCTGATTCTGATCCGAATCCTAACAATATGAATTTCCCTACTAAGGAGAAAAAAAAGGAAACTAAAGAGCAAGTAAGGCCAAATTCGGAAGCCATTCCTTCAAAGGAGGATTAAACCTTTCCTTCTAGAAAATTGCACGCAACAGTACTTTATCCCTGCGTTTTTAAAAACTTATCAACGAAAACGTTTGAAATCATAACAGTTTACTAAAATACCATTCCACTTGCTTTTAAAGTAATTTATCTTTGTTAAATTAGCAAGAAAATTAGTCACTGCATGTCAAAAATGATTAAAAAAATTGGAGTTTTAACTTCTGGTGGAGATGCACCGGGAATGAATGCCGCAATCCGCTCTGTAGTTCGAACCTGTGCTTTTCACGGAATCGAATGCGTTGGAATTTACCGTGGATACCAAGGTATGATTGAAGGCGATTTTAAAGAAATGGGACCTCGAAGTGTTAATAACATCATTAACAAAGGAGGAACTATACTAAAATCGGCACGTTCAAAAGATTTTATGACTGCTGAAGGTCGGAAACTAGCGCATGGAAATCTTCTAAAAGCTAGAGTCGACGCTTTAGTCGTAATCGGTGGAGATGGAAGTTTTACTGGAGCCGAAGTTTTCAATAAAGAATTTAATTTTCCAGTAATGGGAATTCCAGGTACCATAGACAATGATATTTTTGGAACAAGTCATACACTTGGTTATGATACTGCTTTAAATACGGTTGTAGAATGCATCGATAAAATTCGTGACACAGCAAGTTCACATAACCGTCTATTCTTTGTGGAAGTGATGGGACGCGATGCGGGTCACATTGCTTTGAACGCCGGAATTGGAGCAGGAGCAGAGGAAATTTTAATTCCTGAGGAAGATTTAGGATTAGACCGACTTTTAGAATCACTTCAAAAAAGTAAGGCTTCAGGTAAGTCCTCGAGCATTGTAGTTGTAGCAGAAGGTGATAAAATGGGTAAAAATGTCTTTGAATTAAAAGATTATATTGAATCCCATTTACCTGAATATGACATTCGTGTTTCCGTTTTGGGACACATGCAACGTGGTGGATCACCTTCTTGTTTTGACCGTGTATTGGCAAGTCGTTTGGGTGTAAAAGCAGTGGAAGCTCTACTAGAAGGCAAGTCAAACTTCATGGTGGGAATACTAAAAGATGAAGTCACTTTAACGCCTTTGGAACAAGCAATAAAAGGACATTATCCGATTGATATGGAACTACTTCGCGTGTCGGATATCATGACAACTTAATATAAATTATAACACATTTAAAGTTTTAACTTTAATAAAATCAAAAAATAAAATGTCAAAAATAAAATTAGGAATAAACGGTTTTGGTCGAATTGGAAGAATTGTATTTAGAGAATCTTTTAATAGAGATAATGTAGAGGTTGTAGCAATTAACGACTTATTGGACGTTGAACACTTGGCTTACTTACTAAAATACGATTCAGTTCACGGAAGATTCAACGGAACTGTTGAAGTCAAAGAAGGAAATTTATATGTAAACGATACACTTATTCGTGTAACTGCAGAAAGAAATCCTGCCAATTTAAAATGGGACGAAGTGCAAGCTGAAGTAGTGGCTGATTGTACCGGAATTTTTACCACGCTTGAAAGTGCAAAAGCGCATATTGAAGGTGGTGCTAAAAAGGTGGTCATCTCGGCTCCATCAGCAGATGCTCCAATGTTTGTAATGGGTGTCAATCACGAAAAAGCTACAGCAAGCGATACAATTGTTTCCAATGCCTCTTGTACAACAAACTGTTTGGCTCCTTTGGCCAAAGTATTGAATGATAATTTTGGAATTGTAGAAGGTTTAATGACTACAATTCACGCTACAACTGCCACGCAATTAACAGTGGACGGACCATCACGAAAAGATTTTAGAGCCGGTCGTGCAGCAGGATTAAATATAATTCCAGCTTCTACAGGTGCAGCAAAAGCGGTAGGAAAAGTTATTCCAGAATTAAACGGAAAATTAACTGGTATGTCTATGAGAGTACCCGTTGCCGATGTTTCTGTAGTAGATTTAACAGTAAAATTAGCAAAAGAAACAAGCTATGAAGAAATTATGGCAGTGCTAAAAAAGACGTCTGAAACTACAATGAAAGGTATTTTGGGATTCACAGAAGACGATGTGGTTTCACAGGATTTTGTAGGCGACGCTCGTACTTCAATTATTGATGCAAAAGCCGGAATAGGCTTGAATTCCACATTTTTCAAGATTGTTTCATGGTACGATAACGAGTACGGTTATTCTAGTAAATTAATCGATTTATCTGTTCACGTAGCAGGTTTAAAATAAAAATAATTGTAAAAATCCCGTTGATGTAGTTCAATGGGATTTTTGTTTTTTGGAGCTATTTCCAGCTATTCGTTGCAATCTTTATATCCCGAACCCCGGGACATAAAGGATTTCCACTGCTATCTGGGCTAGGGATTTTCGGTTTTGATATCGTTTATTTTTCAATAGAAAGTTCATTCTCACAGAAAACATAATTTAGTAAAATACTATATTTCAATATAAATTTTCAAGACAATGAAATTACTTGTAGATAGCGGTTCCACAAAAGCCGACTGGATTGCCATAGACGATTCCGGAAAAGTATTGTTTACCACCCAAACTTTAGGACTCAATCCCGAAGTTTTAGACGAAGATCAAATCACTGCACGACTGGACGACCGTTTCGATATTTTACACAATAAAAATAATGTTACACATTTATATTTTTACGGAGCAGGTTGTGGTACAGATAGAATGAAAAAATTTTTATCAAAAGTATTTGAAACGTATTTTGCCAATGCAAATGTTTCCGTTCAAGAAGACACCTATGCAGCAGTTTACGCTACTACACCCAAAGGCGAAAAAGCAATTGTATCTATTTTAGGAACAGGTTCTAATTGCAGTTATTTTGATGGAACTATTTTGCATCAAAAAGTACAGTCGTTAGGATACATTGCAATGGATGATTGCAGTGGAAACCAGTTTGGACGTCAATTAATTCGAGGTTATTATTTTAATAAAATGCCTTCAGACTTAGCACAAATTTTTGAAAAAGAATACAACTTAGATGCTGATGCAATCAAACATAATCTATATAAAGAAGCCAATCCCAATGCGTACTTGGCTACTTTTGCAAAATTTTTAATTCAGCATAAAGACCATGAGTTTTGTCAAAAAATTATACGATCTGCAATGCAGGACTTTGTAGATAATTACATCACACAATTTGACAATTGCCGGGAAGTTCCCGTCCACTTCATTGGTTCCATAGCTTTTTATTTAAAAGAAGAGCTCCAAATGGTTTTAGCAGAAAATAAATTAACTGTTGGAAACGTGTTGCGTAGGCCAATTGATGGCTTGATTCAATATCATTTACTAAATCGATAAATATGGAAATTGCAATTATTGCCCACGATCGAATGAAAGCCGACATGGTTCAGTTCTTGAATAAAAATAAAGCTGTGCTGTCTCGAAATGAAATTCAAATGGTAGCTACCGGAACAACAGGAAGTAAGGCAGAAAATGCAGGGTTTAAAGTTTTAAAAATGCTTTCAGGTCCAATGGGTGGTGACGCTCAAATTGCTGCTCGAGTGGCAGAAGGTAAAACTCAAATGGTTCTTTTCTTCAAAGACCCCAATTCCAGTCATCCTCATGAAGTGGATATTAACATGCTAATCAGAGTATGTGACGTTCATAATATTCCATTGGCAACAAACGAAGCAACCGCTCAGTTATTATTAAGTGCTATCGAATAATGTAATTCATTAAATTTTATAAAAAAAAAGCTCCCAAAATTCAAGATGAATAGTGGGAGCTTTTTTTATTGCATCGGAGTTTTTTATCGCTCCATTTTGATAAATGTTCTAGTCGTTACCTTATCGGAAGCATCATCGTAAGTATCTAAAACTAGATTGCCTTCAACGTCAAAATATCCAATTGAAATAGAATTTTTTCCCTTAAAGATAAAACTATTGTTTGTAGTAGCTCTCAAAAGTCCAATTTGTACATTATTCACGTCTGTTACTACATAACCTGAAGGATCTAAAGCTAACATATAATTCACACCATTGTATTGGTAAGCCGCACTTCGATCCATTGCAACAGTTCGAGTAGTTCCATCAGGATTGGTTACAGTTGTAGTGGAAACCATCTCCACCGGTGAATCTTTTAAATTCTTATTCAAAGCTTTAGAATCGGCATTTTCCAATTCAATATTTTGCTTTGCTCTTATATTCTGTTCTTTAACTACTTGCTTTGTTCCGTCAGAATCTTTTACAGTAGTAATTGTTTTTTTTGTAACGTCTGTCACGTTAGTGTTTTGAGCCTGCATACTAGCTGAAAGTAGTAATGCAAATGCTAATGTCATGATATTTTTCATAATGCTAAATTTTAGATTAATAATTTATAACAAAGATACGTGTCATGTAGAAAGTTTTTATTACTCTATTACTTGAAAATGTTATGTTCTAGGACAGAATATTGTTGAAATCCGACGGAATAGTTATTTCATTTATGCAACATAAAATGTATATTTGCACACTTTTAAAAACTGAATCTAATGAAAGCAGGAATTGTAGGATTACCGAATGTTGGGAAGTCAACTTTATTTAATTGTTTATCAAATGCAAAAGCGCAAAGTGCTAACTTTCCGTTTTGTACTATCGAACCCAATATTGGAGTAGTCAACGTTCCAGATCCGCGAATTGCAAAATTAGAGGAATTGGTAAAACCAGAACGCGTTCAAATGGCAACTGTTGATATTGTAGATATTGCAGGTCTAGTTAAAGGAGCGAGTAAAGGTGAAGGTTTAGGAAACCAGTTTTTAGGAAATATTAGAGAATGTAATGCAATTATTCACGTATTGCGTTGTTTTGATAATGACAATATCATTCACGTCGATGGGAACGTTAATCCAATCCGTGACAAAGAAACTATTGACATTGAATTGCAATTAAAAGATTTAGAAACCGTTGAAAAACGTTTGGAAAAAGTAAATCGTGCTGCAAAAACGGGTAATAAGGAAGCAATTACTGAAAAAGGTTTGCTAGATCGTATTAGAGAAACTTTATTGCAAGCGAAATCTGCAAGAACCGTTACGCCCCAAAACAACGATGAAGAAGCGTTGATGGAAGACTTTCAGTTGATTACTACAAAACCGGTTTTATATGTTTGTAATGTTGATGAAGATTCTGCTGTAAAAGGTAATAAATATGTTGACCAAGTTAGAGAATTGGTTAAAGACGAAGATGCAGAAGTAATTATTCTCTCTGTTGGTGCTGAAGCAGATATTACTGAATTGGAGAGTTACGAGGAACGTCAAGTTTTCTTGGAAGATATGGGATTGACCGAGCCAGGTTCTGCTGTTTTAGTTCGTGCAGCTTACCGACTTTTAAAATTACAAACTTATTTTACAGCAGGTGTAAAAGAAGTGCGTGCTTGGACCATCAATATTGGTGACACTGCTCCAAAAGCAGCTGGAGTAATCCATACTGATTTTGAAAAAGGTTTTATTCGTGCGGAAGTTATTGCGTTTAGTGACTTTGAATCTTTCGGTTCAGAAGCTAAAGTAAAAGAAGCTGGTAAACTACGAGTAGAAGGTAAAGAGTATATTGTAAAAGATGGAGACGTAATGCACTTTAGATTTAACGTATAATTTTTACAACAGTTATAAAAAATAAGGAGTCCAATTTGGACTCTTTTTTTTGCTTTCAACAACTTATACCTCAGTGAAATTAAACTGTGTAATTGAATCTATTTTGTACAGAAAGCACCATTAAAATAGAGTGCTAAGCTTCTTTAGCAAACGTATTTTGACTAAATGTTGACTAATGTGAGTATCGAATGCAATCTCATTACAATTTACATAGGAGGAACGAAATAATTATCTTCAATTCAGCTAACGTAACATATTTGAAGATAAATCACGACTAAAGCGTTCTTAGGACTTTTTATAAAAATCACGAACAATTTTGTAAAATTAGACCAAAAAAAAACTCCAACATTTCTGTTGAAGTTTTCTGTGGGCGATGAGGGGTTCGAACCCCCGACCCCCTCGGTGTAAACGAGGTGCTCTGAACCAGCTGAGCTAATCGCCCTTATTGCGAGTGCAAATATACAACAACATTTGACATTTACAACAGCTTTTTCAAAATAATTTACTCTTTTTTAATGTCCTTCAAAAATACCTTATCACTGTAATTAATGACTTCAAGTGTAATTGGTTCATTTTTAGCATTTCTACCTTCAATTACGTATAGTTTTCCGCTTCCTGTAGGTATATTACTTTTATTAAAAATTACATCTCCATACGTCAAAGTTTTTCTAATATCGCTTGTGTCTACCCATTTCTGATTCAGTTTTGCTGTTGCTTCATCCGAATAGTGAAAAGGTTTGGTTCGCAAGTCTTTTAAAACACGTGCATTTGGGAAGTAACTGCAACTCATTTCTTTTCCATTAAGGAACATAATTAAGAAGACCAAACCAATGATCATTCCCAATGAATAATAAGCAAAACGTTGATAAAATTTCATGAAATTATTTTTTTGCAAAGTTACAGTAAAGAAACTTTAAAAAACAATTAAATTGATGTCACTATTGGACAAACCAAACCATTCGCCGATTGCTTTATTGGTTAAAATTCCATGGTATAGATAAACACCATTTTTTAATCCACTATCGCAGCGTATAGCACGTTCGATACCGCCGTCTTCCGCTATCTGTAAAAGATAGGGAGTCAAAATATTGCTGATGGACAATGAAGCTGTTTTAGAATAGCGGGATGGAATATTAGGTACACAGTAATGAATTACATTGTGTTTTACAAAAGTTGGATTTTGATGACTGGTAACTTCAGACGTTTCAAAGCAACCACCCGTATCAATACTTACATCCACAATTACGGCACCTTTTTTCATATGCTCCACCATAGTCTCATTCACAATAATTGGGCAACGCTCTTTGCCTTTCATAGCACCAATAGCAACATCGCAACGACGTAAAGCTTTCAAAAGTAGTTTGGGTTGAATGGTGGACGTAAATATCCGTTGATTAAGTTGGTTTTGCAACCGCCTTAATTTTGTAATTGAATTGTCAAAAACTTTTACACTTGCTCCAAGACCAATGGCCGTTTTTGCAGCAAATTCGCCCACAGTTCCCGCACCAATAATAACAACTTCGGTTGGTGGAACTCCCGTAATATTACCAAAAAGCAGTCCTTTTCCGCATTGACTGTTGATCATTAATTCGGAGGCGATTAAAATGGAAGCAGTTCCTGCAATTTCACTTATTGACTTAACGGCCGGATAAGTTCCATCATCATCTTTAATGAATTCAAATGCTAAAGCAGTTATTTTCTTTTTGTGCAAGGCCTCAAAATACGTTGCTTTTCTGGTTTTGAGTTGGATTGCTGATATTAAAATAGTTTGCGGATTCATCAATTCAATCTCTGAAAGGGTAGGAGGTTCCACTTTCAATAAAATAGGACAGCCGTACACTTTATTGGTATCTTTAGTAATTTCAGCTCCTGCCTCACTGTATTCTTTATCGCTATAACTTGAGCTTTCGCCCGCTCCAGATTCAATCATAACACGATGTCCATGATATACAAGAGAATTTACGGCATCGGGAGTCAAACAAATTCGACGTTCCTGAAAAGAAGTTTCCTTTGGAATTCCTATAAATAACTCACTTTTATGGCGCTGAATCTCTAGCTTTTCCTCTTGTGGAATAAGTTGTTGCTTAGTAAAAGGCGATAATGACATACGATTCAAATTTTAAAACCTCTAATTTACGAAAAAAAAGTGGTTGTATTTCGATAATAAATTAAGATTAATAAGCTCTTACGAGGAGTGATTTGTCAAAATCAATTTTCGAGATCCATCTGGAGCCTTTGTCAAGTCAATTATAGAATAGTCATCGGGAATTAAAGATGGAATTTTTTCAGCCCATTCTATAAAATTCCAATTTCCGGAGTATAAATATTCATCCATTCCCATGTCATACGCTTCACTCTCACTTTTCAAACGGTATACATCAAAATGATAAACGCTTTTTCCGCCTTTGGTTTCATACTCGTTTACGAGCGAGAAGGTCGGGCTACTGGTGGCTTCTTCAACGCCCAAAGCCGCACAAAGCGACTTTATAAACGTTGTTTTTCCAACTCCCATTTCTCCGTTAAACAAAATAACTTTGTGTGGATTAGAATTAATAACAGCTAATGCAGCTTTATCAATATCTTTAAGTAAGAATGCTAATTCCATTGTAAATCAAATGTATGTAATTATTACTTGGGTTGAAAAACTAAGAAAGGTACAATCATTTCTTCTAAGGAAATTCCACCGTGCTGGTATGTATTTCTATAGTAACTTGCATAATGGTTGTAATTATTTACATATGCCAAAAACAAATCGTTTTTTGCAAAAATGAAGGAACTGCTCATATTAATTGTTGGCAATCCAATAGATTTTGGATCTTTCACTGCGTAAACATCTTTGTCTTCGTAAGTCAAACTACGTCCCGTTTTGTAACGCAAATTCAAACTTGTATTCTTGTCTCCAATAACTTTTGAGGGATGCTTTACATTTATAGTTCCGTGGTCTGTAGTAATAATAAGCTTGAAATTTAATTTTTGCGCTTGCTGAATAATTTCCAATAATGGAGAATTTTTAAACCAGCTCAATGTCAAAGATCGGTACGCTTTATCATCAGAAGCCAATTCTTTTACGACATCCATTTCCGTTTTTGCATGCGAAAGCATATCGACAAAATTATAAACAACGCTCACTAAATCATTATTTTTCAACGATTTAAAGTTTTCTGCTAATTTTTTTCCTGCTGCTAAATTGGTAATTTTAAAATAATCTTGTTTGATATTTAACCCCAAACGTTTTAAATGTTCTGTCAGGAATTCAGCTTCATATAAATTTTTTCCGCCTTCATCTACGTCATTTTTCCAATATTGCGGATATTTTTTTTCCATGTCAATTGGCAACAGTCCTGAAAACAAAGCGTTTCTAGCATACTGGGTAGCTGTAGGTAACATCGCATAATACGGAACTTCTTTCTCTAGTTTATAATGATTATTGACCACGCTTTCAAAAACCTTCCATTGATCGTAACGTAAATTGTCAATTACCACAAATAAAATAGGTTTATCTTTTTTAGTCAATTCCGGAACTACCAATTCTCTAAATAATGTATGCGACATAATTGGTTTGTCTAATTTAGGATTAAACCAATCCTCATAATTCCGTTCAATGAACTTTCCGAATTGCGAATTTGCTTCTGTTTTTTGGGATTCCAAAATAGCAATCATATTTGGATCGTCTATATTTTCTAGTTCAATTTCCCAATAAATTAATTTTTTATACAATTCCGACCAATCTTCAAAAGAATTGACCATTGACAAATCCATTGCAATTTTGCGAAATTCCTTTTGATAATCAAGGGATGTTTTCTCCGAAATAAGGCGCGAGTGATCTAAATTCTTCTTTAAACTCAGTAGAATTTGATTCGGATTTACTGGTTTTATCAAGTAATCAGCAATTTTAGAACCAATTGCTTCTTCCATAATAAACTCTTCCTCACTTTTTGTAATCATAATTACGGGAGTAGAAGATTTTTTTTCTTTAATTTCTTGAAGTGTTTCCAAGCCACTCATTCCAGGCATGTTTTCATCCAGAAATACAATATCGAAGTTACCTTCCTCAAAAACATCAACAGCGTCTCTTCCGTTATTGCAAGTGGTAACATTATAATTCTTTTTTTCTAAAAACAATATATGTGGTTTGAGTAAATCAATTTCATCGTCTACCCAAAGTATTTTTATCTGATTCATTTTCTTTTTATTTAAGTACTAAAGTAATGCAATTTAACATTTAATGGTTGTGTTACTTCTTAATATTTTTGTAAACTTTAGTGCTATAGTGAAAGTACATTAAAGTAGAAAACTCCCAATAAATGGGAGTTTCTTTTGTTATGTTAACGAGAATAATATTACTCTTGCATAGTATGATAGACATTTTGTACGTCATCATCCTCTTCAATTTTTTCTAATAATTTTTCAACATCGGCGGTTTCCGCTTCCGTTAATTCTTTTGTTATTTGTGGAATCCGTTCAAATCCAGACGACAAAATTTCGATGTTTCTGTTTTCCAATTCTTTTTGGATAGCACCAAAACTTCCAAATGGAGCATAAATTAAAACGCCCTCTTCGTCATCGGCAAAAATCTCTTCTGCACCAAAATCAATGAATTCCAATTCCATCTCTTCTACATCAATTCCAGCAGCTGGAATCCTGAAATTACAGGTATGGTCGAACATAAATTCAACAGAACCTTGCGTTCCAAACGTTCCATTGCATTTGTTAAAATAACTTCTAATATTAGCAACCGTACGGTTATTATTATCAGTGGCAGTTTCAATTAAAATTGCAATTCCGTGAGGAGCATATCCTTCAAATAATACTTCTTTATAATTGGCCGTATCTTTATCTGTAGCTTTCTTAATGGCACGTTCTACATTTTCCTTTGGCATATTAGCCGCTTTGGCATTTTGAATTACCGCACGAAGTCGCGAGTTGGCATCAGGATTTGGGCCTCCTTCTTTAACTGCCATCACAATGTCTTTTCCGATTCTAGTAAATGCTTTGGCCATTGCCGACCAACGTTTCATTTTTCTACCTTTTCTAAATTCAAAAGCTCTTCCCATTTCCTAACTAATTTTAATATCGCAAAAATAAACATCTGAAACTTAAATCAAGGTTTTTTTGCCAAAAAAAAAAAGACTGTTGGTACAGTCTTTTAAAATTCTTATCTTCCGATTGGTTTTTTAAATATCGAACGACTCGTAAAATAAGCTATAATTGCAAATATAACCATAACTACTATTTTTCCGACTAAGTAGCCATAACCAAATTCTGAAACACTTTCTAATGCCAAAATTTGAAAAATTATATAAAGGTAATACAAGATTACACCTATAGAAAAGTAAAAAATTATTTTTTTCAATGTAACTTATTTAAATTTTGATTACTTGGTTACAGTAGTTGTAGTTGGATTATAAATTCCAAAAGTAATTGCCGAAAGTAAACCATTTACGAAAGTGTGTTCTACTTTAACGGTGTAGTCCGTTGCTCCATCAGCCATTGCTCTTGAGTCAGACACTCCAACTGGAACTAAACCATAAATTACATAGTTGTTCCATTTTTTAACCTCTGTATTTCCTTGAGCTCCTTTTCCTACAACTGACGTGTATGAATAACAAGATGTCATTAAAAAAGAAAGTGATAAAGCTACGATAGCCATTTTTGCTGTTTGTTTCATTGTTTTTGTTTTAAATTCAGAACAAATATGAACATTTAAATGGTTAAAAAAATTTTTTTTGTTTTAAAAAAAATTAGTAAAAGAAACTAGAATGTTTCTAATCCCACCATTTTATTACGCACAAAAAAACCGATAGAAACTTAATCTATCGGTTATAACTGTATTAATTTCTTACTTAAGCTTTTTTATAAAAAGGCATCTTAACCACCTTTGCTAAAACATCATTTTTTCTGATTCTGATATAAATGTCGCTATCTACCGCTGAAAATGCAGTAGTTACATATCCCATTCCAATTCCTTTGTTTAACGAAGGAGCCATTGTTCCTGAAGTTACAATACCAATTGTATTTCCATCTTTATCAACTATAGTATAATCTTGACGGGGAACGCCACGATCCACCAATTCAAAACCAACTAATTTTCTTGTAACGCCTAGTTCTTTTTGTTGTTTTAATTTTTCAGAATGAACAAAATCCTTGGTAAATTTAGTAATCCATCCCAATCCTGCTTCAATAGGAGAAGTAGTATCGTTTATATCATTTCCATATAAACAGAATCCCATTTCTAGACGCAAAGTATCCCTTGCAGCAAGTCCAATTGGCTTAATACCGAAGAAAGCACCTGCTTCAAAAACTTTCATCCAAATGCGTTCTACTTCGTCACTTTTACAATAAATTTCAAATCCACCTGAGCCTGTATATCCGGTAGCAGAAATAATAACATTGTCAATTCCAGCAAATGTTGCAACTTCAAAATGGTAATTTTTAATGTCTGCTAATTCAACAGTTGTTAAAGATTGCATTGCCTCAATGGCTTTAGGACCTTGAATTGCAAGTAATGCATAATCATCTGAAAGGTTTTTCAGGTCCGCGTTTACATCATTGTGCGATGAAATCCAATCCCAATCCTTATCAATATTTGAAGCATTTACAACCAATAAATACTCTTCATCCTTCAATTTATAAACGATCAAGTCATCCACGATTCCACCTTCATCATTAGGCAAACACGTATACTGAGCACGACCAATGGTCAATGTTGAAGCGTCATTTGTAGTTACTTTTTGAATCAAGGCCAAAGCATTTGGTCCTGAAACCATAAATTCTCCCATGTGAGAGACATCAAAAACTCCCACCGCATTTCGAACCGTTTCGTGTTCGGCATTAACTCCTTCGTATAAGATAGGCATGTTATAACCTGCAAAAGGAAGGATTTTAGCACCTAAACTTTCGTGTATGTGTAGTAATGGAATATTTTTCATAATTGTGTTTATGGTTTAATTTTGGGTGCTAAATTATCGCTTTTTTTAGGGTTTTAAAAACTTTTGTCGCTCTAAATTCAACTTATTATAATACAAATTTACGACTTGTCCAGCAATTGCACTTGTGATTTAATTCGTTCAATGAGTAGGTTTGAAATTCGTTTTGTCAATGCGGAGGAATTTGTTGCATACCGATTATACTCCTCCAATGTGAAGAACCCGATTACCAGCCCTTTTAAAGCACTTTGGAATTTAATATCTTTTTTAATTGCGTTATCAATAAAAATAAATTTATTCTCAATGGACAATTGTGCAAAATTAACTTTACTTTTTGTGATATAATTTTGAAAAACAGCTAAAAGTAGATCGTTTTGTAGTTTCATAATCGGCCGAAGTGTTTCATTTTGAAAAAATTCTTCCGACGAAGTTTCTGCAGCTACTTTTCCAAAAGCGTCGCCTCTCAATTCTTTGATAAATGTTTCCCTTATTGTCATAATTTTTTTGCTTAAAATTACAAAACTGTGGGACAATCAAACTATACTAATTGTTATCATTTCTCTAATTCTTCAACTCCTTTACGACTTTTTAAAGTTGATATAAAACAAATTATCTGGAAATGCTATTTTTGATTTTGATTGTACATCCAATGATTTCCACGATGCAATAGGTGAGAGGTACATTTTTTTTCCGTCGACTAAAATATGGATTGGTAAACTAAAATCGTTAACAATATTTGTATATCGGTACTTTATTGTTTTACCGCATTGTTTTATTTCCAATGTTGGTAGGATTGTGTTTTCTAAATATTGTGCAAAGAAGGCATTTAATTTTAAACCTGATTCTTTTGAAAAAAATTGAATTACTTCTTTACTGTCAATTATTTTATGACGGTATGTGAGTGCAAATTTCTTCATTATTGACCACCATTTTTCGTCGTTATCAATTGCATTTCGCAGCGTGTTCAGCATTTGAGATCCTTTATAATACATATCTCCAGAACCCTTAAAATTGACACCGTATGCTCCGATAATTGGCTTAGTATTTTCTACCAATTTCTTTTGTCCATTGATGTATTCAATTGCTTTTTCTTTACCAAATTGGCACTCAACATAGACCGATTCTGCGTAAGTGGTAAATGCTTCATGAATCCACATATCGGCAATATCTCGGGAAGTAATGCTGTTTCCAAACCACTCATGAGCTGACTCATGGATGACGATGAAATCAAATTTCAATCCAATTCCTGTTCCAGAAAGATCTCTTCCTAAGTATCCTTTTTTAAATTTATTTCCGTAAGCTACAGCACTTTGATGTTCCATACCTAAATAGTTACTTTCTATCAATTTATAGCCATCTTCGGCAAAAGGATATGTGCCAAATTTACTTTCAAAGCAATCCATCATGGGTTTTACTTCCGCAAAGTGAGTCGCAGCTCGATCCTCATTGCCACGCAAAACGTAATAATCTAAATCCAATTGATTCTGCTTTTCATGAATATGTACATAATCGCCAATATTGAGCGTAATACTATAAGTGTTTATTGGATTTTTTACTTCCCAATCCCAACGTGTATAACCATTATGCAAATCCAATTTACCATTAAATCTTCCATTAGAAACGTTCATTAATCCATTAGGGACGGCAACTTTTATGGAAGCACCTAAGTCGGGTTCATCACTTTGAGAATCCTTGACGGGATACCACAAACTGGCACCCGTTCCCTGCACTGCAACGCAAATCCAAGGTTTATTGTTTGTATCTTTAGAATACACAAAACCGCCATCCCAAGGTGCATTTTTTGCAATTATAGGGTTTCCAGAATAATAGAATTGAAGTTGAATTATTTGATTTGTCACCTTTAAAGCCGAAGGGAAATCGATAAAAACAGCGCCAAATTCTCTCCTGAAATCTAGCGTATTTTTTTCAAAGACAATGCTATCCACCTTCATGTTTTCAAACAAGTCAAGCTGGATTATTTTACTCTCCTGAAGCATCTTGAATGAAATAGTGTTTGAACCTGAAATGAATTTTTTTTCTGGATCAACTTTAATGTCTAAATCGTATCGTAAGACGTCAAAACACATTCGTTCAAATGAAAATCCACCTTGTAAGGAATCCTTTCGGGTAAATTTCTGTGCCTGTGTTGCATTGAACAAAAAAAAGAAAGATATGATGAGTATACATTTATTTTGCATTGCCATTTTCTATTTTAATATTTTCCAAAATCCAATTCATTTCTGGGTCAATACCATTTATCTTGTCTTGCAAAGTGGGAATCATTTCGATATCAGGACGAATGCCATAACCTTTTTCGTCCGTTTTATAATGAGGTGCAATTTTCATTAGGCCCACGCGCATTTTTATTTTAGAATGAGGAAGTACAATAATTGGCATTTGACCTGCAACTGTTCCATTAAAAGCGCCACCGGTTTCTTCGCCTACAAAGATGGCTCTTTTTGAACCTTTTAAATTGGACGAAAGGAGGGACGAAGCTGAAAAACTTCCACCATCAATGAGAACATACATCTTTCCTTTAAAACGATTTTCATCAAGTGGCTTGACTTTATTTTCGCTCGTTTTATAATAAAATTTATCATTTTCTTTTTTGACTTTCAAAAATATATAACTTACATAAAAGGGGTACGCTATTGTTTGCAAGGCTTTGGTCCCAATATTTCCATTAAAGTAATTTCTCTTTAGAAAACTTGTTTTTGAAACTACTTCACTTTTATCTGCAAAAGCAATTGCAGAATCGGCAACGAACGAGTAGATGTAATTGATTTCACTTAATCTACCACCTGGATTGTCTCTCAAATCTAAAATTAGGTACTGCGATTTATTTGCTTTAATCCGGTCGAAAGCTTGTTTATAAAAGGGTTCATAATCGCCGATAGAAAATGACTTAATATTTAAAACAGCCACTGAACTGTCTTTTTCAATAAAATTTAAGCTACGTTGAAAGGTTTTTGTCATTGGATCATAACCTTTGATAGTTTGTTGACGTCTTTTACTTTTATTTACGAGTAAAATTTTCTTTTTCTCTGCTTTAGACACTATTTTTTCAATAGAATCCTTCGCCTTATTTTGACTTTCATCAATTTTCTTTCGTGCAATCCATATCTTCTTTATTGAGTCCTTAATTTTGAATTCATAGAGTAAACTATCTTTTATGCCATACTCAGCCACGTAAAGATTCGAGAAGCGTTTTGGCAAATGATGCTTGTAAAACGTGTTATTATAGCCGTCTGATGTAATTAATTTTCGGTATCTATTTAATAATAATACTGTTGGAATTGAGTCAATACTTATAACTTCACTACCAACAGTGATTGTAGGATCAATAGATTTATTTTTTTCAACGTACAATTTATTTTCAAACATCATGAGGTCAAATTGTGAAAACGGTCCCATTCCTTTCTTTGTTAACGCTTTGGTTTCTGCTTTTGAAAAACGTTTTACATTGGGATAAATACCTAAATGTCCCTGACGAACTTCATTAATTACAGGTGTAATTTTTGTGTAAAATTCGAAACTTGTTAACGGTTCTGAGATTGTAGTTTTTAAGCTATCAAATTTGTAATCAAGTTGCTCTTTACTAACGTACCAATACAATTCTGGATGCAATCTTTTTAAATTTGAGTAAGCAAAATCAATATCGTATTTTAATTTACTTACAGCAATTGGTTGGTTTAGCAGTTGATTGTGTTTTCTTACAGAAGTACAACTAGTTACAATTGTATAAAACATAAGTAAGATGAAGAGCTGTTTCATATGTAGGTGAAATAAATTATACACAATTGCGAATGTAATAAATTAATTTTGAATATGAAATTGAGTAATTTAAGTGAAAAATGTATTAAAAATAATTAAAAATTTAATTTCCCAAAAATAAAGTTGTAAATTTACGGCTGTAGAGAAGTAAAATGACAATCGTTAAATTTTTAATTTAAATTTATGTGTAATGAATCCGCCAAAACCATATCCAATAAATAAAATAGAAAAAATGAACTATGTTTCAGAATTTTCGCCAGCATGGGTTATCTCAAATGCTAAAGACGCACCTCAGTTTAAATTAGATTTAATTGACAGAATTCGCGAAGGCGTAAAAAAAACAGATTGGAAGCAATTGTTGCATTTCACTGATTCCACAGAAAAAGAGTTTGAAAATATTTTGCCAGCATCCATCAGTAGTATGCAAAAAAATGTTGTATACAACAAGGAAACATCCGAGCGAATTTATGAATTAGCACGTTTATTTGGATTAGGTTACGAGGTCTTTGACTCTAAAAACGATTTTAAAAACTGGTTAATGACACCTACAAAATCTTTAGGCAACAAAATTCCTTTTGAACTTTTAGATAGTAGTTTAGGTTTTGAAATTGTAGAAAATGAAATCGTAAGGATTCAATATAACGTATATAGTTAATGATTGTATATCGAATTGCAAATGTAAAATATAAAGACGCAACTCTATCGGGAATCGGTGCTGAAAAAGTAGGAGGTAGGTGGAATGAGGTTGGAACTCGAGCTGTTTATTGTTCCGAAAATATTTCTTTAGCCTTGTTGGAATACTACGTACACTCTGAAAACATAGCTAATTTACCCAAAGCAATACTGTTAGCAAAAATCTATTTTCCCGATGATTTTATTATAGAAGAATTAATTGATTTGCCTAAAAAATGGAATCAATATCCGTATAATGCCAATACTACAGAAGTTTTTACTCAATTGGCAAAAAACAGAAATTTCTTTGCCTTAAGAGTTCCCTCAACAATTGTGGGTTTAGAATCAAATATCATTTTAAATCCATTGTATAAAGATTTTGGTAAAGTTGAAATAATTGAGTTTATCGAAATGCCAATAGATGAACGCTTGAAAAAGTACATTCACGAATAAAAATGTTCTTCAATTTTAAACATAAAAAAGCCTGAAAAGTTAATTTTCAGGCTTTACTTTTATCAAAAAAAACTAGTTAATCTTTCCAACCATTTCTTCAGGTTTTACCCAAGCATCAAAATCTTCTGCAGTAACATAGCCTAATCTCACAGCTTCCTCTTTCAAAGTAGTTCCATTTTTATGAGCCGTTTGCGCAATTTCTGCTGATTTGTAGTAACCTATTTTAGTATTTAAAGCAGTAACCAACATTAATGAATTGTCAACCAATTCCTTAATTCTAACGTAATTGGGTTCAATACCACTTGCACAATGTTCGTTAAAGGACATACATGCATCACCAATTAATCGTGCTGATTGTAGAAAATTAGCCGCCATCATTGGCTTGAAAACGTTTAATTCATAATGACCTTGCATTCCACCAACTGAAATAGCTACATCATTACCCATAACTTGAGCACAAACCATAGTCAACGCTTCAGACTGCGTAGGATTTACTTTTCCTGGCATAATTGAAGAGCCTGGTTCATTTTCGGGAATAATTATTTCTCCAATTCCAGAACGTGGACCTGAAGCCAACATTCGGATGTCATTTGCAATTTTGTTTAAAGAAACTGCTAATTGCTTTAATGCTCCATGAGACTCTACAATGGCATCATGAGAGGCTAATGCTTCGAATTTATTAGGTGCAGTTACAAATGGATGACCCGTAAATTGTGCAATATACATTGCCACCTTTACATCATAACCATCAGGTGTATTTAAACCTGTTCCCACTGCAGTTCCTCCTAAAGCAACTTCTGATAAGTGCGAAAGTGTATTTTTTAGTGCTTTTAATCCGTAATTTAGTTGAGCTACATAACCCGAAAGCTCTTGGCCTAAAGTTAAAGGAGTAGCATCCATTAAGTGGGTTCTACCAATTTTAACCACATTCATAAATTCCTGTGCTTTTGCTTGCAGCGTATCTCTTAATTGTTCTACTCCTGGAATGGTAGTTTCTACAACTGCTTTGTAAGCGGCAATGTGCATTCCCGTTGGAAAAGTATCGTTAGAAGATTGCGATTTATTAACATCGTCATTGGCTTTCAAAACTGGTTCGCCTTCGCCAATTTTAAAACCAGCTAAAACCTGTGCACGATTTGCCACAACTTCATTAACATTCATGTTACTTTGCGTACCAGAACCCGTCTGCCAGATCACTAATGGAAATTGATCGTCCAGTTTACCTTCTAAAATTTCATCGCAAACGGCTGCAATAGCATCTCTTTTTTCAGTTGATAAGACGCCCAAATCACAATTTGCATAAGCAGCTGCTTTTTTTAAATAAGCAAAACCTTGTACGATTTCTTTAGGCATTGAAGCCGATGGTCCAATCTTAAAATTATTTCTTGAACGTTCTGTTTGAGCTCCCCAATATTTATCTGCAGGAACTTGCACGTCACCCATCGTATCTTTTTCTATTCTGTATTCCATTGTGTGTTTATTAATTGTATTGAAAATAAAGTTGTTTTATAAATCCGTTCAAATTTAACGATAATAGCAGTTTTAAAAAAATTCTATCTTAATTATTTGAATATAAAAAAAGGGAGAAATTAATCTCCCCCAATCATTTTTGAAGCTATCCCTTTTTTAGATGTATTTTCGGCAATTGCAATCCCAACTAAATGCAAAATTATAAATATAGGAAACCAATATAATCCCCATTTATGAATCATTTCTATTTCATCATGATAAAAGTCAAGCCATTTGTATTGTATGCAAACACCTGTAAAAGCTGAAATAAAAACAAAAACATAGAAGTAAATATAGACAAATCCTTGTAAACGTTCCTTTAATACTAGACTTTTGTTGAATGGATTTGGAAAGCGAATTCCCTTTACAAGCATATAAATAATTCTACCTATAAATGCAGCAATCATTACGTTGGCAAAAATCTCGTGCCATTCCCACATGGGTTCACGAATTGTTGAGGCAATATCAGATACCACATCTTTAGAAAGTGGTGAAGCGGTTGTTTTGCTTTCAATGATGGAGACCATTCCTTTTTTATTCATCCAATACATTCGTAAAAATCCTGTAATAAACATAATGGGCATTACAATGGCAATAGTCCAATGTAGAACGCGGTGAATAACGGTAAACTTTTTATTTTTTTCCATGTTATTTATAGTAATACTTAATTAAAAAAGATGTGATACGTTTGAAATGACGTGGAAATATTCTGTATTAATTCTTGTGCTTTGTCCTGTCCACTGGCTATTTTTAAAGCGTCAATCATTTCAAGGTGAGGTTGTAACCATTTGTGCAATTCATCATGAGCACTCCCTTCCATGGTGCAACTTTTAATTAGATTATTGTTTAGTTCGGTAAGCTTTTCGGCCAACCTCACGTAATCGGTATCATGAGTTGCTGTATAACTAACTATTAATTCTTCTCCTTGTAAAATGTGGGGTTTCATTTCTTCATTTACAACCCACTTTTGATTATCGTTTAGTTGAAGTTCATCAGAAGCTCCTTTATTGTGAGCTTCCTCAGATGTTGTTGTTCTTTCCTGACTTGTGGAATCGGAAGAATTTTTACAACTTATGAATAGAATACTACTGATTGCAATTATAAAAATTTGTTTCATATATAAATTGATGTTAAATGTTGAATTCATATTATTTTGTACATACTAAATAATAGTTTAGCGAAAGTACTATTATCTTTTGTGGCGGATTTATATTTTGCACTTTATTTTATGAAATTGATTTTTCAATAAAATAAATCCGTTATTTTATTGGTCGTTTTGTTTATAAGCGTTACTTTTGGCCTAAATTCACTAATTCCGGAAAAATCATGTTTGGATTTCAACAGTATTTAGGTTTCATACTTTTCTTAACCGTCTTAACAATAGGATTTTGGTTAATGTTTTTTCTTGTGGGCTTTGTGACCTATTGGGTTGGCGGTGCTTCATGGGAACTTTACAAAGAAAAGAGAGACAAAAAGAGACAACAAGGATTGTAATTAATCCGAGTCGTAAAAAAAGGAAGTTCAATTGGCTTCCTTTTTTTTATGCCTTAAAATCTGACTTTTCAGGAGTAGTTGAAAAACTTTTACTAGTCGGTAGTTCATAAATCTCCAGGTCAAAATAATTTACTGAAGCTATTATATGGTCAAATATATCGGCCATTATAAATTCATAATTTTCCCAAGTCTTATCATTTGAAAATGCGTAAATTTCTAAAGGAATTCCATATTCATTAGATTGGAGTTGGCGGCACATCATTAACATATCTTTGTTTAATCCTGGATGATGCACTAAATATTCACTAATATATTTTCTAAATAAGCCAAAGTTTGTCAAATTTCTGCCGTTTAATAATAGCTTTTTGTCAATCGCCCGTGAAGAATTGTATTTTATAATGTCTGCTTGCCGGTGCTCAATATAATTGGCAATCAATTCAATTTCTTTAAACTCTGCTAACTCATCATCGTGCAAAAATCGGATACTACTCGTCTTAATTAAAACATGGCGCTTGATCCTTCTACCGTCAGAATTAAACATTCCGCGCCAATTTTTAAACGAGTCAGAAATTAGTGAATAGGTGGGAATAGTGGAAGTCGTATTATCAAAATTTCTAACTTTAACTGTTGCTAAATTAATTTCAATTACATCTCCATCGGCTCCAAATTTATCCATAGTAATCCAATCACCAATCCGTACCATATCATTAACAGAAACTTGAATACTGGCTATAAACCCTAAAATTGTATCACGAAAAATAAGCAATACAATTGCAGATATTGCTCCAAAAGTAGCTATTAATGCTTCGATTTTTAAATTGAATAACATGAGTATGATTGCTGTAACACCAAAAATCCACAAGACAATCATAATTACTTGAATGTAACTATCAATTGGTTTGTCACTGTAACGGGGCATCAATTTTAAATGATCACGAAGCGCATTAAAAATGGTTCTGATGATTAATAGAACGAGTATTACGATGTATATATCAATTATTTTTGCAAAAAAACCTTCCCAGTATGTAAATTTTTGAAGAATTACTGGAACTGCTTTGTAAATCAAAAGTAGCGGAACCAAGTGCGAAATGTACTTTGCAGTTTTATTCGAAATCAATAAATCGTCAAAGGTGGTTTTAGTCTTATTCGCTATAAAATTAAATAAGCGATTGAACGTATAAATGCAAAGTAGAAATATAAAGTAAGCCGTAATCATCA
Source organism: Flavobacterium tegetincola DSM 22377 (assembly GCF_000425485.1). Lineage (GTDB taxonomy): Bacteria > Bacteroidota > Bacteroidia > Flavobacteriales > Flavobacteriaceae > Flavobacterium > Flavobacterium tegetincola. The sequence continues at coordinate 198,457 of NZ_AUDN01000007.1, read as the reverse complement.
AAACAATTAAATTGCCTACGGCACTGATATAAGAAGCAAAAGTGGGATTGAATCCCACTTTTATTAATATATCGTATGTAAAATCAATTATTTTTTCAATGTTGGAATCAATCATTTATAAATATTTTTTTTCAACCCAAAAAGTGGCAAATGGTAAAAGTGAAGCGGCTAAAATAATAGCAAGTTTCTTGTAAGTCCAATTTAAGCTGTATTTTAAAAGAACGGCTAAGACGCAATATCCTACAAATAAAACACCATGGGTCATTCCAATTGGATACAATAACTGTTTGTATAACTCTAAATTATTAGGCTTTACAGCTAACATATTAGTAAATAATACCAAGTAAGAAATTCCTTCTAATATGGCAACAATTTTAAAAATTTTTAGCATTATGATTGGATATTATTTGTTTTAGGTTTAATGTTTTTTAAGATAAAATATCCAATAACTCCAGCAATCAGTGACGCTATAAAGATACCCAATTTTGCCTGTAATTGGTGCTCTGCATTTAATACGGGATCCGAACCTATAAATGCTAAATTGGTTACAAATAGTGACATTGTAAATCCAATTGCAGCTAAAAATCCAACTCCAAATAAATGTTTTGAAGTTAAACCTTGTGGCATATTTGCAATTTTCATTTTTATAACTGCCATTGAAACTCCATAAACTCCTAATACTTTCCCCAAAATCAAACCTACAGCAACTCCTAAAGTAACATTACTAGTTGCTTCAGCAATTATATCATTTGAAAATGTTACTCCAGCATTGGCTAACGCAAATATTGGCATAACCACAAAACTTACAAAAGGATGCATTCTATGCTCTAACCTCTGTAAAGGAGTCATCGCATCTTTGGTAACCACCCTAATATCATCCAAGTAATGCAATTGATTACTTGTAAGTGTAGGTGCACTATCATTTTGATCTGCATCTTTAAAAGACTGTAAATAGCGTTTAATTTTCTCAATATAGGCACTTTCATTGACGCGGGAGTCTGCCGGTATTGTAAAGGCAACCAAAACGGATGCAATAGTGGCGTGTACACCTGACAATAAAAAAGGGAGCCAAACTCCAAAAATTCCAATTACTGCAAAGTAAATTGTATTTCTTATTCCAAATGCTTTACTTAAAAATAGGAACACTACAAATGCTAATCCTGTAAACAACATGAAATAATCAATTTCAGCAGTGTAGAATATCGCAATAACCATCACAGCACCTAAGTCATCTACAATTGCTAATGCGGTAAGAAATACTTTTAATGAAACTGGAATTCTGTCACCTAAAAGGTATAAGACACCTAAGGCAAAAGCAATATCAGTAGCCATTGGAATTCCCCAACCGTGAGCAGAATCAGTTCCAAAATTAAATACTGTATAAAATAATGCTGGAACCACCATTCCTCCAACTGCCGCAATAATAGGTAACATTGCGTTTTTAGGATTGGATAATTCGCCACCAATTAATTCTCTTTTTAATTCTAATCCAACTACAAAAAAGAAAATAGCCATTAAACCATCATTAACCCAATGGTGTACAGAATAGTTTAAATAAGTTTGTCCATCAAAATACAATCCGATTTTATGTTCCCACAAGTGATGGTACCATTCTGAAAGTGGGGAATTTGCTAAAATAATCGCGATTAAAGCTGCCAAAAATAATACGATTCCACCTGTAGTTGATTTACTTATAAAACTGTTTACCGGATTGATAATATATTTATCCGCGGCAGTAAACTTAATTCCTTCTTCCATAAACTATTTTTTCTTGTGATTGACAAAAATAAGTATTATCATTGATTTTTCTATCATAAATCTATCACATTTTTACCAAAAGTGCAATTCTAATTTTTAAATTTATTCAATGAGTAAGCGGGATTTAAAGAAATATTTGTCTGAATTAAGCAAAGACCAAGTTGCGGAACAACTTTTAGAATTGTATTCAAAATTTCCGGATGTTAAAACCTATTATGATTTTGTTTTTAATCCGAATGAAGAAAAATTACTTCGTGAAGCTAAGATTAAAATAAGTAACGAATATTTTCCAATTAAAGGCAAACGCCCCAAACTGCGAAGATCAACTGCACACAAAATCATTAAACATTTTACTTCATTAGGTGTTGACGCTTTCGTGATAGCAGATATAATGCTTTATAATATAGAAATTGCCCAAGTTTATTCAGACAAGTATAAAATTAGCAGCGATACGTTCTATAAAAGTTTTTACACTTCTTTCAGTCAAAGTGCTTCTTTTTTGATTGAAAAAGGAATTTTAGAATCGTTCCAAGTTCGTTTGCAGCGCATTACTGAAATTACTATTAGTCAGAAGTGGCCCAATCAGTATGGCTTTTCTGCAATTATGGAACGATTTGATTACTAGTTGAAAAAGTTATTTTTTCTAATAAAAAATTAATTCTAGTTGGATTTGCCTTATTTAAGCGTATTTTTGCAAAAATCACCTCTATTTAATGCTAGAAATCGACACGACTTTACAGAAAGAAGACAAGAAAGTACTTTATGATTATCAGAAAAAAGACATTGACGCTATTTTTGATAAAATGGATAATGAAGCTCCAAATTATCACTTGTTATATCAACTGCCAACTGGTGGTGGTAAAACAGTAATTTTTTCGGAAATTGTACGACGTTACCTTGAATACCATGATAAAAAGGTAGTTGTTTTGACACATAGAATTGAACTTTGTAAGCAAACTTCAAAAATCTTGAAAGGTTTTGGAGTTAAAAATAAAGTCATCAATAGTAAAATAAAATTGCTTGAAGATCAGGAAGATTATTCTTGTTTTGTGGCAATGGTGGAAACCTTAAAAAACCGTTTAAATGATGAGCTTCTTGCCATTGAAAACGTAGGTTTAGTAATTATTGATGAAGCCCATTACAATTCTTTTAGAAAACTTTTTGGGTCTTTTGGTAATGCATTTATTTTAGGAGTTACAGCTACACCGTTGAGTTCTAACATTAAAAAACCAATGAATGAAAATTATAATGAGTTGCTTATTGGCGACACTATTTCTTCATTAATTGGCAAAGGATTTTTAGCGAAAGCCGTAACCTATACTTATAATGTAGGACTGAGTTCTTTAAAAGTTGGTATTAACGGTGATTACACGGTTAAATCGTCGGATGACTTGTATTCAAATATGGTAATGCAGGAAATGCTTTTACATTCATACACCGAAAAATCTTTGGGTAAGAAAACATTGATTTTTAATAATGGAATCAACACGTCCTTATACGTTTATGAAACTTTTAGAGCTGCTGGATATGACATCCGACATTTAGACAATACACACAGTAATGAAGATCGTAAGGATATTTTAAGTTGGTTTAAGAAAACTCCCGATGCGATTTTAACGTCTGTTGGAATTTTGACTACAGGATTTGATGAACCTACCGTGGAAACTATTATTTTAAATCGTGCCACAAAATCATTGACACTTTATTACCAAATGATTGGGCGTGGATCTCGAAAATTAGAACATAAAAACACGTTTAATGTAATTGATTTAGGAAATAATGCCGCACGTTTTGGCTTGTGGAGTGAACCCGTAAATTGGCAACATATCTTTAAATCGCCTGAATATTATTTGGAAAATTTGCGTGCCGATGCAGAAATTGAATTGCACTTTAAATACCAAATGCCATTTGATTTAAAAGCAAAATTCAGCAATACTCCAGACATTGACTTTGATGTTGATGAAATTCACAAACAAGCTATTGCACAAAACGAGCGTTCTAAAGTAGTGCTTGATCAATCTCTTGAACAGCATTCCATTATGTGTGTTTATAATACCGAAACGCTTCCAGAAGCAAAAGGTTTAGCAAGAGAGCTTCATGATGATATAGAGTGCCGTATCAAGCGCTATTCCAATTGTTTAAGTCACTGTAGTAAAAATTACCGCGAGTGGCTTGTAGAAGATTACAAATTAAAACTTACATTATTAATTGGTAAAAAATACCGAGAAAAAATATTTGCAGAAGACGATTAAATCGTTTTCTGCGAATATTTTTCTTTAATGTTTTTCTTTCCGAAGTGCAGAATTAGTAAAGCTAATAAGGAAGATCCTATAAAAATAAGTGTTACAGGCAATATAGAATTTGTAACAAAAATACCTACGGCAACCGAAGCAATTGCTCCAAGTCCCATTTGAATCGCTCCCATAACTGCAGAGGCACTTCCTGCGTTTTTTTCAAAAGGTTCCAGGGATAATGCCGTAGTATTTGGGTTGCAAAAACCCAAGCATCCTAGAAATAGGAAAAGCATTATTATAACGCCGTACAAATTTAAAATCTCTAAATAAATTCCTGCAGCAAAAAGTATACTGACGCTACATTGTAATCTTAATCCAACCGAGATAAGCTGTTCACTGGAATAGGATCTAAGTAAGTAGGAATTGAGCTGGCTTGTGCCAATAAAACTAACGGAAAGTAATGCAAAAATCCAACCGTACACTTTTGCGTCTACATCGAATATATCCATAAATATGACGGGAGAACTTGCTACGTAAGTAAATAATCCAGAAAAAGCTATTCCACCAGTCAAAGCATACGTGTAAAATTGAGGCTCTTTTAAAACTGCAATAAAATTATTTATAATAGCATTTGGTTTTAAGGATAATGATTTATCAGGAACATACGTACTTTTTAAGAAGAATTTTGAAGCTAGTAACACTCCAATTCCCATAAAGGTTAAGACAAGAAATACCATGTGCCAACCAAAATCTTCCGTAACATAACCTCCAAGTGTTGGAGCTAACATTGGCGAAAGTCCCAAAACCAACATCAGTTTCGCAAATACTTTTGGAATTTCTTTTACAGGAAATAAGTCGCGAACCATTGTTATTGCGGCAACGGAAGCACCACAACTTCCTACCGCTTGAATAAATCTTAACAGTATAAAGTAGTCAATAGACGTTACATAATAACATGCTAATGATGCTAAAATATAAACCAAGAGTCCGATATAAAGTGGTTTTTTTCTACCAAATCGATCTAATAAAGGTCCGTATAGCAATTGTCCCACAGAAATGCCAACAAAATAGCTGGATAGCGTGAGCGATACATTATTGACAGAAGTATTCAGGTCTTTTGCAATTCCTGTAAATCCGGGCAAATACATATCAATCGAAAATGGACCAAGCGCTGTCAAACTTCCGAGAACGAGAACTAATGAAAAATATTTCTTTTTATCCATGAATGTCTATTTTTTTAAGCGTGCAAAGGTACATGAACAAAAAAAACTACTACCTATCGTTATACCTCCATTACTCACAAACTTATTATAAAAATTGGAGCACAATAGGCTATTATTCTAAAATGATGTAATTTTAATGCAGGTACAAATGGAACGATAGAAGTACATTTTCTCAATAATTAAAATCAATTTATATGCATGTAGTAATTGTAGGCGGAGGTTTTGCTGGAATAAATTTGGCAAAAGAACTTACCAATGAAACCAATATTCAAGTTACACTGATTGATAAAAATAATTATAATTTTTTTCCTCCTTTAATATATCAGGTGGCAACTGCTTACTTAGAACCTTCAAGTATTAGTTACCCGTATCGAAAATTCTTTGCCGGAAAGAAAAATTTGACTTTTCGTCTAGGCGAAGTTTTGAGCATTGATCAAAGCGAAAACAAGGTAATTCTTGACAATGGCACATTGAATTACGATCAATTGGTTTTTGCCTCAGGAGCTGAAACTAGCTTTTTCGGAATGGAAAATGTACAGAAGAATGCCATTCCGATGAAAACGCTGAATGATGCAATTGAAATGAGAAACAAGCTACTCCAGAATATGGAAAAAGCAGTTTTAACTAAAGATATTCGGGAACGTAGAAAATTATTAACCGTCGTAGTAGCTGGTGGTGGACCAACAGGAGTGGAGGTTTCAGGTATGTTATCTGAAATGCGAAACGGAATTTTATTAAAGGAATATCCTGAATTAGGAACTACCGCAAGTAATTTATACCTCGTTGATGGAGGTAGTTCATTACTTTCACCTATGTCCGAAGCTTCGCAAAAAGATACTTTGGACGCATTAACTAAAATGGGTGTTGTGGTCAAATTAAACACGCGTGTTACCGATTATGTAGATGATGTTGTTCATTTTGCCAGCGGAGAAACCATTGCCACTAAAAATTTAATTTGGGCTGCGGGAGTTTCAGCAAAGCAGTTTGAAGGCATTGCTCCTGAAAGTTATGGACGTGGAAGAAGAATGGCTACGGATGCTTACAATCGCGTAAACAATACAACAAATATTTATGCTATTGGAGATACTTCAATCATGACTGCTGATGAAAATTTTCCAAACGGACATCCACAAGTTGCACAAACTGCGATACAACAAGGAAAAAATTTAGCGCACAATTTTGTCGCACTATTAAAAAAACAGCCGCTTCAAGCTTTTAAATATAATGATAAAGGATCAATGGCAATCATTGGTAAAAATAAAGCCGTTGTAGATTTGCCAAAACCGAAGTGGCACTTTAAAGGATTTTTTGCGTGGTTGGTTTGGTTGTTCATTCACCTAATTTCATTAATTACTTACAGAAATAGATTGAAAACTTTTTACAACTGGATGGTGGCTTATTTTGCAAAAGATCAGTCGTACCGCATGATAATTCGTCCAGAACGCGATAGAAAGTAATCCAAATCTCTTTATCTTATAAACTATTTTTAAAATATTATAAGCTACAATCTTCAAAATTTACGGATTTTTGAACTATTGAAAGAAGAATAGAGAAGTAAAATAAATTTTGGACTGCCTACTCATTTTACAACTACAAAAAGCGAGAATTTCAAATCAGATATTTTCGCTTTTTTATTTTAATTTTAGTGCAAATTAGTACATTTATATTGCAAACCATTGTGGTTACAAACATTGAATTTACGATCAAAAACAAAAAATTATGAAATTATACATCAAATACGATATTAATTTAGCTTGTAGAGTCATTCTTCAGGAACAGCTTGAATCCTTGCAAATAAAGTACGAACTCATGGAGTTTGGAGAAATAGATATTAGCGATACCGTTACAGAAGAAGTTTTTAATACGCTACAAGAAAATTTAAAACGCTATGGTATTGACATCATCAATAATCAGAAGAGCCAACTTGTTCAACGTATTAAGGATACAATAATTGATATGATTTATGAAAAAGACAAACTTCCTACATCAACTATTTCCAACTATTTAGCCGATCAGCTAAATTTAAGTTACGGTTATATTGCCAATGTATTTTCAGAATATACGTATACATCTATTGAAAATTTCATTATTATTCAGAAAATTGAACGTGCTAAGAAATTAATTGTTGAAGACGGCCTTACTTTAACAGAAGTTTCTTATAAGTTGAATTACAGTAGTGTAGCTTATTTATCTGCGCAATTTAAAAAAGTAACCGGATTAACACCATCTTCTTTTAAAAGAATTGTTGACAAGAGACGAGAACTTTCACAAATTAATTAAAAGAAAGGATGGATAGAAGTCAATCTCAAATGCAGATTCTACTTTGCGACGACGATGCCGACGATCGGTTTTTCTTTTCTGAAGCAATAAAAGAATTAAAAATTGACAATGCTCTAACAGTCTTTGAATCAGGATTAGATTTAATGGATTATTTAAAACATCCTGAAAATCATTTGCCACATATTCTATTTTTAGATCTAAATATGCCTTGTAAGATGGGTTTGGAATGTTTAAAAGAAATAAGGGAAGATGCACAGTTTAGAAATTTAGTAATTGCAATTTATTCTACATCAGCAACTGAGCAAGACATTGAAGATACATTTTCAAACGGGGCAAACATCTATATTCAAAAACCTTCCGATTTTAAAAAATTGAAAAAAATAATGCACCATATTTTAAATTTGAATTGGCAATATCATACGGCAGGATTAAATAAAGAAACTTTTTTTTTAAATATATAGTTTTATGGGATTTTTAAAAAAAATTGATCACATCAAGTTACTCAAAATTGCATTGGGTATTTCGATATTTTCCATAGGTTATCTATTGACCATGTTTTATTTTCAAATGAACGAGTTGGAAAATAATAAAATTGAAATTGAAAAATACAGTAAAGCAGATATCGAACTACTTCATTTTAAATCAATTGTAGAAGAAGACAGTTACAGAACTCAAAGCCAAATCTTAAATCAGAGTATATCGAGTAACACTATCGATTTTAATGCAATAAGCAATGCAGCTTTCATTAAAAATGCTGCGTCATTTGAAGGAATCGAACCCAAATACGCACAAAAACAGAACTTTATTAAAGAATTAATTGCAGATTATATTGCATTTAAAAAAGAATTATTTGCAGGCAAATCAAATTCTACAGTCTCAAATTACAACACCATTAACGCAAATTTATTATTAAATATCAATGAATTAAGTGCGGATTTAGAGTCCAAAATTAATACGAGTAACGATGCTTACTTACAAATGCTTGAAAATTCCAAAACGTCAGGATTTTTAATTGCGCTAATTTCACTGACTATTTTTGTGTTAGCGTATGTAAAAATGAACGAGGATTTAATGAAATTACAGAAAATCAACGATGATGTTAGTTTTATAAATCAAACATTGCAAAATGCGGAAATGGTTGCTGGATTTGGAAGTTGGAAATTAAATACGGTTGAAAATAGATTTATCATTTCAGATAATTTCTACCGGCTTCTTGGAACGGAACCCAACTCATTTACACCTTCATTAGATAAAATCATGAGTTTTGTTCATCCCGAAGATAGGAGTAGAGTGCTTCAATTGCATGAGGATTCCTTTAATAAGAATGAAACTACCACGATAATCTACCGATACCTTTTGGAGGATGGAACCGTGAGACACATGATTTCTGTAGGTAAATTCTTAAATAATTCAAAAGGCGAATTGGTGAAAATTGGAGTGAATCAAGATATTACCGAGTTGATGAAAAAGACGAAGGAATTGGAGGATAAGAACCAAAGATTAATTTCCACCAACTCTGAATTGGAATCTTTTAACAACATTGTCAGCCATGATTTACAAGAACCTTTGAGAAAGATTCAAATGTTTATTTCCAGAATTGAAAGTAAAGATTTTGTGGCATCGTCCAACGAAGCAACAATTACTTATTTTGACAAAATTAAATCAGCTGCAAGCAGAATGCAAAATTTGATGAATGATCTGGTTGATTTTACGCGAACAGTTAAAGGAGATCGCATTTTTGAACAAGTAGATTTAAATGTGTTGTTTGAAGAAATTACTGAAGATTTAATTCTCATTATAGAAGAGAAACAAGCAATCATTTTAATTGATCAATTACCTACAATTTTGGGCACAAAATTTCAAATTCAACAGTTATTTGTCAATTTAATGTCCAATGCGCTTAAATATGTAAAACTTGGCATCGTACCTAAAATTATTGTCAAATTAGAGGAATTTTCGCAAGATTTTGTAAACGACAAAAATATAAGTTCGGAAGAGTATTATAAAATAACGGTTACTGATAATGGAATTGGTTTCGAACAAAAGCACGCAGATAAAATTTTCATGTTGTTTAAACGCTTGCAAACTGACCAGTCGTATAAAGGTACCGGATTAGGTTTGGCTATTTGCAAGAAAATTGTAGACAATAACAATGGTTTTATTAAAGCCGTTGGCGTTCCTGATCAAGGATCTGTATTTACAGTATATTTGCCAAAAAACATCAATTTAAGCTGAAATTCAGCAATTGTGAATTTGAATCATAATTTATATTATGTAAAATAGAAAATATTCGAACTGCTTCCTCTTCTTTTTTAATCTAAAAACTTTTTCTAGGCCACTCGAAGCTCTTTCTACATTAAAACTAATTCCTTATCTTTGCCAGATATGACACTAATTTCAGTAGATAACAGTAAAAATCAGGAAATTGTAAAAAATGTTTTTACAAAATACTTGGAAATCAAAGGACATCGTAAAACGCCTGAACGCTATGCAATTTTGCAGGAAATTTATGACAGTGAAGAACATTTTGATATTGAGAATTTATATATCAAAATGAAAAATAAAAACTACCGCGTTAGCCGTGCTACCTTATACAATACCATTGAACTACTCTTGGATTGTGCTTTGGTACGCAAGCATCAGTTTGGTCAGAATCAAGCCCATTATGAAAAATCTTATTTTGATAAACAGCACGATCACATCATTATGACCGATACCGGCGAAGTAATTGAATTCTGTGATCCTCGAATTCAAATTATCAAGCAGACTATTGAAGAAATATTTAATATTAAAGTCATCAATCATTCACTCTATTTTTATGGAGTCAAGAATGAAGAAACGCAAGCATAAAAGTGATTTACTACATCACTTCTACTTTAAAAACAAACAACTAACACACATACAATGGCCGTAGATTTATTATTAGGATTGCAGTGGGGCGACGAAGGCAAAGGAAAAATTGTTGACGTTCTTACTTCAAAATACGATATTATTGCTCGATTTCAAGGAGGTCCAAATGCAGGACATACTTTAGAATTTGACGGAATAAAACACGTTTTAAGAACGATTCCTTCTGGGATTTTTCATGAAAAATCCATCAACGTTATTGGAAATGGGGTTGTAATTGATCCTGTAGTATTTCAAAAAGAAATTGAAGGCTTAGCAAAATTTAATTTAGACATTAAGTCAAAATTAATCATTTCGCGCAAAGCACATTTAATATTACCAACGCACCGATTGCTAGATGCGGCTTCTGAAGCTTCAAAAGGTAAAGCAAAAATTGGATCTACTTTAAAAGGTATTGGTCCAACTTATATGGATAAAACCGGAAGAAACGGGATTCGTGTAGGAGATATTGAATTGGAAGATTTTAAAGAAAGATACAGAGCTTTGGCGGACAAGCATGAGGCAATGATCAAATTTATTGACGTCAATATTCAATACAATCTAAATGAACTTGAAAAGGAATTTTTTGAAGCCATTACAGATTTAAAGAAATTGACTTTCATTGATAGCGAAGAATATTTGCACCAAGCACAGAAATCGGGCAAATTAATTTTAGCTGAAGGTGCTCAAGGTTCTTTATTGGATGTTGATTTTGGTACATATCCTTTTGTTACTTCCTCAAACACTACAGCGGCTGGAGCTTGCACCGGATTAGGAATTGCGCCAAATCAAATTGGCGAAGTGTACGGAATTTTCAAAGCTTACATTACACGTGTAGGTAGTGGCCCCTTCCCTACTGAACTTTTTGACGAAGTGGGTACAACAATGGCAAAAGTGGGTAATGAATTTGGTTCCGTTACTGGACGCCAGAGAAGATGCGGTTGGTTGGATTTAGTAGCGTTAAAATATGCTGTTCAAATTAATGGTGTTACGCAATTAATGATGATGAAAGGCGATGTGCTTTCAGGTTTTGATACGTTAAAAGTGGCAACTGCTTACAATTATAAAGGAACTGAAATTGCACATTTACCTTACAATATTGAAGAAGAAAATGTAACTCCAATTTACAAGTTCTTTAAAGGATGGAATGCAGATCTAACGGGAATGACAACTTACGACGAACTTCCAGTTGAATTAAAAGAGTACATTCAGTTTATTGAGGATGAACTTGAAATTCCAATTAAAATTGTTTCAGTTGGTCCGGATAGAAAACAAACGATCATGAAATAATTTCACAACAGTATATCATAAAAAAATGCGATTTCTAAATTAGAAATCGCATTTTTTTTTTGGTTCAAGATTGAACTCTTATTTATTTCCTTTTTCAAAATCAGCGATGAATTGAGCCAATCCGATGTCCGTTAAAGGATGTTTTAACAAACCTAAAATCACAGAAAGCGGTCCCGTCATTACATCAGCACCAATTTTAGCACAGTTGATAATGTGCATCGTATGGCGTACTGAAGCTGCTAAAATTTGTGTTTCATAACCGTAATTGTCATAAATCTCTCTGATCTCTTGAATTAAATTCAACCCATCTGTAGAAACATCATCCAGTCTACCAATAAATGGTGAAACAAATGTCGCACCTGCTTTCGCTGCTAATAAAGCTTGTCCAGCTGAAAATACCAAAGTCATGTTGGTCTTAATTTCTCTGTCTGAAAAATATTTACACGCTTTGATTCCCTCTTGCGTCATGGGCAATTTTACTACAATACGCTCGTGAAGTTCTGCCAATTCTTCTCCCTCACGAATCATTCCGTCGTAATCCACAGCGTTTACTTCTGCACTAACTTCGCCATCTGTAAGGTTGCAAATGTCTACATAATGCTTTAAAATATTGTTCTTTCCAGTAATTCCCTCTTTGGCCATCAACGATGGATTGGTAGTAACGCCGTCTAAAACTCCCAAAGCTTGTGCTTCCTTTATTTGCGCTAAATTAGCTGTGTCGATGAAAAACTTCATAATTATAATTTTTTAAGTAATTGTCTTTAATTTTTGTAAAAGTAAGAATTAGAAAGTAATTTTCTGTGCAAAGTGCTGCACGATAATTTACAATTTATAATGCTTCATCAATATTCGTTCGTATAATGTGTCTGGCAAAATGCGTTTCAAAACTATTGAAAACTTTTGCAAAAGAGAGCCTACTTTATAATGAATTCTTGGAGCTGGAGTTTGAATAATTGAATATATTGCATTGGCCATTTCCTCTGGTTTACTTCCACCTGTTACGTGTTCGTCCATCATTTGAAGCGTTTTACCATAAGTTGCCTCATATGCAGAACCTTCCAATAATGGTGCATGAAAACGTCCTGCCGCAATATTGGTAGCAAAATCGCCGGGAGCTACATTGGTAATATGAATTCCGAATGATTTTACTTCCATTCGCAAGGCTTCGGTAATTAATTCTAAAGCGCCTTTGGATGCCGAATATACACTGCGGTATGGCAATCCCATATATCCTGCAATGGATGTAATGTTGATGATTAAACCTGACTTTTGAAGTCGCATATGCGGTAAAACAGATTTCATTACTTCTATGGGGCCAAAGAAGTTGGTTTCAAAGTTGTTTTTGATTTCTTGTGTAGGAATTTCTTCCAATGGTCCTGTAATTCCGACACCTGCATTATTAATTACTACATCCAATTTACCTGATTTATCAATAATTTGGGCAACTGCAGTTTGAATGCTCTCCGGATTTCTTACATCGAGTTTTAATAACGGAAAAATAGAATTTGAGATGCGTTCTGGATTTCTGCTAGTACCGTAAACGGTAAACCCTTTGTGGTGCAAAAATTCGCCTACTGCTTTTCCGATTCCTGAAGAACCGCCCGTAATTAAAACAACTTTTGACATAGAAAATAGATTATATAAAAAACAGATGTTTGATTTCAAATAGATTCATAGCCCAGATCGAAAAGGAAAGCCCGGACTATTAGTGAGCAGTTTTTGCTTGGGATAAAAGAGCGACCAACGGAAGCTCCTTTTATGCCTTAGCAAAACGCTTACTAGTAGGAGGACTTGGAATGTAGCGCTGGATTAAGCTTCTAATTACAAACGTCCAAAAATAAAAAAATCTTCCTAATGGAAGACGTACATTTGATATCAAAAAAAAGTGGCAAGCTACCTACATCGCACCGCTCAACCGCGTACCCTTGCTGCGTTCCCACCCTGGGGGATTCTGCAGGAGCTGGTCGTGTAGGACTTGCCGGTGCAAATATACAATCTTTTTATAATTTTGCAAATGCAATTTACTATATTCATTAAGTTTGTATATTGTTTAAAATTTAAATTAGATCATGAAAAAACATAAGTTGTTCGGCTTCATAATTTTAGCTGGTTTAGCAGTCAGTTGTAACGATGGAAAAAAAAGTGAAAGTAATTCGTTTAGCTTCGATCAAAGTCTTTTAAAAGGTCAATATACCGGAAAAGAAGCTTTAAAATTGAAAATTGACAATACTGAAAATAAAAAAATGGACAGTATTGTATATTTTTTAGACAACAAAAAAGTGGGTTCTAAAAATGATGCAACAGCTTTGGACTACCAATGGAGCAATCAAAAATTGGGTTACGTTGCACTTAAGGCACTTGTATATTACCAAGGAAAATCGGAAGAAGTCACTTCGCGAGTTGAAATGATTACCGACATTCAGCCCAAACCTTTGACTTATAAAATCGTGAATACGTATCCACATGATATAAAATCCTATACGCAAGGATTAGAATTTTACCGTGATACGCTTTATGAAGGAACTGGAAATGGTGCTGGAAATGGAACAGGAATTAAAGGAGTTTCAAATTTAAGAAAAACCGATTATAAAACAGGGAAAGTTTACAAGCAAACTGATCTGGAAAATGCTATGTTTGGCGAAGGTATTACTGTATTAAATAACAAAGTTTATCAACTGACTTACCGCGAGAAAACTGCTTTTGTATACGACGCCGATACGTTCAAGCGCTTAAACACATTTCCTTATTTTAAAGACAGTATTGAAGGCTGGGGATTAACAAATGACGGTTCAAAACTGTACATGTCAGACGGAAGTGAGAAAATTTGGATTGTAAATCCGGAAAATTTCAAGGAAGAAGATTTTATCAATATTTATATTGGCGGAAATAAAGTTAAGAATGTAAACGAATTGGAATGGGTGGATGGAAAAATCTACGGTAACGTTTATATGCGTGATGCCATTGCCAAAATTAATCCTCAAACTGGAGCTGTGGAAGGAATTTTAAATTTGAAAGATTTGAAATCAAAAGTAACGCAACATCCTGATTTGGATGTTCTAAATGGAATTGCGTACAATCCAAAAACCAAAACATTTTTTGTAACTGGAAAAAATTGGGATAAGATGTTTGAAATCAGTATTTCTGAATAGTTTTTATTTTTAAGAATATAAAAAATGCAGGAATTTCCTGCATTTTTTTATATCTTAATGTACATCATAGTTTAAATCCCTAAATCATCTTTTTCATCTGATTTGGATTCTAAAGTTCGATCTAAAATCTCCTTCATCATATCGAGTTGAATACGCTGAATTTCGATCATTGATTGTTCTTGATGCATAATTAAATGATCTATTTTTTCATGCAAGATTCTGATTTCAAGTTCTGATTTTAAATTAATCATGTAATCTTTTTTGGCGCGCTCACGATCTCGTTCTTCCGTTCTATTTTGGCTCATCATAATCACCGGTGCTTGAAGTGCCGCAATACACGATAGAATTAAATTCAATAGAATGAACGGATAAGGATCAAATCCTTTGTCCATCAGAAAAATTACATTTAGCATAATCCACAAGATCAGCAGACCTAAAAATGATAATATAAAGGTCCAGCTTCCGCCAAAAGTAGCTACACGATCCGCTATTTTTTGACCAAAAGACAAATCAATAATTTCATCGTCTAATTGGTCCGAAAGCAAGGTATCATTTTTTAACGATGCAAGTACTTTCTCTTCTAAATCAGACAATTCGCCAGATTGACTAATGAGCATTTCTGCAATATAATTTTCCCTAAAGAGCGATAATTCCGACAAGGACATATTTTTAGTAGCAGTAAAATCAGGATGCAACCTGATTATAAAGTCCAAAATTTCTTTTCGAACTGTACTACCATTGACACGTTGATTGGATGGAAAATCTGTACCAGAAATGTCACTTGTAAATTTTTTTATCATCTTAAATTGAGTTTAAAACCACTTCTTTCTCTTAAAATAAAACACCATAATTATGGTGAGTACAATCATAATTAGCCATGTAATATAATAGCCATTTCGCATTTCTATCTCTGGCATGTATTTAAAATTCATTCCGTAAACGCCTACAATAAAGGTTAATGGCATAAAAATGACTGAAAACACTGTTAACGTTTTCATGATTTGGTTCATACGTTGGTTTTGCGTCGAATAAAACAGGTTCGAGGCACTTTCTAATGTATTGATGTCGTATTCGGCTTGTTCCAAAAGTTCCAAACTCTTTTGATGCAATCTTGTAAAAAAAGTAATATTTCCTTTGCTAATTCCGTCAAAATCGTCGTCGTCTTGTGTGCTTTTCAAAGAAAATAAAGCATCGCGAAGCGGAATAATGGAACGTTTGAGGTAATTTAAATTCTCGCGTTGCTTTTCAATCAATTCCAATAAGTGCGTTGCATCGTCCGTTTTTACGTCAATTAATAATTGCTCAATCCGAGTTTCGTAATTTTCAATGGTGATGAAAAAGTTTTCAATTATGGCATCAAGTAATAGAAATAATAAATAATCCGATCCTTTCCGGCGAACAATTCCCTCACTATTTCGAATACGTTCTCGAATAAACATAAAATAATCGCTCTTGATTTCTTGAAAGGAAACAAGTATATTTTCCTTTAACAGAAAACTAATTTGCTCTACTTTAACTTGTTCTGAATCTTCTTGCAAAATAGATTTCACGCTAAAGAACAAGAAATCATCGAGTTCCTCAATTCGAGTTCGAGCAGCAACATTTAAAATGTCGCTAATAATATAATTATCAATACTTAAGACTTCTTTAATTTTCAAAATCTTTGCTACGTCGTGAAGTCCATGTACATTCAACCAAGCGGTGGACGTTTTTGGTAATTCTGCTAATTTTTTTTGAATATCAGCAATAGAAATATTTTGAAATTCTTGTAGCTTTTCTGAATCATAAATCATCAGCTGCAAAGCAACAGGTTCTGTGGTATGAATTCCGGTATATTCAAAAATGCTACTTTTTGACTTTCTACCTTTTTTGTATTTTACTTTTCTCAAAATGAAATTGCTTTTTTCTTGAAACGGATTTGTTGTCCAAATTTCGACATTTAACTTTGTATATTTTGTAAAAATTGAACTATATTTTTTAAAATTAATTTAACGACTGTTGAATTTGAATCTCTTACTATTTGAAATATTTTTGTAACATGGACAAAAGTAATTTTTCAGAAATAGAATTGGACCGAATTATAGAAATGGCTTGGGAAGATCGCACACCCTTTGAAGCAATAACATTTCAATTTGGTATTTCAGAACAGCAAACTATAGAAATCATGCGTTCAGAAATGAAACGCTCCAGTTTTAATATGTGGCGTAAAAGAGTCCAAGGGCGAGCTACTAAGCATGCTAAACTTCGGATGGACGGAATGGATCGTTTTAAATGTAATTTGCAACGACAAATTACTCATAATAAAATATCAAAAAGATAGTTTTATATTATTCCATTTCACAATGCATATTTTTTGCCTTTAAAATAGGTCTTTCAAATTTTCCCTTTTATTTTTACAAAAAATAAAAATTATGCGAATTTTATTGACCCATATAAAAGAACTACTTCAAGTACGAAATATACACCAAGATAAAATTTCTGGAGCAGACATGGCTGATTTGCCTTTGCTTAAAGAGGCTTACTTACTAATTGAAAACGACCTCATTGCTGATTTTGGCTTGATGTCTGAATTGCCATGCTTTGAAATTGACCAGAAAATAAATTGCGAAGGTCGCGTAGTTTTACCAACTTGGTGCGATAGCCATACTCATATTGTATATGCTGGAAGTCGCGAACAAGAATTTGTAGACCGAATCAACGGACTATCTTACGAAGAAATTGCCAATCGTGGCGGCGGAATATTAAATTCAGCCAAGAGAACTTTAGAAACTTCTGAAAACGAAATTTATGAACAATCAAAAAAACGTTTGGAGGAAGTTATCTCGCAAGGAACAGGCGCTGTTGAAATCAAATCCGGTTATGGACTTTCTGTGGAGGGAGAATTAAAAATGCTTCGAGTGATCAGACGTTTGAAGGAAAATTTTACATTACCGATAAAAGCTACTTTTTTGGGAGCTCACGCCTTCCCTACTGCTTACAAAGAAAACCACCAAGGTTATATTGACTTAATAATTAATGAAATGTTGCCCAAAATTGCAGCAGAGAATTTAGCAGATTATATCGACGCTTTCCTAGAAACAGGCTATTTCTCTGTTGATGAAACGCAGCAAATTATGGAAGCTGGGATTAAATACGGCTTGAGAGTGAAAATCCATGTCAATCAATTTACCGCCATTAACGGTATTAAAACGTGTGTAGCGTTCGATGCGCTTTCTGTAGATCACTTGGAAATAGTTACTGATGCTGATATTGAAGCATTAAAAAATTCAAATACAATGGCTGTTGCTTTGCCAAGTTGTTCCTTCTTTATTAGCATTCCGTATACGCCTGCGCGAAAAATGATCGATGCTGGACTACCGTTGGCATTAGCTACCGACTTTAATCCAGGAACCACTCCTTCTGGAAATATGAATTTAGTAGTTGCCACGGCTTGCATTAAAATGAAGATGACGCCGGAAGAAGCCATTAATGCGGCAACGATTAATGGTGCATATGCTATGGGAATTTCTGAAACTCATGGAAGTATTACGGTCGGTAAAAAAGCCAACTTGATTATTACTAAATCCATTTCCTCTTTTTACCAAATTCCATATGCATTTGGGAGTAATTTAATTGAAGACGTTTTCATTAATGGTACACTAATTTCTAAATAGTGAACATTGTTAAAAATGAATGCTAAGAATATTTGTTTTTTACTCTAATTTTACATTGTTAATAATACTATATATCCTAATTTTCTGTTATTATTGTAGAACTTACAAATACCAATGGAATATTATTTATTGCGTAATAAAAAACATAACCTATGAAAAAATTAATTTTAAGTGCCTCAGTCGTACTAATTTCATTTACCTCAATGGCTCAAAAGCAACCAATGCTTGGAAAGTGGATTGAACAGAAACGAAGTTTTGTTGATACCCTTGATACAGGAAGAGATTTGGTTAATGCAGAATATGAAGCGTACAGTACTGGACAAAAAACATTAGACGCTCAATACATATCTATTCTAGAATTTAATGCTGTTGATACAGAAAAATTAAATTTAAATATTTGGAAAGAAAATAACTCCATCTATTTAGCAGCGAATGGAGATTTGAAAAATAAAGTTGCTCTAGAACCTAAGAAAGGAAGCTACTTTTTAACGTATTATGGAAGAAAATATGAAATTGTATACGATTCAAAAAATGAAAAGCTTCGTCTGGTTAATCCCAAATATAAGATGGATTTCTACGAGTTTACAAGTAAAATCTAATACCATTCATAACTGGTAAATACAAAAAGAGCGTTTGTGAATATCACAAACGCTCTTTTTAATTTAAGTAAAAACCAATTTATCTCAGTGAAAAGCTTGTTTTAGAAACCAATTCTGATTTGTCAAAAATGTTAACAAAGTAGGTGCCTTTCTCAAAATCTTTTCCTTTAGCGTCTAAGAACTCGCAAACATCAACGGCTTTATTGTCGTAAGCTACATCTGTTGTAAAACTATAGGTTAGTGTCATATCTCCAAAATTTTCAATTTTCTTTTCGCCTAATACATTGCTTTTACTGTCAATAATTTGAACGTAATACGTTTTAGTACCTGACTTGGCTACCGCATTTGGTGCAATAGCGAAACAAACTTTCAATTGATCCGCACGACTTGCTTTATCAGTGTCAATTTGCTTACCAGAATTTCGCACTTTTATCGCCTGCGTTCTCAAATTCATGATATTTAATTTAGCTGCTTTTTCAACAGTCTTTGCAAGATTTTCATTTTGAACCACCAACGTATCATTAAAACGTTTTTGAGCCCCTAAAACAACAACAGTACTATCACGTTCCAAAGTTAAAGTCTCATTTTTCTTCTTTAACATATCGTTTTCAGCCATCAACGTTTTCATTTTTGAATTTAAACTGTTGTACTGATCGCGGTATTTTCGCATTGAAACGGCATCTCCTTTTGATTTTTTCAAATCAGCAATTAAGTTGATCACTTTTTCACGTTCTGCTTCTAAGTCATCAGATAACGTAGTATTGTCCTCTAAAGCTTTATCATAAGTTGCTTTTAAATCTTCTAATTCTGTCAAAAACGTAGCTTTTTCGCTTTTCTCCTTAGTCAATTCGGTTTGCATTGATTTAGAATCAGTAGTCATTTTAAAAATATAGGCCAAACTACCTGCTAATAATAATGCTAGAACTACCACTATGGCCTTAAGACTTGAATTACTTTTTTGGTTTTCCATTTTAATTATTTAATTAATACTTGAGTTAAATTAATGCTTTTCTACCTTAATAGATAGAAACAAAAATATATTATTTTTTAGCAATCTTCCATATGTTAACGTAAGTTTATATAATATTAGTATTTTTGAAATCAAAAAAAGCTTCCAATGGAAAACTTGATTCCCTTTACCGCGTCTGATTTAGCCAAAATCACAAACCACCGAAGTGGCGAGATTAAATTTGGCGAAAAGATGCTCACCATTCCTAAAAATGAAGATGCATTAAAATTCCTCAAGGCAAGCGAGGCCAAATATGTTCTTTTTGGAATCCCTGAAGATATTGGAGTTCGTGCAAATTTTGGTCGACCGGGAACGCATTCTGCTTGGGAAAGTGCATTGAAAAGTATTGCTAATATTCAACATAATAAATTCTGTAAAGGAAGCCGTATATTGATTTTAGGACAACTTGATGTGGCGTCTGAAATGAATACCGCTGCACAATTTGACTATAAAATACCAGAAGACCGATTGCAATTGAGTAAATTAGTGTCTCAACTGGATAAGGAAGTAACTCATATAATCTGCAGTATTGTTAAAGCGGGAAAAATTCCAATCATTATTGGTGGCGGTCATAATAATGCTTATGGAAATATAAAAGGTACGGCTTTAGCCAAAGGAAAAGCTATAAACGCCATTAACTTTGACGCACACTCCGACTTTCGCATCATGGAAGGCAGACATAGCGGAAATGGATTTTCTTATGCGTATGAAGAAGGTTTTCTTAAAAAATACTTCATTTTTGGATTGCATGAAAGCTACACCTCTAAAAGTGTTTTAGACTTAATTAAAAAAACAGACCATCGGGTTAAATACAACACCTACGATTCAATCAAAATCACAAAAGAGAAAACATTTGAATTGGAACTAATTAACGGTTTAAGTCACGTGGCTACCGAAAGTTTTGGTTTAGAAATTGATCTTGATGCGTTACCAAATGTCGCAAGTAGCGCGATGACTATGAGTGGATTTTCGGTTGAAGAAGTCCGTCATTTCATACATTTTTTTGGCAAAAGCCCAAATGTAGCTTATCTTCATCTTTGCGAAGGTGCTCCTGATCTAGCAGAAGCACAAAACAGTCACTTGATCGGAAAGTTGATTGCTTACTTAGTTACTGATTTTATAAAGGCGAATTTTATTGAAGAGTAATATAAAAGACTGCTGTTATTGCAATCCTATTTACCTCATAATATGCTTTTTTAATTTTAAAGAGCTGCAATTCCATGACTTTACAACTCACAAAACTATTTCGAGTAAAATTGTGATACTCTTAATTTTAAATGCATTTTTAATTTAATCATGAAATTAAATTCTAAAAAAATTCTTTAATTTGTAGAAAGATCTACATCACATGCAATTTAATCCGGACGAACTTCATCAAAAAGAGATTTACAAATTACTTACAGGCTTAATTATTCCACGTCCCATTGCTTGGGTTTCTTCCATCAGTGAAGATGGAATTCCAAATTTAGCACCATTTTCATATTTTAATGCAGTGGGCGATGATCCACCGCATTTGATGTTCTCCATCTCTAGAGGAGGAAATGTAAATAAAGACACTTTAAATAATATTCTTACGAATAAGGAATTTGTAGTCAATATGGTTACCGAGGAATTAGCCGAAAAAATGAATGCCACAGCACATCCATTGCAACCTCATGAAAGCGAATTTGAATTTGCCAATGTAAAAAAGAGCGCTTCATTAAAAGTAAAACCACCTTTAGTCGCTGAAAGTCCCGTGTCAATGGAATGCGTTTTGGTCCATCATTATAATTTAGAAAACCATAAAAATGGCGGTTCCACTATAATTATCGGTAGGATTGTTCACTTTCATGTTCAAGATGATATTTTACTTGATAATTTCCATATTAATCTAGATAAATACCAACCTATTTCGCGCTTAGCAGGATCAAATTATGCTAAGTTAGGCGAATTATTCACCATCAAAAGACCAACTTAATGACTGAGAATTCAACCCAAAATGAAACTATTTCCCCAAAATCAATAGCTGTAATTGGTGGTGGACCAGGCGGCTTATACTTTGCAATTTTAACTAAAAAAGCTTTACCCGACTGCCAAATTAATGTTTATGAACGAAATAAAGCTGACGATAGTTTTGGTTTTGGAGTGGTGTTTTCAGACGAAACATTAAGTGAATTCTTGACTCGTGATCCAAAATCGTATGATTTGATTCGGAATCACTTTGCGTATTGGGATGATTTAGATGTCGCTCGCGATGGCGAAATTGTCCGAATTACCGGAAATGGTTTTTGTGGTTGCTCCCGAAAAAAATTACTGCAATTGCTGCAACAACGTTGTTTAGAAGAAGGTGTGCAGCTACATTTTGAACATCCAATAGAAAATGTATTGGATTTAAAAGCAGATTATATTGTGGCTTGTGATGGTATAAATAGTGGAATTCGAACGCAATTTGAAAACGATTTTGGTACAAAAACCGAAATGAAGAAAAATAAATTTGTTTGGATGGGTTCTACAAAGCCGCTTGATGCTTTTACTTATTTTTTCAGAACTACCGAATTCGGCCCATTCGTTGCCCATTCGTACCAATACGAAGAAGGAATGAGTACGTGGATTTTTGAGTGTTCGCCAGAAACGTACGCCAATGCTGGATTTGAAACTACAAATGAAAAAGATACAATTTCCAAAATATGTTCTATTTTCTCACAAGAATTAGACGGACACGGATTGATTTCCAATCGTTCGCATTGGCGACAATTTCCTGCAGTTACCAACGAAAAATGGTTTAAAGACAACATTGTTTTATTGGGAGATGCAAAGGCAACTGCCCATTATTCCATTGGTTCTGGAACTAAATTAGCTATGGAATGTGCCATTGGCTTGTCGGATTCAATTGTAGAATTTGGAACTGATAAAATAGCCGCTTTTGCCAAATATGAAAAAGTACGACGCAATCGCGTAGAAATGATTCAGTATGCCGCGAATGTTTCCTTAGAATGGTTTGAAAACATGGACCGATACATGGATTTTGAGTTCAATCAGTTTGCTTTTGGTGTGATGACACGCTCAAAAAAAGTGACTTTTGAAAATTTGGCCATTCGAGATGCTACATTTCCTATGAAAGTTTTACATGAATTCAACCAAAGAATACAAACGGAGATTTTAAATACTCCAGCGGCTTTTACACCTTTCTATTTGAAGAATTTAAAGTTGGAAAATAGAATTGTCATGGCACCAATGGGACAATATCAAGCTGAAAGTGGAATGCCGAATTCTTGGCATTTTAGTCATTATACCCAGCGTGCTTTAGGTGGTTTAGGTTTGATAATAACCGAAATGACCTCCATCAGTAAAACAGGTCGTATAACTTTAGGTTGTACAGGTATTTACACTGAAGAACAAGTACTTGAGTGGAAAAAATTAAATGATTTTATCCACCAGAATTCTACTTGTAAAGTTGCCGTACAACTCGGACATTCCGGTCGAAAAGGAAGTAATAAAAAGCCTTGGGAAACCGAAAAATTAGCAAATTCTGAGTCTTGGGAATTGATTTCCGCCTCTCCTATACCATTTGAATCAGAAGGAATTATCCCAAAAGAAATGGATTTAGCTGACATGGATGTAGTGGTAAAGCAATTTAAAACCGCGACTCAAAATGCTGAAAAATCCAACTTTGATATGATTGAATTGCAAGCCCATCACGGATTTTTATTAGCTTCATTTTTATCACCTTTGACCAATGTACGAACCGATGAATTTGGCGGAAGCATAGAAAATCGTTTGAAATTTCCAATTCGAGTTTTCAATGTAATTAGAGAAAACTTTCCGCAACAAAAGCCAATTTCGGTTCGAATATCTGCAACCGATTGGGCCGAAAATGGCATTGCTCCTGAAGATGTTTTAATCATAGCAGCAGCTTTTAAACAAGCCGGAGCTGATATTATCAATGTTTCTACTGGAAATACTGTTGTAAATCAAAAACCTTTAACGGGAAGAATGTGGCAAACACCTTTTTCCGATTTTGTACGAAACCAAGCACACATTCCTACCATAACAGCTGGATCAATTACCGACATTGACCAAATAAATACTCTAATTCTCAACGGTCGAGCCGATTTAGTAGCATTAGGTAAACCGTTATTACTCAATCCTTATTTTGTTAGAAATGCACAAGCCTATGAAAGTTTAGATACAAATGATATTCCCAATTCCTATAAAATGGGAGTTCAAACGTTATTTTCCGAAGCAAAAACAAATCGTAAAATGACCGAGGGCATGAAAAAAGCGTTGAAACCTAAAAGTCACAAGTAATCCAAGT
Source organism: Flavobacterium tegetincola DSM 22377 (assembly GCF_000425485.1). GTDB lineage: Bacteria > Bacteroidota > Bacteroidia > Flavobacteriales > Flavobacteriaceae > Flavobacterium > Flavobacterium tegetincola. The sequence goes on along the minus strand of NZ_AUDN01000007.1, from coordinate 174,082 downwards.
CGCAATGAAAAACTATACCGACAATTTTGCTGAAAGTCATTTGCCGCATCAAGATTTACAACCCGATTACATTTTTGATCATCCCGATTTTGACTTTTCAGATTTGAGCAATTGTGTAGATCAATTGCTAGACAAGCATATCAGAGAGGGAAAAGGAAATTCAATTGCAATCCAAACATTTGATTCGCTGTGGACATTTCAAGATTTGTATGAAAAATCAAATCAAATTGCACATGTACTAGTGGATGATTTGGGATTAAAATCTGGAAACCGAGTATTAATACGCTCCGCCAATCACCCAATGTTTATTGCCATTTGGTTTGCCGTTTTAAAAGCAGGTGGAATTGTAGTTTCTACTATGCCTTTGCTGCGCGAAAAAGAATTAACTACAATGATAGATTGTGCAGAAATATCGCATGCCTTCTGCGAAATCAGCTTAGTCGAAGAGTTAGAAGCGGTCCAATCATCGTATTTAAAATCAATTACCACATTCAGTCCAAGTTCGGACAATGAGTCTGAATTAGAAATATTGATGCGGCAGAAACCTAAAGAATTTACAAATTTTGACGCAGGTCCAGAAGCCGTTTGTCTTATAGGTTTTACCTCTGGAACCACAGGAAAGCCAAAAATGACTGCCCATTACCACAGAGATATACTGTTGATTTGTGAAGCATTTCCAAAAAATTCTTTGGACGTAACACCAACAGATATTTTTACAGGAAGCCCACCTTTAGGTTTCACTTTCGGTTTGGGTGGATTGGTATTATTCCCCTTTTATTATGGAGCTTCTACCTTTTTAATCGAAAAACCTTCGCCTGAATTGCTCCTTAAAGCCATTCAAGATTTTAAAATTACCATTTGTTTTACCGCACCAACAGCTTGGCGTATTATCAGCACCAAGGTCAACGATTACACTATTAGTTCGTTACGAAAATGCGTTTCAGCAGGAGAAACACTCCCGCTAAAAGTGTGGGAAGATTGGTATAATTTAACGGGTCTGAAAATCATTGATGGCATTGGTTCTACAGAAATTCTTCATATCTTTATCTCTTCGAACGAGCAAAATATGCGGAAAGGAGCCACCGGATTACCCATTCGCGGTTACGAAGCAAAAATTGTGGATTTGCATGGAAAAGAAATTATAAATCATGAACCTGGCCGACTTGCAGTGAGAGGAATTACCGGTTGTAAATATTTAAATTCCATAGAAAAACAGAAAGAATATGTGGAAAATAAATGGAATATTACGGGTGATGTTTTTCGAAAGGACGAAGATGGCTATTACTGGTTTGTAGCTCGAGGAGATGATATGATCATTTCTTCCGGTTATAATATTGCAGCTATTGAGGTAGAAAGTGTTTTACTAACACATGATGCCGTTTTAGAATGTGCCGTTGTTGGTGCTCCAAACGAGGAACGAGGTATGTTAGTTTGTGCTTACATTGTCCTCAAAGAAGGCACGATCGCATCGGAACAATTTGCTTTGGAAGTGCAAAATTGGTTCAAAAAAGTTGCCGCTCCTTATAAATATCCACGCATTATTCATTTTGTAGCCGAATTGCCAAAAACGGAAACAGGCAAAATTCAGCGTTATAAGCTCAAAAATTAAATAGTAATGACTTTGATGTCATCAAAAAATTGAAATGAGAAAAGTATTTTTAGTAGTTAGTTTTACGTTATTGTGTATTGTTGGATGGATGACTTACGTCAATTGGAAATCTGTATTTCTATTGTTGATTTTACTTCCGTTAGTCGGAATGGGATTATTTGACATGTACCAATCCAAAAGGACCATCCGAAGAAATTTTCCACTGCTTGGAAGAATGCGGTATCTTCTAGAATCCGTTGGTCCAGCAGCACGTCAATATTTTATTGAAACCGATTTAGATGGAAAACCATTCAACAGATTAGAGCGTAGCTTGGTGTATCAACGAAGTAAACATGAAAATGATACCACGCCATTTGGAACACAACTTGATCTATATGAAGTGGGCTATCAGTGGATCAATCACAGCATTAAAGCAATTCCATTTTCGGAAGTTGATTTAAATCCACGGGTTAGAATTGGCTCATCCCAATGTGAGAAACCATACGACGCAAGTTTGTATAATATCAGTGCCATGAGTTACGGTTCTTTGAGTAAAAATGCGATTATGGCCTTAAATTCAGGTGCCAAACAAGGTGGTTTTTACCACAATACGGGTGAAGGTGGACTTTCTCCTTATCACTTGCAATATGGAGCCGATGTGGTTTGGAATATTGGAACAGGTTATTTCAGTTGCCGAAACGACGACGGAACCTTCAATTTTGAGCAGTACACAAAACGTGCTCAATATGAACAAGTTAAAATGATTGAAATTAAATTTTCTCAAGGTGCTAAGCCAGGTCACGGTGGAATTTTACCTAAGGAAAAAGTGACGGATGAAATTGCCGAAATCCGCTTAGTAACAAAGGGTCATGACATTGTTTCACCTCCATCCCACTCTGCTTTTACCAATCCGTTGGAGTTAATGGAATTTATCAAATTACTTCGGAAAGGTTCGGGCGGAAAACCCATTGGTATGAAAATTTGTATTGGAAACAAGTCCGAATTTATTTCTATTTGTAAAGCAATGGTGCATACCAAAACCTATTTTGATTTCATCACCGTTGATGGTGGCGAAGGTGGAACAGGTGCTGCACCACTTGAATATTCTGATCACGTGGGAATGCCACTTCGCGATGCTCTGGCATTTGTTTACGATTGCTTAAACGGTTTTGACATCAAAGATCAAATTAAAATTATCTGCAGCGGAAAAGTAGTTACTGGTTTTGACATCATTAAAACCTTGGCTACAGGAGCTGATTTATGCAATTCTGCTCGAGGGATGATGTTTGCTTTGGGTTGTATTCAAGCTTTGGAATGTCATGCAAATACGTGTCCGACAGGAGTTGCAACGCAAAACCCACGCTTAACAAAAGGTCTTGTGCCTGAGCAAAAAAGTGTTCGTGTTGCACGTTTTCAATTTGAAACTGTAAAAAGTGCCATGGATCTGATTGCTTCTGCTGGAATTGCCCATCCTGATCAAGTGGACCGACATGTGGTAAGTATGCGAGTAGATCGTACTACAATTCAGACATTTGCAGAAACGTATCCTGAATTGGACAAAGGTTGTCTACTTAATGAAGATACTGTTCCTAAAAAGTTTAAACCCTTTTGGAAAAAAGCAAGTTTCGAAAGCTTTTAAGTTTGAAACTATTTGCAGCTTTACAATGCATATCGATAGGTATAGAAGCATTAAAAAGCAATTTTACATAGCCCAAATGGAACTTGCTTAGGTCGCGCTTTTTGGTTATAAATGAATAAGCTTTACAAATTCCGAACTGGACCATTATAATAGTCAATGCTGAATTCAATATTCTTTTCTATACACGAATCAAACCAGACAAAACATAAAATATGAATTACATTTTTACAAAACAAGAAAAAGTCCGTTTTAAACACGTGGATTATGCGGGAATCGTATTTTATCCTCGCTTTCTCGAAATGCTAAACGACCTTGTAGAAGACTGGTTTGAAGAAGCACTAGATCGACCATTTTCCACAATTCATGAAACGAATGGAATTCCAACTGTCGATTTAAAAGTACAATTTAAAAAGGCCGCGCGTTTAGGCGAACTCCTAACTAAAAATTTATGGGTCATTAAACTTGGAGGTTCCTCAGTCCAATGTGGATTTGAATTTTTAGAGCGGGATGGAAAAACGTGTTTAGAAGGGGAAGTGACTCTTGTTAATGTTGAATTCATTGAAGGTCGCGATCAAATTAAGTCGGCTCCATTCAATCAACAGATGAAAAGTGAAATAGAAAAATATCAGTTGCAATAGCTGTTCTAACTGCAATAACCATTGTATTTACTAATTTTCAGTAGTATAATTGTCTATTTCTATCAGCACTGATTTAATTTAATTCTTTAGTTTCTCAAAAATGTGTTCAAAAATAATAAACCGATGAAATTCAAAAAGTTTAAAGCAGCAACAGTTCAAACGTCACCCGTTTTTTTAAACGTAGAAGCAACAGTTGCCAAAGCGATTGCATTCATCAAAGAAGCATCAGAAAATGGCGCCACTTTAATTGCATTTCCAGAAGTTTTTATAGCCGGATATCCGTATTGGAATTGGATAATGACACCCGTTCAAGGAAGTAAATGGTACGAAAAATTGTATAAATGTTCCGTGAAAGTGGAAGATGAAGTGATGCAACCTCTCTTTCAAGCGGCAATCGATTATAATTGTCACATAGTAATTGGAGTCAATGAACGCGGAGACAGTTATGGCGAGATTTACAATACCAATTTAATTATTGACAACAAAGGAGTTATAATTGGAAAACACAGGAAATTAGTACCCACCTGGGCTGAAAAATTGACTTGGACTTCAGGCGATGGATCTTCCTTAAAAGTGTACGATACCGAAGTAGGACCAATTGGAACATTGGCTTGTGGCGAAAACACTAATACATTAGCACGTTTCACGCTTCTCGCTCAAGGCGAACTGGTTCACATAGCCAACTATATTTCGCTTCCCGTAGCACCACCCGATTACAACATGGCAGAAGCAATTAAAATTCGCGCTGCTGCACATTCCTTTGAAGGAAAGTTATTTACAATTGTTTCGTGCTCTACCATTTCGCAGGAAATTATGGACGCCTTAAAAGTAGAAGTCCCAAATGTTGAAGAGTTATTAACCCGCAAAAATTCTGCATTTTCAGGTTTCATTGGACCAAATGGCGCTGTAATCGGCGAACCTTTGATAGACGAAGAAGGAATGGTGTATGCGGAAATTGATTTAGAGAAATGCATTCAGCCTAAACAAATGCATGACATTCTTGGCCATTACAATCGATTTGATATTTTCGATTTACGAGTGAATATCGCTCCTACTCGAAAAATTACTTTTGTGGATAGTCATGAGGAGTTTAATAAGAGGTTGTAGGAAGATAAATCTATCAAGTAGTAAGATTCAATAAAATAAAAAACCATGAACACCAACCATTCAGACGACCAAATTGGAAGAGCAAGAGTGCAAGATTCTCCAGAATTACAAGCATATTATAAGGAATTAGAATCGCTTGGAGCTGGAGCTTTATGGACCGTTGCCAATGATATTGAACCATGGGAACCTCGAAGTTCATCCATTCCAATGCTTTGGAAATACGACAAGTTAAGAGATTTAGTACTTCAATCTTCTGAATTGGTTACACCAGAACAGGCGGGACGTCGCGTGGTTTATTTGGTAAATGACAATCGAAAAGACGTTTCCGCAGCTGTAGGTTGGTTGTACACCGGAATTCAAGTTACGCGTCCTGGAGAAAGTACATCGGCTCATAAACACAAAGCATCTGCCTTACGTTTTATCATGGAAGGCGAAGGCGGTTATACGGTAGTAGACGGAAATAAAATTACGTTTGAAGTCAATGATTTTGTTATTACACCCAATTCCAGTTGGCACGAACATGGTGTGGATGCAAATGGAAAAACGTGTATTTGGCAAGATGGACTTGATATTCCATTAGCGAATGCTTTAGAAGCAAATGATTATGCTGTATTGGACGGAAAACAAAAGTTAAACTCACCTGTTAATCATTCACCAATAACTTACGGAACATCAGGGCTTTTAATGACGGATAATATTTGGAATAAAAATTATTCACCATTATTCAAATTTGAATGGAAAAAAGTATATCCAGCACTCTTGGAAACGGCAAATGTGAGCGAATTAAATCCGTTCGACGGAATTATAATGCAATATTCTAATCCATTAACAGGAGGCCATGTGATGCCAACAATGGGAGCTTCAATGCAATTATTACCCGCAAACTATCACGGGAAAGCGCACAAACATACTGGCTCTTTTGTTTACCAATGTGCTAAAGGTTCAGGTTATACTATAATTGATGGAATTCGTTTCGACTGGAAAGAGCGAGATATTTTTTGTGTTCCATCTTGGGCTTGGCACGAACATCACAATGATTCAGATTCAGAAGACGCATGTTTATTCTCATTCAATGATTTACCTGTAATCGAAAAATTAGGCTTTTATCAAGATAGAGTTTACGAAGAAAATAATGGACATCAAAAAGTTAAATATCAGGAATAAATATCAATTAATAGTTTCAAGATGAGATTTCTACTACTATTTCTTTGCGTTTCTCCTCAATTATTTTCGCAAAATGTTGACTTTGACAAGGGTTCCACAAGTCAAAAGAAATATTTTGAAGAGATTAGATATGAATTAGTTAAAGATAAAATAATTGTTCCTGTAACGATTAACGGACAAGTGTTCCGATTTTTACTTGATACAGGAGCGCCGAATATAATTTCAAAAAGACTTTTTGATGCATTAGGTTTAGTTGAAAGTACTTCCTTAAATATTAATGATGCTAATAATTTAACGCAATCGATGCACGCTACTGAAATTCCTAATTTAAAAATTGGAACTTTAAATTTTAAAAATCAGATTGCATTAATTTATGATATACACAGCAATAACTTGTTGAGCTGTTACAATATTGATGGATTTATCGGCAGTAATTTATTTAGAAAATCAATCTTAAAAGTAAGTCCAAGCCAACAAAAAATTTATATTACGAACAACGTTAAAAACTTAAGTCCAAAGACAAAGCCGTCAAAAATGGAATTGGTGGGAAGTCAGAAAGCGCCTTATGTAAAATTTAATTTCGTGGGAAAAAACAATAATAAAGCCAGTGAGTTGGTTTTAATTGACACCGGAATGGACGGCTATTATGATATGGCAAATCTAAATTTTAATTATTTCAGCGAAAGTGGAATTTTTGAAATTGTAGGTGAATCAACAGGTGTATCCGGAATAGGGATTTTTGGCGCAGGACCTTCTAATCTTCAACGATTATTGAAAGTAGAAAATGCTATAGTGAATACTATCGTTTTTAAAAATCTAATCATTGAGACTACAGATGATATGAATTCAAGAATTGGTTTAGCATTTTTAGACCACAGCGATTTAATTTTAGATTTCAAACATAAAGAGGTCTATTTTGAAACACGTGATACCGTACTGTTAGAAGATAAAGTACCAAAATACATTCCAACCATGATTGACAATAAATTTGTTATTGGAATGGTTTGGGATCAAAATTTAGCGAAATCAATGACGTCGGGCGATGAAATTATAAGTATTGATTCTAAAAAAGTAAATGAATTGTCTCCTTGCGAAATTATGGATTTACGTAGTACATTTAAAAATAAAACAAATTATACAATAGAAATTAAAAATAAAGAAAATAAAATAGTATCCTTAAAAATTGAAAATTAACATGAACAACTTCAAACCATTATTTGGAATTTTACTTGCAATTGGCTTTCTCGTTCTCGGAATTTATTTGATACAACAAGACGAAGAATATAAAGTAATTGTAGGTTATAGTACTATTGCTTTCTGGAGCATCGTACTAATTTTCGCTATTTATAAAAAAATAACAACTAAAAAAACCAACCACCAATAAATGAAATTAGCTACTTATAAAACAACAGATTCAGAACCTAGATTGGGATTTTTGCACAAGGACTGTCTTGTGGACATGGAAGATTTTGGAGAAATTTCCAACTTTCCTTTGCCAAACGACATGTTGGAATTAATCGACATGGGGTTCGAGGTCATCGCTGAAATCAACGACCTTATTGCCAATACTTCGCAAGAAGATTTGGACGAAGTCTCGTACGGTTTAGATGAAATCACGCTTTTGGCACCAATAGAAAAACCAAGAAAAAACATCATCGGAATTGGCTTAAATTATACCGAACACGTCGCCGAAAGTGCAAGAACGTTAGATACAACTGGAAAACTGCCGCAGCAACCAATTATTTTTTCAAAACCTCCAACAGCAGTTACAGGTCCAAATACAGATGTTATTTTAAATTCAAAATTAACCCAACAATTGGATTACGAAGTGGAATTAGCAGTGATCATGGGTAAAAAAGGGAAGTATATTTCACCTGAAAATGCATTAGATTATGTTTTTGGTTATTCTATAATCAACGATATTTCTGCAAGAGATTGCCGCCGCGAAGGTCAATGGATTGTTTCAAAAGGGCAAGATACTTTTGCACCAATGGGACCTTATTTGGTGACTAAAGATGAAATAGAAAATCCACACAATTTGAATTTAACATTGAGGTTAAATGGTATTGAAAAACAAAATTCCAACACAAAATTACTATTGTTCAACATCAATGCATTGATTGAAGATTTAAGTACCGTATTTACTTTAGAAGCAGGAGACATTATTGCCACAGGAACTCCCGCAGGCGTTGGAGCTGGAAGAAATCCGCAGGAATGGATGAAAGACGGCGACCTGATGGAATTGACTATTGAAGGAATTGGAACTTTGATAAACACTGTTCGCGAAATTTAATTTGCTACAAATCCTATAATTTAAAGACAACACTGATTTAAGATATTGTAAAAATTTTTAAATCTCCGTTCCAAATAAATAATCAAATGACTAAAAAATATAGAATCGGCCAGATTGTACCCTCTTCGAACGTAACGATGGAAACCGAAATTCCAGCGATTTTCAGAAGTCGTGAATCTATTTTACCCGAACGCTTTACGTTTCATTCCAGTAGAATGCGAATGAAGAAAGTGACCAAAGAAGAGTTGGAAGCTATGGATGCCATGAGTTTAAAATGTGCTCAAGAACTTTCGGACGCGCATGTAGATGTTATGGGTTACGCTTGTTTGGTTGCCATAATGAGCATGGGTCGTGGTTATCATTGTGTTTCAGAAGTAAATTTACACCAAGAAACAGTAGCAAACGACTTCCCTACTCCAATTGTAACTTCAGCTGGAGCATTAATTAACGGATTAAAAGTTTTAGGTGCAAAAAAGATTTCAATCATCACACCTTACATGCGACCTTTGACTGACATGGTGGTTGATTATATCGAAAATCAAGGAATTGAAGTAAAAGAAAGTATTGCGCTTGAAATTCCTGATAATTTAGAAGTTGCAGCTCAAAACCCAATGAATTTATTGGAAATTTATAAACAACTGGATCTGACTGATATCGATGTATTAGTAGTTTCCGCTTGTGTACAAATGCCATCTTTGGAAGCAATTGATTTGATTGAAAAAGAAATCGGAATTCCTGTGACTTCAGCAGCCGTTTGTACCACTTATGAAATGATGAAAAAGTTAGGTATTGAAGCAAAATCAGCTATTGGCGGAAGCTTACTTTCAGGAAAATATTAATAATTAAAATGTTATAAATAATGGCAATTAGGTAATTACTTAGTTGCCATTTTTTTGTTCAAATTATTTAACAGTGCAAATAAATCAGTAAAGCATAATTTTCACTACCTTAACATTAATAAAACAACCAAACAAAACTTATGGAATTTATTGATTATTACAAGGTTTTAGGTCTTACAAAAAGCGCTTCGGAAGCCGATATTAAAAAGGCGTATCGCAAATTAGCTCGAAAGCTTCACCCCGATTTAAATCCTGATGACAAAGAAGCGAATGTCAAATTTCAGCAACTCAATGAAGCCAATACCGTTTTAAGTAATCCTGAAAACAGGAAGAAATACGATAAATACGGGAAAGATTGGGAACGCGGCGAAGAATATGAAAAATACCAGCAACAAAACCAAGGCCAACAGAGACAACAGCATGCTAATTCAGGGCAACAGTCTTATGGAAATTATGAAGGAGAAGATTTTTCAGATTTTTTCTCTTCGATGTTTGGTCAAAGTGGCGGTCGACAAAGTCAGCGGAGCCAACAGCAATTTCGGGGGCAGGATTTAAATGCACAACTTTCCATCGATATTACGGAAGTTTCCAAAACCCATAAAAAGGAATTTACGGTTAATGGTAAAAATATCCGCATCACTATTCCCGCTGGAATTGAAGACCAACAAACCATTAAAATCAAAGGCTTTGGTAATGAAGGTACAAACAATGGGCCGAAAGGCGACTTGTACATCACTTTCTCAATAGTAAATAATACACCCTTTAAGCGGGTTGGAAATGATTTGTACGTGGATTATGATTTGGATTTATACACCGCAATCTTGGGAGGAGATATTACCGTTACAGATTTTGAATCTAACAAGTTAAAATTAAAAGTGACTGCAGGAACGCAAAGTGGCACTAAAATCAGACTGAAAGGAAAAGGTTTTCCCGTTTACAAAAAAGACGATCAGTTTGGCGATTTATACGTGACCTATGTTGTGAAAATTCCCACACAATTGACCGAAAAAGAAAAAGAATTGTTTAACGAGTTGGCACAACTTTCAAAAATCAATTAAATATGGAATCAGAAGATTTAATAGTAGTAGAAGTATTTTGCACTATTTGCGAAGTAGAACGCACATTAATAGACGAACTCGAAGAATTTGGATTGGTACAACTCCAGCATGTCGATGGAATAAAATATATACATACAGAACATTTACCAAGAGTTGAAAAGATTCTTCGCTTTCACAACGATTTAAACATTAATAAAGAAGGAATTGAAATAGTACTAAATTTAATGGACCGCATTGAACAGCAAAATACTAAATTGAATTATTTGGAAATGAAGCTGAAACTGTATGAATAAATAGCTTTCTGCATCAATATTTTAATTTTGTAAATCATACGTCAGATGTTGTAATCGAAATGACTAATCTTATTGTAATTTTAAATTAATTAATAATCATAAAAATTAGAGCTATGAAATCGAATCAACCACAAAGCCCGAACACGTCAAATTCTAATAATAAAGGAGGAGACAACAGAAGTGATATGAGAAAACACGAATACAAAGACCACGAAGAGGTATTAACCAACGATGAAAATTTTGACGTAGACACTCAGAAGTTCAAGGGAGAAGAAAAACCAGATTGGGACGATAAACTCAACAATGAAGAAAAGAAATAAGGAATAAAAAATGCCTCAATTTAAAGTTGAGGCATTTTTTTATACTATTTAATTACAGAAACCGGTTCTTTATTTTCGTTTAGAGCTACAAAAGTAAAATCGCCTGAAACGGCTTTTTCCCGCTCCAATGAATACATTTTTTCTACATAAATTTCTACGTGAACTTTAAGACTTGTATTACCAATGTAGGTCACTTTTCCAATAAATTCTGCAAAAGTACCCGCTGGAATTGGCTTTTTGAAGTCAATTCGGTCACTACTTACTGTTACCATCCGTTGTCTACTGAAACGTGTTGCGGTAATAAATGCTACTTCATCCATCAATTGCATTGCAGTTCCTCCAAATAAAGTATCGTAATGATTTGTGGTATTGGGAAAAACAGCTTTAAAAATATGCGTTTCCGATGCGCTAATTTTTTCTTCTAAGGTCATAATTATAGTTTTTGAGTATGTTGTTTGCCCCATTTTAAAAATGTGCTTCCGTAGGTAAATCCAGCACCAAATGCAGTTACTAATAAATTGTCTCCTTCTTTAAAATCTTTTTTAAAATCCCACATGCAAAGCGGAATTGTAGCGGCTGTAGTATTGCCGTACTTTTCTATATTGACTTTTACTTTATTCATTGGAAAATTTAAATTATTACTGACAGCCTCTATTATTCTCAAATTCGCCTGATGCGGAATAATCCAGTCAATATCTTCCGTTTTTAAAGCATTTCGCTCCATGATTTCGATACAAGTAGAAGTCATTCCTAAAATAGCACTTTTAAAAACAGTTCTTCCATCTTGCTGTATAAAATGTTTTTTATGTTCTATAGTTAATGCAGATGCAGGAAATAATGACCCTCCAGCAGGAACCGATAGAAACGCATTTCCTTTCCCGTCCACTTTAAATATGTTATCAATCAAACCATTTTCATCAGTTGACGATTCTAATAGAACTGCTCCTGCACCATCACCAAAAAGGACACATGTATCTCTATCCTCATAATTGACAATTGCACTCATTTGATCTGCTCCAATAACTATAATTCTCTTATATCGGTTACTTTCAATAAAGCTCGCGCCAACAGAAAGTGCATATAAAAATCCAGAGCAAGCAGCATTGAGATCAAATCCCCAAGCATTAATAAGTCCTGCTTTCTCGCAAATTAAAGGTGCGGTAGGTGCTAAAATATGATCCGGTGTTGATGTAGCTAGAATTACGCAATCTATAGATTTGGGATCTATTCCTGATTCTTGCAAAAGGTTTTTAACTGCGAACGCTGCCATATCAGAAGTAGCCAAGTTGACGTCATTGAGAATACGCCTTTCTTTAATTCCAGTTCTAGAAGTTATCCACTCGTCGCTAGTATTTACTTTGCTTTCAAGCATCTTATTGGTCAAAATAGTGTCGGGAACATAACCTCCGACTGCGGTAATTGTGGCATTTTTTTTAGTAATCATTCGTGATTAGAGTTGGTAGTTTTTAATTTTTAAAAATGTACTGACTTATTAAAAACACTTAGCCGAATGATAAATAAATTTACGTTGCGTATGAATACAAGTATCCCGCAAAATAAACCAATAACCTCAAATCGCGAAAGCATTGTCAAATGAAAAAAGGCAGGTCTCCTGACTTACAGCATTTTTATCTTCCTTCCCAAAAACTAAAATTTGTCTTCAGTGGATTTTGTTGATAAAAACTATATAGCTGTTTACAGTTGCGCGACAGTTCGTGAATTACACACGATTCCCTATTATCTTCGGTAAAAACCGAAGACCTTTTTATTGATATAAATAAGCAAAGAACTTAAAAGCAAAGATAACAAGAAACCGCACTAGGACTAATGTTATTTAACTTTTAGAGTAAAAAAAATACCGTTTCAAAAAATGAAACGGTATTTTAAATAATATAGTGAACAGATATTTCTATTTAATAAGCTCAATTTTCTGAGTTTCTTCTATATTGACACTGTCAAAAAATCCTTGGTCACTCATCCAATCATCACTAAATACTTTACTCATATAACGTGAACCGTGATCTGGAAAAATGGCTATTACATTACTATTTTCATCAAATTCGCCTTCTTCTGCATACTGTCTGATGGCTTGTAAAACAGCTCCTGAAGTATATCCTACAAATAAACCTTCTCTCTTGGCAATTTCTCTTGCAGCATGTGCACTATCTTCATCAGAAACTTTCATGAATTTGTCTATTAGATCAAAGTCAGTTGCAGATGGAATCAAGTTTTTTCCTAAACCTTCAATGCGGTACGGATAAATTTCAGCATTGTCAAATTCTCTTGTTTCATGGTATTTTTTCAATACCGAACCAAAAGCATCAACTCCTAAAATTTTAATAGCTGGATTTTGCTCTTTCAAGTACTTTGCAGTTCCAGAAATAGTTCCACCTGTTCCGCTGCAAGCGATAAGATGTGTAATTTGTCCACCTGTCTGCTCCCAAATTTCAGGCCCAGTACTGTAGTAATGCGCATCAATATTCAATTGATTAAAATACTGATTGATGTAAACCGAACCCTTTGTTTCTTCATGCAAACGCTTTGCTACATTGTAGTAAGAACGTTCATCATCTGCAGAAACATGAGCCGGACATACATAAACTTTGGCACCCAAACTACGCAACATGTCAATCTTATCCTTAGATGATTTTGAACTTACCGCAAGAATACAATTGTATCCTTTAATGATGCTCACCATTGCTAAACTAAATCCAGTGTTTCCAGAAGTAGTTTCAATGATAGTATCTCCAGGTGTAAGAATTCCTTTTCGTTCCGCTTCTTCAATAATATATAGCGCGATTCGGTCTTTTGTTGAATGTCCGGGATTGAATGCTTCTACTTTAGCATAAAAATTACCAATTAAACCTTCGGTAACTTTTTTAATTTTAATAAGTGGTGTATTACCGATTAAACCCAGTACATTATCGTAAGCTTTTATTTCCTCTTTCATAAAAAAATTGTTATTTGAGGTTTTCAATCGTGTTAATCAACCTCACAACGGTGCAAATTTAACAAAAAAAATCTAATTACTTATCGATTCCTTCTAAATCTAATAAAAATGCAAACTCTTTGGCAAGTTCTTTCAGTGCTTCAAAACGTCCTGAAGCCCCGCCATGACCCGCGTCCATGTTAGTGTCAAGGTACAAAACATTTTTATCTGTTTTCATCGCTCTTAACTTGGCCACCCACTTTGCAGGTTCAAAATACTGTACTTGCGAATCGTGTAAACCTGTAGAAACATACATATTTGGGTAAGCTTGCGCTTTCACATTATCGTAAGGTGAATAAGAACGCATGTAATCGTATGAAATTTTCTCATTCGGATTTCCCCATTCATCGTATTCTCCAGTAGTTAACGGGATTGTATCGTCTAACATAGTAGTCATTACATCCACAAAAGGCACTTGTGCAATGACACCATTATATAATTCAGGTGCCATATTTACAACAGCTCCCATAAGCAAACCTCCAGCAGAACCGCCTTCAGCATACAAATGTTTCGCAGAGGTAAATTTCTGATCAATTAGATATTTAGAACAATCAATAAAATCCGTAAACGTATTTTTCTTCTTTAATAATTTTCCATTCTCGTACCATTCTCTTCCCAATTCTTCTCCACCTCTAATGTGAGCAATTGCATACACAAAACCTCTATCCAATAAAGTAAGACGTGTAGAACTAAAATAAGGATCCATATTGGCACCGTAAGAACCGTAAGCATAAAGCAATAATGGATTTTTACCGTCTTTTTTTAGTCCTTTTTTATAAATAATAGACATCGGAACTTTTGTACCATCCGTTGCGGTAGCCCAAATTCGTTCTTCTGTGTAGTTGTTTTTGTCAAATTTACCTCCTAATACGGCTTGCTCCTTCTTTACCTCCTTCGTTTTGGTTTTCATATTAAAATCAATAACTGATGAAGGCGTTCCCATAGATTGGTAACTGTAACGCAAAATATCGGTATCAAAATCAACATTTGTTGTTGGTGAAGCGGTGTATGTTTCAATTTCAAAAGGCAAATAATATTCGTCTTTACCGCTCCAAGGCATAATACGAATTTTACTTAAACCATTTGTACGTTCAGAAACAACCAAGTAATCTTTGAAGATGTCAATATCTTCTACCAAAGTTTCTTTTCTATGTGGAATCAAATCTTTCCAATTGTCTTTCGAAGTCGCATTTTCAGGCGTTTTCATGACTTTGAAATTCGTAGCATTATCCTTATTGGTCAAAATGTAGAAACTGTCTCCATAATGAGAAATCGCATATTCCAATCCACGAAGTCTTGGTTGAAAAACCTTAAAACTTCCAGTTGGATTGTCTGTCAATAACGTTTGATACTCTGTAGTTAATGTACTACTCGATTCAATGATAATATATTTTTTAGATTTTTCTTTACCAATACCTACATTAAAAGTATCGTCTTTTTCCTCAAAAACCAATGGATCTTTTTTGTCTGCAGTACCTATTTGGTGTCGGTATACTTTATCAGAACGCAACGTTTTTTTGTCTTGAGTTACATAAAAAAACGTTTTATTATCATTGGCCCAAACGCCGCTGCCACTAACGTTGTCAATTTTATCAGATAACAATTCACCAGTTTCCAAATTTTTAACTTGCATCGTATAAATTCTTCTTCCTACAACATCAGTAGAAAAAAGAGCCATTTTATTATCTGGACTGATGCTCATTCCTCCTAAATTGAAATACGACTGCCCTTTTGCCAATTCATTACAATCAAAAAGAATTTCTTCTTTGGCATCCATCGAACCTTTCTTTCGAGAATAGATGGGATAATCTTTTCCAGTTTCAAAACGCGTTAGGTAAAAATATCCATTTAAGAAATAAGGAACAGAAGAATCATCTTCCTTAATCCTAGTTTTCATCTCGTCAAACAATTCTTTTTGAAGTGTTTGCGTATGAGCCGTCATTTTTTGGTAATACTCGTTTTCTTTGTTCAGGTAATCAATAACCTCTGGATTCTCACGATCGTTGAGCCAGTAGTAATTATCAGTTCGGACGTCGCCAAATTTTTCTAATGTTTTGGGAATCATTTTTGCCACAGGTGGCTGTATATTATCAGACATTTTTGAGTCGTTTTTTTTATTGCATGAAGTTGCAAAAATAAAACAAAGACTGGCTAAAACAGTTGCGTTTTTCATAAATTTAATAGGTGTTATAACAATGCAATTTAATAAATTTGTAATTACAAAAATTTAAAAATTATAAACAATGTTTGGAGACTTAATGGGAATGATGGGCAAGCTGCAAGAAGCACAACAAAAAGTGGCAGAAACAAAAGAACGATTGAATACCGTATTGATAGACGAGCAAAGCAACGACGGTCTTTTTAAAGTAACGCTTACCGCAAATCGCGTGATCAAATCAGTAAGCATAGACGATAGTTTATTGGAAGATAAAGAGCAATTGGAAGACTACTTTCTATTAGTTATGAACAAAGCAATTGAAAAAGCAAGTGCTATTAATGAAGCTGAATTGGCTGCTGCTGCAAAAGACGGCATGCCTGATCTTCCTGGAATGGACATGTTTAAGTAGTGGGATTTAGGATTTTTGAGTTATGATTTAGGGCTTGATGCGTAGGATTTAGGATTTTTTTAATTAGGATTATAGAGCCCTTTAAATTTATATAATCACAGTTCATAAATCATATTTCATAATTCTTTCTGGGCGTGCCCTTTTATGTTTTCTTCCCGCCTTTCAGGACAGGAAGAAAACATAAAACGTCAGGCTGTCCGTTCCCGCTTTTATTGCTTTCCCCCAAGCAATAAAGAGCTCCTCTAGCATCCTTCACGCGGGATGTGTTCTTACGATGGAAAATATTTTTTACAATAAATTTCTTTATAACTTCATTCCAAAGTCAATTCTGTCATCTTTAAAAATTGACAAGATAGAGTTGCATTTCATGCCTATTTCCACACTACCTTTAAAAAATAATATAACTTTTAAAATAATCGTGTACTCTTTCAACAGATCCAATCCAAATGTCAAAGCAAATTACCATTACACTTCTCCTTTTAATCGGGTTTTTATCTTTATCCTCGTGCATTTCCGACCAGAATAAGGAAAGTTGCATCAGCGGTCGGATCCAAGATGAACTTGGAAATCCGTTAGAAGATGTAATTATAACCTATCGAAATTCTTTGATAACAACTCAAACCGATGTTGCTGGTAATTTTGAATTCAATCAACCGAGAACGCTGTTTATAGATTTTAAAAAGGAAGGTTATCAGACTTTATCCACAAAAATAAACAACTTTTCTGAAGATGCATTCTACAATTTTAATACTATTACTTTAAACAAAATAACTTCTTCAACAACTCTTTATAAAGATATTTCGTTAAATACAGATTCAAAATTTTTAAATTTAAAGTTTTATGGAACGGTACTAAATTCGTTTGGACAACCTTTAAAAGACGTGAATCTTACTTTAATTGATTCAACCGTAGAAACATATAGTATGAAAGGTGAAGGTCATTTTGAGTTTAAAATCTTTGATAATGCAATCGCTATTGAAAAACAAGGATTTAGAAAATTTCAAATAAACCAGCAATATTACGAGAAGGAAAAACAATCTATTACGTTGTTAGAAACCAGCCAGAAATCAGGAATTTATGTTTTAAAAGAGGGTAAATATATTGCTTTGCCAAAAGCAAAACTTATTTATAAATCAGAAGAAAAAATTGGAAGTGTACTTTGGGGTGGAAATTTCGCCTATAACATCACTGATTTTTATTATCCCAAAAACGCTAAAGAATTTAAAATTGAAAATGATTCTATAGTACGGTTTCTGATTTTTGAACCAAATTTTAGCAGCGGTCTTTTTGAAGCGCAAAATGAAGACGGCTTTTTAGGCACAGCAGATTATAAGTTGAGTCAAACTCCTTTTCCCGATTCAAAAGCAGAATTACTTCCCATTACCAAAATTTATCCACCAAAAAATAGCACGAATTCTTTTGACGCTCCAAAAATTATTGATTTTAAACCTTCCAGCAGAAATAAGAAATATGTTTTTGTAAATTCTAAAAGCAGAACAGGATTTTATTTTAAATATTAGGAGCATTTTCAAATTTAGAAAGTTACTATTCTATGTAATTAAATGCCAATAATATTGATTTTTGCAAGTTACAGGATTCAAAGTAAGTTCCACTCCTACTCTAGTAGCGATCATATATTGTATTTTCAAATAATATACCGCTAAGCAGAATTATTCAATAAAAAGAGGTAAATTGAGCATCAAATTAAAATATTGAAATCATGATAACAGCCTCATTAAGAACAAATCTCAACTATAACGAAGATAAAGTTACCATTACAGTGCTGATGGAAACAGCTACTTCAAAAGAAATCCGCATTTTATTTAAAAAAGGACAACTGATGAAGGAGCACAAAGCCGGTTTTCCAATTACAGTTGAAATCCACGAAGGTGCCATTGAATTTGGCGTAAATGGCGAAAAGATGCATTTAATTGCGGGTGATTTAATTTCGCTGGATGCAAATGTTCCACATGATTTGCTGGCGAAGGAAGACAGTATTGTCCGATTGACTTTGTCAAAATTAGACACAGTAGATCGCGTGAAAAAAGTGATTGAATAGCGATTACAACTAGCTATCTAAAGTGCACACTTTAAAAAAAAAAATATTTAATAAGCGATCTAAATTCAACCTCAATTGAAATTTAAATCGCTTTTATCGTGCAACCTAAACTGCGGCAATTTGGGTAGTAAGCCTCTTTGCATCAAATAACATTTTAATTTGTCCTCTTATAGCGAAACCTTTATAGCAACATAATTTTTAAACAAATAGAGTTTTTTAACATTGTGCTATTGCGGCAAATTACTATTTTAAATCCTATTCTTACGCAATAACGGCATCAATCAAGGCGTTCTAGATACTCTTATTTTTATCCTAAAAAATGTTAACAAAAATTGAAATGAATTACCTTTACATTTTGTCGGTTGATTTTTTTTTATTTTAAATCCTGCTCCTTGAATCTCTAATTATAGAAGCTAGTATTCTCTAAAAATAAAATAATATCTGTCAGGAATGAAGATTTGCATCGTCAACTAATTTAAAGAACTGCTATGAAACATCTATTTCAACTTATCCTACTATTGACTGCAAGCCTTTGTTTGGCTCAAAAAAGCATTCCACAGGTTTTAGAAAAATTGAATAAAAAGACAGTGCCCTACGTTACGTCAATGAAATTAAAATCCATGAAATCCTATGTGATCCTAGATTCGAGAGAACCTGAAGAATATGCCGTCAGTCATATTAAAAATGCAATGTTTGTTGGTTATAATAAATTTGACAGTGATCAATTTGTAGCAAATGTTCCTGATAAAGCGGCTACAATCGTAGTGTATTGTTCGCTTGGCGTTCGAAGTGAAAACATTGGAGAAAAGTTGCAAAAGTTGGGTTATAAAAATGTTTTAAATCTATACGGAGGTATTTTTGAATGGAAAGATAGTGGCGGAAAAGTCTACAACAGTAAAAATAACGTAACTGATAGTATCCACACCTTTAACAAAAGATGGGGTTCCTACTTAAAACGAGGAATTAAGGTGTATTAAGACAAATGATCTTCTAATTTTAAACAAAATTTTTAATCCGTTTTTATTAGAAAGGTTTTGATTTAGATGGTTAAATTTTAGAAAACCTGAATAAAAATAACAGCTTATGATCGTTTGAAAAATAAGCATTATAAATTTTTGATCTATTATGACAGAATATCTAGAAACCATTACAAATTCTTACAGCGGATATTTTAATTATTTAATCAGCGAGATTTTATATTGGAAATGGGACAACTATTTTTATGGATTGATTGCCATATCATTAGTAGTATGGTTGCTTGAGATTTTATTTCCATGGCGAAAACAACAAGCTATTTTCCGTAAAGATTTCTGGCTGGATTTGTTCTATTTGTTCTTTAATTTTTTCCTACTGAATTTAATTCTACTCATTGCTTTATCGAATGTAGTGCAACAGTTTTTAAACAATTTATTGAACGTATTTGGATTTGAATTGACTTCCATCCAACTCTTTTCCATTTCTGAATTGCCAAAACCTATAGCATTATTGGTGTTTTTCCTCGTCAGCGATTTTCTGCAGTGGAATGTGCATCGTTTGCTTCATACCATTCCGTTCTTGTGGAAAATTCATAAAACGCACCACAGTGTAAAGGAAATGGGTTTTGCCGCTCATTTTAGATACAATTGGATGGAACCGATTGTGTATAAATCTCTGCTTTATATTCCTATTATTTTAGTTGGTGGCGTAAACCTCGAAGATGTTTTTATTGTACATTTCATATCCATTGCCATTGGACATTTAAACCATGCTAATATTGGTTGGGATTACGGGTATTTGAAATACATTTTCAACAATCCTAAAATGCACATTTGGCACCATAGTAAAGAAATACCAAACAAATACGGTGTCAACTTTGGAATCTCTTTAAGTCTGTGGGATTACTTGTTTAGAACCAATTACATTCCGTCTGATGGTCGCGATATTGAATTGGGTTTTCACGACGAGAACGAGTTTCCGGAAGATTTTGTGCAACAAGAATTCTATCCGTTTAAAAAATAAATGCTTTTTTGTGTCAGGAATGACTTTGTTAACGGTCTATACGTATATAATTTAAAATTACATTGATGAAAAAATATATCTTAAGTCTGCTTTTATTGCCTTTGCTTTCTTGTGGAAACAATAAAAACGCTGGTGAAATTCCAACGGAAGCTTATCAAAATAGTACTACAACTGTTGCAAACATGGACCATTCAAAATGGAATGCATTGTTGCAAAAAAATGTTTCTCAAAATGGAAATGTAAATTACAAAGCATTTCAGCAAGACCAAAAACAACTGCAAGTATATTTATCAGAATTAGCATCGAATGTACCCAACAAATCTTGGTCTAAAAATGCCACACTTGCGTATTGGATCAATACTTATAACGCTTATACGGTTCAATTAATTTTAAATAATTATCCGACCAAAAGCATCAAAGACATTAAAGATCCTTGGGGAAATAAGTTCTTTACCTTGGGAACTAAAAAATACAGCTTAGAAGAAGTTGAGCATGAGATTTTGAGAAAAATGAATGAACCTAGAATCCATTTCGCCATTAATTGTGCTTCATTTTCATGTCCAAACTTACTAAACGAAGCATATTCTGATGCTAAACTTGAACAGCAATTAACAACGGTCGCAAAGCGTTTTGTGAACGATGCTTCCAAAAATACTATTACAGCAAACAAAATAGAAATTTCGAAGATATTCGATTGGTTTGAAGGTGATTTCGAAACGAAAGGTTCTGTAATTGATTATTTAAATCAGTACAGTACAGTAAAAATAAATAGTAAAGCAAAAGTAAGTTACAAAGACTACAATTGGAGTTTGAATGACTAACATTTCCATTATCATACCCGTTTTTAATGAAGCAAATAGAATAGAAAACTTTATAGACTACTTGAAAAACAACAGCAGCAATTTAGAAAAGGTAGAAATCCTAATTGTTGACGGAGGAAGTACAGACGACTTAAAACACAAAATAAAAGAAGGCGAAAACTTACGAATTATTCATTCTGAAAAAGGACGAGCAACACAGATGAATGCAGGAGCAAAAATGGCGAAGGGTTCCCTACTCTATTTCTTGCATTGTGACAGTTATCCACCCAAGCATTTTGACCGTTTGATTAAGGAAGCCGTTGATAAAGGAAACTTAGCAGGTTGTTTCCGAATGAAATTTGATTTAGTACATCCCGTTTTGATGGTTTCGCAATGGTTCACGCGATTCAATCATATTTCTTGCCGAGGTGGCGACCAGTCGTTGTTCATTTCCAAGCATTTGTTTAATGAAATTGATGGTTTTAACGAACAGTACATCATTTATGAGGACAATGAAATCGCGTCTAAATTATATGATAGAAAGCAATTTGTAGTACTTCCTGAATATGTAATTACATCAGCTAGAAGGTATAAGGTGAACGGTGTTTGGAATTTACAATACCATTTCAGTATTATTCATCTCAAACGTAGATTAGGCCATTCTGCAGAAAATATGCTTGAATATTATAAAAAATACGTCCGTTGAAAATTGCAAGTAGTAACTTACTACTACTAATTACCCCGAGAAACACTAATATTAATAGAACACCTAAATAATTCACAATGAAAAAAATGACACTTGCTTTAACCGCGTTATTCTTAACAACTATAGGTTGCAAGCCAACTGATAAAGAACTAACTTTTACTGATAAAGTAGAAAAAGCACATCATACCGAAGCCTTTTTAGCCCAAGAAGCGGTACAATTTGATTTAAAATTAGAATTTGGCGGAAGCGAAAGAATGAATGCTAAATTCACACTTTTAACCAATTCTTCCAAAGGAGCAATTGAATTTGAAAACGGTTCAAAAATAGTATTTGATAACGCGAAAGTGTCGTACGCTCCTACTATTCCAAATGAAGAGGCCGTTCGTTTTGATGCTTTTACATGGAGCTACTTTTTCTTATTTCCGAATAAATTAAGCGACCCAGGAACAATTTGGAATGCTTACGATAACAAAGAAAAAGATGCAGCGAATTACCTGACTGAAAAACTTACGTTCAAATCAGGAACAGGAGACGCACCAGACGATTGGTATGTAGTTTATGCCGATGCAAAAACAAATTTAATTGAAAAAGCGGCTTATATTGTGACTCTTAAGGCTGGTAAAGAAGCTGCTGAGAAAAATCCGCATGCCATTCAGTATTTAGAATACAAAGACGTTGATGGAATTCCGATGGCAACGAAATGGATTTTTTGGGGGTGGGAAGAAGGAAAAGGATTAACGGAAGATTTGGGTCATGCAACATTAAGCAACATCCAATTTATCAAAGCGGATGCAGCTTATTTTACAGCTGGAGCGGACTTTTTAACCAAGTAATTTCGTTTTTTTAATAACGTACAAAAAGCTTTTATTATGGAACATATCGTCATCGTAGGTAACGGAATTGCAGGAGTTACATTGGCACGTCACATTCGAAAAAAATCGGACGCAAAAATTACAATTGTATCTTCTGAAAATGAGTATTTCTTCTCCCGAACCGCGTTGATGTACGTGTTCATGGGACATATGAAATTTGAACATACCCAATCGTATGAGAATGATTTCTGGAAAAAAAACAAAATAAATCTGCTTCAAGGTTTAGTGACGACCGTTCTCACAGCTTCAAAAGAAATTGTTTTATCAAATAACGACACCATTAAGTTTGATAAATTAGTACTGGCTACAGGTTCAAAACCAAATAAATACGGTTGGCCAGGACAAGATTTGAAAGGTGTTACGGGACTGTATCATAAAAAAGATTTAGAAAATCTGGAAGAATGGGCTCCACAAACCAAGCGAGCGGTTATTGTTGGCGGTGGTTTGATTGGTATTGAACTAGCAGAGATGCTTCGTTCCCGCGATATTCCAGTAACTTTTTTAGTCCGTGAGAAAACGTTTTGGGGAAGTGTTTTGCCTTTCGGCGAAAGCCAAATGATTAACCGACACATCTTGGAACACCATATCGATTTAAGATTAGGAACCAATCTGGTCGAAATTCTATCGGATGAAAAGGGACATGTAAAAGGCATCGTTACCGATAAAGGAGAAACCATCGATTGTGAAATAGTAGGTTTAACAGCAGGGGTTTCTCCAAATATTGACTTCTTGAAAGATTCTGGTATTGAGTTAAATAAAGGTGTTAAGGTAAACCGTTACTTGGAGACTAATATTGCAGATATTTATGCCATTGGTGATTGTGCAGAACAACATGAAGGGATCGATTTACGACGTCCAATTGAAGCCGTTTGGTATACCGGACGAATGATGGGAGAAACACTGGCTCAAACATTAACGGGAAATCCAACGGAATATAAACCGGGACATTGGTTCAATTCGGCAAAATTTCTAGACATAGAATACCAGACTTACGGTTGGGTTTGGGCAAATCCAAAGGAAAATGAAGTTCATTTTTATTGGGAACACCACAAAGGCAAGAAAGCCATCCGAATTTCATTTGATAAAGAAAGCCGCACTTTTTTAGGAATTAATACTTTTGGCATTCGAATGCGTCACGCCTTTTTTGACAAGGTTTTAACGGACAAACAAACAGTAGATTTTGTTATTTCTCATTTGAAAGACGCCAACTTCGACCCAGAATTTTTTACCTCTTATGAATCCGAAATCCAAAAACAATTCGCCGACCAATTTGTAGGTGTAAAAAAAACATAAATATGAGTAAACAAGTAGAAAATAAATCCATTGCCTCGCACGAAAACTTGCAAATGGATGGCATCCAAAAATTAGGAATTGCATTGGGGTTACTCGGTTTGTTCATCATGGCACTGGCACTTTTTAACGTTTCCTTTCCCCACAAAGGGATTTGGCTGGGTGGTGCAATCGTCTCCATTTTAGTAGGAATTGTGGTATATGCCAACAGAACCTATCTCAACCAACCAGAAGGAATAAAAAATAATGGAGTTTGGCACAAAGATTTCACTAATAGAGGGAGCTGGGCTTGGATGATTGGAATTATTCTTACCGCTTTTTATGTTGTTTTGTATTGGTTTCCAAAATACCTTGGACTCAATGAAGACGGCGGTACAAATACAGGAATTGTTGGTTTTTTCGACCCGTTAAGTTATATTTTAAATGGAAAAGCAGCAAGCCAGTGGTTTGTGTATGGAACGCTTTATACAATTGCAATTGTAGGTCTCGGTTATAAATTCATTTTAAAATACAGACACAACAAATACCAATTGGTCCGAACGATTTCGGTCATGTTTTTTCAGTTGGGTTTTGCATTTTTAATACCTGAAATCCTAGCCAAACTGAATCCAGAACAAGCCTACTTTGCAAAAGATATAAAAAATATGTGGCCTTTGAACTACTACTTTTTTGAAGATTGGCATTTGACAAACATGCTGAATGGAGGAAATTTAGGGATGTTTATGTTGGTTTTCGGTATAGCGATGATATTTATTATTTCGCCTATCCTGACCTATTTGTACGGGAAACGCTGGTATTGTTCATGGGTTTGCGGTTGTGGAGGTTTAGCTGAAACTGCCGGAGACAGCTACCGCCATTTGTCCAATAAATCAGATACTGCTTGGAAAATTGAACGCTGGATGATTCATTTGGTTCTGGTATTTTCTTTTGTAATGACCATTGCCGTTGTATTTACCTTTTTATCTAATAATCCAGAAATGAGCTTTATTACCAAAGACCATTTTATCTGGGGAATTGTTGGTTTCTTAACCGTATTTACAGGCGCTTTATACGTTTTTAAACGCAAAGATTTGGATGCCGATGCAGTGTATACAATGCTTTCTTTAGTTGCTATAATTATCATTTCGTTATTGATTAACTACTTTTCAGGGAATCAGAATATTCTTTTTATCGACAGTAGTGCACTAAAACAATGGTATGGTTTTGCAATTGGTGCTGCATTTAGTGGTGTTGTGGGTGTAGGTTTTTATCCGCTTTTAGGGAATCGAGTTTGGTGCCGTTTTGGTTGTCCAATGGCAGCGATATTAGGGTTGCAACAACGCTTATTTTCTAAATTTCGAATTACAACCAATGGCGGTCAATGCATCTCCTGCGGAAACTGTTCTACCTACTGCGAAATGGGAATTGACGTGAGAAGTTACGCAGAAAAAGGCGAAAACATAGTTCGTTCTTCCTGTGTAGGTTGCGGTGTTTGTTCGGCTGTTTGTCCAAGAGGAGTTTTGAAATTGGAGAACGGCAGCGAAGACGGAAGAATCAATTCCAATGAAATTTTACTCGGAAATGACGTAAATTTGTTGGATTTGCTAAACAAAAAGTAAATGACAAGTATAAAAGTAATCATTCCAGCCTTTAACGAAGAGCAATCGATCGGCAAGGTAATTCAAGAAATACCTCAATTAGTTTCCGAGGTTATTATTGTAAACAACAACTCGACGGATGCTACGGCAAAAGTGGCGTTGGAATACGGTGCTACTGTACTTTCTGAACAGAGAAAAGGCTATGGATATGCTTGTTTAAAAGGTATGGATTACATTTCGAAACAAGAAATCAAACCTGATATCATTGTTTTCTTGGACGGAGACTATTCAGATTACCCTGAAGAATTGACTAAAATTATTCAACCTATTCTCGACGGAACTGCTGATTTTGTGGTTGGAGCGAGGGTGGCTGCTTTAAGAGAAGAAGGGTCAATGACGCCACAACAAATTTTCGGAAATAAATTAGCAACCGTTTTAATGAAATTGTTCTTTGGTTCTAAATTCACTGATTTAGGTCCATTTCGAGCCATTAAATACGACACGCTTTTAGCGCTAAAAATGCAGGACAAAACCTACGGCTGGACCGTGGAAATGCAATTAAAGGTTTTGAAGAAAAAAATGGCTTACGCAGAAATTCCAGTCCATTATAAAAATCGTATTGGTGTTTCAAAGGTGTCTGGAACTTTAAAAGGGACCGTCATGGCAGGAATAAAAATTATAGGTTGGATTTTTAAATATGCTTTTAAATAATATGTTAGTACTTTCTTACTTCATCCTGTTTCTCTACAGCCTGTCTATTGTATTGATTTTTTTATACGGTTTGGCACAATTGAATTTGCTTATCAATTATTTGCGAAGTAAAAAGAAACAGGACAATGCTCCTAAATTTGATTTCAAAAATCCTAACGAAATACCTTTTGTAACCATTCAGCTTCCACTTTACAACGAAAAATATGTGGTAGAACGACTGCTATTGTCTATTTCTAAGCTAGAATATCCCAGAGAAAAATTGGAAATCCAAGTTTTAGATGATAGTACCGATGAAAGTGTGATAGCTACTAAAACAATTATTAATGCGTTACAACTTTCAGGGTTAGACATCAAACATCTAACAAGAGTCAACCGGATTGGCTTTAAAGCGGGTGCCTTAAAAGAAGGTTTGGTGACGGCAAAAGGAGAATTTATTGCTATTTTCGATTCTGATTTTGTGCCGCAAAGCGACTGGTTACTGCAAACCATTCCGTACTTTAAAAACGAAAATACAGGCGTGGTACAAACGCGTTGGGGACATTTGAACAGAAATTATTCCTTATTGACCAAGATTCAAGCTTTTGCTTTGGATGCTCATTTTACATTGGAACAAGTGGGGCGAAATTCCCAATCTCATTTTATTAATTTCAATGGAACCGCTGGTGTTTGGAGAAAAACCTGCATTATAGATGCGGGAAATTGGGAAAGTGAAACACTCACCGAGGATTTAGATTTGAGTTACCGTGCCCAACTTAAAAAATGGAAATTTACCTACTTGGTAGATGTAGTAACGCCAGCGGAGTTACCGGTAATCATAAGTGCCGCTCGTTCGCAACAATTTCGTTGGAATAAAGGGGGTGCCGAAAATTTTAAAAAAATGAATTGGCGCGTCATAACCTCCAAGACGATTTCCTTAAAAACGAAGTTGCATGGTTTAATGCATTTGCTCAACAGCTTCATGTTTCTGTTCGTTTTCATGATGGCAGTTTTAAGTGTGCCTGTTTTATTCATCAAAAAATACTACATCCATCTGGAGCTTTTCTTTGATATTCTATTGTTTTTTGTTGTCACCTCTCTTATTTTTTTTGTGTGTTATTGGTTTACCTACAAGAAAGTTCATGGCGGTGGATTTAAAAATTTTATCAAGTATATCGGTCTCTTTTTTGCTTTTTACACCATTGCAATGGGGTTTTCATTCCACAACAGCATAGCTGTTTTAGAAGGTCTTTGGGGTAAAAAAAGCGACTTCATCCGGACTCCAAAATTTAATGTGGAAAGCCTAAAAGAAAAATGGAAGCAAAACACCTACATCTCTAAAAAAGTTTCGAAATTTGTAGTCGTGGAAGGCTTGTTAATGCTTTACTTTTTATTCGGAATCTACAGCGGTATTCGTTTGGATGATTTTGGATTGATGCCGTTTCACGTGATGCTTTTTCTGGGATATGGTTTTGTTTTTGTGAAATCAATTCAAGGAACGCGATGATTATTGAATGTTCAAATTCTTTCAAAACTACAGCTTATGCCCTATTGGCTGCTTTTATTTATGGCTATATTGCCTATTTTTTAGAGCGAACTGATTTTGTACCTTTGACAATTTCGTTTGGACTGCTATTTTTCTTTTCCTATCAAATCGTTCAATTACAAAAGAATAATTTTACAATTCTGATTTTAATTGCACTCGTATTCCGACTGCTTTTCATAATCAGTTTACCCAATTTATCGCAAGATTTCTACCGTTTTATTTGGGACGGCAGACTAATTTTAGAAGGAATAAATCCATTTACGTCACTTCCAAATGACTTAATTGGCACTACTATTTTTAAGTTGCCTCAAGCACAAGAATTAATTGAAGGAATGGGGAATTTAAGTGCTTCCCATTATTCCAATTATCCTCCCGTAAACCAACTCATTTTTGTAATCGCAGGACTTTTCAGTGCCCATTCAATAGTAGGTGCTGCCATAGTTTTACGCATCATCATCATTGCAGCCGATTTTGGTACGTTGTACTTTGGAAGTAAATTACTAGAGCGATTAGGTTTTGAAAAACACCGCATTTTTTGGTATATTTTAAATCCGTTGGTATTGATAGAACTTACGGGAAACTTGCATTTTGAAGGTGTCATGCTTTTCTTTTTTATTTGGTCGATGTACCTTTTGCAACAAGATAAATGGAAATGGGCTGCTGTATTACTCGCGTTTTCCATCTCCGTTAAATTGCTGCCTTTATTATTGTTGCCGCTTTTCCTGAAATACTTAGGTTGGAAAAAAGCCGTATCGTTTTATTCAATTGTGATAGCGGTAAACGTTGTGCTATTTTTACCTTTCGTTTCAACAGATTTCATTCAAAACTATACGGAAACTATTGCTTTATGGTTTACTAATTTTGAATTCAATGCCAGTTTTTACTACCTCATTCGTGAAATTGGATTTTATTTTACAGGATATAATATCATTCATACTACAGGAAAAATAACGCCTTTCTTAATTATTGGATTTATATTGTACCGCAGTTTTTTTACCAAAAATGAAAGCAGTGTTGACTTGTTTCAAAATTTCTTAATAGTGTTAACTGTTTATCTGTTTAGTTCTACCACAGTCCATCCTTGGTACGTAATCAACCTAGTGTTACTTGCTGTTTTTACAAAATACAAATATCCTTACGTGTGGAGTTTAACCGTAATTTTAAGTTACAGTGCTTATTCTAAAGTGGTATTTGGCGAGAACTATTTGCTGATTTTTATAGAGTATGGCATGGTACTGCTATTTATTTTTTATGAAAAAGCTAAGATTTTGAGGTCGGAAAATGCAGTATCTTTGCATTTACAACATAAAAACGGCACCAAATATGGCCCTGATTAAAGACAATTCAAAAACGATTCTAGAAAAATGGGTGCATCAATTTAGTGATGAACTTTATTCTTGGGCGTTTTTTAAAACCTCTTCAAAGGAAGTTGCAGAAGATTTGGTCCAAGATACCTTTTTGGTGGCCTTTCATAAAATAGACAGTTTTGAAGGCAAAAGCCAACCGAAAACATGGTTATTTGCCATTCTTAATAATAAAATTATTGACTATTACCGGTTAAGTGCGCGAACGACGAAGAAAAATTTTAGCTTAACAGAGTCAAGTGGTAATGAATTATCCGAAGGACTTTTTAGTAGCTACGGTTGCTGGAAGAGTACTGAAATAAAGGAAAGTTGGAACAATAATGAGGTGGAGCTGTTAGATAACCCGGAGTTTAACGACGTTATGGAAGAATGTTTAGAAGACTTACCTACAAAGTGGAAACTTGCAGTTACGTCTAAATATTTAACCGTAAAAAAGACGGAAGAAATTTGTCAGGACTTAGACATCACTCCGTCCAATTATTGGCAGATCGTACACAGATCCAAATTGCTGATGAAGAAATGCTTGGATTTAAAATGGGATTAATAAATTGAAAATTCATACCAGATGCAGAATGTAATGAAACGTATGTTGGAAACTTGTAAAAAAACAACGGAGTTAATTGACAAGCAGTTGCTAACTCCCTTGACTTTCAAGGAAAAAATGCAGTTACAAGCACATAAAGCGATGTGTAAAACTTGCAGTGCTTATGAAAATCAATCCAAATTAATTGATAGTTTCATAGGCAGTTGGTTTGGGAAGGATGCTTCTAAATCAAAACTGGAAGAAGAAAAGAAGAATAAAATTATTGATGAAATAAATAAATTATAAGGTTCTAGAATATACCTGATAAACACTGCATTATTCGCGGTGTTTTTTTTTGTCCAATTGGTTATAAATAGAATATTCCTAAATCTATAAGTTTAAAGCTTTGTTAAAGAGCATTGTTATTACTAACCGATTGTTTAGATTTGCACAGTATTTAAGAAGATATGGCACGAACGAAAGAATATAAAGAAGAAGAAGTAATCGAAAAAGCAATGCTATTGTTTTGGAGAAACGGATACCAAGGTACGTCCATGCAAATGCTGGAACGCGAAATGGGAATCAATAAATTTTCAATCTATGCCAGTTTTGGAAGCAAACAAGGTGTTTTTCTGGAAAGTTTACAATGTTACAAAAGCAAAGTAAATAGTGTGTTAGAAAAACTAAAAAAGGCTTCGAACGGTATAGCCGATATTAAGCAATTCTTCTACGATTCGGTAAGTGCAAACTATACAGAAGACGAGCAAAAGGGCTGTTTTGTAACTAATACGTATAATGAATTTTCAGAATCGGAGGATGAACTGATAAAAGAACAAATGCGTGCCTTCATGGCGAATTTAAAACTGATTTTTATAGAAAAATTGCGAAGCAACGCTACAAAATCAGATGCAGAACTACTCAAATACGCAGATTTTTTACTTTTGGCAAAACATGGTTTAGCAGCCGCATCGAGAGTAAACAGTAGAGAAGAAATAGAAAATTATATCGAAATGCTTTTTACAAAATTCTAAGCATTTTTTTTACCCTAAAACTAAACAGTTGTTTAGCTATTATTAAAAATTAAATTAAAATTGAAATTATGACTACATTAAAAATTCACAACATCGAATCAGCACCAGAGAAAAGTAAAGAATTGTTAGAGCAATCGCTTAAAACAAACGGAATGATTCCTGGCTTACATGGTGTTTTAGCAGGTGCTCCTGGATTATTGGAAGGTTATCAAGTACTACATAAGTTATTTATGGAATCTTCATTTGATAAAGATGAACTAACCGTAGTATGGCAAACGATTAACGTAGAACACGAATGCCATTATTGTGTACCAGCCCATACAGCAATTGCAGGAATGATGAAAGTGGACGCTTCCATCACAGAAGCTTTAAGAAATGGAACTGCATTGCCAACAGAGAAATTACAAGCCTTACATAATTTTACATTAGCAATGGTGCGTTCTCGAGGTCAAATTACTCCAGAAGAATTGAATGCTTTTTATGCAGCAGGTTACGAAGAAAGACAAGTTTTAGAGGTGATTTTAGGTTTGTCTCAGAAAGTAATTAGCAACTATACCAATCACGTTGCCAATACACCTGTGGACGCTCCTTTTCAAAAATTTGCTTGGTCTAAAGAAGATACAAATTCAAAATAATCCATTGAAAATAATCTTGATTGCTAAATCTTTCGTACATAATACGAAAGGTTTAGTTATCATTTAAAATACTAAAGATGATAAAAGTATCGGTACTGTATCCAAACGGAAAAGACGTTCAATTTGATGCAACGTATTACAAAGAAAGTCATTTACCAATGATTGTCAAAGCTGTTGGAACAGCCTTGAAAGGAATAGAATTAGACTTAGGTATAGGAAGTAGAATTCCTGGTCAACCTGCACCTTACGTCGCTATTGCACATTTAAAATTTGACGATATTGCTTCTTTTCAAGCATCTTTCGGCCCACATGCCGAAATGTTTGCCGCAGATATTGTAAATTACAGCAACGTAAAAGGTGAACTACAAATTAGTGAACTTATAGAACTTTAAAGAGATGAAAGAGAAATTAAAAATAGATATTGTATCTGACGTAGTTTGTCCATGGTGTACCATTGGCTACAAACGCTTAGAGCAAGCGATTTCGGAACTTGGTGTTGAAGACCAAATCGAACTGGAGTGGCAGCCGTTTGAACTGAATCCAAAAATGCCTGTTGAAGGTCAAAATATTACCGAACACATTGCGGAAAAATACGGCTCAACAGTAGAACAGCAAAAGGAATCGCAAGAGCGAATG
This sequence comes from Flavobacterium tegetincola DSM 22377, assembly GCF_000425485.1. Lineage (GTDB taxonomy): Bacteria > Bacteroidota > Bacteroidia > Flavobacteriales > Flavobacteriaceae > Flavobacterium > Flavobacterium tegetincola. The sequence goes on along the minus strand of NZ_AUDN01000007.1, from coordinate 141,863 downwards.
GCAGATGCTGGAAAAGAGCTTGGTTTTACCTTCGATTATTTTGACGATATGAGAATGGTAAACACTTTTGACGCACATGTTTTATTAGAATATGCGAAAAAATTTGGTAAACAAACCGAATTAAAAATGCGTTTAACAGCTTCCTTTTTTAGTGAAAGAAAAGATGTTTCTAAAAGAGACATTCTAAAACAAGCCTTATCAGAGGTAGGTTTAAATGTACAAGAAGGAATGGACCTACTGGATAATCCAGAAGCGAGGGAAGAGGTTAAAAAAGCCGAAAATTTCTGGCAAAGTATGGGTGTGAGTTCTGTTCCAACCATTGTTTTTAATCGAAAAAGCGCACTTACTGGAGCACAACCGGTAGCCGTTTTCAAACAAGCGTTGACTGAATTATTAGCTGAAAATGAATAAAGACGTACAGCTTACAATTCGATGAAAATCGTTTTTAAATCGTACCAAATCACTAGTTTGAATTAAAACCAATACCTTTTCTGTATTGGTTTTATCTATTAATAGTAACAATACTGTCAGGAAATACGCTTGTTATCGTCTAGTAGTGTAAAGCGTATAATTGTTAAACCTATTGCTATCAATTGCCAAAATTTATGTGTACCGTTAGTTTTATTCCAATCCACAAAGGAGTTCTTTTCACCTCAAACAGAGATGAAAATAGCCACCGTCCCACTACTCCACCTGAAATCTATGCAGAGAATGAAATGCAATTAGTGTTTCCGAAGGACGAAAAGGCAGGCGGTTCCTGGATCGTAGCACGAAATGATGGAACGTGCATTGTATTGTTAAACGGCGCTTTTATCAAACATCAACGTCAATTGCACTACCGGAAAAGTCGGGGTTTAATTATGTTGGAGCTCATCAGACAAAAATTTCCTTTAACTTACTTTCAGACGATAGATCTACAAGACATTGAGCCTTTTACATTGATCATTTTTCAAAATGAGCGATTAACAGAAGTAAAGTGGGACGGCTTTGAAAAGCACGAGTTTGACAAATCAATTACTAAACCACATATTTGGCAATCAGCCTCGCTCTATTCTCGAAAGCAGAAAAACTATAGAAAACTTTGGTTTGAAGAATTTTGCAGGTACAATACCCCTCTTTCTAGTGAAAAAATACTTCATTTTCATTCGTCCACAGAAGAAAAAAATGCAGAATATGGATTGATAATCAACCGTAAAGACACTATTAAAACCGTGAGTATTACACAATTATTGATAAAAAACTGTGCGATTAAAATGACCTATAAAGACTTAATAAACAGCGATTTTACAGAAAAAACGCTAACATAAATAGAGCAAAATGCAGTATTATAAGAGACGTTTATTCCATTATTAATGCATTAGAATTACATGAAATTACTACGTAAATATGCACCTAAAGATCGCCCACTACTTTTAGGAATGGGTATTAGCTTAATGGGTTCACTTCCCTTGGGATACATCAACGTCATTAGTTTGCAAGTTTTGACTGAACAAGGGAAATGGGCTTCGCTTTTTTTTATTGCTGGAATAATCACGATTCAATTTTTCGTTCTAAATTTTGTTAGTAAAATGGCATTGTGGCTTGTCAATCAGAAAAAACTTCTAACAGCGATTGATTTATTTACGTTCGTTTTTCTACTATTTGTTGGGATTTATTTCTTAACTGATACAATAAATAATAACAAATCCTCCACTCTTTCTGATTTCAAATTGGCACAATATCCATTCTTTCTTGCGGTATTTTTAAATGGACTTAACTTCATCCAATGGCCTTACTGGGCCGGAATTTACAGTTATCTTTTTAGGTCAGAAATACTACTAAAAACCAAGAAAAGTAACACGAGATTTATCTTTGGTGCAGTGCTAGGAACTACGTTAGGAATGCTGTTTTTTGCTCATGTTGGGAACTTCATTCTGATGAGTAGCAAGATAAATTTGAGTAACTTTATGAATCTATTCTTCAGTGTGCTTTTCTTAACCTTAGCTTTAGTTAAAGCAATTAAAATAACTGTTAAACTGAATTTTACATCCAACAGAAGAGTTGTTTAATTTCTTTAGTAAAGTAAAATAAATTTTTATTGTAGCACTTATTTATCCAGTAATATAACCAGCATACTATTATTTTCTATTTAAAAAAAAGAACGTTTTATAACTACAGATTACAGCCTATAATTTCATAATCTGAAAAATACCATGTCAAAATGGAAAGGTAATTATTCCATCTAAATCGGATCATTGTTTATAAAAATTTTGCTCTTTAATAAACTTTTTTTAGCTAATACGTCCATTATAATTCTCAAATAAACCTTAATTTTTTTATTGAAATTTAGAATACCTTTTTTTAATAAGTAACTTTACAAGTATGAAGAAAAAACTTTTTTTGACCACCCTATCTCTTTTGATAATTGGTAGTGTTTCGGCCTATTACCAACTCAATTCTGTTCCTCTAGTAAAAATGGAATTCAAGGGAATGAATTTGGTAGCACCAATTAAAGGGCTAAAAAGTAGTACGTTCGATGAGTTAAAAGCACAGCATGTCAATTCCGTTTCTTTAATTCCCTATGCCTTTGTAGATGTTGAAAACGCAGCAGTTCGCTACAACAATAAGAGGCAATGGTGGGGCGAAAGAACTGAGGGAATTCTGGCAAGTACGCGTTTAGCTCATGGGCAGAAAATGACGGTAATGCTAAAACCTCATTTATGGGTCAATCATAATTTTTATACCGGAAATTTAGACTTTGCCTCAGATTTAGATTGGCAAAAATGGGAAGCAGATTACGAAGAATACATTCTAATTTATGCTAAATTGGCCCAAAAAGAACAAATTGAACTTTTCTGTTTTGGAACTGAACTGGGAAATGCAGTTGCCAAACGCCCAGAGTATTGGATGCAACTGATTGCCAAAATAAAGAAAGTGTATAACGGGAAACTAACTTATGCCGCAAATTGGGATGATTTTGATAAAGTCCCATTTTGGAACGAACTGGATTACATAGGGATTGATGCGTATTTTCCTTTATCTGAGGCTGCAAATCCCACCGTTGATGAATTAACTCTAGCTTGGAAAAAGCACATTGATAAGATAGAGGCTACTCAAAAAAAATTCAATAAAAAAATTATGTTCACTGAGTTTGGATACCGAAACGCAGACTTTGCTGCAGAAGAGCCTTGGACGGAACATAAAAACAACAAAAATAATCAGGCTCAAGTAAATGCTTACGAAGCTTTATTTCGAGTCTTGACTACTAAAGATTGGTTTGTAGGTGGTTTTGCATGGAAATGGTATGCCGATGACTACCATCGAGAGGAAAAAAATAGCGTAGACTACACACCTCAAGATAAACCTGCATTGGAAACCATTCGAAATTGGTACAAATAATTTAAATTTTATAGAATGATGACTCAAAAAAAACCGGTACTCGTTTTTGATGTAAACGAAACTTTATTGGACATGACACCATTAAAAAAAGCCATCAATTTACTACTAAATCAAGAACAAGGTTTTCGGATTTGGTTCGGAATGTTGCTGCATTATTCAACAGTTTCTAATGAAATTGAGCAATACCATGATTTCACAACCATTGCTGCAACAACACTTCAAATGGCGGCAACATCACTTGATGTAAACGTTAGTGAAGCACAAATTAAAGAAACATTAGCTATAATCACCTCTTTACAAACATATCCCGACGTTGCAAAAGGTTTGCACCTTTTAAAAGAAAATGGTTTCCGATTGATTACTTTGACAAATTCGCCCGACGGAGCATTGCAAAAACAGTTGGAAAATTCTAATTTGACGCACTATTTCGAACAAGCGTTAAGTATTGATACCGTTAGAAAATACAAACCCGCGAAAGAAACCTACCATTGGGCAGCCAAAAAACTAGCTGTAGCTCCTGAAGAAATGATGCTTATTGCAGCACACGGTTGGGATATTGCAGGAGCTTCTCATGCGGGTTTGGCAACTGGTTTCATCGCTCGTGAAGGACAGTCACTCTACAATTTAGCTCGCAATCCTGATTATGTAGCTAAAGATATTTTGGAAATGGCACATCTTTTAGTGGCACATTACCAATAATAAAAATAGAGTACAAAAAAAGAGCGTTATTGTCAATGCAACAAACGCTCTTTTTTGAATGAGTAAATAAGTTAAACTATTTTGCTTCTTGGAATAACATAGATGCTGAATTCATACAATATCGCAATCCTGTAGGACTTGGACCGTCGTCAAATAAATGCCCCAAATGCCCATCGCAACGAGCACAAACAATTTCTCCGCGAACCATTCCTAAGCTTTTGTCCACCACTTCCTTTACTCTATTTTCGTCGATGACATCGTAGAAACTTGGCCACCCTGTACCTGAATCAAATTTTGTCTTCGATGAGAATAAAGGCAATTTACACGCTGCACAAAAGTAATTTCCTTTTTTATGATTGTCATCAAATTTGTTGTCATAAGGACGTTCAGTGCCTTTTTCTCTCAAAATCGCATATTGACTGGAGGTAAGTTCTTTTTTCCATTCTTCCTCAGTTTTGACTACTTTTTTAAGCGAAATATCAGTCAGTGATAATTTCGGTTGCTCTTGTGTGATCACGTCTGATTCCGCAAGGTAATCAGTATTTTTAGCGGCGTCTTTACAAGCTGTAAAACTGAATCCCGCCAGAAAAATAAGCGCTATTTGTGTATATAATTTCATAATTTTTAAGAATTAGGTTTTAATTTTCCTTTGTAGTTCTTTTTAAATGCATTGTATCTTGGTATAGAAACCCCTCTAACATAGGACTGATTGGGATTATTTTTTACGTAATCTTGGTGGTACGCTTCTGCTTCGTAAAAATCAGATACTGGTTTTACTTCGGTAACAATCGGTCTCGAAAAAACTTTATTTGCAGTAAGCTCCTTAATTTTATCTTCAATTATTTTTTTCTCTGCAGCATCGTTATAAAATGCAATAGAACGATACGACGAACCTTTATCTGGTCCTTGCTGATTTGGGGTCGTTGGGTCTTGTGATGCAAAAAAAACAGTAACCAACTCTTTATAGGAAACCACTTTTGGATCGTAAAAAACAGCAATGGACTCAGCATGACCTGTCCTGTTTGTTCCCACTTGTTCGTAAGATGGATTTTTTAAAGTGCCGCCAGAATACCCAGAAACAGCTTCCTTCACTCCTACTACTGCTTCAAAAACATGTTCGGTACACCAAAAACAACCGGATGCAAAAACAGCAACTGCTTGACCATTTTTCGGCGTTAATGACAGCTTTTCTGTTTGTGCATTACAGCTTAATACGGTAAATAAAACAATGATATAACTTACTACTTTCATCTAATTAAATTTAAAATTATTGATTCAACTCTTTAAAAAAGTCTTTTTATAAATATACGCTTCCTTTCCCATTGTGGATTGCAAACAAAGCCTAAATTTTTGTTAGTTCTTCACGCTTAAAGTCTCCAAAATTTTCTCCTCAAAACCTTGCAACGCCTGAATTGCATAATCCACTTTTTTCTTCGTTTTAAATTTGTATGAAACCTCTAGAAAATTTTTATAAGGAGTGTCGGGCTGCACTTCCAAAGCGTCGTTCTTCTTGTAAGTTACTTTTATGGGAATATTTTTATGGTAGGTAAAATACTCGGGATGGGTAATCACCCCTAACGTAGAACAATCAAAAGGAATAAAACCATGTACACCAAAAAACTGCTCGTTTTGCTTCATCCAAGGTTGTACGATATCAAAAAGCCACTTATCCGCTTCTTCATTTAAGTCCAAACTTGCAAAATCAATGTTACCAATATGGGTATAAGAACTAGGTTCATACCCTGCAAAAACAAGTGGAATGGACGAATTTAAAATCACATCCATCGATTTTGTATCCAACTCATAATTATAATCAAAAACATTCAACTTTCCATTTCCTGGATTAAAAGGCAAGCCTGGTGTTCGTGCCGCACAAATAGATATTTTATCTATCTGACTGATAATATCGGGATGATTTTGAATTAAAGTAGCAATATTCGTCATCGGTCCCAAAGCCAAAATCGTTAGCTTTTCTTTCTTCAATGCAGCATACAAAGCTCTAGTCGCGTCATTTTCTACTCCCAAATCATTTGCTTCTGGCGAACCTTTATACACGGGAATTGCCGGACCTTCATAATGCCAATCCATAATTTTATGAATCACGTCGTAGCTGTAATCCACATAAGTAATGGAACTTATTCCCACAATTTCAATCTGTGGTTGCTTTAAAGCCATGATTAATGTGATACCATCATCCACCTCTCTTGGCGTTTTGTCTGGCATTCCAATCATCAAATCGGTATCAAACCAAACTTTCGTTTGTGCCTGCATTCCCGTCGCAAATAATACGGTAAAAAATAAAAGTATATTTTTCATTGTTATTGTTTTAAAATTAAATCTCGAGCAAAAACTAGTAAACTGCTCTTCGTTTGTATATCCATTTTTAAAGGCAATTGTGCGAGCCCAATCAGCCTTCTAATGATTTCCGTTCCAATAAAACCATCTAGTATATTTTTATTCAATTGGTCCAAATGCGAATAATTTTCCTTGACAAAAGAAATAGCAGCTTCGCCTTGTTCCGTTATATACAAATGCGCTAAAAAAACCCCTAAATCAAATTCGCGAAGCCCATAAAAACAAAACTCGGGGTCAATTAATTTCATCCCTTTCGTTGTATTTAGCCAACTCCCAGGATAATAATCGCCATGCAATAAATATTTACCTTTGGACAAATAGAGGGTTCCCAATTGCTCTACTTTTCGCTTTAAAATAGTATCTTTTTTATACGGAATAGCTAAATCCTGCAACCCCTTTTGAACGGTATCCAAATCAAATCCATTGTCAATTCTAAAAGGATATTCAAAAATATGTTCATAGTTCAAACGCCGCATTTCGGTATTCATCAACTCTTCATCCACCACTGTTTTCTCAAAACTATGATGTAAATTATTTAAATAATGCACCAATTGTTCCAACTCTAGGTCGGTCATTTTTTGTTCTAAATCATACAAAATAGTATAGTCGTTGGACGGACCTAAATCTTCCAAGGCAATCAAATTATTTTCGGCATCAATACCTAAAATCGAAGGCATAACCGACTGTATTTCTTTCACGGTTGCAATTTTACTATAAAAAGCACCTTCCGTAAGCACTCTTTTTTCTGGTGCCGCAATTTGAGGGTACTTCTCTACATAATCCCTAGATTGCTTAATTATAAAACTTCGGTTAGAAGTTCTAATTCGCAAAACACAATTCATATTTCCATCACCAGGAACAGAAATTTCAACTACTTCTTCCTCTGGTGCCAACCAGTTTTTTTGGTATAAATAAGCAGTCAATTCTTCCAACTTATTTGCATTTAATATAAACATACTTTTATTTTTTAAATTAGGGCGTTACCCAAAAGGGTCGGGCTATTCGCTGTATCTTTTGCTCCGTAAACTCCACAAAAGGATGCCGCTTCTATCCCTAACGCAAATTCTATTTTCACTGAAAATCTTCCACCAATTGAAAATTTCGCATCTTCAAATTTTTAAAACAAATAACGAACTCCAAACTGAAACTGTCTCGGTGGCGATGCATTTCGTTGAGTAAACAAGCCACTTGCGGCAGAACCTCCTTGAATTTGGTTACTTTGTGTGGCATTATTACTGTAACCGCTCAAATTTTCGGCATTGAAAACGTTAAAGACATCTGCTCTAAACTCAATCTTTGTATTTTCTGAAATCTCAAACTGATGCTGCAATCCTACATCAAAAGTTGTACTCCAGGGCAAACGGTCGCTGTTTCTACTTTCTCCTGGAAAACGATCGCTATTTCCTTGGTATGCATCACTAAATCCAGAACCATCTCCATTTAAATCCGTAGTTCCAAAACCAATGGGAATTCGATTAATCGGTTGGCCACTTTGTAATAATCCAGCTAGCGTTAAAGTTGTACCTTCAAAAGGATAATAACTGTAAATTCCATTAATATTATGGGTTCTATCGTTTAAGGATGGCCCCCACTCGTTACCATAATTATTGCCGTCCATAGCTCTAAAATTGATATCTTCGGTATCATTTTCCAGCGAAGATAAAGTATAATTCAAGCGATACGAATATACGTCAGTCCCTCGGGATTTCTGATAATTCAAACTCAAAGCATAATACCTCGATTTCCCTTCTGTTTCACTCATAATTACATTTCGTGCTACACCAGTAATGGTTTGTCCGTCTATAGTTGCTGTACCATTTACAATTGGAACCGGACGTGTCGCATCTGCTTCTTCTTGTGTTCGAACCACCACATTATTGGGGTCAACCGTATATTCTGCTGCAGCATTTAAGTTGCGCAAACGAAATAAATTTTCACCACGATTGTGCACCACATCTGCATAAAACAATTTATTTTCATCCACTTGCAATTGATATCCCATGGAAAACTGGTGTGAATAGGGATTATCGTAACCGTTTGGATTTAAAATACGTCGTTCATTAGAGAAAGCACCTTCCCGTTGACCTTGCAATTGATCACTCGTAGGTCCTTCTAAATACGTCACACTTGCCAAATTTGCAGAAATATTTCCATTAAAAGTAACGGCATCCAAATTGGTATCTGCTGGTAAAATCCCTAAATCAATAAAAGCTTGCAACTGGGTTTTATAATCTGCCGAAGTCGTGTTTTGCTGCAAAGCATCGCTGTAAACACTGTAATTAATCTTGTCGTATGCAATTCCGTAGCCTCCACGAAGACTGCTGTTATTGGTCAGTTTGTAGTTAAAATTAAATCGGGGAGCCAAATTATTGTAATCGCCTTCCGTAGCTCCACCTTTGGACAAATTATCATAATCATAGCGCAAACCAAGTGTAATATTCAATTTATCTGTAATCGACCATAAATCTTCCACATAAGCCGAATAAATATCTTGGTGTGTTCCAAAAGAGGCAGGTCGTAACTCCACGTTATAATTCACCACCGAAACCTCCGACGGGATATCGTTAATGGACAAATTACTTCCAATTCCACTTGCATTAATAGCGTCTATTTGAGGTTGCGATAATTTTACCGTGTAATTTCCATTTGGATTTCCACCGCCAAAAAGCTCATGTTCTCCTCGAATATAATTCAGTCCAAATTTAAAAGTATGATTGTCCAGGTAATACTTGAATTTCTGTTGCAATTGAACCGTATTTTCAATGGTATTAAAATAAAAACCAGGATGTCCTAAAATTGCTAAAGTTTCATCGTTGGTTCCCAATACGGTAACTTGCGGGTCGTTTGCATTTAATGGATTGGCATAATCCCAGTTAAAACGACTGTATTGAATATTGGTTTCTCCGCTTAATTTTCCAAAACTATACGAATTTTTCAAAGCCACTAGAATGCTGTTGCGTTGTTGCGTACTTGCAGAGGAAGGAAAAGCCGAACCACCATCCAGTCCGCCACCTTGTTTTTCAATTTCTACCATTCCAACATTCGCACGAAGCGAACTTCTAAAGTTCTTAGTCCAAATTTGGTCTACTTTTGTCGAAAAATAATTAAAAGTATTCGTACCACGAACTGTTTCATTGACTCCTAAAGCAGGCACATTTAATAAATTGTCTTTCACATCAGTGGTGTGTTCCAAATTGATGTAATAAAACGTTTTATCTTTTACAAAAGCGCCACCAATTCCGCCACCCGCGTGGTACCGAGCAAAACCATCTTTGACTTGATTTCCAGACAAATCCCGTTGTGCAAAAGAAGAAGTTCCATCTATTGAAGGACCTGGTCTAGTGATGAAAAAAGCTTCTCCCGTAAGAATATTCGAACCTGATTTAGGTGTAATATCGACAATTCCGCTTCCTGTTAATCCATATTCTGCTGAAAAATTACTGGTCAAAACCGTAATATCTTTAACAAAACCAGAAGGAATAGCAAACTTTTGACCACCCAAAAAGCGTTCGTTGTTATCCATGCCGTCAATTAAGTAGGAAGTGAATAAACCATTGGCACCGTTAATACTTACGTTTGGAGCTTCTGGATAAAAACCCGTAGCTTGAGAAACATTGGGCAAACGATACAAAACGCGTGTAATATCCCGACCTTCTACTGGAATTTCCTGAATTTCAGCTGCTTTCAATTCTGAAGAAACCTCTGCATCACGTTGATTAATTTTGGAGGTAGACCGAAAGCTAACTTGCACTTCCTGTAATTGTTGTTCTCCCCTACTTCTAAGCAATAAAGTTACAGTTCCATTTTGATTGGAACGAACGCTTATAAATGCAGAAGATTCTGCCTCAAATTCCAATGTGGCTTCCGAGCGAACTTGGTAACCGTCTAATGCTTCTAAATTTCGAAAAATAACTTTTCCTTGGTCGTTAGAAAATTGAACCGACTGGAAATTTCTGTCTTTATTTTCTAAGGTAAGTGAAAAATTTGCTACTGGTTTATTAGTAGAGGCATCCAAAACAGACACCGTTAAATCTTGTTGAGCCCATACCGATGCAGCCATAAGCAGTAAAGTCCAAATGTAAATTGACTTCATAATAATGTAAGTGTATTTGATAATAAAAAGTTTAGTAAGACGAGTTACCGTACCGGAGAACCTTTATTATAATACGAAAAAGGATGGGTATTGGATGAAAATGAAACTTGTAAGTCAAAAGTATCTATACAATTTTTAAGAAACGAAAGAAGTACGTTTCTAATTACTTCAGAAAAAGAGAGTGCCTCAAGTGCTTTTTTGAAAGCTGCCTCTGTATTAAAATCATTTAAAGAGGGTAAAAAGGAGATTGGTTGGTTTTGATACAAATCTTGTAAATCTGCAAAAACACGATTCGTTTGCCACGCTAGATTTTTAAAGTTATTAGCGTCAAAATGCTTCTTGTTGACTCCAATTAAGTAGGCTCCACCGCTATAATCTGCACCTAAAACCAAGCTATTGCTCTGTAATTCTTGCATCGCTTGAATTAGATGTTTCGGTTTTAAGGCGATACAATCGTTTCCTACAACAATTACTTTTTCAAAGCCTTTCTCAAAAAGACCTTCAATAGCATGGTTCAACTTGTCGCCAAAATGAGCACCAACCTGATTGGTTTCGTTGGAAGTAAAATAAGGTAATTTGGTTTTCTGAATCGTCTTTAGCACCCGACTGTTCATTTTCTTCCATAATAAAACGTTTTGCTTGGCTGAATAAGCAATTGGTTTTAAAGCACTTTCCACTTCTTCGCTTTGGGCAAAGAGCAGTACTGCCGTTTTTGGAATCCTTTTTTTCGGGTTATTCATATAGAGAGAGACGCACGTAATGGTGATTCCTGACACATTTTTAAAAATAATTAATTATTTTAAAACTTGATTAAGAGAAGATGATTTTGTTGCCAGTAAAATTTATATAAACTTACACATTTAAACGTCATTTAATTAAAAAACTGATCTATAATGTTGGCACTACATTTTAAAAAAATTGTCCCTGTTTGTTCCGGAGATTATTGTCATGTAAACCACTAAAAATCAATATTTATAGTGCTACTTATTTATTTTGAATAAATTGCTTCAGATTAAAATTCCAAAATTTCATCAATCTTAACACCAATTTAGTGCCTTTTTAAATGCAAATCCATTATTTTAGCACACAAATTTAAAAAACACGTATATGAACGATTTAATTGAAAAAATCAACGCAGAATTCGAAACTTTCAAAGCAGAAACTGCATCGCTAATGGACAAAGGAGTTAAAGCTGCTGGACCTAGAGCACGTAAATCAACTCTAGAATTAGAGAAAATGCTAAAAGAATTTAGAAAAGTTTCTGTAGAAGAAGCTAAAAAATAAATTATAGTATAGAAAGCCCTCTGGAAATTTTCTCGAGGGCTTTTTTTATAGAATTTGATTATGTGTAGCATAAGAATTCTGTTTTTTCAAACTTAAAAAGCTACACTACTAGCACGTTTTTACCGCTCCATTAGTCCGCGATCTCTGTTATAAAACTTCAAGACCATAACCAAAATTATTGCGATTGCTATGATTTCTTCCCAATTCATTGTAATCTTCTTTTAATTGTTTTTTTTTGACAAAGATAAATAGCAACTCCATCAGTGCACTTACAGCATTTTTTAAATTTATTGCAGTATTAAGTTGTAAATCAATATACAAATAGTACTTTCCTCGTTTAAATTGAGCTATATATTGATCTTATATAATGCGATACTATTTTCTATAGGTAGGAATGCAACTGTTTTTCGTTGGAATTTATCTTAAAGATTCACGCATTTGAATTGTCATTTTATAGTAGATAAATCTGCAAAATAAAAATTATTTCAAACACGATTTTAGATATTGAAGTTCATTTCAATTAAAAACAAAACCACTTTAGATTTCCACTATCTTTGCACCATTAAATAAGACCATGGCTGCTACCCTACTTTCTTCACCTTTACAAGGATTTACTGATTTCAGATTTCGAAATGCATTCCAGCACTATTTTGGCGGAATTGATACATTTTATTCGCCCTACATTCGGCTTAATGGAAAATTAAAAATAAAGCAGTCGTACGAGAATGATATTTTGCCTGAAAACAATACCACTTTAGAAGTTATTCCGCAAATTATTACCAATGATGCAGAGGAATTTTTATTTGTGGCGAAGTACGTTCAGAGTCTGGGTTACAAAGAATTGAACTGGAATTTAGGTTGTCCGTATCCAATGGTGGCTAAATCTGGGATGGGTTCTGGATTAATTTGCAATACTACCAAAATAAATGATATTTTGCATCGCGCTCACAATGAAACCGACATTTTGGTTTCAATGAAGATGCGAATGGGTTATGATAATCCAACTGAAATTCTGAGTGCCTTTGAAATACTCAACCAATATCCTCTTAAAAATATTGCTATTCATGCCCGAATTGGAAAGCAACTGTACAAAGGTCCAGTAGATTTAGAAGCTTTTGAAAAATGTTTGACTGGAACAAAACATAAATTATATTACAACGGTGACATCACAAGTGTTGCGGCTTTTAAGAAAATTGAGGAACGCTTTCCTTCTATCGATCATTTTATGATTGGTCGAGGTCTGATTGCCGACCCATTTTTACCGAGCATGATTAAGAACAACACTACGGAATATCCGGAAAATCGATGGGCTACTTTTTCTGCATTTCACGATACCATTTACCAACAATACGACGAATATTTGAGCGGTCCAACGCCAATCCAGATGAAGATGCTCGGTTTTTGGGAATTCTTTTCTCAATCAACTTCCAATCCTCATAAAGTGTATAAAGCAATTAAAAAGGCAACAAATGCATTTAAGTACAAACATGCAGTTGCCGAAATTATAAGTGCTGAAATGAAGTTGGAACGATCTGCCAAACGCTTTAGCCTATAAATATATTGCTTAGTTATTGCAATGGAACAACCTTATTTGAAATCAAAATTTAAAATAACATATAGAATTTTATCTTTTGTTATTGTATTAATTCTCTATGGTTTTTGTATCGAACTCTTGTCCAAATATAAAGTTGAAAACCCCATAACTTTATCCTTTCTTATCAGTGGAATAGCGCTTCTTGTCTTGTCTTGTTATTTGCTGTTTCAACTTTTAACTGTATTTTCAGTCACTTTTTACAGCAATCGCATTGAATTAATTCAAGCTTTTGGTTTACGCAGAAAAACGATTTCTTTAACGCAAATTGATAGTTGGATCATTCGAAAAAAGAAGAGTAAATATGGTGATTATGAAATTTTGTATCTTGTTTTATCAGACCAAAGCGTATTGAAATTTAGTAGTTATTTATATACTAACTTTCATTTAATAAGTAGTAAGCTCAAAAATAACAAAGCTCAAAACAGCTTTCTGCGGAATCAGTGGAACCAAAAAGAACAAAAGTGGTTTACTTTTTTCTGTATTGCAATTGGTTTTCTATTTCTAGGGATTGCTTTGAATTCGTTTCAAGATGAGCAGATAACTAGAGTTGAAATCTCAACTTTAAATGGTCATTTGCTGGAGAATATAGAAGTTAAAAAATCCAGACGTTCAAGATCCTTCGTGTTAAAACTCGAGGAATATCCTGACTATGAATTTAAAATTGGTTCATTAATTTTACGAGAAACTGCAAGTGGTAACTTGATGAATGATTTTCAAAAGGGAGATCAAATCAAATTTGCAATTGAAAGAAAAGAGTACGAGAAGAAAATCTTAAAAACGAGCGCGTTGAGTTCTTGGGACTATATATTTCATTATCATTCTATTTCTATTATTGAAATTGCTGAAGTTGATTTTGTTTATCTGTCGCTCGAAAATTACAATAAAGCAATCAACAGCAATAATGTTGGAATCACGCTTTTCTTTGGTGCATTTGGAGTAATGTTCCTTGCTTTTAGCTTTGTACGATTAAGAAAAAAAGCAGTTAAGTCTTCACGATCAAAAAAACGATTTCGAAAATTATAATTAGTAAAGGATTCTTGGATTGCCAACTTTAAATCCTATTAATGAAAAGTGCTCGTACTTATTAATTCAAATCCGTCCATTCATACAGATTAGAGTTGTTTATAGACTTTCGTCAAAGAAAATTCTTTGTACAAATTAATCATGGCTGAAATGAATACATTATTGTCCTTCAAAGATAATTAAGACATTTGAAATAACAAGACCTTTGTAAAAAAAAGAACTGATGGACAAGGGTCTACTTACTGTTTCCCTCCTTTTACTTATTACCGTGGCAAATCCTTTAACAGCAAAGGCACAACAAAAGCAGAAGGTTTCATTAGCACAAGCACTTGAGCTTGCTGCAAAAAATAATTTGGAAATTGCTAAAGCAAAAGTACAATACAACCGCTCTGAAGAAGAGTATAAAGAAGAAAAGGAACAGCGAATTCCCGACGTGAGTTTTCACGGTTCTTACGGAAGAATGAGCGACCTTACCGAATACAAATCGGGATTGAAAGACCGTCAAGTAACCGCTATGTTTCCTGATTTGGCGGATGCCACACTTACAGCAACACTTCCATTGTACAACGGGAACCGCATCAATAACAGTATTAAAAAAGCAAAAGAGTCTGAAGCTTTAGCAGAAATTACTATTGAGAAAAAAACAAATGATATTCAAATTGAAGTCATCGCTGATTATCTTGGTATTTATAAATTAATGAAAGTGCAGCAAATTTTAATTGCCAACTGCCGCGAAGAGGAAGACCGATTAAAAGAAGTAAAAGCATTCAAAAAACACGGTACGGTAACGAATAACGAGGTATTGCGTATCGAACTTCAGTTATCCAATAGAGAATTGCAATTGCTTTCCAACAAACGAAGCATCAGTATTGGTTTGCATCACTTGAAGACGATTTTGAATTTACATGAACACGACAGTTTAGAATTAGACACTTTAAACGTATTAAAAGAACGAAAAGTGGTCGCTGACTATGAATTCTACCAGAATGCAGCTTTGCACAAAGACGAAATGCGAATGGCAAAAGGGAATGAAAACATCAGCATGCTGGAACAAAAAATGGTAAAAGGCAATTATTATCCGAAAATAAATTTCTATTCTTCATTTGGCTATAACTATCCCAATTACTTGTTTTTTCCTCCAAATCCAAATATTTATAGTTTAGGAAAAGTGGGCGTCGAAGCTATTTTTAGTTTAAGTGGATTGTGCAAAAACAAAACAAAAATGGCTATAGCACGGCAAAAACACGAAGAAGTGCTGCTCGATACCGCTTTACTTTCTGAAAAAGTATCAAATCAGTTGTTTGCACAATATACCCGTTACCAAGAAGTATTGGACAAAATTCCTGTGAACCAAAAAGCAGTTCGTCAAGCTACTGAAAATTACCGAATAGTGCGATTGAAATATCAAAATCAGTTGGCTTTAATGACCGATATGCTTGATGCCGATACCGCATTACTTGATGCGCAATACGACCGTATTTCGACACAAATTGACGCATTGATGCATTATTATGAGTTACAATATGCCGCAGGACTTCTTCAATCTAAATAGTTTAATTCAATGACAACTTCAAAAAGACACAAAAGGTTCCACACCTTCTTTACCATATTGGCCTTCTCTATTTCTGCCGTGGCCATTTTTATGGTCATCTGGTTTCTTGTAGTTTATAACAACAACGAGGAAACCAATGATGCACAAGTAGACCAGTATGTAACGCCAATTGCCACACGAATTTCAGGTTACATTGCCGAAGTACGTTTCGAAGAAAATCAGTTCGTCAATAAAGGCGATACTTTAATTATCATTGACGACCGAGAATACCAAGCAATTTTAGACATGTCTGAAGCCGATTTACATAATGCTACACAAAGCAGCAGTCTTGCTCAAAATAATGTAGCAACAGTAAAAAGTGATATTGCCGTGCAGAAATCACAATTACAAGCAGCAAAATCAAGTCTGTGGCAAACCCAACAAGAGTATAAACGATTTCAAGCTTTATATGATGAAGAAGCGGCAACAAAACAGCAATTAGAACTGATGCAACACCATTATGAAGCCGCTTTAGCACATTACGAAGAAGTAAATAACAGTGTAAAATCAACGGTTTTGAGTACTGCAGAAGCGGTTTCCAAAGTGCCGTTAACCCAATCAAATATTGACGCTAAAAAAGCAAATGCTGCAAAAGCTGCCCTGTATCTTTCCTATACAGTAATAACTGCACCATACGATGGATGGATTGGCAAACGGATCATTCAACCGGGTCAATTAATAAAAGAAGGACAAACATTGTGCTCAATTGTGAGTAAAGAAAAATGGGTAACTGCTAATTTCAAAGAAACTCAAATTGGACACATAAAGGTTGGTCAAGAAGTTACATTTGAAGCGGATGCGGGAGACGGCACTGAATTTAAAGGTATCGTAACTTCATTTTCGCCGGCAAGTGGTTCGCGTTTTTCGCTTTTACCACCAGATAACGCTACAGGAAACTTTGTAAAAATTGAACAACGAATTCCAATTCGAATTCAATTGAAAGATTCAGAAGAAAAAACAAAACTATTGAGAGCCGGAATGAGTGTAACTGTAACTGCACCACACGAGAACTAATGTCAGAAAATGTATTTCGAACATGGATGCCCGATTGGGCAATAAAAGCCGTTCTTATTTTTTGTATGCTCCATTCAATGGTTCTATTGGGATTGTACACGTCTAATTTAACGTATGCCGCTAGTTATTTAGATATAGAAATAGAGGATTTGCAATATGCCATGAGCATTACTTACGGTACTTTTCTAGCTACAATATTAATTGAAAGCCGCATCTTTAGATTTTTTCCACCGCGAAATTATTTCATTGCGATTTACTTATTGGCGGCTTGTACATTTATTATTTCTGCTTATACGCGCCATTTTATCCCCTTTCTATTGCTGCGGATGATGGAAGGAGTTTTAATGGCTCTACCTTGGATTCCGTTGCGAATTCTACTTTTGACGCGTTTTAAATCTAAAAATGCCACAATTACGGTGTTCTCATTGACCTACGGTGCGTTATTAGTAGCAACGCCTTTCATTGTGAACATAGCCGTTTGGTTGTTAGAAAATTACAACTGGAAGTTCATGGCGTATGGTTCTGCTTTCTTTCAGTTTCTATGCGTGAGTTTAGTAATGCTGACCTTCAATGGAAATCGCTTTCAGAAGAAAATGCCGCTCTATCAAATTGATTGGTCCAGTTTTATATTGGTTTTGGCGGCAATTCTTTCGGGGTCTTTTGTGCTCGTTTACGGTCAGAAAAAATACTGGTTCGAATCGGAATTGATTATTTGGACCACAACAATTGCCTTATTTACCTCCGGATTATTTATTGTTAGACAACTGATTGCCAAACGACCATGTTTCAACTTAAGAGTTTTTCGCTATTCAAATTTAAGAACGGGACTCTTATTATTTCTATTATTCTATGTTTCTAGAGCTACCTTGAATATAATCCACAATACAATGAGCGTCAATTGGAATTGGGAACCCGTTCGAGTTGCGCAGTTTCAATATTTCAACGCTACCGGAAATTTAATTGGCGTATTATTAGCAGCCATCCTATTGTCTAAAACAGTGCCAACAAAATACATCTTTATCCTAGGATTTAGCTTAATGGCAATTTATCATCTTTGGTTTACCTTCCTCTTTGTCCCTGACGTTGCGTATTATGACATACTAATACCCTATATTTTACAAGGTGTTGCCGTTGGAGTTTTGTTTGTACCGTTAGTGCTTTTTACAGTGTCGTCGGTTCCGAATGAATTGGCTCCATTTTCAGGAACTGTCGGTGTTGGCGGTCGTTTTTGGGGAAGCACCATTGGTTTTTCAATCATGCAAAATGCACAAGTTTACTTCCAACAAGAGCACTTCACACACTTCCGACAAACTATTATCCCGGAAGACCCTCAAGTTCAAACTCAATTGTCTGACTACGCAAGCAAATTCTTAAACAATGGTTTTTCTATGGACGATGCCAATAAGCTCGCTTTAAAACAATTAGTAACAAACGCCAGTAAACAATCAGCACTATTAACCAATATGGAAATATTTACTGCTGTTGGTGTTGGGTTGTTAGCACTAGTCCTGTTTATAACCGTAAACCGTCATTTGAAACAAACCTTTGATATATTTCGAAATAAAAACTGGGGCTCGTAATGTAATGCAAAGCTTCTTGTGGTATTAAGTTACAGTATTATAATTAAAAATATAAGGGTTTTAGCCTTAGGTTGTAGCACATTTCTCAGCCTACAATTTTAGCACGCGCTTTTGTTTACAACCATCTTTTGATAGTTTAACAATAAAATGCTAACTTGCACACGTGCTAGCAATTATTTCATCCTATTGATTGTTAACAAATTAACTCCGCTGTTTTAGTTTAAACGGCTTTTGCAAACTGGTCTGCCTCGCTTTTTAAGCCGATATAAGACAACATATCTAGAAAATATTTTTATGTTTAAAACTACTTTGAACAAAGGTATATTTGTACCAAGTATGGTATTTATATGCCTTGTTTCCTTCCTATCAGTCGTTTACCCTACAATAGCAGATGATTTACTGAACGGTATTAAGAATTTTATATTTGTAAATCTAAATTGGGTGTATGTATGGTCAGTTACCTCTTTTGTGGTATTTCTATTTTACCTTTTGTTCAGTAAATACGGTACTATTAGATTAGGGGATAATGAAAGTCGGCCCGAACACAGCTTCTTCTCATGGATTGCCATGTTATTTTCAGCAGGAATGGGAATCGGCTTGATGTATTTTGGCGTCGCCGAGCCCATGCAGCATTACTCCTCCGGAGTTTTTGGCGTAAACGAATATGTAAATCAAGCCAAAAATGCGCAACTCTACTCGTTTTTTCACTGGGGAATTCACGCCTGGGCCATTTACGGACTAGTCGGACTTTCGCTGTCTTACTTTGCATACCGTTTTAAGCTGCCGTTGTCGCTGCGAAGTTGTTTTTATCCTTTGCTAAAAGAAAAAACGAATGGCAAATGGGGAAATATGATTGATGTATTCGCTTTATGCAGCACTTTTTTCGGGATTACCACTACTTTAGGTTTTGGAGTGGTACAAATAAATTCAGGACTTCAAATCTTAAATATTGTTCCAGACACCAGTTTTGTGTACCAAATTATGATCGTTGTTGTTCTAGTATCTTTGGCTATCGCATCTGCACTTACAGGAGTGGATAAAGGGATTAAATTGTTAAGTAACATTAATGTTTTATTGGTGATATTACTACTTTTATTTGTACTTACATTAGGACCTACTGTATTCTTAATTGGCAGTTTTACAGAAGGATTGGGGAATTACATCAACAATTTCTTTAACCTGACCTTTGGAACGCACGTGTACGATAATGAAACGCTGCCATGGTTTTACGATTGGACTATTCTGTATTGGGCTTGGTGGATTTCGTGGTCTCCTTATGTAGGTCTTTTTATTGCAAAAATATCCAAGGGTCGCACCATACGAGAATTTATTGTGGCAGTATTGGTCATTCCAACTTTATTTAATTTCATTTGGATGACTGTTTTTGGAAACAGCGCCATTTGGTTTGATATGAATATCGGAGAAGGAGCCCTTAGTGCCGTATCAAATAATCCGGACGCGCTAATGTTTCGCTTTTTAGAGTATTTACCCTTCTCTACTATTTCTAGTTTCATGACCATACTTATTGTAATCATCTTTTTTGTTACTTCCGCCGATTCTGGGATTTTTGTCATGAATGGTATCGCGACAAAAAATGCTGAAAAATCGCCAAAATGGCAAACTATCCTTTGGGGAACCCTACTCGCTGTCCTGTCACTATTACTGCTAAATGCAGGCGGATTAAAAGCACTTCAAAGTATGACGTTGATTACTGCCTTACCTTTTGCTATAATAATGATTTTATTCATTGTAAGCTTATTAAAAGGCTTAAGTATCGATCAATCGTATTACGACCGAAACTTCTCAAAAACAACTGTCCCTTGGTCGGGCAGGTTGTGGAAAGACCGATTGAAACAAATTGTAGCTACAAAAGACCGCACATCTGTGGATTTATTTCTTAAAAATGTGGTACAAGAGGCTTTTTCAGAATTACAAGCGGAATTTTTAAAAAACGGAATCGATTCAAGCATCAACTTAAGTGAAAATCCAAGCAAAATAGAGCTCGAAATAAAGTACGATGTAATCAATAATTTTATTTACGGAGTGGAAACCAGCTCCAAGAAAGTATCCAACTATTTGATTGACGAGAACAATCTGCCAGACATTCACGCAAAAGGAACGTTCTTTCCTAAAGCCTATTTCGGTGATACTCGTGAAAGTTATGACATTCAGTATTTCACCAAAAATGAATTGATATCGGATGTATTAAAGCATTACGACCGCTTCCTGGATATAGTCTCAGAGGAACGGAACGAAATGTTTATAAGTAGTGACTCTAATGATAAATAGTATTTTAAATACTGCAAAACTACCCATTTTCATTTAGATGAAATGAAAAAACCTAAGTCAGAATAAATTTTGACTTAGGTTTTTTTGAATGCCATTCTATTAATAGGATGCGAAGTACTATAAATTATTTATATTCGACTACGAATTCACTAGTCGGAATTCTCACTTTTTTCATTGGAGCAATCCAATCTTGAGGAGCGTCAGCATAACCCACATACATTAGAGAAACGCTTTTCAGACCCAATTTATCTAGTTCTAAAATTTCATCTACTACGCTGTTATCAAATCCTTCAACAGGTGTAGAATCTACCTTTAATTCCGCTGCTTGACCAAGAGCTAAACCTAAAGCAATATACGTTTGTCTGGCAATGTGTGCAAAATTTTCCGCAGCAGGTTGAGCCAAATAAATTTCTTTCAATTTATCGGTATAGCTGCCAAAACGACCTCTCTCTAAACCACGTTCATCCGTTGTAAAATCGTACACTTTATCAATTCGATCCGCAGTATAACGATCCCATCCTGCAAAAATAATCACGTGAGAACAATCCCTCATGCATTCTGGATTTAAAGCACCTTTTACTAATTTTTCTTTTAATTCTTGATTTTCTACAACTAGTACTTTGAACGGTTGCAATCCTGAAGAAGTTGGAGCCAAACGTGCTGCTTCAACAATTTTATCAATATCTTCTTTGCTTACTTTTTTAGTAGAATCGTATGCTTTTACGGCGTGTCTCCAGTTTAAATCTTGTATTAAAGCCATCTTTATTTTATTTTATCTATTATTAGTTATTTGAAACCGTCAATTTCACGGGCATATTTCCTCTTGTCGCATTTGAATACGGACAAACTTGGTGTGCTTTCTCAATCAGCGACTGAGCTTCTTCTATTGATACACCAGGAATGTTAGCATGCAATTCTGCTTCTAATCCAAAACCTCCTGCATCATTCTGACCAATACTGACCTGTGCCGTAACGGTTGTTTCTCCTGTTTTTATATTTTCATTTTTAATTACCAAATTTAAAGCGCTGTCAAAACAAGCGGAATATCCAGCGGCAAAAAGCATTTCGGGATTGGCAAAATCATCATTTGCACCACCTAAACCTTTTGGTAATTTTACAGCTAAATCAAGTATGCCATTTTCACTTTTTACTTGACCGTTTCTGCCACCTGTTGCAGTAGCTTTTGTTGTATACAATGTCTTCATCACTTACTTTTTTGAAATTTTTGTTATAATATTTTTTAAAATGGTCAAATCTTCGATTGAAACATTCATAGATTCCATTAATTGACCAGGAACACATGCTGCTTTTTCTTTTAGCAATTTGCCCTTATCGGTTAATGAAACATGAACCACCCGTTCATCTTTTGAACTTCTGATTCTGGAAACAAATTCTTTTACTTCCATTCTCTTTAATAATGGTGTTAACGTTCCACTGTCTAATGTTAGTTTTTCACCCAATTCATTAACCGTTTGTTTGTCGTTTTCCCACAATGTGAGCATCACCAAATATTGCGGATAAGTCAAGTCCAAACCATCAAGAAATGGTTTGTAATGACTGATAATTTCTTTTGCCAGAACATAAACCGGAAAACAAACTTGTTCGCTAAGATGTAAAAGGTCTTTCATTTGCATTAATTTGACGGTACAAATATAACACACAATTATATTGTGCACAATTTGGTTGCTTAAAATTAATTAATATTTAACAAATGCATAGTAATGACTTTAGCGCAGCCATCCATTCACGTGGAAAATGAATCATCATTAAGACCTTTTATTACTTTGTAAGAAATACAAGTCTTAACTACTAAAACTAAATTACTACCCGTAATCTCGTCGATACAATTGTGTTTTCTGTACCAACAATTGCCTCAAACATCTATTACGGTTTCACAACTTCCTTTAAAATAGCATCTTTGAAGTGTTAATTTAAAACACCTCAAAATGAAAATATACGTAACCATAGCCTTATGCCTAGGAATGCAATTTTCCTTTGCGCAAGAAGTCGTACCACAAGTGGCCTCGAAAACATGGTCGCTTCAGGATTGTATCGATTATGCATTGGAAAACAACATCACCGTCAAAAATGCTTCGCTAGATAAAAATACTGCTGAAGTAACTTATGACCAATCCAAATCGGAACGTTTGCCAAATTTATTTGGAAGTGCTTCTCAAAACTTTTCGAACGGTAACTCCATTGACCCGATTACAAGTAATTTTGTAACCGATCAAATTAATAGTACCAATGTTGGAATCAATAGCTCGATGACTTTGTTTCAAGGAAACCAATTGAATAACAAAGTCAAACAGAATAAATTACTATTAGAGCAAAGTATTTTTCAGGAAGAAGTAGAAAAAAATAATATCATTTTGAATATTCTTGAAAACTACTTACAAACTTTATATAGTAAAGAAAGTATCATAATCGCTGAGAATAACTTAAATGCTTCCGAAAAAGAAGTACTTCGTGCCAAAGCTCGTCTGGATGCTGGGACCATTGCTTTAAGCGATTATACTGAGGCACAAAGCCAGGCTGCTACTAATAAATACAACGTAATTAGTGCTAAAAATGAATACCAACAATACATTCTAACTTTAAAACAATTATTAGAATTAACACCTATGGATGATTTTGCAATAGAAAACCTTGCAGAAAATCAGAATTTGGTACAATTAACTTTAGATAAAACACAACTGTACACAAACGCATTTGGCTATTTGCCAGAAGTAAAAGCAAGCGAAACAAGTCTTGCAGTAAATGAAAAAGCATTGGATATTGCAAAAGGAGCTTACTTACCTACTCTATCTCTTACTGGAAGTATCGGTTCAGGATATACTAGTGTTAACGACGCTACCTTTTCGGATCAGTTTGATGTAAATTTTAATCAAAGAGTGGGACTTGCTTTAACTATTCCAATATTCAATAGAAACCAGACCAAGGCAGCGGTTCAAAAAGCAGCTATAAATATAGAAAAAGCAACCATACAAAAGCAAACTACAGAAAAGGCGGTTTATAAAAAAGTGGAAACCGCTTACCAAAATGCAGTTTCTGCACAAGAACAAGTTGTTGCTTCACAAGCATCTAAAACTGCGGCAGAACAATCGTATAAACTAGCACAGAAAAAATACGAACTTGGTGATTTAAGTACAACCGACTTAGTTATTAGTCAAAACACGTACACCAATGCACAACAAAATTATTTGCAAGCAAAATACCTCAACATTTTATATTACCAACTTTTAGAATTTTACCAAGAAAACGATATTAAACTTTAATCTAACTCAAAATGAATAAGAAAAAAATAATTATAAGCAGCATTGTACTTGTAGTACTTGCCTTAGTAGCCTACCAATTTTTAAAATCTGACAATGATGTTGTTATAGAAGCACAAACTATTACAGCAAAAAAAGGGAAAGTTACTACCAGTGTTACGGCAACAGGAACCATTCAACCTATAACCCAAGTAGAGGTTGGAACACAAGTTTCTGGTGTAGTCGAAAAAATATATGTGGATTATAACAGTGAAGTTAAAGAAGGACAATTAATTGCCGAATTAGACAAAACTAATCTGTTAGCTACATTATCGCAGGCACAAGCTGTTTATGATAATGCTGTAAATCAAAAAAACTACTCCAAAACTATTTATGACCGTCAAAAAACATTATACGACAGTCAGGTAATAAGTAAGTCTGATTTTGATGAAGCAAACTTCAATTATGAAACTGCAAAAAGCACAGTGACTCAACGTTTGTCTGATTTACAAACAGCGAAAACCAATTTAAGTTATGCCGATATATATTCGCCAATTGATGGTGTGGTATTATCTAGAGCTATCGACGAAGGTCAAACTGTAGCCGCAAGTTTAAGTACACCAACCTTGTTTACAATTGCTCAAGACTTAAAAGAAATGCAGGTAGAAGCGGATGTTGATGAAGCAGACATAGGAGAAGTAAAAGAAGGGCAACGTGTTAGTTTTAGTGTTGATGCTTATTTAGGAGAAGAATTTGAAGGCGTTGTTACCCAAGTACGATTAAACCCAACGGTAACCTCAAATGTGGTAACCTATACGGTAGTGGTTAAAGCAGATAACCCAGATTTAAAATTAAAACCAGGTTTAACAGCTATCATTTCTATTTACACCTTAGAATTAAAAGATGTATTAACTGCCGAAGCCAAAGCCATTAACTTTAAACCAACACGTCTAGAGTTAACAGCTTATAATGAACAACACAATCTTACGGCACAAAAAACAAATGAAAGATCAACAGAAAGATCAACAGAAAGACCAAAATATGAAGACAAAGCTATCGTTGTGTGGGTTTACAGTAGCAATGGAGAAATAAAATCTCAAGAAGTCACTTTAGGAGCAAGTGATGGTGTTAACGTTCAAATTTTAGAAGGAATTTCTGAAGGTGACAAATTAGTGTACAGTTTAGAAGGCGTAAGTGCTTCTGGAACAAAAACAACAGATAAAAGCGAAAATCCATTTATGCCATCAACCTCAATAGTTTGAGGAAAAAGATAATACTATGAGCAAATCAATTATAAAAATAGAAGATTTAAAACGCGAATTTACCATGGGATCCGAAACGGTACGTGCGTTAAAAGGTATTTCGTTTGATATAAAAGAAGGCGAGTTTGTAACCATTATGGGTTCATCTGGTTCTGGAAAAAGTACGATGTTGAATATTTTGGGTTGTTTAGACCAACCTACATCTGGCAACTTTGAAATTGATGGTGTTAAGGTTAAAGACCTTACTAAAAATGAGTTAGCAACCATACGTAATGAAAAAATCGGATTTATTTTTCAATCCTATAATTTATTGGCAAGAACATCTGCTATTGAAAATGTAGAATTACCGCTTTTATATAACAGTAAAATTTCCACAGAAGAACGCAGAAAACGTGCTATTGAAGCGTTGCAAAAAGTAGGCTTGGGCGAAAGATTAGACCATACACCTTCACAACTTTCTGGAGGGCAACAACAACGTGTTGCCATTGCACGGTCATTAGTTAATAATCCTGTTATGTTACTTGCCGATGAAGCAACAGGAAACTTGGACACACGAACTGCCTATGAAATTATGTCCATTTTTCAAGAGTTAAATGAACAAGGTATTACTATCGCTTTTGTAACGCACGAAGAAGATATTGCAACATTTAGTAGTAGAACCATTGTTTTAAAAGATGGAAATATCATTCAAGATTACAAAAATGAAAATGTAAAATCGGCAAAAGAAGAGTTAGCAAAATTACCTAAACAAGACGATTAATTATGAGACTATTAAATTTATTTAAAATCGCTTTTAAAGCCATCGTTCTTAATAAAATGAGAACTTTACTAACTATGTTAGGCATCATTATAGGTGTAGCATCGGTAATTGCAATGCTCGCTATTGGTGAAGGCTCTAAAGAAAGCATTCGCGAAAGTATTTCGGCTATGGGTTCTAATATTATTACTATAAGGCCATCGACTACTACAAGTAGTGGAGTTCGGCCAAGTGCAGCTGAGATGCAAACACTTACCCTTAAAGATTATGAAGCCGTTAAAGATCAAGCCACCTTTTTAAGTTATGCAACACCATTGGTAAATGGTGGCGGACAAGTAATTAATGGTTCAAATAACTGGCCAAGTACTATTTATGGCGTAAATCCAGATTATCTCAAAATTAAAGTAGTCGATTTGCAAAGCGGCAGTATGTTCACAGATTCCGAAGTAAAAACGGCTTCTAAAGTGGCACTTATTGGGCAAACGGTCGTGGACAATGTGTTTCCTGATGGGCAAGATCCTATTGGACAGATGATTCGTTTTAATAATATTCCATTTAAAGTGATTGGTGTATTAGAAGTAAAAGGAGAAAACACCTTTGGTCAAGACCAAGATGATGTGGTTATTGCACCATATACAACCGTACAAAAACGTATTTTGGCTATTGATTATATCAATCAAATTATGGCTTCGGCAGTAAGTGAAGACGATGCGCCAAATGCTGTTACTGAAGTCTCAGAAATTATGAGAATTCAACATAAAATATCTAATGGAAATAATGACGATTTTAGTGTACAGTCTATGGAAGAATTAATTTCGACGTTTAGTTCTACAAGCGAGATGCTAACTTTATTATTAGTGGCAGTAGCCAGTATATCTCTGTTAATTGGTGGTATTGGTATTATGAATATTATGTATGTCTCTGTAAAAGAGCGAACTAAAGAAATTGGTTTGCGTATGGCTGTAGGCGCTAAAGGAGCAGATATTTTAATGCAGTTTTTAATCGAAGCTATTTTAATAAGCATTACAGGTGGTGTTTTAGGTGTTTTATTAGGACTTGGATCCACGGTTTTTATAGAAAAATTCTTAAATTGGCCTACAAGCGTAGCCTTGT
Organism: Flavobacterium tegetincola DSM 22377; assembly: GCF_000425485.1. GTDB lineage: Bacteria > Bacteroidota > Bacteroidia > Flavobacteriales > Flavobacteriaceae > Flavobacterium > Flavobacterium tegetincola. The sequence continues at coordinate 114,577 of NZ_AUDN01000007.1, read as the reverse complement.
ATTCTATTGTGATTTCTTTTGCAGTCTGTGCGGTAACAGGTATCTTTTTTGGATGGTATCCTGCAAGAAAAGCATCGGCATTAGATCCTATAACTGCTTTACGTTACGAATAATAAATTATGTACAAAAATAAACTAATAACGGTAGTTTCACATGTGCTTGTATGGCTAACACTTTTCTGTTTGCCATACTTGCTTTCCTACGGTGAAGAACAGAACATTAATAGGCTTATAGCTCACTTTTTAATTCCTTTATTCTTTTCGTCAATCATCTTTTATTTCAACTATTTTGTATTAGTAGATCGCTTATTGTTTCCTAAAAAAACGATGGAGTTTATTTTAATAAATACAGTAATTATCGTCTTATTCTTGTTTTTAAAAGAATTCATTGAAGACAACTATTTTGAAGATATTTTAAAAAAACGTATTGAAACCACAGAACGAATAGGACCTCCATTTAAAATAGCCATGTACATTCAGCTATTGTCATATTTAGCACCTTTGTTCTTTGCTGTAGCATTAAAATCGACACAACGCTGGGTTAAAAATGAGGCTGAACGTAAGGAAGCGGCAAATATTAAATTGAAGTCTGAACTACAACATCTGCATTACCAGTTGCAACCGCATTTCTTTTTTAATTCATTAAATAACATTTATTCGTTAGTTGATATTTCGCCAGACCAAGCTAAGTCATCGATACACAGCTTAAGTAAGTTGATGCGTTATATGTTGTATGAGACTAACGTAGAGTCTATTCCTCTGACTAAGGAAATCGATTTCCTTAAAAAGTATATAGATTTAATGAAGTTAAGAGTCTCAGACAAAACGTCCGTGAGTTATAGTTTTCCGATTAAAGAAACAGGTATTCAAATCGCTCCGTTGTTATTTATTTCACTAATTGAAAATGCTTTTAAACATGGGGTTTCGGCCACTAAACCAAGTAGTATTGATATTAATATGACTTGTGAGGATTCTACCGTGTTCTTTTCAGTTGAAAATAATAATTTTCCTAAAAAAACAGAAGATAAAAGCGGGTCTGGTATCGGACTTCAAAATTTAGATAAGCGTTTAGAGTTATTGTATTCAGATAAATTCAACTTCAAAACAACAATAAAAGACAATCGATTTTTAGTACATTTAGAAATTAAAACTGCTTAACGTATGAATAATTTAAAAATCACCTGTATCATTGTAGACGACGAGCCGATGGCACTCAATTTAGTAGAAAGTTACGTGGAAAAAACACCCTACTTGATATTAAAGAAAAAGTGTAGTAGCGCCATTGAAGCATTAGAGTTCATACAGCAAGAACCTGTAGACTTATTATTTTTGGATATCCAAATGCCAGACTTAACGGGAATTGAATTTTCTAAAATGGTGCCCAAAGAAACCCGTATCATATTTACCACGGCTTTTGACCAGTATGCTTTGGAAGGATTTAAAGTCGAAGCCTTAGATTATTTGTTGAAACCATTTGACTATGCTGAATTTTTGGCAGCAGCCAATAAAGCAAATACGTGGTTTGAATTGGTAAAGGGAAAACAGCAAAATGTGGTTTCGGAAGAAAAAGAGTTTCTTTTTGTAAAATCGGATTACAAACAATTACGCATTAAATTAGCTGATGTGCTTTATTTTGAAGGATTGAAAGATTACATCAAAATTTGGTTGAAAGACAATCCGAAACCTATTTTGACTTTGATGAGTTTAAAAAGTCTTGAAGAAGAACTTCCTGAAACCCATTTCATGCGAGTACATCGGTCGTTTATCGTTTCTTTAAAGAATATTGAAGTTATTGAGCGAAGTCAGATCGTTATCAATAAAGAACGCATTACGGTTTCCGAACAATACAAACCTAAGTTCTTGGAATTTGTAAGCAACAACTCGCTAAACCACTAGTTTGATTTGCCATTGCTGTTATTACGTATTCATGTTCCACTAAAACTAAGCACAGTCTATCCCCTTTCATAAATTACTTCTTATTTTCGCGATACCGTCGATGGAAAAAGCAAAATCGTTGGTAAAAAATAGCTAAACTTCTATTTCTTTTCAGTAGTTAGCATATAGTACGTAGTTTTGAAATAACAATACATACAACGACTGTTTTAAAATATTGAGGATTACTTCAGTCTACAACTTAGTAACAGCGCTAATTCTAACTAAAATGAAAATCAAGTTATACCTAACTGTACTCCTTTCCACGTTCAATGGTCTTTTTTACAGTCCCAATATAAGTGCACAAGTTGCGGCTGAACCAGTTAACCAAGACATTCGCGTTTATAATTTTGACGAATTAGAACCTTTACTTTATACAAATTCCAGCAAAACGTATATCGTTAATTTCTGGGCGATGTGGTGTGGTCCATGTATAATGGAAATGCCTTACTTTCAAGAATATGTCAATCAACATCCCGAAGTGGAACTGCTTTTTGTGAGTTTAGATTTCCCTAAAGACATCGAAAAAAAGCTGAAACCGTTCCTGAAGAAGAAAGGAATCACTGCAAAAGTCGTTTTACTCGATGACGCAGATGCCAACCATTGGATTGACGAAATAGACCCAAATTGGTCGGGTGCTTTGCCTTTCACCATTATTTTTAACAATACAAACCGTACATACCACGAGCGTAGTTTTGAAAGTCTCGAAGAATTAGAAATTGAAATACATAAAACCATTAATTAAAATAACGAAAAATGAAAAAACTGAATCTTTTATTGACAGCATTGCTTTTATTAGGTGCTGTTCTTGTTTCTAACACGTATGCTCAAGAACGAAAAGGCCCACCGAAAGGCGATCGAAAAGGACCACCTTCAGGAGGAGCACATAGTCCCGAACAAACGAAAACGTTAGAAGAAATTGGCGGATACAAAATTGGAGACGTTGCAACGGATTTCAGTTTAAAAAATGTAGATGGAAAAATGGTTTCTCTATCTTCTATTAAAAACGCCAAAGGGTATATCGTTGTATTTACGTGTAACGAATGTCCGTTTGCGAAAATGTATGAAGACCGTTTGATTGCTTTGCATAAAGCGTATGCTAAAAAAGGATATTCTGTAATTGCCATTAACCCGAACAGCCCAGAAAATGAAGCAGAAGGTTATGCAGCTATGCAAAAAAGAGCCAAAGAAAAAGGATTTACATTTCCGTACTTGGTTGATGAAGGACAAAAAATATACCCACAATACGGTGCCGTTCGTACGCCACACGTGTTTTTATTGGATAAGGAACGTAAAGTACAATACATTGGTACGATTGACGACAATGCAAAATCTGCAAAAGATGTGAAAGTGAAATTCCTAGAAGATGCGATTAATGCATTACAAAAAGGCGAAAAACCAAATCCAAACTTTACAAAGGCTATTGGATGTCCGGTGAAGCCAATTGGAAAGTAAGATTTGAACTACTTATGAATATTTTCTAAATATTACATTTTATCCGAGTGTCATAAACCTTTCTGATGGTTATATAGTACGAAAAAAAGCAGAAACATTAGTTTCTGCTTTTTTTTATTAAATCGGGCCAAATTCATTGTTAATTAAGTTATCATAATTTTAAAATAATGCAGAAAATGCACCGTCAAGATACAATAGCTCAGCCTCGTAAAAGTAACATTTAATCAAAAATTCAAAAAATGCGACTTGAAAAAATTTAATATATTTACTTCCAATACAAATTCAGACTTGAAATATTGCTGTAGATTTCTCTACGCATTTAGCATCTTTTGATTAAACCAATTCGCAAAGGCGTTGCATCGTACCCGTTTCTTTTTGAAGTTGATACCAAGAAAATGCCTCTTCCAAAATATGTGGTGTATGTCCTCCCCTTGCTACAGCTCTGTCATAATAATCTTGCAATTGCGCTTTGTACAAAGGATGCACACAATTCTCGATAATTGCTACGGCACGTTGGCGTGGAGCCAGACCTCTTAAATCTGCCAAACCTTGTTCTGTAACAATAATATCTACGTCATGCTCGTTGTGATCGGTATGCGAAACCATCGGAACAATGCGCGAAATTGTATTATTTTTTGCAACCGATTGCGTCACAAAAATACTTAAGTAGGCATTGCGAGCAAAGTCGCCCGAACCACCAATCCCGTTCATCATATCAGTTCCTGCCACGTGAGTTGAATTGACATTGCCATACAAATCGCACTCCAACGCCGTATTAATACTGATCACACCCAATCGCCTGATGACTTCCGCAGCGTTACTTATATCTTGCGGTCGTAAAACTACTTTGTCTTTGTACTTGTCAAAATCGTTGAAGATGCGATGGTAATACGCTTCTGAAACTGTGATGGACGAACCAGAAGCGAAGGTCATTTTCCCAGAATCCAATAAATCAAACGTACTGTCTTGCAATACTTCCGAATACATGGTGAGATTTTCAAAGTCACTATCTAAAAAACCATTCAAAACGGCATTGGCAACTTTTCCAATTCCGGCTTGTAAAGGCATGAGTGAATTGGTCAAGTTTCCCTTTTTTACTTCATCAGTAAAGTAATTAATAAGATGTTTCGAAATAGCCATCGTCGATTCATCTGCTGGAGCAATTTCCGCTGGACTGTCGATGATTTCAGTAATTACTACACCAATTATTTTATTTATGTCAATAGGAATGCAATCACTTCCAATGCGAGTTGAAGCATTAGTTATCGGAATTTCAGTTCGGTTGGGATACGTTCCTGTAGAGAAAATATCATGCAAACCGCACAACGAAAAAGGCACTTTAGTATTGATTTCAATAATGATTTTGTCAGCCAATTCTGCAAAAGAAGCCGAGTTTCCAACCGAAGTTGTTGGCACAATGCTTCCGTCTTCATTGATCCGAATGGCTTCTAAAATAGCAATATCAATTTTTGGAAAGTTATTCGCCTTTAAAAGATTGGCTGTTTCTCCTAAATGCTGGTCGATGAAAAGTACTTCTCCTTTATTTATAGCTTTTCGCAAGGTGCGGTCTACTTGAAATGGAAGTCGTAACGAAAGTGCTTCCGCTTCCACAAGTGCTGCATCGGTATCATGGCCTAAAGATGCTCCAGTTATTAAGGTCACTTTCAGTGGGTCTATTTTGGCTCTTACGGCCAAAGCTGCTAATACGGCCTTACTATCACCCGCTTTTGTAAAACCACTTGAAGCTATCACCATTTTATCTTTAAAAAAAGAAGCTGCTTCTTCTGAAGTTATTACTTTTTGCGACAAGTCAGCATTTAAAATTCGATCTGAATACATAAATTTACATTTGAATAACAAATTTATTACCAATATTGATGGTTTACATATCCAAAAGCGCCAAATAATTACGCTATTCCGCCAAAAATGCTTCTGGAGTTACAATTAAAGTTTGTTTCACATAATCGGACGGTCTAACGCCTAGGATTTTATAAAAAGTGTTGCTAAATGTCGGAATGCTGTTGTATCCTACCAATGAAGATACTTCTTTTACGGACAATTGTTGTTCTAACAACAAAACAATGGCTCGCATTAATCGTTGAATGGTAAGGTATTGAACGAATGACATACCTACATCGCTTTGAAATAATCTAGAAAGTGTTCGCGAGCTCAATCCCATTTTCTTCTCAAAATCAGTAATCAGAATCGAATCGTGCAAATTGTTTTCCATGTATTTAATTACAGCAATCAATCGCTTGTCTTTCGCATACGGCAAAGCCAAAGGCAAATTGTATTGGCTGATTTCGGGCAAGATACATTTGATGGAAAGTGCAAAATGCCACGCACTTTTGTCCACAGGCTTTTTATCTCCACTCCAGCGGTTGGTATAAATAATCATTTGCAAAAGCAACTCATTAATAGGATAAACGCCAACCTTTGAATAAAAAGCGTCGTCATCATTATCTGTAGGAAAATAGAGATTTCTCATAATCACGTTCGCTGTTCCCGGATGAATGCTGTGCAACATACCAGATGGAATCCACATATAATGTCGTGCAGGAAGAAAAAAGGTCTGACTGTCGGTGATAACATGTACTACTCCACCTTCGGTATACAAAAATTGTCCCTTCTCGTGTTTGTGAAATGCGATATCGCTCTCACCCATTAAATCGTGCATACAATAAATGGATTTGGGACGTTTATCGACTTCCGTCAAATAATATTCTTTGTTTGAATTAATCATGGCTGAAATGAATATATTTTTATCATTCAAATATAATTAAGCCAATTAAAACAATAAGGTTATTGCTGAAGAATTTGATGAAAAGTTTCCGAATACTTTGTATCCGCTGTTCCTTTTTACTATGATTATTCCGCTTAATGCAAATACACGCGTAAAATAATAACTGTATTAAATAAATACGCATCAACATAACGGACAAAATAATAGGAAGTTATCAGGTAATATCTAAAACGCGTACAAACTTAAAAAGAGTACTTTCCTAGTATTTAATTTTTTAATGCAAAAAAAAAGCAAAGCCATTACAACTTTGCTTTTCATCTAAATTATACCTTGTATATAATTGAATGATCACTCTTTTTACCACATTTTCATTTCCAGACGTAATCTGTACAAAATAAATACCACTAGCAATACCCTCTAAATCAAGCTGTACATTTGCCGTTCCATTTACGCTTACTTGTTGAACCTCTTTACCTAAAGCATCAGAAACGGTAAATTACAATATAAATTATAAATCACTAATTAAAACCAACATTAATATCTTATTTTTTAAATTATTATAAAATAATTACAGTAATAAGTTAGTATAAAAACAGCTTTATACCAACTTCTTTAGCGTATCTATTACATAATTGTGCATTACTGCTTTATAATCCAAGTGGGTTACAATTCTTAATTTACCTGGTCCTAACGAACTGATAAAAATACTTTTTTGTTTCAGTTTTTCAATAAGCAGTTTTTCGTCAAAACCTTTTTTAAGTGAGAAAATCAGGATGTTGGTTTCCACAGGTTCTACTTTTTCTACCCATGGCAAATTTTCTAAAACCGCACCTAATTCTCTGGCACGCTGATGGTCATCTACTAAACGGTTTACGTTGTTTTGCAAGGCATAAATTCCGGCAGCTGCTAGATAACCTACTTGTCGCATTCCGCCTCCAAGAATTTTTCGAATTCGAAATGCACGATTAATGGTTGCCTTATCGCTCACTAAAAGTGATCCAATGGGTGCTCCTAAACCTTTTGATAGACAGACAGATATGGTGTCAAATACTTTTCCATATTCGGTTGGATTTTCTTTTTTATGAACAAGAGCATTCCAAATTCGGGCACCGTCCATGTGAAATTTTAAATTGTTTTCGTCACAAACTTTGCGGATGCGTTTGAATTCTTCAAAATCATAGCAAGCGCCACCACCTTTATTTGTAGTATTTTCTACACAAACTAAACTTGTTAATGGCGCATGATAAAATTCGGGATCGTTTATGGCTTCGGCAACTTGTTCTGCAGTAATCATTCCACGGTTTCCATCAAGTAACTTACAGGAAACGCCAGAATTGAAGGATGCGCCACCACCTTCGTAATTAAAAACGTGTGCATATTTATCGGCAATCAATTGTTCGCCGGGTTGTGTATGTAATTTTATTGCCGTTTGATTGGCCATGGTTCCGGACGGAAAAAAGAGTGCCGCTTCCATTCCGAAGATTTGAGCAACCATAGTTTCAAGTGCAATAACGGTTGGATCTTGCTTGTAAACATCATCACCTACTTGAGCCTGAAACATATACCGAAGCATTTCGGGTGTAGGTTTTGTTACAGTATCGCTAACTAAATTAATTTCCATATATTGAAAAGGATGTCTTATTTTTGTACTTAAATTTGATGAATTCCGGAAACCTTTTTAGCCCTGATGGAAGTGGTATCCTTTTTCTCGCTTCTTTAGCGGGAAAAAGATTTAGCGGACAGCAGGATGAGCTCCAAATTCATCGCAAAAATAAAACTAATTTATGACAAATACCGAACAAATTAAAGGTATTGTGGAGCGTCTTGGTGCGTTGAGGAGGTATCTTTGACGTTGATAAGAAGTTAATAGAAATTACCAACGAGGAAGAAAAAACCCTCGCTCCCGATTTTTGGAACAATGCTAGAGAAGCCGAAGCTTATATTAAGGTTTTGCGCTCTAAAAAGAAATGGATTGAAGATTACGACAAAGCGGCTTTGCTTGGCGATGAACTTCAATTGGCCTACGAATTTTACAAGGAAGGCGAACTGACAGAAGAGGAGTTGGACGAGCAATACGAAGCGACCAATTCTCATTTGGAAAATTTAGAATTCAGAAATATGCTTTCGGAAGAAGGCGATAGTATGAGTGCGGTTTTACAAATTACGGCAGGTGCTGGAGGTACAGAAAGTTGCGATTGGGCGTCTATGTTAATGCGAATGTACATGATGTGGGCTGAAAAAAGTGGCTATAAAGTACGCGAATTGAACTTTCAAGAAGGTGAAGTTGCTGGAATTAAAACAGTAACGCTAGAGATTGAAGGCGATTTTTCCTTTGGTTATTTAAAAGGCGAGAATGGTGTGCATCGATTGGTGCGTATTTCTCCTTTTGATAGTAATGGAAAAAGACATACTTCTTTTGCTTCCGTTTACGTGTATCCTTTGGTGGATGATACGATTGAAATTGACATTAATCCAGCGGATATTGAGATCATTACCTCGCGTTCGAGTGGAGCCGGAGGTCAGAATGTGAATAAGGTGGAAACGAAAGTGCAACTTTTTCACAAACCTTCTGGGATTCAAATTCAGTGTTCGGAAACGCGTTCTCAACAAGATAACAGGCAACGAGCGATGCAAATGTTGCGTTCGCAATTGTTTGAAATTGAGTTGAAAAAGCAAATGGCGCAACGTGCCGATATTGAAGCCGATAAAATGAAAATTGAATGGGGTTCGCAAATTCGGAATTATGTTTTGCATCCTTATAAATTGATTAAAGACGTTAGAAGCGGACACGAAACAAGTAATGTGGATGATGTTTTAAACGGTGAACTCGATGAATTTCTGAAAGCTTATCTGATGATGATGGGTCAAAAAGAAGAAGAATAAAACTAGAAATCCTGCACGTTTTAAATGTGCAGGATTTTTTTTTGCTATTGCATATTATGATTCTTACACCTTTGTTGCCGTATTTTTTTTTAAGTTATTCTAAGCTTTGCAGGAAATTACAACCACTCTACTAGTGAAATACCTAAACCTATCGTAGTTTGCACATTATTATAATCAATTAAGGTTTCTCCAAAACCGTGCGATATTTGCAGTTGTGCTTTTAAATTTCCCTGAATCGGATACGACCAAGAAAATGTTCCGGCGCCGCGAAGTGTTGTGTCAAATTGTAAATTGTGACTTCCAATAAAGGAAAAGACATTTCCATTTTTTGTATAGATTACATTAAGATCTGCTTTTCCAATGTACTTGTTAATATCTGGATTTTCATCTTTCTCAGCACGAAGCTTGAGCCAAGGTCGAACGTAAAAACTCCAATCTCCACGTTCAAATCCTGCATGGAAAATAATTCGGTTCCAACTTCTAGAAAACGGTAAACTTTTACCATTAGATTCATGATTGAATGCAACACCTACCATTTTTGCGTCAAAGCCCAAAAAACTAAAATGTACAGGGAAATTTAAAATAAGTTCAGGTTCATAATTAATTTCTCGAAATGGTCTTGAAAGTTCGTTATTGTAGAGTTGCCAATGCGATTTTTGCGTGTAAGCGGCCCATAAATCTGCTTTTCCCCAAAGTACATTTTCAAGAATCTTTATCTTTAAGCTCAGCTGAAATTTAGCTTCAATATTATTATAGTTCACACCCGGTTCTGCAACATAATCTTCACTTCCATTACCAGAATACGGTTGCTCATTGGGATTGGACGACCACCGCATTGGCAGTACATAAATGGGCTTGTAAGGAGAAATTAAAAAGGTTCCTTTTCTATGAACAGAATCTAATTCCCAGCGTTCACTCATATTTCGTTCAAGGTTTTTCTTTTGAAAAAGAGATTGATTTTGAGCGAAACAAAGCGCAGGAAGGAATACTAATAAAAGAGAAAGTCGCATAAACATTTTTTTAGAAAGATTTAATATTAATCGCTTTTTTAATAATCTGCAAATTTAACGCTATCGCTTAAAATAAATTTTGTTAAATATGCTTGCAAAGTTATAAAATCTGAACCTTTAATTTTGTCACGTACCTTTTAAAGGCTTTATTTGTTAAACTAATTTAACCCACCATATTCATGAGTTCAAAATCGTTTTCAGTAGAAGAAATCAATCGGATTATAAACGGCACAATTGTAGGATCAACTTCCCAAAACATAGTTGCGCCACAACAATTAGAAACCGCTATGAGTAATGAAATTTCATTTATAGGAAATAAAAAATACGAGCGTTTGTGGAACGATTCCAAAGCGTGTGTTGCTATTGTAAACGAAAATATTGGGATTGAACCTGGAGAAAACCGCGCTTTCATTAAAGTGAAAAATGCCGATTTGGCTCTTGCGCAAGTGTTGGAGCTTTTTGCAGAAATGCCTCCTCTTTTCCGTCAAAATATTCATCCAACAGCAGTAATTGATGATTCTGCTGAAATTGGCGAAAATGCTGAGATTGGTGCAAATGTATATATTGGCCCGAAAGCAGTAATTGGAAAAAACGCACGAATTTATCCAAATGTGACTATTTTGGACGAAGCTACTATTGGTGATAGAACAATAATTTGGTCGGGAACCGTAGTTAGAGAACGTTGTCATATTGGAACTGATTGCATCATTCATCCCAATGCAACTATTGGAGCAGATGGTTTTGGATTCCGACCTTGTCCAGAGAGAGGTTTGGCAAAAATTCCACAAATTGGGAATGTCATTATTGGAAATTGGGTAGAAATTGGCGCAAATTCTTGTATCGATCGTGGAAAATTCAGCTCTACAATAGTAGGCGACGGTTGTAAAATTGACAATTTGGTGCAAATTGGGCACAATTCCGTTCTTGGAAAGTTCTGCATCATGGCTGGAAATAGTGGATTAGCCGGTTCTGTAACTTTAGGAAATGGTGTAATTATAGGCGGAAGCGCTTCTATAAAAGACCATACAACTATTGGTGACGGGGCAACTGTTGGCGCAGGTTCAGGAGTTACGGGAGATATTGCCGCTGGAAAAGTGGTTTTAGGTTATCCTGCCGTTGACGCGCGAGACGCTTTAAAACAATGGGCAATTTTGAAGCGATTGGTAAAAGAATCGGGAGCGAAAAAAGCGTAATTTAAAATTTCTCAATCGCGAAAATCGATGTGAATTGTTGGATTAATTCTTTTTAGATGATTGATAAATGCCACTTTATCTTTTGGCGAAATTAAGATTGTGTCAAATTTGTTATAAAAAATTTCCAACCGATCTATGGAAGCTGCTGGAGCACTTAAAGGATTATAGGTTTCTTTTATCTTTCAAATACTGTCGATATCAATGTCTCTGTTGACTAAAAAACTACATTTCACATTCAAGTTTTTGTTTGAAATAGTGTACGCTGTTTTACTTAAAATATAGAAAATCCCTACAAGTATTAAAACGTTCAAAATTAAAGGTTTGTAATCTCCAGAAAAAAGCATTGGAACAGCAATCAAGCCAAAAGCTACTGCAAGAATTAGGATAAGTTCTACTCCAATTTTAGATTTGTAAACGGTTATCATGGTATTCCTTTTCTAGCTTGATCTCAAATATAAAAAAAATTTTTAGCATAAAAAAAGTCCGATTAAAAAATCGGACTCTTTATATTATAATAGTTTAAGGCTAAAATAAAGTTACAATGTAATAAATAATTGCAGCTAGTAAAGCAGAAACCGGAATGGTTAAAATCCATGCCCAAAGTAAATTAATCGTAACTCCCCATCGGACTGCCGAAACTCTTTTAGTAATTCCAACTCCAATAATACTTCCCGTTATCGTGTGCGTTGTTGAAACTGGAATTCCGAAATGCTCAGATAAAAATAACGTAACCGCTCCAGCCGTTTCGGCACTTACACCTTCTAAAGAAGTTACCTTTGTAATTTTAGAACCCATGGTTTTAACAATTTTCCAACCGCCACTCATTGTTCCCGCAGCAATAACTGTAAAACTGACAAACGGAACCCATGCATAATCTTCTACAAAATATTTGAAGGTATCCGGTGCGTTTACATAGTTTGGGTCAAAGTCAATTTTTAAGTGGTAGTAAATAACGGCTGCACCAATAATTCCCATTACTTTTTGCGCATCATTTGCTCCATGCCCTAAACTGAAAAGAGCAGAAGATACCAATTGCAATCTTTTAAACCATTTATCGGCCTTACTTGGATTTGCCTTTCGGCAAATATTCATAATTAAGATGGTTATAAAGTACGCCATAATCATTCCGATTAGCGGTGCTAAAAAGATGAATGCTATAATTGGAATCACCTTGATATAGTTGACCACATCTACACCATTTACAGCTAATGCACCGGCTTTTGCCAAAGCAGCTCCCATAAATCCTCCCAATAAAGTATGTGATGAAGAAGATGGAATTCCGAGTTTCCAAGTCGCTAAATTCCAAATAATTGCTGCAATAAGTCCCGCAAGAATTACTTCTAAGGTAATAAAGTCTTCGTTGACTGATTTGGCAATTGTGTTACCAATTTTAAATTCTCCAATCCAATATTTTGAAATAAAGTAGGCCACAAAATTGAAAAATGCTGCCCAAATTACTGCTTGAAATGGTGTTAAAACTTTGGTAGCCACAATAGTAGCGATAGAATTGGCAGCATCATGAAAACCGTTAATGTAATCAAAGATTAAAGCCAGTATAATTATAATAATAAGTAAAGTCATAGTTCAATTTTCAGGAGGAAACGTCCTTTTTTAATTAAGAATGTTTTACAGCGATGGACTCTAAAACATTGGCTGCGCTTTTACATTTGTCAGCTGCAGTTTCCAAAGTAGACAATACCTCCTTATACTTTATAATGTTTTTTACATCAGTTTCATATTCAAAGATATCTGCAACAGCTTTGTCATAAACAGTATCCGATTTATTTTCTAATTTATTAATTCGAGCACACGCATCCGTAATATTCTTAATTTTCTTCAAATTACGTAATTCACGAACTGCAATGTCAATTTGAAGACATGCTTCTAAATTAATCTCGGTAAGTTTTCTAATCGATTTTGTAATTTTATCTACTTGATATAATTTCATTCTACTTGCCGCTCCATGAATATTACCAGCGATATTATCAATTGCAGTACTCAAAGAGTAAATGTCTTCACGGTCAAAAGGCGTGATAAAATTACTGCTCAGTTCCAAATTAATTTGGCGGGCAATATCTTCTCCTATTTGTTCCAATTCTTCAATCTTTTGGAACAATTCATTTCGCTGCGACGCCGGCAAGTTGACCACGTCATGCAATGTTGTGGCCATTAAAATTAAGTTACTTGTGGCTTGTTCAAATAAGGGAAAGAATTTTTTATCTTTAGGTACAAAAAACTGGAAAATGCTATTTATATTCATGAGTGTAATTTTACGTCGACAAAAGTAAACCTCCAATGTTAAGTTATCATTAAGTAAACATCAAATACACGTAATTCAACGGGAAGAAGCTGCTGAAATATTCTTTCAAAATTTCAAACGTTTTCGTACTTTAGCGGTCACAAAATAAGCATATTTACAATTATAAAATAGACACAAACCACTATGGATTTGAATTTCAACAAAAACGAAGATCACAATAAATTATTACTTTCTGATATGAAGCACCGTTTTTCCACAGTGAAATTAGGCGGTGGTGAAAAACGAATCGCAAAATTGCACGGTGAAGGAAAAATGACAGCGCGCGAACGCATCGAGTATTTATTAGACGAGAAAACAGATAGTATTGAAATTGGCGCTTTCGTTGGCGAAGGAATGTATAAAGAACACGGCGGTTGTCCTTCTGGAGGTGTAGTTATTAAAATGGGCTACGTGAGTGGTAAACAATGTATTGTTGTTGCCAATGACGCTACCGTAAAAGCGGGTGCTTGGTTTCCAATTACTGGTAAGAAAAATTTACGTGCGCAAGAAATTGCCATGGAAAATAGATTGCCTATTATTTATTTAGTGGATAGTGCTGGAGTTTATTTGCCATTGCAAGATGAAATTTTTCCAGATAAAGAGCATTTCGGTCGCATTTTTAGAAATAATGCCATCATGAGCAGCATGGGAATTACACAAATTGCGGCAGTTATGGGAAGTTGCGTTGCAGGTGGAGCTTATTTGCCCATCATGTCTGACGAAGCAATGATTGTAGATAAAACCGGGAGTATTTTCTTAGCCGGAAGCTATTTAGTGAAAGCTGCAATTGGTGAAACTATCGATAATGAAACATTGGGAGGTGCCACAACACACTGCTCAATTTCGGGAGTTACAGATTACAAGGCCAAAGATGATAAAGATGCTTTGGATCGCATTAAAAGTATTGTGGGTAAAATTGGCGATTACGACAAAGCCGGTTTTAACCGAATAAAAGCAACAAAACCAGCTTTAGATCCAAAAGAATTATTTGGAATTTTACCAAAGTCGAGATCAGATCAATATGATATGTATGAAATCATCAAGCGACTTGTAGACAATTCTGAATTTGACGAATATAAAGGAGATTACGGTAAGACATTGATTACGGCGTATGCCAGAATTGACGGTTGGGCTGTTGGAATTGTCGCTAATCAACGTAAAGTGGTAAAGAATGCAAAAGGCGAAATGCAATTTGGTGGTGCTATTTATTCCGATTCTGCTGATAAAGCAACCCGTTTTATTGCCAATTGCAACCAGAAGAAAATTCCTTTGGTTTTTGTTCAAGACGTAACAGGTTTTATGGTAGGTTCAAAATCAGAGCATGGCGGAATTATTAAGGATGGTGCAAAAATGGTAAATGCTGTTTCTAATTCTGTAGTACCTAAATTTACGGTTATTGTTGGAAATTCTTACGGTGCAGGAAATTATGCTATGTGTGGAAAAGCATACGATCCACGATTGATTTTTGCTTGGCCAAGTGCCGAATTAGCGGTTATGGGTGGAACACAAGCGGCAAAAGTTTTGGCCCAAATTGAAGCTTCGTCTTTAAAATCAAAAGGAGAAGTGGTAGATGAAGAAAAAGAGGCAGCACTTTTTGATAAAATAAAAGCACGATACGACGAACAAGTTTCACCTTATTATGCGGCTTCAAGATTGTGGACGGACGCAATCATTGACCCGCTTGAGACCAGAACATGGATTTCAATGGGAATTGAAGCAGCAAACCACTCGCCTATTGAAAAGAAATTCAACTTGGGTGTCATTCAAGTATAATCTTAAGTAAATAATTTAAAAATGGTTTTCGATTTGTATTGAAAACCATTTTTTTTTTATAGCAACCCAGAATGCTTGATTAATTTTTTTATCTTTAAAACAAAACCGATGTTCAAACTACTTGCAAAACTAAATAAACTTCTCCTTCCCAACTACACCAAGGAAGGTTTGGATTTGGCGAAAGCCAGCAAATTTCAAAAAGCGATAATCGCGTACAAATATTGGGTTACAACAAACAGTTTAGATTGATACTTCAACACCACAAAATCTAAGTATTTCCCCAACGTTTGACGGCTATTTAAAAAAGCTTTTTCTGGTGGGAAATTGATTTCTACTAGTGTTCCAGCAAATGGCTCTAGTTTTTGTACAAGCGACAATTACTTTGTATCCTGCAGCTAAAATAGCATTTTTAATAACACGTATTTGATGTATAAACACTTAAATGTGCCGTTCTAAAATACCGTCTTTGTACTTTACTAGTGGCTTGAGAAGACAACTATTTGCTATTAAAAGATGCATAATTTATACTCCTCATGTTTTAAACCATACGATTCCGAAGAAAAACCATCAACTTTCTGTACCAACCAACCTTTCACATTTTATATTTTCAACTGTTTTTGTAGATATTCCAAGCAAAAACGGATCACTTTTGAGCATTTCAACTACAAAGTGATGTCGTTATATAAAAATAATGGTTTTGGGAAATACTGAATATCACCGACATAGTCTTAAAGATTGATTTTTTTTGATATTTTTAGAAATTTATACTTGCACTATATACATTTATCCTTATATTTGCACCCGCAATGAGGTTATTATAACCAACTGCAAATGGCCTCGTGGCGCAACTGAATAGCGCACTTGATTACGGCTCAAGAGGTTACTGGTTTGAATCCAGTCGAGGTCACCAATAAAACCAGTACTTCCCATCGTTTTTGGAAGTACTGGTTTTTTTATTTGCAAACAATTTGCAAACAGACTGTTGAATTAAGACAAATTAGCGGTTATTTGCATCCTCAAATATTAGTCTATTTTCAAAACAAATTTTCTTAAAAAAGTTCAAAAATAAATATTGTTTTTAGACTTCATTTGGTGCATTTGTTACATCGCTTTTGCTTTTGCCAAAAGTTCGGCAATTCTTGCTTCTCGTTGCTCGCTAGTCATCTCTGCATTTTCAGTCTTTATGTCAGCTCTAATCTCGGTTTGTTTAGGTAATATGTACGGCAATAGTTTTGCAATTGCGTTTACACGTTCCAGCGGCTCAAGATTTTCAAGCCTTTCACCTAAACTTTCAATTTCTTTGTCAAGGATTGTTTTTAATAATTCCTTTGTTTGTGATTGAGTTTTATTCTTTACGCCAGCTTTTCTACCTCCAAATTTTTTTCCTGTTGTATTTGCCATGGTATTCTATTTTTAAACTATTAATAGTTTGCGAGGGAACCTTTACGCTCCCTCGCTTACTAGGTTATATCAATTCTCTTTTTTCAAATTGCGAGGCGTATTTTATACCGCCAACATTTACTTCTGTGGTTCCATTTTGAAAGTCCGTTTTGAAAAAAGTACGCTCGATAGTTGCCATGTTTTTAAATTGCCCTCTAAATTCAAATTTCATACTTTCAAGGTTTTCATAAATATTTTCATAGACTTTTTTTAGATTAGTCAAACTTTCGAACAAATCACGTTCCTTATCATTTTCTAAATAAATTCTACAATAATCTTCAAGTACATGCTCCTGGTCTAATTCAGTGCATTGGAATCTTCCATCTATAAAAGAAATTTGTGAAGCTTTTAAGCGAGCTGAACGGCTATAAGTTTCAGGTCGAAATTTGCGAAGTGCAACGGTGGCGAAAACTAAACCGTTAAATAGTTCGTCTGATCCTCTCATTAAATTCTCTTTGATAATTGCGTTCGAAATATTGACTTTAGCATAATCCGATTCACATTTTTCTCGATACATCTTGTCGATTCCATTAATATTGATTTCTGTAATTTCTTTGAGGATTTCATTTGTAAAGTTACCAAGTTCTAGTTTCTCATAGCATTCTTTTACCTCTTCTAATAGTGGCTTATACTGCGATAAATCTCTAATAATTTCTGACAGTAGATTGTCGTTCTGATAAATCAATTCTTTTTTCATAATTCTGAGTTTAGTGGGATTAGATATCTTTTAAAATATCGTTAATTGTGTTTTCCATTTTTGCCTGTTCTACCGGCGTTGGCCTTTCGAGTTCTTGCAATTTCAGTTGCAATACTTCGATTTCCTTTTTTGTTTTTTCAATTTCTGTTTGCATAATTCTATTTATTTATTAATGTTTGACTCCTTGAATTTAATTTATACTTGTTTTTAATGTGAAAATAAAATGTTTTGTTTTAGCTTCATTTCGTGCATTTCGTGCATTTTAAAATAATAGTCTGCTAAATCAAAACCGTTTTCAAAATCAGTTTTTTCAATTAAATCACTGATTGCAATATTGTATCCTAATGTTTTCAATTCTTGTGATTTACTTAACCAGTTGAAATATTCGCCTTTGTCAGGATATGCAATAACATTTCTATTCTTGAGAGGTTTCAATAAGTCAAATTTGAAATTGCTTTTACTTCCAGTTGCAAGCCAAATGAAGTCCGGTAAAAAAATACTCAATATAATAGCGGTCTTTTCGCTCTCACAAATTCCGATTGTCTTTTGTGTATCCTCGTCAATTCTATGAAGTCCAAACAAGCATTGACAAAGATTAAATTCAGTTTCATTGAGTGCTTTATGCATCCAGTTAATGTGGCTAAATGGTTGTTTTAATCTTCTACCAGTATCACTATCATACTTCATAATCTTACCACTATGAATTTTCTCATAATTATCAATTTGCCAAAATACAGTTGAATTTTTCCAAAAGTAATCCGTTCCAGTAATCAGATAATTTTGCATAGCATCCTCAACTTCTTTAGTGCTAAATATTGTCAATAAATATTTAGTCAAATTATCTTCTGTTGGATTTTCTGCATATAATTTATCCAGTAGCTCCAGTGTGTGATAACTCGCTTCAGGTTGTTCTGCATCGGTAAATGGTTGCAATTCATTAATAAAATTAACCTCATCAGTATTGAAATATTTACTTTCACTACCTAGATAATCAATTGCTGAAGATTGCAAGAACCAATCAGTTATCCAACAAGAAAAATCTGTTTGTTCTAGTATTTGCGACTTTGGAACAATTAAAATAAATCCATTTTTTTCAGTCAATTTATACGCTTTATCGCTAATTGCTTCCAGTGCTAAAATGTCAATTATATAGGCAAGTTTTCCCTTTGGCGGTGCTTTGTGATAATTACAATTTTGCTCCCTATCACATCTTCCATAGTCAGCATTTAGGTAGTTTCCAGTTTCTGAATCCAAATAGTAAACAAAGGTTTTCTTATTGCATTTAGGGCAAACATACTTCTTACTACTATTGTCTAGTTTATATTTAAAGTTGGTGTTTTCCATTTGAAATATATGCTACGTTACCAATACTAATCCTGCTAACTATTATTTTATGGTGGCTCAATCGCTTCATAAAATTTGACTTATTCACTGGTCTAAATCCATCTTCAATACAGAAAGTTTTGTACTGTTGGTATAATTCAGTTATTGTAGTGTAATCAGTCGAAGCTTTGTATTCTAGTTCGTCAATAAACATTTGCACACTATCACTTTGCTTTTCGTAATTACTTCGAGCGTTATCAATGGCATCACATTTGCTGAAATTCTTTTGTTCCAGCACTCTGTCAAGTCCTTGCAATATCCAGTTAAAAACTCCCGACAATTCACTAGCAATTATTTTTTGTGGCAATTGTTTGTCCTGGCGTTCTTCAGGAATAGTAACATCAAAACCAATTATTAAAAATCTTCTGAAGTATGCGTTTGTGTGTTCAACATCTTTTGGCAATTCATTACAATTGAAAATTAACTTTGCATACTCATTTAATATAAATGGTTCGCCGTATGGTAAACGTGCTTCTATCGGTTCGCCGGAAGCCATTTGTTTAAAAATGTCGGTTTCTAATCTTCCATTTATTTCACTGGCATAGTTTAACCAACTTGTTAGCGATTTTAGCTCTGAAGTATCCGTTTTCGTTGGTTAAACTTTGTAATGAATAGTTACTAATATTTTGAGTTCCTAGTAAAGCGTTAATGATTTCAAAGAATACCGATTTGCCGTTGGCTCCAGTTCCGTATAAAATTAGCATCTTTTCAAGTTTCAAAATACTAGGTTTAATGAAGATATAACCACAATATTCAGCAAATACCTTCTGCTTTTGTTTGTCCGGCAATACCTCATCTAGGTATTTTTGAAAACGAGGTGCGGTCGCTTCCGGATTAAATTCAAACGGCAATTGGTGTGTTATAAAATCCTCACGCTCAAAGGTCCTTAATCCTCTTTTCGTTGGTGCAATTTCAAAAGTTCCGTTTAGTAAATTAATCAGTACGTTATTTTTATTTTGCGTTGGCGTTGGCAAATATGCATCGCTCATAAACTGCTTAAATAAATCTTCTTTGAACGTATAAATTTTACATTGAAATTTTTCAACTCCCATCTTCAAAGCTACATTTCCAAGAAAAGATTGAAAACTTTCTTTGTCAATTTCCGACCAGTGCGAGCCATTATACAAATAAATAAATCCGTTTTTCTTGCATAAACCCCAATTGTTAAGCTTTGCAATTTTTAGAAGTTGTTCAATACAAAGAACCAAATAATGATTTTTTGATAATTTAAACTTTCGTATTTTTTTGGATAACTCATTGTAAAGCTTTGCATCCGTTTCATTCAATTCAGCTTCTTGAGTAGAAAGATTATGAAGTTCTTCATATTTTCTTTTTATGTCCTTGCTTTCAGGAAATGCTAAAAGCATAAAATCAGTTTCTCTAATATGATCAGTAAGAATTTGCAATATATCTTCTGTTGACTTCTGCACCGGCTTAATGCTTTCGGTCAATTTAATAGCATCGTTGAGAATCAGATTTTTAAGACTTTCTTTATTTTCTTCCATTGCTAGATTTTCTTTTATTGTTAGATAAAAAAGCATCTGCATCCGCTTCAATTTCCTTAAGCGTTTTCTGTTTACCTTCTTTAATCCAGTCTATTAATTCCGATTTAAAAAAGAATAGTTTACCATTTTTCTTATGGTGTGGCATCAAATTTTTTTGACAATAAGCGTAAATTGTCGCTTTAGCAAATCCAGTAAGGCTTTCACATCCATCAATAAATAAAGGTGCATCTGATTGCGACTGGCTCGAAAATTCTGATACGAAGTTGGTCATCTTATGATCAAAAACATTGCCTACTAATAAGCTCAAATCTTCCGGCGTCATCTCTGACAAAATAATACTATTGCTTTTCATCATTACGTTTTTTAGAGTTAAACGACTGCACCTCTTCCGGTGTGAATAAAAAGCTTGTTTTGTGGTTTGGGTTTATTGGTTTCAATTTACCTTTGGCAATAAGATAACCAACATTTCTTTGAGTGTAGCCAAGAATTTCAGCTACTTGTTTTGTGTTTAAAAACATAGTGTAAATGTTTTAAATTGTTAATAAAAGTTCATTAACTGAAACACAAGAATATTTTTAGTAATTTTGCAAATGTAAAGACCTCGGAAATTTTTACATTTATGTTATAAAACACTCGTTGTTTTCAGCTGAAGATAACGAGTAGTTTTTTACATCGTAACCTCCAAACAAAGAAACAACATTTTTCACTATTTAGAACGATTATAAATAGTGAATATTGAAAATAATTCATTTTACTTGCTTAACTACTTGAAATTAAGTGATTTAAAGAATTTAGAAGTTATCAACAATTTCAGTTAAAATGTTTTTAATGTAGGAAATGCACAAAATGCACCCCAAAAAACAACTTTTTTTTTATTAAAAATCTAGTAAAGAGTTTGCAAAAGTTTTCTTTGCTTCATCTTCAAATCCGGCAAAGTAATTTTTAGTAACGTTGAGGTCACTATGATTTAAAGCTTCACTAATAAACTCCATACTAGCACCTTTACGGATTGATTGAGTCGCAAAGCTGTGTCTAGCCCAATAGGTGCTAATATCAGTCGGCAAATCGTTTGCTTTTGCAATTCGTTTAATGTGGTCATTTGTCAATCGTGTGAAGTTTTTGATTTTATAATATTGAATTTGACTTGTGTCTTTATTTGAAACAATATTAAAAACATAACCACTTTTATTTTTGTTGCCATACTTTGCTATAATACTATTTGTAAAATCAGTCAAATAAATTGTGATCGTTTCTTTTTCATTTGATTTGTCAAATGTCTTTGCCCTGTAATATGAGAAACTATCTTCTTTAAAATCTGAATATTTCAGCAGTACAATGTCTTTAAAATTCATACCATTACAAGCATAACTAAAAAACCAAAAATCTTTTGCTTGCTGTTCGTTTTCGTTAGTTGCTCTAGCATCAAATAACGTTTTCAAGCCTTGAGAGGTCAAAGCTTTTTTAACCTTTTTTGAAGTGGGAATTTGATACTTTTTATTTTTCTTTTCGCCAAATGGGTAAATATCATTATTTATATCATTTGATGCAATAGCGTTATTAAAAACGGCTCTTAATGTTCTTGTATAAATTCCAACCGTTGTGTAACTCTTACCAGTCGATAACATAAACACTTCATATTTTTTTAACCATTCGGGCGTAATTTCATTAAAAGTAAGTTTATCTATTTTTGATTTTAACTTTGCCTTTGGTTCTAAAAATTCAGCAAATGAATTGAGAGTATATTTATAACTTTCAGCAGTTCCAATTTTATTATTATCCAAATTTGACTGGATTGATAAATTGAAATAATATTTTACATTATTCTTGGCGGTTACTTTCCTAAAAAATTTCTTTTCAAAAGTTTCAAAGTCAAATACGGTCATTTGTTTTACTTCTTCATCTGCTCTAGTTATAATACTTTGAAGTTTCAAACGAATTTCATTATTTGTACCTCTTAAATTTTTACCTTCTGGATTTATCCAAATTGTTTCAAAATCGTTAGCAGTTAAATCAATATCCAAAGAATACCTTTTTTGTTTTTTTAATATTCTGCTGAATACGGATAGCTTTATTGGGTACGTGCCATTGGTTTTTTCTCGTCTTGTATCTAATATGATTGAGATTGTAAAATTCATTTGCTTTGTTGTTTAAAGCAAAAATAATCATTTGCAAACGATTTGCAAACAAAATATATTAATAAACACACAATAGATATTAACAAACAAGTAGTATATTTGCCGTAAAGTATTGATTTTATTACTATTTAAGTAGTAAACGTATAACTAACAAATAGGCTTATTTATGATTACGGCTCAAGAGGTTACTGGTTTGAATCCAGTCGAGGTCACAAAAAAATCCTTAAACATACTGGAAATCAGGAGTTTAAGGATTTTTTATTTTAGCTTTTGTACGATTATTCTATTATCGACTAATGCAGAATGTTTTTTTCAACCTCAATACTTCGCTTCTAATTTATCGACTTCATCTTTAAAAGCGGAATTTTCATTAGAACGTTTTATGATTATTTGAATTGGTTTAAATTCATTTTGGTCGGTATTAGTATCTGTACAATCAATAGCCTTTAAAGTTGGAACGCATATAGCCTTAACCCTTTGTATCTGCATAATTGCTTACCTATTTTGTGGATAAACTTTTCTAAAAGTTTATCCAGTATTTTTCTGTTATTCTTAATAAACCAATTTGTAAAATCAGATGAAGCATCTCTCGCTAAGTTGTGTTTGCCGTGGCGCGTTTTCCTTGAACTAATAGCGCATGCAAAACCTCTGTAGAAAAGCCGTGAAGCAAAAGTCTAAAAGCGGCGCCTGCGGTAGGTAGCGGAATCATTGGGTGTTTATTATTTAAGGCAGTAAGTTTTTCGGGACAATCCATTATAGTTGCTGCATATATTCCAATTACTTCATCAAGTTGCAGCGAATTTGTAGCCCGCCAGAAATCGTTATCGGTAAGGTAAAATTGATATACAGGTGTAAAAATTTCTATAGCTGTGGCCAAATCTATAAAATTAGTCCAGCCATTTCTAAATGGTTTAAAAGGAATTTCTCCGTCCGTAATAGCACTAAAATCAGGCTTGTCTTTCTTCTCTATTTTTAAATGTTGGTCTTCCATCGCCTTGTTTAAATTGATGATGAAATTATAAAGGTTAAGATCATGATCCAAAAAGATATTATCTTTTACATCACAAACGCCTAGCGGTTTCAGCGGATTCATTGGTATAGCTTCTGCTCCATCTACATTGTCTTTAATAAAACGAAGGACTTCTGAACCGAGATAAAAATGGCGAAGAATAATAAAATTTGCTTCTGGTGTAATAAAATATTTCATACCCCAGAATAAACTTTTGTGCAACATTTTTGGGGCGTTAATCACATTTGGAATAAATATTTTAAAAAACTGCATGAGTACAATGGAGACTCTTGCAAACATTTTTGCCACTGGATATAGAAATTGCCTGCTTTTGGTAGACGAATCATATAAAAAAGCCGCTTTAGCATCTGCATCAAACGGAACACTTTTATCAAGAAACATCGCATGCCAATGGCTTGGATTTCTTGGTTCGTTGACCATGTTTTCGAAATACTCTTTTTTATGCAACATGTTTTTTGTACTTAAAAGTTATCTAATTCTTGTAATTGAAGCGTGTAAAGTTTGGCTACTACCTTGGCCATTTTAACTATTTTTTCAGCCATCTCTCTGGTCAGTAATTCGGATTGAATTGCTTGTTCAAAACGCTCAAAATGGTTGTCATTACTATCACTAGATTCGTGGTAGATAAAAAATGAAACTTGATCTTTATTCAAGTTCAGCTGTTGCTGAATTGCCCTTCCCCATTTACCAGAGACCCTATTTCCTAATCCCTCTATAATAAACATCCCACCTAAAAGATCAAAAGGATTGGGCTGGCTTGCTCGATGAAACATGTAGGCGCTCAAAGCCTCACTTCCAATATTCTTAATTCCGGTCACTATTTCTTCTTCAGTTCCTCCGCAATTGACGTAGTTTTTCTCTAAAATTTGATAATCCTTATGTTCGTCGGAAGAATGTCTGATAAAAGCAGAACGAACGGGAAAGTAATCGATACTTACATTCGAAGCAGCTCTAGCAATCCATTGAGAACCATCAATTACTTGCTGTCGAAGGTTTACCAATAAGCGTTTGTATTCTTCCAGAGATAAAGTTCCTTTGAATATTTTTTTTACAACAGGCACTTGCTGTAAATCGCGCTCAAAATCAAACCACACTCCAGAAAGTTGGCGTACCAACCATTCTTGTATCGGCTTATCTTGAATCCTAATTTCAGGAGGTTTAATTTCTGCTATGTTCTCTTTAAATGCATTTTCGCGATGTTCCCCAGTTACGGTAAGCAACATATAACCTGTAATAAACCGGCCGCTTTCTGGCACCATGCACAGAATTTTTTGCCCAACTTTAAGTTTTCCTGATTTAACCAAATCGTCCAACATTACAAAAATTGAGGCTGAACCAATATTACCTGTTGTATACAAATTAGTGAACCATTTTTCGGGAGGTATTTCTACACCACCTTTTTTAAGCAGGTCGACTATTTGGGGTCTAAAATGATGCGAAGAATAATGACATACCAGCCAATCCAACTCGTCCGGATTAAATTGATCTTCATCAACCAATTCAAAAAATCGTTGGATCCCGAGTTTAACTATGTTATCCACTTGACTCATATCCTGCTTCAAATTCAGCATACCCGCTTTATTAGCATCGCTGATGTTATCATAATCCAGCCAAGTTTTTCCAATAGAGTCACCGTCTTTTTGAGTTCCAGTGTACATGCAAAGTTCATATGCATGTGCATACGACTTGACATCTACCCATTCTATGGCTAAAGAAAGTCGCTGTCCAGGCTCATTTTGCATCAGCATCGCACCTGCACCGTCACTTAACATCCAACGGAGAAAATCAGTTTCTAATGTTAATGCTGTTTCACCATTTGCAAATGCATCTTGACCTTCAAAACGTCTTGCTTTGAACATTCTGCTGGGCAATTCTGATGCACAACAAATAGCATTATTTACCGTTCCAGATTTAACTTGTAAAAAAGCATTTTGAATTGCCATTAAACTTGCTGCACAAACGCTTTGATGTGAAGCCAAACCACAACGTCCAATACCACTTTCTGCATGAACCATACTGGCAAAACCTGGAACGGGCAAATCACTTTGGGTGGTTGCTGCACTTAACATTTCTATTTCGCTACTATTTAAAGTGCTATTTGCAATACAATTTTTAATCGCAGAAGCCGCCATTTCATACGCTTTATGCGTTGAATTCTGCTGTTTGTCTAACGCATAATACCTTGTTTTGATTCCATTTTTTCTTAAAAAAATAGCTTTGGTGCGTGAAGGAGTTTCATTAATTAAACCCAAAAAATCTTCCATGTCCTGATTAGAAACTGGCTCATTTGGCAGATAACTACCTGTTGCTGTTATATATACTTTTTTCATTTATCCTGTTTTGCTGTGGTTTTAAAAAATTGGTCGAGCCAAGGTAATAAAAATCCTAAATTACCTTTCCCACCTTTGTGATGCATGCTGTGACGGTAAGAAAATTTGAGGATATGACTTGAATGGTATTGGCTAAATAAATCATAATTGCAATGGCCCAATAAGTTAATAAGTAAACTCATAATCGGCAAAGATAGTATTGCCAACAGCTGAAATGGATATAACATTAACGGGAAAAACACTACAGTCCCTAACAAAAAAGCTTCGATCCAATGAAAACTAAAAGTAGAAAAAACAGTAGGCTCTTTTGAATGATGATGCACATGGTGAAAATTCCGCATCATAAATTTAGTATGCAATAGCGTGTGGCACAAGTAAAAATGAATCTCATTCCATAAAAATAAAACACTTATTTGAAGCACAACCCACCAATTCATATCTGTCTGAATATGGAACCAACCTCGTACTATTCCTTGCTGTAAAACTATTGCCTGCAAACTAAAAATGAAGATCGAGCGAATGGATTGAAGGATTTCTTTTTTTTGCTGTCCAGGATAAAGAAAGTGATTATCGACTTTGGCTACCTTATTTTTAGTTTCAAAATAATTAAAAATAACCTTTGCAAGGAATGAAAATACCCAATAAATGAAATTAAAAAACAGAAACATCGCTATAAAAGCGTGGTACCAATTAGCAAATACAACTTCCGAAATAATCTTCATCATGTTCAAAGATAGAAAAAAATAGGAGTTGCCAAAAAATATGCATCCAAGTGTTCGTTTTTATCACGGATTTCTGCATTTTTTTGTTGTTCATTTAGAGGTATAATAATGGCAAATAACATCTCCTCAACACATGATTCGCTTTCAGCAGCCAATAGTAAAAAGTAGATTTAAATTAATGCTCAATTAGATTAAAACGGATGGTACATTAGTGTAAACTAAAATTTTGAAGATGAAAAAAAATTTATATCTTCACAAGAATTGTGGTAACAATAAAGCGACGACTGAAGGTTATAAAATGTCAACTCAATTAGGATTTCCATTAACCACTAGAAATAATTAATCGTAATTATTTTCGATATCAAAATGTGGTTGATGAGAACTAAAAATAATCTTACAATTTTAGAAAAAGGATAATGAACTGTGGAACTTTTAAATAAATTAACCTAGCATTAAAAAAATAGAATGAGGAGAAATATAAATGTAAAATGACTGCAAACGAGTTGAAAAAATTAAATATATCATTTTATACTGCAATTGTATTTCTACTATTTATCAGTTGTAAAGTGGATAAATATCAGCAGGATACAAGAGAAGCAACAATTACTGATTCACTTCAAGTTAGCGTTCATAACTATAATAATAACAATAAGATAACATCAATTGACACTATTAATAAAGAGATTGGAAAATTACCTATTTATGGAAAATTAAGTCAAGCGAATTTGAACGATTACTATCCCAAAATTACAGATACAATAAAGGCGTTAGGACATGTAAGTGCAGAAAAATTGGATTTGAATCCGGGTGAAGGAATTGTTGTCGGAATGCTTTACAACAGTGCCGTTTCTGCACAAATGTTCCTTTGTACCCACGGTAAAAAGCTGAACCTTATTGATAAGTTATACGTCGGTACAGCAACTGATTTTAACGTTACGAGTCATACTATTAAAATGAAAATTATAAACAGTAAGCAAATTAATTTTGATAAAGTAGATTGGGGTTTCATTAAAAATAGCCAGGACGAGATTGGAGTTATTGGACATGAACAATGGCTAGTTACTATTGATAAGAAAGGCTTGATAAAAAACAAAATAACGGTTTTAAAAGAGCCACAGTTACATCACTAATTACAGAAATTGGCACGATATGAAAAACATACTTTTTATTATTTTACTATTTATGAGCTCATCCTCTTTTGCACAAATTAAACAATCCACCACTGTTGAAATTGAAAGTGGTCAGACCACTAAAAACTATATTGGCGCTACATTGGAAAGTATGGTGGTGGAACTGTTTGCGGTTAATTATGGAAATGCGCTTACATTTACTAAAGTGAATGATCAGATTGTGATTACCAATGCCCAAGAACCAAATGCTGTTATTAAAATCACACTCAATAATAAGTATTTAGTTAGAACACTTTTCTACAATGAAAAAATGGTTTCCTCTACAGAAGCGATTGCTTTTGACCTCGAAAATCTGCCGAAAAGCAGCACCATTTCAAACCAAATCGTAAAGGGCAAAGTTGAAAGTTACGTTGGTAAAACGGAGTTAGATGCTACTATGAACTATGATTTTGATAAAACATATAAACTTTTTGCACGCTTAACTATTTCTACAGATTTAAATAATATTGATGCTGTTTTTGAATCCATTGCCGCATTCTTTTCACAAGAAGATGCGTTGTTGAAGGTTTTTTTGGGTAGCTATGCAAGGAAAAATCAACCCATAATGAGCGGTTATTTAAAAACGAACGCGTTGGGAAAAATTGAAAGCGGAATAATTTGGTTAGCAATCGACAATGAAAATGGGAAGTATGAAATTTACAGCAAAGGAAAAATAACAAAAACTGAAAAACAAACACTTATCGATTTTCAAGAAACGATAGTGGATTATTTTGAGAAAACAATGATTGATTAAACAGCTATGAATAAACTACAACTGAAGGTTTTATTAACATTTCTACTACTTGTATTTTCTTTTACTTCTTGCATTGACAAAGTCGAAGAAAATCAGAAAATTGATCGGATACAATTGGACGATGTGCAACCTCCTGCTCTAAATCAAACAAGCGAGTGGAATCATTCTGAACCAACATGGCAAATTGTCAATGAATTTTATGACGCCATTTCCGATAATAACACCGACAAAGTTGCGGAAATGCTAGAAACAACATTTCCCGCAAACTTTCAACCCAAGAACAAAATATCACCTGTAGAAGCAGTGATTCGAACTTCGGACAATTTAAGTTTATTAAAATTGCTGGTGAACAAAGGAGCCACCATTAACGATAAGGAAGAAAATCTAGTTTTGGCCGCCGCCGAACATAAGAGATTGGAAATCCTGAAATATCTCATTGAAAAAGGGTGTGCTTATAAAGACAATGGTTCGTTTAATACTGCAGGTTTTTATCAGTTTTATGAAGGTGCAAAATATGTATTGTTAAAAGGTGCGGACCAAAATTCGGGAGATATTAGAGGTAAGTTATGGGTATTTTACGAAGCGGTACGAAGATCAGATTATGAAGTACTTAATGCTTTAAAACTGTCAAAGGACGAGCTATCTTCTAACGAATGCGATGGAACATCGGCACTAATAATTGCCATAAAAGAGAATAATTTGGCTATGGTTAAATACTTATTGAAGAAAGGTGCAGATAAAAACAAACCAGAAACCTTTGATTGTGGTGATGATCTCTCTTATGGTAGATTGCCTATTGAAATTGCGAAAGCCAATAAATTTGATGCTATAGTAGAGACACTTCAATGATTGTAATGGCATTAAAAAGTATAATTTCCTCGTTCAACGATTTTGCGTTAGGGATAGGAACGATATCCTTTTTTATTTTTCATAAAAAAGATTTAGTGAATAGCCCGACCCTTGGGGAACGCCCAAATTAACAACATAAACATGAACTATGTAGTAATTTTATTTACCGCTCTATTTTATTCAAATTGTAGCAACGGTCAAATAAAAGATGAGGCGGGAAAACCATTAAGCTGATTTAGATTTGTAAGGTTTGTGAAGTTGATTTTTCTGGTACTACTAGACACGTTCGGAATCATTAAATCAGCAGCGCAATTTTAAATAAAAAAACGCAACAAATCGCTTCTACATATTTTTAAATGCTGTTAAAAATTAGAGAGTCCTACTAATTGCCTTTTCTGCGAATGACATAAACGCCTTCCTTTCCATTTTTATGCTTATTTATCCCGTAATCGTACGTAAGAAAAGAAACTTTACTCCTATTCAAGAACTTTTCAGGTAGCGCAAAAATATAAGTTTCAGATTGCACCTTTTCACCAATTCCAACAGACTTGATGGCATTGTTTTTAAAATGTAAAACAGCTCCGTCAAAATTCATTTCATAAAAAGCGGTACCGTAAAATAGTGTAGGTATGCCAATATTGTATCCGTCAGAACTGGAATTTTCTTTTGAAAAGGCAAGCATATTAATAGCTCCAGCCATTTTGTAATGCAGTGACTGATCAGGGAAAAATGACTGATCTGTGTTAAAAGGCGTACTATAAGAATCGGTAAAACGATGCTCATTAGAATAGCTTTCTCTAGCTACATCCTTTAAAAAGTGAACTTCACGAACTTTTTCAGGAACTTCCTTCTTTTTAATTTTACACTTTATTTTTGAACCTTGTGAATAAATAAAGCTTGGACCAGAATGTGAAAATGTGTAAAGTTTGGTCCATTTACCTGCAGTTTGGAAGTAAACACAATTTGCACTTTCTAAATCGGTTACCCAACCATATAAAACGATTTCTGCTTTTTGGTAATGCGATTCAAATATTTGAATCCATTCTTCTGAAGTTAACGTATTTTCTTTGTTTAAAATAGTGCTAAAAGACACTGCAGTTGGGTGATCTTCAGCAAAATTATAGACCGAATTTTCTCCTATAATGAAACTGTTGTTGTCATCAATCAGATGAAAAGCATCACTTTTAGGCAGATGCAGTTGAAAAATTGTTTTGCCTAAATGATCTATTTTTATTGGATTAAATACCTCTCCTTGGTAATTGTTGACCATGAAAAAATTATTTTCTGGAAAATAACGTACATTGACATTGACTGTTTCAGAAACCCGTTCCATCTTAAATGTACCCCATTCCAAACCATCGCTCAATTCTGGAAATTGGATATACTGGGACTTGTTAATCAGTAATTTCGGCGATATGTTGAATGTAGTACAGCATTCCAATAAAAAAAGAATCACTGCTGAAAGGACTATAAATACGAACATTCTTTTCATTTAATATTTAAATAATGAAATTCAATTGTCTTGCGCTAATTGTAACAAAAAAAAGCGACAGTGACTATGTACTGTAACTCTGCTAATAAAATGTTGCATCTTAACTTCTTTATTGAAAAATGCATCCACGATGACATGCTTAAAAATTATTTCAACTGCAAGTTCCCTATTTTTCGACATCGCTGAAACTGAGATTCAACGTGTTGCAAATTTCCTCAACTACCCATCAAATTTTTATTTTTGGTAAAATTGAAGTACATGGGATCTAAATATTATTTAGTATCGTTAATATATAACTGATAGTCGTTCTCTGAAACTTTTTCGCCATTAAGATAATAACTCGTAAAAATAACCGAACCAT
The DNA here is from genome assembly GCF_000425485.1 of Flavobacterium tegetincola DSM 22377. Taxonomy (GTDB): domain Bacteria; phylum Bacteroidota; class Bacteroidia; order Flavobacteriales; family Flavobacteriaceae; genus Flavobacterium; species Flavobacterium tegetincola. The sequence continues at coordinate 83,423 of NZ_AUDN01000007.1, read as the reverse complement.
CCGGCTTATACATGTGGCCAATTCCATGTTTTTTACCAGCTACAAACATAAAATCCATATTCCTTTTTCCCATAGCGTACATAACTGATAAACCATCTTGCCGGTCTTGCTTATAACTAATTTCTGAAATTAAGTTGCCTTGGAAATCATACGTTTTACTAATACCTTCTCTCAAATTGTCTTTATATTCTGTTTCTGATAGTATTTTCCCACTGCTGTAGCTAATTTGCTTACCGTATTTTTTACCTTTTTTATACTCCGATTTAGTATTGAGTTGCCCATTGCTGTACATTTCACTTAAGCCATCTTGTCTGCCATCTTTAAACTCTTGTCGAAGCCAAACTTTTCCATTCTGATCGTAATTCTCTTTTAAACCATTGCGAACTCCCCGTTTATACAGAAGTTTGCATTCTAAAGTTCCTCCGTTTGTATACCAAAACGCCTCGCCAGTAATCATTCCGTTTTTAATAGTATAAAGTGCGTAGGAATCTTCATCCAATGGAATTTTATACGCACCATTTAGACTTTTTCCGTTTAAGGTTAGTTGTAAAGCAGTGCTGTCCTTGGCGTAAGTCTTCTTTAAATATTCCCATTTAATTTCTTCCGGTATTTGCGCATAAACTGATACAGATAAAAAAAGCATCAGCATAAAGGACAGGATTTTATAGGTTGTTTTCATCATACGAATATATTTAATTATCTATGAAAAATTGATTATTTGATCTAAATTAACGCTTACTATTTACAATAAATTCCATTATTGTTTTTTAAGACTTCAGTGTAAAATCTTACATTTAATATAAACCAGGTTATAGTGTAGCTTAAAGTCAATTTTTGGGAGTATTTAAAATCATCAAATGCAGTAATTTAACATTCTGGGCGTTACCCAAGGGTCAGGCTTTTCAGGGCTTCGCTAGCGCTTCGGTACCGATGAAAAATCGGTACTAAACCCTTACAATCCTTAACGCAAAAATCGACTCTAAATGGCATATTGTTTATTAATCTTCTCCTCTGGTTTGCTACAACATAAATATAAAACAGTGAGAAATAAATACTCTAAAGGTTTCATTAATCGGTAAACCAAGTTAGAACGTGCTGCGGTTGTAATCTTTTTAGAAAGTGGATAGCCGTAAGTATCGTAGCAGTTGCGAATCCATTTATGCAACTTTGGCGAACGTTCTTGAATCAATTCCTCAAAAGCATTGGCAATTAGTAGTTGTCTGTTTACCACTATTTCACAACCGTGTCTTTTTCCCAAACGCAGCGGCTTTACCACAGCAGCATCACCACAAATAGCCACTGTACACAAGTAATGGCCTTTGTGATCTAAAAACGGTGGATGCGATTGTTGCGAAAAATTCCAAGCCGTGGTTTCAGTAAAAACTTTAGTAATTGAATTGTAATCCTGGCCAAACAGCATTAAAATTGCTACAATTATAATAAAAACTGGAATGCAAAGCAGTAAAATCAAGAACGGTTTGTCTTTGCTTTTCGCCATAAATGAATTTAAAGCATTGAGAAATGAATTACTGTACGTTTTTTCAGATGCCAATTCACCTTCAGTTTCAGCGATCTTCACTAACAAAGAAATAGAAATTATGAGGTAAAAGATAGGCAGAATGGAAAACACCATACCCATTTTAGCTGGTTCTTTATTGGTAATCAACTGCAATAAAAAGGCGACACTTATAAAACAACCTATTAAAATAAAAATAATTGCGAGTACAAATACTAAGGGTGGCAATTTATTTCCGCGAACCCGTAATGCAATAATTCCACACCAAGACAACGTAAAAAACACAAGCAATGTAAGAACGTGAGCCGAAGCAATTGGCGTGTAGCCACCATCCACAATATCAATGGCTGTATAATAATCAGCCGAGTTGACCATCCAGGAAAAAGCGAATAATGCGAAAGATAAAATGGTACAAACGACAAGTATGAATTCAGAAATCTTTACTGAAAGTTGGACATTTGGACGTGATTTTTTGAAAATTACATAACCAAAAAAGGAAATTACGATTAAAAGTAGAAAAATAATTGTCATAAGTTATTATACATTTCGCATTGCTTTAAGTCAACTAAAATTAGTTCTTTATTATAAATTCATCAGTACTTACGATTTCAAAAACCTTGTTTTCTTCATTCCACACATAGGCAATGTAATAAGGAGTTTGGCTCTCTTCGTCTTTTTTACAAATCGATGAAATAAATAATCGGCTGTCAGGATTACTTATAGCTTTACCTAAATCCCACATACACATGTTTTGTTCGCCCAAAGGCAAATCATATACTTTCCCGTCTCTCACATCAACCATAAATCCCATAATACAACTTGCACCACAGCCAAAAATGGTTCCGATATAGTGTCCACCAAAATCAATTTCATTACTTTTATAACCGTCAATAATTCGAGTTCTAAAAAATTTTGCATCAGGATAACTACTGAAATCAAGTGGTGCTTTTTGAACGACTTTTTGAACTTCAACGGCATATTTTTCAAAATTGATACTGTCATGAGCAGTACTATCATCTTCTGATGCTTCATCATTATCTGCTGATTCTGCTGCAAAAGTATCTTGTGTGGAAGCGCTAGATGCCTCTTCAACTTCTGCCCCATCGTAGGTTGCGTCTTTAACTTGTCCCACTTCTACTACATTATCAACTGCAGTTGGCTTTTTCTCTTCGTTACAGGCAATTAGTGTAAAAATCAGTAGGATAAATAGTGTAAATATCTTCATCTTTAGAAGGAGTTTCAATTATTTTAAAATGAATTTGATCTATAAATAATTGTGGAATTTGACTTATTTTTTAATATTGATCTCTTTAATTCATGATATTAAAATTTAACGCCAGCCGAATAATAATTTAGTAGTCACAAAATTACCATCGATAGTAGTACTTTCATTATCTTTAAGTTTATAATTGGCAAAATTATATTGCACCTTAAACTGAAGAAACGTTTTTTGACCTACATAATAGCGAATGCCTAAACCCGGATCTATAAATATGCTATTGTTACCTATACCATTTTCCTTATCCGGAATAGAAAAACTTAAATCGCCAAAACCAATGCCGCCAACGCCTTCCAACGCAAATCGGTTGGATGCATAGAGCTCGTGGCTGTATTGCAAGGAAATTTGAACACCAGAATATCCATCTTTTGGAATAATTTGATCTTCGTTCTTTACATAAATGGTCTCGGTTTTACCAAGGTTTCCAAAAAAATCAAAATTCAGTCCCAATCCACTTTTTTCACTTTTAATTTCAATGAGCAAACCTCCCATTATTGAGTTTCCTAACTTTGAGCTATTTCCAGTGCCAAACCATGTTCCAGTATAGACGCCAAGATATACTCCATTTTTTTTAAAATCTCGCTGTAAATCCTGCGCAAACACTTGGTTCAAAAAGCCAAAAATCATTGCAAAAAGAAGGATAAAATCTTTTATTTTTATCATAAATTTCTATTTATAGGTCGAACTTCCAAACATTAAAACCACATTTACTCTACCCAACATCTTGTTTAAACGGATTCTGAAAAAAATTTTAAACTACTACATTTTATTAGTTTACTATTTTATTTACTTTAAGGTTGTATTTCTATCGTTGTTCCAACAGCTACAGAAGCATAAAGTTCATCAATCTCACTATTTGTTAACGCAATACAACCATTAGTCCAATTAATGAATCGTTGAAATTTATCAATGATGCCTAAACCATTTCTGATACCATGAATTTTGATATCTCCACCGGGCGACACTCCAAGCATTTTTGCGTGAGCACGATCTTTTTCGTTAGGATAAGATATACCAAGGTTTTTATGATAGCCACTTTTATCATTTTTAGCATCAATAATGTAAAAACCTTCTGGCGTTTTTTCATCACCTTCAAATTCCTTGTGTCCAACAGGCGCGTCACCCAAAGCTATTTGATAGGTTTTTAGAAGTTTACCCTTGGAATAAGCCATCAATTCATGTTGCGATTTATGTACAACCAATAAATCTACCTGACTATTTGCAGGCAATTTTTGCTCTGGAATACAATTGTAAATTAAGGCACAACCTAATAAGACAACTGCAATTAAAAATGTTTTTTTCATCTATCAATTTATATTTAACCCTTTTATTTCAAAACATCCTTAATCGATAAAACCATTTTATTTTTGGTATTTCCAAAGTTCAACATTACGTTCAAGATAATGCGTTGCGCTATCTGCATAATTTGCATGCATTTCAAAACCGCTATCAATTTTCAACTTTAAACTATCAGATAGATTTTCAAAAGCATATTTAAAATAGTGTTCTCTTGATAAAGACTCTCTGTAATACATATCCTCTGCGGCAGGTTGACTGGGTTTGAGTTTTGCTTTTAAAACCAATTCTTCTAAATTAATTCCTCGCAGAAAAACCAGTACCTGACCATCATTTGCAATCCCAATTGTAAAGCACAAACCTTTCAAATTTCCAGCACTACTGTAATATCTTTCCGTATTTTTATTTTTTATCGCCTGCTTAAATAATTCCTCTATTTTAGCTGTAGGCAAGGCCAATGTGTCTTTATAAAAATGCTTGTCACTATAACTAAAATAAGAGATAGCCAGTTTTTTTGGTAACAAACTTTTATCAGATAATTGCAGAAAGTCACCACTGTCTCCCCATTCTGAAGTGTGTTTATTGACATTTTGATACCTAACATATCCATCATCGTTATCGTCTCCCGTAAGAAAGGTGCATTCTCTGACATGAATTGGGTAACTGCTAGGTGCCATGACGGTAGAATCGTAATAATAACGCTCCCAACTTTTGTGAACTGCTGTTCTATAAATAGATGATAGCATTAAACAAAAGGCAATTACAAGGTAAAATTTATTTAAATTATTTATTTTCATCTTTAATGTTGAAAGGCTCCTGCCATTGCCGTTATGTACATTATAAATGCTACGCAAATTGCACCTGCAATTATGCTAACACCAAAAAGCCATTTTGCCCACCTGTACTGTTTGCCGTGATAAGTGAATGCAAATCCGCCTAAAAGTACAATTGAACCGCCAATAAAATAGAAGTAAGTCAGAAGTCCGTCCGGATCATTAGTACCGTTTCCGATTTTAGAAAAAATGATGATCAAAAATAAGTTGACCACAATTAGCGCAACACTCAATTGGCTGTTTGTCATTTTTGATGCTTTGATTGCTTCCATGGATTAATTTTTGCGCGACTTTAATTCGCTTTTTTTATTAGAATGAGTGGTTTCCGTTTCCAAATCGTATTTCATCTGCTGTAGTATTTATATGTTCATTTTCAGGCTGATTTGTTTACTCGCTTAATAATCATGAATAGTTCTTCTTTCTTATAAAGTTAGTCAATCACCGATGCGATTCAGTAATAAATCCAACCTTATTTCATCTGGTCTTATGTAAGAAATTGTTCAAAAATAAGCTTGTATTATTAAAAAATGATCTTAACTACATCAAATAAAAGAATCCTAAAAATCAAAATTAAAACTGATTTACCCCTACCTTTTCACTTCAATTGCTGTTGAAAAACTGCTGTCTTGCTGCATGTAAATTTTATAATTTCTGCTACTGATCAAATGTAAATCTAATGTAGCAATTAATTAGATTATAATGTAAATAAATATTTTGCCCACTGAAAAAATATTTTTTAAATATGATTTCATCAGTCATATCTTTTTTAAGTAGCTTTTTTACTATTTAACGAACTTACCATTTAAAACTATATGAGTACTGACTTGCTTAAAAACCATAGTTAATGAAAAATAGATGTTTCAAGTTTCCAACTAAAGATCAATTTTTTGCAGCAAACTGCTATTTATAGACATTCAATTTTTACGTTAATGAAATAAATTACTATGAGTGCTATAAGGCAACTTAAAATTTATCTCTCACGCTTTTCTAAGATTTATTTCTTTTATTCAATTGCATAAAAAAACCCTAAAAATCGATCAGAAAAATTTTTAGGGTCTTTAAGGTATTGTATACGATATTTACTTAATGGTTAAGACATTGAAGCAATTACTTTACAGTTAGAGGAATATCCCAACTGTCCCAACTTAAAACAATTTTATTGGAAGAAATGTTATAGACCAAACGTTCTGCCCTTAATTTTCTCATATTTGGTTTTACAGAAACCCTTAAAGCATCTTCAGCCTCATTGTATTTAGAAGCACCCCATTGTTTGGCTACTTTATTAAATATAACAGTCGCCTCATTTAATTGAGGGATTACAAAAACGGAATACGTTCCTGCAGCAAGCTTATTACCTTCAATGATTAAATCTTTGTCCGTTTGGATCGTTGTTGCTTCGTTTGCACCGGCACGCCATACTTTTCCAAAAGGAACTAATTCACCCCAAATTGCTCTTTCATTAACCGCTGGACTTGAATAATTAATAGTTACAGCCGCACCGTTGATTTTACCTTGAGCCACTTCTGCAGGACTCGCTTTCTTTTCTTGTGCTGTTGCAGAAAATGCAGTTGCCAAACTCAAGAAGGCAATGCACAATGTGTTTTTAATTTTTTTCATAAAAAAGTTTTAATGTTGTACGTAAAGTTAATTACTTAAACCCATTGACTGCTTTTTTTAGTTTTTATTTAAGATTTGAATCTATAAATTTACAAATCCAATAAGTAATTTTTAACTTTGAAAACTCTTAAAGACAATTAAATTTCAGTATTTTTAAACTTTATTTGATCCATGAATAACAGTTTAGCTTCACACATCGCCGATTTTTTAAGTAAGTACGAACCATTTTCCGACCTTTCTACTAGGGATTTGTACAATATTGGTCTGTCCGTAAATGTTTTAAGTATTGACAAAAATGAAACCGTTTTTAAAATCGGAGACCAACTACAAAACAAATTTTACATTGTAGCCTCTGGATTGATTCATATTTCATTAATCACTGATGCAGAGGAAAATTTGGTTGATAAACCATCTACAGGAGAAATTTTCGGATTACGACCGTTCTTTGCAAAAAATAATTATGCTACAACTGCAAAAGCAATTCAAGATTCAATTCTATATGCCATTCCGGTGGCCACATTTAAACCGTTTATTGCTAGTAATACAAAAGTTTTAGATTTCCTGTTGCAAAATTTTTCTTCATCTTCTGGCGATTCTGTTGACAATTCAGGAAACGGTTTTACAAATGAAGGTGGAAAAACGTATGAAACTCAGAAGGAAATCCAATTCTTTCAATCATTGGAATATAATAAAAAACCGTTATTGGTTGGCGCTAATGAAACCGTTCAAGACGTCGCGCAGAAAATGACGGATTCATTACTCGGAAGTGCGCTAATTCATGAAAACAATATTCCCATTGGTATTGTCACAGACGTTGATTTACGGTCAAAAATTGCCACAGGTCGATTTTACATCACAGCATTAGTCAGCAAGATTATGTCAGCTCCTGTCATTACGGTTCCAGAAAACACATCGTTAGCCGAAGCGCAATTGTTGATGTTGCAAAATAATGTAACTCATCTATGTGTCACTGCAGACGGAACTGATAAAAGTAAGATTGTTGGAGTAATTTCCCAACAAGATTTGATATTTGCGCAAGCGAGTAATCCCGGTGTTCTAATTAAAGAAATTAAAAGAGCTCCAAATGCGGGTGAATTGCATAAAATTCGGTTAAAATTTGAAGATTTTATTCAGAATTCTCTCGAAAAGAAAATTCCACTTTCGCACATCAATACATTGGCAGGAGAAGTGAACAATGCATTAATTAAGAGAGCTATTGAACTGACTATATTGAATCTTGGTTCGCCACCCGTTCATTTTTCATGGTTCAGCATAGGTAGTCAAGGACGAAAAGAGCAACTCGTTTTCAGTAACCAAAATAGTTTCTTAGTGTACGAAGATGTAGCTGAGGATAAAAGCAAAATTACAAAGGATTATTTTATTCAATTGGCAACACGAGTGGTTGCAATATTAGAAATTGTAGGCTATAATTCTGAAACACCTTACATTGCTAGCAATCCTAGCTGGTGTAAATCTGTGTCTGAATGGGTTTCGCAATTTAATGTTTGGATGAATTTTCCAGGTGATAAAAACACCGTTTTACCCACATTATTTTTTGATTACGAATTGGCGTATGGTTCCATCGAAATTGAAGAAACTATAAATGATACGGTTTTTAATAAATTACAGAATACAAAGAAATTTTTCGCGTATTTAGGTGCTGAAACGCTTAAAAAGCCGGCTCCACTTACCTTCTTTAAACAATTTAATATTGAAGAAGAAGGCGCTCACAAAAATGCCTTTGACATTAAAAACCGCGCTATTTTACCTCTAGTTGATGCCGCGAGAGTATTGGGTTTGAGCCACCGAATTAAAGGAAATACCAACACTTTTTTACGTTTTAAACAGTTGGCAATGACGGAACCAAAATATGCCGAAACTTACTTAAACGCTGCAGAAGCTTTTATGGTTTTTTCGAAAATCAGAACAAAAGAGGGTTTGAAGAATAATAGTAATGGCCAGTTTATCATGGTGGAAGAACTGTCTAAATCCGATAGAGAAAAATTAAAAAATGCATTGATTCCAATGAAGGAATTGGAAGAAATTATAAAGAATAAATTCCAACTTACTTATTTTATGTAATATGCTTGATTGGTTAAAAAATAAAAAATATCCTGAATTTTGGAAATCGTATTTGCAAAAGCAAGAAGAAGATTCAAATCGTTATGTGACTTTAAGCCTGAAAACAACTGGTTTGAATACACAGAAAGACATTATTTTAACAATTGGATGTGTCGCAATTCACAATAATGAAATTGTAATTAAAGATGCCTTTGAGGTAATTTTACTGCAATACATTTACAACCACGACCATGGATTTTCAAATGATTTCATTATCGAATCAAAAATGGCGAAAGTAACGGAAGCAGAAGGAATGGAACGTTTGGTGAATTACCTTCAAAATGCCGTTATCATTGGACATCGAGTGGATTTAGATCTGGAAATGATAAACAAGGCACTGGAAAAATTAGAGTGCGGAAGGTTGAAAAATGAAGCGCTTGATCTAGAAATAATGTTTCGAAAATGGAAAGAAATGAGCGACGACAAAAAGCTTTCTGTAGAAGAAATTGCGCAAGCTTTAAAACTGCCTTATGAAGATTACGACTCTACCATTCAAGAATCGTATACTATGGCGTTGTGCTTTTTGAAATTGAAAAAATACTTGCGCATTGAGTAAAAGCTCCCGTTTTGATTAAATGTAAAAATTGCTTTATTTCTTAGCAAGTTCTTCCTCAATGATGGCAATAGCAGCCTTTACATTGAGCATTTTCTGCATACCTTCATCGTCTATAATGATGTCAAATTTTTCTTCAATGTCCAAAATGATGTCCACCAAATCTGCCGAATTTATAGATAAATCCCTGATAAAATCTGTATCTAAAGTTACCGTTTTCAACAATTCTAGATTTGGAACGTAAGGTCTTACTATTTCTGTCAACTGTTCTATTCTATTCATTTTTATATTTTTTTAAAATTACACAACCGTTTACATCTCCAAAACCAAAGCTAGCTTTTATTAGAGTATTAACAGGTTGATATATTGATTTTTGAGGTACTTTATCTGAAGATATTAATGCAGTAATGTCTGGATGTAAATCTTCGCAATTGAGAGATGGAAAAATAAAATCATGATAGATTTGCAAAATTGATGCAACTAATTCAACACTTCCAGCTCCTGATAAACAATGTCCCACCATTGATTTGAGTGAATTTATGTAAGGAAAATCATTGCCACTTCTATTCAATGCAATACACCAATTTTCAATTTCTGTAGCATCCTTTGCCGTAGCCGTCAAATGCCCGTTTATAACATCAATTTCGCTGCTGTCAATTCCTGCATCCAATAAAGCGTTTATAATACATTTTTGTACCGCTTCTGAATTTGGAGCCGTCATTGTACCTGAACCACGTTGGCCACCTGAATTGACATTTCCACCTAAAATTTCAGCATAGATGGTTGCATTTCGTGCCAATGCCGTTTCCAAATCTTCTACAACATATGCCCCTGCACCGCTGGAAGGTACAAATCCCGAAGCCGTCTCACTCATTGGTCGGGACGCTTTTTCCGGCTGTTTGTTATTCCGAAATGTACATACTTTTATTGCGTCAAATCCAGCCCAAATGTACGGACCAGAATCACTTGTGCTTCCTGCTAACATTCGCAACGCTTTCCCTGATTGAACTCTTTCAAAAGCGGAAAGTAGACTCTCTGTTCCGGTAATACAAGCGGATGAATTAGAGCTAACCAAATTACCCAAACCTAATTTTCCGCCTAAATAAGCGCTTACGCCACTATTCATGGTTTGCGCCACTGCTGTAGTTCCGAGTCGACGCGTTTGCAGATCATCAATTTTATAAATGCTCTCTCTAAATTTTTCTATACCAGAAGTAGAACAGCCAAATATGGTTCCACTGTCCCAATCCGGATGTTCTGAATCTGCAATTGCTAATCCAGCATCTTTCCAAGCCTGCATACCTGCAATTACACCATATAAAATCCCAGAAGCATTGAAATTACGCAATTCATATTCGGTAAAATATTGCTTGATGTACTCTTCGGATAATTCGGGAGTACCGGAAACAGTACACGAAAAATTTAACGCAGCGAGTTGTGCATCATATTTAATTCCAGAGGTTCCACTTTCCAAAGCCACACGAAACGCATCTCTCCCTACTCCATTTGGAGCAACGATTCCTATCCCTGTTATAACGACTCTTTTTTTCATTTGTACAAATTATGAGAATTATTCTCAATGAAATTTATTTGCAGAAAGCACAATAAAAAACTTCAATTAGTGTTTTAGAATTCCAATAAAACCCGTTGCGCTGAAAATCCAGGACCAAAACTCAACATTATACCTTTTTCTCCTTTCTTCGGTTTTTGGTCCATTACACGTTCCAAAACATATAAGACAGTTGCACTTGACATATTGCCGTACAAACGCAGTACTTCTTTGGTTGCATCAATATTTTTTCCTAAATCTGAAAATAATTCTTCTACGGTCTGAACAATTTTCTTTCCTCCAGGATGAAAAATCAGATGATCAATGTCTTCAATTTTAAGATTGTTTTTTGCCAAAAAGGGATGAATGATATCAGGAAAATGAGCTGCAATAGTATTAGGTACTTCCACATCTAAAATCATTTGCAAACCTGTATTGGTCAATTTAAAACCCATCATGTGTTCATTATCATAAAAGTGATACATGGATTGATCTAAAATTGTGGGCCCTTCAGCATCTTCATGCGAAGAAAGCAAAACGCAAGCTGCACCGTCTCCAAAAATTGCCGCGCTTACAATATTGGGCATAGAATAGTCGTCCAATTGGTAGGTTGCCGACGGACTTTCCACCGCAATTACTGCTGCTTTTTTATTTGGATTGGCTTTTAGAAAATTTTGAGCATAAATAATGCCCGAAATTCCAGCCGCACAACCCATTTCAGTAACCGGAAGTCTGACGATATCTTGCCTTAATTTTAACTTGTTAATTAAATAAGCATCTAAGGACGGAATCATTATTCCAGTACAACTTACCGTTATAATGTAATCCAACTCCTCGCCTTTCCAGCCTGCCTTATCTAAGGCTTTTGCAAGAACTTGCTCTCCTAAAATGGTTACTTCTCTTGCGTAAATATCATTTTTATCTGCAAATGTGGTTGCGGTAAATACTTCAATTGGATCCATGATGGAATACCGCTTGTCTACCGCTGCACCTTGAAAAATCTTCTTCACCTTACGAATAAAACGACTGTCTTGTCCCTCCAACCAAACGTCTAAAAAAGGCATTACTTCGGCAGTAGTTACGGAATATTTGGGCAATTGTTTTGCAACTTGTACGATTTTTACACTCATATATTTTGAATAATCCATTGGTATCTAAAGGCCCACTTCCATTGGATGTTGTATTTTTTAAATTTTAATTTTTCTGAAAAGTCAATCAACTCTTTCTTTTTGAAGCCTCTCAGAATTGAAACCAGGCCGTCTTCTCGAGACATTCTATTGAGTTGAAAAAGTACACATAAAATTTGAAACAGTCGATACGCAACCGCACTTCTTTGCAAATCATTTATGACCATACCCAATTTTGAGGAATTTTTAAAAATGCTCAAGATGTCCATTATTTCACTGTCCTTAAAATGATGCAAGGTTAAAGTACAAACGATGACGTCACACTGTAGTTCTGCTAGATTCATCGTGAAAATGTCTTCGCAGAGATAGTTAATATTACGATAATCAGAAGATAAATTAATTGCATGATTTATGGTAAAAGCATTAGCATCAATTCCAATCAATTTAAAATTATAGCCGTTTTTAATTCCGAAATCTGCTATTTTACGCAACATGTCGCCGTTTCCGCAACCTACATCTGCAATAGTAAAAGAGGTGTTTTTATCACGCTCATTCAAAATTTCCTTTAGCCCGTTTAAAGTAAGTTTATTCCCCCCTAACAATTGATTTATTTTTGCAATTTTGTCCAAAGCATCTCTTAATTCTTCACCTTCAAGTGCAAAATCATCCATAATTTCAGGCGCATCGGTACGGTATTTTGTATTTATTGTCATTGATTTGGTATTGGAATTAATTTGCCATGCGTCTTTTGGATGATGTACTTAAAAAGAGTTGGAAACCGCGTTATAGTCTTCATACATACTTTAGTCAAAGCAGGATTCAACAAAAGTGCTGACAAATAGCGTCCCATTCTCAATCTACTTTTGAACGTTTTTTTCCAAACTCGTTCGTAATCCATTTCTAATTTTTCTCTTGAAAACACAGCTGCATTTAAATTAGTATGAATTAGTTCTGAAGCTATTTTTGCGCTATGAATTGCCATTGCCATTCCGTTTCCACACAAAGGATGGATCAATCCTGCCGCATCTCCGATCATTAAAACGTGGTTTTCTACTGCTTTCTTATCATCAAATGAAATCTGACTGATTGTCAATGGACTTTCAAAAAGCATTTCTGCATTTCTCAAAATATCTTTTAAACCATTATTCTTATACAGTACAGATGCTGTGAATTCTGGTATAGTTTTGTGCTTTTTAAAAACTTCTGTTTGTACAATATAGCAAATATTCAATTGGTTATCCTCTACTTTAGAAACACCGCAATAACCACCTTCAAAAGGAAACAAGCCCACTTTATTGTTTGCAAAATTTCCTTGGAAATGTGCCTTAACCGCCATCCAATGCGATTTCTTCTGTATAAATTTGCGCTCCAGTTGCACATCAATTACAGATCTTTTTCCAAAACTTCCTATGGCAATTTGCGCTTCAATTTGCAAACCTGAATTCAGATCCACTTTAAAGGAACCGTCGTGAAAACGAATGGCACTTACTGTTTCATGAATGAACTGGCAATTCTGCGCTTTTGCTTTTCGATATAAAAGATTGTCTAATAAAAATCTACTGATTCCAAATCCTCCCAAGGGTAAAATGACCTCTGATGTGTTAAACTTATCCATTTCTAATCGGAATGTATTAATGCGCTGACTTTGATCAACAATATCCTGTAAATCAAGCCATTTAAAGTAATCGAGTACTTCATTTGAAATATACTCGCCACATACTTTATGTCTGGGATACGTGTTTTTTTCAATGACCGTTACTGCATGTCCTAATTTGGAAAGATGAATTGCCGCTGTTAAACCCGCTAAACCACCACCGAGAATGAGAATTGGAACTTTCATAGTGTTGTAAATATAGACAAAACTGACATTAGACAATATATAAATTTAATCATATTTCACATTCCGCTATGAGCTGTGGCAGTCAAATTAAACTACGATTAGGTGTTAATTGGATGCACTTCATCATAAAGTGTTTATATAGCACTAAAAAAGCCTTGACTGGAAAATCAAGACTTCTTAAAATTAAGCATTATGTAAAATTATACTTTAATGTTTCCTTGAATGGAATCATCATAAGTTTCACCTACAATTGCTCCAAAAAGTTGTTTTACTGTGGCAACTGCAATACCATTTTTGGTATCCCAATAATACCCTTCTGTAGGAATAAATTCCAATACTGTTATTCGTGGATCATCTTCTCCTTCTGTAAACCAGGTTTTCATTGTAGGTTGCCACAATTCATGAATCTTAGTTTTGTTCTGAGAAATATTTACGCTTCCGTAAAGTGACAAGTAGTTGCTAAAAGAAGATCCTTGAAACAATAATTGTGCTTTTGGATTTTCTTGCAATTCTAAATTTTTGTGGCTGTCTTTTGCGCTTAAAAACCAAATGGTCCCGTTATCATCTACTTTTTGTGGCGCCATTGGTCGGGTTTCGAAAGGTTTATCGGTCTCAATTGCCGTACAAAATAAGCACGTATCTGCTTTATCCACCAATTCCTTTACTTTTTCAACACCTTCTTGACCCGTTAAGTTTTCGAAGTTTTTTTCTTCCTGATTTTTGTCAATACTATTCATAGCTTTATTTTTTTTATAAAATTATAAATATTTTGACTTCAATGTCTTACAAAATTATTAGTAAAGTTTTTGAAATATGAAACTTTGCTAGTGCAATTGATCAATAGAATTGATATAATCTAAAATTTCATCCACCTCAAAAACATGACTAGGCGACATCGATGAAAGTGCACTTTGCGGCATGAAAGGCATAACTGCATTTTCAGGATTTTGTAAAATGACCACTCCACCTTCACGTTGAATAGCTTTTAAACCATTTGTACCATCAGAATTTGCACCCGAAAGTAAAATAGCGATACATTTAGAACCATAAGCGGCAGCGGCAGATTCAAAAGAAACATCAATGCTTGGACGACTGTAATTTACTTTTTCAGATACATCTAAAGATAGTATTCCGTCTTTTTCAAATAAAAGATGGTAATCTGAAGGTGCTAAGAAAATGTGACCACACTCCAAGTTGACCTTATCTTCAACTCTCGTTAAAGGAACATTGGTTCTCAATGATATTAAATCTTCTAGTGTAGAATCTTCTGCGCTTTTTCTATGTAAAATTATTGCAATGGCAAAGTTCTCAATCGGGTTCAAATTGGGGAGAATGGCCATTAAAACTTCTAGACTTCCCGCAGAACCTCCAATTAAGAGCAGACTGCAATTTTTCTTTAAATCATTTTCTTCCATATTTTCTCTTTTTCAAATTGCTTAAAACGATGTTGTATTGACGAAAATTTAATAGTTTCTTTTGTACCCAACGCTAAATAACCAAGTTTGGAAAGACTTTGATCAAATAATTCTAATGCGATTCGCTGAAAATCTTTGTCAAAATAAATTAGTACATTCCTGCATAAGATCAAATCAAACTCATTAAATGAACCATCAATAACAAGATTATGCTGCGAAAAAACCATTCGATCAATCAATTCATCGCTGAATTTTGCAAAGCCATAATTGGCAATGTAATAATCTGAGAAATCATTTTTACCACTGGCAATTCTATAATTTTCAGCATATTGTTGGATAGTCCTTAAAGGAAACAATCCCTTTTTTGCAATTTCCAAAACTGCAGGATTTAAATCAGTTGCATATAACAATGACTTATGCAATACGTTTAATTCTTTTAATAAAATGGCTACTGAAAACACTTCTTCGCCCGTGGCGCAGCCAGCATGCCAAATACGTATAAATGGCTTAGTTGCTAAGATAGGTAATATTTCTGTTCTTAACGTCCTGTAAAAGGAAGGATCACGAAACATTTCAGTAACATTTACGGTGATTTCTTCTACAAGATGTTTAAAATAGTCTTCATCAGAACGCGCTCTACTTAAAAAATCCGAAAAATCTGTAAAACCATCCATTGTGTACAAACGTTCTACACGCCTTCTAAAAGACGCGGCAGAATAACCACTAAAGTCATATCCGTGGTATTTATATAATTCTTCAATTAAAATAGCTATTTCGCGATCTTGCAACATAATTTACAATGCGTTTAAGATATGCAGTAATTTTTCCACATCTATAGGTTTCGAAATATAATCATTTGCACCAGCTTCTAAACAGCGTTCTTTATCACCAACCATTGCTTGTGCGGTAACTGCAATTATTGGAACATTTTGATAATGCGGCAATTTTTTAATTAACGGAATAGCATCATAACCATCCATATCAGGCATCATCATGTCCATTAAAATGATATCAAAATCACTTTCTGCTTTTAAAACAGTGATGGCCTCTGGAGCACTTAAGCATGAAATACAAGTGAAAGATTTCGCTTTCAGGGTTGCCATTAATGCAAAAATATTTCTAGAATCATCGTCTACAATTAATACTTTCTTACGATTCATTTCAAAAAATTATAAGTTTATACTTTATCATACAGCCAAACCCTCAATAAGGACAATAGCTGATCAACGTCTACTGGTTTTGTAATATAATCCGATGCTCCCGCATTGATACATTTGTCCCGATCTCCCGTCATAGCTTTTGCAGTTACGGCAATTACAGGTAAGTTTTTCCACTTTTTATTATCCCTAATCATTGTAGCAGTCTCATAACCATCCATGTTAGGCATCATCATGTCAAGCAATACTACGTCTATTGAAGTATCGTTATACAATGCTTTAATGGCTTCTTTACCATCAATCGCTGTAACCACATTCATCTTTACGGATTCCAAAGCTTTTGTCAATGAATAGATATTTCGGACGTCATCATCCACCACTAAAACTGTTTTACCGTTGAGAATGTTATTGAGTTTATTCAACTTTTGATTGTTGTCTTTCTTCCCATCTTCCATTAAATGTAGAAATAAGGAAACCTCATCCAGCATTCGTTGATAAGAATAAGCTGTTTTGACAACAATAGAATCTGCATACTTTCTAATTTTTTGCTCCTCAATCATCGACAAACTTTTGCCCGTAAAAACAATTACGGGAAGATGATCCATTCCCTTATTTTTCTTTATTTTATCTAAAATTTCATAGGCTTGCTTATCTGGGATTCCCATATCTAGAATAACGCAATCCATTTCTGGATTTTCTAGTGCTGCAAGTCCGTCTTCTATCTTACTTTTAATATCAGAATTTATATTATTACTATCTAAAAAAGAGGAAAGCGCCTTTGCATGTTTGGTATTGTCCTCAATAATTAAAACTTTTTGACTTCCGCGATTGACATAATGTTCAATTTTCTTAAAAATTTCAGGTAATTTTTCAAACGCTACAGGCTTGTCTAAGAAGTTGACCGCTCCTTTCAATAAACTTTCCTGCTTCATTTTATGCGAAGACATAATGTGAACAGGTATGTGTCTCGTTAACGGATTCGCTTTTAATTCTTCCATAACTTCCCAACCGCTTTTAATAGGCAATTGAATATCTAGTAAAACGCCTAATGGCTTATAAGTAAGTGCTAAATTTAAAGCGTAATCTCCACGAACAGTTACAACTCCTTTATACCCTTTATCTCTTGTAAATTCCAGCAGTGATTTAGCAAAATTAACATCATCTTCAACAATTAATATTACTTTATCATTTTCGGTGATGTTGGCTTTATCGTCTGGAATAGCTTCGGGAATAAAAGCACTGATGTACTGTTCACGATCCTGCATTTTTTCAGTTTCTATTTGGTGATTTTCCTCTTCAAAATTAGAAATTTCTTCCACTGCTCTATCATTGTTTTGGAAATTTAGAGGAATAATCGGAATACTTAAAGTGAAGGTGCTCCCTTTATTAATTTCACTTTGCAACGTAATTTCGCCACCAAGTAACTTCGCTAATTCTCTACTGATGGAAAGTCCTAAACCTGTACCACCATATTTTCGTTTTGTAGAACCGTCGGCTTGTTGAAAAGCTTCAAAAATAAGTGGCTGCTTGTTCAATGGAATACCTATTCCTGTATCAGTTACCTTAAAGTAAACGTTATGGTCTTGGTTTTTATACTTTACAATTTCCATTGTAACCGATCCTTCTTTTGTAAACTTGATCGCGTTAGAAATTAAATTTTTCAAAATTTGCTCCAATCGTACTTGATCTGATTTAATGAAAAGCGGTGCTTGATTGCTTACAATTTTAAAATTAATATTTTTCTCTTTGGCAACCACATTAAAAAGATTGTATAGATTGGTCGAAATATCATTGATCATAATATCTGAATTATCCAAGTCCATTTTCCCCGCTTCAATTTTAGACAAATCGAGTATTTCATCAATTAATCCCAAGAGACCGTTTCCAGAACTTTGAATTACCTTGGCAAATTCGATCTGCTCTGCATTCATATTTGCGTCATTATTTTCAGACAACAATCGACTTAAAAGCAAGATGGAATTCAACGGTGTACGAAGTTCATGAGACATATTTGCCAAGAACTCCGATTTATATCGTGTGGTTAATTCTAAATCTTCGGATTTCTTCTGTATTTCTACGTTTCTTTCCTCAAGCAATGTGCCTCTTTCTGACAATTCCTCATTGGTTTGCTGCAATTCTTCTTGCTGAACACGCAATTCTTCTTCTGATGCTTGCAACCTTTCTGTTTGTGTTTCAAGTTCCGCATTCATTCCCTCTAATTCAGAATGTTGGGCTTTCAATTCCTCAGATTGAGCTTCTGTCTCCTCTAGAAGTTCTTGCACTCGTTTTCTATTTACAGCCGCATTGATAGCAATAGCAATATTATTGGCAACACTACTCAGATATTCTATTTCCAATTCTGTATACATTTTGACAGAAACCAATTCGATTACACCGGTAACAAAGCCATCAATGATTGGAAATGCAAGAATATGTTTTGGTTTAATCTCGCCCAAAGCATAAGTAATTCGTACATGGTCTTCATCAAAGTTTTTCAGCTCCATCATTTTCTTTGAAATAGCTGCTTGACCAGTCAGGCCTTCGCCAAATTGCAAACGCTGGTGCGCATGATCTGGAATATAGCTAAAACTAGCGGCTACCACCAAGCTGTTTTTATCACTTAAATAAAGTACTCCGGCGTTACTTTCTGTATATTCAGCAAGGTAATTAATGATGTCTTTGGATAATTGTGACAAATCTTTCTCGCCAATCATCACCTCATTTAAGGAAGCAATACCCGCTTTAATCCATTCTCGACTTGCTAAAATATTAAAATTTTCTTGTAGCGATTCGCTCATTTGATTTAAGGAAATTCCAATATTTCCCAAAGCGCCATCGCTATCATCTACCTTTATGGAGTAATCACCTCGTGTAATTTTCTGAGCAGCAACACTTACCATTTCTATACGTTTGGCGGTATCGTGTTCATTCTCTTGTAACATTTTAGCCATTTCTGAACGCTTCTTAAAATCGTTTAGAATTCGAACAAAAAACAAGACACTTAGCGAAATTGCAATAAGCGCGGCAAAAATAATTAGAATACTG
Organism: Flavobacterium tegetincola DSM 22377; assembly: GCF_000425485.1. Classification (GTDB taxonomy): domain Bacteria; phylum Bacteroidota; class Bacteroidia; order Flavobacteriales; family Flavobacteriaceae; genus Flavobacterium; species Flavobacterium tegetincola. The sequence continues at coordinate 64,075 of NZ_AUDN01000007.1, read as the reverse complement.
CTATAAACGCCATAATCCTTGGACCTATCTGTTCGGGCTTTAAGAGCGGCTAAAGCATCATTTTCAATATTAAAATAAAGAGAACGTAAAGTATCCATTATCTCTTTACCTTGATTAAGATCTTCAGACCCAATTGCCAGTCCCTGACGTTTGAGATACACTTTTTCTTTTAAATAATTATAAAATTTTTGATGCTCCGTCTTAATCGCTCTAATTCGAATTTCCTGCTCTTTATTTCCATCCGTTAAACTTTCGAGCGATTTTATCGTTTCATCCAGCTCCATTTTACTTTGCAAGTACCGACTTAGAAAATTATCATTTCCTGTGACCAAAAAGCCTCTGACTCCAGACTGTGCATCTAAAATAATACGCTGCGAATTATTCAAGTTATAAATAATTTGCTGACTGTGATTAACAGCTTTGTTACTTTCTAGCAAACTATTGATACTAAAAAATGACGCAGTGGAACTAATCACTAATATTACCACTGAAATAGCCGAGCTTATAATTAAATTTCTTCTAAAATTACTTTCCATATCAATCTTGAATACAATATTATAAAGGTAAAATTACAATGAAGCTAGCACCCTCGTCCACTTTGCTTTTTGCAGTAATAATCCCGTTGTGTTTTTCTATAATTTTTTTTGCAATAGCAAGGCCTATTCCTGTACCTTCGTAAAGTTTGCGGTTATTTAAACTTTGAAAAATGATAAAGATTTTGTGTAATAGACTTTCGTCAAAACCAATCCCATTATCTTTAACTATAATTTTACAAAATTTACCTTTTTGATCTTCCGGACTATCAATTGATTTGTCAGCAACTTGAGTCCAGGTAACAGAGATAATTGGAGGAATTCCAGGCTTGGTAAATTTAAGCGCGTTACCAATTAGGTTTTGAAAAACTTGACGCAATTGACTTGGTATTCCTGGAATTATCGGAAGTTTTGAAATCGTTATCGTAGGTTGCTTTGGGTGTACTTCCGAATCTAAATCATCCAACACTTCCTTCATAACCATATTTAGGTCTGTTTCTTCTAAACTAACTGCAGCAGACAAGCGTGAATAAACCAATAAATCATCTATTAAAAGTCGCATCCGTCGAGCTGAGTTTTCTGCACGATCAATATAATCTACAGCCGGACTGTCTTTTTCAATAAAACGGTCTTTGACCATTTTTACAATCATCTCGATTTTACGAATGGGCTCTTTCAAATCATGTGAAACAACCCAAGCAAACTGCTGTAATTCTGTATTGCTAAATTCTAAATCTTCATTCTTTAAAATCATTTCTTTAGTGCGTTCCTGAACTAAACTCTCCAACTGTTCATTTGCTGTTTTCTGCTGATGAATATCTGTAAAAGTACCCACCCACTTAGTAATTATTCCTGCTGATTGGATTGGAGCCACTTTCATCATAAAGTAGCAGAAATTACTGGATTTTAATTCCTGCAATCTTATTTCTGAAGTAAATTGTTTTCCCTTTTTTAAACTCGCCTTCCACTTGTCCCAAATCTTTTCATCATCCGGGTGTCTTTTTGGAAAGGTCATTTTATCATTCGAGTAGTCAAACCACTGTTGATTAACATATTCTAAAGTACCCTCTTGTGAAAGTACAAAAGCCATTTGTGGTAAGGATTCTAATACAAATTGCAACTGTTGCATTTCTGACGACAATTTGTCCTGAGCTGCTTTTCTGATTTCAATCTCAGTGGATAGCATTTCTTGAATTCGCTTTAAATCGCGTTGCTGTTCCGAAATTTTCAAAAAAGACTTCACTTTTAAAATCAATAAATCAGGATCAACAGGTTTTGTGATGTAATCTACCGCTCCTGAAGCATAACCACGAGAAATATATTTTTTCTCTTTACTAATTGCAGATAGAAATAGCACAGGAATGTCTTTTGTTCGGTTGCTTTGCGCCAATATTTCAGCTACTTCAAAACCGTCCATACCCGGCATTTGAACGTCTAGAATAATTAATGAATAATATGTTTTGAGAATTTTCTTTAAAGCCTCTTCACCTGAATTGGCCACTTCAACGCTCAATCCATGTACTTCAAGTGTTTTCTTTAAAGCAATTAAATTGGCATCTATGTCATCTACAATAAGTATCATACTAAAAATTTACAGCAATTATTGGGAACCGTTGAAAACTAAACAGCTTTCATTCAATTACATATTTTTACTACATTCAAATAAAAAATCGCTTTTGTACATTGATTGACAAAGCGATTTACTAAAATAGTTATATGCAATGGGAGTCGATAATTTTACTCCTGTTCAAAAATACTATATTTTAATTCAAAATTATTACTTTTTTCCAATAATACATTGTAAAACTACACTGTAACAATCTACTTGTATTCTAGCTTTAAACGAGACATTTTATTCTTCCGTGTCAAGATTTCAGCTACTGCGGCAATGCGGCAAGGAAAAACATTTTCATAATCTTCTTCATTTATAACTGTGGGTTCAAAATGTAAGGCGTCACATTTTAAGGCAAGTGACAGCAAAGTGTCATTGATAATTGTGTTTACAGCAAAAGAAGTAGTTCCACAAAAATTGTACGTATTTACTTTAAATGAACACGGTTCTACTACTTTTGTAGATTTACTAAATGGATTCCAAAAACTTTGAACACAAATTTCTTGATTATTTTCCTTAAGAATTGCAGCAATCGCCCTTGAACTCATATCTGTATTTGACATTTGAGGTAATGAAGCAATCTTATCGTAAAAGGCTGCATTTTGCAAAATCTCATTTGCCTTTTTGACGGTATTTTCAACTTTATGATTTTTTCCTGTGTATAATAGTTTAATCATATTTTCTACATTTTAAGAACTATTTTAGATTTCAAATTATCGATTAATTTTCTTCATTAGTCAACTTTCCGCACTATAATCAAATGTAAATAGTAAACGAAAGTCAATCCATACGGCAAATGACTTATCTTAATTTCTATAATTGCTAACTCCTCTACATATAATTTTTGATTTGTCTAAATTACAAATCAATATTCAATTCAAATGTTAATCATTGTGAAGTGACCCTTTTAGTTTGTGAAATCATCATTATGGTTTACAGTAATCCATTTACAATTAAAATTCTATTTCAAAATCATCGAGTTCTCTATTACAATACATTAAAAAAGATTAAAGCACTCAATCAAATATTGGACAAATTTACCTCAAAATCTAAATTTGGCATGATTATCCATTGTTCAAAACAGATAAAAAAACCTTTTCGTAAACATTAATTATCAGACCAATAGAAATCCAAATCATAATATTAACCAAATTTAATTAAAAAACTATTAACTATGAGACATTCCTTAAAATTTCTATTTTTAGCGCTATTTGCTACAATTTTTTTTAGTTGCAAACAAAATTCAGAGACAGAAGAATCCACAACTGAAGTGATGGACGATAAATCCGAAAATTCAGCACTTATCTCTTCATCCGCAGCCGCCGTGAATACTAATAGTACTAGAAAATTTATACGAACTGCAGACGTAAAATTTAGCGTAAAAAACGTCGCGAAATCTACATACGCAATTGAAGACGCTACCACTAAATTTGGAGGTTTTGTCACTTTTACCGACTTAGAAAGCACTATTTCAAATGAAGAAAGGACTAAAATCAGTCCAGACAGTACTTTAATAACTACTAAATATATAGTAGAAAATAACATCACAATTCGAGTTCCAAATACTAGTTTAGACACCGTTCTTAAAACCATTGCAAAACAAATTCACTTCCTAAATCATAGAGTTATAAAAGCTGACGATGTTTCATTGCAAATGTTATCAAATGAAATGATGCAAAAAAGAAGTACTTCTTCAGAGAAACGTTTGGAAAATGCAATTGATTCTAAAGGTAAAAAGTTGAATGACCTGACCGATGCAGAAGAAAAATTGGATAACAAAAAGGAGCAAAAAGATGCTTCTAAAATTCAAAATCTTTCACTAAATGACCAAGTCAATTTTAGTACAATTACTTTAAATATTTATCAAGATGAAAGTACTAATCAAGAAATGGTTGCAAATGAAAAAAGCATAAATTCCTACAGACCTAATATCGGTTTACAACTTTTAGATAGTTTAAAAACCGGTTGGTTTATGCTTGAGAATATAATTTCATTTATTGTTTTAATCTGGCCGCTGTTACTTTTCGGATTTCTAGGTTATTTTGGCTACAAAAAATTGAAAAGTAAAAAAGAATAAGTAAATAAAAAACCCCAAATTCCAATTATAAAACTGGAATTTGGGATTTAAATTATTAAACTATACTCGACTAAACGTGTAACGCTCTATTATCTGTAGCTGCTAAAGCTGCTTCTTTAATTGCTTCTGCAAATGTTGGATGTGCATGACTCATTCTAGAAATATCTTCCGCTGAAGCTTTGAATTCCATTGCTACAACCGCTTCTGCAATTAAATCTGCACAACGAGCACCAATCATGTGAACACCTAAAACCTCATCTGTTTTTTTATCAGCAAGGATTTTCACAAATCCGTCTAAATCTCCTCCAGCTCTCGCTCTTCCTAATGCTTTGAAAGGAAAACTTCCAGCTTTGTAATCTACTCCAGCCTCTTTCAATTGCTCTTCTGTTTTTCCAACAGCGGCAACTTCAGGCCATGTATATACTACACCTGGAATCAAATTGTAATCAATATGTGGTTTTTGACCTGCAATTATTTCAGCAACCATTGTACCTTCTTCTTCTGCTTTATGAGCCAACATCGCTCCACGAACAACATCACCAATTGCATAAATATTTGAAACATTGGTTTGTAAATGGTCGTTTACTTCTACCATTCCTCTGTCTGTTATTTTCACGCCTGCTTTATCTGCATTCAAACCATTTGTAAATGGTTTTCTTCCCACAGAAACTAAAGCATAATCACCTTCTAAAGAAATTGTTTCTCCTTTAGCATTTTCAGCTTTCACAGTAACAACATCTCCGTCTCTTTCAACAGATTGTACCTTGTGAGAAACATAGAATTTCATTCCTTGTTTCTTTAATACTTTTGTCAATTCTTTTGATAATGAACTGTCCATTCCTGGAATAATTCGGTCTAAATATTCTACAACAGAAACTTGAGCTCCCAAACGTAAATAGACTTGACCTAATTCAATACCGATAACTCCACCACCAATAACGATAAGGTGTCTAGGAACTTCTGGTAATTTTAACGCTTCCGTAGAAGTCATTACTCTTTCTTTATCTAAAGTAATGAAAGGTAAATTTGCCGGTTTAGAACCTGTAGCAATGATGATGTTTTTTCCTTCAATAACTTCTGAAGAACCATCATTTTTATCAATCTTAACATGTGTTGCATCTTCAAAAGAACCTGTTCCTTCAAAAACGGTCACTTTGTTTTTGTCCATTAAATATTTAACTCCACCGCTTGTTTGGTCTACAACGGCTTGTTTTCTATCGATCATTTTTTGAAGATTCACTTTAACTTCGCCAGTCACTTCAATTCCATGATCTGCAAAATGTTTCATTTCAGCATAATGGTGTGAAGAAGCCAACATTGCTTTAGAAGGAATACATCCTACATTTAAACAAGTTCCTCCAAGTGAAGAATATTTTTCAATAATTGCAGTTTTCATTCCCAATTGTGCACAACGAATCGCTGCAACATAACCTCCAGGACCTGAACCAATAATGACTACGTCAAATGAACTCATGATATATTTTTTTGTGTGTTTAAATTTTTCCCAACAAATTTACGGAAGTTTTTTTATTTAAGAGGTGTTTCAACTCACTTAAAGCGTATAAACCGTTGTGTTTTTTACTTCACCAATCATAAAGGTAGAATGTGTGCTTCCTATATGTTGCAAAGTAGTCAATTTTGTCACCATAAATTCGCGGTACTCTTCCATATTTGCAACGCAAATTTTCAAGATATAATCATAATCGCCACTTACGTGAAAACATTCCAATACTTCATTCAGCTTGACCACATCTTTTTCAAAGTCGGCAATGAATTCTTTAGTATGTTGCATTAATTTTAAATGACAAAACACTACAAATGATTTTTGAATCTTATTTCTATTCAATAAAACAACATGCTTTTCAATCACTCCTTCCCGTTCCAACTTTTTAATACGTTCATAAACAGCAGTAACCGATAGATTTAATTTTGTCGAAAGTTGTTTAGTAGTTTGTTTAGCATCCGTTTGCAAATATTTTAAAAGTTTGGTGTCAATTGCATCAAATGTCATAATAAATAATTTTCAGTAAAAATAGCAAATAAATCCATTGTCTTGTCTAAATATCTATCATAATCTATAATTGTAGATATATAAACTAAATATCACTCTTTCCATTGGAAATAAGTATCGTTTTGTGTTTTTTTGAAACATAATTTAAAACAAAAACAATTATGAGTAATTTCAATCCTGCAGATAACATCCAAGATTTACAATATTTTGGAGAGTTTGGTGGTGTAAACCCATCTATTTCAGATTCTTCAACTTATACCTTTCTTTCAGCGAAAACCATGTTTGATACTTTTGAAGGAAATGCAGAAGGTTGTTATTTATATTCACGTCATTCATCACCAAGTAATTTATATTTAGACCGTGCTCTTGCAGCAATGGAAGGAACAGAAACCGCTAATGTTGCCGCTTCAGGAATGGGTGCGATTACTCCTACTCTATTACAACTTTGTGGAAATGGCGACCATATTGTTTCTAGTAGAACGATTTACGGAGGAACGTATGCTTTTCTGAAAAATTTGGCTCCCCGTTTTGGAGTGAAAACTACGTTTGTGGATATTACAAAATTGGATACTGTTGAAGCAGCAATAACACCTGAAACGAAAGTTTTATACTGTGAAACAGTTTCGAATCCGTTATTAGAAGTAGCTGATTTAGATGGTTTATCTAAAATTGCTAAAAAACACAATCTTAAATTAATTGTAGACAATACTTTTTCACCTTTATCAGTTACGCCAACTCAATTTGGAGCTGATATCGTGATTCACAGTTTGACAAAATACATCAACGGAAGTAGTGATACAGTAGGTGGTGTAGTTTGTGCTTCACAAGAATTTATCAATGACTTGAAAAACGTAAATTCTGGAGCAAGTATGCTGTTAGGGCCAACAATGGACAGTATGCGTTCGGCAAGTGTGATGAAAAACTTGAGAACTTTGCATTTGCGTATCAAACAACACAGTTTTAATGCACAGTATTTAGCAGAGAAATTTGAAGGACTAGGTTTAAAAACTGTTTACCCTGGATTGAAAAGTCACCCTTCTCATGAATTATACAAAGGAATGATTAATCCAGAATACGGTTTTGGAGGAATGATGACTATTGATGCAGGAAGTTTAGAAAAAGCAAACGCTTTGATGGAATTGATGCAGAAGAAAAACTTAGGTTATTTAGCAGTGAGTTTAGGTTTTTACAAAACACTTTTCAGTGCTCCAGGTTCTTCAACGTCTAGTGAAATTTCGCCAGAAGAACAAGCTGAAATGGGCTTGACAGACGGACTTATTCGTTTCTCTATTGGATTAGATAACGACATCAAACGTACATTTGAAATGATGCACGATTGCATGAAAGAGTTGAAAGTGATATAATTGAAACACTTTAAACATAAAAAAAGCCGTTTGAATTGATTTTCAAACGGCTTTTTCACGCAATGTAGATTTTTATTTTTTAGTTGTATAAAGCAGTTGTGCCAATCGATTATCTCTATTGTAAATGTCTTCGTAAAAATTTACATTTCCATTTTTATCAGCCCAAGCGGTGAAATAAGAAATATATACTGGGATTTTACGTTTCAAAGAAACACTTTTTTCAGTTCCGGAATTCATTGCTTCGTCAATGGCTGAAGGACTCATTTTATTCTGTTCATCCATTATGGCAACTGCCAAATCTCTCGCTTTTTCTACTCGAACACATCCATGGCTGAATGCACGGCTTTCTCTGTTGAATAAACTTTTCGAAGGCGTATCGTGTAAGTAAATATTATTTGAATTTGGAAACATAAACTTTACCAATCCCAATGAATTCGCTTTACCAGGTTTCTGACGGACGTTTCCATCATTCCATTCCATGTTTTTTTCTTCAAGATAGTTTGAATTCTTTTCTATGCCGGGTTTGATTTCTTTCTCGATGATACTTCTTGGAATATTCCAGTACGGAGAAAACACAATATAACTCATCATTCCACTGAAAACTACGGTTTTGTTGAGTTCTTTTCCAACAACTACATTCGATTCCAGCACACTTTTTCCGTCTTTTAAATAATTCAATTTATAGGAAGGAATATTTACAGCAACTAGTTCAGGCGAATTCATGATTTCAGGATCAATCCATCTACAACGTTCCATGTTTACAATAATGGTTTTAATACGGTCTTCAACGGAAATACTCATTTCCTTCGCTAAACTTGGAGTTATTATATGATCAACTTTACGATTGTGACGCGTTTCATATTTTGCCAAACCTTCTTTTAGCTCGCCATCAAACATGGTACTTTTACTATCTTTAGCCAAATCACCGGACATAAATAAACGATAACGAATTTGCGCAATCGCCTTTGCAGAATCGCCTTCCTTTAGTGCTTTTACATTAGAAGGGAAATCGATTTTGCCCCAACCTCCTTTTGATTGAACATCTTGATAACGTTTCAGACCTTTTTTCAATAAATAATATTGACTGAAATTTTCCGCTTCATCCTTATCTAATTTCTCTGGATCTTTAATAACTTCTGCCAAATAATCCACGTACGAAACGTTTGCTCTAGGCAAAAACCAACCGGTTTTTTTACTGGTTTTAGCATCAACGCCTGCCAAAACATTATTGGTATAATAGAAATACATCGCACTGACCAATAAATCATTTTCTAAAGTTGACTTATCGCCACTTTTTGATGAAAAAAGTGCATCAACTTCCGTTTTGTAGGGCATTGTTACTACTACACCTTCCTCCTTAATTCCATTCACTTTTCCGTACAGCACTTCGGCAAAATCCACTCTACCATCTTTGTCGTACCAAACGTAATGGAAATCTTCCTTATTGTACAATTCACTAATACCACTCTCATAAATCTTAAAATCGGGATGCTTTTGGAAGAATACCTCTAATTTTGCACTATCAAAGGCAATTCGATCTTCGGGTGTTATAACTCCATCCGTCTTGTGTTTACACGAAGAAGCGATGATAAATAAGCTAAAAAGCCCGACAAGGACTCTGTTTTTAATATTTTTCATAGTTTGGTTTATTTCGTAATTCATCCGTTTATTATTTTCACTTGATAGTGAAATTTGCTTCAAAACAACGATTGACAATTACTAAAATTTTGTAGTACAATTTTCGGCAACTTATTTGAATTGTGTATTATACAATTTTCTTCTTTTTTCATTATATTGCAACCTCAATTAACCTTTTTTATGAATCAAAATACTCCTCCTCTTTCCGATGAAGCCGTCAAGATCAATAAAAACCTATCGCTTTGGGAAGCACTTATCCCAATTATAGTTTTAATTGCAATCTTATCCTATAATGTATATTTATACGAAAGTGATGCTACATCTGGACCAAATCAATTCGCATTAATAATTGGTGCTGCCGTAGCGGCAATAGTTGGTTTTAGGAACAAAGTCACTTACGAAAGTATGATTGAGGAGGTGTCAACGAATATTAAATCTACCGCAGGTGCCATTTTAATATTATTAATGGTTGGTGCCTTATCAGGTACTTGGTTGTTAAGTGGTATTATTCCAACCATGATTTATTACGGACTAGAAATTTTGCATCCTTCCATTTTTCTTCCTGCATGTTTGATAATTTGTTCCATAATATCTATTGCCACTGGAAGCTCTTGGACTACTTCTGCCACAGTGGGAATTGCTTTAATTGGCATTGGTTCCACTATGGGAATGCCGCTCGGAATGGTAGCTGGAGCGGTAATATCCGGTGCTTATTTTGGAGATAAACTATCACCACTTTCGGATACTACCAATTTAGCTCCAGCAATGGCAGGAACGGATTTGTTTACCCACATTCGATACATGACCTTAACAACAATTCCCACAATGACAATCACATTAATACTATTTATCATTTTAGGATTGATGCAAGATACTACTGCAATAACGGATGACGGATCTACGCTAGCAGCAATTAAGGAAACGTTCTACGTAACACCCTGGCTTTTTGTAGTTCCTATTATTGTAATTTTCTTAATTGTGAAAAAGACCGAACCATTAATTGCACTTCTGGCTGGAATAATTTTAGGCGGAATTTTCGCGCTGTTTTTTCAACCAGATTTAGTAGCTAAAATAGGCGGAGGAACACATCTTAATTTTGTTAATGGATATAAAGGCGTAATGAATGCTATTACCGTTGACACTTCCATTGCCACCAACAATGCAATTTTGAATGATTTGTTTACAGCAAAAGGAATGCAAGGAATGCTCGGGACAGTTTGGCTCATTCTGTGTGCGATGGTTTTTGGTGGAATTATGGAAGCCATAGGCGCTTTAGCACGCATAACAGATTCATTATTGAAAATGTTTCATACCGTATTCGGACTTTTCGCAAGTACAGTTGTCAGCTGTTTAGCATTAAATTTAACGGCTTCTGATCAATATTTAGCCATTGTAGTTCCCGGTAAAATGTTTGCCAAAGCCTATAAAGATAAAGGCCTCGCTCCTGAAAACTTAAGTCGAACATTAGAAGATTCTGGAACGGTAACTTCTGTTTTAATTCCATGGAATACATGTGGCGCTTATCACTCTGGAGTTTTAGGTGTTTCCACCTTTAGTTATTTGCCTTACGCTTTTTTCAATATTATAAGTCCATTTATGACGTTACTCTATGCCGCCTTTAATATAAAAATTAAGCAATTGACATCCAATTCTACTACGCTATAATATGCTGTTCATTACGGAATGACAAATAAGAAAAACAAGTTATAGCGAAAAACTATAGCTTTATAAAATCATATAATTAAAAACAATCATAATGATCTTTAATTTAGCTAAATTTGTAATTATAAAAGAATTACAATTTAAAACATAAAATATGGAACATTCAACAGACAGCGGAAAATGCCCTTTTAGCTCAAAGCAAAGTACTCCGATAACTAAAGTAACGAATCAAGATTGGTGGCCAAAAGCACTTGATTTAGATATATTGAGTCAACACGATTCAAAAACAAACCCGATGGGTCCTGATTTTAATTATGCCGAAGAATTTAAAAAACTAGATTTAGAAGCTATTAAAACAGATTTGAAAAACTTAATGACTGACAGTCAAATTTGGTGGCCTGCGGATTGGGGACATTATGGTGGTTTGATGATTCGTATGGCTTGGCACTCTGCTGGAACTTACAGAACCTACGACGGACGTGGTGGAGCAAGTTCAGGAAGTCAACGGTTTGCTCCATTGAGTAGTTGGCCTGACAACGGAAATTTAGATAAAGCACGACGGTTATTATTCCCAATCAAAAAGAAATACGGTAACAAAATTTCATGGGCCGATTTAATGATTTTGGCTGGAAACATGGCTTACGAATCTATGGGTCTTAAGACTTTTGGTTTTGCAGGTGGACGATTAGACGTTTGGCATCCAGAAAAAGACATTTACTGGGGTCAAGAAAAAGAATGGTTGGCCGTTTCTGGTAGTGAAGGAACAAGATATTCTGGCGAAAGAGATTTAGAATTGCCTCTAGCGTCTGTAATGATGGGATTGATTTATGTGAATCCAGAAGGAGTTGACGGAAAACCAGACCCTTTGAAAACTGCCATTGACGTTCGAGATACGTTCAAACGTATGGCGATGAATGATGAGGAAACAGTAGCATTAACAGCAGGTGGACATACAGTAGGAAAAGCTCACGGGAACGGGGATGCTTCTACTCTTGGCGTTGAACCGGAAGCTAGTGATTTTGAAACACAAGGTTTTGGTTGGATGAATCCAAAAAACGAGGGAAATGGTGCTGACACGGTAACCAGTGGTATTGAAGGAGCTTGGACTACCAACCCGACACGTTGGGACAATGAATATTTCGAATTGCTTTTCAAATACGATTGGCAACTGGCAAAAAGTCCTGCAGGTGCTTGGCAATGGGAACCAATTAATATCGCTGAAGAAGACAAGCCAATTGATGCCTTTGACCCTACAAAAAGAAACAATCCCATCATGACCGATGCCGATATGGCCATGAAAATGGATCCTATATATAGAGAAATTTCAGAACGTTTCCGCAAAGATCCAGCTTATTTCGAAGATGTATTTGCAAGAGCCTGGTTTAAATTAACACACAGAGATTTAGGTCCGAAAGAACGTTATTTAGGAGCTGATGTTCCTGCTGAATATTTAATTTGGCAAGATCCAATTCCAACAGTTGACTACACTTTATCGGATTCTGAAATTTCAGAATTGAAAGGAAAATTATTAAACAGCGGTCTATCGAGTGCTGAACTAATCAATACGGCATGGGACAGTGCACGAACTTTTAGAGGTTCTGACTTTAGAGGTGGTGCAAATGGAGCACGAATTTTATTGGCTCCACAAAAAGATTGGATCGCAAATGAGCCCCAACGTCTTCAAAAAGTAGTTTCTGTTTTAACTGAAATTCAATCGGGATTAAGTAAGAAGGTTAGCATGGCCGACTTAATTGTTCTAGGTGGAACTGCAGCTGTTGAACAAGCCGCCCAAAAAGCAGGATTTGATGTAACAGTTCCATTCCATTCAGGTCGTGGAGATGCTACAGCAGAAATAACAGATGAAGAATCATTTAACGATTTAGAACCTTCAAATGATGCTTTCAGAAATTTCATGAAGCAAGAATATACGCAGAAACCGGAAGAATTAATGCTTGACAAAGCACAACTTTTAGGATTAACAATTCCTGAAATGACTGTTTTACTTGGTGGAATGCGTGTTCTTGGAACTAACTTTGAGGGAACGAAACATGGGGTTTTCACTGAGAATGTAGGTGTTCTTACTAATGATTTCTTCGTGAATTTAACAGATATGAACAACCGTTGGAACTCCGTTGGTGCAAATCTGTACGACATTGTAGATCGAAAAACAGGAGTTGCAAAATATACTGCTACAAGAGCGGATTTGGTTTTTGGTTCCAATGCTATTTTGAGAGGTTATGCGGAATTGTATGCACAAGATGATAACAAAGAGAAATTTGTAACCGACTTTATCAAAGTGTGGACTAAAATGATGAACTTAGACCGTTTCGACATCTAGGTCAACATTATTATTTTGATTTTAAAAGAAGTGCATCATTAACTTGGTGCACTTTTTTTTGCTAAAAATCCAGAAACATACTAATAGCACAAAACTATGACTATATAGAAAGATATAATTATAATTGATTATCAAAAAAGGATATAGTTGGTATCTTTGTACAAGTAAAACAATAACAATTAAAATCTATATTTATGTCATTAGTAGGTAAAAAGTTTCCAAATATTGCAGTAGACGCTATCTCTGAAATGGGAGACAACATGAAAATCAACATTTTTGATGAGGCTGTAAACAACAATAAAAAAGTATTATTGTTCTGGTACCCAAAAGATTTTACTTTTGTTTGTCCAACAGAATTACACGCTTTTCAAGCAGCTTTACCAGAATTTGAAAAAAGAAACACAATGGTTATTGGTGCTTCTTGCGATACTAACGAAGTGCATTTTGCATGGTTGAATACTGCAAAAGACAACGGAGGAATTGAAGGTGTAACTTACCCGATTCTTGCAGATACGAACCGTAACTTGTCAAACATTTTAGGAATTCTTGATATTGAATCTACTTCTTATGATGAAGAAACTGATTCAGTAATGGTTGAAGGTTCTAATGTAACTTACAGAGCTACTTATTTAGTAGATGAAACAGGAAAAATTTTCCACGAAAGTGTAAACGATATGCCATTAGGTAGAAACGTAAGCGAATATTTACGTTTAGTAGATGCTTACACACACGTGCAAACAAAAGGTGAAGTTTGTCCTGCAAACTGGGAAGAAGGAAAAGACGCTATGAGTGCTGACAGAAACAGTACTGCTTCTTACTTAGCTTCACACTAATACTTAACAAAATCAATTGCAATATCAAAAATCAATTATAGAAACTGACATTGGTATTGCAATTGACTTTTAAAACAAAAACAGATATGTTAATTGAATTAAACGAAGATACTTTAGCTGATTTAATCACTAAAAACGATAAAGTTGTAGTACAATTTTCGGCATCATGGTGCGGGAATTGCAGAATCATGAAACCAAAGTTCAAGAAGATGGCCACTGAAAATGAAAACCTAACTTTTGTACTTGTTGATGCTGAGAACTCTCCAGAGTCTAGAAAGTTAGCCAATGTTTCTAACCTTCCTACTTTTGCTACTTTTGTGAACGGTAAATTAGTAAACGAAACGCAAACGAATAAAGCGGAAGTTTTAGCTGAATTGGTAAGTGAAATTTCCTCAAACTAATTTATTATGAAACTACCTGTAATTAAGCATTTAACGCAGTTTATTGAAGAAAACGACCAAGATTACTTGGTGGAAACCATTGAGGTTTTAGAAAGTTTGACTGAAGTTTCGTCGTTAAAAGATGAAGAGTTGGACGTACTTGGCGAGTTGATTTCTAATATGTACGGTGCTTTAGAAGTACATAAAATGATTAAAAACGGCACCGATAAAAAGGAGGCACTTAACACTTTTATGAAACGTGTTTTAGGTTCTATCGATAAATAGACGAAGATTTCCCTTTATATTATTGAAAACAGTACTAGAAATGGTGCTGTTTTTTTTGTTTAAAACTATCTGAAACGCACTGCTGTAAAGGTTTTTAAAAATGTGGATACTTTTTTTGTAACATTAGTGATGCTTTGGTATCAAAAGCTAAAGTCAAATACCAATAATTATGAAAAATCTTACCTTCACCCTACTGCTCTTATTTTCTGTCTGTCAAAGTTTCGCACAAAATACAAAAGCTTTTGACGTTAAAGTCATTGGCAAAGGCGAACCTATTATTCTCATTCCCGGCTATTCATGTAGTGGCGAAGTTTGGAACGAAACCGTCGACCATTTAAAAGGTAAATATCAACTCCATGTTTTAACGCTTGCTGGTTTTGCAACCGTTCCTCCTATTCCAGATGAAAACATACTTCAGACTGTTCACGACCAAATTATTCAATATGTAAAAAACAATAAACTTCGCAAGCCTAAGCTTATAGGGCATAGTTTAGGAGCGTTTATGACCTTATGGTTGCACAGTAGCGAGCCTGATTTATTTGGAAAGAGCATCTGTGTTGATGGGGTTCCTTTTATATCTGCTATTTACAATCCCACAGCTACAGCCGAAACTTTAAAGCAAGACCCACAATTCAATAAAGCAATGGTTATTCAAAACTTTATTAATTTGCCCAAAGAAGGTTATATTGAAAGTATGACTAATGCAATGTCTTATCAGGTACAAGATACCGTTAGAGCACGCCAAATAGCCAAATGGAGTTTTCAAAGCGACCGACGAACGCTGGGAAGTACGATGGTAGAAATGTCAACTACCGACTTGCGTCCTGAATTGCCTAAAATCAAACAAAATATACTAGTTTTAGCGAGTATTTTTCAAACCAAAGAAAATAGTGAGAAAGTATATGGCGAACAATTTGAATTATTGCCCAATAAAACGCTTTTGGTTGCCGATAGTAAACATTTCATTATGTACGACCAACCGGAGTGGTTTTATGCCCAAATTGATGCTTTTTTGAAATAAAAACTATAATTTGATGCAAATGAATTCATCTACATTAGCATTAATAAGCAATTATTTACTAAAATTAGCCACAGATTAATTCAATTTCCACAGATTAAATCCCTTTAATCTTTTTAATCTGTGGCAAATAAAAATTTTTAATTAAAGTGAACCAAAATCAAGAACAACATTTCAAAGAATTGTACCAAAGATATGGCCCGAAAGTCCAACGATTGTGTCTGGGTTATACCGGAAACCAAATGGAAGCCGAAGACCTTTTGCAAGAAATTTTTGTTAAAGTGTGGCAAAACTTACACTCCTTTCGGGGTGACTCGCAAGTGAGTACTTGGATTTATAGGATTGCTGTAAATACTTGTTTATACCAAATTCGGACAACTAAAAACAAGAAAAGTGTCGACCTCGATAAAGCACCTGTTTTAGTTCAAAGCGAACCTGATACTAAGGAACAGCAAGTGCAATTATTACATAAAGCAATTAGTGAGCTTAAAGAAAGTGACCGACTTATAATCACCTTATTACTAGAAGAAGTGTCCTATCCTGAAATAGCACAAATTACCGAAATTACAGAAGTAAACTTACGAGTCAAAATCCACAGAATCAAGCAACAATTAAGTTTAATTTACGCGAAATATGAAAGACTTTAACGACATACAAAACCTTTGGAAGGAACAAACACCAGCCCAGTTGCCGGACGTAAACAGCATTTTGGCGGATGCCAAAAAAGTACAGCGTGGCCTCAATACTAAAACCATTACCCAAGTAATTATTTTGGTAGCAGTTGTTATTTTTATAATCGTATTGATGAACATCATCCCATTTCAACAAGTAACAACATTTGTAGGTATTGGGTTAATGGCAGGTACAATCCTCCTTTTTTCAGCCGTGCGATTGTATCAAGTAGTTGAGATGAAAAAAATGGACTTGACCCAAAATCCACGACATCTTTTAGTCGATTTGCATCGGTATTACCGCTTTCAAAATACCGTAAACACACGCTATACCTTGCTTTATTTCATATTAATGAATGTAGCCTTTGCACTTTATTTCATTGAAGTTTTGCAACCTGTACCTTTACTCTATCAGGTAATCATTGTGGTAATTTACCTGGCTTGGATGTTGTTTGCGTTTTTATATTTAGGCAAAAAACACAAATTAAAAGAACAAACCAAGACACAGAGTATCATTGATGCCATTAGAACAATAGAAGAACATTACGAATCTTAAAAGTATTGGAATTAGAGAAATTTATGTGTACTTTTATACTCCTTAAAAAATGAATATTATGATAAACCGCCTCACATCTAACTGGAATGTATTTCGATTTGTACGATTGGCTTTCGGAATTATGCTTATTTTTCAAGCGGTTGAAGTCCGCAATTTATGGCTCATTATTCCCGGAGTCATTTTCATCGGTATCGCCTTGTTTAATGCAGGTTGCGAAGGAACTAACTGTGCACTTCCTCACAATAAAAGACAGTAGAGATGAATAGTTTTAAAGAATTAATCAGCTCTGACACACCTGTACTAGTCGACTTTTTTGCAACGTGGTGTGGCCCTTGCCAAATGTTAATGCCGGTTTTAAAGCAAGTCAAAGAAAATATGGGCGAACGTGTAACCATATTAAAAATTGATGTCGATAAAAACCAAGCACTTGCCACCCAATTCCAAGTACGTGGCGTTCCAACTATGGTTTTATTCCAAAACGGCAAACAGATTTGGCGTCAATCGAGTGTTTTGACAAAAGACGAAATTATCCGAACGATCATTGCTAAAAGTGCATAAATTTACTTCGCTTCTTAAAAATTTTTTACTGGTAAAAGGTAAATGTATAGTTTATAAAAGTGTATGGTTCATCACTATTAAATCTAAACTTTTACTTGGGTAATTTCGTACATGATAGTATGAAACATTTACAAATTGTCACAGCGTTATTTCTTTTAGCTTCCTTCCAAATTTTTGCTCAAAAGGTAGATAATTTTTCTTCTTACAATAAGATCAATGACTCCTCTTACTTTAGGTTTCATTATGACAATGATTACTTCACTTCCACTGATGAAAATTACACGCAAGGATACAGCTTTGAACTGGTTTTAAATGCTTTGCGCAAAAACCCTCTAAATGTCATTTTATTAAATGATGCAGATGCCGACCAACAATTTGGATAAAGTTTGGATCATATTGGCTACACACCATTTAGCATTGGAAGCCCCGAAATTCAGTTGGGAGATCGTCCATTTGCATCAGCAATACTGTTAAAAAGTTTTAAAATAAACTCCAATTCGAAACGCAAATCACGGTTAATTTCAGCAATTCGATTGGGAATAATTGGACCGGCTGCTTTTGGAAAGGAAATGCAAGTTGGCATTCATGAAGCGACTGGAAATACTATTCCACAAGGATGGCAAAATCAAATTAAAAATGATGCAGTAGTCAATTACGAAGTTATTTACCAAAAAGAAATCGCCGCTATTAGCAATTATTTTACATTGCAATACGAAGCTTCTGCCAATGTTGGAACGTTAAATACAAATGTTTCTGGGAGTTTGGTCGCTATGGCAGGGATTTTCAACAATCCTTTTCTAAACGAAAGAAAACGAAAGTTTCAACTCTATATATTTTCGAAACCGCAAGTGAATTTAATCGGTTACGATGCAACGCTTCAAGGAGGCTTATTGAATCAAAAAAGTCCTTACACGATTTCTTCTTCAAATATTGAACGATTCGTGGGTCAACATAATTTTGGTGTAGTCGTGCAAACAAAAACACTTTATTTTGAATACACAACGACAGATAGTACTAAAGAATTTTCTACCGGAAAAGCTGCAAGTTGGGGTGGAATAAAAATTGGATTTACTTTTTAAAACCATCATTTAATTATATACAAAAAGCCTCGTCCAGTTTTAAAACCAAACGAAGCTTCTTTTTCCAAAACCAATAAAACCTATAAACCTATAATTTACTTATATAACTTCCGTATAAATCTTTGAAAGCTGTACCGTCTGCATAACGCTCTTTGCTCAATTTTTTATGTTCGACCAATCCCCACAAAACAAATTCCTTCATAAAGTAAGCATCTTCAGGAACCAAATAGGGCTGGTATTTCTGAACTAAAGTATTTAAGGGATTTATTCCATCTAATATTTTTCTGTACGCTTCGTCTGTGGAATCGTCTAGTAATTCGAAACCACTTTCATTGAAAAACCAATCGGCCACTTCACTGTAATCATCTTTTGCGTCCGGACGCGCTAATTTTTCAATCGCTGGAAAATATTCTGGAAACAAAGTTTTGATGGAAGCGCCAAGCAGATTTTGCGCCACAAACGGAGCTCCTTCCTGTTCGCCTTCATAAACCAATTCTACTTTTCCTGTAATCGAAGGAATAATTCCCATAAAATCAGTCAGACGAATTGTAGTCTTTTCTTCGCCGTTCATTAAAGCACGACGCTCTGCAGTACTTAATAAATTTTCAAAAGCAGTAATACTCATTCGTGCACTCACACCACTTTTTGCATCCACATATTCACTGTCTCTCGCTTCAAAACTAATTTGTTCCAGTAAATCTTTAGCTAAATTTGGCACATAAACCAATTCTGATTGTCTTGCATCTAATTTGGCTTCTTGTTCCGTAATCGTTCTAGCCGTCTTAATATCTTCAGGATAGTGTGTCAAAATTTGAGAACCAATTCTATCTTTCAATGGCGTTACAATACTTCCTCTATTGGTATAATCTTCTGGATTAGCTGTGAAAACAAATTGCATGTCAAGCGGCATTCTCAATTTAAATCCTCGAATTTGAATATCACCTTCTTGCAAAATATTAAACAATGCCACTTGAATTCGAGCTTGCAAATCGGGCAATTCATTGATTACAAATATGCAGCGGTTCGCACGTGGAATCATACCGAAATGTAAAACCCTGTCATCTGCATATGATAATTTCAAATTTGCTGCTTTTATTGGGTCAATATCACCAATCAAATCGGCAACCGTAACATCAGGAGTTGCTAATTTTTCGAAGAAACGCTCATCGCGATGCAACCATTCAATTGGCGTTTTATCTCCATGCTCTGCAATTAAATCTTTTGCAAAACGAGAAATTGGCTCAAACGGATCGTCGTTAATTTCAGAACCCTTCACAAATGGAATGTATTCGTCTAATAAACGAACCATCATTCGCGCCAATCTTGTTTTGGCTTGACCCCGAAGTCCTAAAAGATTAATATTGTGGCGCGATAAAATGGCGCGTTCCAATTCTGGAATTACCGTGTTCTCAAAGCCATGAATTCCACTAAACACAGCTTCTTTTGCTTGAATACTTTTTTTCAAATTATCACGCAATTCATCTTTAATGGACTTGGATTGATAACCTGCTTTTTTTAAATCTCCGAATGTTTTTATATTTTCTATTTTCATATTTGTTTTTTTAACCGCAAAGAGCGCAAAGTTTTACGCAAGATTCGCAGAGTTATATATTTTATATTGAAATTGATATTTTGACTACCCTTGAAATTAAAATTCAGTTCGCAAGGGAATTTTTAAACTGCAAACTAAAAACTGACCACTGAATACTTACTTCACCCTCTTCTTCCTATTCGTCTCATAATCTTGAAAAATCATTTCACCCAAACCTTTCAATCCGGTGTAAAATGCTTTCCCTTGATTTGCTTCTGTGAAATTATTTACAAATTTTTGCAAATAAGGATCGCTTGCAATCATGAACGTCGTAATTGGAATATGAAGTTTTCTTGCTTGAGCAGCTTGAGTGTAGCATTTTTCCACAATATATTCGTCCAAACCATTGCTGTTCATATAGTACGAACCATCTTTTTCTCTGACGCAACTGGGTTTTCCGTCGGTAATCATAAAAATTTGCTTATTGGTATTTCGCTTCCGACGTAAAATATCCATTGCCAATTGTAAACCAGCGACCGTATTGGTGTGGTAAGGTCCAACATTCAAATAAGGAACGTCCTTTAGCGAAATAGACCACGCATCATTCCCAAAAACTATGATGTCTAATGTATCTTTTGGATAACGAGTTGTAATTAATTCGGCAAGCGCCATCGCTACTTTCTTGGCTGGTGTAATTCGGTCTTCACCGTACAAAATCATACTGTGGCTGATGTCAATCATCAAAACCGTACTCATTTGTGCTTTAAAATGAGCGTCCTCCACAATCAAATCGTTCTCGGTAATCTTAAAAGACTCCATACCATTATTGATTTGCGCGTTTTTTAAGCTTTCAGTTAAAGAAATTGTTTCTAGGCCGTCGCCAAATTGATACTCGCGCAATTCACCCGTTAACTCATCACCTGTACCCGTTTGTTTGGTTTTGTGATTTCCCGAACCACTTTTATTTAAGTTTCCGAAAATTTGATTTAATGCTTGTTGCCGAATCAAACGTTCAGTTTTTGCAGTCAGCCCAACGCCCGAACCTCCATCGCCTTTGGCTTCATCTTTTATATATCCTTTCTTTTTTAAGTCTTCAATAAAGTCATCAATGGTATATTCCGAAGTGGTAAGTTGGTATTCGTGATCCAATTCGCGCAACCAATCAATTGCTTCCTCAAAATCGCCCGATGTATGGACAATCAATTCCTTGAAAATCTCGAAAAGTTTCTCAAAGGGCGTGATATTTTTCGCTTGATACGAAGTAAATTTAAAACCTTTTCTATTATTCGTTTTCAAATGCAGTTATTTATTGATTTTTATCATTCATTTGTAATTCGCATCGTCTATTCGCTGTTCATACCAACTTTTAAACATGCTCATTTCATATAGTATAAAATTACGGCATACTGCAGAAAATCCAAACCTAACGAATAATAATGTTTAGTTAAAGTAGTCAATAGAATTTACTAGCTTTACGCCAAATTGCAAATCAATCATGTCAGAATATATTTTAGATAAAGAATTTGAGCACATCACTTACGGCAGCGAAGAGTTAAATCACCTTGAATTTGAAGCTTGCACCTTTATCGACTGTGATTTTAGCGCATGTAACTTTCATGATCTTACGTTTATAGACTGCAATTTCAATGATTGCAATTTTAGTAAAGCACAAATAAATCATGTGAAATTCAGAACTGTTTTTTTCGATAGCTGCGAGTTTAAAGAAGTAAATTTTGCAATGTGCGACCAACTTATATTTCAAATGCACTTCAAAAATTGCAAGCTCGATTTTGCAAAAATGTATGCTTTGAATTTAAAGCAATGTCGTTTTTATAATTCGAGTTTAATTGCTGTAGATTTCATGAAAGCCGATGTTTCCGGAATAACGTTTCTAAAATGCGATCTGTACCGTGCCGAATTTGAGCAAGCCAATGCACAAAAAGCCGACTTTAGTTCAAGTAAAAATTACACTATCAATCCTCAATTGACAAAAGTAAAAAAAGCAATCTTTTCACTCGAAGGAGCTAAAGGATTGCTTTCTCATCATGATATTATTGTGGAATAATGCTGCACTATTAATGAAATCTTATCGGTCAGAGGTTTAATCTGAAATTATTCCAATACAACTAATTAAGAAAATAGATGCTAAAAAAAGTAGAAGCTAAAACAAGTTCAGCAAGAAAAAACAGCCTTATTTCAACAATTTCTCCATCCTATAATCTTCCATTAAATATCCAAAATCTAATAGAACATCTTCTTCAAAAGCAACTTTAAAACCTTGACTTTCGTAAAAATCCTTCGCTGTATTAAATCGATTTACATTCAACGATAACTTTAAATCTTTGCTCTCTAAAGCTTTATTTTCAATGTATTGAATTAATTTTTTACCCAAACCTTTTCCTTGTGTTTTAGGTAAAAGATAAATTTTATGAACTCGGGTTGTAGGTTCATTTTTGTAGTGCAATTCATAATCTGCAAAACCTACAATTTCATCGTTTTCTTGAATCAAAATGATGTTGTGCTTGTCATCCATATTCTGTTGCAATGCTTTTTCGTTGTAAAACAAATCAAGCATATAGTGCAACTGTTTTTCTGACAAAATTTTGCCATAAGTCGCCGGCCAAATTCGATATGCTAAATCTTTTATAGTGATAAAATCTTCGGATATAGCAGGAAAAATATCAATCATAAATAAGCTTTTTTATTTGCAACAGATTTAAATGATTAATAAAATGACTTTTAAAATTGTAAAATCAAATCTGTGCTAATCTCGTTAATCAGTGGCTGAATTAAATTACCCGTGAACCGTCGAACCTTTACCATAACTCGCAATGATAGAAGCTTCAAATTCTAGCCATTCTCTCCAACGTTTTTCAACGTCAATTCCGGTTCCGTATTTTCGTGCATAGGTGATGAAAGTAGTGTAATGAGCCGCTTCACTTTCCATCAAATCCCAATAAAATTTTGACAATTCTTCGTCTTGAATATTTTCGGAAAGCACTTTAAAACGCTCACAACTTCTTGCTTCAATCATCGCCGAAAACAGCATGCGTTCTACAAAACCCGAAACGCGACTTCCTGTATTGCTTTTTTTCATGTACTTGGCCAATTCGCCAACATATTCATCTTTGCGTTCGCGTCCTAAAACTAAACCTCGTTTTTTGATGATTTCGTGCACCATTTCGAAGTGTTCAATTTCTTCTTTGGCCAAAGCCAACATATCAGTAACTAAATCCGGATATTCTGAATTAATCGTGACAATTGTAATAGCATTTGTAGCCGCTTTTTGTTCGCACCACGCATGATCTGTAAGAATTTCTTCTATATTTCCTTCTACAATATTGACCCATCTCGGATCGGTTGGCAATTGCAATCTTAAAACTGACATTTGAGTAATTTTTAAAAAAGGTTAAAAGTGTAAATGGTTATGCGGTTATAGGTTGAGCATTTAAATGCTTGCAATCATGTAAACACTGTTCAAAAGTGAGCCACGAATTGCATGAATCTTCGCTAATTTAAAAATTTTGAATGAACAAACTTAATTATAATTAGTATGAATCTCTGTAATTCGTGGCAAAACCAAATAATTTTCGTTTCACGGAAGATTATTTTATATTAATTTAAAATC
This sequence comes from Flavobacterium tegetincola DSM 22377, assembly GCF_000425485.1. Lineage (GTDB taxonomy): Bacteria > Bacteroidota > Bacteroidia > Flavobacteriales > Flavobacteriaceae > Flavobacterium > Flavobacterium tegetincola. The sequence goes on along the minus strand of NZ_AUDN01000007.1, from coordinate 40,301 downwards.
TAGAAAACGAACATTGCTCGTTCGCTCATCATTTCATTTACTTCATTTGCTACTTCTTCAATCACATTTTCATTTGTATGGTCCATCAAAACTCGGTCAATTAGTTCCACAATTTTGTCCATATCTGCTTCAATTAAACCACGTGTAGTAATTGCAGGAGTTCCGATACGAATTCCGGAAGTCGTAAAAGGTGATTTATCATCAAAAGGAACCATATTTTTATTTACCGTAATTTCTGCTTTTACTAAAGCATTTTCTGCTTCTTTACCGGTGATGTTTTTGTTTCTCAAGTCAATCAACATCATATGATTATCAGTTCCTCCAGAAACTAAATCGTATCCTCTTTTTACAAAAGAAGCCGCCATTGCTTTCGCATTTTTCTGTGTTTGTAAAGAGTATCTGAAAAATTCGTCTGTCAATGCTTCGCCAAATGCAACTGCTTTTGCCGCAATAACATGCATTAATGGACCACCTTGATTTCCAGGGAAAACCGATAAATCCAAAACAGAAGACATCATTCTGATTTCTCCTTTTGGAGTAGTCAATCCCATCGGGTTTTCAAAATCTTTACCCATTAAAATCATTCCACCCCTAGGACCTCTTAATGTCTTGTGAGTTGTAGTTGTAACAATATGACAATGTGGAATTGGATCGTTCATCAGACCTTTAGCAATTAAACCAGATGGATGTGAAATATCAGCCAATAACAAAGCACCAACACTGTCGGCAATTTTTCGGAAGCGTTCAAAATCCATATCACGACAATAAGCCGAAGCTCCCGCTATAATTAATTTTGGTTGTTCTTTTGTAGCAATTTCTTGAATTTTGTCATAATCAAATTGGCCTGTTTCACGTTCAACGCCGTAAAAAGAAGGAGTATATAATTTTCCAGAAAAATTTACTGGCGAACCGTGCGTCAAATGACCTCCGTGTGACAAATCGAAACCTAAAATTTTATCACCTGGTTTCAAAATTGCAGAGAAAACGGCTGTATTTGCTTGCGAACCTGAATGCGGTTGTACATTTGCATATTCTGCTCCAAAAAGAGCTTTTGCTCTGTCAATTGCAATTTGCTCGACAACATCCACTACTTCGCAACCACCGTAATACCGTTTTCCAGGATATCCTTCCGCGTATTTGTTAGTCAAGCAAGAACCTTGCGCTTCCATTACTTGGTCGCTCACAAAATTCTCCGAAGCAATTAATTCTAATCCGTGTATTTGTCTGTCTTGTTCCTCTAGTATGAGGTCGAAAATTTCTTGGTCTTGTTGCATGTAGATAATATTTAGTTAAAAACTGGTCAAAAATACAAAAATCGTTTGTTAAATCCACTTATAATAATATATTTGATAACTCAATTTAAAACAACAAAACTAACATACAAAATGCCAATAACAGCAAACGACCCTCGTAGAAAATCATGGCTTGATGTTCCCCAAAATTCCGACTTCCCAATACAAAATATTCCCTTTGGTGTTTTTTTAACTAAAGATGATGTCATCACTATTGGAACACGCATTGGAAATCACGCTATAGATTTAGGCGCTTTACAACAACTTAATTACTTTGAAGGAATTGAGTTGACAGACGATATGTTCATGCAAGACACGCTGAACGATTTTATTTCTGACGGAAAAAAAACTTGGAGGTTGGTGCGAAATCGTATCGCTGATATTTTTGATGCAGAAAACCCAAAGTTAAGAGACAATCCAAAACACCGTGATATCATCATTTTTACGATGGAAGAAATTGAAATGCAATTGCCTGTTCTTATCGGCGATTACACTGATTTCTATTCAAGTAAGGAGCATGCTACAAACGTAGGAACCATGTTTCGTGACCCGAACAATGCGTTGCTTCCCAACTGGTTGCACATTCCTGTAGGGTATCATGGAAGAAGTTCAACAATTGTTCCTTCTGGAATTCCGGTTCACAGACCAATGGGTCAAACGTTACCTAACGGTGAAACATCTCCTGTTTTTGGCTCGTCGCGATTGGTTGATTTCGAATTGGAAACGGCATTTATTACAACGGACGCGAACATCATGGGCGAAAATATTCCGGTTCATGAAGCAGAAGAATACATTTTTGGAATGGTTTTGTTGAACGACTGGAGTGCAAGAGACATCCAGAAGTGGGAATATGTGCCGCTAGGACCATTTTTAGCTAAAAACTTTGCCTCTTCCATCTCTCCGTGGATTGTAACGATGGACGCTTTGGAACCTTTTAGAATTAAAGGACCAGCTCAAGATCCTACACCACTTCCTTATTTGCAACAAAAAGGAAAGCATTCATTTGATATTCATTTGGAAGCATATATTACTCCAGAAAATGCTGAAACTACATTAGTAAGTCAGTCGAATTTTAAGTATATGTATTGGACAATGAGCCAACAATTGGCACACCATACCTCTAACGGATGTCGCGTAAATTCAGGTGACATGATGGGTTCAGGAACTATTTCAGGGCCTACGCCAAATAGTTTCGGATCGATGTTAGAACTGACTTGGGGTGGAAAGAATCCTATTAAGATGAGTGATGGCACCGAACGAAAATTCATTAATGACAACGATACCGTTGTGATGAAAGGATTTTGCCAAAATAAAGAAATTCGTATTGGATTTGGAGAAGTTTCAAGTAAATTATTACCTCCATTCAGTCGAAAATAATCGTTTTTAGATCGTTACATCAAAGTTCAGTTGTTGCAAAATAGCTGAACTTTTTTTTATGGCATTATTCTTGAATTTCACAAAAAAAACCTATTATATTTGTCTAAAACCAAAAACCATGAAAAAAACTACTATCTATTTACTTTTACTTGTTATACTATCAGCTTGCGGTATTAAGAGTACGGAAAAGGCAATCAGCGAAGGCGAATATGATGTTGCCATTGAAAAAGCAACACAGAAACTAAAGAAAAATAAGAGCAATAAGAAAAGCAAAGAATACATTGCGCTATTAAAGGAAGCTTTTTCAAAAGCGAAAGAGCGAGACAATCGCGACATTTCATTTTTAGTGAAAGATGCCAATCCACAGAAATTGGAGCAGATTTTCAACATCTATAAAAATTTGAATGCACGTCAAGAAAAAATCAGGCCGATTCTACCTTTACAATTAAACGGAAAAGAAGTGACCTTTGCTTTTGAAGATTATACCGATCAAATTGTTAGCAGTCAAAAAGCGCTTGCGAAATACTTGTACGACAATTCAAAAGCACTTTTATACACGAAAGATAAAATAAATGCAAGGCGTGCTTACGCTGATTTAATTTACCTAAACGAAATTTCTGCAAGTTATAAAGATTTGAATACGCTGCTTAATGAGGCTCAATTTAAAGGAACTGACTTTGTTTATGTCTATACAAAAAACAATACAAAGATGATTATTCCTGCAAATTTAAACGCAGCGTTACTGGACTTTAACACCTATGGTTTAAATGAAAAATGGACGGAATACCACGGTGGCAAACAGAAAAACATTGTGTATGATTACGGATTAAGCATTTCTTTTGAACAAATAAATATGTCTCCTGAACAAGTTAAAGAGCGCGAATTTGTTGTAGAAAAAGAGATTATTGATGGTAGAATTAAATTAACAGATTCGAGAGGTCGTGTGGTTAAAGACAGTTTAGGAAAAGATGTTATGGTAGATAACGTGAAAATTGTCAAAGCCTTGATAAGTGAAGTGCGTCAGTTTAAAACGGTGCAAGTTGTTGCTAAAATTGATTATTTTAATATGAACAATAACCAACTTTTAGAGAGTTTTCCGTTAAGTAGTGAATTTATTTTTGAAAATATTTATGCCCGAATGAAAGGCGACAAAAGAGCCGTTGACTCAAAATACTTACCTAATTTTAGAAATGGTCCAGTTCCTTTTCCTAATAATCAACAGATGGTTTTTGATACTGGTGAAGATTTAAAGAATCAATTGAAGGGAATTATAAAGCAGAATAAGTTTCGAAAGTAATTTTTTTGCCACAGATTTAAAAGATTTAATTGATTTAAATTTAGGGTTAAAGATTTAGCCACGAATTACTCCAATTAGCACTAATTAACTTAGTGAAGATTGGTGTAATTCGTGGCTTTCTTTTTTATTGAAAATAATTTTTATGCGTCAGGAATACTGCGTGAGGGATAGCAGCGGAGTTCTTAATTGCTTTGCAAAAGCAATTAAAGCGGGAGTGTATAGCCCGACCTGAAAGGGCACGCCCAAATTATTTTAAAATTTGAGAAGCATGTACTTTTGTTTTTACAGCTGTAATGACTTCTTCAATAATTCCGCTTTCGTCAATAACAAAAGTCGTTCTGTGAATACCATCATAAGTGCGTCCCATAAATTTCTTTGGACCCCACACACCAAACGCTTCAAGCACTGATTTATCCTCGTCCGCAATTAATGGAAACGGAAAGTTATATTTATCTCTAAACTTGGCTTGCTTCTTTTGATCGTCAGCACTTACGCCTAAAAGTGCATAATTATTTTCTTCAAATCGGGCAAAATTGTCTCTCAAATCACAAGCTTCGGCCGTACAACCTGGCGTACTTGCTTTTGGATAAAAGAAAACTACCAGCTTTTTTCCTGCATAATCAGAAAGTTGGTGCATTTTATTGTCTTGGTCAAAACCTGAAAAATCGGGTGCTTTATCGCCTTTTTTTAATTGTATCATATCGCGTATATTTGTTTGACTAAAAATAAAGAAAATGAACAAAGAAGCTCGTGCGAAATTTGTTATAAATACGTTAAAAGAATTTTACCCAACAATTCCTATTCCTTTAGACCATAAGGATCCTTATACTTTACTTATTGCCGTCTTACTTTCTGCTCAATGTACCGACGTTCGCGTAAATCAAATTACGCCAATTCTCTTTGCAAAAGCGGATAATCCGTATGATATGGTAAAAATGACTGTAGAAGAAATTCGAGAGATTATTAAACCTTGTGGATTATCTCCAATGAAATCTAAAGGGATTTTTGGATTGTCCAAAATGCTGATCGAACACTACGATGGAATTGTTCCTCAAAGTTTTGAAGCATTAGAAACTTTTCCTGCGGTTGGACATAAAACAGCAAGCGTGGTCATGTCGCAGGCATTTGGTGTTCCTGCTTTTCCGGTAGATACACACATTCATCGACTAATGTACCGTTGGAATTTGTCTAATGGAAAGAATGTTGTTCAGACTGAAAAAGATGCAAAACGACTTTTTCCACGAGAAACCTGGAATGATTTACACCTACAAATGATTTGGTACGGCCGGGAATACTGCCAAGCACGGGGTTGGAATTTACAAAATGATATTATCACACAAACAATTGGAAGAAAGTCAGTTTTGGAAGAATATGATAAAAAAAATCCCATTAAAAAATAGTTCTTTAATGGGAGTTCAAATTAATTCGCAACGATCTCTACCTTTAAACCGCTCACTTTCAAATAGCTTAATGCTTTTGAATAATTTAATAAAAAAGAAATGGTCTCTTTTTTTGGTTTCATGTTTGAGTTTGCTACTGATTTTTTAGAGTAAATTTTTGCCATAAACTGTATATATTATAAAATATAACGCCAAAGCAAAAACTATATTGTCAGTTGGCCAACATAATTTTATTTTTATCAATCACTTTTCGAAGGTTTAGCAAGGCATAACGCATTCTTCCCAAAGCAGTATTAATGCTAACGCCCGTTTGCTCTGAAATTTCCTTGAAACTCAAATCTTGATACATTCTCATGATCAGTACTTGTTTTTGATCCTCCGGTAATTCTTGAATTAATTTTTGCAAGTCATTTTCAATTTGCAATGTAATCATCTGCTTCTCAATATTAGGAACATCATCGCTCATAATTGAAAATATTGAAAACTCTTCGGTTTCGCGAAGCATTGGCATTTTCTTGTTTTTTCTAAAATGATCAATTACCAAGTTATGAGCAATACGCATTACCCAAGGCAAAAACTTACCTTCTTCATTATATGAATTGGATTTTAAGGTTTTGATGACCTTAATAAATGTATCTTGAAAAACGTCATCACAGACATCGCGATCGTTTATTTTTGAAAATATGAAGTTGTAAATTCGAGATTGATGTCTGGTAATTAATGTACCTAAAGATTTTTCGTCTCCAGCTATGTAATTCTTTACCAATAAAGCATCGGGGATTTGTACATTAGTCATAATTATCTTTTTAGAGTTAGGGTGGCTTTGTAAGTGCTAAAAAGTAATTTTATAAATAGGCTAACGTTTGTTTAAGTATTTTTGTATGTTCAAATATACCATAATAAAATCTTAAAATCCAAACATGATTTCAAAATTTAACACATTTCATGCAATAAAAGATTCTTTTAACAGTGTTTTAAAACAAGAAAGTCAGTGAAAAAGTTGATAAAGCAGTTGTATTAAAATAAAAATGGAAATGATTACCTTTGTTTAAATTGCACGTAAATACTATGAATACTGACATTTCCAAATTAGATCCTCGAAAAAACATCATTATAAAAGGCGCTCAAGTACATAATTTAAAAAACTTGGACGTTGCTATTCCGCGAAATAAATTAGTAGTCATAACAGGTTTGTCCGGTTCGGGGAAATCAAGTTTGGCTTTTGATACTTTATATGCAGAAGGTCAACGCCGTTATGTAGAGAGTTTATCCTCTTATGCCCGACAATTCCTCGGTCGTTTGGATAAACCAAAAGTAGAATATATTAAAGGTATTGCTCCAGCAATTGCCATTGAGCAAAAAGTAAATACCACAAACGCTCGATCTACAGTTGGAACTTCAACAGAAATTTACGATTATCTAAAATTACTTTATGCCCGAATTGGAAAGACCTTCTCTCCTATTTCAGGTTTAGAAGTAAAAAAAGATACCGTTACTGATGTGGTCAATCAAGTAAAAACATTTGAAATTGGCAGTCGATGGCTTTTACTTTCGCCAATACAAGTGGAAAAAGGTAGAACTTTAGAAGAAAAACTAGGCGTTTTGTTGCAACAAGGATTTTCGCGAATTTTGGTTAATAATGAAACCATTCGTTTAGATGATTTTGCGGAAGCGATGGTGAAAATCAACTCGGTAAAGAAATCGGAAGTACTTTTAATCATCGATAGAATTGTGGTTAAGGAAGAAGAAGAATTCTACAACCGATTGTCGGATGCCATTCAAACAGCTTTCTTTGAAGGAAAAGGCGTTTCCTATTTGCAAGAAGTGGAATCAGCAAATCGATTTAGCTACAGCAACAAATTTGAATTAGATGGAATAGACTTTTTGGAACCAAACGTCCACTTATTCAGTTTCAACAATCCGTATGGCGCTTGTCCCGTTTGTGGCGGTTACGGAAATATAATAGGGATTGATGCAGAATTAGTCATCCCAAATACTTCATTATCTATTTATGAAAACGCGGTTTATGCTTGGCGTGGCGAAAGTATGAGTTGGTACAAAGATCAGTTGGTCAACAGTGCTTACTTGTTTGATTTTCCCATTCACAAACCTTATTTTGAACTTACAGATGAGCATAAAGAATTACTTTGGAACGGAAATAAACACTTTACTGGTTTACACGCATTCTTCAAAGAATTAGAGGAAAAAAACTATAAAATTCAGAATCGGGTGATGCTTTCGCGGTACCGTGGAAAAACCAAATGTTATGCTTGCAAAGGCAAACGGTTGCGTCCCGAAGCTTCTTATGTAAAAAATGCAGGCAAAACCATTTCGGATTTGGTGGACATGCCGATTAAACATTTGAATGCATTTTTTCCAACCATTGAATTATCCGATTTTGACCAGCAGGTAGCAAAACGACTTTTATTGGAAATCAATAACCGTTTGAATTTCTTGGTGAATGTGGGCTTGGACTACTTGACGTTGAATAGAAATTCAGCATCTCTTTCCGGTGGTGAATCGCAGCGTATCAATTTGGCAACGTCCTTAGGAAGTAGTCTAGTGGGTTCGATGTACATTCTTGATGAACCCAGTATTGGTTTGCACCCCAAGGATACGGAGCGTTTGATTCATGTTTTAGAAGATTTGAAAGCTTTAGGAAACACCGTAATTGTGGTGGAACACGATGAAGATATTATGAAAGCTGCTGATATGATTATTGATATCGGTCCGGAAGCGGGAACTTTTGGTGGTGAATTAGTCGCGCAAGGAACCTATGACGAAATTCTAAAATCAGAGTCGTTGACCGCAAAATACCTGAACGGCGAATTAGAAATTTCAGTTCCAAAAAAACGAAGAACTTCAAAAAGTTATATTGAAATATTAGGTGCTCGTGAAAACAATTTGAAAAACGTGGATGTTAAATTTCCGTTGGAAATGCTAACAGTAATTACAGGCGTTTCTGGAAGTGGAAAAAGCACATTAGTGAAGAAGATTTTGTTTCCAGCGATGCAAAAACAGTTGGATGGCATGGGTGAAAAAGCCGGACAATTCAGTGAATTGAGAGGTTATTACCACCAGATTCGTCATATTGAATACATTGACCAAAATCCCATTGGTAGAAGTTCGCGTTCCAATCCCGTGACCTATATTAAGGCATATGATGATATTCGAGAGTTGTTTGCCAAACAAAAGTTGTCGAAAATTAGAGGATATCAAGCCAAACATTTTTCGTTTAACGTAGATGGTGGTCGTTGTGAAACCTGTAAAGGTGAAGGAAGCATTAATGTAGAAATGGTTTTTATGGCCGATGTTTCGTTGCCTTGCGAAGTGTGTAATGGCAAGCGATTTAAGAAAGATGTCTTGGAAGTACAATTTAACGGTAAGAATATTGACGATATCTTAACGATGACCGTTGATGATTCTGTTGCGTTTTTTACCGAACAAAAGGAAGCAAAAATTATGCAAAAACTGCAACCGCTTCAAGACGTAGGTTTAGGCTATGTTCAATTGGGTCAGTCATCCTCTACCCTTTCAGGTGGGGAAGCACAGCGAATTAAATTAGCTACTTTCTTGGTAAAAGGAACTACGAAAGAGAAAGCCTTGTTTGTTTTTGACGAACCTACCACAGGATTGCATTTTCATGACATCAAGAAATTACTGGCTTCCTTCAATGCTTTGATCGATAAAGGACACTCGGTTATCGTGATTGAACACAACTTGGATTTAATAAAATGTGCCGACTGGATTATTGATTTAGGTCCCGAAGGCGGCGAAAATGGCGGTTACATTCTTGCCGAAGGAACACCTGAAGAAGTGATGAAAAATAAGAAGAGTGTGACTGGGAAGTATTTGAAGGGAAAATTGTAGGGGAATACTATCTGAAAAAGCTGTAATAATGTTTCAGACCTAATACAACAAAACGCAATTAAAATTATTCAATATGGTTAAAAAATTACTCTTAATTATCACTGTTCTATTATCTGTTAACAGCTATTCCCAAATTACCTTTGAAAAGGGCTATATAATTGATCATTTAAATCAAAAGACAGAGTGTTTAATCAAAAATAGTGATTCTAAACGAAATCCGGTTGAACTAGAATACCGTCTAAGTGATGAAAGCGAAATAAAAACAGCTACGATTCAAAATGTGCAGGAATTTGGAATCTATAATGTCTTCAAATACATTTCTGCAACCGTAAACATTGACAAGTCAAGTAATATGTTGGGTTCTTTAAATACCACAAAAGATCCTTTATTTACTGAAGAAAAATTATTTTTAAAAGTTTTAGTAGAAGGAAAAGCAAATTTATTTGAATATTCAGATTCAAACCTTATCCGGTTTTTTTACAATACAGCGGACGGAACTCTAACGCAATTAACGTACAAAAAATACTTAACGACAGACGGTCAAATTGCGACCAATAACGCTTTCAGACAACAATTATTTTCCGATTTAAAATGTGACGCTTTTAAAATTAGTACGTTTGAAACAATTGAATACAAGAAACGCGATTTAATTCGTATTTTTTCTCAATACAGTGAATGCTCTAATGTGGAAGTCGTTGATTTTAGGCCTAATATAAAGCGCGATTTATTCAATTTAACTTTTAGACCTCGCATCAATAATTCAACTTTTGAGATGAATGGCTCATCAACTTCGATTTATAACGTAGATTTTGGAAGCGAGATAGGCTTTGGTTTTGGGATTGAAGCTGAGTATATTTTGCCTTTTAATAAAAATAAATGGTCCATTGCAATTGAACCTACCTATCAAAATTATAAATCACAAAAACGCTTTACCAAAATTGGTTTTAATGCCGGATCATATGAAGCTTCTATAGATTATACTTCCATTGATGTTCCGATAAGTTTGAGACATTATTTTTTCCTAAATAATCATTCAAAATTATTCTTAAATGTATCCTATGTTTTAGATCTAAGTGCTAAATCTAATATAGAATTTAGACGTTCTGACCTACTTACAGAGAACTTCAAGATCGAAGCCAATAAAAATTATACGGTTGGACTGGGTTACAAACTTTACGATACGTTTAGTGTAGAATTTAGATATCAAACCAGAGATGCATTAGGCGAATACCTTCTTATTGGTTCATCATACGCTACAACATCAATAATTTTAGGCTATTCTATTTTTTAAAAGAGATAGTGTAATTGCTGTTTGTACTGTTGGTAATGCTTCATAATCCTTGTATCAAAAATGATTGGTAAAACTGTTATTGACTACCTATGTCTGCAATTTATAATTTAAAAAAGTGTAGCTCTAGGAAATCATAACCGATTGTAATGCCTTGTTGATGACACGATTAAAAGGGAAGTCCAAAGTCACAGAAGTTGCTTACAGGTCTGAAAACCAAGACATTTATCACGGCCGACTTATTAGTTTGTAGAAAAATTCCATCCAAAGTATTTTGAAACAATACCAAAAAAATTATTTCTTCTTATCAGAGTTCATCATCATAAAGACCGCGCCAATTAGTCCTGCTATTACCAAACCAAAAACGAATACCATAATAAATGTTCCGTTGTCCAAAGTAAAGAGTGTAGTGTCTTTCATATTTTTAAGATTTAATATTTTTCAAATTTAATATTCTTCATAAATTAAAGGAATGACATTTATCATAATTGAAAAAATTTCATGACGCACTAAAAATTTAAATAATAAAAATAATTTAATGCATTGCATTAACTGAAATTGAGTTTGATTTAAAAGATATGCATAATTTTGCCATGGAAAAAGCAACATTTAGTTTGCATTAATTGTAAATATTTAAAAAGTATTTTTCACCAATTACCTCTTTCACAATCAATAGCTTAAGATTAATTACAACGCAATTCGTATACAAAAAAAATGAGAGATTTTCACCTCTCACTTTTCTACTTCTTTCCAACAAAATCAATTAATTCTCTTTTACTACTTTCGAAATTAAAGGCACTGTAGACCTGATAAAAATTTTGTTTATCAACGCAGTTTGAAAAAAGCTGCTTTGCCAATTGCAACTTATTGTTTTCAAAATTAAGCGTTTTCACTAAATCATAAATTTGACGAGAAGTAAACCGTGAAAACTGCGTAGTTGACGTAATCATAATCATTTTTGAGTCATCCGTTCTGCCTTCTCGCTTTACCGCTTTTACCAAATTCTACGAATCTTGCAGGTTCATCGCATGTCTATTAACTTCAGTTTGAGCATCAGTGCTTTTAACTTCATTCTTTAACAACTGACCTGCTTTACCTGCCTCTTGAGCAAAAACGCAAGCACTTGTAAATAAAATACAAAATGTGTAGAAATTTTTCGTAATATTTGTTTTAAGTTATTACAACGCACTATTCTAAAAGTGTGCCAAATTTAGAAATTTGCTTTTTTGCAAATCCACTTAAAAGATCAAATGATATGAAGTAAAACACTGTAAATTTGATAAACAGCGTTTTACAAACTAATAATTATTTAATTTTAGAAAATTTTATCAAAGGACGCGTTCATGGATATCTTCTGGCTTTCGTAATTTACCCACTGAATTTCCAACAATTGCAGAAACAGCAGAATCGCTGGTAACATTTACTACCGTTCTACACATGTCTAAAGGTCGATCAATGGCAAATATCAATGCCAATCCTGCTTCCGGAATACCCGCTTGCCCTAAAACAATAACAAGCATTACCATTCCGGCACTTGGAACAGCGGCAGAACCAATTGAGGCTAAAGTTGCGGTAACAACAATCATCAGTTGCGCGGTTAAATCTAATTCAATTCCCATCGCTTGCGCAATAAAAACAGCGGCAACGGCTTGGTATAAACTTGTTCCATCCATATTTACCGTGGCACCAAGAGGCAAAACAAAACTTGCCACCTCTTCATCTACACCTAAATGCTCCGTCACACGTTCTAAAGTAACCGGCAATGTAGCCGCACTTGAACTCGTAGAAAAAGCCAATAACTGAGCAGGTGCAATTGCAGCAAAAAACCTTTTTGGTCCAACTTTTGCAAAACTATAAAGCAATGTTGGATACACAATGTAGGTCATTATTAGCAATCCAAAAAGCACGGTCAACCCGTAAACTACTAAAGCACCAAGAGTTGTAAAATCAGGTATTTCAACCATTAACGTGGTCATCAATGCAAAAACTCCGATGGGAGCTCCTAACATAATGATGTCAATTATTTTTAAAATTACTTCATTTAAACCTTTAAAAAAGTCAACTACAGGTTTAGAACTTTTCTCGTCCACCAAAATAATTCCGATTCCAAGTAAAATAGTAAATAAAATTACTTTTAGCATACTTGCATTATCCGTTAAAGCTTGGAAAAAATTGTCTGGAACGATGTCTACTAATGGTTGTAACGGACCTTGACTTTTAGCTGAAGAAGCCAATTCAATTTTTGCATTTGCATCACCAGTAAAACTTTCCAAGAGCGTATCCCTGGAAACGTCATTAATGTAACTTCCTGGTTCTACAATATTTGCCAAAACTAAACCAATGGTAACCGCTGTAACTGTAGTAAATAAATAAAGTAGTACGGTTCTTCCACCTAATTTTGATAATTTAGAAATATCTTTAAGATCAGCTAGTCCAGTAATTAATGAAACTACAATTAATGGTACAGCTATCATTTTGAGCAAATTGATAAAAATAGTTCCGAAAGGCTTTATCCAATCAATCACTATTTCTGGCTGTTCTAGGTTTTTCATCAGCAGTCCAAAACCTAGACCGAGAATCATTCCAATTAATATTTTCCAGTGTAAAGCTAACTTCATCTTTGTGTTTTATTTAGTAAGTAAAAATCGGCTAAAACCAGCGCTGCCATTGCTTCTACAATGGGTACAGCCCTTGGAACTACACAAGGATCGTGTCGGCCTTTTCCTTGCATTTGTACACTATTTCCCTGATGGTCTATCGTTTCTTGAGATTGCATGATTGTAGCAACTGGCTTGAATGCAACTCTAAAATAAATGTCCATTCCATTTGAAATTCCGCCTTGGATTCCACCAGATAAATTGGATTTTGTAGTGCCGTCAGCATTGTATAAATCATTATGTTCGCTCCCTTTCATTTTCGCACCACAAAAGCCACTTCCGTACTCAAAACCTTTTACAGCATTGATAGAGAGCATTGCTTTGCCTAATTCTGCATGTAACTTATCAAATACAGGTTCGCCCAAACCAATAGGAACATTTTGCAAAACGCAAGTAATTGTACCACCAACACTGTCTCCTTCTTTACGAATTTGCTTGATGTACGCTTCCATTTTTTTCGCTGTACTTTCGTCTGGACAACGCACAATATTAGATTCTATTTTGGAAAAATCTAAGTCTTGGTAAGGTTTATCAATAAAAATATCTCCTACAGAAGATACAAATGCATTTATTTTTATTTCAGGTAAAATCTGTTTGGCTATGGCTCCAGCAACTACTCTTGAAACCGTTTCTCGTGCAGAACTTCTTCCACCACCACGGTAATCGCGAAGGCCATATTTTTTTTCATACACATAATCAGCGTGACTCGGTCGATATACATCTTTAATATGATCGTAATCGTTCGACTTTTCATTCGTATTTAAAATGGTAAATCCAATAGGCATTCCCGTTGTTTTTCCTTCAAAAATCCCAGATAAAAAATGTACTTCATCTCCTTCTTTTCTTTGGGTTACAATAGCAGATTGCCCAGGCTTTCGCCGAATTAAATCAGCCTGAATTGCATCCAAATCTAACATGATTCCAGCCGGACAGCCGTCAATAATACCTCCTAATGCTTCGCCATGCGATTCGCCGAAACTTGTTAATCTGAATAAAGTTCCGTAGCTATTTCCCGCCATAATACTTGGTTTTGAACAAATGTAAACTTTTAGTGTAACGTATAAAAAAAATTGACCCAAAATTTACAAGACCTATCATATATAGAACCTGACAAACGTTTTAAAGCTAATTCGCATCTAATTAATACTAGTTATTTTATCTAAAATAATTTAAACTTTCGAGGGTAAATACATAAAATCATATTAATAGTTGACAAAAGAGCTAAGCTATTAATTAAGTAACGTATTTATATTATATTAGCAACGAATAAAAAATGAAAAAATGAAAAAAATATACTTTGGCGCTGCCTTCTTATTTTTAGGCTTAACTTCTTGTTCTAGTAATGACGAAAACTCAGTCGATAGCGAAAATATTTTTATGCCCTTAAATGCATCTTCCGCTTGGCTTTATGATGTCAGTATTGAAAATCAAAATGTAGGACGCGATTCACTTTTTATAAGTGGTGAAACTACAATTAACAGCAACACCTATAATACGTTTAGTACAGCTTCCACTCCATTTGGATTTTACACTAACGCTTTAAATAATAGTTCTATTCGAAAGCAAGGTGATAAATTACTAATTTCCGGAACCACAGGTTTTGCTTTATCTGAATTATTCCCAATTGACATAAACCTTACAGACTTTGTTTTATTTAAAGAAAACAGCAGTAACAATGCTCAGCTTGATACTAAATCAGGAACCATTGAACAAGATCTACAAGGTCTGCCAATAAAAATAGACTATAATTTAGAGTCATTTTTTAAAGAATCGCTTGCCACTTTTACCGTTCCTGGAAGAGAAAGTTATTCCAACGTAAAGGTCATTAAGTTAGTAGCCAACTTAAAGGTAAATACCATTTATACTTTACCCGGACTCAACACGCCGGTTTCCATTGGTATTTTGAACTCGCAAGACGTAATTATTTCGACACATTATTATGCGGAAGGAGTTGGCATGATTTATTCCAAAACAGAGGTCAACTATGAATTGAATGATTTTTCTCAAGCAGAAATTGAATTCCCCATTCCGCAAATTGGCTCGTCTACTATCGAAGAATTTTTAGACTAACACTTATTCTATCATTTCAAATTGCAGAATTCGAATTGTTTATGAAATATTACAACATATTTTAAAAATATCACAATGTGGATGACGCAATAAGGCCTACATTTGCTTCAAATATTTAATAAAACAAAAATGAAAAAAATAATTTTATCTGCAATAATGCTAGTAGGATTAGCATTTGCTTCAAACGCACAAGAGATTAGTAAAAATGCTCTAGGTTTACGTTTAGGTGACAATGACGGATTTGGTGCTGAAGTTACTTATCAAAGAGCACTTGGTGACAACAACCGTTTGGAATTGGATTTAGGATTACGTAATAATGATTACTATGATTCATTTAAGATAGTTGGATTGTACCAATGGGTTTGGAATATTGAAGGCGGATTCAACTGGTACGCTGGTGTTGGTGGTGGTTTAGGAAGTTACAGCATTAACGACAAAAATGATAATTTTAAGAATGACGAAAGCGGTACTTTTTTCTTAGCTGCCGGAAATCTAGGGATTGAATATAATTTTGACATTCCATTGATGCTTTCTTTAGACATTCGTCCTGAACTTTATTTTGGTGATGACTTTAGAAATGACAACTTTGGTCCAGACATCGCTTTGGGAGTTCGTTACCAATTTTAATTAAATTGGTTTACTGAAATTCTTTTGGTGAATATTTCAAATAAAGCACTTGCAGATAAATTTTGTAAGTGCTTTTTTTTTGAATAATAATGAATAATTCCGTCAAAAGTGTCAAAAAATAGTTGTTATGAAAAATAATCTTGAATCTACAAAAGATGAAAAAAATGTTTCTAATTATAGGTAAAGTTATTTTAGTTTTAGTGGCATTCCTACTCGCCTACTTGCTGCTTGTTTTTGCAGTTCCTTATATAGCAGTTAACAACGAGGATGTGGAACCTGCCGAAGATGTAGAAGTTTACATTAAAACTAATGGTGTTCACACTGATATTGTGGTTCCTATTAAAACTGACTATAAAGATTGGAGCACATCAATTGCATA
The DNA here is from genome assembly GCF_000425485.1 of Flavobacterium tegetincola DSM 22377. Classification (GTDB taxonomy): domain Bacteria; phylum Bacteroidota; class Bacteroidia; order Flavobacteriales; family Flavobacteriaceae; genus Flavobacterium; species Flavobacterium tegetincola. Next base: position 24,044 of record NZ_AUDN01000007.1, on the reverse strand, counting down.
CAGTCATATTAAATCGCAGGATTCAACTATGCAATTTATCGGCATAGGTTGGGGCGATAAAGGTTTTTATTTAAACACACCCGAATGGTCGGATTTGACATTCCGCACCGCGTTTGTAGCCGCTTTTGGACTGGGAGGTTCAGCAATGCACGCTACTTTTTATAAAGAAATGAAAGAAGGCGAAAATTGTATAAAAATTAAGGTCTCAGCTCAAGAATACCAAGCGTTGGTTGATTATATTGAACAGAAATTTCAATTTGATGTTAATGGCAAACCCTTATTGATTAATGCCACAACGTATGGCCAAAACGACAGTTTTTATGAAGCAAAAGGTTCTTATAATTTCTTTTACACGTGCAATACTTGGGCAAATAACGGGCTAAAAGTGATGAATCAAAAAGCAGCTTTGTGGACCGCGACTGATCGTGGAATATTTCAACATTACAATTAAAAGCCCGTAATAGAAAAGTAAATAGGATGTTTCATAGGATTTATTACTTTTTAATAATTTTGTTTCTACGCACTTTTATTTTTTGAGCAGATGCCGTACATTAGCACAAAATCCACACTTTTCAAATGGCAGAACAAAATCAGTACAACGAAGACAATATCCGTTCACTTGACTGGAAAGAGCACATCCGAATGCGACCAGGAATGTATATCGGTAAACTCGGCGACGGTTCGTCGGCTGATGATGGAATTTACATTTTACTTAAAGAAGTTTTAGACAACTGTATCGATGAATTCGTTATGGGTGCTGGAAAAACAATTGAGGTAAGTATCAGAGATAAAACAGTTTCGGTACGCGATTACGGTCGTGGAATTCCTCTTGGAAAAGTGGTTGATGTGGTTTCCAAAATGAATACTGGTGGGAAATACGATTCGCTTGCTTTTAAAAAATCAGTAGGTTTAAATGGAGTTGGTACCAAAGCCGTCAATGCACTTTCCAATTATTTTAGGGTAGAATCCGTTCGTGATGAAAAGCAAAAATCTGCAGAATTTTCAGCTGGAAATTTAGTTTTGGACGAAGAAATCATTGAAACAACTAAACGTAAGGGAACCAAAGTAATATTTATTCCAGACGAAGCTATTTTTAAAAATTACAAATTTAGAAATGAGTATGTAATTAAAATGCTGAAAAACTATTGTTACCTGAATACGGGATTAACAATTTTGTACAACGGGGAAAAATACTTTTCGGAAAACGGATTAAAAGATTTATTAGACGAAAATATTGCCGAAGAAGACAAGGTGTATCCGATTATTCACCTTTTAGGCGACGACATTGAAGTAGCTTTAACACACAGTAAAACACAATATTCAGAAGAATATCATTCCTTTGTTAATGGTCAAAATACGACTCAAGGAGGAACGCATTTGGTTGCTTTTCGTGAAGCATTGGTGAAAACGATTCGCGAATTTTACAATAAAAACTTTGAACCTTCCGATGTTCGAAAATCAGTTGTAAGTGCGGTAAGCATTAAAGTAATGGAACCGGTTTTTGAATCGCAAACCAAGACAAAATTAGGTTCAACAGATGTTGGAGGTGATAAACCTACGGTTCGGACTTTTGTAAATGATTTTGTGAAAACAAAACTTGATAATTACTTACATAAAAATCCAGAAGTTGCTGATTTACTTTTACGTAAAATCCTTCAAGCAGAAAGGGAACGAAAAGAACTGTCTGGTATTCGGAAATTAGCGAAAGACAGAGCTAAGAAGTCCAATCTGCACAATAAAAAATTACGTGATTGTCGGGTTCACTTGGCAGACATTAAAAATCCACGTTATTTAGAAAGTACACTTTTTATTACTGAGGGAGATTCAGCTTCGGGTTCCATAACAAAATCGCGTGACGTAAATACGCAAGCGGTTTTTAGTTTGCGTGGAAAACCGTTGAATTCGTACGGGATGTCAAAGAAAATTGTTTATGAAAATGAAGAGTTTAATTTATTACAAGCTGCTTTAAATATTGAAGAAGCAATGGAAGATTTGCGGTACAATAATATCGTAATTGCAACCGATGCCGACGTCGACGGTATGCACATTCGGTTACTTTTGATTACATTTTTCTTGCAATTTTTCCCAGAATTAATCAAAGAAGGACATTTATATATTCTGCAAACACCTTTATTTAGAGTTCGAAATAAAAAAGAAACCATTTATTGTTATACAGAAGACGAACGCGTAAATGCGATTGAAAAATTAAAGCCAAAACCAGAAATTACGCGATTTAAGGGTTTAGGAGAAATTTCTCCCGACGAGTTCAAGCATTTTATTGGTGCTGATATTCGTTTGGACCCAGTGATGTTGGATAAATCGACTTCTATTGAAAAATTATTGGAGTTTTATATGGGAAAAAACACTCCGGATAGACAAGAGTTTATCATTAATAATTTGAAGGTGGAATTGGATGTTGTCGAGAAAGAATAATGCAAAATCGCAGCTAACAAAAAATAAAAAACCATAAATGAAAACATAGTTTAATTTCAAAAAATAATGAAAAAACTCACCTTAATCTTATTTTCAATAATAATTTCGACGGCTTCTGTACTTTTATTTATTCACTTTTCAAATGATCATATTGAATGTGAAACAGTTTCTAATACTGTAAAAAAATCAAATGGCGAAACCGTAATAACAGAACGTCATATTTGTAAAGAGAAGTATAATTTTTAATATTGAGTATTAAATTAAATTTGCAAAATCTCCAAAACATATCTGTTCAGATTGAAAGTATCAATACCTACTTTTCTGATTATGCAAATCGGCAGGTAAATTATGCATACACGTTGCGTAATTGGTTGATTGGAATGTATTTATTTGAATATGAACAAAAAGGCCAAGATAGAGCAGAATATGGAGATAATTTATATAGAAATATTGCGAATAATTTAAAGGAGAAGAAGGTGAAAGGTATGTCATTAATGATGTTACATAGCTTTAAAAATTTTTTCTTAACATATCCTTCAATTATTCAGACGCTGACTGAACAATTGAAACTAGAAAAAAACAATGACTATAAGATTATCCAATCAATGATTGGAAAATTCAATTTGGACGAAAACGAGATTATACAATCACTGATTGGAAATTTTAAAGCAGATAAAAAAGTAAAATCTATTGCAGTCGAAAATCCAAGTCTATTTGTAGGTAAAGTAAGTTTTACACATATTTTAGAATTTATAAAAATAGACGATTCAACCCAGCGAAGCTTCTATGAGATTCAAACCATTAAAAATAATTGGACCGTTAGACAACTTCAGCGGGAAATAAGTGCAATGCTTTACGAACGAATTGGATTAAGTTCAAATAAAGAACTGATGTTTGACAAGTTAAAAAATGATACTTTAAGTAATTTTAGTGAAATAGTAAAAAGTCCTTACATTTTAGAGTTTCTAAATATTCCGGAACAGTCGCAATTTTCTGAAAATGATTTGGAACAATCGATTATCAACCATTTGCAAAATTTTTTAGTAGAATTAGGTCGTGGATTTTGTTTTGAAGCACGACAAAAAAGAATTTCATTCAACAATAAGCATTATAGAATTGACTTGGTTTTCTATCATAGAATTCTGAAATGTCATATTTTGATTGATTTGAAAATTGGCGATTTTGACCATTCGGATGCTGGACAAATGAACGTCTATTTGAACTATTTCAAAGAAAATGAAATGGTTGAGAATGATAATCCGCCAATAGGAATCATACTTTGTAGCCAGAAAGACAACGCCTTGGTGCATTACGCTTTAGGTGGTTTGTCTCAAGAAATATTTGTAAGTAAATATAAATTGCAATTACCTACAGAACAAGAATTGAAAAACATAATAGAAATTGATGTAAAATCTTTTGAAAAAAGAGATTAATTTAAGCATAAATGAACGAAGACGAAGAAAATAAAATCCCCGAAGAAAACGAAAGTCAAGAAAACGAAAATCAAGGTTTTGACGACATTCAAACCTCGGGACATCACTTTTACGAGACCAATGACAGTCCGGAAGATACGATTACAAAAGTAACCGGCATGTTCAAAGATTGGTTTTTGGACTACGCATCTTACGTAATTCTGGAAAGAGCAGTTCCTGCGATTGAAGATGGTTTTAAACCGGTTCAACGTAGGATTATGCATTCGATGAAGGAATTAGACGATGGTCGTTACAATAAAGTGGCGAATATTGTGGGTCATACCATGCAGTATCACCCTCACGGTGACGCTAGTATTGGTGACGCGATGGTGCAAATTGGTCAGAAAGAACTGATTATCGACATGCAAGGAAACTGGGGAAATATTCTTACCGGCGACAGTGCTGCAGCTTCTCGTTATATTGAAGCTCGAATTTCAAAATTTGGCCACGACGTTTTATATTCTCCAAAAATCACGGATTGGGGTGTTTCTTATGACGGTCGTCGAGCTGAACCGGTAAATCTACCTGTGAAATTCCCATTACTTTTGGCGCAAGGTGCTGAAGGAATTGCTGTTGGGTTGTCAACAAAAGTATTACCACATAATTTTAACGAACTGATTGATAGTTCAATAAAAATATTAAAAGGAAAACCATTCACGCTATATCCAGATTTTATTACGGCTGGAATTGCTGATGTTACCAATTATAACGACGGACTTCGTGGCGGAAGAGTTCGAGTTCGTGCGAAAATTGCGCAATTAGACAAGCAAACATTAGTCATCACTCAAATTCCTTTTTCCACAAATACAGGAAGTTTGATAGACAGTATTTTGAAAGCCAACGACAAAGGTAAAATCAAAATTAAGAAAATTGAAGACAATACTGCTGCCGAAGTTGAAATTTTAATTCATTTATTTCCAGGGGTTTCGCCTGATAAAACGATTGACGCTTTGTTTGCTTTTACAGCGTGCGAAACTTCAATTGCTCCATTAGGTTGCGTAATTGAAAATCATAAACCGCTGTTTATTGGTGTTTCTGAAATGTTGAAAATTTCAACCCACAGAACGGTTGAATTGCTTAAAAGTGAGTTGGAAATCCAATTGGCTGAGTTGCAAAACAAATGGCACTTTTCAACATTAGAAAAGATTTTCATTCGTGAAGAAATGTACATTGATTTCAAATTGTATTCTGATAGAGAAGCACTTTATGCCTATTTGTACAAAAGTTTCGAACCTTATTTAGATTTATTAGTTCGCGAAATCAACGATGATGATTTGCAGAAATTGACGCAAATTCCAATGATTCGAATTACGCGTTTTGACTCCGATAAAGCGGATGATGCGATTGCAAAATTAGAAGCAGAAATGGAGCAAGTCAAGCACGATTTGGAACACATTATTGATTTTGCTATAGCCTTTTTTACAAAATTAAAAGAGAAATACGGAAAAGGGAAAGAACGTCAAACGGAACTACGAATTTTTGATGATATTGAAGCTACAAAAGTAATCCTTAGAAATACAAAATTATACGTCAACCGAGAAGAAGGTTTCTTTGGAACGGGATTGAAAAAAGACGAATATGTAGCTGATTGTTCTGAAATTGACGATGTTATTGTTTTTTTAAGAGACGGTTCGATGATGATTTCAAAAGTAGACGACAAGAAATTTGTTGGAAAAGACATTATTCACATTGCAATCTTTGACAAGCAAGACAAACGAACGATTTACAACATGATTTATCGTGACGGAAAATCGGGACCTTCTTACATCAAGAGATTCAATGTTTCTGGTGTCACGAGAGATAAAGCTTACCCATTAAGTCAAGACAAAGCAGGTTCCCAAGTACTTTATTTTTCGCATAATCCAAATGGAGAAGCTGAAGTTATAACTATATTATTACGTCAAGTAGGAACAGTTAAAAAATTAAAATTTGATATCGATTTTGCGGATTTAGCTATAAAAGGTCGAGGTTCCAAAGGAAATTTGGTAACTAAATATCCAATCAAAAAAATTGAACTCAAAGAAAAAGGAATTTCAACTTTAAAACCGCGACGCATTTGGTTTGACGACACCGTTCAGAAATTAAATGTTGATGGAAGAGGCGAACTTTTAGGCGAATTTAAACCAAACGATCGACTGTTAATTATTCAACAATCGGGGAAAGTAAAAACTATTATTCCAGAATTGACGACGCACTTTGATGATGATATGATTGTTCTTGAAAAATGGTCGCCTAAAAAACCTATTTCCGCGATCTATTTTGAAGGGGAAAAGGAAAAATATTTTATAAAACGGTTTCTAATTGACAACGGAAACAAGGAAGAATTTTTTATAACCGAACATCCAAAATCACACGTTGAAATTGTAGCCACAGATTATCGACCAGTTGCAGAAGTAATTTTTGCAAAAGTAAAAGGAGTTCAAAAAGAAAATCAAACAATTGATTTTGATGATTTTATATCTGTAAAAGGAATTAAAGCTTTAGGTAATCAATTGACTGCTGATAAAATCAAACAAATTAATTTATTAGAGTCATTACCCTTTGAAATCCCAGAAGAAGTTGCTAAACAAGACAGAGAAGTGATTGGTGAAAATGAGTTAAATACAAATGTGAAATTAGATGAAGATGGCCAAATTAATCTCTTTGAAGAAAACGATAATGAAGGTGCTTAATAATTATGCTTACTAAATTAGTTGTACTACAAAAATGGAACATCCGCTTTATGTTGAACATCCTTGGTTAATTGCTTTATTTGCTATTGTAATTGTGGTAATGTTGCTTTTAGATTTGGGCGTCTTTAATAAAAATAGTCACGAAATATCCAATAAAGAAGCTCTAATTTGGTCCGCAGTGTGGATTGGCTTATCGATGGGTTTTAGTGCAGTACTATATAATATAGCGGGACCAACCAAATTTTTTGAATTTCAATCGGCATATTGGATTGAGAAAGCGCTTTCAGTAGACAACTTATTTGTTTTTATAATGGTCTTCAAATTTTTTGATGTGGCCAATCAAAATAAGCACAAAATACTTTTTTGGGGAATCGTAGGTGCTTTAATTTTGCGCGCAATTTTTATTTTTTCGGGAGCTTATCTGATTCGATTAACTTATTTGAATACCATTTTAGGGAATTTTGGCATTGAAGGATTCAAGTATAATATCAATATCATTATGACTTTCTTTGGTCTATTTCTGGTTTACGCTGGAATTAAATCTTGGAGTTCGGATGAAGAGTCAGAAGATACCAATTACAATAAAAGCAAAGGAGCACAACTGGTTCGAAAAATTTTTAAAGTCACCGATGAATATGATGGAGATAAATTTTTCACCATAAAAGACGGGAAACGCGTTGCTACAAAATTGTTTTTGGTCTTAGCAGTTATTGAATTCACGGATTTACTTTTTGCAGTAGATTCAATTCCGGCTATTTTTGCAATTTCTGATGATCCATTTATACTATACACATCAAATATATTTGCAATTTTGGGCTTAAGAGCGTTATTTTTTCTGCTCGATAATTTTCTTTACATGTTCAGTATGCTTAAATATGGATTAGCCATCATTCTTACATTTATTGGTTTAAAAATGATAGTTGCTCCATTTTATCATGTAGAATCCGTTTTTTCCCTAATTATTATTGGAGGAATTTTAATTGGCTCGGTACTACTTTCGGCACTATTTGCAGAAAAATCTTAAATTCAGCACTTTTAATTCAAAGTTTTAGGTTTTTCTGTTTTACAAATAATTAGCAACGAATAACCGGAATCATTCGTTCTTTTCTACGAAAAAATGAGTATTTTTGGCATCTAAATAAATCAATTATGGCATCAATTACATTAGGTGGAAATCCCATTCATACAAATGGAGATTTACCACAAAAAGGCTCAAAAGCTGCAGATTTTTCATTAGTAAAAGTAGATTTATCCACAGCAACTTTAGCTGATTTTGCAGGTAAAAAACTGGTTTTAAATATATTCCCAAGCATTGACACAGGAACTTGTGCGCAATCTGTTCGTACTTTTAATGAAAGTGCAAGTAAATTAGATAACACTACTGTTTTATGTATTTCAAGAGATTTACCCTTTGCTCAAAAACGCTTTTGTGGTGCTGAAGGTTTAGAAAATGTAGTTAACCTATCTGACTTCAATACAGGCGCTTTTGGAAAGAACTATGGTTTAGAAATGACTGATGGTCCATTGGCCGGTTTGCATTCAAGAGTAGTAATCGTTTTAGATGAAAACGGAACTGTCTTATACGCAGAACAAGTTAGCGAAATCGCTGCAGAACCTAATTACGAGGCAGCTTTAGCAGTTCTATAAAAATGAAAAAAGATCACACATTTGTAACCGGAAGACTTAAAAGTTTAAAATTCGCCCTTGTTGGCGCATACAAACTCATTACAACTGAACACAGTATTATGGTACAGTTTTCTTTGGGAATTCTGGTTACAATTGCTGGTTTTTACTTTAAAATTTCACATACGGACTGGCTTTTTCAAACTTTTGCCATTGGTTTAGTTTTAAGTATTGAAGGGTTGAACACCGCAGTTGAAAAAATTGCAGATTTTATTCATCCTGAATATCATGAACGAATTGGTTTTATAAAAGACATAGCCGCTGGTGCCGTGTTTTTTGCTGCCATAACCGCCTTTATCATTGGTGCAATTATCTACATCCCTATTATTCAAGCGCTTTAATACTTGAAAAAATATTAAATAGTTTACATTTATACTTATAAGCTTTTCCCTGCAGCATGGCAAAATCAACTAAAAAACAAACGACTTCCAAAAACACATCCACCTCTACTCCCACAAAAAGGAAAGGTTTATCTCGACAGTACAAAGTCATTTTTGGAACATTATTGATTTTATTTGCTGTAGCTCTGACGCTTTCTTTTATTTCTTTTTATGTCTATGGTCATCAAGACCAAAGCGCCGTTCATGAAGTTGGAAATCGAAGCATTGAAGTCCGTAATTGGTTGGGCAAATTTGGAGCCTATCTTTCCAATCTCTTTGTTTACGACGGTTTTGGCCTTGCCGCATTTATATTTGTACGATTATTCTTTTTAACTGGCGCTTATTTAATTTTAGATTTATCTGTAAGAAAATTACGCAGCAGCTGGTTTTGGGATAGTTTTGTAGCTATTGTAGTTTCTATACTTTTCGGTTTTTTTGCAACCCAATTGCCTGAACTAGGTGGTGTAATTGGATTTGAAATGAACGATTACTTACAAGATTACTTAGGGAAAACTGGAACTTTACTCGTTCTCATTTTTGGAATAATCATCTTTCTTATTTTTAGAATAAAGATTTCGCCAGACGCAGTGAAACATGCTTTTGAAAAAACAAAAAATAAAGTAAATGCTGATTTTGAAGCCCTAAAGAAAACACGTGAGGAAGTGCCTTCTTATAATTTAGAAGAATTTGCAGTAGAAGAAGAGCCGGAATTAATTAGAAAAGAACCTGTTCAGAAACCAGCATCAAAATTTGAAATTGACCGAGAAGTGCTTAAACCCACAATTAGTAATTCATCGGAATTGCAATTGGATGTAAAACCAAAGCCAATTGTTGCTTCACCCGACTTAGTTGTTGAAGAAGTACCACAACAAGAAGACTTTGTAATAGAAAAAGTAGCGGAAGAAGAAACAATTGACGAAAATATAGCATCTCGATTGGTGGCTGATTTTGGATTGTTTGACCCTACTCTAGACTTATCCAAATATAAATTTCCTTCTTTAGATCTATTAAAGGAATATTCAACGGGCGGAATTACGATCAATCAAGCTGAATTAGAAGAAAATAAGAATCGCATTGTGGAAACTTTGCGCAATTATAAAATTGAAATTGCACAGATTAAAGCTACGGTAGGTCCTTCAGTAACATTGTATGAAATCGTTCCTGAGGCAGGAATTCGTATTTCAAAAATTAAAAGTTTAGAAGACGATATCGCGCTTTCTTTATCTGCATTAGGTATTCGAATTATCGCACCTATCCCTGGAAAAGGGACCATTGGTATTGAAGTTCCGAACAAAAATCCAACGATGGTTTCTATGAAAAGTGTTCTTGGTTCAGCACGTTTTCAAGAAGCAGAAATGGAACTTCCAATTGCTTTAGGTAAAACAATTAGCAATGAAACTTTTGTAGTTGATTTAGCCAAAATGCCCCACTTACTAATGGCTGGAGCTACGGGTCAAGGAAAATCAGTTGGTTTAAATGCAGTTTTAACCTCTCTTTTATACAAAAAACACCCTGCGGAAGTAAAATTCGTGTTAGTAGATCCTAAAAAAGTAGAGCTTACTTTATTTAACAAAATTGAACGCCATTATTTAGCCAAACTTCCAGACGGAGGCGATGCTATTATCACTGATAACGCAAAGGTAATTAATACTTTAAATTCGCTTTGTATTGAAATGGACAACCGTTACAACTTGCTTAAAGATGCAATGGTTCGGAATATTAAAGAATATAACGATAAGTTTAAAGGTAGAAAATTGAATCCTGAAAATGGACACCGATTTTTACCGTATATTGTCTTGGTTGTGGATGAGTTTGCCGATTTAATTATGACAGCCGGTAAGGAAGTGGAAACTCCGATTGCTCGACTAGCACAATTGGCACGAGCTATTGGAATTCACTTAATAATTGCTACGCAAAGACCTTCGGTAAACGTCATTACAGGTATCATTAAAGCCAATTTCCCTGCACGAATCGCTTTTCGAGTGACCTCAAAAATAGATTCACGAACTATATTAGATACGGCAGGAGCAGATCAATTGATTGGACGTGGAGATTTATTGTATACCAATGGAAATGATGTAGTTCGGGTACAATGTGCCTTTGTGGATACACCAGAAGTAGAACGAATTACAGAATTTATTGGCGCACAAAAAGGCTATAATGACGCCTACTTATTACCTGAATTTACTGGCAATGAAGAAAGTGGCACTAAACTTGATATGGATATTTCCGAAAGAGATACTTTATTTAGAGAGGCTGCAGAAATAATTGTAACAGCTCAACAAGGATCCGCTTCTTTATTGCAAAGAAAATTAAAACTAGGCTACAATCGTGCCGGACGTTTAATTGACCAACTGGAGTCTGCAGGAATTGTAGGACCTTTTGAAGGCAGTAAAGCACGAGGCGTTTTAATCCAAGATTTAAGTGCTCTTGACGATTTTTTTAATAATGAAAAAAATACATTTTAAAATGAAATTCAAGATCCCGTTTTTATTCTCCTTATTTTTTGCTCTAGTTTTTAATTTTACTGCAAATGCTCAAGATGCGAAAGCGAAAGCTTTGTTGGATGACGTAACTTCAAAAGTTAAAAGTTATAGCAATATTGCCATTGATTTCAAGTATTCATTGCAAAACAGCAAAGAGAACATCAATCAGGAAAGTAAAGGAAACGTATTATTGCAAAACAATAATTACGTATTAAACTTTATGGGTATTACTAAAATTTTTGATGGTAAAAAAGTATATACTATTGTACCTGAAGACGAAGAAATTAGTGTTTCTAACTTTGATGAAAAAGACGAGAGTGCCATTACTCCTTCTAAAATGTTAACTTTTTTCAATAAAGGTTATAAATATTCATGGGATATTTTGCAAAATGTTCGTGGAAGAAAGATCCAATACATAAAATTGATTCCTATCAGTTCAAAAGACCAACGAAAAGAAGTGCTTTTGGGCATTGATGTTCAGACAAAAAATATTTACAATGTGATTGAAACTGGTAAGAATGGTACTAAAACAACAATTGTTGTTAATTCTTTTAAAACCAATCAGCCCGTTTCAAAAAATCAGTTTACATTTGTTAAAAGTAAATATCCTAATTATTACATTAACAACATAGACTAAAGAACTGGAGTGAAAATCCTTGACAAATACATTTTAAAAACATTTCTGATTACATTTACTTCGGTATTTGTAATCCTTTTTTTTATATTCATTTTGCAAACCGTTTGGCTTTTTATCGCTGAACTTGCAGGGAAGGACTTGGATTTTATATTAATTCTAAAGTTTCTAGGGTACTCCATGCCCAATGTTGTTCCTTTGGTTTTGCCACTTTCTGTGCTTCTAGCCTCAATCATGACGTTTGGAGATTTATCTGAAAATTATGAATTTGCAGCTATGAAGTCGTCTGGTGTTTCTTTGCAAAGAGCAATGAAAAGCTTGATCGTATTCATTGTCATCCTAAGTATTGCTGCTTTTACTTTTGCGAACAACGTAATTCCATATGCCTCTTTTAAGTTCATCAGCTTTCGCCAAAACATTGCACAGGTTAAACCTGCTTTGGCCGTGGCCGAAGGACAATTTAGCGAGGTAGGTCCTTTTAACATCAAAGTAGAAAAAAAATCAGGACCTAAAGGAAATGAATTAACCGGAGTTACGATCCATAAAAAGAAGCCGAACGGAAGTGGGGTGACTAACGTAATAAAAGCTGAAAGAGGTCAATTATTAAGTAGTGAAGACTCTAATATGTTGCAGCTTATTTTGTACAATGGTTTTCAATATGAAGATATTGTTCCTAATAAATATGAGGAACGTAGAAAAATACCGTTTGCAAAAACTGCATTTAAAAAATATACGATGAATTTAGATTTATCGCAATTGAGTAAAGGTGACTCTGAAGAAACCATTGCCGCAGGAACAAACACCATGTTGAATATCAGAGAATTGCATTACACATTAGATTCTTTAAATTTAAACTACAAAAACGAAATTGTGTCGTTTGCTGAAAATATCCACAGCCGAAGTGGTATAGAAAGTGGTCCATTACGGGAACAATTTCGCACTGAAAATCAAGATTCTTTACCCAAAGAAACTGTAAAAACCATCATTCCGGATGATATTCTTGCCGACTTAACTACAGCTGAACAATCGCGTTTTCTTGAATTGGCATTCAATAGTGTTACTAGTACTAATTTTAGTATCCAAGGTTCAAGAGAAGACTTTCATTCAAAACGAAAAAACATTAACAACCACTATATTGCCATACACGAGAAATTTGTAATGGGCTATGCCTGCATTTTACTCTTTTTTATTGGTGCACCTCTTGGAGCAATTATTAGAAAAGGTGGTCTTGGTTTGCCAATCGTTTTTGCAGTTTTGATTTTTATAACATTTCATTTTACAAATACATTTGGTAAAAAAATTGCACAAGAAGACGGCTTAACGCCATTTTTAGGAGTTTGGATGTCTAGCATTATTCTGACGCCTTTTGCATTATTACTAACCTATCGTGCAACGAACGATATTGGCTTGATCAATATGGATGCTGTGTTTACACCCATTCAAAATTTATTTAAAAAGATTTTTAACAAAAACAAAGATAAAAAAGATGTCCACTGACAAAATACAACTCAATACCATTGAAGAAGCGATTGAAGATATTAGAAACGGAAAGATCATCATCGTTGTAGATGATGAAGATCGTGAAAATGAAGGGGATTTTCTTTGTGCTGCTGAGATGATTACGCCCGAAATGATCAATTTCATGGCAACTCACGGTAGAGGGTTGATTTGTGCACCATTGACCGAAAGTCGCTGTAAAGAATTAGATTTACGCACAATGGTTTCCAATAATACAGATCATTTAGAGACCGCTTTTACAGTTTCAGTAGACTTAAAAGGAAATGGTGTTACCACAGGTATTTCTGCTGGAGATCGTGCTAAGACTGTTTTGGCATTGATAGATGGCGAAACAAAAGCTTTTGACTTAGCACGTCCAGGACATATTTTTCCACTTATTGCAAAGCAAGGTGGTGTATTGAGAAGAACAGGACATACAGAAGCAGCAATAGATTTTGCAAGATTGGCAGGGTTTAAACCCGCTGGAGTTATTTGTGAAATCATGAATGAAGACGGTACGATGGCACGCTTACCAGAGTTAGTGCAAGTTGCCAAAAGATTTAATTTAAAATTAGTTTCTATTGAGGATTTAGTTGCGTACCGCATGCAGCATGATAGTTTAATTGTCAAAAAAGAAGACTTTAATATTGAAACTCGTTTTGGAACTTATCGATTAAGAGCGTATTTACAAACTACCAATAAACAGGTTCACATTGCATTAACAAAAGGGACTTGGAACTTAGGAGATACTGTTTTAACACGGATTAATTCAACATTGGTCAATAATGATTTATTAGGTACGCTAACGAATAACGCGGATCAAAAGTTAGATGATATGTTTAAGGTTATCAATGAGCAAGGCAAAGGAGCTATTATTTTTATAAATCAGGAAAGTCATTCTATAAATTTGCTTAATCGCATTACAGAGCTAAAATCGCTGCAATCAGAGGGAATTTACAAAGCGCCAAAAATTGTAATGGATTCCAAAGATTTTGGAATTGGAGCTCAAATTTTACATGACATTGATATTTCACACATCTGCTTGATGTCAAATTCACAACAATCCAAGCGTGTAGGTATGATTGGGTACGGTTTAGAAATTGTAGATTACATTAATTTCTAATTTATTTTTCTTTTAACTATAAGAGTATTAAATTGTTGAAAAATATAAAGAAAAAATTTGCAATTTTTTATCAAAAAATGCTTTGAGTATTCAAAAAACGTCTTATATTTGCACTCGCAATCAGGTAATGAAAGCGACAGACTGGAGAAATGGCAGAGCGGTCGAATGCGGCAGTCTTGAAAACTGTTGACTGTAACAGGTCCGGGGGTTCGAATCCCTCTTTCTCCGCACAATACTTTTCAAAGTATCTTAAAACCCCTCAAATCGTATGATTTAAGGGGTTTTTTCTTTTACATAAAGCAAAAGAAACACAATTGTTTTCAATCGAAAAGGAGTACAATTAGGGGCACATCAAACTAGGCTAAAAATTGTGCCCCGAATTGAGCCACATTGTTTAGACTGAACCAGTACACCTATTGAACATCTTGTGTCGTTTGGATTTTAATCGTAAATTATTAATTTCTAAAAGTCACCAATATGAAAACAGTAATCATAAATCTTTTTTACTTAAAGAGAGCAAAAATCAACAGTTTAGGGCTAGTACCAATTTATCATCGGATTACCATTAATGGCAAGAGATTAGATCGAAGTACCGGCAAGTATATAAATCCTATAAACTGGTCGAGTGAATTTGGAAAAATGCGGGGTAGTTCAGAAGAAGCGAGATCAATTAATAGTCATCTCGAATATTTGACACAACAAACAGTCGAATCTGAAAAAAAGTTATTCAAGAAAGATATAGCAATTACTTACAGTAGTTTTAAGGATAATATTTTGAATAAGGAAGAACCTAAAAGAACGCTTATCCCAATATTCGAAGACCGCAACAATCGAATAAAAGAACTCGTAGGTAAAGAATATGCGGCAGGGACTTTAGAGCGTTACACAACCTCTCTAAAGCACACAGTGGAGTTCATGCAGTGGAAGTATGGAACATCAGATATTGAATTGAATAAAATAGACCATGCATTTATTATGGACTATGAATTCTACTTGCGAAGTGTGAGAAACTGTGCAAATAATACAGCAGTTAAATACATTAAGAATTTTAGTAAAATAATTAAAATCTGCATCGCAAACGATTGGATTGATAAAAACCCATTCGCAAACTACAAATCAAAAATTAGAGAACTGGAGCGCACTTATCTCTCCGAAGAAGAAATTCAAAATTTAATTGAAAAAAAGTTTACCACTCCCCGATTAGAATTGGTCTGCGACCTATTTCTTTTCAGCTGTTTCACCGGTCTCGCATATATTGACGTAAAGAATTTGACCAAAGAAAATATTACTTTTGGTATCGACGGCGACCAATGGATTTTCACGCACAGGCAGAAGACAGAAGCCGCTTCCAAAATTCCAATATTACCGGTTACGGCAATGATCATCGAAAAGTACAGTAAACAAAAGGAGTGCATAATCCAGAATAAATTACTTCCTATTTTAAGTAATCAGAAAATGAATGCGTATTTAAAAGAAATTGCAACGCTCTGTGAAATTAACAAGGAACTGACCTTTCACATGGCGCGACACACATTCGCTACTACGGTTACATTAACCAACGGTGTTCCAATAGAAAGCGTAAGCAAAATGCTTGGACATAAAAACTTAAGAACTACGCAGCATTATGCGAAAGTTGTGGACCGCAAAGTAAGTGAAGATATGAACTTGCTAAAACAGAAATTAGCAGATAAAGCAATTAAGAAATCATCCTAATCATTAGTTTTAAAAAATAATCCACGGTTCAAAATACAAAAAAAGACAGCAATTGAGCTGTCTTTTTTATTTTATTAATTCTAATCCTTTGGCCTATGCTTATGAGGCTTTAAATCAGGATGCTTATCCTTATTGGGCGGCGTAACTCTCCTTCTTTCATCAGGCGTTCCGTCCTCTTTGTTAGGTTTAGGTCCCGGTTTAATTGCTTGAATAGTTTCCATATAAATTCTGTTTAAAATTAAATTGCTAGTGACATTAAAAGTTGAGTTATTTTAATTGTCTCAATATATTCTAAAATGATTTATACCAATAGTACAGCTTTTATTTTATTATTTGTTCTATCTTCTCCATCAAAATTTTAAACCGCTCTTCTCTAATAAATGGATGAATGTGCATGGCTAAAATTTCATCTTCCCATAAGTTATCACTTCTAATTAAATGACTACCGTTGCTATATGCAATCCCTTCTTCACCAATTGCAGTTGCACATCCAATTATTGGTTATTTATGCTAGTCATCTCTATTATTCACCTTTAAATTTTCTCCAATAAGTTTGTTTTCACAAATTCATAAGCTTCGATAATGTTATAAGACAAACCGGGTCTTAATAATCCTTCCATATCGCCTACGAAATCTTGATCTGCAATTTTCTTTTCCATATTTTCGAGAAATTCTTTTTGCGTTATACTATTGCCTTCTTCGTTCATGTAAAAGTTCCATGCTTCAATAATTATTTGTGGAGATACATCATTTTTCGTTATTGCATACCACATATCAAACAAATCCCTTCCTTTTCTTCTTTGGTAAAGCGCACGCATTTTTGTTCCCAACAACTCGGTGAGGTGATAAGATGGTATTGATACTTCTCCAGTGAACCATTCAGATTGCATAGTATACTTAACTTCTTGAACACCAAAAATGGTATGATGTTCTCTACAGTTGACTTCGACTTTTAGCCTTAATGGTATTCCGTCTTCTGAATCAAAACGGTAGACTAATGTGTTGTTATGTTGTTTCTGTTTACGTATAGGTTTGTGACCCAAAAAAGACAGTACCTCGCGAAGTTTATCCATAATTGGACCAAAAGGCTCTGCGGTAATTTGTACTAAATCTATGTCTTCAGAGTACCTTGCTGCAGGTGATAGATATAATTTGTGTAAAGCAGTTCCTCCTCTAAAAGCTAATTTCCCTTTTAAATATTCATCGCTATAAATGGCCATTAACGCTCTTTCAATTACCAAATCTTGTTCTACCTGAAAATCCTCTTGCCAGGGTACTTTTTTACGCCATGCGGTTATATATGCTTTTGGAATCATAAATCTGTTTCTATTTCTATATTTTGTACAACCTTCCAGTCATTACCCGTTATCATCTCCGATTTTTCTTTTTGTGGCCTTAATAATATTGGAAAATATTTTATTGTTTTTAGATATTCTTTAATTGGATCGCTTAAATCCCTCATATCTAAAATTTCTTCAAGCAAAAATCCTAAACGCTGTATCGCAGTTATAGGAGTATAACGTTTTGAGATATCAAGCAATTTAGTCGCATCAATGCTTTCACAGAGTTCTTCTAGCACTGTTGCAACTCTATTAAGACCTCCCGCTTGATCATAATAACACATCAAATCCAAAGCTGTTAACTCGGGAGAAGAAACGTTTATATAGCCTGTATCAACTTTTTTTTGGACTATATCATCTTTTGACCATTGTTTTTTAATGTAAAAATTAATTTTTAGGTTGTCATTATTGATATTTCTTAAACTAGGTTTCATAGTTATTACAGAAAATGATTGAGGCTGCTGGTGTGCAGCTCCATAATACGATGCTGCATTTAGTAATCCAATATAATAATCTTTTTCCAAAAATTTCATTAATTCCGAAATGAATAATGAAGGTGGAAGAATGCCTTTACTCCTGTATTCTGGCGTTATTACTACGTAGAATTCATTTCTTATTATAGCAATTTCTTTTTTCTTTTTTAGTCGTTGTATTGCCTTTTTAATGGCTTGATCAGACTGATTAAATTGGTTTCTTACTTCTTGTAATGAAAATGCATACCTCCCGTTGGAACGTAATTCATTGATAAAGTCTTCTAAATAAGCGTAATTACTTTTCATTTTAAGTTTTTGTCTGCAATAGGGTATGAAGTCCGTACCCTATTGCAGATGTAAACTTAATTAATATTTTTATAAGTAACAATGTTTTGGGGATATTTCGAAACTTAAAATTTAAAAAAAAAGAATTTTAAACATTATGAAAATAAAACAAAAAGATGCCCCAGCATCTTTTTTCTATAAATCTATATCTAAATCAAATTTGAAATCTAACAATTCTCTAGGATGTTTGTTCATGCCCTTTGCAAGATCAATTAAAGTTGTAAAAGACAAATTACGCTAACCGTTTTCAATATCGCTTACTGTTGCTTTAATAAGCCAGTTACTGTTAGCTACAGCATGATCCTGACTTAAGCCAGCATCCTTTCTAAGTTTCTTCACATGCTTTCCAAAATCACTCAATATTTTTTCATTATGCTTCTCCATCTACTATTGCTTGAAAACAAAATGCTTCATTTTTTATAAAATATTTGTTATAAGAACTTATGAAATATAGAATTCCTGCGGTACCGGGGGTAAATGAAATTTCCTTATTTCTTTGTATGCCTTACTTCAACTCTATCAAACTTCTCGTCGATTAAGTCTCCATATTTATCTTCAAAAAGCTTGAAAAAATCGGAAAGAAGAATTTTTTGGCTAATGCAGAAAGCATTAATTGTAGATAACGGAACGTTATAGCCATATTCATCTTTAAACTTTCGGATTATTGATTCCGACTTATTCATACTGTCGCCAACAAACCGATTAGAATTCGCATCCTAAAATTCTTCAACGATAAAATTACATAATAATTTATCTACATTAAAAACTTTACGAATCCGTACATTACTTAGAGGTTTCTCATTTTTTCCCATTTTCAAATTAAAGAAATATGTTAAAATACACTGCGCATTGTCGTGCGCATTATAATTTTATTATATTTGTTAATAATTACATATATTTGCGATTCTTCACATATCACATTTGAAGCATTCGCTTAGAATCTCGCACTAGAAAACTGGTAATTTTTGCAACGAGATAATAAGTACGATGCTCACGTCTAACGGCGTGGGCTCTCTTATTGTTGCTCGGTATACCAGTACCACTAGTGCAGTAAGCTGAGTTCCACGCTTTTTTTTATTTCCAAAAAGCCAACTCTCCTTAATTCTTAGCACTGCTTTCTTTTTATCAGTTTCGCATTTCAATTTGAAAATTATTTTTCTGGAAGGATACTGCCCGCGCCTGGCTGCAATCTGCAACGGCAGTTCCCCTTCCTTTATAAACAATAAAGCTTATGAATTTAAAGCGACCAGCACAACACTTCTGGCTCCCTCTGTCATTGCGAAGAATGAAGCAACCAGAGAGGGCTGGGGTGAGGAATCCTAACCCCTTGCCGAGTTTTTTGGTTTAGTTAGTTCGTGCAAGGGCGTTAGGTTTTTCAAATGAGACAAAACCAGTAACAGATATAAAAAATAACCAGTTATTAACCCAACTCCAATTCCCCCTTTGGGGGCTAGGGGGCTAAAATAAAGCGCAAGAATTTACAACTTTACCTCGATGATTTTGTTTACAAATTAAAAAAGAAGATATTTTGGCGAAAAATTATTCGACAGACTAGTGATAGTAAGCATTACAGGAGTATGATTGAAAACGGATATGCGTTTTAATTTATCTTCTTTACTGATTAGTTTTATTATTTGTTTCATCTGTTTAATTTTTATATACTAAAATGGAAAAACTATTTTGATTTAGCTCTATCAACCGATTCATTCCAGGTTTTCTCTTTAAAATATTCATCAAAAACATTATGATATAAGTATTTTGACAATTTAAAGATTATAAAAATTGCTATCAAAATAATTAAAGCCCTACTTATTTTATTTTTGTACTTCATTTACTTTTTCATTTGTTATTGGTAAGTTCCCGTAAATCCCCATACTATTATTTAATGTACTACCTCTTTGGATAGCATTTATATCTGATGAAGTATCATTTTTATTATAATCTTTTGCATAATTCATTGCATCGGATGAACTAAAACCCAAGCCATTCATAAAATTACCCCACAAAAAATTACCAGAATCTAAATGATTATAAACGCGATAGCCATCATTTTGAAACATATATAAAGGTCCTTTATCGCCCAAAATTTCTGTTTTTGCATCATAATTGTAATATTCTCCTGCCGAATACAAGAGTAACGAGAGTGAGTATACAGAAGGATCCATTTTACCTCCAACTGATTCTGTAGCAGCAAAAAAGGTTCGTGAAAAATAGTTTTTTTGTTCTATACCTGATTCTTTTTTGAAAAAATTCATCCAAGAGTTATCTATACCAAATACAAATTGATGTTCTTTGAAACCCTGACTTCCATATTTGTTAATATTATAATTTATAGATGCAACATCAGTTTTTGGGTCATTAAATGTGTAGGAACTTTTTGCAGATGTCTTTGAGTTTTCTATGACAAGCATATCCGGAGTATTAGTCTTATCTGTTCTAACATAGTGTCCTTTCTCATTAAATACATAATCATCAGGCGGAATTACACTTTCTGGTGCCATTCCTGTCGGGTCATTATATTTTAAAGGACTGTTGAATGAAAAGCTGTAAGGTGACCAATCAGGAAATTCTTCACTCAATGGGTCAGGCGAAAGCCAACGGCTTGGCGTGTCGCCAATTGGTCGAGCATATATATTGGTGGTGTCAATTACGATATTACCAACAATTTGTTTATTGTCAACATGGTAACGAATTGAACCAATAGTTACGATACTGTCTAAATCGTGAACTTCTAAATACTTGCCTTTGCTTAAAGTAGCAACTTTACCTTTATAACCAAACTTGGCAAAAGGATTTCCTGCCTGTATGTTCTTCTCTCGGCGTGCTTGTTCTTCTTTAGATAACTTTTCTTGTGCTGAAAGCACACCAAAAGTTAAGAAGCAAAGCACTAAAAAATAAATTTTTGTCATAGATTTAATTTGTGCTAAAGTTATTTAATTTTTTGTTTTCGTATTTGTCTTTTTCGATTTTTAATTTAACTAACCAATTGAAATACATTTCTTCGGGCATAAAACGATAACCGATTTTGTGAATGTGTCCGTATTCTTTTTCCAAAGACGTGAAAAGCAATTTTGCTTTTTCATCGTTTGGTTCTTGTTCTAATTGCTTTTTATGAATTTCGGCTTTAAGAATTAAAGCAGTTGCAAAGCTTGGATAAGCACTTATTGCCGTTTCGGCACATTTTAATTCAAAAGTTCCGTCGTTCTTCGGGTAAATGCTTTTATAAGCATTGGCTAAATCAATTAAAAGAAGTGCAATACTTTCTTTATTGTTTAGTGCTTTCATATAAACGCCGTTTGTAATAGCGTCAAGATGGACAAAACCTGAAGCCATTATCCAAGCATCGTTTGGAAAAATTCCGCTTGTGAGTTCGGTATTAAACCAACCGTGTTTTTTGTTTTGATGTTTGATGTAAATGTGGTTTGGTGCTAACGAAAGGTTAGCAGTTGTTCCTAATTCTTCGCAAAGAATTTTGTATAAATAAGGTAATGAATGGCAATTTCCTTTTCGAGTGCGAAGCAACTTTGTAACCGACATACTGGCTAAATCATTATGCCCAAAAACATCGTTAAAGTCGTAACCGTAAGGAATGTATTTGTATTGTTTGTCTTCAATAATTATCGGAATTGTGTCGCACATTACTGAATAAACCGAAGCCCATTTGTTTACTTTTTCTTTGTCGTTTTCTACATAAGCCAAAAATCTATTTTGGATTAAAGAATTGCAAAGGTTAGTTAATGTTTTGATTTCTTTATTGACAAACGTAGTATCTAATTTATCATTGAGATAAGCATTTTCAACAGAAAAAACGGCTTTCTTAAAACTATAATTATTCTCATCAACAATCATACTATTGAGCAAAGCGTAGCTTTGTTCAAATAGTTTTTCTTGATTTTGTGCGACAGCACAAAATGTTGAGAGAAAGAGAAAAGAATGTATGATGTATTTCTTCATTTTAGTTTTTTAATGATTTTTTGATGACTAAACCTTTAAACTGTTTTCTGATGGCTTCGTTATCTTGAACGTGTTTTTGTTCTTTCATAGATTGTAGCCAATTTTGATAGGCTTCATCTGGCATATGTTCGTAACCTAAATTATCCATAAAATTATATTGCCCGTTTACTTTGTTGAGTAGTGCAACTGCTTGTGAAAATGAACGAATGTTTTGGAGTTCTTCTTTTTTGCGTGGATTAATTCCAATTTGTTGCATTACATATTCAAAGCGTACCGTGTCTAAATTGGATTGTATCATATTGGCTGAAATGCTATTTGGATAAAGTTCTAATGCTTTGGTAATAAGTTTTTGTACAAATTCATCGTAACCAAATTTATGAACATAACCGTTTGCTAAATCTACATAAAATTGCGAAAGCAATTCTTTTTTAGAAAGATTTTGCATATAGATTTTGTTTTGTAACGCTTCTGATTTTATGTAACCCGATTGTAAAATGTAGGAAGTTGTAGAAAACATTCCGTTTATTAGTTCTATGTTGTACCACTTTCCAATATCGTCTTTAAAACGAATATAAGAATGATTTGGCGAGAACGCCAAAAACGCTTCGGCATTTATTTGTTCGGCAAGAATTAAATAGAGTAGTGGCAATGAATGACATTGCCCTGTTTTGGTGGCAAGAAGTTTTGACACAAACATTTTGGAATAATCTTTCACGCCCATATAATCGTCAAAATCATATTGAAAAGCAGTATGTTTTAATCCGTTTGATTTGAGTTGTAAAGTTTCTGAAAAGAATTGAAAGAGCATAAAGTTTTTGGCGACATTACTTTCGATATCATATTTTAACTCTTTCATTTTTGCAATAATGAAATCGCCCAAGTTTTTTATGATTTGGTCAAATTGAGCTTTGTCTTGTTTGTTTTCAAAATAAGCGTTTTCGATTTGAAAATTAATGTCTTTTACCGATAAACTATTGGTGTCAATTTGTATTATTCTGTCGTAAACTTCATAATAGTATGATGTTCCTGAAAGATTAGAATAAGAAGGAAGATTGTAATTGATATTTGATTTAGTTTGGTTGATGTCCGCGTAAATTTCACGCATTTGTATTTTCTTTTGCTTTTCGGATTGGTTAGCTTGTTGGATTAATTTCTCGTTTTGGAGTTGCTGTCTTTTTGGAGTTTCATCAGTTCCGTTAAATATATTCATCGGATTTGGAACTACATTTATATTGTTCGGATTTCCTAAACCTTGATTTCCGCAATGTTGCATTTGAGTTGGTTGCTGAACACTTGGTATTTTTACTTGTGAGAAAGTAAATAATGGAATTAAAAAGAAAAATATTGTCTTCATATGCGGTTTTTCAATGTTCTGTGTAGCTAAAAGGTGTCATATAACGTCCGTGCATATATTTCAGTAGCGGATTAAAAAGTCCACATTAAGGATTTAGCCAAAACATTCCAAATACAAAAGCGACTTTCAGATACACTAAAAGTCGCTATTGAATATATGCATTGTTGAACTAAACCTTCGGTAGCGTATTACCTGAAAATGTTAGTCCTTTGTAAAACTAATTAAAAATTAATTACAATGACAAAAAAAAGCAGATGAGTTAGTTGGATCCAACACAATTCTGAGTCGAGCCGTTGCTCAAGTTCCTGAATTTGCAGAATTACTTCACCGATTTGAACGAGCGATGTCCATTTTAGGCAGGAGCGACAGTACCTACAGGAATTATGCCCAACATGTTGCATCAATAGCATTGCACTTTGGTAAAATCCCAACCGAATTGGATGTAGAGCAAGTCCAAGAATACTTGTATACGCTCCAAAAACGTT
>NZ_KE384384.1:333438-370807 GCF_000425485.1 Flavobacterium tegetincola DSM 22377 | reverse complement strand
TTGAATCGGGACGCTATCACCATCAATTAATACATGCAAACAAAAAATCCCTTCTGAAAACAGAAAGGATCTCTTAGTCGGGGTGGCAGGATTCGAACCTGCGACCTCCTGCTCCCAAAGCAGGCGCGATAACCGGGCTACGCTACACCCCGATAGCGGGTGCAAAGATAAACAAATATTCTACTTTTACAACGCAATTTCGAAATTTTAAAATATTATTTTAGAATAGCTAAAACTTATCGCAATCACTAAAGTAATTTTTAAATTTAGGCTACATTTGCACTCATTAACAGAATCCTATATTAATATGTCTACTACAATTGAAAAAGTAAAGTGTCTGATTATTGGTTCAGGCCCTGCAGGCTATACTGCAGCTATTTATGCTTCTAGAGCGAATATGTTTCCAGTTCTATATCAAGGTTCACAACCAGGTGGGCAACTAACTACTACGAATGAAGTAGAAAATTGGCCAGGTAATCCCGAAGGAATCACAGGGCCAGAAATGATGGTTAATCTGCAAGCACAAGCACAGCGTTTTGGCGCAGATATTCGTGATGGATGGGTATCAAAAGTAGATTTTTCAGGTCCAATTCATAAAGTTTGGGTCAATGACGAAAAAGAAATTCACTGTGAAACCGTTATTATTTCGACCGGTGCTTCAGCTAAATATTTAGGCTTGCCTTCTGAACAACATTACTTGCAAATGGGTGGTGGTGTATCCGCTTGTGCAATTTGTGACGGATTTTTCTACAGAAATCAAGAAGTTGTAATTGTTGGTGCAGGTGATTCAGCCTGTGAAGAAGCGCATTATCTTTCAAAGTTATGTAAAAAAGTAACCATGTTAGTGCGTACGGAGAACTTCAGAGCTTCTAAAATTATGGAAGAGCGCGTTCGAAAGACAGAAAATATCGAAATTATGTTGAATACTGAAACTGTTGAGGTTTTAGGAGACGATCAAGTAGTTACGGGTGTAAAAGTTTTAAACAAATCTACAGACCAAGAACAATCCATTCCAGCAACTGGGTTTTTTGTAGCGATTGGACACAAGCCAAACACAGATATTTTTAAAGAGTACATCGATTTAGATGAAACAGGTTATATTAAAAGCATCCCCGGTACTTCTAAAACTAATGTAAAGGGAGTATTTGTTGGTGGAGATGCTGCAGATCATGTATACCGTCAAGCAATTACTGCTGCAGGAACAGGTTGTATGGCTGCCTTAGATGCAGAGCGTTATTTGGCTTCTTTGGAGTAAAACTTCAAATTTATATATAAAAAAATGAGTCCAATTGGACTCATTTTTTGTTTCTATAGCTTTTAAAATTGTACGCGTTATACATCATTACTGTTCTTTGGATGCAGCATTTGTTCTTTGGTTCCTATGTTCCATGTAGTAAAGGTCAAAACCTTCTGCCCAGTAATTTGGAACTATTTCGACTAACTGAAAACCATTCTTTTGATAAAATTGATCTGTATGTTGCGAAGTCCTGACAATCACTATTTCGAGATGCTTCAGGTCGTTTAAAATAGCTAATCGATGATGGAGTAGTTGGGTTCCTAATTTTTTTCCATGAAACTCAGGATGAATAATGTCCCAACTGATAATTCCGATTGTCTGGTTGGATTCAAAATTTATTCCGCCGCATCCGATGATTTGGTGGTGCAATTCAATTACAAAATAAAGTTCGAGTTCGTGCTCCAAATAGTTTTCGAAATCGGGTTTTTCCGAAACAGCAAAGTACTTCGGCGTGCTTAACTCCATTAAATTTAGAACAGCAGCTTTATCCTTGACACTATAAGATCTAATAGTTGTTTCCATTGCTAAAGATTTGTCTGAATTGACTGTTTTCGGATTTGCACACTTTAATTTAAACTTAAAATAGTTACTGCAGCACAAATGGCCAAAAGTACCACACTCACGAGAAACAAATAGTTGATTGGTTTTTTGATGAGTAATACAATTCCGGCAACTAAAACAGCAACTTGTAAAAGGAGTAATGGAAAAGTAAACATTTCATTCATCACGCCAAGCAAAACAAAATCTATATTAAAGAGATAAACTAAAAAGAAAACAGAAAAATACGCGATTATTGCAAAATTAATAATCGTAAAACTGGTAATGATGTGGCTCGTTTTATGCATTCAATTCAAATTTAAACGATAATATAGTTCATAATTTTGGTTCGGTGAGCAACTATCGTAATAAATGTACGGATTTTATCCACTTCACTGCATTAAAACTTTAATAACCGTATTTGTTTTTCCACCTATTTTTTAGAAAATCTTTCGTACTGTTTTCACGAGCGTTATTTCCGGGAAGGTAAAAAGCCGTGTTTTTAATTTCGTCGGGCAGAAATTCTTGTTCTGCAAAATTGTTGCTATAATCGTGCGAATATTTGTATTCATCGCCATAACCCAATTCTTTCATCAATTTAGTTGGTGCATTCCGTAAATGAATTGGCACCGGTAAATCGCCTGTTTGTTTCACTATTTGTTGTGCTTTTCCAATAGCAAGATACGATGCGTTACTTTTAGGCGAAGTGGCCAAATAAACCGCACACTGACTTAAGATAATGCGACTTTCCGGATAACCAATCGTCGATACTGCCTGAAACGTATTATTTGCCATTACAAAAGCTGTGGGATTGGCATTTCCAATATCTTCACTGGAAAGAATCAACATTCTTCGGGCGATGAATTTCACGTCTTCACCGCCTTCAATCATTCGGGCAAGCCAGTAAACCGCTCCATTTGGATCGCTTCCACGTATTGATTTTATAAATGCCGAAACGATATCGTAATGCTGTTCGCCTGTTTTATCGTATAAAACGGTATTTCGCTGAACCAATTTCAAAACCATTTCATTAGTAATGCTCACGTCATCGGTTTGAGAAGCATTGATTACAAGTTCAAAAATATTCAGCAATTTCCTACCATCACCACCCGAAAGTCGAAGTAAAGCTTCCGTTTCAACAAGTGTAATGTTTTTGCTTTTTAAATACAGGTCCTTCTGCATCGCACGCTCTAGCAAAGCCAATAAATCATTTTTGGAAAAAGGATTTAAGATGTAAACCTGACAGCGCGACAGTAAGGCGGGAATGACTTCAAAACTTGGATTTTCAGTTGTTGCACCAATTAATGTAATCCAACCTTTTTCTACAGCAGCAAGTAATGAATCTTGTTGTGATTTGCTAAATCTGTGTATTTCATCAATAAACAAAATCGGATTTTTGGCCGTAAACATACCGCCACTCTGTTTCGCTTTGTCAATCACTTCTCGGATGTCTTTTACACCAGAATTGATGGCACTCAATACAAAGAAAGGGCGTTTGGATTCTTTAGCAATAATTTCAGCTAAAGTGGTTTTTCCAGTTCCGGGTGGACCCCAAAGCAGGAGGGAAGGAATTATTCCTTTATTAATTTGTTGTGTCAATGATCCTTCCGGGCCAACTAAATGCAATTGGCTAATATAATCATTGAGTATTTGTGGTCTGATTCGTTCTGCCAAAGGTGCTTCCATAAAGGCAAAATTACTCAAAATATTTGACTTGACTTTTATGGTATATGACACATTAACAGAGATTTTTTTTTGGTGGACTTCTTGATAAAGAATACACCGTAACGGTACTAATTCTTTAGTCTAAATTATAATTATGAACGAAAATCATTTTAAATTCTCTTTATCCGTAGTGGTTTTGCCGTTGCTGTTCATTCTTTCAATCTGGACGGTATATTGGTTTGAAATACGGTTTGATTATAGTCTGTCAGAATTTGGTATATATCCACGAACTTTTGAAGGATTCAGGGGAGTGTTTTTTAGTCCGTTTTTGCACGGGAGCATAGAGCATTTATATAGTAATACCATTCCAGCATTTTCACTGATGGCTTCACTGCGTTATTTTTACAGAGAGAACTTCTGGAAAGTTTTAGGATATGGAATTTTGATTTCTGGAATTTTAACGTGGTTGATTGGCCGCGAATCCTACCATATTGGTGCAAGTGGGTTGATATACGTGTTGGTCAGTTTTATGTTTTTCAAAGGCATCCGTTCACAATATTACCGTTTAGTAGCGTTATCGTTGGTTATTATTATGTTGTACGGAGGGATGATTTGGTATGTTTTTCCAGATATTGAAGACGGTATTTCGTGGGAAGGACATTTGGCGGGACTAATTACGGGCTTTGCAATGGCATTGATATTTAAAACGCCTGATTATAAAAAATTTTTAAAATACGATTGGGAACAACCGGAGTACACTTCTGAAGGAGATAAATTCATGGACCGTTTTGATGAAAATGGTGTATTTGTAAATCCGCCTAAACCTATAGCCGTTGAGGAAGTAATTGAAGTGAATCCAGATCAACATTCAACCGCCAATAAAGAATTTATAATTGTTTACCACTTCAAGCAAGAAGAAGAATAAGCACAAAAAAAGCACGATCTTTTGAATCGTGCTTTCTTGTAAATAGGTGTTGTTATTTTCTTTGTCTAACCGCTTCGTATAAAAATGCGCCACACGCCACGGAAACGTTTAGTGAACCAATAGTTCCAAACATTGGAAGCTTCGCTTTTTCATCGACAATTTTTAAGACAGAAGGGTTGATTCCTCGGTCTTCAGATCCCATAATTATGGCTACAGGTTCGTTTAAAGCAATGTCATAAATAGTTTGATCGGTCTTCTCTGTTGCCGCTACAGTTTTAATACCTGAACCTTGAAGGAAAAAGATAGCATCTTTAATGTGTTCTACGCGACAGATTGGAATATTAAAAACAGCTCCAGCGGATGTTTTTACCGTGTCACCATTTACAGGAGCAGCGCCCGACTTTTGTACAATAATTCCGTCTACTCCGCTACATTCGGCGGTACGGATTATTGCACCAAAATTGCGTGCATCCGAAATTTGATCTAACACTAAGAATAAAGGCGTTTTGGTTTTCTCAAGAACATTTTCAATTAAAGCTTCAATTTCAACAAATGAAATTGGTGCAATAGTAGCTACAGCTCCTTGATGATTGTTTGGCGTCAAGCGATTCAACTTTTCAACAGGTACATAGGTAAAGTTAACATTATTTCGTTTCATTACCTTTAGTAAATCTTTCATCAATTCACCTTGAGCATCTTTTTGAAGAAATACTTTGTCAACTTCTTTACCTGCTTGAATGGCTTCTACGATAGCTCTAATTCCAAAAATCAAATGTTCTTTTTCCATGGTACAAATGTAATAAAAAAAACCATCCGTTTTGAGCGGATGGTTTTAAAGAATCATTGAATTGAAATTTCTAGTTGTTGTCCCAAATCAATTTAGTAGTAATTAAATCGCCACCAATATTTGCTGAAGCAGCATCATAATTGACTTTGTTTAAAGTAGAAAGCGTGTTTGGATAGGTAAATCTAGCAGGCATTTCTGTTACTGTAGGAATTGGTGTAAATACGTAAGTTGTATTTCCATCAGGATCAGCATTGTTCAGTGGGTAAGTTTCACCTGGCAATAAGATCGTGTCAGGAAAACCTGTTCTTCTGTATTCTGACCATGCTTCGTAAGGTTGCATGTACAATGAAACGTATTTCTGACTGATGACGTTTTCTTGATTAGCAGCTGGAAGAGTTGCTACGAATGCTGTAATTTTAGCAGCATCAACTCCCCAACGCTCCATAGAAGCGGTAACTCCATTTTCATAATTGGTCTGATTCCAACCGTTTACTTCAGATAAGATAAATTCAACTTCAGCGTATTCCATTAAGATTTCTGTGTAATCTTGACGTAAAACATTGTAACTAAAGAAAGAAGTTCCAGGTCGTTGAGACGCAGTCAATCCATCAGGAATTCCAACAGGCATACCTTCATATTGAGTCAAGTCATCCGTTTCAGCGTAAGTTTGTGCTTGAACAGCAGCTTTAGAAGCGGTAATTGGAGCAGCATACTTCTGCAATCTTGGATCCGTTCCAAAAACACCTATTTCACCTTTTAAAAGGTCAATAAATGTATTTGCTACAGCAAAATCAGTTCTATTACTAATGTAGAAGCTTGTGTACATAGGACTAGGAAAAACGTTGTCTGCTTGGTAAGTAACTCCTACATTGTCAGCATTCGACTGCATTACACCTGAAGCAATTGCGTCAGTAATGTGGGCTTGAGCCGCAGGAATGACATCTTTTACACGGTTAGCTACTCTTAATCTTAAAGAGTTTGCAAAACGCTTCATTTTCTCTGTATCTCCAAATAAACCATCGCCTTGGATAAAGATTGTTTCTCCATCTTCAATCATTTCGGCAGCCTCTTTAAGCTCTTTCATGATGTCGGTATATACTTTTTCTTGAGAAGCAAATTTTGGAGCGGTCATACCTGTCTGACGCAATTGTAGTGCTTGAAAGTCAGCATCATCATTACCATAAGAGTAGTAAGGAATATCTCCATAATTATCTACCAAATGCAAGAACGTCAAACTCAACATGATTCGAGACGCTGCAATTTGGTTGTTTAAATTACCGGATGCAGATGAAACATCTGCTGTAGCTGGATCTGTACAAAGCTCAATAATGGTTTTGTAATTTTGTGCTGCTGTTAACAGATCAGTGTATAGTGCCGTATTTGTTTCTTGACGAAATTGAAAACGGTCTTCACTGGTGTAATTTCTCTGTGCAGAATATTGTACCCAAGGTAAAGTCATTCTTCCAGAAGAGAAATCGCCACGAGTTCCATCTGTTAACTGCTTGTTTGCATTATTAAACAAACCGAAAGTAGTCACAAAAATAGGTGAATTCGGGCTACTATTAATGGAGTCAAAATCCTCCGTACAAGACACAAATGCAAAGATAGATGCAAGTGCGAATGCTTTTATAATTATATTTTTCATATTAGCTCTTTTTATTAAAATTTGAATTGAACATTCATTCCGTAAGTTCGAGTAGAAGGTAAAGAACCTCCGTCAATTCCTTGCGTATTACCACTACCGTAAGATGCCATTTCTGGATCCATACCTTCCCAGTCTAATCCCCAAGTAGCTAAGTTTCTTCCAAAAGCAGAAATGGTAATTCCATTGAATGGTCCAAGGTTCTTAGTGTCAAAGTCGTAAGAAAGTGTTACCTCTCTTAATTTGAAATAATCTGCAGAAAAAACGTTTTGCTTGTCAACTGTTGTATAGAATCCGTCTCCGTAAGTAATCGCATCTATGTTCACTGTATTAACAGATCCATCACTTTGAACACCATCCAATACAATTCCATTTTCACGGATACCATTATCAGTAGTGTTAGTAAGCATACCTGAGTAACTACCCCACATGTGGTTCATAGAAAAATAACTTCCACCTTTTTGTCGGTCAATTAATACGCTTAAGTTAAATCTCTTGTATCGGAAAGAGTTTCTCAATCCCATGTTGTAATCAGGAGTAATAGTTCCTAACGATTTTTGTCCCGAAGCTAAATATTGACCGTTTTCTTGAATTACTTTGTTTCCGCTATCATCGTAAACGTAGTCAGTTCCGTAGATTTGACCATAAGGCTTCCCAACTTCAGCAAGAATACGAGCTCTAAATGGAGCTTGTGCCAATAATAAAGAAGTTGTTCCTTCTTTAAGTGATAACAAAGTGTTTTCATTTTTAGAGAAATTCCAAGCAATATTCCAGTCGAAATCTTCTGTTCTCACTGGACTAGCAGTAAGTGTAATTTCAATACCTTTATTCTCTAAAGTTCCTGAATTATTATACTGCGCTGTAAATCCAGTTGCTGGATCAAGTGCGATAGGAGTAATCAAGTCTGCAGTTCTAGTTCTGTATAAAGATACATCTAAACCAACTCTACTAGAAAACATACGTGTTTCTAAACCAAGTTCAACAGTTTCTTTAGATTCTGGAACTAAATTAGGATTGTTTAATAGTCGTGGGTTTGAATAACGTGGATCGTTATTAAAGGGTTGGTTGATCACTTTATAATTGTCCAAACTGTAAGCGTCAGTGTCATTTCCTGTTTGAGCCCATCCACCTCTTACTTTACCAAAAGACAACCATTCAACATCTTTCAAGAATGTTGAAAAGATAAAACTTCCTGTAGCAGAACTATAGTTAGATGATTCTGTAACTGTAGAAAACCAGTCATTTCTATTCGTAGCTTCAACATATAAGAAATCTTTGTATCCTACAGATACAAATCCGTAAACACTATTTGTTCTTCTTGTAACTTCTGAATTACTAGCAAGTGCTTGAGCACTACTGTTACCGAAATTATAAAGATTTGCAAGTACCAATCCACCTACGGTTTCACCTTCTAAAGTTGTTCTAATAAATGATCTTCTGTTTGCACCTGCAAATGAGTTTATGCTAAAGTCACCAAAGTTTTTGTCGAAATGTAATCTTCCTTCGTAGTTAATATCACTCAAGTTGATAGATGTTTCGCTATAGCTTGATTGAGCTTGAGAGCCAACTGCTACTCTTTCTGAAATTTTAAAGCTATACGTATCAAGATAAACGTTACCTACTGCGTAGAAATTTGGTGTAAAGTTATACGTCAATTTTGCATTTCCGTACAATCTATTTCTCTTGTCTTCTGAAGTATTCTCGTTGATAGTCCAATAAACATTGTCAGAATAGTTAGGAGTTGCATCGTCAAAAGCGGTACGGTTCCAAGTTCTCTGATTTCCATTGGCAAGTTTGTAATCTTTTAACACATCATAGTCAAGTTGTCTTTGTCCAAAGTGGAAGAATTTTTGAGCAAGTGAATTGTCACCATATCCAACTTCTGGTCTATTATAACCTTTAGTATTAGTGTAATTTACCATTGACTCAATCTTAAGCTTTTCTGATAATTGAGAACTTACATTCAAGTTGAATGTATTCTTCTGCAATTTAGAAGTTGGAACTACACCTTCTGTTGTAGAGTTTCCGTAAGAGAAACGTAAACTTCCGCTTTCTAATGATTTAGAAATCGCAAACGTATTGTTTCTTGTAACACCTGTGTTAAAGAAATCACGTACGTCATTTTTAGAAGCAACCCACGCTTTTTCTTGTAAGAAATCACCAGCAAATTCTGGGTCAAACGCGTTCCAAGGAAGGTACATTAAATTTGAGTCATACTTAGGTCCCCAACTTGCGTCAGTTGCATAATCAGCAATGTTGTAATCTTGACCGTTGATGTTTACAGATTCAAAAGTATCTGAACTACCTCCACCATATTCATTTTGTAAATTAGGCATGATGTAAACACTTTCCAAAGTTAAACCTGAGTTGAAAGTGATTTCAGTTTTACCTTTTTTACCTGATTTAGTAGTATAAAGAATAGCACCATTTCCTGCACGACTTCCGTAAAGTGCAGATGCTGGTCCACCTTTTAAAACCGTTACAGATTCGATGTCGTTTGGATTAATGTCAGCCGAAGCATCTCCATAATCTCTACCTCCACCACCACGTTGCGTGTCAGTATCGTTGTAGTTTCCGTTGTCCAAAGGAATACCATCTACTACAATTAAAGGTCTGTTCTCGCCAGATACAGATCCAATACCTCTTAAAACTACACGAGTAGATCCACCCATAGTGGAAGGAGCTGTAATCTGTAAACCTGCAACGTTTCCTGATAAAGAACTCAACGCATTGGTTTGTCCTGCCTCAGAAATTACGCCACCTTTTACTTCTTGAGAAGAGTATCCTAAAGATTTCTTTTCTCTTTTAATGCCTAGTGCAGTAATCACAACACCTTCTAATTCAATGGCATTGTCAGTCATTTTAATGCTTAAGGTAGCGGAAGAAGCCACCACGTCTTGCTGGTTCATACCAACGTAACTAAAAATCAACACCTGAGTAGGTGATGCATTAATTGTAAATTTTCCGTCAAAGTCTGATTGTGTACCTTCAGATGTTCCTTTGACTAAAATACTAACGCCGGGCAGCGGTAATCCATTACTGTCTGTCACAGTTCCCGAAACACTCCGTACTTGCGCAAAAGTTAGCTGCGCAAACAATACCAGTAGCAAGGCTAGGTAATTTGTTAATTTAGAATTCATATAAGTTTGATTTAGTTATAGACCAAAATTGATAAATTCAAGTTAATAAAACAAAAAATAAATCACAAAATTTCGCACCAATGTAAAATAATTGTTAGAACTTAGTTATGAATTTAATGTGAATAATGCTATTAGCCAATTGTATTGCTTGGTCATTTGTGCTTCCGTTAGCATAAATCAAGTTTAAAATGCCATTTTTTGACAAAATTCCCAGTCCAAAACCGAGTCCTAATAAGTTGTTTTTGGTACCAGTAGTCTGGTCTTGGTAGTATCCATAGTCCAAAACACTGTGCAAGTACAAGTTTGGAGCTACGGTAAATCGGTATTCGGTCAGAAGTGAGACGTATGAATTGGCTTGTAAACTGTTTTCATTAAAACCGCGAATGGATTGTATGCCTCCAAATCGGTAGAGCTCGCTCGTGATATAAGAGGTGCTTTGGAGGTAAAAACTCTGCGTCCTTAAATGAATGCTATTATTCTTATTCAAGTACAGATTGTGACTGATGTTTAAATCAAGGAAGGTCTGCTTACTGATTTCCAATTTTGAATCACGTTGACCGATGCCTGATTTTAAAATAAACTTTGTTTTTTCAGGGAATAAAGGATCGTCAATGTAATTTTTGTACTCAAAGGTAGAAGTCAGAAAACGGCTTTCAAAATCGTTAATCAAGGCGGTGTTCGTGTTTTGAATGTCGCTCGACTCGGTGGACTGATAGCCTAAAAATAGTTTTTTGTTGTATGTAAAGTAGTACCCTAGATCTAAAGCGGTTTTCGTGTTTTGAAAAGTGCTGTCTTGTCTAAATATATTTAAGTTCGCCCGAACTCCTAATGGTGTTTTAAAAATATACGGGATTTCAATGCCTGCGTTGAAGGTAACTTGCTTATTGTCGTCACTTTTCCAGTATAAATTAAATTCTTCTCCCGCATTTAAAATATTGGTCAAGGCCAAGTCAAGATAACCAGTAAATGTAAGTTTGCTGTTTTCGTCGTTGGCAAATCCGATGTAGCCGTCAAATTTATTGGACTTAGCTTTTTCCAGATAAACGTAAACTTTGGTGCTGTCTTCAGAAAATAAAATTTCGGGATAACGCGTTTGATTGACAAATCTAAATTTGTTGAATTCTTTGTAAAGTGTACTGAGCGCGTTTTTATTGAAGGTCTTCTTGCTGAACAAGCGTTGCATGTTTTTTTTGTGTGCTACTGGAAAATTGTCGTATCCATTAATTACGATAGCATCTAGCGTACGAATCGTATTGGTTGCTACTTTCAATTGCGCGAAAAGCGCATTATCTTGCTTTTTAAAGTCGACCAATTTTAAGGTGGCGAATGAAAATCCCTTCAATTCGAGTGCGTTCAATTGCTGCTGCAGAAAAAGTTCGGTTTTGTCAATAGGCAGTACAATCGTGTCTTTTTCAAATGCGAGATATTTTGACGCACCGCCTACATATATATGTACCGCCTTTGTCCGAAACCCCAATTTGAGTTTAAATTGATACAAGGAATCGGATATTTTGTTGGAATCCAATAACTCGTTTTCTAAATAACCCTTTTGAACCAAAACCTCCGTAAGTTTTTGTACTTCGTCAAGAATACGCTTTACATCGCCGTGCTTTGTTTGATAGCCCAACGAGTCGATGACGGCTTGTTCTGTTGTGTCTTCAGAAATTATTTGCAACGAGAGTGCTTGACCAAAATGCATTTGGTAAACAAATAAGAAGCATACAAGGAATAACTTTTTCAACTATTTTTAATAAAGAATCATATACCTTAACGAAAAATACGGCTCTGCATTGTACGAAAAAGAAGGTGGGGCAAATTTACATCAAATTATGCAACCACCACTTGAACACGTCGCTTAGATTGCGGCAAGCGTGCGTTTTTTTGAACTAAAAGGCTGTGGTTTTAAATTTTCCAGTAGAGCCGGTAGGCAGGCTTAATGTTCAAACGAGGTTGCGGTATTAGTGATTCATTTCAAAAGTAGTGGACTGAATTTGCGAGCCTTCAATTCGTTAAAAATTAAATGTTTAGTAAGGTGATTGAAAATTAATGAATTATGATTTGTTTTTAGAAAAATCTTTTTTACATTTGCAACCCGTAAAAAGCGGGAAAATTATATATAAGAAATTTTTAGTATTAATTATGCCAACAATTCAACAATTAGTAAGAACTGGAAGAACTCAGATGACTAAGAAGAGTAAATCGGTTGCTTTAGATTCTTGTCCTCAACGAAGAGGGGTATGTACGCGTGTTTACACTACTACACCAAAAAAACCAAACTCTGCAATGCGTAAAGTAGCGCGTGTACGTTTGACAAATGGTAATGAAGTGAATGCTTATATCCCTGGTGAAGGTCACAATCTACAAGAGCACTCGATAGTATTAGTTAGGGGTGGAAGAGTAAAAGATTTACCTGGAGTAAGATACCACATCGTACGTGGTGCACTTGATACATCAGGTGTAGCGGGAAGAACGCAACGTAGATCAAAATACGGAGCGAAACGTCCAAAAGAAGCAAAAAAGTAAATCTAAAACAAGCTTGAAACAATTGATTTAAGTAATAAGCGAGTCTTATTGCTAGATAGTGTCTAAAGCAAAACAACGAAAAGAAATGAGAAAAAGAGCGGCCAAAAAAAGACCACTTTTGCCAGATCCAAGGTTTAATGACCAATTGGTAACGCGTTTTGTGAACAACTTAATGTGGGATGGTAAGAAATCAACAGCTTTTAAAGTATTTTATGATGCAATGGATATCGTAGAAGCAAAAAAGCAAGATGCTGAAAAATCTTCAGTAGAAATCTGGAAAGATGCACTAACAAACGTTATGCCTCACGTAGAAGTACGTAGTCGTAGAGTAGGTGGAGCTACATTCCAAATTCCAATGCAAATTAGACCAGATCGTAAGATCTCTATGGCTATGAAGTGGATGATACTTTACGCTCGTAGAAGAAATGAGAAATCTATGGCTCAAAAACTAGCTTCTGAAGTTTTAGCTGCGGCTAAAGAAGAAGGTGCTGCTGTTAAAAAGAGAATGGATACTCATAAAATGGCTGAAGCGAATAAAGCATTCTCTCACTTTAGATTTTAATTCAAAGAAATGGCTAGAGATTTAAAATATACAAGAAACATAGGAATTGCAGCTCACATTGATGCAGGTAAAACTACAACAACAGAGCGAATTCTTTTTTATACTGGGAAATCACACAAAATTGGTGAAGTACACGATGGTGCTGCAACAATGGACTGGATGGCTCAGGAGCAAGAAAGAGGTATTACTATTACTTCTGCAGCTACAACTTGTGAGTGGAACTTTCCAACAAAGCAAGGTGAAGTATTGCCAGAATCTATCGCGTACCACTTTAATATCATTGATACTCCCGGTCACGTAGATTTTACTGTTGAAGTAAATCGTTCACTTCGTGTTTTAGACGGTTTAGTATTCTTGTTTAGTGCTGTTGATGGTGTTGAGCCTCAATCAGAAACAAACTGGAGACTTGCTGATCAATACAAAGTGCCACGTATGGGATTTGTGAACAAAATGGACCGTCAAGGTTCTAACTTCTTGAAAGTATGTCAGCAAGTTCGTGATATGTTAAAATCAAACGCAGTTGCAATCACTTTACCTATTGGTGAAGAAAATGATTACAGAGGTGTTGTGGATTTAGTAAAAAATCAAGCAATCATTTGGCACGATGCAAATCAAGGTGCTACTTATGATATCGTTGATATTCCTGCAGACATGGTGGATGAAGTAAAAGAATACCGTTCAATTCTTATTGAAGCGGTGGCGGATTACGACGACAACTTGTTGGAAAAATTCATGGAAGATGAAAACTCTATTACAGAGGAAGAAATCAACAATGCATTACGTGCTGCAACTATGGATATGGCGATCATTCCAATGACTTCTGGTTCTTCTTTTAAAAATAAAGGAGTACAATTCATGTTAGATGCAGTATGTAAATACTTGCCATCTCCAATGGATAAAGAAGGTATTTGGGGTATTGATCCTGATGATGCTGAATTGTTAGAAGAAGATCAAACTAAAATTTTGCGTAAGCCAGATGTTAAAGAGCCATTCGCTGCTTTAGCATTTAAAATTGCTACCGATCCTTTCGTAGGTCGTTTAGCGTTTTTCCGTGCTTATTCAGGTCGTTTGGACGCAGGTTCTTACGTATTGAATACACGTTCTGGAAACAAAGAAAGAATTTCTCGTATCTACCAAATGCACGCAAACAAACAAAACCCAATCGATTTTATCGAAGCAGGTGATATTGGAGCAGCAGTTGGATTTAAAGATATCAAAACTGGAGATACATTGTGTGATGAAAAACACCCAATCATTCTTGAGTCTATGAAATTCCCTGCACCAGTAATTGGTATTGCAATTGAGCCTAAAACTAAGGCTGACGTAGATAAAATGGGTATGGCTTTAGCTAAATTAGCAGAAGAAGATCCTACATTTACTGTTAGAACGGATGAGGCTTCAGGGCAAACAATTATCTCTGGTATGGGTGAGCTTCACTTAGATATCTTAGTAGACAGAATGAAACGTGAATTTAAAGTTGAAGTGAACCAAGGTGAGCCTCAAGTTGAATACAAAGAAGCGTTTACTAAAACAGCTACACACAGAGAAACATACAAAAAACAATCTGGAGGTCGTGGTAAATTCGGTGATATCGTATTTACACTTTCACCTGCTGACGAAGTAGACGGTAAAACTCCAAAAGGGTTACAGTTTATCAATGCAGTAAAAGGGGGTAACGTTCCTAAAGAATACATTCCTTCTGTAGAAAAAGGGTTCCGCGAAGCTATGAAAACGGGTCCATTAGCTGGATACCAAGTAGATAGTTTGAAAGTTACTTTAACAGACGGATCTTTTCACCCAGTCGATTCAGATGCACTTTCTTTTGAACTTGCAGCTAGAATGGGGTATAGAGAAGTAGCTAAAGCTGCTGGTGCAGTAGTTCTTGAGCCAATCATGAAAATGGAAGTGATCACTCCTGAAGAAAACATGGGAGATATCGTAGGTGATATCAACCGTCGTAGAGGTCAGGTAAATGACATGGGTGACAGAGCTGGTGCTAAAACAATCAAAGCTGACGTGCCTTTATCGGAAATGTTTGGTTATGTAACCACTTTAAGAACATTGTCTTCTGGTAGAGCTACATCAACAATGGAGTTTTCTCACTATGCAGAAACGCCTTCGAATATTTCAGAAGCCGTAATTAAAAAAGCAAAAGGTAACGCTTAATTCTAAAGAAAATGAGTCAAAAAATCAGAATAAAACTAAAATCTTACGATCACATGCTAGTAGACAAGTCTGCTGAAAAGATTGTAAAAACTGTTAAGAGTACTGGTGCAGTAGTAACGGGTCCAATTCCATTACCAACACACAAAAAATTATTTACAGTATTGCGTTCTCCTCACGTTAACAAAAAAGCGAGAGAGCAATTTGAAGTAATGTCATACAAGAGATTAATTGACATTTATTCTTCTTCATCTAAAACTATTGACGCCCTAATGAAATTAGAGTTGCCAAGTGGTGTAGAAGTAGAAATCAAAGTATAAGTAACTGCATAAGTTTATTATATATAGAAAACGGTAAAGATTTAGTTCTTTACCGTTTTTTTTATGCCCGACGACTTTGCAGAAAGGCATCCCCATCAATCAAAGAGGTAATGTACCGCCGCGCCACCACCCGCTCAAATCTCCGTCGCTTTTCTTTTCTTTTCTTTTTGAAGAAATAATCCAATCTAGCACAGAATTATTACCTCGTTATTAAATTAAGTAGGGTCAAAATCCCCTTACTTTTAATCAAGCTACAATGTGCTCTTGGAAATCAAATACGCTGCACCGCATTTTTCAAGACGTCAACTTCTAGTCCATGAACAGCAATACCGCCTTCGTTCCAAAAGTCATTTTCAAGAATTCGTCCTAATCCTAGCGCCAAAGTTGCATCAATGATGTTTTTCAACACACTGTAATCAGCGTCTTTCAAGTTGTTCTGTTCAATAGGCGGGTACTAAAAGTAATATCGAAGCAAATGTATACTACAGAAACAGAAATTTTTCAACTGCCACTCAGGTCGCATTACCTTCCGCTCAATCACACGGCATTGCCGTTCAATACGTAAAAGCGGAATCGTTCATGCTGCAACGCAATTCCCTCATTCAAAACTTTTTAACTTTTCTTTTGCAGTTGCCAAAAAAGAAGTATCTTTGTTTCTCAAATAAGCTGTAATGCAGTGTATTATATGAAAAAAACTACTATCAACCAGAACGTAATAACATTAAAAGCCAAGACAGTACTGTTTTTGACTTTTATGATGTTGTGCTGTTCAGTAGTTTCTTTCGCACAGTTTAAAGTAAATCCCAACACCGTCTTTACCGCAAATAATGTAGTTTCTTCTAAAGAAGAGGCAAATGTTTTTGATTCAAGTGTATTCGGCGAAAGTCAAGTCGTTTTAAATGGTCAAAACCAATCTTTAGAAACGGCAATCAATACATCATTGCCAACACTTAAAGTGGCAGATGCAAATGAGTTGACCATCAATACCGAATTGAAACTGCGTGGCGATTTAGTAGTAGAAGCAGGAGTGCTCAAGTTGAGCCATCCCGTGCACGTAGGAGGAAAGGTGATACTCGCTGAGGATGCCCTAATTTTTAATGCGCATTTGATCAAGTATGAAAATTCATTTGTGTTTTACAAAGACTTTAGTACTACAACCCAATTGGAGATTTTTAGTAGTACATCGACTTTGGTGAAAAACTACAAAGCAGATACAATAGTGGTAGGGTCACTAGTGCATCAACCGATTACTAGTATAAGCGAATGTAATATAAGTCAATTTAAGGCGTCGCCGTTTTCTCCGCCTCCCGAGGTAGCGTAGCATACCTCAGAGAATGACGATTAAAAACAAGTTTATAATACAAATCAATATCAAGCCCATACGGTTTGATTAAATACATTACTATGAAAAAAATATTTTTATCTATAGCTTTTATAGCAACAGGTTTAGTAGCTTCGGCTCAAGTAGGTGTGGGGACAACAAATCCAGAAACTTCATTAGAAGTAGTTGGTGCTAATGCAGATGGGACTACAAAAGCGCCAGGTATTTTGGATACAGCTGATGGTATTACCGTTCCGGTTGTAACAAACGATATGACGATAACTGTAGCAAATGGAACTCCAGCAGGTACAAGAGTAAGTCAAATGGTGTACAGTAATTTTACTGGTAAAGCAGGTTATTACTTTTGGGATGGTACAAAGTGGACGCGATTGGGTGGGAAGTCTGTTAGAGTTGTAACGGCTGGTGGGCCTTTAACAAATGCTGATTTGAATGGATATGTAATTTTTATCGGTTCAGAGTCAAGTCAAAGCTTTTCTTTTAATACTATAACAAATCCAGTTGCTGGAGATACTATTACAATCACTGACGCCGGTATTGGGACAGTTACTACTTCTGGTGCAGCAGTTGGAAGCTCTGTTGCTCCACAAAATGGTAGTGGTGGAGCTATAAGTTTTATATATAGTGGTACAGGATGGTATCATACAAGTACATTCTAAAAAAAACTCATTTTAAATTAACATTATTAATAAAAATAACATTATGAAATATTTATATATACTTACTTTACTGATTTGTCAAGTTACTTTTTCTCAGGCTATTCGCAGTAATGGTGAGGTAGCAGCTAGTATTAATGGTACATCTGCTTTTATTGATGCGTCTGCTTTTTCAGAAGGGATTAGTAACTCTAAAGGCCTGTTATTTCCAAGAACTGACTTGACAAATTTTCAGTTTACCGAAGATGGTGACTTTTTTAATTTTTCTACTTTTTATGATGGAATGGTTGTTTATAATTCTGCTACAGGATTAACGGTAACTGCTGGCGATGGTATTCTCTCTGGAATTGGTAGTCAAGCTGTAACGCCGGGGTTGTATTATTTTAGTAATCCTGATAATTTATCTGTTGTGGGTAACGGCCGCTGGATTCCAATTGGTTCTTCTGCAAATAATGTTGTGAAAACTAGAGAAGTAATTAAAACTATTCCTGCTAATTCAACTACTGCAACAGTAGATTTAACTGCTGGAGATGCAGGAAGTCAAGGTATGGCTGGAGTTGCTGTAACTCAGTTTATCGGTGCTAAGATTTACAATAATACAACGGGTCAATTGCAAATGGATGCTTCAAGTAGTTATGTAGATGGAACAGCAAAGATTTTAACAACTGGAAACGGTTTTATTTCTCAAGTTTTACCAGCGGGAACATACAAATTTGTAATCGAGTACAAATAATACATTAGACTTATAGTAAGTTTATATATAGTAAAGTCGATTTAGTGGGTGAGAAATTGGTCCAATTAAATCAACAAAAATTAAAGACGTCCCTAGGGCGTCTTTTTTAATTTACGTCTTTTTTGAGGTTACGGGTTAAGTTGGTCTTCGCTTGCAGTCGGCATTTATGTCAAGCCTAAGATTTAAATTTGGTCATGCAGTATAATTAAACAGTCTGAACGTGATAGGGATGCTATAGAGATGGTGTATGGATAGTGTATGGATAGTGTATGGATAGTGTATGGATAGTGTATGAAAAGCAGCATGTGTATTTTTCATTTAGTGCTTTTTGAGTTTTGCACTTCTGAAAGTGGGTCAGGATTCTTTTTACTAGGTTTATTTCAGTGTTTCTTTAAGGTTAGGCTAAGGTTTATAAATTAAATTTAATTCTAATTGATTAATTTAGTTGTAATTAAAAAATTATTTATATATTTGCACCCTCAAAATGGGTAGTATGCAAATGCAATTCAGGAGAGAAAAACAAATTTTTAATAATTAATTAATTTATTATGTCTGGGTTAATCGGAAGAAAAATTGGCATGACAAGCATCTTTGACGAGAACGGGAAAAACATTCCTTGTACTGTTATTGAGGCGGGACCATGCGTAGTTACCCAAGTCAGAACCAAAGGTGTTGACGGGTATGAAGCGTTGCAACTTGGTTTCGATGACAAAAAAGAGAAACAGTCTACTAAGGCGGCCGTAGGTCACTTTAAAAAAGCAGGGACTGTAGCTAAGAAAAAAGTCGTTGAATTCAAGTACTTCGAAAATGAACACAAATTAGGTGAGGTAATCACTGTTGACCTGTTTCAGGAAGGCGAATTTGTAGATGTACAAGGTGTATCAAAAGGTAAAGGTTTCCAAGGGGTTGTTAAACGTCACGGTTTTGGTGGTGTTGGACAAGCTACTCACGGACAACACAACCGTTTGAGAGCGCCAGGATCAGTAGGAGCTTCCTCTTATCCTTCTAGAGTATTCAAAGGAATGCGTATGGCAGGAAGAATGGGAACTGATAATGTAACGATTCAAAACCTTAAAGTTTTGAAAGTAGTTGCAGATAAGAACCTACTTTTAGTTAAAGGATGTGTTCCAGGACACAATAACTCTTATGTAATCATTCAGAAGTAATGGAAGTAAAAGTTTTAAATATCACAGGAAAAGAAACTGGCAGATCGATCACTCTTTCTGATTCAGTATTCGCAATTGAGCCGAATAATCACGCTGTATATCTAGACGTTAAGCAATATCTTGCTAACCAACGTCAAGGTACTCACAAAGCTAAAGAAAGAGCTGAAGTGAAAGGAAGTACACGTAAGATTAAAAAGCAAAAAGGAACAGGTACAGCTAGGGCTGGTAGTATTAAGAATCCATTGTTTAAAGGTGGTGGAACTGTTTTTGGACCACGTCCACGTAGCTATTCATTCAAATTGAATAAGCAAGTGAAGCGTTTGGCTCGTAAATCAGCTTTCTCAATCAAAGCAAAAGAAGCGAATATTATCGTTTTAGAAGATTTCAATTTTGACTCTCCAAACACTAAAAATTTCATTAATGTTTTGAAAGCTTTAGGGTTAGAAGATAAAAAATCGTTATTTGTGGTGGGCGATGCAAATAAAAATGTATATTTGTCCTCACGCAATTTAAAAGCTTCTAGCGTCGTAAGTCACTTAGAATTAAGTACTTATGCTATTTTGAACACTAATAACCTAGTTTTATTAGAAGGTTCTTTAGAAGGAATTGAAGAAAATTTAAGTAAATAATAGGAAT
Organism: Flavobacterium tegetincola DSM 22377; assembly: GCF_000425485.1. Classification (GTDB taxonomy): domain Bacteria; phylum Bacteroidota; class Bacteroidia; order Flavobacteriales; family Flavobacteriaceae; genus Flavobacterium; species Flavobacterium tegetincola. The sequence continues at coordinate 350,716 of NZ_KE384384.1, read as the reverse complement.
ATGAGCATCATAATGAAGCCTATAGTAACTGAAAAAGTAACCAAAGAAAGTGAAGTTTCTAACCGTTTCGGATTCGTTGTAGATAAAAAAGCAAACAAAGTACAAATTAAGAAAGCTGTTGAAGCTGCTTATGGAGTAACTGTAACTGCGGTTAATACAATGAACGTACGTCCAGATAGAACTACTAAATACACAAAAAGTGGTTTAATCAGTGGAAAAACCAATGCTTTCAAGAAAGCAATGGTTCAAGTAAAAGAAGGAGAAACAATTGATTTTTACAACAATATCTAAGATAAAATGTCAGTAAGAAAATTAAAACCTATTACCCCGGGTCAGCGATTTAGAGTTGTGAATGGTTTTGACGCCATTACAACTGATAAGCCGGAGCGCTCATTGATAGCACCGATAAAAAACTCAGGAGGTAGAAATAGTCAAGGAAAAATGACCATGCGTTATACAGGCGGTGGTCACAAGCAAAGATATCGTATCATTGATTTCAAACGTACTAAAGCAGGAATTCCAGCTACAGTGAAATCAATCGAATATGATCCAAACCGTACAGCTTTTATTGCTTTATTAGCTTATGCTGATGGTGAAAAAACCTATATTATCGCACAAAATGGATTGCAAGTAGGTCAGAAATTAGTTTCTGGCGATACAGCTTCTCCTGAAATCGGTAATACCCTTCCATTAAGTAAAATTCCTCTTGGAACTGTAATTTCATGTATTGAATTACGTCCAGGTCAAGGAGCAACTATTGCTCGTTCAGCAGGAACTTTTGCTCAATTAATGGCAAGAGATGGAAAATATGCAACAATTAAAATGCCTTCTGGGGAAACAAGATTGATCTTGTTGACTTGTGCAGCTACAATTGGAGCAGTTTCTAACTCTGATCATCAATTGCTTGTATCTGGTAAAGCAGGTAGAACAAGATGGTTAGGTAGAAGACCTAGAACAAGACCAGTAGCTATGAACCCTGTCGATCACCCAATGGGTGGTGGTGAAGGTCGTTCATCAGGAGGACATCCACGTTCAAGAAACGGTATTCCTGCTAAAGGTTATAGAACTCGTTCTAAGAAAAACCCGAGTAACAAATATATTGTAGAACGTAGAAAGAAATAATAAGATATGGCACGTTCATTAAAAAAAGGACCTTTTGTACACTACAAGTTAGATAAGAAAGTTCAAGAAAATGTTGAAAACGGTAACAAAGGAGTAGTAAAGACTTGGTCTAGAGCTTCTATGATTACTCCAGATTTTGTTGGGCAAACTATCGCTGTTCATAACGGTCGTCAGTTCGTACCTGTTTACGTTACAGAAAACATGGTAGGTCACAAATTAGGAGAGTTTTCACCAACTAGATCGTTTAGAGGTCACGCTGGAGCAAAAAATAAAGGTAAAAAATAAAAGAAGCAATGGGAGTTCGTAAAAGAGAAACAGCAGATGCGAGAAAAGAGGCTAATAAGTCTATTGCTTTCGCAAAATTGAATAACTGCCCTACTTCACCTAGAAAAATGCGCTTAGTTGCGGACTTGGTTAGAGGTCAGAAGGTAGAAAGAGCACTTAATATTTTAAGATTTAGTTCAAAAGAAGCTTCAAGAAAATTGGAAAAATTATTATTGTCTGCAATCAATAACTGGGAACAGAAAAATGCAGAGGGTGATGTAGCTGAAGCTGGATTAATCGTAAAAGAAATCCGTGTAGATGGTGGAATGATGTTGAAAAGACTTCGTCCAGCTCCACAAGGAAGAGCACACAGAATTAGAAAACGTTCGAATCACGTTACAATCGTGTTAGGACAATTAGATAACACACAAGCAAACTAATTAAGATGGGACAAAAGACAAATCCAATTGGAAACAGACTTGGGATCATCAGAGGATGGGATTCAAACTGGTATGGTGGAAATGATTACGGTGATAAACTTGCCGAAGATTATAAAATCAGAAAGTACATCCATGCTCGTTTATCAAAAGCTAGTGTATCAAAGATAATTATCGAGAGAACTTTAAAACTTGTAACCGTTACTATCACTACTGCTCGACCTGGTATCATTATCGGAAAAGGTGGACAAGAGGTAGACAAGTTAAAAGAAGAACTTAAGAAAGTTACTGACAAAGAGGTTCAAATCAACATCTTTGAAATCAAAAGACCTGAGTTAGATGCTTATCTAGTTGCGACTAGCATCGCTCGTCAAATCGAAAGCCGTATTTCTTACAGACGTGCAATCAAAATGGCTATTGCTGCTTCTATGCGTATGAACGCTGAAGGTATCAAAGTTTTGATTTCTGGTCGTTTGAATGGTGCTGAGATGGCACGTTCTGAAGGATTCAAAGAAGGTAGAATTCCTCTATCAACTTTCAGAGCGGATATCGATTATGCTCTTGCTGAAGCTCATACTACTTACGGTAGAATGGGAATCAAAGTATGGATCATGAAAGGTGAAGTGTACGGAAAAAGAGATCTATCTCCACTAGTGGGAATGGATAAAAAACAATCCGGTGGTGGATCAGGCGGCGGTAGAGGTGGAGATTCCAGAGGTGGAAAATCTAACTTTAACAAAGGCGGTAAACCAGATGCTCGTAAAAGAAAGTAATTTTATAAATTAAAGAAAAATGTTACAGCCTAAAAGAACAAAATACCGAAAGGTACAAAAAGGTAAAATGAAAGGGAACTCCATGAGAGGACACGAACTTTCTAATGGAATGTTTGGTATTAAATCTGTACATGAAGATGGAATGTTCTTAACTTCTCGTCAAATCGAAGCTGCACGTATTGCTGCAACTCGTTTTATGAAGAGAGAAGGACAGTTATGGATCAAAATATTTCCGGACAAACCGATCACAAAGAAGCCTTTAGAGGTACGTATGGGTAAAGGAAAAGGAGCCGTAGAATATTGGGCTGCTGTTGTTAAACCAGGAAGAATTATGTTTGAAGTTGGAGGAGTTCCTTTAGCAGTTGCAAAAGAGGCGTTACGTCTTGCAGCTCAAAAGCTTCCAGTTAAAACTAAATTTGTCATCGCTAGAGATTTCGAAGCATAATCAATATTATTATGAAACAATCAGAAATAAAAAATCTTTCGGTAACCGAATTACAGGAAAAGTTAGGTCAATCTAAAAAAGCGTATGCTGATTTAAAAATGGCTCATGCTATTTCTCCAATTGAAAACCCACTTCAAATTAGAGGTGCAAGACGTACCGTTGCACGTTTCGCAACTGAACTAACTAAAAGAGAATTACAATAACTGTAATCTGTTAAAGATGGAAGAAAAAAGAAATTTAAGAAAAGAAAGAGTTGGTGTAGTTACTTCTAATAAAATGGACAAGTCTATTGTTATTGCTGAAGTAAGAAAAGTAAAACACCCATTATACGGTAAGTTCGTGTTGAAGACTAAAAAGTATCATGCACACGACGAAACAAACGACTGTAACATTGGAGATACGGTAAGGATCAGCGAAACGCGTCCTTTAAGTAAAACGAAATGTTGGAGGTTAGTTGAAATCCTAGAAAGAGCTAAATAATTATGGTACAACAAGAATCAAGACTAAAAGTAGCAGATAACACAGGAGCTAAAGAAGTTTTAACTATCCGTGTTTTAGGAGGTACCAAAAGAAGGTATGCCTCTGTTGGTGACAAGATTGTAGTATCTATTAAAGATACTTCTCCTAACGGAAGCGTTAAAAAAGGAGCAGTATCCACTGCAGTTGTGGTACGTACCAGAAAAGAAGTGAGAAGAGCCGACGGTTCTTACATCCGATTTGATGACAATGCTTGTGTTCTTTTGAACGCAGCAGGTGAGATGAGAGGAACTCGTGTTTTTGGTCCAGTAGCAAGAGAACTTCGTGAAAAACAATTCATGAAGATTGTATCATTAGCACCAGAAGTGCTTTAATTAGTTGTAAGATGATAAAGCTAAAAATAAAATCAGGAGATACTGTTAGAGTTATTGCTGGAGACCATAAAGGTGCTGAAGGTAAAGTTGTAAAAGTAGATCGTGAAAAGAACAAAGCGATTGTTGAAGGTGTAAACATGGTTAGTAAACATACTAAACCAAGTGCAAAAAGCCCTCAAGGAGGAATCGTTAAGAAAGAGGCTCCAATCCAAATCTCTAATGTTGCATTAGTAGATACAAAAACTAAAGCTACTACAAAAGTAGGTTTTAGAATGGACGGAGATAAGAAAGTAAGATTTTCAAAAAAATCTAATCAAGTACTATAGTGATGGCATATACACCTAGACTAAAAGAAGAATATAAGAGTAGAGTTGTCTCTGCTCTTAAGGAAGAATTCGGTTACACAAACGTAATGCAAGTTCCAAAATTGGAAAAAATCGTTTTGAGTAAAGGAGTTGGAGCAGCAGTATCAGATAAGAAATTAATTGATTATGCTGTTGAAGAATTGACTAAAATTACAGGTCAAAAAGCAGTTTCTACGATCTCTAAGAAAGATGTTGCGTCTTTTAAATTGAGAAAAGGAATGCCTATTGGAGCAAAAGTGACTTTGCGCGGTGAAAGAATGTACGAGTTTTTAGATAGACTTGTAACTTCAGCTTTGCCACGTGTACGTGATTTCAGTGGTATCAAAGCTACTGGATTTGACGGAAGAGGAAACTATAACCTTGGAGTTTTAGAGCAAATCATTTTCCCAGAAATTGATATTGACAAAGTAAACAAAATTACAGGAATGGATATTACCTTCGTTACATCTGCTGCGACAGATAAAGAAGCGAAATCATTGTTGACTGAATTAGGATTACCTTTTAAAAAGAATTAAGACATGGCTAAAGAATCAATGAAAGCCCGTGAGGTGAAAAGAGAAAAAACGGTAGCAAAGTATGCTGAGAAAAGAAAAGCTTTGAAAGAAGCTGGAGATTTCGAAGGTTTGCAGAAATTACCGAAAAACGCTTCACCGGTTCGTTTGCACAACCGTTGCAAATTAACAGGAAGACCAAGAGGTTATATGCGCCAGTTTGGTATTTCACGTGTAACATTCCGTGAAATGGCAAATAATGGATTAATTCCAGGTGTAAAAAAAGCAAGTTGGTAAAATATTGTTTATCATTTTGATATTTCAACAGATAGTTGTAAGTTTGCCGGCCTTTGGTCGCGAACTCACAACTGTCTGTTCGTTATAGATTAGAGTTTTAATGGTTTCAGGTTCTTCCGGATGGTCCGGCAGAATACCAAAATCGCAATTTAATACATATGTATACAGATCCTATTGCGGATTATTTGACAAGAGTAAGAAACGCTGTGGCAGCAAACCACAAAGTCGTTGAAATTCCTGCGTCTAATCTGAAAAAAGAGATTACCAAGATCTTATTCGATCAAGGTTATATCTTGAGTTACAAGTTTGAAGATAATGCCGTTCAAGGTAGTATCAAAATCGCTTTGAAGTACGATAAAGAGACTAAAGAGCCGGTTATCAAAGATATCCAAAGAATTAGTAAACCAGGTTTACGTAAGTACGCAGGTGCTTCTAAATTACCTAGAATCCTTAACGGTCTTGGTATTGCAATTGTTTCTACATCAAAAGGTTTGATGACTGGAAAGCAAGCTAAACAATTAAATATTGGTGGCGAAGTAATTTGTTACGTATACTAAAAAAACTAAAGAGAGATGTCAAGAATAGGAAAAAGTCCCGTTGTAATCCCCGCTGGTGTAACTGTTGAAGTTGCAAATGGTGTGATTACTGTTAAAGGAAAATTAGGACAACTTACACAAGAGTTTTCAGACGTAACTGTGAAAGTTGAAGAAGGTCAAGTTCAGGTTGAAAGATCGTCAGATCATAAAGACCATAGAGCAAAGCACGGATTGTACAGATCATTAGTCAATAACATGATTATCGGTGTGTCAGAAGGTTTTACTAAATCTTTAGAATTAGTTGGAGTTGGTTACAGAGCTTCTAATCAAGGTCAAAAACTTGATTTAGCTTTAGGTTTTTCTCACAACATCGTTTTGATGGTAGCTCCAGAAGTTACTTTGGAAACTATTTCTGAAAAAGGTAAGAATCCAATTGTAAAGCTAACTTCTCATGATAAGCAATTATTAGGAGCAATCGCTGCAAAAATTAGAGGTTTCCGTAAACCAGAACCGTACAAAGGTAAAGGTGTGAAATTCGTAGGTGAAGTATTAAGAAGAAAAGCAGGTAAATCCGCTTAAAAACATAAGATTATGTCATTAACAAAATCTGATAGAAGACAGAGAATTAAATTCAGAATTAGAAAGATTGTAAGCGGTACTGCTGCAAGACCAAGACTTTCTGTATTCAGAAGTAACAAAGAAATTTACGCTCAAATTATTGATGACGTATCTGGTAAAACTTTGTTAGCTGCATCTTCAAGAGAAAAAGGAGTAAATAAAGGTACAAACGTTGAAATCGCTTCAGCTGTTGGAAAACTTGTTGCCGAGAAAGCTGTTGCAGCTGGAATCGAAACAGTAACTTTCGATAGAGGTGGTTATTTATACCACGGACGTATCCAATCATTAGCAGAAGGCGCTAGAGCCGCTGGACTTAAATTCTAATATAGTATGTCTAATTATAAAAATGTAGAATTGGTAAAACCTAGCGGACTTGAATTGAAAGATCGTTTGGTGAGTGTGAATCGTGTTACTAAAGTTACAAAAGGTGGTAGAGCTTTCGGTTTTTCTGCAATTGTAGTGGTAGGTGATGAAAATGGAGTTGTTGGTCATGGTTTAGGTAAATCTAAAGATGTTTCTGAAGCAATTGCGAAAGCAGTAGAAGATGCTAAGAAAAATCTTGTGAGAATTCCTTTGAATGGTCATTCAGTTCCTCACGAACAAAAAGGTAAATTTAGTGGTGCACGTGTACACTTAATTCCAGCCTCTCATGGTACAGGAGTTATTGCTGGTGGTTCTGTTCGTTCAGTGCTTGAATCAGTAGGTATTCACGATGTATTGTCTAAATCTCAAGGATCTTCAAATCCGCACAACGTAGTTAAAGCAACTTTCGATGCTTTGTTACAAATGAGAAGCGCTTACACTGTTGCAAAACAAAGAGGTGTTTCTTTAGAAAAAGTTTTTAAAGGTTAATTCAAGGAAATTATGGCGAAGTTATTAGTAAAACAAGTTCGAAGTCAAATCAACTGTCCACTTACTCAAAAAAGAGGATTAGAGGCTTTAGGACTTCGTAAAATGGGACAAGTTGTAGAGCACGATTCAAATCCTGCTATCCTTGGGATGATAAACAAAGTTAAACACTTAGTTTCTGTAGAGGAAGCTAAATAACAAATATTAGTTATGAATTTAAGTAACTTACAACCAGCTGAAGGTTCAACACACAATCAAAATAAAAGATTAGGTAGAGGAGAAGGTTCTGGAAAAGGTGGTACTTCTGCAAGAGGTCACAAAGGAGCAAAATCTCGTTCTGGTTATTCGAAAAAGATTGGTTTTGAGGGAGGGCAAATGCCACTTCAAAGACGTGTGCCTAAGTTTGGTTTTACAAACATCAATCGTAAAGATTACGAAGGTGTGAATCTTGATACACTTCAAATGATGGTAGACAATGGTACGATTATAGATACAGTTGATATGACTGTTTTTGTTTCAAACCGTTTGGCTAGAAAACATGAGATTGTTAAGATTTTAGGAAGAGGAGAGTTGACTGCTAAAATAAAAGTAACTGCTCACAAATTTACTGCTACTGCAAAAGCGGCTATTGAAGCTGCAGGTGGTGAAGCTGTAACATTATAATTTTTTTAGCAATATGAAGAAATTTTTAGAATCATTTAGTAATGTTTGGAAAATCGAGGAACTGAAAAACAGAATCCTGATTACATTAGGACTGTTAGTTGTTTATCGATTTGGAGCGCATGTTACGCTTCCAGGTATTGATGCTACTCAATTGACAAACTTATCCGGACAGACAGAAAGTGGAATTGGTTCAATTCTTGATATGTTTACCGGTGGAGCTTTTTCAAAAGCATCTGTATTTGCGTTGGGTATTATGCCTTACATTTCTGCATCTATTGTAGTGCAATTGATGGGAATAGCAGTTCCTTATTTGCAAAAACTACAAAAAGATGGTGAAAGTGGAAGAACAAAAATCAACCAGATTACACGTTGGTTAACGATTGGAATCACACTAGTTCAAGCGCCAGGTTATATCTATAACTTGTACAGAACGATTCCAAATGCAATTATTGCTTCATCAAACCCTGAATTGATTTCACAATTTTCATTCTTATTTTCTTCTGTAGCTATTTTAGTTACAGGAACAATATTTGCAATGTGGTTGGGTGAAAAAATTACTGATAAAGGTATCGGAAACGGTATTTCTCTATTGATCATGGTAGGTATTATTGCTCGTTTGCCACAAGCATTCATTCAAGAATTTACCTCTACGATTACAAACAACAATGGAGGACCAATGTTATTGGTTATTGAAGTAATTATCTGGTTATTAGTTATCGTAGCTTGTATACTTTTAGTTATGGCTGTGAGAAAGATTCCAGTGCAATACGCAAGACGTACAGTATCAGGAGAATTTGAACAAGATGGAAACCGTCAATGGATTCCGTTAAAGTTGAATGCTTCTGGAGTAATGCCTATCATTTTTGCACAAGCAATTATGTTTATCCCGGCAGCTGTAGCAGGTTTGTCAGATTCAGATACTTCACGCTCCATTGCTGGTGCATTTAGTAATATGTTTGGATTTTGGTACAACCTTGTGTTTGCTACTTTGATTGTTGTGTTTACTTATTTTTATACAGCAATTACAGTTCCAACCAATAAAATGGCAGATGATTTAAAGAGAAGTGGTGGATTTATTCCAGGGATTCGTCCAGGAGTGGAAACATCTGAATTTTTAGATAAAGTGATGTCATTAATTACTTTCCCAGGTTCTTTATTTCTTGCGCTAATTGCTGTGTTCCCAGCTATTCTTGTAAGTGTTATGGATGTACAACAATCTTGGGCAATGTTTTTTGGTGGTACTTCATTGATTATCATGGTTGGTGTTGCAATCGATACCATCCAACAAATTAATTCGTACCTACTGAACAAACATTATGACGGTTTGATGAAGAGTGGTAAAAACAGAAAAGCAGTAGCTTAATTTTATGGCTAAACAATCAGCAATAGAACAAGACGGATCAATCATCGAAGCATTATCAAATGCGATGTTCCGTGTAGAATTAGAGAATGGACATATTGTAATTGCCCATATTTCAGGAAAAATGCGCATGCATTACATCAAGTTATTACCTGGTGATAAAGTAAAACTGGAAATGAGCCCTTACGATTTGTCAAAAGCAAGAATTACTTATAGATATTAAAGGATATGAAAGTTAGAGCTTCAGTAAAAAAGAGAAGTGCCGAGTGCAAGATTGTACGAAGAAAAGGCAGATTATACGTAATCAACAAAAAGAATCCTAGATTTAAACAAAGACAAGGATAATTATGGCAAGAATAGCAGGGGTAGACATCCCGAAAAACAAAAGAGGAGTTATCGCTTTAACTTATATCTTCGGAGTAGGAAGAAGTAGAGCTATTGAGGTTTTAGAAAAAGCTCAAGTTAGCCAAGATAAAAAAGTTCAAGAGTGGAATGACGACGAAATCGGAGCAATTCGTGAAGCCGTTGGATTTTACAAAATTGAAGGTGAGTTGCGTTCTGAAGTGTCTTTACACATCAAACGTTTAATGGATATCGGATGTTACAGAGGAATCCGTCATAGATCTGGTCTTCCATTAAGAGGACAAAGAACTAAAAACAACTCTAGAACAAGAAAAGGTAAAAGAAAAACTGTTGCGAACAAGAAAAAAGCAACTAAATAGTAAGTAGATATGGCTAAAGCAACCGTAAAAAAGCGTAAAGTTATCATTGAATCAACTGGTGAAGCTCATATTAGTGCTACTTTTAACAACATCATCATTTCTTTGACTAACAAAAAAGGTGAAGTTATCTCTTGGTCTTCAGCAGGTAAAATGGGTTTCAGAGGTTCTAAAAAGAACACTCCGTATGCAGCTCAAATGGCAGCCGAAGATTGTGGTAAAGTAGCTCTTGAAGCTGGATTGAAGAAAGTTAAGGTTTATGTAAAAGGACCAGGAAACGGACGTGAGTCTGCAATCCGTTCTTTGCATAACAGTGGAATTGAAGTTACAGAAATTATTGATGTAACACCAATGCCTCACAACGGATGTCGTCCTCCTAAAAGACGTAGAGTATAATTTTATGCTTGAATTTTTTTCAGCATTCTAATAATGTAGTATAACAAAAAGGTAGAACTCAGATTATCGAAGGATTTGACCTGAATTCATAATCTCTACCTTAAATTAAATTTTTATAAAAAATGGCAAGATATACTGGTCCAAGCACAAGAATTGCTCGTAAATTTGGCGAGGCAATTTTCGGAGATGATAAATCTTTCGAAAGAAGAAGTTACCCACCTGGACAACACGGACAGGCGAAAAAAAGAGGTAAAAAATCGGAATATGCAATCCAATTAATGGAAAAGCAAAAAGCGAAATACTCTTATGGAATTCTTGAAAAACAATTTCGTAACCTTTTCAAAAAAGCATCTGCAGCTCGTGGAGTAACAGGTGAAGTTCTTTTACAACTTTGCGAAGCTCGTTTGGATAATGTGGTTTTCCGTATGGGAATCGCTCCAACGCGTCGTGCAGCTCGTCAAATAACATCTCATAGACACATTACAGTTAACGGTGAGTTGGTAAACATTCCATCATACCACCTTAAACCAGGTGATGTTGTTGCAGTTCGTGAAAAATCTAAATCTTTAGAGGCTATCGAACGTTCTTTATCTAATTCAAGTCACGTTTACGAGTGGATTACATGGAATAACGATACCATGCAAGGTACTTTTGTTACTGTTCCTGCTAGATTGCAGATTCCAGAAAACATTAAAGAACAACTTATCGTCGAATTGTACAACAAATAATAATTGACTTAGTCGAAATTATGGCAATATTTAATTTTCAGAAGCCCGATAAAGTTATCATGATCGATTCAACCGATTTTGAAGGTAAGTTTGAATTCAGACCTTTAGAACCGGGTTACGGATTGACCGTTGGTAATGCACTTAGAAGAGTTTTGTTATCCGCTTTAGAAGGATATGCAATAACATCTGTTAGAATTGAAGGGGTAGACCACGAATTTTCTACTATTTCAGGTGTTGTTGAAGACGTTACAGAAATTATTCTTAATCTTAAACAAGTGCGTTTCAAACGCCAGATTGATGACGTAGATAACGAATCTGTTACTATTTCTGTATCTGGAAAAGACCAACTTACGGCAGGTGATTTCCAAAAGTTTATTTCAGGTTTTCAAGTTCTAAATCCAGAATTAGTTATCTGTAATTTAGACAGTAAAGTTAACCTTAACATTGAACTTACTATCGAAAAAGGTAGAGGATATGTTCCAGCAGAGGAAAACAAAAAACAAAATGCAGCAATAGGAACAATCTTTACTGATTCTATCTTTACACCTGTAAAGAATGTAAAGTATGGAATTGAAAACTTCCGTGTAGAGCAAAAAACAGATTATGAAAAATTAGTTTTTGAAATCAAAACTGATGGATCTATTAATCCAAAAGATGCACTTACTGAAGCAGCTAAAGTTCTTATTCACCATTTCATGTTGTTTTCTGACGAAAGAATTACACTTGAAGCAGACGAAATTGCACAAACTGAATCCTATGACGAAGAGTCATTGCACATGAGACAATTGCTTAAAACTAAGCTTGTTGATATGGATCTTTCAGTTAGAGCATTGAATTGCTTGAAAGCGGCAGAGGTTGATACACTTGGAGACTTAGTTTCTTTCAACAAAAACGACTTAATGAAATTCCGTAATTTCGGTAAAAAATCTTTAACAGAACTAGACGAACTAGTAGCTATTAAAAATTTAACCTTCGGAATGGATTTAGCAAAATACAAATTAGATAAAGAATAAATTACTTCATATTTTGCTCTCCATAGAGGATTGTAGCAAGATGAAAGTATTAAAAAACACGTCATGAGACACGGAAAAAAATTCAATCACTTAAGCAGACAAAAAGGACATAGAGCTTCTATGCTTGCTAATATGGCTTGTTCTCTTATCGAGCACAAACGTATTAACACTACTGTTGCTAAAGCCAAAGCGTTAAAACAATTTGTTGAGCCGCTTATTACAAAATCTAAAGATGATACAACACACAACCGTCGTATCGTGTTCGCTTACTTACGTAGCAAATATGCCGTAACTGACTTGTTCAGAGACGTAGCTGCTAAAGTAGGTGACCGTCCAGGTGGTTACACACGTATCATTAAAGTTGGAAATCGTCTAGGAGATAATGCTGACATGGCAATGATCGAATTAGTAGATTTCAACGAAATATACAACGGTGGTAAAAAAGAAGAGAAAAAAGCTAAAAGCCGTCGTGGTGGAAAAGCTAAAAAATCTGAAGCAACTGATAAAGCTCCTGAAGCTCCAGCTGCAGAAACCGAAGGTACTGAAACTGCTGAATAATGCATTTCACACTTTAAATATAGAAAAGGATAAACATTTAGTTGTTTATCCTTTTTTTTTGTGGTATCCCATCACGGTTATAGCTTTGTCAAGCTGAATTTAGCTTCTCATCTGAATTGTACGAATTAGTAGGAGCGAATGGCTCGGGCTTTTCTAGCAGTCCATATTCCCGTTTTCCGCTGCAATCCTTATGGACCGAACAACGGTCCACAAGGATTTCCACTGCACCCGGGGTTAGTGGGAATCAAGCGGCTTACTTTTAATCTTTTTGAATTTTTAAACAGTATTGCAATGGTGTACAATTAACTAAAAAAAACTAAATTTGCACCCGACAACTACAAGACAACAATAACTACAACGAATGAAATACACAACACGACAAAAAGCCATCCTTTTATTAAGTGATGGAACGATTTTTCACGGAAAATCCATAGGAATTGAAGGAACCACGTTTGGCGAAGTTTGTTTCAATACCGGAATGACCGGTTATCAAGAAATCTTTACGGATCCTTCTTATTTCGGACAAATCATGGTGGCCACCAACCCACACATCGGAAATTACGGTGTAAATGATAACGAAGTAGATTCCAATTCTATTAAAATCTCAGGCTTAGTTTGTAAAAACTTTAGCTTTAATTATTCAAGAGCAGATGCTTCCGGAAGTCTTGAAGATTATTTTAAAGAACAAAATTTAATTTGTATTTCTGACGTTGATACGCGTGCTTTAGTGAGTTATATCCGCGACAACGGAGCTATGAATTCAGTTATTTGTACCGATGGAACTCCAATTGAAGAGTTGAAAGCAGCTTTAGCAAATACGCCAAACATGAATGGTTTGGAATTGGCTTCGAAAGTTTCAACAACAGCACCGTACTTTTGGGGGAATGAAAATGCAAAATACCGAATCTCCGCTTTGGATTTAGGAATAAAATACAACATCCTTCGTAACTTCGACCAACGCGATTGCTACATAAAAGTTTTTCCTTGGAATACTTCGTTTGAAGAAATGGCGGAATTCAATCCCGATGGATATTTCTTGTCCAACGGCCCTGGAGATCCACAGCCCTTAGTTGGCGCTCAAGAAATAGCAAAATCAATTTTGGAAACCAATAAACCGTTATTCGGAATTTGTTTGGGACATCAAGTAATTGCATTGGCACATGGGATTCCAACGTATAAAATGTTCAACGGACACAGAGGAATCAACCATCCGGTAATGAATTTGATTTCTGGTAAAGGTGAAATTACTTCTCAAAACCACGGTTTCGCGGTTGAAAAAGAAGCTTTAGAAAACCATCCTGACTTTGAAATTACACATTTACACATTAACGACGGTACAATTGCAGGAATGCGAATGAAAAATAAAGATTGCTTCTCAGTACAATACCACCCGGAAGCGAGTCCTGGACCACACGATGCTTCTTATCTTTTTGATGAGTTCATCGAACGGATAGAGAAATCTAAATAACAACTCAAAAGCCTGCAATTTTTGCAGTCTTTTTTAGTTTTAAAGCTTACATTTCTTCCAGTACTAACTTTCTCTTGGAGTTCATCTGAATATTTAATTTATCTCGCCAAGACGCAAAGCCGCCAAGTTTAACCGGTATCCTTTGCGTCTTTGCGACTTTGCGAGATTTTTGAAGAGAGTAGGCTTTTGGTGAAATACTATTCAAATTTTGTAAAAATGTTTAACATTATTTTCTCCTTAACGTTCCACGAATATAATCAGAAGAAAACACCACCACACTTTGCTGTCTGGATTTTATTACCTTCACAACGCCAAAATAGTACGTATCAATCTTGACATTGTTCTGACGCTGCAACACATAAATTACTTATATGAAATTACTAATCTCAGTTTTACTATTTGTTAATTGGTTTTCAACCGCTCAAAGTAAAAAACATCTGCTTCTTGATGCAGCAAGTAAAAGACCTATTGAGCAAGCAAATATTGATTTTCTAAATGGAAGCGGAACACATACGGATGCAAGAGGACGTTTTAGTTTAAATAAAAACGCTTCGTCTATACGGATTACCTATATTGGTTATCAATCTTTGGATTTGAGAACAAATGCTTTAACTGATACTATTTTTTTAAAGCAATCCACAGAAGTACTAACTGAAGTTAATGTTTCTGGAGAAAAGAAAAAGTACCAGAAGATTTTCCCCAAAAGAGCAATTAATAATTACTTTATGGAAAACTTTGGAACAGGAGCTCCTATTTCAACTATTTTAATGAAAGCTATTTTTATTCCAAACGAGAATAAGGATACATCTAAACTTATTTCAAAAATTATTCTTTATCCTACTGATTATAATATTGTTTCTTTAGGTCGTAAAGCAAAATTTAATAAACAGAAAGGCCAGAAGTTCGCACCTTTTAAAATCAACTTGTTTACCGTAGACACCTTAATTGGTATTCCGGTTCGGCAGCTATTTGTGAAGGACATAACGGTTCAGTTGCAAGAAGGCGAAACCAAATTGATTTACGAACTGACTTTAGAACAACAACTTAACTTTCCTGCTGAAGGAATTTTCATAAGTATTTCAACTTTTAACAAGGAATATTATGAAGCTATTGGTTTTAAAACAGGACCTGCATTCAAAACCATTGGTATTTCGGAGGAAAGCGCGTTTAAGGTTTATGAAAAAAGTTTCGCGTTTTATGAAGAAGGCAACCCGAATGCTAAATGGTTTCGTGATAAAAGCATGTGGGATAGAAAGAATACCTATTATGTGGGTTTAGAAATTTATTAGACGAGTAAATTTATAGGTTTCGCTGCTTACCAAAAGTCCGGAGAAGTTTAAGTAACAACTCAAAAGCCTGCAATTTTTTCAGGATTTTTTAGTTTTAAAGCTAGCGATACTTCCGCTACTAACTTTTTAATGGAACTCATTTAAATTATTAATTTATCTCGCCAAGACGCAAAGCCGCCAACTTTAACCGGTATCCTTTGCGTCTCAGCGCCTTTGCGAGATTTTATTAAATTAGACTTAAAAAGAAATCATCTAGGATTCGTTTGAAAAAATTGCTTTTGGATAACAACTCAAAAGCCTGCAATTTTTGCAGGCTTTTTTAGTTTTAAAGCTAGCGGTTCTTCAACAACTAACTTTTTAATGGAGCTTATTTAAATTACTAATTTATCTTGCCAAAACGCAAAGACGCAAAGTTTAACCGGTATTCTTTGCGTCTTAGCGCCTTTGCGAGACTTATCTAATTAATCTTAAAAAGAAATCATCTAAGATTCATTTGAAAAAATGACAGCCACTACTTCCTCCTAAACGTAGTCCTGATAATATCATTAGGAAATACCACCACACTTTCGTGTCCTAATTTTGAAACCGAGACAACGCCAAAATAAAAGTTATCAATCACGATACCTTCTAATTCAAAACTATCTACATTTCCTACATTTCGGCTGAATTCCCACTGAGGAGAAGTCGTTAACCGCCAGTATATCTTATATCCCGCAACGTTTGGGTCGTCTGTTTTGTCCCACTTTAGCTTGGTGTTGGGTTCTACAACACCTCCAATAAGTACATTTTTGGGTGCTGTTGGTGCCCAAGCGAGTGCTGCTAGTGTAATTGCATTTACGGCAGTCAACTTTTTAGCGTAAGCAAAATTCACGCCTTCTATAACATCGCCGTATTTAACTCCGTTTTCTATCCGAATATCTTGGTGTTGTCGGTTGTAGTTTTCGTGGGCTTCCATAATTCTTACTCCAGCAAAACCCATGTCGTTAAAGGGTTTGTGGTGACCTCCTCTGCCAAAACGGTCAAGTCTATACACCATCATCGGGTTCATTTCGGGCATGTAAGTAAGTGTTGTTTTGTGAATAAAGCGTGCCAATTGTCGGGAAATACCATCCACTTCACCGCCATAATATCTTCGATTGGACTTTTCTTTTTCGGTTTCAATAAACGGAGTGGGTTCAGAAAAGATGCGGAATGTTCTGTTGTCTATCACGCCATCTACGCCTTCAATATTGCCTATCATGTCGTTATTTAGCACAGCCACAATGTCCCAATTGTTCTTTTGAGCATATTCGGCAAAGCCTTTTCCGCCAAACAAGCCTTGTTCTTCTCCCGACAATCCTAGGTAAACAATATTGCAATCAAACTTATATTTTGACAATACTCTTGCCGCTTCAATAGTTCCCGCCATTCCCGTGGCATTGTCATTAGCACCTGGAGCGTCGTTTTTGAAGTCTATCGGGTCCGAATTTCTACTGTCAATATCGCCCGTCATAATAATGTAGCGGTTTGTTTTCTTGGCACTTTTTTGTACGGCAACCACATTTACAATCCATGTATCCTTCGGGACACGTTCGCCAACATTGGTGGTTACATAGTCTTTTTGGTAAAAAACTTCTAAGCAATTCGCACAGTCTTTTGAGGTTTTGTCAAATTCTGATTTTATCCAGCGTCGTGCAGCGCCAATTCCCCGCTTGGTTGAAACGGTATCGCTAAAGGTATTTCGAGTACCAAAGTTGGCTAAATTTCTAATGTCGCTTTCAATTCTTTCGGCAGAAACATCTTTTATAATGTCATAAATGCGTTGGTCTGTTTGCGAAAACGACCATTGACTCAGTAGGACGAGTAGGAGTAGAGCGCTGTGTTTCATTTGTTTTTATTTCAAATTTAATGAAAAATGCGCCTTGTTTTTGATATTTAACGTGTGTTGAATATAGGAATTTGAATGAACAAGACGCTCGCGCTGAACTTAGTGACATTATGTTTGCGCTAATAGAGAAAGTGCAAATTTAGCTGTGTCTACAATAAATACAAACGGA
>NZ_KE384384.1:0-332036 GCF_000425485.1 Flavobacterium tegetincola DSM 22377 | reverse complement strand
AGTGATATTTATAAAGCGTTGATTATAAGATTAGGCACGTATTGAAAATCCGCGCTATCGAATATTGGGAGGAAATATTGCGGATTGCAAATTTGAGCTATCGGGTGAGCTTGCTTCTACTGCGGTAAATATTCTTCTACCAGAAGTTTTAAACCCGTAGTTGCTTTTTCTTTGATTACTAATAGATTGATTCCCTCCTCAACTGATGGGTTTGGATCGATGTAAACGGTATCTGATTCGAAAGGAACTGCCAATAAAAGTGCGGCCGCTGGATGAACAATCATTGAGCTTCCAATAATGATGAACAAATCTGCATTTTGAGTAATTTCAATTGCCTTTTTAATTTTCGTAACTTCTTCTCCAAACCATACGACATGCGGACGTAATTGGCTTCCATCTTCCGCTACATCGCCAACTTTTAATGAATCTTTATAGTCGTAAATTAAATTTTCATTAATGGAGCTTCTCGATTTTGTGAGTTCACCATGTAAATGTAAAATGTTGGAAGAACCAGCTCTTTCATGCAAATCATCAATATTTTGAGTGATTATGGTCACTTCATATTTCTCTTCTAATTTGGCAATTAAATTATGAGCTTCGTTGGGGATTGCAATCTCTAATTCTTTTCTTCGTGCATTATAGAAATCTAAAACTAGTTGTGGGTTTTTGGCAAAGCCTTCTGGAGATGCAATTTCTTCTATGTTGTGATTTTCCCACATTCCCGATTGTCCTCTAAACGTGCCTAGTCCGCTTTCTTGACTTATTCCGGCACCGGTGAAGAATACTAAATGGTGTTTTTTTGAGTTCATTTATAATTGGTTTTTTTATCAAACTACCCACTCATGGCCTATTGAAAAACTTTATACAATAGTATGAAAACTAGATAAATAGTTGACACTGTTTTTTGTTACTAATAGGATTTTTTTAACAATTTTGCATCGAACGCAGTTTCTAAAAATGACTTGAATTGCGTTTTAAAGATAATGTTATTTTTTAAATTTTTTACTCAAATAGTATGTTATAAGGAAAATAATAGTTGATGCCTTAATACATTTCAAATCCCACACCCCAAAAAGAAGCCTAAAGATTTTACCTTAGCCCTGATGCTGGAATTGTTTGAGCTCTCCCGATTTTTCATCGGGAAGCGAGTTCCTGCAGCAGGAATATGCCCCGATAGCTATCGGGGTGAAACAGCCCAAGCGGTTTACTCCAAATAAATAAACTACAAACGAAACCGATTGAGTTGATAAGATTGCAAATTTTCTTAAAAGGATTGATAAAGTTGTAATATATTTGCAATTATCAATGATTAACACACAATTAAAACTATAGTAAAATGAGCATTATCATAAAAATTCATGCCCGACAAATTTTAGATTCAAGAGGAAATCCAACGATTGAGGTGGATGTAATTACGGAAAACGGCGTTTTAGGTCGTGCTGCAGTGCCAAGTGGTGCTTCGACAGGCGAACATGAAGCGGTGGAATTGAGAGACGGCGGAAAAGCGTTTATGGGTAAAGGTGTTTTGAAAGCTGTGGAAAACGTGAACCGTACTATTGCTGAGGAATTGTTGGGGACATCTGTGTTTGAACAAAACTTGATTGACCAAAGAATGATTGAGCTTGATGCGACTCCAAATAAACAAAACTTGGGTGCGAATGCTATTTTGGGTGTTTCGCTTGCTGTTGCTAAAGCGGCGGCTAATGAGTTGGGATTGCCATTGTACCGTTATATTGGTGGTGTTTCGGCAAATACGCTTCCGGTTCCGATGATGAATATCATTAACGGTGGAAGTCACTCTGATGCTCCAATTGCGTTTCAGGAGTTTATGATTATTCCGGTGAAAGCGCAAAACTTTACACACGCGATGCAAATGGGTACGGAGATTTTTCACCATTTGAAAAAAGAATTACACGATAGAGGTTTGAGTACGGCGGTAGGTGATGAAGGTGGTTTTGCACCAAACTTGGCTGGAGGAACGGAAGATGCAATTGAAACGATTCAGAAAGCGGTTGAAAAAGCAGGTTATAAATTTGGCGACGAAATTATGATTGCTTTGGATTGTGCAGCTTCGGAATTTTATGTGAACGGAACTTACGATTATAAAAAGTTTGAAGGTGAAAACGGAAAAATTCGTTCAAGCAAAGAACAAGCGGAATACTTGGCTGAATTAGCTGCGAAATATCCTATTATTTCTATTGAAGATGGAATGCAGGAAGACGACTGGGACGGTTGGAAATACTTGACGGACTTAATAGGAGATAAAGTACAATTAGTGGGTGATGATTTATTTGTTACTAACGTAACGCGTTTGAAAACGGGTATTGACAAAGGAATTGCAAATTCGATTTTAGTGAAGGTAAACCAAATTGGTACTTTAACAGAAACGATTGCAGCGGTAAATATGGCTCATAATGCGGGTTACACTTCTGTAATGAGTCACCGTTCTGGAGAAACAGAAGACAATACCATTGCTGATTTAGCTGTGGCGTTGAATTGTGGTCAAATTAAAACGGGTTCGGCTTCTCGTTCGGATAGAATGGCGAAGTACAATCAGTTGTTGCGTATTGAGGAAGAACTAGGCGATGTTGCTTATTTTCCTGGTGTGAAAGCGTTTAAGGTGAAATAGTTTTTTGCCACTGATTAATTAGATTACAACGATTTTTTAAAATTACCCTTTTAGAGTTTTATGCTTTGAAAGGGTATTTTTTTTGCAGTTGGTTTTTTTTCGCAAATTCCATAAATTTTTTTTTGAACCATTAAGATAGTAAGGGCCATTCAGGCTTACTTTTCTTAATACCTTAATGGTTTAAATTTTTTAGATAGATTTTTTAACTGCAAATTTCACAAATTTTATTTTTTGAAGAATCAAATTCTAATTCAAATCCATCAAATACTCATTTACTCTTAATTAACTGATACAAAAAGCTATTTTTGTTTGTATCTAATAAACGATTATGAATATAATTAGAAATTTAAGTATCGGTATCGCTTTGTTGTTTTTTGCTAATGCTTTTTCGCAAGAAAAGTTGGTGGATAGTTTGCAAATTGAATTGAAAAACAGCAAGGATGATATTCAAACAGCGACGGTTTTAAATCAATTGGCATCAGCTTATCAAGATTTCAATCCCGCATTATTGAAGGAATATGCTCAAAAAGCTTTAGTGGTTTCTCGTAAAATCGATTTTGCTCTAGCTGAAGGAACAGCATTGCTTAACCTTGGAAACGCCGGGATTATTTCTGGAAACTATGCTGAAGCTTTGCAGCATTTTCAAGATGCTCAAATTGTTTTTGAAAGAGAATTGCAAGGACAGCCTTCTAATGAGTTGGAATTAAAAAATGGATTGGCACGAGCCTACGGAAGTATGGGAATTGTATTTTCGGAACAAAATAGTTATGCGAAAGCGTTACAAAATCATTTGAAAGCCGTTGCTTTATACCAAGAAACCAATCAAGAATTGAAGGTGGCTCAGGTGTGTAATAATATTGGAGTGGTGTATCAATCCCAAAATCAAGATTTCAAAGCGTTGGATTATTTCTTGAAATGCTTTAAAATTCAAGAGAAAAACAAACTTTCTTACAGTGGAATTACGGCTACGAATATTGGGAAGGTTTATTTCAAACAAGCCAACTATCAGGAGGCATTGAAGTATTACCAACTGGCTCAAAAAAGGTTTGAAACCTTTCCTGATGCAAGAGGTGAGGGCGAATTGCAAACCAACTTGGGAAGGTACCATCAGCAACAAAACAATAAAGCAGAAGCTGTTTTGTCCTTTGAAAGGGCCTTATTTGAGTTTCAGAAGATTGATGATAAGTTTGGTTCGACGGATGCTTATTATTACTTGGGTGAATTTTATTTGGCACAAAAGGAGTATCAACCGGCACTTGTAAACATTCAGAAAGCATTGGCTAATGCCAAAGAATTAGCGTTGTTGGAATCTATTCAAAATTCGGAATTGACATTGAGCACAATTTACGAGCAATTGGGTCAAACCGCGGCATCCTTGGAGCACTTGAAATTATACGGAATTGCCAAAGACAGTTTGCAAAAACAAGAGGATGTTCGCCAAATCGTGCAAGCGGAAATGAATTTTGAGTTTGATAAAAAACAAGCGCTTTTGCAAAAAGAACAAGACAAAAAAGAAATTGTTTTTGAGGAAGAACGTAAACGGCATCAGATGCAAATTTTCTTCAGTATTCTGTTTGTGATTCTGGTTTTTGGAATTGTATTTCTAATTTACAACCGTATGCAACTCAAGAAAACTTTGACACTTCAAAAAGAACTAGCGGAATACGAACAGAAAGCGTTGCATTTGCAGATGAATCCGCATTTTGTGTTCAATTGTTTGGGTTCGATTTCGAGTTTTATTGTGCAAAATGGAACCGATTCGGCGATAAAGTATTTGGCGAAGTTTTCAAAACTAATGCGACTGACGTTAGAATATTCGAAAGAAGCGTTAATCCCGATTGACAAAGAAATAGAGAGTTTGCAGAATTATTTGGAACTGGAACAACTGCGTTTTAACCAAGTTTTTGATTTTACGATAACCAAAAGTGCGGCAATTGAAGATGATTTGGCTTTGCCACCGTTATTATTACAGCCTTTTGTGGAAAATGCCATTATTCACGGACTGATTCCGAAGCAAGAGAAAGGAACGATTGCTATTTCATTTGAATTGGAAGGCGAAAATTTATTGTGTACCATTATTGATAACGGTGTTGGCTTGGAAGCTTCACAGAAATTAAAAGAACAATCGGTTTCGATTCATAAATCAATGGCGTTGGATATTACTAAAAAGCGATTGGAAATGATGGAAAGTGCGACTCAGAAAAAGTCATTTGTGACTATTGACGAAGTTGTTGATGAAAATGGTGTGGTGAAAGGAACGAAGGTAGTGTTGCATTTGCCGGTTCAATATTTATAGGAAGTTGTCAGTTGACAGTTGACTGTTTTCAGTTTTGAGCAACTTGGAGGAATAGGATAGAAAGATAGAAGGACGAAAAGATAGAAAGATTCAAAGATAGAAGGACAAAAAGATAGAGAGATAAATAAATTTAAAATTTAATATACCGGTTTCGGTTCCCCTCATTTGGAGGGGTTAGGGGAGGATTATGATAAAAGTACTATTAATAGACGACGATGCGAATTTGCGACAAGGAATGAAAGTTTTGTTGGAACGATATGCATCGGATATTGAAATAATTGGTGAAGCAGATAGTGTGAAAACCGGGACAATCGCGATGGAGAAATTACTTCCGCAAGTGGTTTTTCTGGATATTCAACTCAATGACGGGACCGGTTTTGACATCTTGGAACGTGTGACTAAAAGTCAAGGAAAATTGAGTTCGCATATTGTTTTTATAACCGCTCACGAACAATATGCTATAAAAGCCTTCCGGTTTAGTGCGTTGGATTTTTTGTTAAAACCCGTTGACCCAGAAGAATTGCAGAAAGTGGTGGAGAAAATTAAAGCGGTTTTGAATCAAAAGGAAAACTTTGAACACATCGATTTGCTTTTGGAAAACATCAGAAAGAAAGTCGATAATTTTAAACGAATTGCACTTTCAACCAGTGAAGGAATTCACCTGTTTGAAATCAGCGATATTATTCGTTGTGAAAGTGAAGATAATTACACGAAGTTTTATATCAAAAATCACAAACCAATTTTGATTTCAAAAACCTTAAAAGAATACGAGGAATTATTAGCAGAACATGGTTTTGAACGGATTCATCAGTCGCATTTGATTAATTTGGCGTATTTGAAATCCTATATAAAGAAAGACGGCGGTTATGTGATTATGAGTGACAATAGTAACTTGCCGATTTCGCAAAGGAAGAAGGAACGGTTGCAGGAGTTGTTGAAGAATTTATAGAAATTTTTGTCATTCTGAACTTGTTTCAGAATCTCAATAAAAACGTCGAATTCTAATTGAAAACCATTACATACTCAATTGCTATTTATAAATTAAAATATTGGATTTATTTTTACTGAACTTACAAACTAAAATACATTATTATGAAAAAATATTATTTACTACTGTTATTTGTTACCTCTTGGATGAATGGGCAAGTAATAAGTTTCACCGATGTGAATTTCAAAAATAAATTATTAGCTTCTTCCACTTCTACAACAAATGTTATTGCAAAAAATTTTATGAATCTGGCAATTAAGATTGATGCTAATAATAATGGTGAGATTGAGCAAACTGAGGCTTCTGCTGTGTTCTATTTATCGGTTCAGAGTTCCAACATTCAAAACTTAGAAGGTTTACAATTTTTTACAAATTTAAGAACCCTTTATTGTAATAATAATCCATTGATCACTAGTTTGAACACCGCCAGTTTAGTTAATTTAGAAAATCTTAACGCATCAAATTGTAGCTTGAATAATGTGAACGTAAATTCATCAACTAATCTTAAAATATTACTTTTAAACAGTAATCAACTCACAACATTAAATGTTGCAAATTTGTCAAATCTTCAAGAGTTATCTTTTTCTTACAACAATATTAATTCTATAAATTTAACGGGATTTTCATCTTTAACCCATTTAGTTTTTTATGATAATTTATTGACTTCTTTAAATACTACCGATCTTAGTAGTCTAAAATATTTAGCTTGTAGCGGAAATTTACTTTCAGAACTTAATGTTACTAATCTTGTAAATTTAGAATTCCTATATTTTGGAAATCCTGGATTAAGCCCTGTCTATGTTAATAATCTTATAAATCTTAATTCTTTAATTTTTAGAGGAGGTGGTCTACAAACTACTTTGGATATTAGTAATCTTGTAAATTTAACAAATGTTGACATTCGTGACACTAATTTAATTGAATTAGATGCATCTAACAATCCTAATATATCGTTTTTTAAAATTATTGACGATTCTACGATTGAATATGTAAATTTAAAGAATGGTAATGCAGGAATTAATGTAAGTACATCTGGTTGTCCAAACTTAGAAGCAATTTGTATTAATCAAGAGAATGTGAATTCATTATACAGTTCATTAGCGGACATTGGTATTATGAATATAGTTATCACTTCTTACTGCTCATTTAATCCAGGCGGAAATTACAACACAATTACTGGTTCAATGCTATTTGATGAAAATAACAACGGATGTGATGCTGCTGATTTACCACAACCCAATATTAAAATCAATATTAACGACGGAACAAATCAAGGAGCAACATTTACAAGTAATTCTGGAAATTATAGTTTCTTCACACAGACGGGAAGTTTTGATATAACTCCAAATGTAGAAAATCCAAGTTATTTTAATTTTTCGCCAACTACTGCAACAATTCCTTTTGTAAATAATGACAACAATGCTGTAACTCAAAACTTCTGCATCACACCAAACGGCATTCATCCTGATTTAGAAGTTGTAATTGTCCCAATCATTCCTGCACGACCTGGTTTTGATGCTGTTTATAAAATTGTGTATAAGAATAAAGGAAATCAAACGGTAGATGGCTATGTTAATTTTGCATTTAATGGTGCTGTGTTGGATTATGTTTCAGCATCGGTCGTGCCAACAGATGTTTTAGCTACAACTATGAATTGGACGGTACCAAATATTGCACCATTTCAAGTTGGAACCATTTTAGTGACTTTTAATGTCAATTCTCCTCAAGAAACTCCAGCAGTAAATATTAATGATATTCTAGTTTTTGATGCATTTATAGATGTAAATACAGATGAAACTTGGGATGATAATGCGTTTGTGTTAAATCAAACCGTTGTAGGATCGTATGATCCAAACGACATCACCTGTTTGGAAGGAAATGCATTGGGTACGACAGAAATGGGCGAAATTTTACATTACAACATCCGTTTTGAAAATACAGGAACTTCTTCAGCTGAAAATATTGTAGTGAAAAATGAAATTGACCTAACGCAATATAATATTCAGTCGCTACAAGTTATGGAAAGTTCGCATCCTATGACGGTACGTGTTACTGGAAATATTGCTGAATTCATTTTTCAAAGTATTGATTTAGATACTGGAGGTCACGGAAATATTTTGTTAAAATTAAAATCAAACGCAACACTTTCTGACGATCTTGTGATTAATTCTGCGGATATTTTCTTCGACTATAATTTTCCAATTATTACCAATGACGAGCAAACTGTCTTTGCCGATTTATCAAAAAATGATTTCAATAAAGATGTTTCGATTATAGTGTATCCAAATCCTGCAGAAAATGTGATTTACATCAAATCTGAAAGTACAATTCACTCAATCCAGATGTACGATGCGCAAGGGAGAATGATACAGGCCAAATTAAGCAGCAATGTTAGCGAAGTTGTTAACTTGACAAATTATTCTTCTGGACTTTATTTCATAACAGTTAAAACAGAAAAGGGAATTAAAACACAAAAAATCATTAAAAAGTAGTAATTTTTAGTTTTGTTATTTTTAGAACCACAACATTCATGTTGTGGTTTTTTTATAATGAGATTGGTCAAATTACTTTTATAAAAGAATTAACGATTGTAAGATGAAATATGCTTTTTAATTTGTGTTAATTTTCTTAAGTTTGTTAGATTATAATTTCTCACCGAAAACAGAAACAGAAACATGTCAAAAACAGCAATAGTAGAATTAGAAGGCAAAAAATACGAATTTCCATTAATTGAAGGAAGCGAAAACGAAATTGCCATTGATATTAGTAAATTAAGAGATTTAAGTGGTGCGATCACTATGGATCCTGGATATAAAAATTCAGGCGTTTGTAAAAGTGATATTACTTTCTTAGATGGTGAAGAAGGAATTTTACGTTACCGAGGATATTCAATTGAGGAATTAGCCGACAAGGGAAATTTCCTTGAAGTTTCTTACTTAGTTATTTTTGGTGAATTGCCAACAAAGGAACAACTTGCTAAATTTCAAAATGATATTAATAAATACACTTTAGTAAATGAGGAAATGAAAGACATCATTGATGGCTTTCCTAGAACGGCTCATCCAATGGGTGTTTTATCTTGTATGACAGGTGCATTAACTGCTTTCAATCCAAAAGTAGTGAATGTAGAGAATGAGAAAGAGATGTATGATGCTGTATGTAAGACCATGGGTAAATTTATGGTTATTGCTACTTGGACGTACCGTAAATCAGCAGGTTTTCCATTAAATTACTATGACAATACTAAAGGTTATGTAGAGAATTTCTTACATTTGATGTTTGAATTGCCAACAGGACCTTATTCAGCAAATCCAGTTGTTGTAGATGCATTGGATAAGTTATTCATCTTGCATGCCGATCACGAACAAAACTGTTCTACATCAACTGTAAGGATGGTAGGTTCTTCCCATGCAGGTTTATTTGCATCCATTTCTGCAGGAGTTTCTGCACTTTGGGGACCACTTCACGGTGGTGCAAATCAAGCGGTTTTGGAAATGTTAGAAGCGATCCAGAAAGACGGTGGAGATGCAGACAAGTACTTAGCAAAAGCAAAAGATAAAGATGATCCATTCCGTTTGATGGGCTTTGGACACAGAGTATACAAAAACTTTGACCCAAGAGCACGAATCATCAAAAAAGCAGCAGATGAAGTTTTGAGAGAATTGGGCGTTGATGATCCAATCTTACAAATCGCTAAAAAATTAGAAGAAGCAGCTTTAGTAGACGACTATTTCGTTTCTAGAAAATTATATCCAAACGTAGATTTCTATTCAGGAATCATCTACAGAGCTTTGGGAATTCCAACGGATATGTTTACCGTATTGTTCGCAATTGGACGTTTACCAGGTTGGATCGCTCAGTGGAAAGAAATGCGTATCAACAAAGAGCCAATTGGAAGACCACGTCAAATTTATACAGGTCATCCCTTGCGTTCATTTGTGGAAATGGAAAAAAGATAATACTTACTTTTTTTATAATTAAGCCTTTCGAAAGAGAGGCTTTTTTTGTGTCAAAATTATAATTTTAAAACAGTCCACTTTTAAGTAAGAATTTGAACCATTAAGGAATTAAAAAAATGTAGGATTCATGAAACGTAATCCTTTAATGGTTTAGCGTAAGTTCAATTATTTTTTCACGAAATAATGTTGCGCGTTACCTCGTATATTTAACACTAATAATCAAACAAAAATAGCAAAGGTAAAGTGCTTTTTCTATATTTGTCATTCGCATAAAACGAAATCATATGTTACAATTAAATGTAAAAAACGAAACGTCAAGATTAAAAGCAGTAGTCTTAGGAAGTGCTACAAATAACGGCCCAACACCAACGGCTGAAGAAGCTTACGATCCCAAATCACTTGAATATATTTTGGCAGGAACATATCCTACTGAAGAAGATATGGTGAAGGAGATGGAAGCTTTTAATCAAGTTTTTCAGAAATACGATGTAAAAGTTTTTCGTCCAGAAATGATTGAAGAATACAATCAGATTTTCACGAGAGACATCGGGTTTGTAATTGATGATATGTTCATCAAAGCCAATATTCTTCCGGATCGCGATCGCGAATTGGATGCGATTAATTACGTGATTGATCAAATGGACCCAACAAAAGTAGTTCGTCCACCAGAAGAAGTGCATATTGAAGGTGGCGATGTAATGCTTTGGAACGACTATATTTTCATTGGTACATATAAAGGAAGCGATTATGCAGATTATAAAACGGCAAGAACCAATAAAGAAGGGGTGGAGTACATCCGAAATCTTTTTCCAAACAAAATTGTGAAGGAATTTGATTTGGTAAAATCCAAAATTGAAGCCAGAGATAATGCTTTACACTTGGATTGTTGCTTTCAGCCTGTTGGGAAAAACAAAGGAATTATTTACAAAAGTGGTTTCCGTGAAGAAGCCGATTATATGTATCTCGTGAAGCTTTTTGGCAAAGAGAACCTTTTTCACATAACAAGAGACGAAATGTACTTCATGAATTCCAATGTGTTTTCTATTTCAGAAGATGTAGTGGTTTCCGAGAAAAATTTCGCTCGACTGAATACTTGGCTAAGAGATAACGGTTTTACTGTAGAAGAAATTCCTTATGCAGAGATTTCAAAGCAAGAAGGATTGTTGAGGTGTTCTACTTTGCCGTTGATTAGAGAATAGAGGAAGTTGTAGGTTCTATGTTGTAAGTTCTAAGTTTTGTGCGTTATGTTTGTGGAACTATTTTTTAAGAATATAGTAATATGAAAAGTTATAAGGATTTAGACGTTTATAATTTATGACTAGAATTATTCTATATTTCTCATGCTTGTACTCTGAAATTGCCAAAGTATGAAATGTACGAACTAGGCAGTCAATTGAGAAGGTCTGCAGATTCTGTGCCAACTAATATTGTCGAAGGATATGGCAGAAAAAGATATAAAGCTGATTTTATTAAATTTCTTACTTATTCATGGGCAAGTTGCCTAGAATCTGTCTTTCATATAGAAAAAATAGCAAAATTATATCCAGAAGTTATTGAAGATCCAGATGTATTAATAAGTCGCTACAACGAATTAAGTGCTAAAATTTTTAACTTTATAAAATATGTAGAAGAAAACTGGAAAACGTAACATCCAATTTTTTAACCTACAACTTACAACTTAGAACAAAAAATCATGAGACAAACTACAAATTCCATATTAATGATTCGTCCGGTAGCATTCCGAATGAACGAACAAACGGCGGTAAATAACTATTACCAAAAAGTACTTGACGGACTTTTACCAGCAACGGTAAATGCAAAAGCGCAAGAAGAATTTGACACTTTTGTAGAAAAATTACGAAATGTTGGTGTTGATGTAACTGTAGTCGATGATACTTTAGATCCTGATACACCCGATTCCATATTCCCTAACAATTGGATTTCGTTTCATCAAAATGCGGAAGTAGTTTTATATCCTATGTTTGCTGAAAACCGCAGGGCTGAACGTCGCGAAGATATTCTAGAGATTTTAGAAGAAAAAGGTTTTCAAATTGAAAGCATCAACGATTATACGGAAGCGGAAGAAGACGGTTTCTTTTTAGAAGGAACAGGAAGTTTGCTTTTAGACCGTAAGAATCAAAAAGCCTATTGTGCTTTATCGCCAAGAGCTGATGAAGAATTATTCATTGAATTCTGTGAAGATTATGATTTAGCACCTATTATTTTTGAAGCGTTTCAAACCGTTAATGGTGAACGAAAACTGATTTATCATACGAATGTTATCATGACTCTGGGCGAAACTTTTGCGGTAATTTGTGCAGATTGCATCGACGATAAGAAAGAACGCAAAATGGTTTTGGACAATCTGAAGGAAGATCAAAAGGAAGTGATTTTAATCACCGAAGACCAAGTCAATAACTTTGCTGGAAACATGTTGGAAGTAAAAGGAACAGATGACAAACGGTATTTGGTCATGAGTAATTCGGCTTTCCAAAGTTTGACAAAAAAGCAAATCACGCAATTAGAAAAACACGCTGAAATTTTAAGTTCAAGTTTGGATACTATTGAAGCTTGTGGAGGAGGAAGTGCACGATGCATGATGGCGGAGATATTTTTGCCTAAGAAATAAAATAAAATTACAATACAAAAAATCCCAAATTCCAAAGCATAACGTTTGGAATTTGGGATTTTATTTTTCAGCTCCTGTCCGGAACCGTCTATATGCTATGCTCTATATTCTATATTCTATTATCTATTATCTCAATTCTATACTCTGCACTCTAATTTCCAATCTTCACCTCAAAAAAGCACTCTTTCATAAATATATCCACCTTTTGTAGATCCATAAACGGATTTCCAGTCTTTATCAAAACCTTCGCTCCACATTCGTATGGATGTACTGTTGAGAACGATTCCTGAAGACGAATAGTGCGTTTTAGGATTGGCAACTTCTACACAATTTATTCCTGTATGCCCAGAAAAAGTACCGTCTGGACTTCTATTTATTAAAATACTACAACCGGGTTTTAATTCAATATCGGATTCAGTTAGATAAGAATACGCATTTTTTGCTTGCCAATCCTCTTGCCAATCCTGCATGTTTTTTAGTGTATAAACTTCCTTACTTATCCCATTGTGCTTCTGCACTAATTTATAAATTTCAACTGAAAAAGGGTGATTTTGTCTTTCATACAGGGCTTGTTCTACGATAAAATAAGTGCCTCTATCTTTCCAAATTGGAGTAATTTTTAGTGATCTGTTTTCATAAAAATCATTTTCGGTTGCTTGTTTGGATGAAGTAAAATGACCTTCAAATTGAGTAGCTAACGCTATCAACTCCTGACTTGCTTTTTGAGTAGCTGAACAGCTAGTAAAAATGGAAATAACGATAAAACTTAAGATGAAATACCTCATAATTACTTCGCTTTCTTTGGATTAGCTATATTTCGAATCATGCCATCAAATAGAAAATAATGAAACGGCAACATCGCATACCAGTACAAACGTCCAAAAATTCCCTTGGGTCTGAACGTAGCAATTTGGTGCAAGACATCATTCTCGTCAATTCTAAATTCCAGCCATGCTTCTCCCGGAAGTCGCATTTCTGCAAAGAGGAGTAAGCGTCTTTCTTTTGGATCCGCCAATAATACACGCCAAAAATCTAAAGCGTCGCCATTATCCAGATGAGTAGGATGTGTTCTGCCACGTCGCAAACCAACGCCACCAAACATTTTATCCATCAGTCCACGGGTTTTCCAAAGCCAGTTGCCATAATACCAACCACTTTCGCCACCAATGGCAAAAACACGAGCGAGTGCTCCCTCAGGATCGGAAACGGCCATTGATTTTTCATCTTTTAAACAACCGTATTTGGGAACTTCAATATATCCTTTTAAATCAGTACCAAAGTAGCTGCTGGACAAACTGTCTTTCCAAGAGGAAATCACTAAATTTTGCTCTATTTTCTTGAATGCCAAATTAATGGATTCCACATAACTGATTGGAGTCAGCCCTAAAATCTCTTTTTGCAATCGCTGGTCCCTACAGACCACCTCCATGCTCATGGAATCGACTAGGTTCACCGCTAATTTGTAGGAAGTGGAAGTCACAAAATACAACCAATACGACGAGAGTTTGGGTGACATAATTGGCAAAACGTAAATCGATAATTTGATCTTTCGCACTTCTGCATAATTGAGCAGCATTTCTTTATAAGTCAAAATATCAGAACCTCCAATATCAAACGATTGTTTGTAACAATCTTCACGACCGATTACGCCTAATAAGCACTTCATAACATCGCGGATGGCAATGGGTTGCGATTTGGTAAGTACCCATTTTGGCGTTACCATCACAGGTAGTTTTTCACACAAATCCCGAATTATCTCAAACGAGGAACTTCCAGACCCCACAATAATTGCCGCACGTAACGCCGTAAGGGAAAAAGGTCCTTCGGATAAGATTTGCTCTACATCACTTCTGGATTGCAAGTGTTTCGAAAGCTTTTCCTCATTTACAATTCCAGTCAAATACACCACTTGTTTGACACCGATTGCCTCCATGTACGTATTGAAATTGTGAGCAGATTTGGCTTCCATCACATCAAAATCATCTGTGGAAGCACTCATGGAATGGATCAAATAATAGACAGTATCAAAATCCGTGGGTAGGTTTTCAAGATTAATTTCATTTAAAAAATCGACTTCCCAAATTTTGACTTTCGCTAAAGTTATTTCGTCAAGGCCCAAACGGTTTTTATTCCGTACACAACATGTTACTTCATGTCCTTCCTGCAATAATTCGGGAAGAAGTCGTTTTCCCACATAGCCATTGGCACCCGTAAGTAATATTTTCATGTGTGTCTCTATTTTGAATTATTGCATAAAATTAGTTTGTATAATGCTCACTACAGCACTTACGATATATTGAATACCAATTGCAATCACAATAAATCCTACAATTCTGGAAATAGCAACGATTCCCGAAGCACCCAATATTTTTGATAAGTAATGCGCACTTTTTAAGATGAGAAAGATGCTCAAACAAACCGTCATAATGGCAAGTGTGGCAATGATTATTTCCGAAGTGCCGTTGTTTTCTTGATAAAAAGCAATCAATAAAGATATGGAACCAGGTCCAGCAAGCATTGGGATCGCTAAAGGTGTTAAGGCAATGTCGTTTCTTTTCTGGACGTCATTTTCTGCTTTTTTATTAATACCTCTCTTTTTACTGAATTTTCCAGAAAGTAAAGAAAATCCGGAACTCACAATGATCAATCCACCACCAATGCGCAAAGCGTCGATGCTGATTCCGAAGAAATCCAAAACATATTGACCTACAAAAAAGGAGATGATTAAAATTAGAAACACGTTAATTGCCGTCCAAAGTGAAATGCGAGAACGCTCTTTTTTATCATCATCTTGGGTAAGTCCCACAAAAATGGGAACGGTTCCAATTGGATTGATAACTGAAAATAAGGCGGCGAAAATGTAGATAAATAATTCCATTGTTTTTTACGGCAAAAGTAGTTTTAGCAAACGTGTCAAAGGTAAAGTTAGGAATAATAAATTGTATATATTTGTTTAAATCCAAAACAATGCAGAAAATTATCATTTCCCTTTTTTGCTCAATGCTTTTTTTGACTTCTTTCGCTTGCTTTGCGCAAATGGTTACAGGCGTAGTTTTTGACCAAAAAACACAAACCACTTTGCCTGGAGCAACTGTTTATCAGGATGGTACCACAAATGTTACCGTAACCGATTTTGATGGCGCTTTTAGGCTCAATTCAAAAGGTTCTGAAAGTTCTTTAATGATAACATATATTGGATACCATACTAAAAAAGTGGATCAGCCATTGCAATACGTAGGAAAACAGATGAAACTTTATCTGAATGAACAATCCATTTCCCTTGATGAGGTGGAAGTAGGCGGTATTCAAATTTTTTCGCGCAAGCAAATGCTCAAAGCGTTTCGCGAACAGTTTTTAGGAACTTCAACCTCAGCCTTGCGTTGTAAAATTATAAATGAAGACGATTTACTATTGAAATACAATCCGACCAAGAAGACATTAACCGCCACCACACGACAGCCGCTCCAAATTATCAATAATTATTTGGATTACGAAATAAGCTTTGACTTAGTTGAACTGGTTGTAACCTATACTACTGCAGAAAGCTTGAACGCTCATGCTATTGCCAACAGTTATTTTTCAGGATCGACATTTTATGTGGACAAAGCTAAAAATGAATCGGTACATAAAAAACGTCTTGAAACCTTTTATGGCTCAAGAGCCCATTTTATACAAGCATTGGCGTATGGTAAACTGGAAGAAGAACAATGGGAAATCTACGTAAATAAGCTTAAAATACAACCAGAAGAATATTTTGAAGTTACCGATACACTGCATTATAAAAAAATAAAATTGATAAAAAAGCCCGAGCGATTGGTTTTGCTTAGTGCCAGCGAAGGAGGAGTGCCGCATGCCAATCTTTTTGCCACGCAAGGAAAAGTAGATTCCACCGCTATGGTTCGAAAACCCACTTACTTCACGCCTTATTACCACAGGCAAAAGCAATCTTTAATGGAATTTCTGAATCCAGTAATCTACGTAGATCCCAACGGAAACTATACCCCTATTTATGGCGTTGTTTTTGGTGGTGCATTGGGAGCGTTAAAAGCAGGCGATTTACTGCCTATTGAATACTTTCAAACGAGTAAAGAAATGCAAAATGCACAAAAAGGTAAGTGAAAAATTGTATTTTTGCACCAATATAAAACGCTGTTTCGATTGCAATGTGCATTGCATCCTTTTATAAATATTAAAACTATTATGAAAAATAAAAAAACACTAGTTCTCGGAGCTTCCGAAAATAAAGAACGATATTCCAATATGGCCATTCTTAAACTGATAAGTAAGGACCAATCTGTTGTAGCCATTGGACAAAGAGTAGGAGAAGTTGCCGGTATAAAAATCCAGACCAAACAAGTGCCGTTTACAAATATTGATACCGTAACATTGTATCTAAACTCCACGAGA
This sequence comes from Flavobacterium tegetincola DSM 22377, assembly GCF_000425485.1. Taxonomy (GTDB): domain Bacteria; phylum Bacteroidota; class Bacteroidia; order Flavobacteriales; family Flavobacteriaceae; genus Flavobacterium; species Flavobacterium tegetincola. Next base: position 315,128 of record NZ_KE384384.1, on the reverse strand, counting down.
CAAAGAGATTATTACAATTACATCATCAGCTTGGAACCAAAACGTGTCATTTTCAATCCTGGAACAGAAAATCCTGAATTTTACCAATTGTTGAAATCGAACAATATTAAAGTAGAAGTGGCGTGTACGTTAGTGTTGTTGAGCACAAATCAGTATTAAGAAAACGCATAAAAATAGGTTCCTATAAAATGGAATAGAATCAATTTGATAATTTATAAAGCGCCACCCATTTAGTAAAGTAAATGCGATGGCGCTTTTTAAGGCTTCAATTCGTACAATTGCTTGTGTTTTTTTCCTCTAAAGAGATAGCGTAAAGATGTTTTTGGAAGACTCAAATTTCTCCATTTGCATCTGAAAATAATAAGCACAAAGTAGTAATTGGCTTACTTCTGTTTACAGATATCATTTCAGAAATGTAGTGGCTTTTCCTGCATTTTAAATACTTTTTTTAAAAATTGGAGCCGCTGTAATTACAGGTCACCTTGAATCAGATAGGTCTGTTTTCTGAAAATTAATACTAATGAAAGCAAACTTCTGCATTATACTTCTCTTATCGGTCTGTTATTTTGGCTTTAGCCAAAGCAAGATGCAACTAAATGTTTCTAAAAATAGAAAAGCAACAGTCGGAGAGAAGTCAACCATTCAAAACCTTCCTGCTCATTTAACGGTTGCTCAGTTTATCCTCAATAAGTCAATTAGAAATAACGAAATAAATAAGGGAGATAAAATCTTATTTAATTTTGAAAATTTCCAAGACAAAGAAGGAATAGTTACGTACAAAAGTACGGATGTAAACAATGTAACTTCGTACATCTGTAAGTTTAAGGAGTATCAATTTGCCCAAGCTTTTATTTCGGTTGGCAAGGATGAATATTTAATTTCTATTGATATTCCAGAGCTGAATAGAAAACTGGGTACTTATAGTGCTAAAAACAGGCAAGAGTATTATTTAGTCGAGTTAGATACATCCAATTTAGATGAATTGCAATGCAAGAACGCAGTACTTAAAGTGCAGCAGGACGAACATTTGATGGAAGATAAAAAAATACCACTGCACGATAAAGTTCCAAATAAAAACAAGAGTGTTCCAAAAGAAAAGGTTCCAGAACAGCGATTACTGAACGCGGGATTAGGTTGCAACAGTTTAGGGGAAGATGATAATGTAACATTTAAAGTGCTGATCGTGTATACTCCAGCAGCTTTAACATTTGCAGGTTCTCAAGCTGGAATGAATAATTTGATTGCACAATCAATAACCAGAGCTAATAATGCCTCGATCAATTCTAATCTAGGAATGGATTTTATATTGGCACATTCTGAAGCAGTAATGTACGAAAAAGCCAGTGTTGCAGATGGTGGATCATCAACTGATTTATACCGATTTAGAAATAAAACCGATAATTTCATGGACAATGTCCATGCGCTTAGAGATACGTATGCAGCTGATTTTGTACACTTATTCTCTTTTATTAGTGACACAGGTGGTTTAGGATATATTTTAAATACAAAGTACGGTCAAGATAATTTGGGTTTTGCGTTAACGCGCGTACAACAATTGGAAAATACAGATACGTTTATTCATGAACTGGGTCATAACATGGGCGCCAGTCACGCCAGTGGTCAAAATACACAGCAAGGTCCAACCCAATGGACAAACTGGCCTGAAAATACGTGGAGTGCCGGTTGGCGTTTTCTGGGAAATGCCAATAAATATTATTGTTCTTTAATGGCCTATGAAAGTGGAACGTATTGGCCAGATGGAATAGGATCTGTTAGAATTTCCTTTTTCTCTAGCCCACTATTTACGCATCAAGACCAGACAATTGGAAATCAAGTTAGTGCCGATAATGCAAGAAGCCTGAAGGCAATGAAACAAATTGTGAGTAAGTACAGAGATGAGAACACGTTACAATATTGTTCCGCATCGGGTAGTAATGCGTCTACGCTAAATCTTGCGATCACAAATATCAACCTGAACGGTCTGACAAATCCCTCTGTTTGGAAGTCTTTTAGTGATTTTTCGTACAAGAGTACCTGTCTTATAAAGGGCCAGACTTATCCTTTGACGGTTAACGTAGGCGGAGTTTTTAATGGAGCAAAATTGTGGGTCTGGGTAGATTGGAACAATGATTTGGATTTTGATGATCCAGATGAATTGATACTTAATTCGATAACGGGAGAAAATTTGCAATACAATGTAAATATAATTCCTCCTCCTTCCGCTTTTATAGGCCCAGTTCGGATGCGGATACGTTATGAAAGCGAAACCTCAAGTCCAGCAACATCACCGTGCGGAATAGCACTCTTTGGAGAAGTAGAGGATTATACTATTTTTGTCCAAGAAGCAATAACAGTACAAGATACAGATGGTGATGGCGTTGCCGATCATTCAGATTTAGACAGCGACAATGACGGCATTTTAGACAGCGTTGAAATGACTGGTGGCATAATTGAAATCGATACGGATGGTGATGGAATTCCCAACCACTTAGATTTAGATGCCGACAACGATGGGATTCCAGACAATGTTGAAGCTCAAAGTACGGTAGACTATCTTCCGCCAGCAAATGACACACCGGCCACTTACCTTGATAATAATGGAGTAAATTCTGCTTATATAGCCAAAATAATCACACCAGTGGACAGCGATGGTGATGGCATACCCGATTATTTGGATACCGACAGCGATAACGATGGAATAAGTGATTTAATGGAGAGTTTTGATCCACCTCCAGCAGGAAGCACAGGCGTAAACGGCTTGATGGCTGATGCTGAAACAGCCGACGATTATACGGATGTCAATGGTCGAGCCTATGATGCAACTGGTTTTACGTTGCTCGATACAGACCACGATGCAGCCAATGGAGCAGATTTTGATTATCGAGATATCGCAGAGACACAACCTTTGTCAGGCACTCAGATTATAAGTTCATTTATAAGTTCTATTCTTGTTCCTGCTACATCAGCTGCATATTTAACTATTAGTGCTGTAAATTTAGGTGTAGTTATAACCAGAGTAAATGGCGCGTCGTCCGTTAGTGATCCAGTCGAAGGAATGATCATTTACGACACTTCAGACCATACGTTTAAAGTGAATACTACTGGAACTGCTGCAGGATGGAGGGCTTTTGAAAATTAAAGTGCGATAAGTCAAAAGGATTAAAGATGAAATCATGAAAAATACAATTACAACTTCTTTTCTAATAATGTGCTGCTTAAATGCTTTGGCACAAGGCGGAATAGCAATAGGTAAAACCACCGTAGACGGCAGCGCCATACTAGATTTCGGAACCGAAGTTCGGGGAATTGTAATTACACCAATACTCAATGCAGCTACAATGAAGGCAAGTCCGGGCACGATTGCTTTTGATGGATCTACGGGTAGTTTTAGGTATTTTGGTAACTCCGAAGATTGGAGTGCTGTAATTCCAGGTGGAGCTACCGGTGGAGTGCAATCAGGAACAGACCTCAACCGAATATTTATCGGTACTACAAGTTCCAGTGCAAAAGGCGTTATTGTCTTTGGAACTGATCATGGAGAAACCAGAGCGGTAGTCTTACCCAAATTGGCCAATGGAAACCTCCGTTTTAACAATCCAGTGGCGGGTTTAATGTATTATGATACGGTCTTAAAAGGCGTGATGGTTTATAACGGTAATAAATGGACCCGATTTTAAAAGGAACTCCTGTCGCAGTGCTGATGATTAAACCTTCGTAGTAACCGCTTTTTGAACTTTAAGAAAAACTGCTGACCGACTTGGAAATAGAATGACCAAAGCTGGCAACAGATCAAAAAATAAAGGACTAACTTTTAAAAGCTAGTCCTTCATCATTTCCATTTATTTGAGTTTTAGTAATTTAAATTCACGCCAAATCCAATACCCATATCGCTATCGTAATGTGTCGTAATACCCATATTTTTTCCTACAATATATTTAAAACCACCCATGTATTCTTTATCGGTATTCACCATAAAAGACATGCGTAAACGAGGAGAAACAGGAATATCTTCCCGCATCAGTTGCAATCTGACATTTCCATCGTGGTAAGCTTCGGCTTGAAAAATAACCAACATCGGCAACGTGTAAGCAAATCCCAAACTGGCCTGAATCCGTTTGTCTTTCGTGCTTTTTTGACCAAATACATTTTCTTCTACAGCTCCATTTTCTAACTTTCTGTACCTTACGTCAAATCCAACAAAAGGCATAAACCACTGATTCCTGCCAATGTATCGTCCAATATGCGTTTCAGATTCATAACCATGAGCATCATGATACCCCAAACGCCATTCGGTTCCAAAACTCCAACGTGCGTTTTGAAGCATTGCTTGACCGTCATTTCCGTTGGTAGCAAAATCATTTTCGACCATAAAATGAAACGGATTACTTTCTGCTTGTAGCTTTTGATACGCTTTTTCTTTGTTGGGTAAAAAAGGATTGGGCTTTGAATCTTCATAACTAAATACGCGATTCATGCCCGCCATCATGTGGTATAAAATGTGACAATGAAAAAACCAATCGCCATCTGCATTGGCTGCAAATTCGATCACATCGGTTTCCATAGGCATAATATCCAACACATTTTTCAGTGGAGCAAAATCCCCTTGTCCATTTAAAATTCGAAAATCATGACCGTGCAAATGCATCGGATGACGCATCATCGAATTATTATACAAAGTAATCCGCACGATTTCACCTTTCTTAATCAAGATTTTATCCACTTCAGAAAGCACTTTATTGTCCATACTCCAAACATAACGGTTCATGTTTCCGGTAAGTTCAAAACGCAATTCCTTGACCGGAGCGTTTTTTGGAAGCGTTGTTACAGTTGGCGATTTCAGCATTGAATAATTTAATGTTATTAAATCAGATTGCATAGGACTCATCGTGTGGTTTGAATGATCTGTAGCCTCTTTTTTCTTATCTTCTTTCACTGTTGTAACGGATTTAGGAGCAGAATTCATGGCATGACTTGAATGATTCATTTGTGGCATTTTTCCATCTTTCATATGCATTGAAGAATTTGAAATTTCTGGATACATCACCGTATTCATATCCATTTTTTGAAACGACATATCCATTCCCATACCGTTCATCGTTCCGTCCATGTTCATCATGCCATTCATCATTTTCATACCTTCAAAGTAATTCAACTTTGGCATAGGGCTCACAAGTTGTTTAATGCCTTCGCCAATATAAATCGAAGCCGATTTGGTTCGGTCTTCAGGAGTGACTAAAAATTCATACGAAGTACGTTCCGCGGGAATCGTAACCACCACATCATACGTTTCAGAAACGCCAATGATCAACCGATCCACCTCAACAGGTTCCACGTCATTTCCATCATTCGCAACAACAGTAATTTTTCCGCCGGCAAAGTTCAACCAGAAATAGGAGGAAGCGCCAGCATTGGCAATACGTAATCGCACTTTATCGCCCGCTTTAAATTGAGAAAGTTGACTTTCGTTTTTACCGTTGATTAAGAATTTATCATAATAAATATCGCTGACATCCATTGCCAACATTCGTTTCCACTCATTGGTTAATTTAGTTTTAAAATGTCCTTTGCCAATCGCTTCCGTATAACTTTGCGTGGTTCCTTTTTTGATTGCAAACCAATCGGAAGCATTATGCAACATTCTGTGGACGTTCTTAGGATTGTAATTCGTCCATTCACTCAAAATAATCGGAACTTGTGGAAGGTCATCAATTCCGATTCGAAAAGTAGCATCGTCTGCTTTCTTTTTCAAAATTAAGGATCCGTACATCCCAATTTGCTCTTGCATTCCAGAGTGCGAATGGTACCAATGTGTTCCACTTTGAATTATCGGAAACCGATACGTAAATGTTTCTCCTGGTGCAATCGGATTCTGCGTAAGGAAGGGCACTCCATCAAATTCATTTGGTAAATAAAGCCCGTGCCAATGCATCGACGTACCTTCTTTCAATTCATTATGAACCACAATTTCTGCAATGTCACCTTCTGTAAAAGTCAAAGTCGGCATCGGAATTTGACCGTTGACGGCAATCGCTCTTTTTTCTGTTCCAGCATAATTGACAAGAGTATCACGAACGTACAAATCGTAATGAACCACCTTTTGAGCATAATTTACGGAAGTAAATCCCATTAAGATTATAAATGCTATCAGTAATTTATTTTTCATTTTCTAATCTTTTAATCATTGCTTTCATTTGTTCTATTTCTTTTCTTTGAGCTTTAATTATTTCGTCTGCTAATTTCCGAACTGCAACGTCGCTGATGTCAGCTCTTTCGCTTGTTAAAATTGCAATCGAGTGGTGCGGTATCATTCCTTTTAACCACAAAACATCACCAATAATTGGTTTTTGTGCGCGGACAAGAAATAATGCGGAACTAAATAACACAAGACTTCCGAGTAAAATCGCTGTGTTTTTCTTCTTGTTTTTATACATTCCCAACATAAACAAAAGCATAATTACCGCCATTGTTGAAATTCCCAATGAGACCATATAAAAGCGGGTCATGCTGAAATAAACGTGGTCAATGGAATAGGTATTAAAATACATCGTGACGTACATTGCAACAAATGATAATCCCAGCATCAAGAAGAAAGTACTGTAAGGATTGTTTTTTTTATGTGAATCTGAATGTTCCATATTATATGTTTTTTTAGGTTAAATTTTAATAGTTCTTAACCGCAACGCATTTGCAATAACGGAAACGGAGCTGAAACTCATTGCCAAAGCGGCAATCATAGGCGATAACAAAATTCCAAAATAGGGAAATAAAATTCCAGCAGCAATTGGTATTCCAACGGTATTGTAGATAAACGCGAAAAATAAGTTTTGCTTGATATTTTTCATCACAGCATGACTTAAATTTTTTGCTTTTACAATACCTTGTAAATCGCCTTTTACCAAAGTGATTTTGGCACTTTCAATAGCTACATCGGTTCCCGTTCCCATGGCAATTCCAATGTCGGCTTGCGCCAAAGCAGGAGCATCGTTTATGCCGTCGCCAGCCATTGCAACTATTTTCCCTTGCGATTGTAAGTTTTTAATATAAGCTAATTTGTCTTGCGGTAAAAAACCCGCTTTGAAATCGGTTAAGTTTAATTCAGCGGCAACTGCTTTAGCTGTATTTTCATTGTCACCCGTGATCATAATGACTTCAATACCCTGTCTTTTTAATTCCGATATGGCGTCAATACTTGTTTTCTTAATCGCATCGGTAATGGTTATAAATCCAACAACCTTCGTTTCAATTGCAATGTAAGAAACCGTTTTTCCCAACTGCTGTTCAGCAATAACTTCCTTTTCAATCGCCGAAAAATCAGCAACGCCTCCTTGTTCCATTAAGCTTTTGTTTCCAAGCAGAATGAGCTCGTTATCAATTTTTCCTTGGACACCTTTTCCTGTAACGGAATTGAAGTCGGCGACTTTAGAAAATGCAACATCTTTAGCTTTAGCAAAACGAACTACGGCAGTTGCCAAAGGATGTTCGCTACTTTGATTGAGCGAGGCTATTTTTCCCAAAACGTTGTTTTCGTCGCCATCTTTCACCACAATTTTTTCTACAGATGGTTTTCCTTCCGTAATCGTTCCTGTCTTATCTGTAATCAAAACGTCAATCCGGTCCATTTTTTCGATGGCTTCAGCGTTTTTAATCAAGACGCCTAATTTTGCTCCTTTTCCAACGCCAACCATAACGGACATTGGTGTTGCCAAACCTAAAGCACACGGGCAAGCGATAATCAACACCGCGATTGCATTGACAAATCCGTAAACCAATTTCGGTTCAGGACCAAACTGCCACCACACTATAAAAGTGACAACCGAAATTAAAACCACGACAGGAACAAAAAATTTGGCCACTTTATCAACCAGATTCTGAATAGGTGCTCGAGAACGACTGGCATCGCTAACCATCTGCACAATTTGCGATAGTAAAGTATCAGAACCTACTTTTTCGGCAACCATTAAAAATGATTTTGTACCGTTAATTGTTCCAGCACTTACTGTATCTTTTGAGTTCTTATCCACGGGTATCGGCTCTCCCGTAATCATAGATTCATCAATCGTACTGGTCCCTTCGGTAATCTTTCCATCAACAGGAATCTTCTCTCCCGGTTTTACTCGTAAAATATCATCTTTTTTGATGCTGTGAATTGAGATGATTTTTTCTACACCATCAACAACTAAAGTAGCTTCTTTTGGTGCCAATTTCAATAACTCTTTAATAGCGCCACTGGTTCTACTATGCGCTTTTGCTTCTAACAATTGCCCTAATAAAACCAAAGTCAGCACTACAGCTGTAGCTTCAAAATACAAGTGAACTGTTCCATTTTCAGTTCGAAATTGAGGTGGAAATACGTCGGGAAACAACATACCTACAATACTAAAAAGAAAGGCAACTCCCGTTCCAATACCAATTAAGGTAAACATATTCAAATTCCAATTCACAATGGATTTATAGGCTCTTTCAAAAAACATCCAACAAGCATAAAATACTACAGGCAGCGTAAACGCGAACTGAACCCAATTCCAATACTTCAATTCCATTAATTGATACAAAGGATTATTGGGAATCATATCCGACATCGAAATAATGAAGATTGGTATACTAAACAACATCGCAACTTTCATTCTGTGCCAAAGCGTCGCATAGGTTTTGTTTTCTTCCGAATCCACCGGTTCCATCGGCAGTAAATCCATTCCACAAATCGGACAACTTCCAGGTTCGTTCTCGACGATTTCGGGATGCATCGGACACGTATATTGCCTCACTTGATTCGAAGTGGGCGCTTTGACCAAGTCCATTCCGCAAACCGGGCAATCGCCTGCTTTATCATAGGTTTTATCGCCTTCGCAATGCATTGGACAGTAGTAAGTTCCCCTCCCTATATTGTTTTTTGAATTACTAGATGTATTGTCTTTATTTTCTGTGGAACAACAAATTTTTGTCTTTGTTTCCGCAGCATTTGGTAAAGAAATTTGATAGGTACTCGCTTTTCCACCTAAAGCTTTTTGCAAGGTTTCTAGTTCCACATGTTGAGCCATTGTAATAAGTGCCTCGTGCTTTTCTTTGGAAACGACTACATGAGTGACGAATTCAACTTTAGATAAATCTTTTTGAACTTTGGCTTCACAACCGGAACAGGTCATTCCCTTAACTGTATATGTATGTGTCATTTTTTCGTAATTTATTAGCACGTCAAAAGTGCTATTTAGTATTTGCTTTTTTGCATCCTAACTTCTCACTGTGTAAAACGATAGACGCTCTATTTTTTCACATTAAAAAAAGTGTAATATAAATTCAGATAAACGCCGTCAGGTGCAGAACGAACCATGGAGCTCAACAATTCTTTTCGGTAAGCCACATCCAAACGCGCTTGACTGTTGAAAATAAATTGAACCACAGGAACAACATCGATATAGGATTTTCCATTTTCATTAATGGTTTGACCTACAAATTCGAGCATCAAATTGATGTTAGTTTGTTTTAAACTGGTGTACTTTTTAGGGTAAATCAGTTGACCAAATGACAGCGTGTAATTTGTAGCATGGTCTCCGAGTTGATGCGGAAAAGTATGATTCGGTTCGTTATCAAAGACTTTTTCAAAACTAACCGTCGAACTAACCGCCAATTTTTTAATCAATTTTGTAGCCACAAGGCCCGTTTCAAAACCAGAATTGCGTCCCATAATCTCAAGTTGTTCTTGACGAATGGACCCATTATTAAAACTATACCGACCAAAAGCTGCCATCCGAAAGTGACTGTTCAAATCGTCTTCCGAGTAAAAGCGATATTTAGCCATAAAACTACCGCCTTCTGCCTGTAAACCTTTGTCCCGATTACTTAAGAAGGCAGTAGCGCGAAACATCAAATTCCTATTAAGGCCATAAGTGACTTCGGGCATCATACTGTAGATATATTCTGAATTTATAGTTCTTTCGAAAGCCGACTGTAGCACATTCACGCCAACAGAATTGGCAGGAACATTACTTGCGGGATCGGTCATCAGAAACAATTCCTGACCGATGCTTTTTTGGAAAAACAAGAAACTGATTGCTATTAAAAAGTGCTTCATCAGTCAGTGATTTTTACATGGAAATCAGCTTCATTACTGGTGTTGTATGTCGTACTATTTTTATACGACTTCGACAATTTTTTGAACGTTTTGTCGGTCACATAACCTTTGTCTAAAACCTGCACTTCAATAGGTCTCGCTGATTTTGTTTTACCATCAAGCACCACGTATGGTTTTTGAGCAATCGTTTTTGGCTCTACAGTTAAGACCAGTGAACCAATAAAGAATCCTGCTTTTTCAACATTTTCTTTAAAAAAGTCGGGATTCACATTGTTGTTTGCTTTTAAAGTAACTGTAAAAGTGTTGCTGTTCAAATCAATTTCAACATTTTCAACTTCAGCTAGTGATTTCAACTGTTTGTTGATCGCATTGGAACACATGGAACACGTTAATCCCGTTGCTTGAATTTCTGCTTTAGCAATTTGTGCTTGACTTGATATTGAAATTAAAGCCATTAAGAGTACTAATACACTGTATTTAGGATTGAATGTTTTCATTTTTATTTCTTTTTATATGTGATGAGGTTATTTTTACCTGCTAATTTTAATTCTGAATAATCGATTTAATTATTCAATCGTTTCTACCGTTTTACCGCAACTCAACATCATCGAACCGTAGTATGGATTTTTTACCGCACTTTCTTTACTCAACCAGTTGGCGCCTTTTCCGTCATTTGCCATTGGACAATGCTGAACATAAATAGGAGTTTCCATTTTTGAAATGGCCATCAATTGGTACATATTTTCAGAAAGTGTGATGAAGTAATTGCGCTGTTTTGCAATGTCATTTGCTTTAGCAATTGCATCAGTATCTGATTTTAGATTGCTCATGACTTTCATCCAAACGATGTGAACATTACTTTCCAATGTTTCCATTTTAACCACATTAATGACATTCAATAATTGTTTGGCTTTCGCCGAAGCTAATTTGGAATCCGAAGCTACTAATGTGTTTTTTAACTCAAAATAAGTTTCAAAAACGGCTTCCATTGGTCCTAATACAACCCAATTTTCGGCAGTGACTTCTACAGTAACGTCAGATGCGGAAGTGTTTACGGGATGATTTGCATCTTCCTCCACAGGAATATTCGCATCGCGATCGTATTGGCAGCAGCCGTGTAAATTGGCATACACGTCGTCAGGAGCTAGAAATGCAGTGCTGTCGTATCCGGCAAGTGCAATGCGTTTCAGGATTTCATCTTGATTTGTTTTGGTGGCATCGTAAGTAAGCGTTGCCATTTTAGTGTCTTTGTTCCAATCTACTGAAGCCACTTTTTTTAGATTTCCAGCTTTTTCGATGTTGGTTTCGCACATGCCACAATTGCCGTAAATTTTCACCGTTTCGGTTTTGGCATTTTTAATTTGTGCAAAGCTAGGTGTGATAGACAGCAACAGTACGACTGCCACAGCTATATTTGAAATTGAATTTTTCATAATAGGTATTTTTTGCAAACAGATAAGAGATTTTCTGAATGCGATTTTTGATAATAAATGTTGAGTAAAAAACAACGAAATGGAATTATTGTGCAAGTGAAAACGGGCAAATAATTGATGGTACGTTGATTAAAAGAAACAGCAATCGCTGAAAAATGGACGCAATTTATGCTGTCAAGAATTGAATTAGCCTATTTTAGGAATAAGCCATAATGATGAAAAACCAGCAGAAATAAAGGTTTTAGAATCGTAAAATAATTGTTTTTCAGTTGAAAAATCAAAAGAATTAGTGTTAGACGTACTAGCGTCTAAAAAAGCAATAACAGAAATCACAGATGCTGTAGTGCACGTGGAATTGCCACATTTTCCTTCGCAACCTCCTTTGTGTTCTTTTTGAGAAGATTTGTCTTTGCAACACTTTTTAGGAGTGGTTTCAGACGAAACCGATTTCGAACAACATTTCATTTCTGTTTGAGTTCCACGCGCAAACATCGCATTAGGCAGTAAAAACAGGCCTAATGTCAACATAATAAGATATGTGCGAAACATTTTTTGCATAAAGCAAAGATATATAATTCATTTTATAAAAGCCTGCGCTTTAACCTTTTTTATGACTGAGCAGCAGTTGGAGAGACAGAGAGATAGAAAGACAGAAGGGTAAAGAGATAGAAAGTAAAGCGGAAAAGATCTTTGACTCGTTTAAACTTTCACGAACAATCTAAAACTTTAAACTTTAAACTTTAAACTTTTTTTCATCGGCAGACATTACCATAAACACATAACCTACAACCCATGAACCACAACCAACAACCTATAAACATAAACGCATAATCTACAACCTATAACCTCCAATCTCCCAACTTCCTCCCCATCGGCAGACATTACCATAAACCTACAACCCATAACCCATAACCCATAACCTATAACCTATAACCTATAACCTATAACCCATAACCCACAACCCACAACCCACAACCTAAAACTTACAACCCATAACCCATAACCTATAACCCATAACCCACAACCCATAATCCATAACCTACAACCCACAACCCATAACCTATAACCTATAACCCATAACCTATAACCTCCAACCTACCTATACTTCAAATTCACACTAATAATATTAGAATTTAAATTCGTACTTCGATCATAATGACCGTAGCGTACTTCTAACGTGTTGAGGTGTTTGACTCCGAAAACGCCGTTTAAGGGTGTGAATTTAATTCCCGCACCGAAAAAGTGACTGTTGAATGTAGACAAGTCATAATTGCTGGTATAAAATTCAGAAGCGGCAGTGTGCTCTTCGTAACCTTTAAAATAGGTGGTACCTTGCTGACTGTAGTAACGATAGAACGGACTGATCGACATAAAAGGAGAGATTTTAACGGGTACTTCTAGATCAAAAGTATGTGCGGTCAAATCCCAATTGTCCGAATAGTAGCGGTAATAACCTCTTACAATCACGTTATCTCCCAAGAAATAACTCCCTCGTACGGAAACCGGAATCTTAAAACGGCTGTCAGGCAAATTTTCTTGATGCACCGTTCCGTCTGTAAAATATACGCGGTGGAAGGGCAAACTTAAATAGCCATTTTGTTGCACCAAATCAACCATGAATTGAACTTGGAAATTCTTATTGATGATTTGTGAATAACCTAAAGAACCTGCAAATGTGTTTCGACCTTCCGTGCCATTTGAGTCCGAACTGGAGCGCAATTCAGTGGGCAAAATCAGTTTCACTTGATCTAGATACGTCTGGAATTTTGCAGTAAATTCTCCGTTTCTATTTTTAGTTTGTTTGGCAAACCCAATCGTGCCGCCAAAAGACTGGTAGTCGTACTCCAAAGAGGAGGACAATCCAAAAGATAAGGTTTGACCTTTTGCTTCATTTTCACGCGCATAAGTCACAGACGGATAAAAGCGATTATCAGCGGACGATGCGGACGAATTGGCTTGCAAATCAATCATGTCAGAAGAAGCGGAACTGTAATGATCAATGCCGACTTCCAAATCCCAATTGTGCTTAATTCCCGCTTTATCGTATTTAATCAACCGAACGTCAAGCGTGTTGGAAATATCCGTTAATTTTTCAGTTCCAATTCCGCCAGTCACAGAAGAATTATTTCCGTCTTGTCGATAATAACTCGAAACCAAATTGATTTCATCTACTTTCAACTTCGTACTTTTGTAAGCAGAGGAATCTTTAGGGGTAACTTGAGCGGAAAGTTGGAGTAATCCAAGGAGCGCCAATCCAGTAATAAGTATTCGTTTCATCTTTTCTGTTTCAAATTAATTGCAACCACATCCACCACCTGTTTTTCCGCCATTTGCTCCAGAAGCACCTTCGCGGTAGGTTTGAAAACTATTCTCTGTTTTCTGTATTTTTCGGTTGGACAAGATCATTTCCGAATCGTTAATTTTACTTTTTTGATACGGTTTGACCGCTTCGCAAGAGGTAAAGGTGAGTCCTAAAAGAAATAAGGATACTCCGATGACGCTATTTTTTAAAATGTTTTTCATGAGAGGTGAATGTTTTTTGAAGTGTAAATGGTATTAAAATCGTCAATGATGATGCAGTATAAGTCGGGCAGTTGGTCCACTAAATACAAGCCGTTTTCAATTCCCATAACAGCAATTGGTGTGGCCATTGCATCGGCAAATTCAGCATTGTTGCTAATGACCGTTACGCTTTTAATTCCTGTAATCGGTAACCCCGTTTTTGGGTCAATAGTGTGCGAATATTTTTTACCTTTGATGGTGACAAATTTTTCATAATTCCCAGAAGTAGCAATGGCTTTATTGGAAATTTCCAAATAAGAAAAAGCATTTTCAGGAAGGTTGGGATTGGCAATTCCTATAGTCCACGGTTTTCCGTTGGGTTGAAATCCCCAGGCGGTCAAGTCGCCACTCGCATTGATAATACCATTTTGGACGCCGTTATTTAGTAACAGTTTTTTTGCCATTTCAGCAGCATATCCTTTTCCAATACCACCAAATCCGATGCGCATTCCTTTTTCTTTTAGAAAAACAGTTTGGTTTTCAGAGTTCAAAATGATGTTCGTGTAATCGATCAAATGAACCATTTTTAAGGCTTCTTCTGTACTCGGAAGTGTCGTCATGGTTTTGTCAAAATTCCAAAGACTTTTATCAATACTCCCGTAAGAAATATCAAATGCACCTTGCGTAATCTTAGAAATGTGCAAACTCCTATGTATCAAATCAAAAACTTCTCGGTCTACTTTTACAGGCTGAATTCCAGCATTTTCATTGATCAATGCAGTCTGACTATTAGAATTATAAGTGGTAAAAAGCGCTTCAATGCGTTGGATTTCTGTTATGGCAATTTGAATCTGCGTTTCCGCAAAATCAGGATCGCTACTCACCACTGTGATGGTGAACCTGTTACCCATTAATTGAAGTGAAGTTGAAAACTTTTGCATACCGCTTTACTTGTTTGCCTGACAGAACGTTTGAATTTCTGCAATCCACTGTTCAACCGAAACTTTTGGTTTTCCATCCCAAGACGTTACAACTTTTCCATCCGAAGTGAGCAACAACGTAAGCGGAAAAACGCCATTTGGGTTGTAAAGTTCCGCCAGCGCTTCATTACGTTTGAGTTGTTCCGTAGCGGGACTATTTTTCTTTCTTCGCGGAAAATCAGCATTGACCAGAATTAAATTTTCATTGGCAAAGGCAGTAAACGCTTCGGATTCCAAGAATTCTTTACGAAGACCGATGCAAGGCACGCACCAATCCGAACCCGAAAAATTAAGTAGAATCAATTCATTCTTTTCTTTCGCTAACACTTTTGCATGCTCAAAACTAGGTTCCCATTGAATTGGGATTATAAAAAAGAGGAGAAGGACTAACGCTTTCATATGCAGTAGATTTTGTAATTAATTTCTAGTACAAAGAACGCAATATAACTGATTTGTGGTGTAATTATATGCTTAAGAGTTGCTTAATATATGAGTTATAGTAATTAGAGAATGCTTAGAATTCATTCAAGGTGCAAATGGTAACTCAAAAGAGGTAAATAGTTAGAAACGACGTTTCCCCAAGCGCATTCATCTGAAATACAATCATGTAATTCAAACACATTCCACTCCAATGCTCAAAACCGACAACCGACAACCGACAACCGACAACTTACAACCGACAACATAAAACCTACAACTCTAAAAACAACAACAATCCCAAAAACATCACTCGTCTAGTTCAAAAAAGATTCACATTCCACTCCAATGCTCAAAACCGACAACCGACAACCGACAACTTACAACCGACAACATAAAACCGACAACTCTAAAACCAACAACAATCCCAAAAATATAAATCATCTAGTTCAAAAAAGAATCACATTCCACTCCAATGCTCAAAACCGACAACCGACAACCGACAACATAAAACCCACAACCGAAAAAAAACCCTTAAAACCTCGTACCCTCCACTGCAGGCTTTGAAATCAACAACAACCCCAAGAAGGTCAATCCACCATTGATGATAATCAATTCTTCGGCAAATTGATAGTTGCCAAACAATTCAGCAGAATACGTGCTCATTAAAAAAGTAATGGCTGGAGCCAAAATGCAGACCAATGGCACCCAATTGTTTTTTACGGTTTTGGTTTTTACAAAAAGTCCAAAAGCATAAAGTCCGAGAAGTGGACCGTAAGTAAATGCCGCGATTTTAAATATTAAACTCACCACCGAGTCGCTGTTCATCCAAAAAATAACCATGATAACACCAAACATCAACAGTGAAAATCCAATGTGTACCAAATGTCTGGTGCGAACAGCTTTTCCATTGTCAGGTTCGGTTTGTTTGTCCATGTGCAAGAAATCTACACAAAAGGAAGTAGTCAAAGCGGTTAATGCCGAATCTGTTGTAGCAAAAGTAGCTGCGGTAAGACCCAATAAAAACACAATCGCTGGAATTAAAGTGAGATGATTGAATGCAATTTCGGGAAACAACAAGTCGGTTCTAGGTTGTCCAGTCACGGCATCCAGCGGTATGGAAATCCCGTTTTTCTCTGCATAAATGTAAAGCAATGCACCCACACTCAAGAAAAACAAGTTGATCAAAACGAAAATTCCTGTAAAAACGTACATGTTTTTCTGTGCTTCGCCAATGGTCGCACAGCTCAAATTTTTCTGCATCAAATCTTGATCGAGGCCGACCATGGCAAGAGTTACAAAAATACCACCTAGAATTTGCTTGACAAAAAAGTTACTTTTCAATGCGTCTTCATAGAAAAAGATTTTAGAATAGCTACTACTTTTCACTGCGTCAAAAGCTTCGAAAAACGAATAATCTAAACTAGAGCAAATGAAATAAATCGTAAAAATAACCGAAGAAACTAAGAATAACGTTTGCAACGTATCCGTGATGATAATTGTTTTAAGTCCGCCTCTGTAAGTATAAGAAAATATAAGTGCCAAAGAACCCAATACGGTAAACCAAAATGGCACGCCAAAAGCATCAAATACATAACGTTGCAAAACCAAAACCACGAGATACAATCGGGCTGCAGAACCAATGGTGCGACTAATTAAGAAAATCGTAGCAGCGGTTTTATAAGAAACAGTACCCAAACGCTTTTCGATATACCCGTAAATGGAAGTCAAATTCATCCGGTAATACAAAGGCAGCAATACGCTTGCAATCAATAAAAAGCCGATGGCATTTCCCAATACAAATTGGAAATATTTAAACTGAACATCAGGCGACCCCACTTGCCCCGGAACAGAAATAAAAGTAACGCCGGATAAGGCCGTCCCAATCATCCCAAAAGCCACAAGATACCATTTGGCATTTTTATTAGCACTAAAGAACGCCGCATTACCGCCATCTTTCTTGCTCACAAAGTGCGATATCAAAAATAATACACCAAAATAAACAGCAATCAAAGTAAGAATAAAAGTCGGAGTCATGCAGCAGTTGAATTTAACCGCCAAAGTAGCTAAAAATTTTCAAAGTGCAAATACCAAAACCCACAACCTCCAACCTAATAACCTCCCACCTCCCACCTATAACCTACAACTCCCAACTTTTAACCTCCCACCTAATAACTTACAACCTATAACCTACAACTCTCAACTTTTAACCTCCAACCTAATAACCTAATAACCTATAACCTACAACCTCCAACTTACAACCCACAACCGATAACCTATAACCTACAACTTACAACTTACAACCCACAACCCCTACCTCCAACTCTCAACTTTTAACCTCCCACCTAATAACCTATAACCTCCAACTTACAACCCACAACCGATAACCGATAACCGATAACCTCCAACCTCCCAACTTCCACCTCCCAACTTCCATCCAAAAACTAAACACTTTTTCCTTACCTTTGTCCTCTATGGAATTTTCATCAAAACTTTTAGAAAAAGCAGTCAATGAAATGGCTCAATTGCCTGGAATTGGCAAGCGAACGGCGTTGCGTTTAGTGTTACATTTATTAAAACAACCCGAAGAACGCACTGGTTTTTTAACGCAAGCCTTGAGTCAGATGCGTACGGATATCAAATTATGCGACAATTGCCACAATATTTCAGATGAAATCATTTGTGAAATTTGTGCCAATCCAAGCCGCAACCATCAATTGATATGTGTCGTAGAAGACGTTCGTGATGTAATGGCAATTGAAAACACCGGACAGTTCAAAGGAATTTACCACGTTTTAGGGGGCAAAATCTCGCCCATCGATGGAGTGGGACCAAGTCAATTGAAAATTACGTCGCTGATAGAAAAAGTAAATTCAGGCGCGGTAAACGAAATGATTTTAGCGCTAAGCTCTACAATGGAAGGCGATACAACCAATTTTTATATTTTCAAGCAAATTAAAAATCCGGGTTTGACCATTTCCACTATTGCACGAGGAATTGCCGTGGGAGATGAACTTGAATATGCAGATGAAGTAACCTTAGGTAGAAGTATTGTACATCGCGTTCCGTTTGAAAATGCATTTAAAAACAATTAATTAATGCCGTCAAATTTCATAGTTCTAAATGAAAAGTTATATTTGTTCTATAAATAGTTTCAAATGAGATTGGAAAGGATCGGAATACTTTGCATAATTGCTGTAATGCTTACTTCGTGTGTATCTCGAAAACAATTGATTTATCTGCAAGACACCAGTCAAGGGGCTGAAAAAATGCTAAAACCGGTACTGACTCCAGAATACCGTTTGCAAACCAACGACATCATTTCCTTAAATATAAAAGCCATCGACCCAGCGTTAGTGGCTATTTTTAATCCAAGCAACACGCTAGGCGCTTCGAACGGAAATCAATTGCGAAGAGAACAAGACACCTATTACGACGGCTTTACGGTAGACAGCCACGGGAACATCCGTATTCCTATAATTGGAGAAATCAACATTATGGGTTTTACGCTGGACGAGGTGCGATTGAAAATTGAAAAAGAATTGCTGGAAAATTATTTTAATAAGGAAGCAAATATATTTGTGACGGTAAAAATGGCAGGATTGCGATTTACCATTAACGGCGAAATTGGTGCGCCAGGAACCAAAACGATGTACCAAGAACGCGTAACAGTATTGGAAGCAATTGCAAACGCGGGAGACATAACCATTATTGGCGATCGAAAAAATGTAACCATCATCAGGCAATATCCGTACGGAACGGAAATGCATGACATTGATTTGACAGACAGAAAAGCAATGGAGTCGCCGTTCTATTATTTGCAACCCAACGATTACATATACGTCAAGCCACTTGCGCAGAAATCGTGGGGAACGGGAACTACAGGAATCCAATCTTTGGGAACGATTGTCACACTTTTAAGTTTGGCAACCACCACTTATTTGTTGTTAACCCGTTAATACATCCTTATGTTTGACACCAAAGATTTTACACTTTCAGAACATTCAAGCACTTTTGATTTTAAAGGTTTTTTAGTCAAAACAGGAAGCTATTGGAAACTTTTTTTGGTGAGTTGGCTGCTTGCTTTTACAATAGCGTACCAAATCAATATCCGAAAAGAAAAAATATACCAGCTTTCCAATACCATTTCCGTCAAGGAGGAAACCAATCCCTTTTTTACGGCCAATACCAGTTTAGTGTTCAATTGGGGCGGCACTTCGGACAAAGTTCAAACCGTTTCCACAATGTTACGTTCGCGCTCACACAATGAGGAAGTCATCAGCCGACTGCAATTTTACATCAATTACCTCGAGCAAGGAGAGTATAATTTGGTAGACGCGTACGGATCAGTTCCTTTTCAGCTAAATCTGAATGAAGAATACGATCAGCTGACCGGACAATTGATGGAAATTCAATTTTTGACTGCCAATACATTCCAATTGTCGATTCCTTTCGAAGACGAACGGGTAAACCTTTTCAATTACAAAGAAAAAAAAGACAGCCACTTAAAAGTGAAGCCAGCGCTTTTTCAACAAAAATATAAAGTAGGCGAAGAGATAAAATTGCCGTTTCTAAACTGCAGTATTCAGTTAAAAGAGACTTCGGAAAGCTACATTGAAAAGCAGTATTTTATAAGATTGGATGGCTTTGACCAAACGGTGGCGCGGTACCAAAATGTTGAAGCGCAACCTATTTCTGCAGGAAGCTCCATTTTGACACTATCGATGCAAGGGACCAATAAAGCCAAAATAGTGGATTACCTGAATACGACTGTGGAGGTTTTGAGCGACAACCAGTTGGCTGCCAAAAATCAATTTGCGACCAATACCATCAAGTTCATTGACGATACGATGTTGCAAATGGAGCAACAACTCAAAGATTCTGGAGATGAATTAAAAGCGTTCCGTCAAGGAAAAGATGTAATACAATTGGAAAATGGTGGAGCGGATGTGTCCACTAAGTTAAGTGCGTTTGAACTACAGCAAGACGCCATTCAAAGGAAAATAGCGTATTACAATACGTTAAAAGCATATCTGATAAATAGTAAGGATTTTTCAACATTACCAGCGCCATCCGTTGCAGGTATTGAAGACCCTAATATTACGGTCAATGTGTCAAAATTAATCAGTCTTTCAGTGCAAAGAGCAGAACGGCGGTATGCAGTTAAGAGTGATAAAATGTTTCAGGATTTTGACAGCCAGATGCAGGCCATTAAGGAAGTGTTGCTGGTCAATATAGCTGCTGCGAAAGTAACGCTACAGTACGACTTGAACATGGTGACGGCCAAAATGAAGCAAGCGCAAAATGCATTGCAGGTGTTGCCTGAAAACCAGCAAGAGCTTTTTAAAATCCAGCGAAAATACAATTTGAGCGACAACATCTACAGCTCGTTTTTATCAAAACGCAACGAAGCAGAAATTGTAAAGGCAGCCAATGTATCGGACATCAAATTCATTGATACGGCAAAAGATACCGGAGGTGGAATTATAGGTCCAAAAACGGGAGTCAACTATATTTTAGCATTTTTTGTAGGAGTGCTTGTCCCGTTTTTATACATCCTTATCGTATTTCTGCTGAACAATACCATCCAGTACCGCGAAGATCTGGAGAAAATCACTCAAATCCCTATACTGGGTGTCATCGGTAAAAACCAAGGCGAAAGTAATCTCGCCGTTTTTGAACGTTCAAAATCCGCATTGGCCGAATCGTTCAGGGCAATCCGGTCTTCGTTGCAATTTTTATACAAGAAGCAAAATGTAACGGGTGCCAAAATTTTAATGATTACCTCATCCGTTTCTGGCGAAGGAAAAACATTTTGTTCCATCAACATTGCAACCGTTTTTGCGCTAAGCGAAAAAAAGACGGTTATCGTAGGCTTGGATTTGAGAAAGCCCAAATTATTTGAGGATTTTAAAGGAACCAATGCAGTTGGAGTGGTAAATTATTTAATTGGAACCCACACACTTGAGGAAGTGACGCAGGCAACATTTATCCCTCACCTGGATTTAATTACTGCGGGACCGCTGCCACCCAACCCTGGCGAATTATTAATGAGCGACCGTCTTCACGAATTGATGGAACGACTAAAAGAAAAGTACGATTACATCATTCTCGATACACCTCCGATCGGATTGGTTTCGGACGCGATGGAATTGTCAAATTTTGCAGACGTAGTCCTATATATTGTACGGCAGAATTACACCACAAAAGGGATGATCGGGCAATTAAACATACGACAAAAGAGAGGCGAACTGAAAAACGTAAGCGTAGTGCTAAATGCGTTTGACAACAACCAAAAATACGGGTACCATTACGGATACGGCGCGTATGGGAACGGTTACCACGACGAAGAAATCGAGAAAAAGAGCCTGTGGCAAAAACGGTTCAGGAAAAAATAATCGCTACTAGTTAATCTGTTATAGTGATGTCGGTTAAAAAATGATGGCTTCGTTTGAGAAAAAATAATAGTAATTCGAGCAACATTGTGTAAGTTTTAAGAAAAACAGAGCCTTTAAAGATGAATAATAATATCTTTGCAAGATAAGGCAGTATTAAATTTTTTATAATAATAGTAATAAAGAAGAATGAGAATAAAATCAATTTGTTGTATCGGTGCAGGTTACGTTGGTGGTCCTACTATGGCAATTATTGCGGCGAAATGCCCACATATTAAGGTAACGGTAGTTGATACAAATGAATCTCGTATTGCAGGTTGGAACGATGTAGATGTAAGTAAAATTCCCATATTTGAACCAGGATTAAGTGCCGTCGTTGCAGAAGCACGTGGACGAAATTTATTTTTTTCCACAAACGTAGACCAGGCCATCGAGGAAGCGGATATGATTTTTATTTCAGTGAATACACCAACCAAAACCTATGGTTTAGGTAAAGGAATGGCTGCAGACTTGAAATATATTGAATTGTGTGCCCGTCAGATTGCAG
Source organism: Flavobacterium tegetincola DSM 22377 (assembly GCF_000425485.1). Taxonomy (GTDB): domain Bacteria; phylum Bacteroidota; class Bacteroidia; order Flavobacteriales; family Flavobacteriaceae; genus Flavobacterium; species Flavobacterium tegetincola. Next base: position 292,785 of record NZ_KE384384.1, on the reverse strand, counting down.
CAGTTGCCAAGACTGATAAAATTGTTGTTGAAAAATCAACACTACCAGTACGAACAGCAGAGGCAATTAAAAATATTTTACACAATACCGGAAACGGAGTGCAATTTCAGATACTATCGAATCCTGAATTTTTGGCCGAAGGTACAGCTGTTAGCGATTTATTAAATCCTGATCGCGTCTTAATAGGAGGTGATAGTAGTGCAGAAGGGCAAGAGGCTGTAAATGCTTTAGTTGAAATCTATGCAAATTGGGTGCCGAATAATCAAATCCTTACCACTAATTTATGGAGTTCAGAGTTGTCCAAATTAACCGCAAATGCATTCTTAGCACAACGAGTTTCATCGATCAATGCGATGTCGGAGTTGTGTGAAAAAACGGGAGCAGACATCAGCGAAGTGGCACGTGCTATTGGGATGGACAGTCGTATTGGGTCAAAATTCCTCAAGGCATCGGTAGGTTTTGGTGGTTCTTGTTTTCAGAAAGACATTTTAAATTTAGTATATATTGCTAAATCCTATGGCTTGCATGAAGTAGCAGATTATTGGGAACAAGTGATTATTATGAACGACCATCAAAAAAGGCGTTTTGCTACAACAATTGTGAGTACATTGTACAATACGGTTTCAGCTAAGAAAATTGCATTTTTGGGATGGGCATTCAAAAAAGATACAAATGATACAAGGGAATCCGCAGCAATATATGTAGCTGATTATTTATTAAATGAACAAGCAAATATACAGGTTTTTGATCCGCAAGTTAAAGACGCCCAGATTCAGAATGATCTGAACTATTTAGGAAGCCGGTCAGAAAGTGAAAATCGGTCAGGAATTAGTTGTGCGGAAGATGCGTATCAAGCATGTCAAGGAGCACATGCAATTGCAGTTTTAACAGAATGGGATGAATTTAAAGAGTACGATTGGCAAAAAATATACGATAGTATGCAAAAACCAGCTTTCGTATTTGATGGAAGAAATGTTTTAAATGCAGAAAAAATGCGTAAAATCGGATTTATTTTTCAAGCGGTTGGAACTGGAAAATAAATGCAATACGCTATAAAAGAGTAGTTTATTTCTAAGTTGTAAATTACGAGCAAAAACGTATAAAGAAAATAGTGATCAATTTTAAATTAATTTATTGTTAAGTAGGAAAAGTGGGAAACCTCTCTAAAATGGATCACCGCCGACCGAAAAAAGATTGAAAGTATAAAAGATGAGAAAGATATTAGTAACTGGAGGAGCGGGATTTATAGGATCGCATGTAGTGCGTAGGTTTGTTAAAAATTATCCATCATACCACATATATAATTTAGATTCCTTAACATACGCTGGTAATTTGGATAATATTCAAGATATAATTGACGCTCCTAATTATACGTTCATTGAAGCGGACATTGTTGATGATGTTGTTATCAATGCACTTTTTATAAAACACAAGTTTGACAGTGTGATTCATCTAGCGGCTGAATCGCATGTAGATCGATCCATTAAAGATCCTATTGCATTTGTAAAAACCAATGTAATTGGTACTTTAAATCTACTAAATTCCTTTAAGGCATTATGGCAAGGAAACTGGAATAATAAAATGTTCTATCACATAAGTACGGATGAGGTATATGGTACTTTAGGTGCTGAAGGATTGTTTACAGAGACTACGCCTTATGATCCAAATTCTCCCTATTCTGCTTCAAAGGCAAGTTCGGACCATTTTGTACGTGCCTTTGGAGAAACGTATGGCATGCCGTATATCGTTAGTAATTGTTCAAATAATTACGGTCCCAATCAATTTCCGGAGAAATTAATACCTCTTTTTATTCAAAACTGTATCGAAAATAAACCTTTGCCTGTTTATGGTGATGGTAAATATACTAGAGACTGGCTTTTTGTAGAAGATCATGCGAGAGCGATTGATTTAATATTTCACGAAGGGAAAACGAATGAGACGTTCAATATTGGAGGATTCAATGAGTGGCAAAACATTGATTTAATCCGGTTACTTTGTGATATAATGGATAAGAAGCTGGGTCGCATAGCAGGTGCGTCTGCAGAATTAATTACTTATGTTACAGATCGTCCTGGTCACGATTTAAGATATGCCATTGATGCAACTAAAATAGAAAAAGAACTTGGATGGACACCTTCGGTTACTTTTGAACAAGGATTAGATCTAACAATCGATTGGTATTTAAATAATGAAGAATGGTTAGAACGTATAAGTAGTGGAGCATATAGAGTTACTCGTAAAGAATAATATTAAAAGCGCTATACTTTTAGGCATATATAAAAGTTTAAATTGATGTAATTTAGTGGTGTACAATGTCATTTGCTACTGACACTTATTTAGAGCCAGTCACAAAATTTTATACTTAATACAATATTATAATGAAAATAGGAATCACATTTAGCGCTTTCGATCTGCTGCATGCAGGCCATATTAAAATGTTAGAAGAAGCAAAAAGACAATGCGACTTTTTAATTGTCGGCTTGCAAACGGATCCCACACTAGACCGTCCTGATAAAAATAGACCTACTCAAACAGTAGTAGAGCGTTACATACAACTAAAAGGTTGCCGATTTGTAGATGAAATTGTTCCTTATGCCACTGAGCAGGATCTAGAAGATATTTTAAGATCGTTTAAAATTGATGTACGTATCATTGGTGATGAGTACAGCGAAAAACAATTTACAGGCCGTGAGTACTGTGAATCAAAAGGGATCGAATTTTATTTTAATACACGCGATCACCGTTTTTCAAGCTCTAGTCTTCGTAAAGAAGTAGCAGATAAAGAAATGAAAAAGATAGGATAGAAGTTAGGAAATAGTAGAAAGAGAAAAGAAAATAGAGAAAAGAGTAGAGAAGGATAATATAAAAAGACCAAAAATCTCCCAACTTCAACCTCCCATCTCTCAATTTCCTACCTCCCATTTCCCATCCCAAAACACAACAAACAAAAAATGCAACAAATAGAAAACAAAATTATTTTAGTAACTGGCGGAGCAGGATTTATAGGTTCTAATTTATGCGAACATTTATTGCAGTACAACAATAAAGTCGTGTGCTTGGATAATTTTGCGACAGGTAAAACAAGCAACATCCAGCATTTATTAGCAAACCCAAATTTCACGCTAATAGTAGGAGACATTAGGAACCTCAGCGATTGCCACAAAGCAGCGCAAGGAGTCGATTACATCCTACACCAAGCAGCGCTAGGCTCTGTGCCACGTTCCATCGTGGACCCAATTACAAGTAATGAGGTTAATATTTCTGGTTTTTTAAACATGTTAGTGGCCGCGAGAGATGCCAAAGTAAAGAAAATGGTGTATGCGGCATCGTCTTCTACGTACGGTGATTCAGAGAACCTACCAAAAGTAGAAGAAATCATTGGAAAGCCTTTATCGCCTTATGCCATTACAAAATACGTAAACGAATTATACGCAGATATTTTTCAGCATACCTACGGATTGAACACCATTGGTCTACGCTATTTTAATGTCTTCGGACGCAAGCAAGACCCCGATGGAGCGTATGCAGCAGTAATTCCAAAGTTTGTAATGCAATTAATGAAGCACGAAAGTCCAGTAATTAATGGAGATGGAAATTACTCACGTGATTTTACATACATAGACAATGTAATTCAAATGAATGTCCGTGCGCTACTTGCAGAAAACGAAGAAGCGATGAATACAGTATACAATACTGCCTTCGGCGATCGTACAACTTTAAACGACCTAATGGCATCGTTAAAAATGTATTTAGCAGAATACGATCCAAAAATTGGAGCCATCGAAACCGTGTACGGGCCCAACAGAGTAGGAGACATTCCACATTCTTTAGCAAGCATCGAAAAGGCAAAAAGCCTATTGGGATATAATCCAGAGTTTTCAATGCAGCAAGGGTTAAAGGAAGCTGTAGCTTGGTATTGGGAAAATCTAAGATAGTGGTCAGTTTTATAGTGAGTAGTAATTAATGCTTGATTTAGTTCTAATCATAAAAATTAAAAAAGATAGGTGGTAATTTTTAAAAAGATAGAATCCATTAATCATAAGTTCAGATTTATCACCCTGCAAGGGCCGGGGCATTAAACAAGTTGCTAACGATTACGGTCGTATTTACTATTTTTTATTTTAAACTATAAACATTGAAATAATCAAAGGAAGACAATATTTTAACCTGACCCGAGGCGGACCCGAACTGAATGAAGCTAATCTTGAAACCTGAAACAAAAATAATAACATCGGAAGAAAATTCATAAATTCTAAATCAAAATGTTAAACTGGTACGCGCTTTATACCAAACCCAGAAAAGAACAAAAAGTAGCACAGCAATTGGAACAGTTGGGCTTTACGGTCTATTTACCGTTGAAGACCGAAGTGCGCCAATGGAGTGATAGAAAAAAAACTATAGTAACGCCATTGTTTACATCGTATGTTTTTATTCAAATTGAAGAAGCAAAAAGGACAGAGGTTTTTATAATTGATGGAGTTTTGAATTATGTATTTTGGCTTGGCAAGCCTGCAGTGATAAGGAATGGAGAGATGCAAATGATGCAAAATCAAATTGGTAAACCCAATACAGCACTAGTTGTAACGACCTTACAACCAGGAGAACAATTATATTTAAAGGAAGGAATATTTAAAGGGCAAGAAGCTACAGTGGAATATGTTTCAAACCAAAAAACGCACTTGTACCTGCTAAGTTTAGGTATTAAGCTAATAATAAGCAGCAGAGAGGTTTAGGGATTTTTCTTGTTCTGTTGGGTTTGTTTTAAAACTCTATACGTTAAAAACAAGTTAAAAAAAATACCGCTTTCTCTTGGCATTCGTCCTTCGTTTGGTTTATTTTTGCATTTGAAAGGCTATCATTATAGGATAGCAGCACCCCGTGGTCTGTTGTACAAGTAGAATTTTATAACGCAGACCTTTTGAGAGTTACAGATATATAATAACATATTGTGATCCCCTGATGGGACTCACGGCGCGAAGCCGTGGAGTACAATACAATGAAGCAAGGGAATACGGACATCAACTTAGCTTTTATACATAATAATTTACGACTAGAATAAAGAATATGGAAAAAATAGCAGTAATCGGTTTAGGATATGTTGGATTGCCTCTGGCACGACTTTTTGCAACGCAATTTAAAGTAGTAGGATTTGATATCAACCAAGCGCGTATCGCGGAATTGAATGCAGGTACAGATAAAACGTTAGAAGTAAGTGATGAAGTACTTTCAGCCGTCCTTGTTGACGACTTTGGTAACCATCAAAAAGGCTTACGCTGTTCTTCTGCTCTAAATGATATTGCAGACTGTAACTACTATATTATTACGGTGCCAACACCCGTAGATAAAAACAACCGTCCTGATCTTACTCCTCTATATAAGGCAAGTGAAACAGTGGGTAACGTACTTAAAAAAGGAGATATTGTAATTTATGAATCCACTGTATATCCGGGAGCTACGGAAGAAGAGTGTATTCCAGTATTAGAGCGCATATCAGGTCTGAAATTCAATCAAGATTTCTTTGCAGGATATTCACCAGAACGCATTAATCCAGGAGATAAAGAGCATACCGTTGAGAAAATTTTAAAAGTGACTTCAGGATCTACTCCAGAAATTGGTGTTAAGGTCAATGACTTATATAAATCAGTCATAACAGCGGGTACGCACTTAGCACCAACAATAAAAGTAGCGGAAGCTGCCAAAGTAATTGAAAATTCACAACGTGACATAAATATCGCTTTTGTAAACGAGTTGGCCAAGATCTTTAATCTTTTAGATATTGATACGCATGCAGTATTAGAAGCAGCAGGTACAAAGTGGAATTTTCTACCATTTAAACCAGGTTTGGTTGGTGGCCATTGTATTGGAGTCGATCCGTACTATTTGGCACAAAAGGCACAAGAAGCAGGATACCATCCCGAAATTATCTTAGCAGGAAGACGCTTAAATGATAGCATGGGTGAATATGTGGCAACACAAGTCATCAAAACCATGATACGAAAAGATATTAAGGTGAATGGAGCTGAAATTTTGATCTTAGGTATTACTTTTAAAGAAAATTGTCCCGACGTCAGGAATACCAAAATGGTAGACGTGATCAAAGCTTTAGAAGACTACAATGTAAAAATAACAATATACGACCCATGGGCCAATCCCGCTGAAGTAATGCATGAATACGGTCTTTCATGCCAAGCAGAACTTGGTGCATCATCACAACTCGTTAAAAAGTACGATGCTATTGTTTTGGGAGTTGCACACAAGGCATTTATAGATCTAGATTTGCAATCTTTAAAGAAAGAGCAAGCTATAATATACGATGTGAAAGGAATTTTAGGATCTAATGTTGACGGAAAATTATAGAGTATGACAACTATTTTAGTTACAGGAGCAGCAGGTTTTATAGGCTATCATTTATGTGAAAAATTAATCAAGGAAGGTTACAATGTAGTGGGCCTGGATAATATAAACGACTATTATGATGTAAATCTAAAAATGGCACGACTCAATGAATTGGGAATTCAGACTGTTTACGAGAGTAGTAGTGCAGTAAGTGAGAAGCACGGTGACCAGTTTCATTTTTATAAAATGAATTTAGAAGACCAAACGCAATTACCACTGCTGTTTAAAAAATATAGTTTTGACGCTGTATGCAATTTAGCTGCGCAAGCGGGTGTTCGTTACAGTATTGAAAATCCAATGGTTTATGTTGAAAGTAATATTGTTGGATTTATGAACTTACTTGAATGCATGCGTCACAACAAGGTAAAAAAATTAGTGTACGCCAGTAGTTCAAGTGTATATGGAAATAGTAATGAAGTGCCTTTTTCGGAACTCGATAATGTAGACGCGCCAGTTAGTTTATATGCTGCAAGCAAAAAATCAAATGAATTAATGGCCAACACCTACAGTCATCTGTACGGAATGGAAACCATAGGTTTACGCTTTTTTACAGTTTACGGACCTTGGGGTAGACCAGATATGGCAATGTTTCTATTTACAGATGCCATTATTAATAACCAACCCATTAAAATATTCAATGAAGGGTTGCTGTCCAGAGATTTTACGTTTATTGACGACATTATCGAAGGGGTAACAGCTACTTTATTAAAAGAAAGTAAAACTAAAAGTAACTATGAGATTTTTAATATCGGAAACGGTCAACCCGTCAAGTTATTAGATTTTATTGAAGCAATTGAGTCACAGTTAAATACAACTGCTCAGAAGCAAATGCTTCCAATGCAAGCAGGAGATGTGTATCAAACATGGGCAAATGTAGAAAAGCTAGAGGCACATTATCAATACAAGCCCAATACGTCGATCGAAAAAGGAGTAGCAGCTTTTATCGAATGGTACAGGAAATACTACAAACTAGATTAAGTAAGAAGAAAATAGAAAATAATTTTCTAAAGAGTTTATAATTAATTTTCAACAAAGTAAGAAATGAAGGGAATAATTTTGGCAGGCGGTTCAGGGACCCGGTTACATCCGCTCACTTTAGCGGTTTCGAAACAGTTGTTACCGATATATGATAAGCCGATGATTTATTATCCGTTATCTGTTCTACTTTTAGCGGGAATTCGAGAGATATTAATTATTTCTACCCCTCACGACTTACCGAATTTTAAAAAATTATTAGGAGACGGATCCCAGTTTGGAATTGAGTTGAGTTATGCAGAGCAACCTAGTCCAGACGGTTTAGCGCAAGCATTTATAATTGGTAAGGAATTCATTGGCTCAGATGACGTTTGCTTGGTTCTTGGAGATAATATTTTCTATGGGGCTGGATTGCAGAAATTATTAAAAGATGCAGTTCAGAAAGTAAAAGACGAGCAAAAGGCAATTGTATTTGGCTACTACGTGGACGATCCAGAACGCTACGGTGTGGCTGAATTTGACGCTGATGGAAAAGTGTTGAGTATCATTGAAAAGCCAACTGAACCCAAATCCAGTTACGCAGTAGTTGGTTTGTATTTTTATCCAAATTCAGTGATTGATGTGGCAGAACAAGTACAGCCATCACACCGTGGAGAATTAGAAATTACATCGGTGAATCAACACTATCTAGCTCAAGAAGACTTAAACTTACAAGTAATGTCCAGAGGATTTGCGTGGTTGGATACAGGAACACACGAAGCACTGACGGAGGCCACCGAATTTGTAAAAGCAGTGGAAAAAAGAACAGGTTTAAAGATAGCTTGCCTAGAAGAAATAGCGGTTCTAATGGGGTATATTTCTAAGGAAAAATTATTAGATGACGTTAAAGGTCTAAAAGGCGACTATTATAACTATTTAAATAAAAGGTTTTAAACTTTATGTCATTAAAAAAAACTGCAATTTCTGGAATGATCTGGACGTTTGCGCAACAGTTTAGTACACAATTAATTGCATTTGGCGTTTCTATTGTGTTAGCACGGCTGCTTTTACCAGCTGAGTTTGGACTTATCGCAATGATTGCTATTTTTATGGGGGTCGGTAATGCTTTGATAAATAGTGGATTAACCCAATCGCTGATTCGGACGCCGGATGCTTCTGAAATTGACTTTTCAACGGTTTTTTATTTCAATTTAGCAGGCAGTATACTAGTGTACCTAATGGTATACGCTGGTGCTCCTTATATAGCAGATTTCTATAATCAGCCAACATTAATGGCTATCATAAGGGTGTATTCCATTATTTTTATCATCAATGCGTTTGGTGCTGTGCAAACAACACGCTTAACCAAAATGCTAGATTTTAAAACCCAAATGAAGATATCAGTGCCTTCGTTAATCATTTCTAGTATTGTAGGTATTACTATGGCGTACAATGGTTACGGAGTTTGGAGTTTAGTTGCCAGCGCAATTGTCAAAGCTTCAGCAGGTACAATTCAATTGTGGTTTTGGGCAAAATGGACGCCGATTTGGGCTTTCAGTGTGGAGAAATTCAAACAGCATTTTAATTACGGTTTTAAAATGATGCTTTCATCTATTTTAGACATTCTATTTTCTAATGGATACTATATTATAATAGGTAAGTTTTTTGCACCCGCACAAGTAGGATACTTTGGTCGTGCAAATACGCTACAGCAGCTTCCTGTATCAAACATATCAGCGATGTTAGATAAAGTAACCTTTCCATTGTTTGCAACGATTCAAAATGATGATGTTAAATTGAAAAGCGTCTACAAACGAATTATGCAAATGGTGATCTTTTTAATTGCACCTACACTTATCTTCATGGCTTTCTTAGCTGAACCTCTTTTTCGATTTCTGTTTACGGAAAAATGGTTACCTGCCGTTCCTTATTTCCAAATTATATGCATCAATGGAATCTTGTTTCCAATCCACAATTATAATTTAACAATCTTAAAGGTAAAAGGACTCAGTCACCTCTTCTTAAAATTAGAAGTGGTAAAGAAAATTGTAATTGTTGCAGTCATTGGCGCGTCATTCCCTTTTGGAATCTATGGATTGTTATACGGAAGTGTATTGGCGTCAATAATTTGTTTTTTCATCAATACCCATTACAGTGGAAAATTGATTGACTATTCTGCATGGCAACAAACTAAAGATTTGTTACCAATTATGTTCTGGGCTTTAGTAGCAGGAGCTGCAGTGTACATACTAGATTATGGATTAGCTTCCTTACATTTTTACGACTTTTTCCGACTCCTGATTGGCAGTATATTCGGGATCGTCCTATTTGGTGCTTTTGCCTATTTTTTTAAATTAGAATCTTATAAAGAATTAAAAACCATTATTCTTAGAAAATGATAAACGTTACCAAAACCTTTTTTCCGCCGATAGCAGAATACACAGCACAAGTACAGCGAGCGTACGATAATGAATGGCTAACCAATAGGGGAGAGTTAGTCCGTGAATTAGAGGACAAGCTTACAAAATACTTGCAGTTAGAGGAAAGTAAAATTTTGATTACCAATAATGGAACAATTCCCATCCAAATTGCTCTAAAATTATTAGGTAATGGTGGTGAAGTTATCACGACACCTTTTAGTTATGTGGCAACCACTGCTGCAGTTGTTTGGGAAAATTGTACGCCTGTATTTGTAGACATTCATCCAGAATTTTTAACCATCGACGAAACAAAAATTGAAGCAGCTATAACAAGTAAAACGACGTGCATATTAGCTACACATGTTTTTGGAAATCCGTGTAATATTGAAGAAATTGAGCGCATTGCAAAAAAGCACAATCTAAAAGTAATCTACGATGCCGCACACAGTTTCGCAGTCCAGTATAAAGGAAAAAGCGTCTTTGAATACGGTGATGTAAGTACTTGTAGTTTTCACGCTACTAAATTATTTCATACAGGAGAGGGTGGTGCCGTTTTTTGCAAAGATCCAGAATTGTGGCACCAAATTTATTACAGTCATAATTTTGGACATAACGGGCCAACAGATTTCTTTGGATTAGGTATTAATGGAAAAATATCAGAACTGCAAGCGGCAATGGGGCTCGCTGTGTTTCCTTATATGAATGAAATTTTAGCTGGACGTGAAAAGATTGTTGACTATTACAACAATCACCTCGATTTTGAAAAAGTAACTAAAATGAGATTAAGGGAAGGAACGGATTGGAATTACAGCTATTATCCTGTAATTTTTAATAGTGAAGAAGCATTGTTAAAAGTTCAGAAAAAATTGAATGATTTAGAAATTTTTCCCCGCCGTTATTTCTATCCCTCTTTAAATACAGTAAATTTCGTGGATTACAACGAAATGAAAATTTCCGAAAGTGTTTCCAGTAGAATTTTATGTTTGCCATTATATTTTGGTTTAGAAGAGGGAAATATTGAATTGATTGTTAATACAATAATAAAAATATAGAATTTAGACATTTAATAAATCATTATTACTATCTAACTACAAAAATGGAAGAACAAGAAATTTATATTTTAGGAGTAGGACATAATACGATTGTATATATCGATCTAGCAGAATCTTGTGGATATAAGATCGCTGGGCTGTACCACTACAACGAAGAGCGTACAGGCGAATATGTTCATGGTATACCTATTATAGATTCGAACACCAATCTTTTTCAAAGAGAATCCTTAGGTGGAATGAATTTTATAGTCAGTGTTGGAGAGAATGCAATTAGAACAAATTTATCTAATAAAATCCGAGAAATGGGAGGTAATATACCAACAGTAATCCACCCTTCAGCAATCGTTTCCAAATATTCAAAGATTTCTGAAGGAGTAGTAATTCACGCAAATTCCGTAGTACAGGCTGATGCTTCAATAGGAAAGGACACAGTATTGTCCTATAATACTTCATTATCTCATACGAGTTCAGTTGGAGAATCATGCTATATTGCATTTAATGCAACAATTGGAGCCTATATTAAAGTGCATGATTTTGTGTTAATGGGTCAATCTGCATCTCTTGTTTCAGGTAAATTAGAATATGTTGGAAAAAATGCAGTTATAGGAGCTGGAGCTGTTGTAATAAATAATGTGGAAGCAGATACAATAGTTATTGGTAATCCTGCAAAGACATTAGATAAGTAAAATAAATGGTAGAAAAAACCCCTATTTTAAGTATTTGCTGTATAACTTTTAATCAAGAAAAGTATGTTGAAGATACAATTCGAGGATTTTTATTTCAGAAGACTGATTTTCCTTTTGAAATAATTATACATGATGATGCGTCTACGGATAATACGATAAAAATTATTCAAAGTTATGCTGAAAAATTCCCAAATTTAATTAAAACAATTATACAAAAAGAAAATCAACATTCACAAGGAGTAAGAGTATTACCAAATTTTGTTTATCCTTTAGCAAGAGGTAAATACATAGCTCTTTGCGAAGGCGATGACTATTGGACGGATCCGCTAAAATTACAAAAGCAATTAGATTATCTAGAAAAAAATGCGGAGCATACTATGTGCTTTCATTCAGTAACTATTGATAACAAAATGTTAAACAGTATTTATCCAGAGAAAGTCGCAGAGGGAAGAGATTATTCTATTGATGAATTACTTCTAACGAAAACGGCACATACAGCGTCATTTGTATTTAGGAAGCAATTTTTAAATATTGAGCAATTTTTGAACAAAGATATTTTTGCAGGTGATGTGTTTCTCGCTTTAATGATGGCGGATAGTGGAAAAGTTTATGGAATGGCGGACGATATGGCTGTGTATAGAATTCATGAAATGGGAATCTCCAATTTCGATGCTAAAAGGTTAGGAATAATACATCAGGAACGTTTTGTAAAACAATTTATTCTAATTAAAAATACATTTAAGACGTTATCAGATAAAGCTATTAACTTAAAGATTGTAGACCATTGCCTAACAATTGTCAAGTACTATACCAAAAAGAAAAGCCCAATCGCAATATATTATTTAGGTCTAGCCATCTACTACCGTCCTGATTTGATATTAAAGGGTTTCAAAAAATTAGTAAAATGACTATTACTAAAATATTATACTGTCAGCAAGAGTGAATAATCTTATCTTTAGAAATCAGCAACTTGGTTAGGGTTTATTTATAAAAGTAGAATATTATAGTTTAAGTAAATCAAGAGGCAGATTTCCATTCCACCTATAAAGGGTTTTAAAACGATATAAAGTAATTATAGTTAAAGATGTATAAAAATATAATAGTTATTTCTGACAATCAATTTATGATGCAGAGTTTTGCTGAAATTATTTCTAAAAAGCAAATTGATTCCATAAACGTTAGCTATGCTATTAGTCCATACTCTAATTATTTAGATTTTAATATTTTAACAGAAAATAGAAGTGAGATTATTAATGTTTTAGATTTAAAAAATCAGGATACTGTAAAGCAAGTTATAAAAGAGTATGATTTGATCTTTTCCATCCATTGCAAACAATTATTTCCAAAAGAATTGGTGGACAATGTCAAGTGCATAAATGTACATCCAGGTTACAATCCATTGAATAGAGGTTGGTATCCACAAGTGTTCGCGATTATTAACGACACTAATATTGGAGCAACAATACATGAAATTGATGAATTTATGGATCATGGTGCTATCATTGCAAGGGCGTTTGTAGAAAAAAAATACTCGGATACGTCACTAAGCTTATATAATAGAATTATTGAAAAGGAAATAGAACTTATAGACGAGCATTTACTTTCAATCATTACTAATACTTACAAGACAAGTGCTCCAGAAAGTGAAGGGAACTTATATTTGAAAAAAGATTTTAATAAGTTAACTGAAATTCAATTGGATGAAAGATTATCTGCTTTGGAATTTATTAATAAATTAAGGGCTTTGACACACGGAACCTATAAGAATGCCTATTTTGTAAATCCAGAGAATGGAAAGAAAGTATTTCTTTCTATCAATGTTGAAGAAGAAAACGAAGACTTATAGTTAAAAAATTAGAGAGTAATAGGGCAATTAAATTTTCATGGGAGTAATCAACTTTGAAGATTGAATAAAAGCTGAAGTTTTAAAGAAATCAGTAAACGAGAGTAATGACAATAGCACCAGAGAAAATTGTAGTAAGTGTAGCGATGGTTACCTATAATCATGAGCACTACATTAGAGAAGCTATTGAAAGTGTTTTAAGCCAAGAATACGAAGGAAAGATAGAATTGATTATTGCAAATGACCAATCAACAGACAATACTGAAAAAATAATACTCGAAATCATCCATAATCATAAAAATGGAAGTTGGATAAAGTATACCAATCATCCGAGTAATCTAGGTATGAAGACCAATTTTAATTGGGCTCTAAATCAGGGTACTGGAAAGTATACTGCCATCTGTGAAGGAGATGATTATTGGACGGATCCACTGAAATTGCAAAAGCAAGTACAATTCTTAGAAAACAATCCAGAATATGTTTTCAGTTTTCATAGTGCAGACTTAAACAGTACGGTAGAGAATAAATTTGCGTATAACTTTTTAAGTGAAGATAAAGACTATTCTTCCAATGAACTGTTCATGAAGTGGATAGCCCCAACAGCCTCTTTTGTTTTTTTATCAAGCTGTATGGAATATGCAAATAAAAACTTGTATGCATTAAAAGTGCTAAACCCAGATTTAATACTGGCGCTCTCTTGTTTAGAGTTAGGAAAAGCTAGAGGTATTTCTGAAGCAATGTCGGTATACAGGATCCATCAGCAAGGAATATCGCAAGTGCGTTTTAAACAAAATAGAATCAATCATCTTAAAAACTACATCAATCACTACAAGTATATTGGCGCTAATTTTCCGAAGGTATCAAAGAAGAATATTAATATTAAAATCGTAGATACCTATTCATCCATTGCACAGTGCTACTTTAAGAAAAAAAATATTCTATTTTTATTGTATTCCGTCAAGTGTTTCCGCTACCGACCTGAGTTGGTATTGAGAGGATTTAAAAAAATTTTTAAAGCATAAGATGTAAGGTAGTGCTACAGGTAATTAAGAAAGCACTATTTGCAGGAACTAGTAATGAGAAAAAACTATAGCATCTCGTTTTAAATAGAAGTATGATCAATAAAAAGGAGTCGGTTGTAGTAAGTGTAGTAATGATTACTTACAATCAGCAGCAATACATTAAACAGGCAGTTGAAGGTGTCTTAATGCAGCAAATCAAGGATTTTCAAGTAGAATTGATTATCGCAGACGATCACTCTACCGATGAAACGGAGCAGATCGTTAAAGACTGTATTGTAAATCATCCAAATGGCAGTTGGATACAGTATACCAAACATAAAGTAAATAAAGGCGTAATAGGGAATTCAATTTGGGCATTAACACAAGCCAAAGGGAAATACATGGCAATTTGTGAAGGTGATGATTATTGGACAGACCCATTAAAATTGCAAAAGCAAGCAACCTTTATGGAGCTGCATCCTGAAAATGCGCTATGCTTTCACTCCGTACAGTTGGTCAATGAAATGACAAAATCTACACAACCTGAAGTCGCAGCGCAAGACCGGAATTATGATATTGATGAACTGCTACTTTCAAAAATACTGCATACCACTTCATTTCTGTTTAGAAGAGAATACTTGATGTCTAAAAAATTACTGAGCAAGGCAGTTTTTGGATTGGATGGATTTCTAGTGTTACTGATGGCAGAAAAAGGTAAGATGTATGGCATAAGCGATAATATGGCGGTATATAGAATACATCAAGCAGGGATTTCCAACTCGGAAGCACGAACAAAAGGAATCTTACATCAAAAAAGGTTTATAAGGCAGTACGTTTTTTTTAAAAAATCGTTCCAAAGCTTACCTAAAAAAGCCATCAATGCCAAAATAGTAGATTACTGCATGATTGTGGCAAAATATTATTTTAAAAAATGGAATCCGCAAGCGATATTCTATTTAATTTTGGCCATTTATTACCGACCTGATTTAATTTTTAAAGGATTTAAAAAAATAGTAAAATGAAAGAATACGATTATCTAATTGTTGGAGCAGGACTTTTTGGTTCTGTGTTTGCACATGAGGCAAAAAAGAAAGGAAAAAAATGTTTAATCATTGACAAAAGAAATCATATTGCAGGTAATGTGTACACCGAGACCATTGAAGGAATAAATGTACATAAGTACGGAGCACATATTTTTCATACCAGCAATAAAGAAATTTGGGATTACGTAAATTCCTTTGTGGAATTCAATAGATTTACCAATTCTCCCATTGCAAACTATAAAGGAAAATTATATAATTTGCCTTTTAACATGAATACCTTTCACCAACTATGGGGTGTGATAACACCAGAGGAAGCCATGGCAAAAATCGAAGAGCAACGAAGCGAGTACGCCCACATTACAGAGCCTAAAAATTTAGAGGAGCAAGCCTTAGTTCTAGGAGGTAAAGATATTTATGAGAAACTGATCAAAGGGTACACAGAAAAACAATGGGGAAGACCTGCTACAGAAATTCCTTCTTTCATCATTAGAAGACTTCCGTTTCGCTTTACATACGACAACAATTATTTTAAAGATATTTACCAGGGAATTCCAATTGGCGGCTACACTAAATTAGTGGAAAAGTTAGTAGAAGGTGTTGAGATTCGATTGAACATCAATTATTTTGAAAATAAAGAAGAGTTGGATGCACTTGCAGAAAAAGTGGTCTATACCGGTAAAATTGACGAATTCTTTAATTTTGAATTTGGTGAACTGGATTACAGAAGTCTGCATTTTGAAAATGAAATCATAGACACACCAAATTACCAAGGTAATGCGGTAATAAATTATACAGATAAAGATGTGCCGTATACGCGAATCATTGAACACAAACATTTTGAGTTTGGAACGCAAGAAAAAACATACGTTACTAAAGAATATCCGCATGAATTTTCAAAAGACAATGAGTCGTATTACCCAATAAACGACGATAAAAATCAAGAGATTTTTGAAAAATACCAAGCGAAATCAGCACAGTATAATAATGTCATATTTGGAGGACGTCTAGCAGAATACAAATATTACGACATGCACCAAGTAATTGAAAAAGCCCTTGAAACGGTAGCAAAAGAACTATAAAATAATATACATGTTAAATACAGCAGCAATCGTTGTAACCTTCAACCGTGACATCCAGCTCATTGATTGTTTAAAAGCAATTAAAAATCAAACGGTCGTGCCCACGACTTTGTTTATAATTGACAACCATTCAACAGAAGCTACTTACAATCAGCTGATCAAATTTGGTTTCATCAAGGAAGTTCCAAAAAAGGAAGCAAATGAAAATCAAGTTTTTAAAAGTCAAGTTTTTGCAACAGCAAACAGTACCAAAACCATTGACGTGGTTTATGTACGAAAGTTTGAAAATGATGGTGGTGCAGGTGGCTTTTATGAAGGGATGAAGCAAGCGTACGATGCCGGTGCCGAATGGTTATGGATGATGGATGATGACGGTGTTCCAGAGGAAAATCAATTGGAAGAATTATTAAAAGGTGCTGAAAATGGGAATCTGTTATATTCTAATGCATTAGTCAGCGCGATTGATGATGGTTCAAAATTAGCATTTTCGCTCGGACAGTTTGAGTCAATTGCTGAAGCTAGAAAACAAGCCATTATTCCAAATTTAATGAATCCATTTAATGGAACGCTAATTTCCAGAAAAGTAATAGATAAGATAGGATTTATAAAAAGAGAAATGTTCATTTGGGGTGATGAAAATGAGTATACCAATAGGGTTAAAAAAAATGGTTTTGAAACAGGTACCATAACCTCGGCAATTCACAAGCACCCATTCATGAGAGGTACGTTTGAACAAGCAGTGCCTTTTTTTCCACAGACCAATATTATAATTAAACCGGCTAAATTTGCTCACATTTATTACAGAAACTTAGGCTTTAATCAGGCAAACTATAATTCAGCAAAAGCAACCAAAGTGCTGTATACATTGTACCATGTTTACTTTATTACGAGATTTAAATTTAAAGAATTAACTAAATTTAGAACCTACTTCAGAGACGGGACGCAAAATAACTTTTCTAGAAAATGATACTTACTGTAACGATAGCTACTTTTAACGTTCAAGATTTTATAAAAGAAAGTTTAGAGAGCATCCTCAATCAGACTTTCAATGAATTTGAAGTCATTTGTATTGACGATGGTTCAACAGATAAAACGGTACAAATTCTAAAGGAATACGCATTAAAAGACAGCAGAATAAAAGTGATTGCGAAAGATCAAAATCAAGGTTTGGCTGTGGCTCGAAATGAATCATTAGCTTTGGCCAATGGTACGTACGTTGTATTTTTTGATGGTGATGACATTTACGACCTCACCCTTTTTGAAAAAGCAATTAAATGCATTGAAAAAGAGCAGGATGATATCGTTATCTGGGACTATCTCTCCTTTTGGGACAAGAGTGAAATTAGTAAAAAACAGCAAGAACCGTCCCTACTTGCTGCAATTGAACACAATAATAAGCTGGCATTGCTCCAACGTCCCGCTTTCACTTGGGTTAAAATGATTCGAACAAGTAAAGCAAAGGAACTTGGAATTCACTTTCCCGTTGGCTTTACAAGGCAAGACATACCCGTACATTGGCATTTAATTACACAAGTGGATAAAATAGCATTGCTGCCAGAAAAATTAGCATTTTACCGCCAACAACCTGACGCTACAACCGCTAAAAAAGATAAAAAATTATTTCACTTGGCTTTTGTAATGGATGTGGTGCAAGCGTATTTACACCAAGCACAATTATATGCTATCTATAAAAATGAATTTTTAAGACAGCAACTCAATCTCTTGCATGGAATGTACGATAATATTAAGGATGAATTTAAAGAGGAAGCCTTAGTATTAATCAAAGAAAGAATTACAGATGAACATTACAATTACCTGGAAGAAAGTAGTGATGTCAGAAAAACAGCAAAACTCTTTTATCGAAGCCTTAAGGGTGATGTTTTTTCCAAACTAAAATTAGGTGTTTGGAAAACTACACGTTACATTTACAGAACGTTAATAAAATAGGCATATTTAATAAGCTATATTCAGCTTCCAAAAACGTATCACGAATCGACGCCATTTTAAAATTACAGTGTAAATGTTGCAATTAATTTATTTAAATTGCAATTTGATGAATTTTATATAAAAGAATTATAAACAATTAAATGATATAAGTTATGGTAAATAGAATTGTAAGATCCATCCGATGGAGGGTTCGAATTTTGAATATGAAGTTGTCTGCAAAAAGCTCAGAAACTCCATGTTCAATTTGTGGGGGAAACAAATTTGTAAAAGGTCCCAATCAACGACTCAGTTTTCAAACTGGAAAACTGCCTTGGTGTTTGTCGTGTTGGTCATTGGAACGCCATAGAGGCTTAAGGGTATTTTGGGAGGGCTTTGATAAATCGTATTTAAAAGAACAATCAGTGCTTCAATTTTCCCATGATCCGGCGGTAATTCCATAGTGGTTCAAGAACTTTTCGGTTACTATCTACAGCGATCACACAAGTCTCGATGTGCAAAATATTAATAAGCCAGATGGTACGTACGATATTGTGTTGTGCAATCAAGTGATTGAGCATGTACCTAATGATGAAGCTGCTATTAAAGAATTGCTTCGGATTACCAAAAAAGACGGTTTTGTGGAACTCGGTGTACCTTATCCTTCCGAGAGAGATACAACAGTGGATTGGGGAACACCAAATGCAAAAGACCACGATCATTATAGAAATTATGGACGAGTAGATTTAGGCCTTCAACTAGATCGATTAGTTGGGGTTGGAAAGTGGAAAGAAATTACAGTTACCGATCCAGTAACAGGTACTTACGATTACGTTTTTCTGCTGTGTCATTCCAAAGAAGCATTGAACAACATCCTTTCCAAAAGAGCATAGGGTAAATAATCGTGAAATTTTAATAAAGAACATCAACTTTATAATTAAATTGAGCGACTTGTAGAAAATAATTAAAAAAATGAGTTTAAAATCAAAATTAGTCCATCTTAAAAATTCAAATCCCTTTGCCTATTATTTGTGGAATGTCCAGCAAAAGAAAAAAGGGGATAAAGCATTACGCGAATTGTCGGACCAAGAAGCGGTAATTTCCTTGTATAAAACATATTCGGGTCGAGTTCCGAATTTAGATAACCCAAAAACGTTTAGTGAAAAACAGCAATGGATGAAATTGAATTACCACAATCCGTTAATGACCACTTGTGCGGATAAATATGAGGTACGTCAATATGTAACTCAGAAAGGATACGCGCATCTGCTCAACGGTGTTTTAGGCGTATACGATAAAATTGAACAACTTGATGTAGCCCAGTTGCCAGCTCAATTTGTTCTCAAGGCAACACACGGAAGCGGATGGAATTTGGTCTGTACGGATAAATCTAAAATAAATTGGTGGATCTGGAAGAAGATCATGAACGTTTGGTTGCACAATAATATATTTTGGCCCGGTAGAGAATGGCCTTATAAAAACATGAAACCAAGATTAATAGCCGAACCGTTTCTGAAAGACAACAGCGGCCAATTGATGGATTTTAAATTGTTTTGTTTCAGCGGTAAAGTACACTTTATCCAAGCCAATAAGGGAAGAGGAACAGACAATCATGCTCAAAATTTTTATGATTTGGATTGGAACATTTTGCCCTTTGGCAAAAATTTAAAGCCGCGTCCCGATATTGACATTCCCGCACCAGTCAATTTAAAAGAAATGGCGCGTATTGCAGTAGATTTAGTGGGCGATTTACCTTTTGTTCGTGTAGATTTTTATGAAGTGGACGATAAAATTATTTTTGGAGAAATGACGTTCTATCCAAAAAGCGGTTTGCCCGACTTTACACCACCGGAGTACGATCAAATTTTGGGAGATTTATTGATTTTGCCAAAAGCTACTGTATAGTTTAAATCTGTACCTAAATAAGATAACAATAGTATGAATAAAACGCAAGTGCTGCATTTAACAGGGTTAAATGGAATTAGAGCAATTGCGGCAATCGCGGTCTTAGTATCTCACATCAGCCTTCAATTGCCTGATTTCGGTTTAAATCCAATTTTTATAGGCAGTAATAATGAAGCTGCTGGATTGGCTTTAGCATCGTTTGGAGTTACTGTGTTCTTTGCACTGAGTGGATTTCTAATAACGTATCTACTGCTTCTGGAAAAGGAAAAGCAACCCATACAAGTAAAGCATTTTTACATACGCAGAATCTTGCGGATATGGCCCTTGTATTATTTGTTTATGGCAATTTGCATTGTGATCTACCATATTTACGATATCGATTTTAGCTCTTTAGGGTTTCCATTCTATATTTTCTTTTCGGTTAATTTTGCAATGTTAGCAGGTGCCACTTTGCCATTAATGGTTCATTTTTGGTCAATAGGAGTTGAAGAGCAATTTTATATTTTTTGGCCTTGGATTGCCAAATTGGAAAATAAGAAGTTGCTTAAGTTTTGTATTAAATATGTATTGATTTTTTATACTATCAAAGTGCTTTTTTACTTTCTTCAAAGTAGATTTCATTTCCTGAATATAGGTCTACTGATTCTAAGCGTGACTAGATTTCATATTATGGTGATGGGTGGTATAGGAGCAATTCTTTATTATGAGCGGAGCAAAATTGTTACCTTTCTTAAAACAAAACTAGCACAAATTGTAGCTTGGTTCATTTTGCTTTTAGCAACCGTAAATGTATTTCATATCTCTTCGATTCTAATAGATCATGAAATTATTGCTATGGTAACCATTACAATTATTTTGGGTCAAATTTCAAGAACGAACATGATGATAGATTTAGATAAAAAGTGGTTCAACTTTCTTGGGAAAATCTCTTACGGTATCTATGTTATACATCCTTTATTGATTTTTCTGGCACTCCAATACATTGGTAAGTTTCAAGAATCATCGTTTATAAATTATCTAATCGTGTATGCATTGATTATTGTAGCAACTATTGTTTTATCCTATGAATTCTACGAAAAGAAATTTCTGGTGTATAAAGATCGATTTGCAAAAATTAAAAGTAGGGCATAGGAACAGTGCAAAATTAGCGGTGCTTTTTTATAATTTAAAATGCAGATCCAAGTAATAAAATCAAAGTTTTTAAGTCAGATGATAAAAGTACTACAAGTTACGGGCGCCATGAATAGAGGTGGAGCAGAAGTCATGATTATGGATGTTTTTAGAAACGTTTCTAAAGAGATCCATTTTGATTTTTTAATTAATTACAATCCGAAATCAGGTATTGTTACAGGTGACTTTGACCAAGAAATTAAAAATAAAGGCGGGCAATTGTATCACATCCCTACACAATGGAGCAATGGACCTTTTAAATTTTTTAAAGAGTTTAAAAAAATTGTGGACACGGCCAAACCGGATATTGTGCACATCCACATGAACAGCAAATCGGGTATTATAGCGTGGGCTGCTAAAAAAGCAGGTGTAAAACATGTCATTACGCACGTGCATGCTGATATTAAATTTAGAGGAAATCCCTTGTATAAATTGGTATCTAATGCAGAAATGCTATTTCAGAAAATGGCAATTAATAAATTTTCAGATCAATATTGGGGTTGTTCAATAGAAGCCAACAACAGTCTTTACTATGCGGCCAAATTAAATAAAAAAAATTCTGCAGTAATTAATAATGCAGTAGATGTTAAAGCCTATCAGGAAGTGAACTTGGAAGCGGTCAAGCTGCTGCGAGAATCGTACCACTTAGGAGAACATACATTTGTTATTGGAAATGTAGGTCGGATTGTGAGTCATAAAAACGTTGTATTTATAATAGATGTGGTGCATCAATTGGTACAGCAAGGTGTCGATTGTAAATTTGTATTTGCAGGTAGGGAAGACCAACCCACTTATTTTAAAGAAATAGAAGAGCGTATTGCACTGCACCAACTTCAAGATAAAGTAATTTATTTGGGTTTAAGGAGCGATATTCCTGTAGTGATGAGTACTTTTGATGTATTTGTCGGACCCGCATTAAAGGAAGGCTTTGGATTAGTAGCCGTTGAAGCGCAAGCAGCCGGTGTACCATGCATTTTGTATACAGGCTTTCCCCAAAGCGTCAATATGGATTTAAACCTGGTGGCCTTTTTAAATAATTTTTCCGTTGAAGCTTGGGTGGAAACCATTTTAAAGATGAAGTCGCATAAAATGGAAAACAAAGAAGCAATTAAAAATAAAATTGTTACATTAGGTTTTGATAGTGACACCAATACCAAGCAGATCGAAGAACGGTACAAAACTTTAATGCATACCAATCGCTAAATAATAGTCAAAATCAACAGTGTTCAACTACCAGTTTGAGCTTGTTGCAATGTAAATTTTCTTTAAATAATGAATACTACTACCGAAGTAATTATCTGTGGCGATTTATGTCCAACTGTGGATACAGAAGCGCATTTTAAAGCGGGAGATCAAAATAAAATATTCAACGATTGTCTACCTGTATTCGAAAAAGCCGATTTGCTATTCGGAAATATCGAATTTGTACTAACCGACAATGCAAAATCCATTAAAAAAAGTGGACCAATTTTACATGGACCTACGGCATACGTCAGTATTTTTAAAGATGCAGGTTTTGATGTGGTGAGTTTAGCAAACAACCATATCAAAGATTGCGGAGAAGAAGGTGTCAAGTCCACACTGGAAGTTTGTGCAAAAGCAAGCATTGCTACGTTTGGAGCAGCAGAAAATTTAAATAAGGCGAAGCAACCCTATATTAAAATTGTTAATGGCTTTAAAATTGGCTTTATCGCATTTGCAGAACAAGAATTTAATTGTGCGGGTGAAAATGAGTATGGTGCTACCTTTTTTGACCCGTATGAAGATTTAGATTTGATAGAAGCAGTCAAAAAGCAAGTAGATTATCTGATTATAATTTACCACGGTGGCATTGAATACTACGAATACCCAAGCCCAATGCTGCAAAAAAAATGCAGAAAGTTCGTAGACAAAGGTGCCGATTTAGTGACGTGTCAACACAGCCATTGCATAGGAACAATAGAAAACTATAAAGATAAGGACATCGTGTACGGTCAAGGCAATTCCCTATTTGGATATAGAGAAGGCAATACGTCATGGAACCAAGGCTTGATGTTGAAAATTGAATTATCCGCAGAAAGGCACATGATGAGTTATCAAGGAATTACAGCTATTAAAGAGGGAGGCATACGACTAATGACGACCGAAGAAAACCAAAATCTTGTACATGAGCTGAGCGAACGTTCTAAACGCATTTATGATCCAAAATTTATAAAAGCGTCATGGGCTGCATTTTGTATCAAGAAAGAAAGTCTATATTTGCCACAGTATTTAGGACTGAACCGTTATTTTATTCACCTCAATCGCTTGACAAAAAACAAGTTGGTTAAAGTGTTATTTCCCAAGAAGTACCTGCGTTCAAGTCACAATATAATGCGCTGTGAAGCGCACAACGAAGTGATGCAAACCATTTTATACAAGCAGACTGCCGACTAATTGAACTAAAGCTTCTATGAGCTATTTTGAGCAGTAAAATACGTTGAATAAAACGCAAAATTAAAACACAGAACATAGTTTATGGTAATTTACTTTCTTCTCTTAGCATTCATCATGATGCTTTTAAGTACTACTACTACTTCCTCAAAGTCAGGGAATACAGGTTTTTACATCTCTATTGCTCTTTTGGTGCTGTTTGCTGGATTCCGAAATATAACCGTCGGCACGGATACAGGAAACTATGTGTACTATTTTATAAATCGCCCAGGTGGGATGTTCTCAGGATCCAATATCGAAAAAGGATTTCTTTTGTTACAAACCATTGCTCAAATGATTTCATTAAGTTATTGGAGTTTACTAACCTTAATTGCATTAACGGCAGTAAGTGGGTACGCTTACTTAATTAGAAAGGTTTCGGTCAATGTGCCGATTTCCTTCTTTGTGTACATTACTTTAGGAGCCTATTTGTTCTTTTTTAATGGGGCGCGTCAAGGATTGGCCGCTGGAGTTTTTGCTGTTGCATTGGTATTTCTTCTGAAAAGAAAATTGATGTGGTACGTAATTTGGGTTTTAATTGCATCTTTGTTCCACAGGACAGTGCTGATAATGCTTCCCTTTTACTTTTTATTGCATTTCAAATACAGTACGGGACGAATGATTTTGTTTTCGTTCCTCTCGTTTATAGGTCTTTCCTTTTTAAGTTTTTTTGTATCCTTCTTTGATGAGGGCGTGTCTGAGAGATATGGAGCATACATTGATCGTGGGGCTTCGGGTGGTTTCTTATTGGGATTGTTTTTCTTTGTGCTCTCGATAACTTTAATTTATTTTAGACGGAGAATACCAATTCAGGTCCAAAAAACCTACGACGTTTATCTGAATTTATGTGTTTTCAATTCCCTAATTTATTTGGTTGTAATCATTATGGGGGTTGACGTAAATTTCTTGCGTTTCTCGCAATATTTTTTAGCGGGTTACGTCCTGATTTGGCCGCTCATTTTTAAATATACGGACATTAAAACTGATGCATTGTTTAAGTACTTGTTTTATATGCTTCATTTGGGTTTCTATGGAGTATATCTTGCTAAAATGTCGAGTATGATTCCTTATCTATTTAATCTTGAGTTATTTGTGGGGTAATTGACAGGGTGTAATTCTGGAACAGGTGCCCTTTGTCCAAAAAATAAAATTATAATAATGAAATTAATAACAGTTTATACCCCAACTTACAATAGAGCTTTTTGCATCCACCAAGTATATGACAGTTTGTTAGCGCAAACAGAACAGAACTTTGAGTGGTTAATTATTGACGACGGATCTACAGATGAGACTGAAAATCTAGTAGCATCATGGATGAATGCAGCAACTTTGCCAATCACGTACATTAAGCAAGTGAACAAAGGAATGTTGGGAGCACATAACACTGCACATGCAGTACTCAAAACGGAACTAGCCGTATGTATAGATTCAGATGATTTTTTACCTAATGATGGAATTGAGAGAATCAGTAGTGTTTGGAAAAAATTTCGCAATGATGAATCAATTGGTGGAATTGTGGGATTAGACAGTTATAAGGATGGAAAAGTAATTGGCGATGCATTTCCAATAAATGAAGCACAAATTAAATATGCATCTGTTACAAAAATTAAAGGCGATAAGAAATACGTATTTAGGTCTAAAGTTTTAAAAGAATTCGGTCCATATCCTGTGGTTGAAGGAGAAAAATTTCCAGCGCAAGGCTATCTCTACCGAAAAATTGATAGTAAATACAATTTAATAGCCATTAACGATATTTTATGTATAGTAGAATATTTACCCGATGGAAATTCATTTAACAAGATCAGTTCATATCTGAAAAATCCGCAAGGTTTTATGATTCATAGAATTCTTATGATGGAAACCAGTGAAGGAATTAAGGATAAATTTAGAAATGCAATTCATTACGTTTCCAGTTGCATCATCGCAAAAAAAAGCAGCAAAATTGTAAGCAATAAATTTTATTACCTTACGATTCCTGCTGCACCGTTGGGACTATTACTCTCTTTTTATCTGAAATATAAAAAAGGGGGAAGTGTAAATAAAAAATTGAATGCATAATTAATTATGAGAATATTATTTGCAATTTCTGCTCCAATCAGTATTGTTTTACTGAAAGGCCAAGGTAAATTTAATACCTCCAAAGGAGCAAAGTTATTTTTAGCCACTTCTTATGATGAAAAGTACCTCCCCATTATCCAAGAGGAAGGATTTGAATTCAAAGAGCTAAAAATTGAACGCGAAATAGCACTTTTTAAAGATGCAAAGGCAGTTTTCGCAGCAATAAAAATCATCAAAGAAGTAAAACCAGATGTGGTAAACGCAAGTACGCCAAAAGCAGGTCTAATATTTATGATTGCATGCTTTTTTACAAGAGTCAAGTTTCCAATATTTACCTTAAGAGGACTTCGATCTGCAACACTCATTGGTTTTAAAGGAAGTATAGTCCGCTTGACCGAACGTATATCGTGTAACCTTGCAAAAAAAGTGGTAGTGATAGCGCCTTCACTGCGTGAGTATGCTGTAGATCAAGGTGTCTTAAGTAGACAAAAAGCAATTGTCATTGGGAAAGGGAGTAGCAATGGAATTAATACAGAACGATTTAATCCATCATCAATCGACTCTTTTGCAACTCAAGAACAGAAAAGGCAATGGAATATTCCAGAAAAGGGTTTTGTTTTTGGATTTGTTGGTAGAATTGTTAAGGAGAAAGGGATTGAAGAAATGTACCAAGCTTTCAAAGAAATTAGAAATAACGATACTTTTTTAGTTTTAGTAGGTGATCGCGAGACGGATGATGCTATTTCAGAATTGATATTTAAGGAGATGAGTGAGGACCTACAAGTACGTTTTATCCCGTTCACTAATGCAGTTCCGTTGGCAATGAGCGCCTTTGATGTATTGGTTCTATTTTCGTATCGTGAAGGCTTCGGCAATGTTGCTTTAGAAGCATCGTGCATGCAGAAACCCATTTTAGTATCAGATATTATAGGACTGAAAGATACTGTTGAAAATGGAATAACAGGATTTGCCATTGAAACTAAAAACAGTACAGCTTTAAGTCTAAAGATGGATGTGTACCGAAGCGATAAAGCACTAAGAGAAGAGCACGGAAAAAATGGAAGAAATAGAGTGCTACTTTATTTTAGTGCAGATTACATTCATGAGGAATTGTATAAAATTTATCAGTCGGGAATACAATAAAAGTTTAATCTTATTCAAGACTAGTAGATAAAACGTCTTAGTATTGCAAATAGAAACACGAGGTTCAAAAGTAAACTAAATTTGAGGACTCCCAAGTTGTCACATCTTTTGCGGCAAGTTTTTAAAAACCGAATAATTAAAATGTATAGAAATTTTTTTAAAAGTAAAATAGATTTTCTAATTGCGGTCTTCGGACTTCTGCTTCTAAGTCCCATCTTTATAGTGGCACTGATCGGTTTGTTTTTTGCCAACGACGGCAAACCATTCTTTCTTCAAGCGCGCCCCGGGAAAAATGCGAAAATCTTTAAGATCATCAAGTTCAAAACCATGAACGACAGAAAAGATGAAGAAGGGAATTTGTTGCCAGACCACGAAAGACTAACCACTATTGGTAGCTTTGTGCGTAAAACATCATTAGACGAAATTCCACAACTTCTAAATGTGCTAAAAGGCGACATGAGTTTAATAGGGCCTAGACCACTACTGGTGCAGTACCTTCCATTATATTCGGAAACCCAAAAACGCCGACACGAAGTACGTCCAGGAATTACAGGCTGGGCTCAAATCAACGGCAGAAATGCAATCAGTTGGGAACAGAAATTTGAATACGACGTTTGGTACGTTAACAACATCTCCTTTCTTTTAGATGTGAAGATTCTAATAAAAACAGTAAGGAAAGTGTTTATTAGAGAAGGTATTTCAGCTGAAGGAGAAGTGACAATGCAACCGTTTAGAGGTGAATTAAAATAAAGTCATAAATAAAAAAGTAAATAGCAGAGCTAATTGATTTATAGAGAGCTATTTATTGATTTCTAGCTTGACTAGAATGAAGTTTTTCGTAAATATTATATCGAAAATTCATATGTTGGGAATCATTAACGCGTACTCGGCCAGGTAATTAATAATTGTAAAATATTTTAAAAAATATAAAAATGGATAAAGATACGATACTGATTTTTGGCGCATCAGACCATTGCCGTTATGCAATCGATATTATAGAAAAACAGGGTGTGTTCAAAATAATTGGAATTTTGGACGATAACCTCGAATGTGGTGCAGATTACGGAGGGTATAAAATATTAGGAAAAGTATTTGATTTGCCAGATATTGTTACAACCCATTCTGTCAATCGAGGAATTATTGCAATTGGAGATAATTTCACGAGATTTAAAATCAGCGAAAAAATCAAAAGGTTGGTAGAAAAATTTGTATTTATTTCAGCGATTCATCCATCTGTTATTATAGGGAAAAATTCCAAAATAGGAGAAGGTAGTTTGCTAATGGCGGGTGTAATAGTTAATAATGATACAGTAATAGGGCAACATTGCTTTTTAGCAACTAAATCCTCGATAGATCATGACTGTTCAATGGCTGAATATTCAAGTCTAAGTCCTGGTGTCACAACTGGTGGAAATGTAAGGATTGGACTGTGTACTGCTATCGGGCTTGGAGCAAATATACTTCATGGAAAGTCCATCGGACAGCATTCAGTTGTTGGTGCGGGAAGTTTAATAGTTAAGAATATTGGTGATAATTTTGTTTCTTACGGGGTTCCTGCTAAAGAGATTAGGAATCGTAATCAGGGTGATAAATATCTTTAATTAATTTAAGCAAGATTAGATTTCCAATTAAGAGAACAAGGGGATATATAATAATGTAAGAAAAATTATTATATTATTATATAATTAATAATATCTTAATTTAAAAATTTTATAATTCTTAGTGGATAATGCTCAAATAAATGCTGCTCTTGTTATATCTTTTCAAATGAGCTGGAAGAAAAATTGTTGTATTTTAAATTTGTATCGAACCTAATAATGCTGTCTTTGCATGTTCAGCGTAATACTATTTGTGCTACGCTCTTCCATAGTAATAATTATGTCACTAAAACATACTAAACATCTAATTTAAAATTGATAATAAAACGCTTATTTGATTTTTTTTTAGCACTCTACGCATTGCTATTAGTTGGAACGATAATTGTAATCTTGATTGTCGGGGCTTCTATAGATACCAAATCCGTAGGACTTTTTACGCAAAAAAGAATCGGCAAGTTTGGAAAGCCGTTTACCATCTTTAAAATTAAAACACTAAACGATCGTACCAAAACGATTTCGCTATGGGGCGCCTTTTTACGCAAATCAAAACTAGACGAGCTCCCACAACTTTTCAACATTCTAAACGGCACAATGTCATTCGTTGGCCCAAGACCCGACATTTCAGGATATGCAGATAAATTAGAAGGTACCGACAGAATCATAGTAACGGTTCGCCCCGGCGTAACCGGACTCGCCTCTCTAAAATACCGCAACGAAGAGCAGACCTTAGCACTCCAGCAAAATCCACTTCAGTACAACGATACCATCATCTGGCCGGACAAAGTCAGAATCAATAAATGGTATGCAGAAAACCGCAACATTCGAATGGACCTTGTAATCATGATGCATACTTTTATTCCAATCAAATTTGATGTGGATAATTTTATAAAAGACCAGTGGCCTACTTAAATTACCTTCTTTTAAATCGGTAGCGAACTGGCCAAGTAAAGGCGGAGTCTGTCACTGTACCACCATTCTACATCTAATATAGTGCAGGGATCGTTAATAATGAAAATTAGTTTTTACGTAAGAAAAAATGCTGCGAACTCACAGACATTCACAGAGCGGAGATGTACTACTTCTTTGTCACTCCGTAGGAGTCTATTACGATGTGGCTCAACATTTAATTTAGAATAAAAGACAAATTATTTTCAAAAGTATATCTTGTGCTGCGAAGTCACAGACATTCGCAGAGCAGTAGCGCAATGTGCCACTTCTTTGTCACTCCGTAGGAGTCTATCACGATGTGGCTCAACAAATCATCTAGAATAAAAGACAAATTATTTTCAAAAGTGTATAAAGTGCTGCGAAGTCGAATACATTTGCAGAGCAGTAGCGCGATGGTTGTGCATAATGAAAATTATTTTTTATGTAAGAGCAAATGCTGCGAAGTCGCAGACATTCGAACAGCGGAGTTGTACTACTTCTTTGTCACTCCGTAGGAGTCTATTACAATGTGGCTCAACTTATAATCTGGAATAAAGGCAAATTCTTTTTTGAAAGTATGTAAAGTGCTGCGAAGTCACATACCTTCGCATAGCGGGGCTGCACTAAAGAAATGCTTTTCCACACTACCGCGTCCAACTTCAACATCCTTCTTCCAATGCCTAACTTCCAATGCCTAACTTCCAATTTCTCAGCACCGAAATCAACCTCCCGAATCTACCACTATAAACCTTCAGCTGAAAACCGGTACCATCATAAATAGACATAACACGCATAGGCGGTTAAACCAAAAATGATGTGTGCTGCTAGGAGTTGCAAATAATAACCGATAAAATCTATTTTAGGTTTATGATGTGTATATCTGAAAATGAAGACCCATCCTAAGATTCCAATTATACCGCTTATCGCTCCTAGTAGTAAACCAGATTCCCAACGAATAAAAGGCAGTTGATACGTCCAAAGCAAGTGATAGCAAACCACAAAACCCAAACCGATACAATAATGAAGAATCCATGCGAGAATGCTTTTCAAGCGTTCTGAAACTTTTAACTGGAGTTCATCTAGAAAATAGGTCAGCAAAACAGGTTCCTTATATAGAGCTCTAAAAGTAGCTGAAATGATGTAACTAAAAGCAGTCATCGTGACCATGGCAAAAAAAGCACAAATTAAAAGACGATAGAATAAATGCATAACAAGAACTTTTAAAATTTTATATTTATGTTTAGTAAAATTAATACAAAAAGAAAAAGGGAATGTACAAGCGTATTACTTTATAGCATCACCATTCGTAATTTGCAGAGTATCCCCGATGATATTTTGATATTCTTAGATAGTTTAAAATTATATAAATTTTCTGACAATTTAAAACGATTGAAGTCGGTATAAAGTAAATGATCTTAAATAATATAAAAAGCGTTTATAATTGTATAAAAGTTTTTACATAAAGGAGTAATAAATTTGACATACTATCAATTTTAAAAAAAACAACTATGGAAAATGCACACAACACAGAAAGTAAAAGTAGACCCATGTTAACAGGGATGTTTGCTGATCGAGATCGTACAGAAAGAGCATACAGTACTTTATCGGAACGTGGCTACACGAATGATGATATCAATTTGCTAATGTCCGATGATACAAGAGAAAAATACTATTCGGATAAAAACGACCATTCGGACTTAGGGACAAAAGCGGCTGAAACGGCAGGTACTGGCTCCGCTATCGGAGGAACACTTGGTGCAATTGTCGGTGTCATCGCTGCGATCGGAACTAGTATCGTAATTCCGGGTCTGGGTATTATTGTAGCAGGTCCATTAGCCGCGGGACTAGCCGGTGCGGGTGCGGGTGGAATTGCAGGTGGAATCATTGGTGCACTTGTAGGTTCAGGTATTCCCGAAGACCGAGCCAAAATTTACGAAAAGGGCATCAAAGACGGGCATGTAGTTTTAGGGGTTCACCCTAGAAATGAGGAAGATGCTGCTTATTTTGAAGACAATTGGAGAGCCAACGAGGGCCGAGATATTTATCGTTAATTATCGCGTACTGTCTTTAAATATAGGTAATTGGAGTACAGGCGCCACTTGACTTGTCAACAAACGTAAAGTACTGAACTTAATAGTAATTTAAATAGCCACAGTTAAAAAAGAGGGAGACGCAAGTAGCTTCATCATCTTTTTGGCTGTGGCTTATATATAGGTGCAATTTTGCAAATAAGAGAAATTAATACCCAACTGATTTTAAATTATACCAAAGCGACTAAAGCTAAGTGTACACATCTTATGGTTCAGCAGCAGGAGCAGCAGGATTTTTAGAAGGAGTAGTTGACGATCTTAAAAAGAATTAATCCTATACAGGAATACAAGTAAGTTGTGCGTACATTTTATTTAGAGAATGGAACCAACTTGGAATAGGACGCATTAACTGTTACCAGTTATACGCTAGATATCAATAATTAAAATGTAAATAGAATGGATTGGAAACAATTAATAATGGGTGAAGAAGACTTCAGTTTCTTATGGGAAGTGTTACTGCGAACGTGTATTGTTTTTCTTTTTTTAATAGTTATGCTACGATTAACTGGAAAAAGAGGGGTAAAACAGTTGTCAATTTTTGAGATGGTAATGGTAATAGCGCTGGGATCTTCGGCAGGTGATCCAATGTTGTATAAGGAAGTTGGGCTACTGCCGCCAATTTTAATCTTTACCATTATTTTAGGCATATATAGAGGGATAGTCTTTGTAATCACACGCTCAGAGCGGTTTGAGGAAGTATTTGAAGGCAAGACCACCTATATAGTCAAGGAAGGAGTAAATACCTCTACATCGAAAGACTATCATGAATTTGCCTCAGACGAATTTTTTGCGGAACTGAGAGCTCAAGGCATTGAACATTTAGGGCAGGTGAAAGAAGCAGTTTTGGAAACCAATGGTGAAATAAGTGTACTTTTCTATCCAGACAGTGCTGTAAAAGAGGGGCTGCCAATATGGCCCGAACTTTACAATAGAAAAGTAGAGCAGACAGTGGAGCCAGGAACTTATGCATGCAGCAACTGTGGATATGTTGAACATTTAGAGGCATTCGACATGATAAAATGTTCAAAATGCACAAATAAAAAATGGGTCAAAGCTATAGCGACTACCAGAATTTCATAGAAAATTTTCCCGATAGCGTGGTTGCAACCCGATAACGCGGATTTGCAATCCGTGCCTACCAACACAAACCTTTAACATTAAAAAAAACTTGTCGTGTTGATTAAATTACCCCCGCTCCCCCACTCTGCGAAGGTCTCCAACTTCGCAGCATTCATCTCAAAAGAGCTGGATTGCTAACAAAACATTAAAAAAAGAAAGCTATTTTTACAGTGCTCGATAAAACAGACAATACCGTAAGTCAAATACAACGCTGCGAAGTCACAGACATTCGCAGAGCGGAGATGTACTACTTCTTTGTCACTCCGCAGGAGTCTATTACGATTTACCTCAACATATAATTTAGAATAAAAGACAAATTATTTTCAAAAGTGTATCAAGTGCTGCGAAGTCACAGACATTCGCAGAGCAGTAACGCGATGATTGTAAATAATGAAAATTATTTTTTATGTAAGAACAAATGCTGCGAAGTCACAGACATTCGCAGAGCGAATCACTTTTTCAAGCCACGTCAACTTTTTTTCAAAAGTGCGATGAAGGGGCTGCCAATGAGTAGGTGCAATCCATTTAGGCTGGGATATAAATATCAAAAAGGGCACCCTGATCAGGTACGCCGGATGCGGTGATGAAGCCCTTGTGATTGTCGATGATTTTTTTGACGATTGCAAGACCGATTCCGGTTCCGGCAAATTGTTCTTTGGCATGCAGGCGTTGAAATACTTCAAATATTTTCTCCTTGTAGTCTTGGGAAAAACCGATGCCGTTGTCCTTGATGGAAATTCGACAATACCGTTGGTCTGGCGCTAAAATTTGGTGGTCAAAATCGGAGCCGTTGCCTACTTCAGCGTTCACAATGATTATTGGAAGCACTTTTTCTCTTGTAAATTTCAAGGAGTTGCTGATCAAATTGAAAATAACTTGCCTAAACTGTAAGGTAATTACGTGCAGTTCACACGAATGAACTACTTGTAAGGTGGCCTGTTTTAGAATGATTTCTTCGCTTAAATCTTCACGTACTTCTGAAATTATTGCGTCAAGAGTTGTGTGTTCTAAAATTCGTTCTTGAAAGCTAGAACGCGAATAAACCAATAAATCTTGGATCAAGGTCTGCATGCGATGTGCTGCATTTTGTATTCTTTCAAATTTCTCAAACCCGCTGACAGACAAGTTAGCAGCTTCCTTAGATTTAATTTGAGAGGCAAAAATCTGAATTTTACGCAATGGTTCTTGCAAATCGTGGCTTGATATATAGGCAAAGGATTGCAGCTCCTTGTTCATTTTTTCTAGAGCATTGTTTTTCTGATTGATTTCGCTTGTTCGTTCTGTGACCTGTTTTTCAAGTTCATAGGTAAACATTTTTTGATCTTGAACATCTGTACTGGTTCCCACCCATCGGGTAATTGTACCACTTTCATCCCGTTGTGGAACTGCTCGACTCAACTGCCAACGGTACGTCCCGTCTTTTCTTCTAAAACGGTGTTCGTATAAAAAGTCTTTTCCGGTTGCAATGGATGCAAGCCAAAGCGTTTCATTTTCAACACGATCATCTGGGTGTACAATTTGCATCCATCCGTCTTGTAGCAGCGCTTCTAAAGTCAAACCAGAATAGGCAAAAACAAATTGATTGAAATAGATAATATTTCCTTGAGGATCTGCGGTCCAGATATGTTGCGGTATGGAATCGGCCAACAACCTAAATTTGGCTTCGCTTTCCATTAAAACGTGCTGGAAATTCCTTTCGTCATTGATGTCTCTAGACGTTCCAATTATTTTATAGGGTTCATTTTCGGCATTAAAATATACTTTCCCCTGCGTTCTGATCCATATAATGCTTCCGTCTGTTTTTATGATTCGGGCTTCGTAGCTGTAAATTCCTTTTTCTTTGGCTGATTTTCTGGCATTGAGTACAAGGGGCAAATCTTCAGGATGCACTTGAGCGCTGATTATTTTATGGCACAATACCGCTGATGCATCGTATCCAAACAACTCTGCAAGGCTTGGCGAGTGGATGATGGTTTGATGCACTAAATCCAAATCCCAAGTGGCAATTCCCGTTGCTTCGGTGGCCAGTCGCAGACGTTCTTCCGTGTTTTCAACTTTTTTACGTGCGGTAACTTTGTCGGTAACATCGTTGACCGTGATCATGATGCCACTAATAATCCCATCAGTTTCAAACAAGGGTGCATACTCAAAATCCAAGTAAAATTCTTTGGTTCCGTCTTCAGCTGCTATGAGGGCTAACGATTCTTTCTCACTATGTGTGGTACCCGAATTATAAACAGAGTGGAGCAAGGCAGCATACTTTTGTTCTTTTAATTCTGGAAAGAGCTCCAGAATAGGACGTCCAATGACGTCTTCTCGCTTTTTGCGCCAAATGTCGTGCAACATTACGTTGTTAGCAGATTCAATAATGTAATCCGTTCCCCTTAAAATAGTCATCGGGATGGGCGATTGCATCACCATATTGCGAAAATGGGCTTCACTTTGTTGTAATAAATGTTTTGCTTTTACCGTGTTGGTTACTTCTGTAGCCACCACCATAATTCCGGAAATTGTACCGTTTTCTTCAAATAACGGGTGATAAACGAGGTTGAAATAGGTAAGCTCGACTTTTCCGTTTCGTTTTAAATTAGCAGGCAATTCATTTGAGTGAAAGGGTTCTCCTGTTTT
This sequence comes from Flavobacterium tegetincola DSM 22377, assembly GCF_000425485.1. Lineage (GTDB taxonomy): Bacteria > Bacteroidota > Bacteroidia > Flavobacteriales > Flavobacteriaceae > Flavobacterium > Flavobacterium tegetincola. The sequence goes on along the minus strand of NZ_KE384384.1, from coordinate 257,299 downwards.
TAGGATAGCATTGAAAAGAGGTTCCACCAAATCTTTGACCTCGGGTAAGGCTTCAAAAAGGGGAATACCAATTAGCGTTTCGGTCGTTTTATCCACTAAAGCAAGATAGTTATTGTTGGCAATTTCAGTGATAAAATCCGTTCCTCGGAAAATGGCGATGCCAAGTGGGGCTTGATATACTGAGTTGCGAAATCGCTTCTCACTTTCTTCTATTTTTTGTTGCGCTTGATGCAATTCGGTAATATCAGCTGCAGTATTCATTACGCCGTAGATGGCGCCTGCTGCATCAAACAAAGGGGTGAAACTATAGTTGAAATAATGGGATTTTAAAATCGAATTGTGTTCGAGATCCACCCGTTGGTTGATCGCATGAAAGGGTATGCCGGTGCGAAAAACGTCCTGAATTTGCTTAAAAATCTTTTGTTCTTTTAATTCCGGTAAGACGTCCGTATAGCGTTTGCCCACCACTTCATTTCCCTTGCCCCACGCATCCATAATGGATTGATTGGCCAAAGTTATTTCCATCTCCTTGCCTTTATACACGCCAATTGGAAAAGGGGCGCTTTCCACTAAGGCACGAATGCTTTCTTCGCTTTCTTCGGCTTTTTGTCGGGCATATACTTGGGCACTAACGTCAAATCCGATGACCATGATCCCTGTAATTTTGTCCTTCGCATCATACAAGGGTTCATAAGAAAAGTTGACATAAACGGTTTCCGAAACGCCATTTTTAATAAAGGCTATCGCAAGTTCATTGGTAGAAAAACGCGTGCCAGTAGCGACCACTTCATCTAACAATTCTTTTATCCCTTGCGTCTGCAACTCAGGCATGGACTCAAAAATGGATTTATGAAGTACCTCTTCTTCTGTTCGACCCCAAAGGGCCAATACATTTTTGTTGGCAATTTCAACCCTATAAGCCGCACCACGCAAAATAGAAATAGAAATGGGAGCCTGTAAAATCATAAGTTTTAAATTCTCCTCGCTTTCTGTAATTTTATTTCGAGCAAGCACCTGTTGGGTATGATCGATCACCCAAACGGCTACTTTTACCACCGTTCCTTCCTCATTTTTTAAAGGAGCATAGACAAAAGTGATGAACAGAGGCTCTAGTGTTCCATGCCGGTGCAATAAAACTTCTACTTCATTAAGGTGAAAAGGGAGTTCCGTTTCAATGACTTTTTGAAGTTCTTTCTCATAAATAATCTTAGTTTGTCCAAAAGTATCCCAATAGTAGTTCCCATAAATTTCATCATAGGTTTTGCCTACAATTTCAAGAAAACGGTCGTTTACATTCTCGGTGCGTAGTGTTGAAGCATTGATCACACAAATGCCGATCGGGGCTTCCAAAACCATATTTTTGGTCAGTTCCGCATTCAATGCAGTAAGTCTTCGTGCGTTTGTTTGGGCAGTGACATCCTCTAAAGTTCCGTTAAAACGGTAAGCCACTTTATCGGAAGTAAACCACGCTTTGCCCTTAGCGTGCAAAGAAATTTCTTCTTTCGAGATCGGATTGATAATCCTATATTCAATATCATACTGGCCGCCAGAGGAGAAATCAAGTGCAGTTGTAATAGCGTGTGCCACTTTTGACTTGTCACTCTCTACGATAATATCAAGGGCATTTGATAAATCAATACCTTCATTCTCGGACAGTCCAAACCACTTTTTCAACCTGTTATTTGCCGAAAAGGCGTTGGTAAAGGGGTTAAAATCAAATGTACCCAATTGAGCCGCTTCAATGGCAAATTCTAATTCCATCTTGCTATCAGACAGTGCTTCCTCCGTTTCTTTTTGGAGGGTCATGTCGGTATTGGAACCAAACCATCCGATAACGGCTCCTTCCTCATTTTTTACAGGTAAAGCACGCGAAAGAAAGGATCTGTATTGGCCATTGGCTCCTAATAAAGGATAGATGAGTTCAAAAGAAGTGCCTGATGATAAGGCCGCTTTCCACTCTTTTAGTACGATAGGAAGATAATCAGGATGGATGACTTGTTGCCAATCCCATCCCATAACCTTGTCGGGAGTTGTTCCGGTATAATCATACCATTTCTGGTTGTACCAATACAGAGCGCCCTCTTTTGTGGTCATCCATGCCAAATTTGGAATATTATCGGCCAAGGTTTTAAAGCGTTCTTCACTGGCTTTGAGTTGGTCGGCGACTTCCTTCTTACTTGTAGTTTCAATTACAGTAATTAAAACGCCACCCACTGCGCCATTTTCCAATGGAATCGGACTATAAGCAATTTCAAAATAACTAGCTTCTAAAGTGCCATTTCTGTTGATTGGAAGAATTAAATTTTGAAAACCAGCAGGTCCACCGTTCATAATACCATCAAAAAGTGACTCGATGCTATTCCCAATATCGTATAATGAAGGTGCAGCACCTGTACCCAAATGTTCAGAATGTGTGGTGGTGCCTAAAAGGGGGCGGTACCCATCATTATAGATTTGTGTGTGTTCTTTTCCCCAGGCAATGTACATTCCCAAGGGAGCGTTAAGCATCACGGATACCATGGTGCGTAAGGTTCGAGGCCAGTTTTCAGGAACGCCCAATGGAGTAGTACTCCAATCTTTTGCTCTGATCAATGCACCCATTTCGCCACCACCTTGCAAAAAATAAGTATTGGTATTCGGCATAAGTATCCGTTAAGAGTTAAGGTTGAATGATAAAATGATTTCGAGCCGGTTGAGTAAAATTAGAAACGTCCACACGGCGAATCGCCTCCTCAATGACATACTTTAAAGAATCAAATTCCCCTGGTTTCCGGATGTAATAACTAGCACCATTTGCGTACAAAGAGTGAATGACTTCAGTATCAAAAGACGTTGAAAAAATAATTACAGGCAACTGCTTAAGATGTTCGATTGATCTAATTTCGGATAAACATTCAAAACCTGATTTTAAAGGCATATTTAAATCCAGAAAAAGAGCTTTAGGTAATCTCGAAGTAGATTGAGTCAGATACGCCATTAGTGCTACACCATCATTTACAGTTGTGAGTATGCAATCCATAGGTAACTCATCTAAAGCCTCTTGAAAAAAAAGACAGTCGTCACAATCGTCATCAGCTAGTAAAAGGTCGTGCATCATTAGTACTGTTTATGTTGGTTAGGTTGCCCTACGCTATGCAAAATATAAAGTACACAGCAGGAACCGGTCTTATAGTTAAAAACCGTTTCAAAAATACAGAAAAAATTTTTAACTATTCCAGCTGTGACTTTTTTTAGGTCATTTAGCTGTCACTACACTAAAAAAGCACTTCCCCAGACCTCGTAGCGAACCACCAACTTCGCAACACCTCAATCACCATCAAATAACGCACCGCCCTGCAACAGCTCCAATTTCGCAGCTTTTAAAACAATTCGATAGACAAAAACAGTAAAAACAGCTTTTTTAGTAGCATTTGGAAGTAGGAGGTAACCACACTACGACAGCAAGGCAGACCACATCGCATGTATTGCAATATAGTAACAATGGACAACTCGACCTTAAAAATGAGGTACAAATGCGTACAGAAGCAAAAAAAAAAGCCAGATCCGAGGACCTGACTTAAAAAAGTTAAAGATAAAAATTTAATTTTTGCGACGAGCCAAAAGCCATTTTAGTAATACCGAAACCACAAAGCTAACGAGGGCTCCGATTACAGCTAAAATAACAGTGCGTAAGAAGTCGTCTGAGTTGAGGTTAGGACCGATACTCAAGAAAGTGCCACCTGCCGTTCCGCTGAGGGTGGTATTATTCGGAGTCATTGCGGACACTGAGTTGGCTCACCGCCGTGATAACGCCTCCGGCAACAGCCAAGTAACCGCCTAAACTCAATACTGCGGCAGGCAGTAAGATAGGGGAGGTGAGTACAGTAGCGCCTGCGGCTGCAAGCGTTAAACCAATAGTACGAAGTACTTTAAAAAATTTCGGAGTAGGAGCAGCAGCTCTTTTTACTATTTTTTTCATAATTTATAATGTAGAAGTGATACGTAATTCAACCTGTTCATTCCGTTCTAAGGCGGCATAAACAACTGTTTTCAGTTTACTGAAAGCAGAGCGCGACATCAGTCCTAAACCAGGACCGGACAATTGGCAAACCGGTGCAATACATCCTTGCAACTCAGTTAAAGCGTCATTGGCGGGGTGAAATAAAATCAACTGCCGGTTATAAACTGCAACGACTTCAAGATGCCATTGAAATTTACAACTGTAACGCTTGCGAATAAAATAAATCCCCTCGGGTATGCACGAAATGCGGGCTTCGTTTTCCTTCCAGGGCAACTCAATGGTGTAGCAAATAAATGTGCCATCCGCATGAAGCTGACCGTTGGTTCCGTCGGGGAAATAAGTTCTGTTTAAAAATAAGAGCATCGTTAAACAGCTGAAATATTAAACACCACCATCAACTTTCAAAATCGTAAATGCGTTAAAAGCACCATTGTTAAGAGGGTAGAAGATGCTGTTGACTTCTTGATAGAATTCAATCCCCAGGATTAAAAACAGAGGAGCAGTGGTAGCTACAGGCAACGCATTCACTTGAGTAAGTACAGCGGTTTCAACCATGTTCCAAGGAAGAGGTGCAGTTTCAGAAGTGGCCAGCGTAAAAGTACCAGCGACGAAATCGACCACTGCCCCTGCAGAGATAATTTTGTAATGAGTAGAACCACTAGGAGCGGAAATCATACTCAACGGACTAAAAGGCGGAATAGCGACCGTCAATGCTCCGGTTCCGCGATCAATTGAGGCGTCGATTGGTGCGAAGAACGTGCTGCTCAAGGAAGAGCGAATGTTAAATTCGAAACCAACGAGCAGTTCGGCCTCGCCATCGATGACGTTTCGAAGACCACGGACACTAGTAGCGTCTGCTTTAATAACCTTCATCATCTGCTGTGTCAGTCGTGACGTCATGCGGCCGTCACTCGCGTTCATTAAAATACTGCGAAAGGCAGTTCGCAGTAACTTGCCAGAAATTCCCGCACGTCCAAATTCAGAACCATTCTCCCGAGTGCGCTGAAAAGCAGGATCTGTAGCCATGCGCTTCGCGTCAACGCCTCCCTTTTCACGAGCCAAATGCCCGTCTTTCGTTTTGTAGAAGGTAATATCTCCGATAGTCCCTCTCAACTTGATTATGCCTCTTTGCTTTGCCATAATTTCTAAAATTTAAAATTAAAAAACTCATTTAAAATCCGTTCAATCATACGTTCGTTGCAACTTTCCTCCGATTGAGTGATACAAAGATTAAAGGTTTTAAGATCAGTTCCTAACAGTGGCAGTACCAGATGGCACAAAGCGACATAAGTGGCAAAAATCGACACGAATGTCCTGCCTTTTTAAGTGCGTTTTTATTAACTTGCACCTATCCTGAGCCTAAAGTTGGGAGCAAAGTATCCACTAAATGCATTCCATGGCAGTAGGCGAAGCCAAAACCATAAATCGGTAACAAACAATACAATCGTACAAGGCAACGAAACGATCTAATGATTTAAATGAGTAGTGCATTACGATAATAATTGCCCGTGCAATTGAAATTGAGGTTGATCGTGATTTACCCTTGAATTTGCCGTTGAATTTGCCGTTGAATTTGTTTTGAATTTGTTTGTGTTATTAAAGTTGAAATGACCATTTACAATGAAATCAGGTAGAAGCCACAAGTAGGGATAGTGTATAGATAGTGTATAGATAGTGTATGAGTAGTGTATGAAAAACCAGCACAAAAGGATCTGCATTTATCCGAAGGACATTCAAACGGTTACAGGCAAAAGCTACAGACAAAGTGTCAGGATTTTCTCGGAAATCAAAAAAAGCCTCAATCGAAGCAGCAGTCAGTTGCTTTCAATTGAAGAATTTTGCACATACACCGGATTGTCAAAGCAAGAAGTCGAGCCCCTAATCCTCGGATAAACCCCCATTGGGATAGTAGTAAAAAGTACGAAAGCACAACCCCGCCACCCAAAAACCCGTTCAAAAATCAGCAAGCACAACGAAATTCCTACTTCCATCTTCCATCTTCCAGTTTCCGTGCTACATCTTTCATTTTTCCTCTTCCCGCTTGTCACTCCCAATTTATATAATGCATTTCCCTACTTCCCATTTCCTAAAACTCCCTTCCAAATCCATCCCTCTAAACGGACCACTGACCACTTCTCAACCCCGCTCTGCGAACGTCTCCGACTTCGCCGCATTGCCTATCACTTACAGTAATTCCGCTCTGCGAAAGTCTAAGACTTAACAACATTTCATACACTTTTAAAAAATAATTGATCTTTTATATCAAATTATAAGTGGCACCAATTAAGAAGTAAAACTAAAGGAAAGGAGTGTACACAATCCAAGGATTACTTCCTCCCAAATCCATCCCACTATACGGACCACTGCCCACTAACCACCTCCCCCAACTCTCATAAAAAAAACTTAAAATATAAATCTAAAAATTGTACATTTGCAGCTAATTCAAATTCATCATGCGAGATAAAATATGGTTGTCTTCCCCACACATGGGAGGTGCAGAGCAAAAGTTTGTACAACAGGCGTTTGACGCCAATTGGGTTGCGCCATTGGGACCTAATGTTAATGGATTTGAAGAGGATTTAAAAGTCTACCTTGGGGAAGAGGTACATGTTGGAGCCTTGAGTTCCGGAACCGCTGCGTTGCATTTAGGATTGGTGCTTCTAGGAGTGCAAGCAGGGGATGAGGTGATATGCCAAACCATGACGTTCTCGGCGTCTGCCAATCCAATCCGATATTTGGGAGCAATACCCGTTTTTGTAGACAGTGAAGAAACAACCTGGAATTTATGTCCAATCGCGTTGGAAGAAGCAATTACGGACCGCATTGCTAAAGGGATAAAACCGAAAGCAATCATAGCAGTGCATTTGTATGGGATGCCGTATCAAGTAGACGAAGTGCATGCAGTTGCAAATAAATACAATATTCCAATTTTAGAAGACAGCGCGGAAGCTTTGGGAAGTACATATAAAGGAAAAAAATGCGGAACTTTTGGAGCGATAGCGGCTTTGTCATTCAATGGAAATAAAATAATTACAACCTCGGGTGGAGGCGCTTTAGTGGCACACACGCAGGAAGTGAAAGACAGGGCAGTTTTTCTGTCGACGCAAGCTAGGGATGCTGCACCACATTACCAACATTCAGAAATAGGGTACAATTATAGAATGAGCAACATTTGCGCAGGGATTGGCCGTGGACAAATGGAAGTGCTAGACAAGCACATCGGATACCGCAGAAACATGCACGATTTTTACATCAATTTATTTGCTGAAATTCCAGGCGTGACCGTGTTCAAAGAATCCAGTGGCGACTATTTCTCAAACCATTGGCTTTCGGCAATTACAATAAACGCAGAAGAAGCAAACGGCAAGACGGCGGAAGGTTTACGATTGCATTTAGAGCAAGTCAACATTGAGAGCAGACCTCTGTGGAAGCCGATGCATTTGCAACCGGTTTTTGCGGAATTCCCGTATTACGGGAGGACTGTAGCAAAGGACTTATTCGAAACGGGATTGTGTCTGCCTTCAGGGTCAAATTTAAACGACAGCGACCGCAAGCACATCGCGGAGCACGTTCATCAATTTTTTAAATAGTTTCAAGAGAAAAGCGTCCAATTTGAGGCGTTTGAACGAATAAAAATGAAATATAATGTATTTTTGTAAGAATAGGAAAACAAAGCAACTGTGCCAAAATTAAACCAGAATCAATTCAATTACCGAATGTCAAATTTAAGCGACCGCTTGAAGTCCGCCGGTAATTTAAAAAATCTAGGCTATTTGCCGCGATGGATTGTGCTTTTTATGGACTCCGCAGTGGTAATAGGGAGTGCAATACTAGTGTTTGTCATGTTGTGGAGTATGGGATTAGACTTGTTCTCGGTAGAATACGTTATGTATGTGGTACCGGGATACCTAGTGCTCAATCTGATATTTTTTTGGATCTACAGGACCTACTCCGGAATCATCAGGCATTCGTCGTTTATCGATGCAATCAAATTGGGTTTTGCTACGTTCTCGACATTAGCAGTATTGATCTTGATCAATTACAGCGCAATGTATGTGCTCGGAGCGAAAATATTTATGAATACGGGATTGCTCATTAATTTCGTGATTTCATTTGCAACCTTATTTGTATACCGTATTTTGGTCAAACAAACCTTTGAAAAATATTTGTCCGAATCCAATAAGGAAGATTTGATGCGCGGTTTAATTTACGGTTCGGATGAAAATGCCATTGCAGTAGCAAACGCATTAATAGCAGAACGCCCCAGAAGGTTTAAAGTCGTCGGTTTTGTAGATAAAAACAAACACAACACCGCCAAACGTATTTTAAATTTGCCCATCATCAACTTGCGGAAACGAGTGCCCGTATTAATGCGGTCCGTAGAGGCTGAAGTGCTGATCATCGCAGACAAAAATTTGACAAAGGAAGAGAAGTTGACGATTGTGGATGAATGCCTTGAATTCAACTACAAAGTGTTCACCGTGCCATTAATATCAGATTGGGAAGATCAAAAAAACATTGCTAAAAAAGTAAAAACATTTGAAATTCAAGATCTGTTGGAGCGAAAGCCAATTGTTTTGGACAATCAGTCCATTTCCAACCAACTCAATGGAAAGGTTATTTTAGTTACGGGGGCTGCGGGATCGATCGGAAGTGAAATTGTAAGACAGATCATCGCATTTGAACCGCACACCGTTTTGATGCTAGACCAAGCTGAAACACCGCTCCATCACTTGTCGTTAGAAATTGAAAAAGTAATCAAAAATGTAAAGGTAGTCTCAATCATTTCGGATGTGCGAAACCGTGAAGCGATGGACCACGTATTCAAAGAATACCGACCGCAAGTAGTTTTCCATGCAGCAGCCTACAAGCACGTGCCGTTAATGGAACGCAACCCTGCACAAGCAATTTTTGTAAACGTCAAAGGAACTAAAAATGTAGCAGACCTTGCGTGCGAATACAAATGCGAGTCGTTTGTGATGGTGTCCACCGACAAAGCAGTGAATCCGAGCAATGTAATGGGGGCGAGCAAGCGCATTGCTGAAAAATACGTGCAGGGACTACACCACAAATACAGGCTACAAGGAACCGATTGTGGGGCAACAAAATTCATTACAACGCGATTCGGAAATGTACTGGGTTCCAATGGATCAGTGGTGCCGCTGTTTACAGAGCAGATCGCAAATGGAGGACCTATTACGATAACGCATCCCGACATCATTCGGTACTTCATGACCATTCCAGAAGCATGCCAGTTGGTGTTAGAAGCAGGAGCAATGGGGAATGGGGGAGAAGTATACATTTTTGACATGGGGAAACCAGTAAAAATCATCGACCTCGCACATAAAATGATCCGTCTGGCAGGATTTACACCCGAAGTTGAAATTAAAGTAAAGATAGTTGGCTTGCGTCCTGGCGAGAAGTTATACGAAGAGTTGTTAAACGATACAGCGACAACTTTACCCACACACCACGAAAAAATTATGATTGCACAGGAAGACATGGAGGATTTCGTAGCGTTAAATACCGCGGTGAACGAACTGATAACGGAAGCGGAATGCTACACAATAAATGAAATTGTGGTCAAAATGAAGACAATAGTGCCAGAATTCAAGAGTATGAATTCCGATTTTGTACTGCTCGATAAATAATAAAGTTGTAAAATAAATGTTAATATGTATATTTGCTTTTTTAAAAAGAACCTCATGATTAAACAAATACTCGCGCTGACAATAGTGCTCTTGCTTTTAAATTCGTGTGCCTCACGAGACAAATTGCGTTATTACCAAGGTATAGAAGAGGCAGCGTACGCGGACAGCATTACGTACAATCCGGTTTTAAAACAAGACGATTTACTATCGATAATTGTTTCTTCACCCAGTGCAGAAGCGACGGCAAACTTCAATGTAGCCTCATTTGGTGTTGGAAATAGTGGTCTTGCGCCAGGTGCTACAGCAGCACAACCGATTTATTTGTCGTACTTGGTGGACAACCAAGGGAAGATCGACTTCCCAGTATTGGGAAAATTGACACTAGGGGGCTTAACGAGGAGTCAAGCAATGGATATGATCAAAACGAAGTTAAAAGAGTACATCAAAGATCCCTTTGTAACAATGCGAATTTTAAATTTTAAAGTGTCGGTTACCGGTGAAGTAAAAGCGCCAGGATCATTTCCTGTAACTACAGAACGCGTGACATTACCGGAAGCATTGGCAATGGCGGGTGACTTAACGATATACGGTAAAAGAGACAACATCTTAGTTATTAGAGAGACGGACGGTAAAAAAACCTACAATTTTGTAGACATTACAAAAGCAGATTTTATCAATTCACCATTTTACTATTTAGCACAAAACGATATGGTCTATGTAGAGCCAAATAAAGTTAGGATGAACAGTTCAGCAGTTGGTCCTAATATTTCTATTATTCTAACATCATTATCGCTATTATTAGCTATTTATTCAATTTACACTCAAAATTAAAGTAATGAACGATCAAAATTGGAACCAACCAGAAAACAGTGTAAAAGAAGACTTTAATTTAAAGCAACAATTAGAGCGTTACTTTATAAATTGGAAGTGGTTTCTTTTAACTACATTGCTTTGTTTGACAGTAGCTTTTTTATATTTACGTTATACCACTCCGATTTATTCGATCAGTACTTCCGTATTAATAAAAGTAGATAAAAGGGGAGGAATGTCATCAGAATTAGGTGCATTCGCAGACATTCCCGGATTGAACGCAGGCTATATCAATATAGAAAACGAAGCCGAAATTATACGTTCAAGGGCTTTACTGTCAAAAACAATCAAGGATTTAAATTTAAACATATCCTATTATGCGGACGGCCGTGTAGTCTCAACCGAGCTATATAATAAGAGCCCTATAAAAGTTCAATTTTTTGATAAGAAAGAGGATTTTAGTTCTAAAAGCTTCAACTTTGCAATTATTCCAGTATCGGATAGTTCGTTTGAATTTGAAACAGCTAGTGGAGAGCGTACAGGTCCGTACCAGTTTGGTGCCACAATTCCATTAGAATTTGCAAAAATGGTAGTTTTAAAAGAGCAGTATTCCACAGCTACGGCTTCCGTATTAGTGCGATTAACACCATTAGAGTGGGTTATAAATAAATATTACAATAAGTTAGCAATTACACCGACAAGCGAAAGATCTAGTGTGATAAAAATTTCTATTGTAGATCCAGTTAAAGAATTGGGTGAAGACTTTCTAGACCGTCTGACCCAAAACTACAACCAAGATGCGATTGATGATAAAAGTGAGGTTGCAAAAAATACGGAACGTTTTATAAATAAACGTTTAGCAGCAATCACAAGTGAATTGGATACGGTTGAAGGAAACTTAGAGTCGTTTAAAAAATCGAATAAGGTAACTGATATTATTTCAGAATCGCAGGCATTTTTAGGATCAGCTACAGAGATTCAGAAGGAATATTTAAATATACTGACAAAGCAACGTATTGTAGAAGATGTTTCAAAGATGTTGAGCAAAGCTACCAATCAAGATATGGTTCCTGCAAATTTAGTACCTGATGAAGGTAGTATAAGTGGCTTGATCGAGCAGTACAACTTAATGGTTTTAAGTAAAAAGCGTTTAATGAACGATGCTACGGGTGCAAATCCTACGGTGCAAAATATGGACCAGCAACTTACTGGGTTGAGGCAAAGTATCAAGCAAGGGTTAAATAATTTGGAAAAAGCATTAGCAATTAGTGAAAACGATTTACGTAGACAAACCGAAATTCTAGGTGGTAAAATTGGTCAAATACCAACGCAAGAACGCGAGTCAAGAATTATAGGTAGAAAGCAAAGTGTTAAAGAGTCGTTATACCTTTATCTGCTCCAAAAAAGAGAAGAGAATGCTATTCTTTTAAATGTGACTGCATCTAATGCAAAAATAATAGATGTAGCGTATTCCAACCCTACACCGGTAGAACCTAAGCCGAATATCATTTACATTGCTGCATTAATCGTAGGGTTACTAATTCCTTTTTCAATAATATTCATTTACGACATACTTGATACCAAAATTAAAACACGTTCCGATATAGAAGGTGCAACATTAGCACCATTTTTGGGTGATCTGCCTCATTCAGAATCAAGTCAGGATATCATCGGTGCCGACAGCCGATCTAGTTCATCAGAGGCAATGCGTATGATTCGAACAAATATTGATTTTATGTTGAGCGAGGTTCCTTTAAACCAAGCAAAAGTAATTTTTCTAACTTCTACTTTTCCAAAGGAAGGGAAGACGTTTGTATCAGTGAACTTGGCAAGTACGATGGCTTTATCAGGCAAGAAAGTGCTCTTAATGGGACTAGATATTAGAAATCCAAAGCTGGATGAATATATGAATTTACCTAAAAAAGGAATTACGAATTTCATTACTGCTAAGGACGATGACATGCACAACTACATTTTCAGCCAAGACGGTTATGAACAATTTGATGTGTTTTCAGCAGGTGTCATTCCACCAAATCCTGCGGAAATGTTGATGAACAGTAAAGTTTCTGACATGTTTGAAACATTACGCAAGGAATATGATTATATTATTGTAGACACGGCACCAGTAAGTTTAGTTACTGATACCTTATTAATCGCCAAATACGCAGATGCATTTGTATATGTGGTACGTGCAAATTATCTTGACAAACGTCTATTGAAAATTCCAGACGCATTATACAGAGAAAAGAAATTACCAAACATGTCAATCTTACTAAACGACACCGATACGCACAAAGGCTACGGTTATGGGTATGGCTACGGTTACGGCTATGGTTACGGCTATGGTTATGGACAAGAAAAGGTGAAGTTACCATGGTACAAAGAAATATTCAGTTTCAGAAAAGGGTCATAAGACCCTTTTTTTTGTGTAGTACCAAATCTTGCCTCACGCAGCAAGCCTGCTGAAATACATTCAAAGTAGTCAATAACTGTTCCCAGCAGTTACCCTCTTAAGTAAGCAACCAAACCGCAAAACATTTGTCATTCCGCAAGAATCCAAAAACAACACCTACTATCCCCGTTTAAGTCAGGAACCAATCCATACCACCTTTGTCATTCCGCAGCAATCTAAACCACAACACTCATTCCCTTTTAAGTAAGGAACCAATCCATACCACCTTGTCATTCCGCAGGAATCTAAACCACAACACTCATTCCCGTTTAAGTCAGAAACCTATACATACAACCTTTGTCATTCCGTAGGAATCTATACCACACCTTTTATCCCCATTTAAGTCAGGAACCAATCCATACCACCTTGTCATTCCGCAGCAATCTAAACCACAACACTCATTCCCTTTTAAGTAAGAAACCATCTTTGTCATTCCGTAGGAATCTAAAATCCATAAACAAGCCCCTTGTAATAACCTCCAAGCACAACACACACAAAACCCCCATCATCAAAATAAAACCCCCGTTCCCAAAAGAAGTACAAACCAGTACATTCCAATACACAGCTCCCTATTCCTTAAAGAAAAGAGTGTTCGCAATAGCCTCCTCTAACGGCTTAATATCTTTGAATAAAACTTTGCCATCAAATGATGCCACATGTTTTTCATGATGAATGTCAGAACTTGCAAAATCAATCATCCCTTTCTTCAATAACTGTTCCGCAGCTCGGGCAACAAACTCGCCATAATAACCAACTGTGGACAACATATTGATTTGAAACAAACAGCCTGCATTTTTTAGCCTACTGTATTCTTCGAACTTATTGTGAAGGAAATTGTACCTTTCGGGATGAGCCAACACCGGCTTGTAACCAGCCACTTGCAATTCAAAAATAATATCGTACAACTGCAAAGGGGCATTGATATAAGACATTTCTACCAACACATAATTATCTTTCAACACAAGCAAAGGCTCCGTGTGAATCAATGTCAAAAAATAATCATCCATCAGATATTCTGCAGCAGCTTTAATCGTAAAGTCGACGCCATGCTGCTTAAACAAAGTATTGACCTCGTCGCGCTTAGAAGTAATAATGTCATGTGTGTTATTCCAAACGTGATTCATCACGTGAGGCGTAGTGATCATTTCTTTAATCCCAAAGCCTTGCATTGCTTTCACAAGAGCTAAAGTGTCCTCAAAAGTCTTTGCCCCGTCATCGAGTCCAAAAAGCAAATGCGAGTGGAAATCAATATGGTTGTCCGGAATCAAATCTTTTAAAATCGGCTTTTTCTTGTTGAAAAAAAACATAGGCTATTGGTATTACAGGTTTTTAATCGTTTTCTGAAGTGAAATACAGTTTAACCGAAGGGTATTTAGCAACAGTCATTTGTATCGTGAAATCGGAATCAGCTAAAAATACGAGTTGACCGTACTTGTCTTTTGCCAAAAATTTCTGCTTGATTCGCTTGAATTCTTTGAACTCATCATTTTTGGCATCGTCCGGTTTAACCCAGCACGCTTTATGTACAGGAAAGTTTTCGTACGTACATTTGGCACCATATTCATGCTCTAATCGATATTGAATTACCTCATATTGAAGCGCTCCTACAGTTCCAATCACTTTACGGTTGTTCAATTCTAAAGTAAACAATTGTGCGACACCTTCATCCATCAACTGGTCAATGCCTTTCTCAAGTTGTTTTGCTTTCAAAGGATCAGCATTGTTAATGTACCTAAAATGCTCCGGAGAAAAACTCGGAATTCCCTTGAAACTCATGATTTCTCCTTCAGTCAACGTGTCTCCAATTTTAAAATTTCCGGTATCGTGTAATCCTACAATATCTCCTGGATACGAAATGTCCACGATTTCCTTCTTCTCAGCAAAAAAGGCATTCGGACTTGAGAATTTAAAATTCTTCTTCTGACGCACGTGATAATAAGGCTTATTACGCTCAAAAGTACCCGAAACAATTTTCAAAAAGGCCAAACGGTCCCTGTGCTTGGGATCCATGTTGGCGTGAATTTTAAATATAAATCCGGACAACTTCGTTTCAGAGGGTTCAACCATGCGAGTCTCTGATTCTTTTGGTCGAGGTGCTGGTGCTATTTCAACAAAAGAATCCAACAATTCCCGAACTCCAAAGTTGTTCAATGCAGAACCAAAAAATACCGGTTGCAAAGCTCCGGACAAATACGCGTCCCGATTAAATTCAGGATATACTTCGCGAATTAATTCCAATTCTTCACGCAAACGAGTCGCCGGCTTTTCGCCAATAATACGATCGAGTTCCGGATTCTCAACGTCCGAAAAGGCAATGGTTTCCTCAATATTCTTACGACTGTCGCCACTAAAAAGATTAATGTTTTTCTCCCAAATGTTATAGATTCCTTTAAAATCGTAACCCATTCCAATTGGAAAACTCATAGGCGTCACCGTTAAACCCAATTTTTGCTCCACTTCATCCATTAAATCAAAGGCATCTTTTCCTTCTCGGTCTAATTTGTTGATGAAAACAATCATTGGAATATTACGCAAACGGCAAACAGCAACCAACTTTTCAGTTTGCTCTTCCACACCTTTTGCAACATCCACCACCACAATCACACTGTCTACAGCGGTAAGCGTTCGGAACGTATCTTCGGCAAAATCCTTGTGACCGGGCGTATCTAATATGTTTATTTTCTTGTTTTTATAATTGAAAGCCAAAACAGAAGTCGACACAGAAATCCCTCTCTGGCGTTCGATCTCCATAAAATCCGAAGTAGCTCCTTTTTTTATCTTATTGTTTTTAACCGCGCCCGCTTCCTGAATGGCTCCTCCAAATAAAAGTAATTTCTCAGTCAAAGTGGTCTTACCTGCATCGGGATGGGCAATAATTCCAAATGTACGGCGTCTTTCTATTTCCTTATTAAAACTCATAGTATCTTAAATTGACTGCAAAAATAGAATATTATTGTCAATTATCAGCCAATCGGAAGCCTTGTAAACGAATCGAAATCGGTATTAATGCACAAAACAACAACTTTTGAACATAGTCCTCCTGGATGAATGCCTCAAAAAGTAACTTCTTTTCAAAAAGGAAGTCCGAGGGAATACTATTTTTTACAAATAGAAGAGTTATAGAATTGCTGCTCGTGCATCTTTGCATTAATTTTTGTAATTTTCGGATCTTAACAATCGTAGGATTGCAACGTATTTAAACCGTAAGCCGTATTTCGCACGAATGATCTGTAAAAATAGTCTTAATTTCTTCTCGATTATAGCACTCCTTTTCGTGAGTAGCGTTGTGGCGCAACAAGATCCGCAATACACGCACTACATGTACAACACGGTTTTGATCAATCCAGCGTATGCAGGTTCCCGCGGCGTAACAAGTTTGTTTTTCCTACACCGTACACAGTGGGTCGGATTGGATGGAGCACCGGTTACCAATTCGTTTTCGATCAATAAACCGGTTTCAAATACCAATTTAGGGTATGGTATTTCTCTCCTCAACGACCGCATTGGAATATCAAATAACAATACGTTTGCCGCTGACGTTTCCTACAGTATTCCCACTTCCGTCAACTCTAATCTATCTTTTGGTTTGAAAGCAGCTGCAAATTGGTTGACGGTGGATTACAGCCGCTTGACCATTTTAGACCCAAATGATGTGGTTTTAAACGATCAGAATAGCATCGATAATCAGTTTTCGCCCAATTTTGGTGTCGGAATCTACTGGCATTCAAAAAAGAATTACATCGGACTTTCTGTACCAAATTTCCTCGAAACCAAAAGATACGATGATAATGTAAGTACGACCTCCAAAGACAAAATGCACTTGTATCTGATTGGAGGAAAAGTCTTTGATTTAAGCAGTAAGTTGCAATTCAAACCTGCTTTTTTATCCAAATTCGTGCAAGGTGCTCCATTGCAGGTGGATGTGTCTGCCAACTTTTTATTCAACCAACAGTTTACATTTGGAGCTGCTTATCGGCTGAATGCTGCGGTAACAGGTTTAGTAGGCTTTCAAGTGAACGATAATTGGCAAATTGGCTACAGTTACGACGCGGAGACGACCAAATTGATAAATTACAATTCGGGTTCGCATGAACTATTTTTGCGCTATGAACTTTTTTCGAAATACAATAAAATCGTAGCACCACGCTTTTTCTAAAACAGTTGATAATGAAGATCTACCACTTACTTATTGCGATTGTATTACTAGTAACAATTCCCACTTGGTCTCAAAGTTGGGCAGAAAAAGGACACAAACAATTCCAAGAACTGGCGTACAGCGACGCGATTGTAAGTTTGGAAAAAGCAGTGCAAAGCGGCAATACGCATTCTAGAACATACGCTGACTTAGCGGACGCCTATTATTTCAATGCCAACTATCAGGCTGCTGCCAAATGGTATCAGGTTTTATTTAAGAAACCACAGAACCAACAGTTCATTCATTATTTTCGATACGCACAAGTTCTAAAGTCGATTGGAAAAGGCGAAAAAGCGGAAGTGGTTTGGACCGAAATGAAAACGCTATTTCCGAAACAGTCGATTGCTTCTGAAAGTACAGGCGATAGGAGTTGGCAAACGCTGCGATTCAAAAACTCAGGACGATTTACAGTGAAGGTGGCATCTTTCAATTCAAAAGAATCGGATTTCGGGCCTTCCTATTTTGGCAAACAAATCATCTTTGCTTCAACAAGAGACACAGGCAGCGTGTTTAAACGCAGTCACTCGTGGACCAATCAAAGTTTTACGGATTTATATGTGGTGGACTCAAATGCAGCAGCGACCCAACCAATATGGTTCTCAAAAGCAGTGAATTCAAAGTTCAATGAGTCAACAGCAGTGCTGACCAAAGACGGTTTGACAATGTACTTCACACGGAATAATTCTGAAAACAAAAAGCAAGGTTCCAACCAAAATCAGACTACAGTTTTAAAAATTTATAAAGCTACACAGAATAATGACGAGTGGAGCATAATAGCGGCATTGCCGTTTTGTGACGATTCCTATAACGTCGCGCATCCTGCGTTAAGTCCAGACGAAAAAACACTATTTTTTGCATCCGACATGCCGGGTGGTTTTGGCGCATCCGACTTATACAAAGTATCAATAAATGTAGACGGAACATTTGGAACACCTGAAAATTTAGGAGCAAAAATAAATGCTGCAGGAAGAGAAACCTTTCCCTTTGTCAGTCTGAACAACGACTTATACTTTGCATCAGAGCGGCAAGATGGATTTGGAGGATTGGATGTATTTGTCTCAAAATTAGGCAGCGACTTACAATACGGGCAACCGCAAAATCTCGGAACGCCAGTCAATTCAAAGATGGATGACTTTGGTTTTATATTTAATGAGAAAGACAAAACAGGTTATTTTTCATCAAACCGACCAGGTGGAGTGGGATTGGACGACATTTATACATTTGTCGAATTGCTTCCACTGCCGTGCGAAACGGTTATTAAAGGAAGTGTTTTCGTGCAAAATGCTAGTAAAAATTCAAGTGCTGTTACCGTAAATTTGCTTGACGCCAATGGAATTCAGATCGCGACTACACAAGCCGATGCAGATGGGAAGTATCATTTCGAAGTAAATTGCCTAGAAAATGGTACAA
Source organism: Flavobacterium tegetincola DSM 22377 (assembly GCF_000425485.1). Lineage (GTDB taxonomy): Bacteria > Bacteroidota > Bacteroidia > Flavobacteriales > Flavobacteriaceae > Flavobacterium > Flavobacterium tegetincola. The sequence continues at coordinate 238,781 of NZ_KE384384.1, read as the reverse complement.
TTCAAGCAGGTGCGCAAGGATTAGTGTTCAAGCAAATTGAAATAGAAACTAGAAACCAAGACACCGTTAATATCAACACGATCGTCCTTAAAAAAGAACAGCCTCATTTTAAAATCGGAGATGACTTGGCGATAATGTTGAAAATTCGTCCCATTTATTTTGATTTAGATAAATCTAATATCAGACCCGACGCCGAATTAGAATTGATAAAAGTCAAAGAAGTCTTACAAAAATATCCATCGCTATCCATCGAAATTAGAGCGCACACAGACAGCCGCGATAGCGATAAAAACAATCAAATATTGTCAAATGAACGAGCCGTGTCGACTCTAAAATGGTTGGTAGAAAATCAAATTGACCAAAGTCGACTAAACGGAATAGGTTTAGGAGAATCGCAACTTTTAAATCTGTGCTCCGATGGAATGCCGTGCACCGAAGAACAGCACCAACAAAATAGAAGATGCGAATTCATTGTCACTAAAATGTAGTTTCAAAATGAGTGTAAAATACTAAAAAGCACTTGCGTATAATTTTTTGTTAATAGTATTCAACTAACTTGCATAGTGTGTTTGAATTGTTAATTTTGTTGGTCGTTGCAAAGTTGAACGGCAAATTGCATTTAGAAATAAATCAGGCACAAGTACTGATGTTCATAATAATATAAATATAACAGGTTAAACGGATGAATTTAAGACAGTTATTGTTCAGTTTTTTGGTGGTTGCTACCGCTCTTTCACAAGCACAAGAGACATCTAAAAAAGTTTTATTTACCATAAACGATGCACCTTATTATACAGATGAATTTAAGAGAGTTTATAATAAAAACATCGATTTGGTTAAAGATGAATCTCAAAAAGACTTAAATCAGTACCTAAATCTGTATTTGGGTTATAAATTGAAAATTAATAAGGCCTACCAATTGGGCTTGCAAGACAATCCAAAATACATTACCGAACTCAATTCGTACCGAACCCAACTCGCTAAAAATTATTTAACCGACGTCAATGTAACCAATGAGTTGGTTCGTGAAGCATACGATCGATCATTGAAAGAGATCAACGGTTCGCACATTTTATTTTTATTGGGCGAAAATGCAATGCCTGCCGATACGTTAAAAGCATACAATAAAGCAATTGCAGTACTTAAAAAGATCGAGGCCGGCGAAGATTTCGGCAGCTTAGCAATGCAGTTTTCTGAAGATCCTTCAGCTAAGGAAAACAAAGGGGATTTAGGATATTTCTCTGTATTTAGAATGGTGTATCCTTTTGAATCAGGTGCGTATAAAACACCAGTAGGAAAAGTATCAGATCCAGTTCGAAGTCGTTTTGGATACCACTTAATAAAAGTAAACAGTGTTCGAGACAATCGGGGAGAAGTAGTGGTTTCACACATCATGCTTACAAAATCAGACGACAAAGAAGCGAATAAGAAAAACGAAGCGCGGATTCAGGAGTTGTATCAAAAAGTTCAACAAGGTGAAGCGTTTGAAGAAGTAGCAAAACAATTTTCAGAAGATAAATCATCTGCAGATAAAGGAGGACGGTTAGCGCCATTTAGTGCAGGTCAATTGAGTTCTGAAGTGTTTGAAAATGTAGCATTTGGCTTGACCAAAGAAGCACCGCTTTCAAAACCGTTTGAAACCGACTTTGGATGGCACATCGTTAAATTGAGCGAAAAGAATCCAGTTAAATCTTTTGATGAAATGGCTGCAGATCTTCAAATTAAAATTAGTCGTGACGAACGCTCTCGATTGATTCAGAATTCGTTAACAGACCAATTAAGAAAAAAATATAAGATTACTAAAGATAAAAAAGTCTATACTGCTATTGAGAAGTCGTTTAACAAAGAGTTTTATAACGGGTTGTGGACGAGCAATGCGGTTAAAACACCTTTCACAGAAACGGTTTTGACAATCAACTCCGCTAAGAAATCAGGTAGGGACTTTTTGAATTTTGTACAACTGAATCAAAAAACGGCTTTAGACATTAAACCACTTGCTACGATGGTTTCAGTTTTGTTCGAGCAATTTACGGATGAAGAGTTAAACAAGTTCTACAATGAAAATTTAGAAGCAGAGTTTCCTGAATTTGCCAATGTAATGAGCGAATACCGCGACGGATTACTATTGTTTGACTTGATGGAAAAAGAAATTTGGGAAAAGTCGAAAACAGATACCATTGGATTGCAGGCGTTTTATGATAAAAATAAAGCAAACTACCAATGGAACAAACGCTACGATGTCTTAGTGGTTTCTTCAACAAAAGAAGATTTCATCAAGAAAGCACATAAGATGTTGAAGAAAGGCAAGTCAGCTTCAGAAATTAAAGAAGCTTTGAACACGGGAAAAGAAATTGGCGTGATTGAAAAAGAAGGTCTTTTTGAAGAAGGTAGTACGTTATTGCCAAAAAACATCAGCGATAAGAAAGGGTTGACCCGAGTTACAAAGGAAGGCGATTATTACTTTGTGAGTGTAGTAAAAGATATTATTCCAGCGGGACAAAAAACTTTTGAAGAATGCGAAGGAAAAGTAATCAACGATTACCAACAATATTTGGAAGAAAATTGGGTTTCTAATCTGAAGAAAGAATTTACAATTAAAGTGGATCAAGACGTTTTTGAATCGGTTAAAGCAGAAATCAAAAAATAGATGCTAAAAAAAAGCGCGTGTTTACTGGTGGCAATAGTGCTTATTTCTTGTAATTATTTTACAAAGGAAAGCAATCCAGAAGCTGTGGCACGTGTGGGCGAAAGTTATTTATACGCCGTTGATTTAGACAGTTTGGTTCCCAATAATACGTCAAAGAAAGACAGTGCGATAATTATAAAAAATTACATAGACCGTTGGGTGACGCAAAAGTTGTTGATCAATGCAGCAGAACGAAATTTAGATGACGCAAAGAAAGAGGAATTCAGCCGATTGATCAGGCAATATAAAAATGATTTATATACAAAAGCCTATATAGAAAAAATGGTTCAGACTACCGTGGATACGTCCATAAATGAGGCTGAATTAAAGAAGTATTACAACGAGAATAAGGAAAATTTTAAAACCAACGGGACTATTTTGCAATTGCGATACGTTCATTTGACAAAGGATCATTCGAAAATGGCTGCAATTAGAAGTAATTTTGCCAACTTTAAGAAATCAGATGCATCCTTTTGGCGTACATATCAAGTCCAGTTTAAAAATTCGGCCTTAAATGATTCAGTTTGGGTGTCGCTAAATGAAGTGTATCGAAGGCTACCTTTTATCACTCCAGCCAATAGAAATCAATACATAAATGAAGGAATGGCTTTTGAAAAGTCAGATTCATTGAACGATGTTTATATAGTAAAAATAAAAAAGGTGATCAATAGAAACCAGATCAGTCCGTTTGAATATTTAAAACCAACTTTGCAACAAGTAATTTTGAATAAGAGAAAATTAGAATTAATTAAAAAATTTGAGAAGGAAATTACAGATGATGCAATCAAAAATAAAGATTATGAAGTTTATAAGTAGTAAAAATGTAGCCGTAGTATTAATGACTTTAGGCTCATTAGGTTTTGCCAAAGCCCAAGAAACAGTAAGCGATACGGTAAAGAAAGACCCAAAAGCTTCAAAAAATTTCACAGGGAGACAAAAAATAGATGGCGTAATCGCTACCGTAGGAGATTACATAATTTTAGACTCAGACATCGACAAGAATTTTCTGGAAGCAACTGCAAGTGGTAACGATGTTTCAAAAGTGACCCGTTGCATGATGTTGGGGAAATTATTGGAAGAACGTTTGTATGCACACCAAGCTTTGCAAGACAGTATTGTAGTTTCAGATGCTGAAATCAACAGCATTATGGAAGAAAAAATTAGTGTTATCCTAGAACAAAGCCGCGGATCCATTGATGATGTGGTAAAGTTTTACAAGAAAAATTCTGAAGAAGAATTCCGTCGCTACTTTTTTGATGTACTTAAAATGATCGAACTCAACAAGAGAATGACCAATGCTATTGTAGATAAAGTGGAAGTGACTCCAGAGGAAGTGCGAAATTTCTTTGTCAGTATTCCCAAAGAAGAGTTGCCGGTTATTGGTGATGAAGTCGAAATTGCGCAAATTGTGATTCAGCCTGAAATAACAAAAGCGGAGAAGCAAAAAGTAATTGACAAGCTTAACGAATTCAAAGCTGACATTGCCGCGGGTTCAAGTTTCTACAGTAAAGCGGTTTTATATTCGCAAGATCCAGGATCAAAATCAACGGGTGGTTACATGAAAGTCAACCGAAAGTCGGCTTTGGTAAAGGAATTTAAGGAAGTTGCTTTTAGTTTAGACGAAGGTATGATCTCTGAGCCATTTGAAACAGAATACGGTTTTCATATCATTTATATCGAAAAAATCAAAGGCCAAGATGTAGAATTGCGTCACATTTTAATTGCTCCCAAAGTATCGGAAGAAGCAATGAAAGAAGCTAAAGACGAAGTAACTGCGATTCGCAAAAAAATTGCAGACGGTGAAATTACTTTTGCTGATGCAGCACGTGCGTCTTCAGATGAAAAGGAAACAAGAGCCAATGGAGGAACACTTTTAAATCCTAAATCTTTAGATACTAAATTTGACATGACCAAATTGGATGCTATCTTATACGGACAGGTTTCTAATTTAAAAACAGGTGAAGTTTCTTTGCCGTACATTGAAGAAGATCGTACGAAAGGGAAAGTGTATAAGTTAATGATGGTTACCAACCGTATTCCTTCACACACTGTAGATTATTCAAAAGATTATATCAAGATCAAAGAATTTGCTTTAAACGACAAGCGAATCAAGGAAATTGCAAAATGGACTAACGAAAAAATCAAGGAAACGTATATCAAAATTAATGGAGAATACCGTAATTGTGACTTTGTAAACAGTTGGGTTAAAAATTAACTCCCGTTATAGTTCGTACCTTTATAATATAAAAAACCATCCATGTCCGATATAACTGCTGTTGAAAATTTAGTTAAGAAACGAGTCGCTTTAAAAGCTGAAATTGCAAAGATAATTGTAGGTCAAGACGTAGTTGTCGACCAAATATTGTTGAGTATTTTTTCAGGAGGACACGCATTGTTAGTTGGAGTTCCCGGATTAGCAAAAACTTTAATGGTAAATACCTTGGCAGAAGCTTTGGGATTGAACTTTAAACGAATTCAATTTACACCAGATTTAATGCCTTCGGATATTTTAGGAAGTGAAATTTTAGATGAAAATAGAACGTTTAAATTTATAAAAGGACCTATTTTTTCCAACATTATTTTAGCAGATGAGATTAACAGAACGCCTCCAAAAACGCAAGCCGCTTTATTAGAAGCGATGCAGGAACGGTCGGTTACGATTGCAGGACATAACTATAAGTTAGATTTGCCGTACTTTGTTTTAGCAACGCAAAATCCAATCGAGCAAGAGGGAACGTATCCTTTGCCAGAAGCACAGTTGGACCGTTTTATGTTTTCTATCAATTTGGATTATCCTTCCTTTGCAGAAGAAGTTCAGGTGGTGAAAAGCACGACGTCAACTGTAAAACAAACGATAAACCCACTTTTTACAGCACAAGAAATTATCGATTTCCAACAGTTGATTCGCCGAATTCCTGTAGCTGATAATGTAATAGAATATGCCGTAACGTTGGTTTCAAAAACACGGCCTACAAATGATTTAGCAACAGATTACATTAAAAATTATATTGATTGGGGAGCTGGACCTCGTGCTTCGCAGAATTTAATTTTGGCTGCAAAAGCCAATGCTGCTTTTAATGGAAAATTCTCACCCGATATTGAAGATGTAAAAGCTGTTGCAGTTGGGATTTTGCGTCATCGTGTAGTAAAAAATTACAAAGCAGATGCAGAAGGAATTACCATCGAACAAATTATTAAGCAGTTGTTTTAGAAAATACATTTTATATAAGAATTGAAAAGTCCGAAGTTTTAAACTTCGGACTTTTTTGCTTAAACAATAATTTAGAAAGATTACAAATATTTCAAATTGCTTCTAATTCCGAAATTGATAAAATTTGACTTTAAAATTATTATAAACACAATATTTTACATCAAACAAGCGAAATATTTAATAATAATCATCGATTTTGATTTTCCAATACAAATAATGATTTGATTATTCAATTTTGTTAGTGATAGTATAATTTTGATAGGAATTGATTAATTTTGCATCGCTAAAAAACACAAGGCAAAATCTGCGTTTGAATTTAAGAATTCAAATGGATTTGCCCATAACATATAAACGACTACAATTATGAATATGTATAACGATTACCTGAACGAAATCGAAGAACGAAAAGGGCAAGGGCTTCACCCAAAACCAATTGATGGCGCTGAATTACTGAGCGAAATCATCACGCAAATTAAAGATACCGCTCATGCAGATCGCGAAGAATCTTTAAAGTTTTTTATTTATAATGTAGTTCCAGGTACAACTCCTGCCGCAGGTGTAAAAGCGAACTTCCTAAAAGAAATTATTTTGGGAGAAGCGGTTGTGAGCGAAATTTCAACGGCATTTGCTTTTGAATTGTTGTCACATATGAAAGGCGGACGTTCCATTGAAGTTTTACTTGATTTGGCTTTGGCAAATGATGTTGCTATTGCCAACCAAGCAGCAGAAGTGCTTAAAACACAAGTTTTTCTTTATGAAGCAGATACTAATCGTTTAGAAGCTGCCTACAAAAGCGGGAGTGAAATTGCAGAGGATATATTGCAAAGTTATGCGAATGCCGAATTTTTCACGAAACTTCCAGAAGTTGTGGAAGAAATTAAAGTTGTCACTTTTATCGCTGGCGAAGGAGATATTTCAACGGATTTACTTTCTCCAGGAAACCAAGCACACTCTAGATCAGATCGTGAATTGCATGGAAAATGTTTGATTACTCCAGAAGCACAATATGAAATTGAAGTTTTAAAAGCGCAACATCCAGACAAAAGTGTGATGTTAATTGCTGAAAAAGGAACAATGGGTGTAGGTTCATCTAGAATGTCAGGTGTAAATAATGTAGCGCTTTGGACGGGAAAACAGGCAAGTCCTTATGTTCCGTTTATCAATATCGCTCCAATTGTAGCAGGAACAAATGGTATTTCACCTATTTTTCTAACAACAGTTGACGTTACCGGAGGAATCGGTTTAGACCTTAAAAACTGGGTTAAAAAATTAGACGCAGACGGAAATCCAATTCGCAATGAAAACGACGAACCAATTTTAGAGCAAGCATATTCAGTTGCAACAGGAACCGTTCTCACCATCAATACAAAGACAAGAAAATTATACAACGGCGATCAAGAATTGATTGATATTTCAAAAGCATTCACGCCTCAAAAAATGGAATTTATCAAAGCAGGTGGTTCTTACGCGATCGTTTTTGGTAAAAAATTACAAACATTTGCTGCTAAAACTTTAGGAGTAGAAGCGCCTTTAGTATTTGCTCCAGCAAAAGAAATTACAGTCGAAGGACAAGGACTTACAGCTGTTGAGAAAATTTTCAATGCAAATGCAGTGGGCGTTTCTCCAGGAAAAGTACTTCATGCTGGTTCAGATGTTCGTGTAGAAGTAAATATTGTAGGTTCACAAGATACTACAGGTTTGATGACTTCGCAAGAATTAGAAGCAATGGCGGCAACTGTTATTTCTCCAATTGTAGACGGAGCATATCAATCGGGATGTCACACAGCTTCGGTTTGGGACAACAAATCAAAAGCAAATATTCCGCGTTTGATGAAGTTTATGAACGATTTTGGTTTGATTACCGCACGCGATCCAAAAGGAGAGTACAAGGCAATGACCGATGTTATTCATAAAGTATTAAATGATATTACGGTAGACGAATGGGCAATCATTATTGGTGGCGATTCGCATACAAGAATGTCTAAAGGAGTTGCTTTTGGTGCAGATTCAGGAACAGTTGCTCTTGCTTTGGCTACGGGTGAGGCTTCCATGCCTATTCCAGAATCCGTAAAAGTGACCTTCAAAGGAGAATTAAAAAGTTACATGGATTTCCGAGATGTAGTGCATGCGACTCAAGCACAAATGTTGCAGCAATTTGGCGGTGAAAATGTGTTTCAAGGTAAAATTATCGAGGTACACATTGGAACGCTTACCGCAGATCAAGCTTTTACTTTTACAGACTGGACGGCAGAAATGAAAGCTAAAGCATCGATTTGTATCTCTGAAGATGACACTTTAATTGAGTCATTACAGATTGCAAAAAGCAGAATCCAAATCATGATTGATAAAGGTATGGACAACCATACCCAAGTATTGAAAGGATTAATCGCAATTGCTGACAAACGTATTGCTGATATTACTTCAGGTGCAAAACCAGCTTTGAGACCAGATGCAGATGCAAAATACTACGCAGAAGTTGTAGTTGATTTGGATGTAATTGCAGAGCCGATGATTGCAGATCCAGACGTAAATAATGTGGATGTTTCAAAAAGATACACACATGACACGATCCGACCTTTGTCTTTTTACGGAGGCGATAAAAAGGTGGATTTAGGATTTATTGGATCATGTATGGTACATAAAGGCGATATGAAGATTCTTGCACAAATGTTGAAAAATATTGAAGAGCAAAACGGAAAAGTGGAATTTAAAGCACCACTTGTAGTCGCGCCACCAACCTATAATATTGTTGACGAATTAAAAGCCGAAGGCGATTGGGAGGTTTTACGTAAATATTCTGGTTTTGAATTTAATGATGAAGCTCCAAAAGGTTTAGCACGTACATCGTATGAAAACATGTTGTATTTAGAGCGGCCGGGTTGTAATCTTTGCATGGGAAATCAAGAAAAAGCCGCAAAAGGAGATACGGTAATGGCGACATCAACTCGTTTATTCCAAGGACGTGTGGTAGAAGATACAGAAGGTAAAAAAGGAGAATCCTTACTTTCGTCAACACCGGTGGTAGTTTTGTCTACAATTCTTGGTAGAACGCCAACTATGGCAGAATATGTAAAAGCTGTAGAAGGAATTAATTTGACAAAATTTGCCCCTTCACACAAACTATTGGTACAGCAATCTTAAGATTAGGTTAAATCCAATTAAAAAGCTTGAGTCTCTGATTCAAGCTTTTTTTTGTACCAATTTTTTTTCGTAAATTGTGGTGTTAAAAAAATAGTAGAACAAAACAATAATACAGATACTTATGGCTTTTGATATTGAAATGATTAAAAAGGTGTACGAAAACATGCCGTCTCGTGTGGATAAAGCACGTGAACTTGTTGGGCATCCACTTACTTTGACAGAGAAAATTTTATACAATCACTTATGGGAAGGGAATCCGAACACGGTTTTTACTAGAGGTAAAGATTATGTAGATTTCGCACCAGACCGTGTAGCGTGTCAAGATGCAACGGCACAAATGGCTTTGTTGCAATTTATGCATGCTGGAAAAGCAAAAGTAGCAGTTCCAACAACCGTACACTGTGATCACTTGATTCAAGCGAAAGTAGATGCAAAAACGGATTTGGCTCGTGCCAAAACACAGAGTAATGAAGTGTTTGATTTTCTATCTTCAGTATCCAATAAATATGGAATTGGTTTTTGGAAGCCGGGAGCTGGAATTATTCACCAAGTTGTTTTGGAGAATTATGCCTTTCCAGGTGGAATGATGATTGGAACAGATTCACATACGGTAAATGCCGGTGGTTTAGGTATGGTTGCCATTGGAGTAGGTGGTGCCGATGCTGTTGACGTAATGTCAGGAATGGCGTGGGAATTAAAATTCCCTAAATTAATTGGAATAAAATTGACTGGTAAATTATCAGGATGGACGGCTCCAAAAGATGTAATTTTAAAAGTAGCCGGTATCTTAACTGTAAAAGGTGGAACAGGTGCTATAGTTGAATATTTTGGTGAAGGTGCAACAGCAATGTCGTGTACTGGTAAAGGAACTATTTGTAATATGGGTGCTGAAATTGGTGCTACAACATCTACATTTGGCTATGATGATTCTATGAGTCGGTACTTACGTTCTACAGACCGAGCGGATGTAGCCGATGAAGCCGATAAAATTGCTCCTTACTTAACCGGTGATGCGGAAGTATATGCTGATCCAGAGAAATACTTTGACCAAGTTATTGAAATCAATCTTTCAGAATTAGAGCCTTATTTGAACGGTCCTTTTACACCAGATTTGGCTACGCCAATTTCAAAGATGAAAGAGGAAGCAATAAAAAATAATTGGCCTCTAAATATTCAAGTAGGATTGATTGGTTCTTGTACCAACTCATCTTACGAAGATATTTCACGTGCTGCATCTTTAGCAAAACAAGTGGCTGAGAAAAACTTAAAAACAAAATCCAAATTCACGATAACACCAGGTTCTGAGATGGTACGTTATACTATTGAGCGTGATGGTTTTATTGATACTTTTGAAAAAATTGGCGCTACTGTGTTTGCAAATGCATGTGGGCCTTGTATCGGAATGTGGGACAGAGATGGATCTGAAAAAGAAGAACGAAACACAATCGTTCACTCATTTAATAGAAACTTTTCTAAACGTGCTGATGGGAATCCAAATACATTGGCTTTTGTAGGTTCGCCTGAGATCGTAACTGCATTAGCAATTGCGGGAGATTTAGGTTTCAATCCTCTAACCGATACATTGATCAATGAGAACGGAGAAGAAGTTCGTTTGGAAGAGCCAACAGGTTATGAATTGCCTCCAAACGGTTTTGACGTAGACGATCCTGGTTTTCAAGCTCCAGCAGAGGACGGGTCAGGTATTGTAGTTTCTGTAAGCGAAGATTCAGAACGCTTGCAATTACTAGAGCCTTTTCTACCGTGGGATGGTAAAAATATTACAGGTGCTAAATTGTTAATCAAAGCATTTGGAAAATGTACAACGGATCACATTTCTATGGCGGGACCATGGTTGCGTTTCCGTGGACATTTAGATAATATTTCAAACAATATGTTGATTGGCGCTATTAACGCTTACAATCAAAAAACAAATTCTGTTAAGAATCAGTTGACGGGTGTTTACGACGCGGTTCCTGCTGTTGCAAGAGCTTACAAAGCGGCTGGAATTCCTTCAATTGTTGTGGGTGACCATAATTATGGTGAAGGTTCTTCACGTGAACATGCTGCTATGGAACCTCGTTTCTTAGGTGTAATGGCGGTATTAGTGAAATCTTTTGCAAGAATCCACGAAACTAACTTGAAAAAACAAGGAATGTTAGGTTTGACTTTCGCAACGGAAAGTGACTACGATAAAATTCAAGAAAATGACACGATTAATTTCGTAGACTTAACCGAATTTGCTCCAGGGAAACCATTGACATTAGAGTTTGTTCACGAAGATGGTTCGAAAGACATCATCATAGCGAATCACACTTATAATGAAGGACAAATTGGGTGGTTTGTTGCAGGTTCTGCATTAAACTTGATTGCTGCTGGAAAAGCGTAAGTAAAGTAAATTCCTTTTTATATATAGAAACTCCCGATGATTCGGGAGTTTTTTTATGGGTGAAAGTGTACTATGGAATTTATTATTTGGATTTCTGTAAATATCTTCTCGGCTATTTGTCATTGCGTAGCAATCTATTATTACATTGAGCAACTATTAATAGACTCCTACGGAGTGACAAATTTACACGAAAATTTTAAAGACATTGCTTGATAGTTATCGTAGTCAATAATTTTTACCAACATCATCACTGCTATTTGTCATTGCGTAGCAATCTAATATTACATTGAGCAACTATTAATAGACTCCTACGGAGTGACAAATTTATACGAAAATTATAAAGACATTGCTTGATAGTTATCGTAGTCAATAATTTTTACCAACATCATCACTGCTATTTGTCATTGCGTAGGAATCTACTGTTTCATTAGTATTGTGGTAGTAGGCTCTTCTCTGGTCACGAATTGAACAAAGAGTTTTACGTTTATTTTCGTAAACAATCTGCATAAAAATCCACCAAAAAAAAATCCGTTTCAATTAAGAAACGGACTTTAATATAAGTTTTATAATGTTAAACTTAGGAAACAACTATTGTCCTCATAAATCATAAATCAAAATTCATAAATCAATCTACTAGTAGTAATTGTATCTTCTTACTTTAGCAATATATTTTGCCAAACGAATTACTTGGTGGCTGTAACCGTACTCGTTATCATACCAAATGTACAATACGATGTTCTTGCCATCTGCCGAAACGATGGTCGCGTTGCTGTCGTAAATCGCTGGAGCCGAAGTTCCAATGATGTCAGAAGAAACCAATTCGTTGTTTACAGAATATTTAATTTGCTCTACAAGTTCACCTTCCAAAGCATATTTTCTCATGATGGCATTGATGTCTTCAACCGAAGTTTCTTTCGTTACTTCTAAGTTTAGCACCACTAATGAACCGTTAGGAACAGGAACACGAATCGCGTTAGACGTTAATTTTCCTGCTAATGAAGGCAATGCTTTTGCAACTGCACTTCCGGCACCTGTTTCTGTAATAACCATATTTAAACCTGCAGCTCTACCACGACGGTATTTTTTGTGCATGTTATCCGTTAAATTCTGGTCGTTTGTATAGGCGTGAATCGTTTCTAAATGTCCTTTTACAACACCTAAAGTATCTTCAATTGCTTTCAAAATTGGCGTAATTGCATTTGTAGTACAAGATGCTGCAGAGAAAATATCAACTGTATCTGGATTGTATTCGTTTTGGTTTACACCGTGAACGATATTTGGAACTCCTTTTCCTGGAGCGGTCAATAACACTTTATGAGCACCTTTTGAAGTCAAGTGTCTTGCCAATGCTTTTTCGTCTGTAAAAGCACCTGTATTGTCAATGATTAAAGCATCTTCAATTCCGTAAGTCGTGTAATCAATATCTTCTGGAGCGTTTGCTGTAATGATGTGAACGGTAGTTCCATTGATGATTAACGCGTTGTTTTCCACATCTGCAACTACAGAACCTTGGAAATCTCCGTGAATTGAATCGTGACGTAATAACGAAGCTCTTTTCTCCAAAGTTGTAGCGTCATTTTTATCTCTTGTCACGATCGCTCTCAAACGCAACTGACTTCCTTTTCCTGTTTTAGACATTAATTCACGTGCCAAAAGACGTCCAATTCTACCAAAACCGTATAAAACTACGTTCTTAGGTTGGATTTCTTTGCTTTCTTTAGCATCTTTCAATTTAGCGATTACAAATGATTTTGCATCGTTATAATTGTCGTGTTCTACGTGAAATTCGTAAGCTAGTTTACCAATATCCAATTTAGAAGGTGGTAAATCTAACGAAGCAATCGCTCCAGCAATTTCAACAGAATCAAACACAGAAATTGGTTTGCCCACAAAAGCATTTGCATATTCGTGCAAATTAATGATGTCGCTTACATTTCGGTCAATCAACTGATTTCTGAAGAAAACCAATTCAATTGATTTGTCGTACCATAAATCGCTAATGATGTTGATGAATTTTACTCCAGCACGTCTTCGGTCAGCTTGAAAGGAAAGTTCCTTTTCGTAGGTCATGTTTTTGTCCATGTTTGTAATTGTAAAAAAGTTAGTGTTGTTTTTTAAAATTTGGTGCAAAAGTACTTAATTCAAACGTTTTCGTAAAGGATTTTAAGAACAATTTGCCAAAACAAATCAAAATTGCTACCAATGCTAGTGTTTGCTATCCGAAACTTCTTTTTTGTCTTCCTAAAAAACTGATTATGTAGTTTTTATGATGTCTTTTTAGATTTGACATTTGCCATTTCAGCTGAGAAGAACGCTTTTTTCTAATTCCTCTGAAAAGTGCAATAATTGCCACTTTTGAGATGTAATTGCTTGCTTGTTTTTGGGAATACTCCATGGAGGATATATTCTAAATGCTCTTTTTCCTTCTTTTAAATTCGAAGAAATAATGTTCTGTTTCAATAATGTATTTTTAGAAAAGATAAAATATCCAGAATCGGTTTCATTTGCCACAGCAATTACCAGATAAGATAATGGATCTTTTACCTCAAATGGAGCGATGATTCCGCTCGGCACTCTTTTCCAGAAAGTAACAAAGAGGCCTGCTTTTTTAGGTGTGATTTTCGCCTTTCGATAGTGAATGTATTGTCCGTTGATTTTGAATTGGCAAGCATCATATTCTTTACTTTCCAGTTCGATTTTAAAATCGGTACATTGAAAAGGAGTATTTTTGAACAGGTCATTTATTTCTTCCTGATGAATCATGGGATCTTTTCAGGCTAAAATACCTTTTTTTAAACAAAAAAAGAGCCAATCTTACAATTGACTCTCTCTTACTATTTATTTTACATGTTAGATAATGATACGGAAAAGTTGTCCGTTTACAGTCATGATTTCCAATTGAACGCCTACGTTTTCATCTTTGCCACTCAATAACTTATTGACTTGTTCCATATCCGTCACCGGAATATTGTTAATTCTCAAGATTACAGATCCTGTCAATTCTTTCTCAAATTGAGCCAAACGAGGATTTTCAATTTTGGAAATTTTCACACCTGAGTTTACTTTGAATTTTGATTTATCTGCCGAACTTAGATTTTCTAATTCCAATCCTTTAAAATTCGAAATTACAATATCATTTTTAGATAGCGTAACAGGAGTAACCATGCGTTTCTCATCACGGAGAAAAGTTACTTGTACTTTGTCATTTGGTCGTTTTGTATTGATATAACCATTTAGATCAGCAAAAGTATTGATCGTTTTATGGTCTAATTTTACTATAATATCGCCTTTTCTTAATCCCGCTTCGGCTGCGCCAGAATTCTTAACCACATCACCAACGTAAAATCCTTCTGAAATTTTTAGGCCCAGTTCTTTAGAAATACTAGCATTTAAATCAGAACCCTGAACGCCTAACATGCCGCGTTGAACCATTCCGTATTCCAAAATATCTTCAATAATTTTACGCGTAATGTTGGATGGAACGGCAAATGAATATCCTACATAAGATCCTGTTGTAGATGAAATCATGGTGTTAATTCCAATTAATTCTCCACGTGTATTTACCAAAGCACCACCGCTGTTTCCTGGGTTCACGGCTGCATCGGTTTGAATAAATGATTGCAATCCTGAAGTGTCTAAATTTCTGGCTTTCGCCGAAACAATTCCGGCCGTTACGGTCGAGTTTAAATTATAGGGATTTCCAACGGCTAAGACCCATTCACCGACCTTTACGTTGTCAGAATCGGCAAAGGTAGAATACGGAAGTTTTTCGTCAGCATCAATTTTAATTAATGAAATATCCATTTTTTCGTCCGTTCCAATTAATTTCGCTTTGTACGATTTTCCATTATTTAATGTGATTTCTAAATTTTGAGCGTCCTTAATCACATGATTATTAGTTACGATATATCCATCTTCAGAAATGATAACACCCGAACCTGTTCCAACCTGCTCCTGTTGTTGGCCGCCTCGGTATCCGTAATAATATTCTAAAATTGGATTACAGACCGTACGGTAAGACACATTTTTTACGTGAACTACAGAATGAACTGCTTTATCTGCCGCATCTACAAAGTCAATATTCTCAGCGCCAAGTCCCACGGTTTTTGAATAGTTGGGAGTGGCGACACTCACAATATTTTGCGATTTTGAAAATACGGTATTTTCATCAAAAATCAGCTTGTAAGCACCAAGTGTGGTTGCACCACTTAACAATGCTACTACGAAAAGACCACTTATTTTTTTCATAATCAATTAAATGTTTAGTTATTTAACTACAAAATTAAAGGTTACATTTCTAAACAAAAATTGGTTTAACGGTCGGTTAACAATGATTAACTTTTCATTAATATATGTAACTTTGTAAAACTAAATAGCACAAATGGAACTTCACTTTTTTAAATACCAGGGAACAGGAAATGATTTTGTAATGATCGACAACCGATTAGAAACTTTTCCTAAAAGTACAGAACTGATCAAAATGTTGTGCGACAGACGTTTTGGTATTGGTGGTGATGGACTTATTTTATTAGAAACGGATTCAGAAACCGATTTTAAGATGGTTTATTACAATTCTGACGGTAATGAAAGTTCAATGTGTGGAAATGGTGGTCGTTGTTTAGTGGCTTTCGCCAAAAAGCTGCAGGTTTTTGAAACAAAAACAACGTTTATAGCAGTGGATGGGTTGCATCATGCTACCGTTAATGAGGATGCATCGGTTTCATTACAAATGAAAAATGTGGATGAAATTAAAATAGAAGCAGGTTATGTCTTCATGAATACAGGTTCTCCGCATCATGTCCAAATTGTACCCGATGTGCAAAATGTCAACGTAAAAGATATGGGTGCTCAAATTCGCTACAGTGATTTATACGGGAAAGAAGGAGCTAATGTAAATTTTGTAGCGCAAATCGATCCAAACACGTTTGCCGTTCGAACGTACGAACGCGGTGTAGAAGATGAAACTTTATCGTGCGGAACGGGCGTTACTGCTGTTGCCATTGCAATGTTTGCCACTGGGAAAACGCATTGCAAGGAAGTGCATTTAAATGTGGAAGGCGGAACGCTACATGTCAGTTTTGAGCAAGAAAATGAAAATTTTACAAATATATTTCTTACAGGACCAGCAACGATGGTGTTTTCTGGAAGTATAGAACTATAATTATTACGATATGATTACATTAAAAGGACCTCATCTCTATTTAAGAGCCTTAGAACCAGAAGATTTGGAATTCGTTCATGGAATTGAGAATGATGAATCCATTTGGAATGTAAGCAACACGCAAACACCTTATAGCAAATTTTTAATTCGCCAATATTTGGAAAACGCGCACCAAGATATTTACGAAGCAAAACAGTTGCGATTGGCAATTTGCAAAAACAATTCAGATGTAGCCATCGGATTAATTGATTTATTTGACTTTGACCCAAGAAATAAAAGAGCGGGAATTGGCATCGTAATTCAAAATTTTACCGAAAGAGGTCATGGATATGGCGCTGAAAGTTTGCAACTTTTAATAGAATACAGTTTTAAGCAACTGAACTTGCATCAATTGTATGCAAATATTGGGACTGAAAATGAAACAAGTTTAAAGCTTTTTACTACTTTTGGTTTTCAAAAGTGCGGCGTCAAAAAAGATTGGAATTTAATTGATAATTCTTTTCAAGACGAAGCGCTATTTCAACTCATTAACCCCTTTATCTAAATTTAGACCCGTGAATTTCAAAAAAATCTTTACCTATATTTCTATAATAGTCGTAATCGTTGCTTCTGTTTATGGATACATGATTTATAAAAATATCTTTTCACCCAACACTAATTTTGACGAAAAAGAAGTATTTGTATACATTCCAACAGATGCGGATTATAACGAAGCACTACAGATTATTACACCTTATGTAAAGGATATCGAGCTTTTTAAAATGACTGCAACTAAAAAATCCTATCCGTCAAACGTAAAGCCAGGGCGGTTTTTGTTAAAAAGGGATATGAATAATAATGACTTGGTGAATACTTTACGCCAAAATCAAAATGTGCCATTAAATTTAGCGTTCAACAATCAAGAACGATTGGAAGATTTTGCAGGTAGAATAGGATCTCAAATTGAAGCAGATAGTACAAGTTTAATGCAAAGCTTTACGGATGAAACTTTTTTGAAGGAGCAAAATATGACTCGGGAAAATGTATTGTCATTGTTCATTCCAAATTCATATGAGTTTTTCTGGAATACTTCCGCAGATAAATTCCGGGAGCGTATGGCGAAGGAGTACCGTAAATTTTGGACTCCTGAACGCTTAGAAAAAGCAAAAGCGCAAAATTTAACGCCTTTAGAAGTTTCGGCTTTAGCATCCATTGTGCATAAGGAAACCGTTAAATCGGATGAACGGCCACGTGTTGCCGGTGTTTATTTAAATCGTCTAGAACGCGGAATAAAATTAGAAGCAGATCCGACGGTTATCTATGCAGTTAAGAAAAATGCAGATGATTTTACAATTGAAATCAAACGTGTTTTGTACAAAGATTTAGAGACTGACTCTCCTTATAATATGTACAAATATGGAGGATTGCCTCCGGGACCAATTGCAATGCCTGACGTGACTGCATTGGATGCGGTTTTAAATCCTGAAAAGCACAACTATATTTTCTTCTGTGCGAGTGTTACTAATTTTGGATATCATGAATTTGCAGTGACTGCTGCTCAACACGAAGCCAACCGACAAAAATATGTAGCATGGATCAATAAGCAAGGTGTAAAAAGATAAGTTTGAATTTGAGATCAGCTATTACTATAATTGCTCTATGCGCTGGAATTCATTCGATTTTTGCGCAAAGCAAAGTAGATGCTTTTTTGAAACCTGCTGATACATTAAATCTAAAAAGGCAGAATACTGTTGTTGTAATTGAAGCTGTTGCGGCTTCGGCAATATTAGTAGCACTAAATGAATTGTGGTATAAAACGTATCCTAAAAGCGATTTTCATTTTATAAACGACAATGCCCAGTGGTTGCAAATGGACAAAGCGGGACACGTTTTTTCTGCTTATCATGTTGGCCGTGCTGGTGCAGAACTGTTGGAATGGAGCGGAAGTAGCAAAAAGAACCAGCGCTTGTATGGCGCCACTTTTGGTTTTGTATTCTTTACTGCGGTGGAAGTCATGGACGGATTTTCTGCCGAATGGGGTGCTTCTTATGGCGATGTTTTGGCTAATGCCTCGGGTACTGCATTATTCATCGGTCAAGATTTATTGTGGAATGATCAACGCATTGTACCTAAATTTTCTTTTCATCAAACCGTTTATCCAAGTGCACGTCCTGAAGTTTTAGGAAAAAGTTTAACGGAACAAATTCTCAAAGATTATAATGGTCAAACCTATTGGTTGTCTGCAAATGTAAACTCATTTCTCCCCAATTCAAAGGTACCAAAATGGCTGAATTTAGCAGTTGGTTACGGTGCTGAAGGAATGAGTACTGGTGAAGATCGTTTAGTGAACGCAATATTTTTTCCAGAATCAGAGCGTGTGCGTCAATTTTACTTCAGTTTAGATGTTGATTTGACTCGAATTAAAACCAAAAATCATGCGTTGAAAACAATTTTCTCTCTATTTAATACAATTAAAATTCCTGCTCCAACGCTCGAAGTCCTTGCTAACGGTAGGTTTAAATGGCATGCTGTTTATTTTTAGAGTTTATTAACATGCTGAAAATCAGATTTATATTTTTTGTTGTATATTTGCGGGCTGAAATTTCTCAAAGTGACAGGGTTTGAGAAGAAATTCAAGTTATGATAAAAAAATGGATATACTATACTAGTATTGGACTTATTACTGCTTTTATTACTTTAAGTTTTAAAGCAACTACACACAGAAATCGAAACGTTGTGACGCCGGACGAAGCGTCTTTTTACAGTCTTCCTTCCCTTGAAGAAATTGACAACGAAACCGAAGAATTTTTAAATTTTAATTTTCCGTACACTGGAAAAACATTTACCGGATTTAAAGAAGCGCTTGCTTGGAAAGAATCGCAAGGAAAGTACACATTGATTAATTCTCTTGGATACATGGGGAAATATCAATTTGGACGTGCGGCTTTAAGTGCAATCGGTATCCAAGACCGTTCAGAATTTTTAAAAAACCCTCGAATGCAAGAAAAAGCTTTTAAAGTTTTGCTTGCTATAAACAAATGGGAATTGCGCAAAGAGATTGAAGCCTACGATGGTAAGGTTATTAATGGCGTAGCAATTACGGAATCTGGACTTTTGGCTGCGGCTCATTTGGGTGGTGCAGGTTCGGTTAAAAAGTTTCTTAAAAGCAAAGGAACACGTGCAATTAAAGATGGCTACGGTACTTCATTGCAAAGCTACATGAAAAAATTTGGTGGATACGATACCTCGTCTATTGTTGCAAACAACAAGGCTAAGGTTAAAAACTAATTTAAATATGGATCAATAAAAAAGCGACTTCAAGAAGTCGCTTTTTTTGTGGGTTTACATTTTATGGATAATGAAAATACAAGGCCGATTATGTAAATCCACTTTTATCTTTTTCCATTCATTAACGCGCATGGTTTTAATGTACTCTGTGGGCAAAGTGATATCAGCAGCGACACAAATATGGGTAGAAGGTTGAAGAATTTGTAATAAATCTTCCAACATTTTATTATTACGGTAAGGTGTTTCAATAAATAATTGCGACTGGTTTTTATCGCCTGATAATTTTTCAAGACTTTTTAACGTGGCTTTCTTTTCGTCTTTGTCAATGGGTAAGTAACCGTTGAATGCAAAGCTCTGTCCATTCATTCCCGACGCCATTACGGCAAGCAAAATGGAAGAAGGACCAACAAGCGGAATCACTTGAATGCCGTTTTCATGTGCTAATTTTACAATTGCAGCACCAGGATCAGCTACTCCAGGACATCCTGCATCTGACATGAGTCCGATATTTTGACCTTCCAAACAAGGTTTAATCATTGCAAAATGCTCTGATTTTTCTGTACGTTTATTTAATGCACTCAACTTTAAAGTCGATTGCACTTTTTCAGGGCAAATACTTTTGATGAATTTCCGAGCATCTTTTTCATTTTCCACAACAAAGGTATCCATCATTTCAATGGCTCTTTGTACGGTTTGTGGTAATACGTCCATCGGATTGGTATCGCCTAATGTGTTGGGAATTAAATAAAGTTTTCCTTTTGATTGCATTATTTAGGATTGTTTTTAAGCTTTTTAGCAATGACTTCACAAGCTTCGTCTAGCATATTGTATACAATTTCAAAACCGTTTTCCAAACCAAAATAAGGATCTGGAACATCTACGTTCTCATTTTCAAAAAGTTCGTTCAAGATAAGTGTTACTTTTTCTTTGGCTTTTAAATTGGGAGCTAAAGCTAAAATATTCTGTAAGTTGGAACCGTCCATTGCAAAGATATAATCATAATCGTCAAAATCTTGCGCGGTAAACTGCCTTGCTTTTTGTTTAGAAATATCAATTCCGTTCAACTGTGCCACTTGAATGGAACGTGAATCTGGTTTTTTGCCAATGTGGTAATTTCCAGTTCCAGCAGAATCTACTGTAAAATGATCCGATGAAAGTTTTGAAGCTAAAATTCCTTCAGCTAAAGGTGATCGGCAAATATTGCCCAAGCAAACCATCAAAATCTTCGTTTTCATTTTAGAGCGAAAGTTTCTTATGAATGTCTTCTACGTACTTTTTAAATTGTTTGTCTGTTGAAACCAAATTATCTACAGTTTTGCACGCGTGTAAAACGGTAGCGTGATCACGATCGCCAATTTGGGAACCAATATTAGCAAGTGAAGCTTTTGTAAATTTCTTTGCAAAAAACATAGCCAACTGACGCGCTTGAACCACGTGTCTTTTTCTAGTTTTGGATTGCAATGTGTCCAGGTCCAACTGAAAATAATCAGAAACTACTTTCTGAATGTAGTCAATAGAAATTTCTCTTTTTACGTTTTTGACAAATTTTTCAACAACTTGTTTCGCTAAATCAAGGGTTACTTCTTTCTTGTTGAAAGAAGATTGTGCAATTAAAGAAATAATGGCACCTTCCAATTCACGAACGTTTGATTTAATATTTCTGGCAACGTACTCAATGATTTCTTCTGGGATTTCAACACCGTCACGGTACAGAATATTTTTTACAATAGAAACCCTAGTTTCGTAATCAGGTTGATGTAATTCTGCCGAAAGTCCCCATTTAAAACGAGATAACAAGCGTTGCTCAATATCTTGCATGTCAACAGGTGCTTTGTCTGAAGTCAAAATTACTTGCTTTCCGTTTTGGTGCAAATAATTAAAAATGTGGAAAAACACATCTTGTGTTCCTGTTTTACCAGAAAGAAATTGCACGTCGTCAATGATTAAAACGTCAATCAGTTGATAGAAATGTATAAAGTCGTTACGGTTGTTTTTCTTAACCGAATCAATATATTGTTGTGTAAAAATTTCAGCTGAAATATATAAAACCGTTTTTTCAGGATATTTATCTTTGATTTCAACACCAATTGCATGAGCCAAATGGGTTTTTCCTAATCCAACACCACCAAAAATAAGTAGCGGATTAAACGAAGTTCCACCCGGTTTATTGGCAACAGCCATACCTGCAGAACGCGCCAATCGATTTGAATCACCTTCTAAAAAGTTGTCAAAACTGTAATTAGCATTTAATTGCGATTCGATTTTCAAATTACGAATGCCCGGAATTACAAAAGGATTTTTTAATTCTGGATCTAAATTTTTAAATGGCGAATCTACTTCTTGCGTTTTCATCGGTCCTCGATGTGCACTTGGCAATTGTTCCGTAAACGGTTGTTTATTGCCATAAGTATTCTCCATTTTAATTTTATAGAGTAACTTTGCGTTTTTCCCGAGTTCTTTGGTAAGCGCCACTTTTAACAATTTCACATAATGTTCTTCAAGCCATTCGTAGAAAAATTTACTTGGAACTTGGATGTACAAAGCGTTGTCTGTTAACTCTACTGACTTAATCGGTTCAAACCAAGTTTTGTAAGCTTGATCTTGGATATTGTCTTTGATAAAAAGAAGACAGTTTTCCCATACTGATTGAGCAGTTTTGTTCATAATTCGGCTTTAAAATATGTTATTTATTAGTGGTTGATTTTGATAAAAAAGAGAGGCTCTTTTGTACTTCTTTCGGGACAACAAATATGTGAACAATTTTCTGTAAAAAAAAATTTTTACCGATTGAATTTGTAGAAATAATGTTGTAAGACACCGCAAATAACGTTTAATTATTAATTAGAAATATACTAGAATATTATGAAAATACATGAATTTACTGTAAGAGTTCGATACGCTGAAACCGACCAAATGGGTGTGGTTTATCATGGAAATTATGCGCAATATTTTGAGATGGGACGCGTGGAATGGTTGAGAAATATGGGGGTTTCGTATAAATGGATGGAGGAAAATGGAGTGATGCTTCCCGTAGTTTCGCTGACCATGAATTACAAAAAACCTGCGCGATATGATGATTTAATCACAGTAAAGACGATCTTTAAAAGTCAGACGTCGGTAAAGATTGAATTCGACTACGAGATTTACAATGAGAATCAGGAGTTATTAACAATTGCCCATTCTGTACTAGTATTTGTAGACATGAAAACAGGCCGTCCAATTACGCCTCCAAACTATGTTTTGGATAAAATTTCCGATTTGAATAAGTAATCCTTCAGAATATAGATTATTCCTTAATTTTGATCTCAATTGGATACAGAGAATTAAAAATGTCGAAAATTGTTTCGGCATTTTTTTTTCGTGTTTTGATTTCAATTTCACAAGTCAATTCCAGCTTTTGCGTCACAATGTCCAAGTTCTTCTCTTTGATGACCCGCATAACTTTATTCATGTTTTCATACGTGAAAGAAACAATAAAATGCACGTCAATCGTTTTTTCGATGATTTCGGATTGTTCCAAACTCATTTGCGCCACGGTTTTGTAAGCCGAAATCAATCCACCGACGCCTAATTTGATTCCGCCATAATATCGGATCACTACAATTAATACATTAGTCACGTCAAAAGATTGAATCTGGCCGTAAATTGGCATTCCAGCGGAATTATTGGGTTCGCCGTCATCATTGGCTCTGTAGGAAACTTTTTCAACGCCCAATTGATAGGCATAACAGAAATGTCCTGCTCCATTATTGTTTTTGCGTAAATCTTCAATGATGCTTTTTACATCGTCTTCATTTTCGATGGGAAAAGCGTAGCCGAAAAACTTACTACTTTTTTCCTTAAGTAAGTAAGGCTCGGATGGCTCGGCAATTGTTTTATAAGTATCGTTTAGTTCCAAATTGTTTTAGATTTTTACTTTAATCAATAAATTCATCTTATCTCCTTGGTTGTTTTGAAAATTTTAAACCTCCATTCGTACAGATTGCTGCTTGTCTTGCACACCTTTGGAGTTAAAATTAATGAAAACTGCTTTGGAGTTGAAGAGGGTGTTTTTAATCATTGTTATTGAAAATTAAAAGTTCATCCTTTAGAATGTTTTTCTTTTCGACTAATGTTCCTGACAATTTTGGAGCATCAATACCTTTACTAAAAAAGGTTGCTCCTTTAAAAATTCGTGCTTCATCCCAAAGAGAAGCGTCAATAAATGTCTGCAAAGTTTGTGCGCCACCTTCAATAATTACCGACTGGATGTTATGTTGAAATAGAGATTGACAAATTTCTTCTGCCAAATTGCCGTCGAAATTAATTAGTTCTGAATTGCAATTTTCGTTCTTGAAAACTCTAGCACTTTCAGAAATAACAATCGTTTTTGTTACTGAATTAAAAACGGCCAATTCTTCAGGTAAACGATTTTTGCGGTCTAAAATTATTTTTACCGGATCATTTCCTTTCCAATCTCTTGCATTTAAACTCGGATTGTCATCCAAAACGGTTTGCGTTCCCACTACAATTGCTTGTTCTTCCGTACGCCATTTGTGCACCAATTGACGGGAATAGTGATTTGTAATCCAAACCGGTTTTTGTTCATTGTCATTCAGAGCTTTGCGAAGAATCTCATTAGGAGCAAGAAAACCATCAGTAGTTTCTGCCCATTTCAAAATTATGAAAGGTCGTTTTTTTTGATGAAATGTAAAAAAACGTTTGTTTAATTCAAGACATTCTTCTTCTAAAACGCCAATCGTTACATTGTGTCCCGCTAAAATTAGTTTTTGAATGCCTTTCCCGGCTACCTTTTCATTCGGGTCAACAGTTCCAATAACGACATTCGGAATTTTGTGCTCTATTATTAAATCGGAACAAGGTGGTGTCTTTCCAAAATGACTGCAAGGTTCCAAACTTACGTAAATCGTAGCTTTAGATAATAGCAATTTATTTTTAACTGAATTAATCGCATGGACTTCAGCATGAGGTTCTCCTGCTTTTTTGTGCCAGCCTTCGCCAATAATTTTATTTTCGTAAACAATTACGCTTCCTACAAGCGGATTTGGATAGGTCGATCCCAAGCCATTTTTGGCCAATTCGATGCAGCGTTTTAGGTATTTTTCATGTATCTTCACGTCACAAATTTACTATTTTGTTTTGTAATGACAGCAATTTGCATCCGACCCATTGAAGTTCAAGATAATCCGTTTGTGGAAGCACTAATAAAAAGTGTTTTTGACGAATTGGATTTACCTAAAACAGGAACCGCGTACGAAGACGTTTCCCTAAAAACCATGTTTGAAAATTATAATGTTGAAAATGCAGCGTATTTTGTTCTCGAAAAAGAAGGTAAAATTATAGGTGGAGCAGGAGTTGCAGCGTTAGAAAATCCATCAAATGGCGTTTGCGAATTGCAAAAAATGTATTTTCTTCCAGAAGCGCGTGGCAAAGGTTTTGGAACACAATTAATGGGAATCTGTTTAGAAAAAGCGAAAACAGTTGGATTTAAAAGTTGTTATTTGGAAACTTTACCCGAAATGAAAGATGCTCAAAAACTGTATGTCAAGTCCGGTTTTGACTATTTAGACCAACCTTTGGGATCAACGGGCCATACGTCTTGTCCGATTTGGATGTTGAAAAAATTATAAAATCATTTCCTTTGCCCTAGATTTAAATGATTCAAAAGATTTTTTTATACTCATGAAGTTTCATAATCAGGGTAAATCTTTTAAATCAGAGGCTAAAAAATTAAAAAAATGAACGCAAAACAATACCGAACAAAATTCATCGAAGCCCTCGAACCTATTCATGGATTTGATGAAGCTGAAAGTTTTTTTTATCTTATTTTAGAAGACAAACACCAAATGAAACGTATTGATTTGGCACTTAATACTGATTTTGAGTTTTCAAGTGAAGCAATAAATGTTTGGGAAGAATTGGTTACGCAATTAAAAAAGGAAATTCCTATTCAATATTTATTAGGGAGTACTGAATTCTATGGACTGCCTTTTATGGTAAATGAAAATGTTTTGATTCCTAGACCAGAAACGGAGGAATTGGTAGATTGGATTGTTAGTGAGGAGAAAAGTATTGCAAGATTAAGTGATAAAAAGTTGGAAGGATTGAGCGACTTTAAGATTCTAGATATTGGAACAGGAAGTGGTTGCATTGCGATTGCATTGGCTAAAAATATTACGAACGCTCAAGTTTATGCAATTGATGTTTCTCACGAAGCGTTGAACGTTGCGAAATCAAATGCAAAGCATAATCAAGTTTCTGTGACTTTTTTAGAAAAGGACATTTTGCAAACTGAAAATCTATTGGAGCAATTTGATATTATTGTTTCTAATCCGCCGTATGTTCGGAATTTAGAAAAACATGAAATTAAGAATAATGTTTTGGAACACGAACCGCATTTAGCTTTGTTTGTAGATGATTTTAATGCGTTGATTTTTTATAGAAAAATTGCGCAGTTGGCAACTAATAATCTGAAAAGTGGAGGACAATTATTTTTTGAAATCAATCAATATTTAGGAAAAGAAATGATTGCATTGTTAACTGAATTAGGTTTTCAAGAGATTGAATTGCGTAAAGATATTTACGGAAACGACCGAATGACACGTGCGATTTGGAAGAAAAAGTAATAAACCAGATTTTCGCAAAAGCAGTATTAAAACATATCTCGCAAAGACGCCAAGACGCAAAGAGAAACGTTTAGCTTTGCGTCTTCGCGTCTTTGCGAGATTGTAAAATTAACGCAAGTTTCAGACTAAAAAAAGTTTTAAAATTAAGATATTTGCACAGAATTATCATTTTTGGGTTCCATACGAGGAACTTATAACTCATAATTCATAACTCATAATTAAAAAAATGGCATCAAAACCAAGTATACCTAAAGGAACCAGAGATTTCTCGCCAGCAGAAGTAGCGAAAAGACAGTACATCATGCAAATCATCAGAAGTAATTTTGAAAAATTTGGTTTTCAACCGATAGAAACGCCTTCGTTTGAAAATTCGGATACCTTGATGGGGAAATATGGGGAGGAAGGCGACCGTTTGATCTTTAAAATTTTAAACTCCGGCGATTATTTGGCGAAAGCCGATGCAACTTTACTTGAAAATAAAGACAGTTTAAAATTAACTTCTACGATTTCTGAAAAGGCATTGCGTTATGACTTAACGGTTCCGTTTGCGAGATACGTGGTGCAGCACCAAAATGAAATTGAATTTCCATTTAAACGTTATCAAATCCAGCCCGTTTGGAGAGCAGATCGACCTCAAAAGGGACGTTTTAGAGAGTTTTTTCAATGTGATGCAGATGTTGTAGGATCCACGTCGCTTTGGCAAGAAGTAGAATTGGTGCAATTATATGACAGTGTTTTCAGCCAACTTGGGTTGAATGGCGTGACTATAAAAATCAATAACCGTAAGATTCTGTCAGGAATTGCAGAAGTTATTGGTGCTTCGGATAAATTGATTGATTTTACTGTGGCATTGGATAAATTGGATAAAATTGGCGAAGACGGCGTCAAGAAAGAAATGTTAGAAAAAGGTATTTCTGCTGAAGCAATTGAAAAAGTGCAACCGTTATTTTCTTTTACAGGAACAATTACTGATAAGATTGAGCAATTAAGAGGTTTGCTTCAAAGTTCTGTGGAAGGAATGAAAGGCGTGGAAGAATTAAAATTTATCTGCGAGAATGTTACCGAATTGGGATTGCAAAATTCGATCTTGGATCTAGACGTGACTTTAGCTAGAGGATTGAATTATTACACGGGAGCGATATTTGAAGTGGCACCACCTAAAGAAGTTTCGATGGGATCCATTGGCGGTGGCGGTCGTTACGACGATTTAACGGGAATTTTTGGATTGAAAAACATGAGTGGTGTTGGAATTTCTTTTGGTTTAGATCGTATTTATTTGGTTGTGGAAGAATTGAATTTATTTCCAGAAACCGTTACTGTTACCACAAAAGCGTTGTTCATCAATTATGGAATGGAAGAAGCAAAATATGCGATGAAAGCTATTTATGAGTTGAGAAAACAAGGAATAAAAGTAGAAATGTATCCGGATGCTGCCAAAGTGAATAAGCAATTTGGACATGCAGATAAACGCACTATTCCTTTTGTCGTAATTGCGGGAAGTGATGAAATGAGTCAAGGAAATTATGCTTTGAAAAATTTAAGTACAGGTGAACAGCAACTTTTAAGTTTAGAGGAATTGAAAAAAGCGTTGGTTTAAAATCCTAACATATATTATATAGAAAAGTCTGGTGTTTAGTGCATCAGACTTTTTTTATGGAATCTATTTAACTTGACTATATTATTATTATTCTGTAGTAAACTAAACAGAAAAAGCACCAATCCAAATCCTATAAAAAGGGTTGCAATTAAAATCGCGAGGTAGTAACTTTGATGGTATCCATTTCCGATATATAAATTTAACCCTTCGGTAAATAGCAAATATTCCATTACTGTAAAACCAAGTAAAAATAAAAGAATTCCAATAGCTCCGATTTTATTTTTGATTCCATAGAATGTAGTTTGCGTAATCAACCCAAACAAGAAGCTGTTTACAATTCCAATCATAGCAAGGTGAATGAATCCAACAGTGAAATTTCTAACACCATGAGAAGCAGTTGCTAATGCTGGAATTATAGTGCTGGATTGAATAATTATTTTCAATAGTAAGCAAGAAAAAGCAAAGCCAAAAAGTGATTTTGTAATTGATCTTTGTGTAGAAAAAAAAGTTGTTAAGTGCGGTTTCAATAATTGGATAAAGTAAAACAAGCTTATAATTTGGAATAATAAACCCACCGCATTGAAGGTTCTAAAAAAAGGACCATTAAAAAACCAACTTAAAGGTAGTCCAAAAGTCAGTACAGTTGCAATAATGCCGAAATAATAAAATTTATCGAATATTTTTTGCGAAAGGGTAATTCCCATATGTTGCATTTGATTGATAAACAAAGCAAGCACAGCAAAAATAAACCAACCATTGAACTGAAAGTGCAGGAAAAACTGGATTGCAGTATTGTAAAACGGAGAATCTTTGGCTCCACTTGAAGCTATTGGGCCTAAAAACCAAACGCCAATTGTAGAAATAACCATAAAAACCAAAGCCGTTTTTAATAACTGGGTTTCAATAAGCGAGGTGGATTCATGGTCTTTGAAAATTTGGTACACAAAATAGTAACTACAAAGTATATGTAATGTTGAAAAAATAATGGAAAGCAATGCATAACCTGTGAAGGGAAAAGTAACGGCCATTCCGATAACAGAAATTTGCGTAAGCCAAAATAAATGGTTGTATTTGGGAAGACTTTGTTTGTTTTTTGGAAGAAATTGCGCAACAATGAAAGTGTAAACTGCAAGGTAGCACCAACCCAACATTACAGTATGCGAATGAGCATGCAAAAGATACGTGTAGTTAAAATCTGTGGGAAACACATAAGCAGAACGCAATCCAATTGCCATCAAAATTGCAACACAGAAATTGATTAAAGTGGTAATTATCCAAGATTTCTTCATCAAATTTACGTTTAGAAAGTGCTGTTTATTCCTATTAGATATAGAGAAAATAAAGATTGT
Source organism: Flavobacterium tegetincola DSM 22377 (assembly GCF_000425485.1). GTDB lineage: Bacteria > Bacteroidota > Bacteroidia > Flavobacteriales > Flavobacteriaceae > Flavobacterium > Flavobacterium tegetincola. The sequence continues at coordinate 209,357 of NZ_KE384384.1, read as the reverse complement.
GCTGAATTTCAGATTGTTTGTTAATCTCTAATTATTTGTTGAGATGCCGCTGTTTTGCGTGCTTTCGAGTTTGATAACTTTTTGATATACAACGCAATTTGCAATATTTAAGTGTATTTGCACCTCTTTTTTAAACGTTTCTTACAATGCAGAACAGCTTTGTTGGAATGAGGAGTGTTTGCAATTGAAAAATGATTGTTAGTGCAAAAGGCAGTTTTTCTAGAGTGAATGTTTTCTAAATAATTTTATATTTCCTTACTTCCACCGTATTTTATACTGTTGCACATTGAGGAACGGATCAATTGCAGCTTTTTAAGTTTGTTTTAGTCTTTTTTGTACAAATAAAGAGAAAAAAGAAAAATTAAATTCTTGTATCTACCACAATTTGAAGGCATAATTAACCCTTTACAGAAAAAAACAACATTTTTAATTTGTTGTTTTTCTCTGTAAAATATTTAAAGATTTAGGGCTAAAAAGTTTTAGAATTAAATTATTCTACGATCAACTTACCTTTCATCAAGGCTAAATGTCCAGGGAATGAACAAATGTAATCGTAAGTACCCGGTTCAGTGATAGAGAATGTAATAGTGTCACTTTCTCCACCACCAATTAATTTTGTGTGCGCTATAACAGATGCAGCTTCAGAAGCGGGAATATAATCTGTATCTTTTGCATCGGCCGCTTTGGCTCCGTAAGCATTGATATCCGTTCCCATTTTGAAAACTACAAAGTTGTGGCCCATCACGGTTTTTTCCATCTTGCCCGTATGTTTAAGGGTCACTGTAATTTCTCCGGCTTTTGCGCGAAGTTCGTTTGTGGAATACTGCATTGCATCATTACTCTCAATTGTAATGTCGTTAGAAATGGTTTCATCAACAGCAACAGTTTCTTCGGTCGTTGTGGTTTCTTCTGTCTTTTCTGTTGTTTTTCCACCGCAAGATTGAAGTGCGAACATTGTTGCTAATGCTAAAAATGAAACTTTAAAAATTCTTTTCATAATAAAAATGTTTTTGTTTAGGGTTAAAATTAATTTACTTTAAATATTCTTGATTGAACTGAAAAGTAGTAGAAATGCTTTTTTATTTCTCATCTAATTTTATTCTGTAAAGATATAAAAGATATTATGTCTGAAATATGATTTAAATCATAGTAGACATTAATGTTCGTATTATTAAAGAATATCACTTTTCAGATTTAGTTATAAAATTACTCAACATTTGCTGAAATAAACGCAAACAGGTGTTAATTTATTTGCATCATAAATACGTATATTTTAAATGAAAGCACTGATTTTTCCAAATTTACTATTTGAATTGTAATATTATTTTCAAACATGGACATCGTGCTTAATCGCGTCTAACAATAATGTTAGGTGTTCAATTTCTACGTGTTCCATCATAATTACTTTATACCATTGATTTGTAGCATCGTGTTTTTGAGGAACCAAGTCAAACCGTGCGGCAATTTCTTCAGATAGATAATCTGCTTTGATTGTTACTATGTTCATAAATGGATTTCGGAAATATTCAATTCCCAAAGCCGTTAATTCTTTACAAAACCAACTAGTTCTCATTTGTAAAATGCTGATTTTCTCAAACCATCCATTTTCGCCATAAGTAAATAAAATCATCCAAACGGCTACAGCATTGGCTCCAGAGCGACTTCCACAAAGTGTTAAATCCATTCCTTCTACATATTCTGCTTCCTTGGTCAGTACATTCTCAATCAAACCTTTTCGGCAAATAAAAATTCCAGTTCCGTAAGGTGCTTGAAGCATTTTATGTGCGTCAATAGTAATGGAACTAACATGTTGATTTTCAAAATTCAAAACACTGTCAGGATTACTAAACGGATAGAAGAAACCGCCATAAGCGCCGTCAATGTGCAATTTGAAGTTCAAATTATTTTCTTGAAGCACGTCGGTCATCAAATTAACGTCGTCTACAGCACCAAACATGGTTGTTCCCATATTGGCCACCACGATGAAGTATTTTTTACCATTTTTCTTGGCATTTAAAAGATGGTTTTGAAATGATGCTTTCGAAATTGTTCGATCGGCAAAGTTGACCGGAATTTTCATCCAATCAATCATCAGTAAATTGGATGCTTTGGCAATGGAATAATGCGTGTCTTCGGAGGCAACCAGTACAATTTCATCTAGTTTTGCATGCAAATTATTGACAAAATGATTTCGAAAAATCCAGAACGCTTGAATGTTGGCTTCTGTTCCTCCAGGAGATATATAACCGTCAAAACTGTCTGGAGTAGCTTTAAAAATATCAACAGCAATTACATTTAAAACTTCGCGTTCAAGATTTTGCGTTCCGGCAAACGCTTTTTCAGAAGTACCAAAAGTATGGCAACCAATATTATTGGGATTAGCAACGTATGCTTGTAAAGTTGGAGCATCTTTTAAAAAAGGCGCATCGTCATAAAAGACGCGGCTGTCTAATTTTGAAGCAGGATAACCTAAGGAAGTATCTTTTGAAAAATTGACATTTTGAAGCAATGCTTCTTCGATTCTCTTTGATCGATCTTGCTGTGATAATTTTTTCCAGTAACGCATATATGTGATTTTTACACAAATTAACGTTCATCATGGTCAAAAAAACATGATAATTGTTAGTTGTAGTCGGTCTGTACAAAATTGGAACAAATTGTTGTAATTATTTGCATGGCTTCAATCGATATAACTCGTTAATCATTCATCTGATTTGAGTTTTTTCTTCCGTATTTCTTCAATATTTTTTGAATTTAGCTGATTAGTAATTAATTCAAATTTTCATTTAAAATCGTTAGGTTTTCTTTTCTGAATTTACGTATAATTATTAAAAATGTTTAGTTCAATTTTTCAATTTTCAGTTACTTTACTACTGAATTTACTAATACGGATTAAGTTTTTGCTCAAATTTCGTAATGTGTTTGCTTTGAACGTATATTTCGTCTACATTTTCTCATTACGTTTTGATTAAAGTGAATTAAACTTTACTTTTAGGCTTTTAAAATTTTGATTTTTTTATAATTGTGGAAGATAAAAAGGGATGCTGGACGATTTGTCTTGAATGTAAAGGCCGAGGTAGAAAAAGTCGTAAACTCACTAAAAAAGTGCGACTCCGGTATGAAAATGCGTTAGTTCAATTTGAAAAATCAAGTGGACGAGCAGCAGTTCCCGTCAAGCCAAAAGCACATATTGAAAATTGCTGCAATTGCAATGCTTCGGGATTAATTCCGTCGGCAGCATTTGCTAAACCCGACACCGAAAATTTTCCACACATTGCTATTATAGGAGGAGGAATAGGAGGAGTAGCACTTGCGGTAGCTTGTTTGCATCGTGGAATCCCGTTTACTTTGTACGAACGCGATCTTAATTTTGAGGCTCGTTCTCAAGGCTACGGATTGACTTTGCAACAAGCAAGTAAAGCCATTGGAGGATTGGGAATACAAACTTTAAAAGAAGGCGTAGTGTCTACGCGGCATTTGGTCCATAGAACTGATGGAAAAATCATTGGCGAATGGGGCGTACGGAAGTGGGTTAAAAATTTTGATGAAACCACAAGTAAGCGTTCCAATGTGCATATTGCTCGTCAAGCTTTACGACTCGAACTACTAGCACAATTGGGTGGAAATGATAAAATTGAATGGGGCCACCAACTGATTGATTTTAATGAAAATGCGAAAAATGGAGTCGATCTGACTTTTCAGGTAAATGGAAAAATTCAAAATACCACTGCAGATCTTGTAGTTGGGGCAGATGGTATTCGAAGTTCCGTTCGCGCTATTTTATTAAAAACCGTTAATGCTCCATTGCGTTATTTAGATTGCATTGTGGTTTTGGGAATTTGTCCACTAGATGCAATTCAAGGCGTTGAGAGTGATTTATTGGATTCGGCTACCGTTTTTCAAACCGCTAACGGAAACGAGCGCATTTATATAATGCCTTACGACGCCGATTCTATAATGTGGCAATTGAGTTTTCCAATGTCAGAAATAGAGGCTAAAAAGTTGAGTGCAAAAGGTTCTCAAGCTTTGAAAGAAGAAGCATGCCGAAGAACGCAATGGCATGAACCAATTCCGCAAATCATGGCTGCAACCCTAGCAGAACAAGTTTCGGGCTACCCCGTTTACGATCGTGAACTATTAGAGCCGGAAATTTTACAAAACTCAGGAAAAGCAACTTTGATTGGAGATGCAGCGCATCCCATGAGTCCATTTAAAGGTCAGGGAGCCAATCAAGCACTTTTAGACGCTTTGGCTTTAGCTCGTGCAATATATGTTGGTTGTAGACCCTTATCCAATTGGAGAAATAAAGGAATTCGAGAAAGTGTTTTGAATAGTTTTGAATCTCAAATGTTAGTTCGCAGCGCAAGTAAGGTAAATGATTCAGCGGCGGCTGCGAAATTCTTGCATTCGGAAATTGTTCTTGAAGAAGGAGATACGCCAAGGGGACATATTTTGAGAGGGAAATAACTGATGTGATTATACAGTTTGATAAACTGCCACTTATTTTCTCATATAAAAAAAACGGACTAGTTTTACCTAATCCGTTTAAAGTAGTAGCGAGGACGGGAGTTGAACCCGTGACCTCAGGGTTATGAATCCTGCGCTCTAACCGACTGAGCTACCTCGCCAAAATATTCGGTTGTGCATCCTTCAATGCGGGTGCAAATATAAAACTTAATTACAATATGGCAAGTAAAAATGAATAAAAAATTTTATTTTTAAAAATACTTTTTTATTGCGTTTATATTGTATATATTTCCAAAAAATTGTTTAAGACTTACTTCTTTTAAGCTATGGAACCAAAAATTAAATACGAACTCGAATTTCCAATAAATTCTTCGCCCGCACTTTTATACCAATATATTTCTACGCCATCAGGTTTGTCAGAATGGTTTGCCGATAATGTAAATTCAAGAGGTGAGTTTTTTACCTTCATTTGGAATGATTCAGAGGAAAAGGCACGCATGACTTCTAAGAAAAGTGGCGAAAAAATTAAATTTCGTTGGATTGACGAAGATGATAACGATACAGATTACTTTTTCGAATTACGAATTTTAGAAGATGAAATTACCAAAGATGTCTCTCTAGTAGTTGTTGATTATGCACTAGAAGATGAAGTGGAAGAAGCTTCTTTACTTTGGGAAAATCAAATTTCCGATTTAAAACACGTGATTGGTTCGGTATAATTTATTATAAAAGGTATATTTGCCCTGAATTTAATTCAGGGTTTTTTTATGGTAAATTTTAATGGAACATTGGTGGAAACTACAGCAGATTCTTTAGCTGAAAATCGTGGTTTCTTGTTTGGTGATGGTGTTTTTGAAACGTTTAAAATTGTAAATAATAGCGTTCTTTTTCTAGAAGATCATTATTTTCGTTTGATGTCGTCTATGCGAATTTTGCGCATGGAGATTCCAATGCGTTTTACTATGGAATTCTTGGAGGAACAAATCCTGGAGTTGGTGCAAGCCAATAATTTGCAGACTTCGGCACGAGTTAGAATGACGGTTTATAGAAATAGCGGTGGGTTTTATTTGCCAACAACTAATGAAATCAGTTACCTCATTCAGTGCTCAGAATTAAAAGGGCAAGCTTATGAGCTAAATACCGCTGTTTACGAGGTGGATTTGTTTAAAGATTTCTACATCACAAAACAATTGTTATCTACAATTAAATCTACCAACAAAGCGGTTCAAATTACGGGAAGCATCTTTGCCAAAGAAAATGATTTGCAAAATTGCTTTTTACTTAATGATTCTAAAAACGTGATTGAATCATTAAATGGTAATGTTTTCATGTTTAAAGATGGCAAGCTAACTACGCCACCTGTAAGCGAAGGTTGTTTAAATGGTATTATGCGTAAGCAAGTCATCGCTGTTGCAAAAGCAATGGATGTTGAGGTTCTTGAAGAAGCTGTTTCGCCGTTTGATTTGCAAAAAGCGGATGAATTATTTGTGACCAACGTCATTGTTGGTGTGCAACCTGTTACAAAATACCGCAAGAAAGACTTTACAAATGACTTTGCTGCTAAAATAATTCAGCACTTAAATGAAAAGTTTGTGCTAGTTTAAACTGGGGTCTTCTGGAGCATTAGACCAAATAAGGTATTCTCCGCCAAGTTCAAGAATTTTTTCTTTCCAAAAATGAGTGCTCGATTTTCCGATAATTGTGTTTTTGTAACTATTTGGCGAAATAATCCAAGCGTTGGTAATCATTTCCTTTTCCAACTGCTTTGCTTCCCAACCGGAATATCCAAGGAAGAAGCGGATGTTGTTTTTATGGATTTTACCTTGATTGATCAAGTCCCGCGTCGAATCAAAATCCCCGCCCCAATAAATTCCATTTGAAATTTCAATACTGTTGGGAATAAGCTCTGGTACGTTATGGATAAAATACAAATTGTCTTGTTCCACAGGTCCGCCATTATAAATCTTAAAATTAGCTTGAATTTCTGGAACTAAATCGTGGATGTTGTATTTGAGCGGTTTGTTTATTATAAAACCTACCGAACCACTTTCTGAATGATCTGCTAATAAAACTACAGATCTGTTAAACGAAGTGTCCCCTAAATTAGCCGGCTCCGCTATAAGTAAATGGCCTTTTTTTAGTTTGTCTGATATCATTTATCTGAAATTTTAATAAATTTAGTGATAAAAAAAATTAAAATACAAATTAAAGAACACTTTTTTGCATAAAAAAAGTCTTCACAAAAGGAAGACTTTAATTTATCGAGATATAAATGATTAGTTTACACTACCTTCTAAATCTGCACCCGCTTTAAATTTCACTACATTTTTTGCAGCAATTTTAATAGTGTCTCCTGTTTGTGGATTTCTTCCATCTCTTGCAGCTCTATTAGAAACTGACCAAGATCCAAAACCTACTAAAGAAACGCGTCCACCACCTTTTAAAGTAGTTCCAACGTTACCTAAAAATGATTCTAGTGCTAGTTTAGCTGCTGCTTTAGTGATTCCCGAATCCGCTGCCATAGCATCGATTAATTCTGATTTGTTCATAGTAATAGTTATTAATTGTTGGTTAAATATTTATGTCTTGTAACAAATTTAGTAGGAATTCGTTAGTACACAACATATTTCAAGTTTTTTTCTCATGATTGTTAATAACTTTTTGAATTTGTGAACAAACTTACTTGTTTTTTTGAGTTTCTCTGCAATTTCACTGTTTACAATACTTAACGAGCCATTGCATCTGCCGAAAATGTAGTCCCGTTTAAAATGTCTCGACTGCTCATCTTTTTCTTTCCAGGCAATTGAAGCGATAAAAGTTGGATATATCCTCCTTCAACAGCCACTTTCATCGTATTTTTGTCGGCTAAAAAGCTTCCAGTCTTAAAATCATGTGCATCTTCAATCCATTTTGATTCGTATACTTTGATGTTTAATTCCTTTTCATTATCATGCAAAATGAACCAAGCACTTGGATACGGTGAAAGTCCACGAATTAAGTTAGAAATCGACTTTCCGCTCTGGTTCCAATCAATCTTACAATTGTCTTTGTTCAGCTTGTTTGCCGTTTTCATGTCGTGCGATTCTTTTTGGACTGTAAGATTTACTTTTTGATTTTCAATTAAATCCAAGGTCTCAATCACAGTATCAGCTCCTAAATGCATCAATCGATCGTGCAAACTTCCTGCATTTTCTTCCGCTTCGATATTTAGTTCTCGACTTAAAATCATCGCACCTGTATCAATTTTATCGTCAATAAAGAATGTCGTAACTCCTGTTTTTTCATCTCCATTTATTATTGCCCAATTAATTGGTGCCGCTCCTCGATAATCGGGTAGAAGTGAAGCATGTAAGTTAAATGTGCCTAATTTTGGCATTGCCCAAACTACTTGAGGCAACATTCTAAATGCCACAACCACTTGTAAGTTTGCGTTTAAAGCGTGCAATTCCGCAATGAAATCTTCATCTTTTAAATTTGTAGGTTGCAATAAATTCAAATTATTAGCAAGCGCATATTCTTTTACCGCAGAATATTTGATCTTCTGGCCTCGTCCGGCCGGCTTATCCGCTGCGGTAATTACACCTACCACTTCATATTCATTTTTTAAAATGCTATCCAGAATTCCCACTGCAAAATCGGGAGTTCCCATAAATACGATTCGTAATTTTTCCATCAGTTTTTTAATCGATATTGGTTGTTGGGCAGAATTTCCACCACATTATATTCTAGTAATTCTTGTAACGCAAAGATAACTTGATTTGAAGGTTGTTGCGTAATTTTTTCAAGACTTCTTGAATCAAGTGGATTTTGTTCTAATGCCGAGATAATTTGTTTTGTAACAGAAATCTCTTTCGCGGGCTGCTTCTTTAACGCAATGCAGTACGAACAAATGCCGCAATTTTCCTTTTTTTCTTCGCCAAAATAGGCTAAAATTAGTTTTGATTTGCAAACGTCTTTTGTGGAAACATAGTTTAAAACCGATTCCAGTTGTTTGGTTTTTAAATCATTTTGGATAACTAAAAATTTGGACACCCGATTTATGGTTCGTTCGTCTTCGCGAACTTCGTTAAAAATAATCGTACTATCGTTTCCAACTGCGCGATATGAGATGATTTCTTTTTTCTGTAATTGTTCTAGAATTCCTGATATCTGTACTTGCGTAGTTTGCGCTTTTTTGCCAATCAACGAAAGATTTAAAGTAGCAGGAACCTCATAAATTCCCGGATATGTTCGTAAAATAGTGACAATGGTTTCTTCCTGATGCGGATTTAAACTCATGTACCGCAGCACTTCTTTTGAAGGAATCAGAAATTGAACGGTAATTTTTTCAGAAAATTCTTGCGAATGAGTTACAATTCCTTGCCGGTCTAAAAACTGAATGGAATTATAGGTCTTTAAAACAGGCAATTCGTATTGTGCACAAAATTCGTTCAAATTGAAGATAAAACTTTCATTAATTCCTTCACCATAGCCAATCTTGAAATACGAATTCAGTTTTTTATAGACCTTCGTCAAAAATGCTTTGTCCGGCAAAACTGCTAAAAATTGTCCTTCAGCGTGGCGGTAATCGGAAGGACTGTTGAGTAAAACGGCAAAAGCTTTCTGTCCATTTCTGCCGCATCGTCCTGCTTCTTGGTAATAACTTTCCATAGAATCAGGCAGCTGAATATGAATTACTGTTTTTACATTTCCTTTGTCAATTCCCATCCCAAAAGCGTTGGTAGCTACAATTACTTGTGTTTTTTCAGAAGTCCAAAGCGTCATGTTCTTGTTCTTTTCGGAACTTGATAATCCGCCGTGGTAATAGGTTGCCGAAATTCCAGATTGCTGCAGTTGCCTTGAAATTTCAATACAAGATTTTCTGTTTCTAACGTATACAATGGATGGTTGTGGGTTTTTTTGTAATATCTGAACCATACGATACAACTTGTCTTCCACATCAAAAACCATATACGCAATATTATCACGGTCAAATGATTTCTCAAAAATGGCTGCGTCTTCAATTTTTAAAATACGTAAGATATCGAGCTTTACTCTAGGTGTTGCTGAGGCAGTAAGTGCTAATATAGGTGTTTTAGGAAAGTGTTCTTTAAGATTTGTGATTTTTAAATAAGCCGGTCTAAAGTCATTTCCCCATTGCGAAATACAATGGGCTTCGTCAACGGCAATTAAGTGTATTGGCAAATTTTTGAGTCGATCCAAAATCCAATCCGATTGCAAACGCTCTGGTGATAAATACAAAAGTTTGTAATTTCCATACTGACAATTATCGAGTAAATTACTGACTTCATCGCTAGAAATACCGCCCGTTATACCAATGGCTTTGATGCCTTTTTGTTGTAAATTTTCAATTTGATCTTTGATAAGAGAAACCAAAGGAGAAATAACCAAGGTCAATCCTTCTTGTGCAAGCGCAGGAATTTGATAGCAAATGGATTTTCCGCCACCAGTTGGTAATTGGGCAAAAGTATCTTTCTGTGCTAAAACACTTTCTATAATCTCAGACTGTAATCCTCTAAAATTATCGTGATTCCAGTATTTTTTTAGCAGTTGAAGAGCTTCTGTCATTGCGTTTTCGTTCCAATTATAGATTTAACGAAAGTAAGGATTTTAGCCTGATTTCTATGTTAATTGGTAACAGATTGGCTGACTTGCTCCAAAATGAAGTTAATTCTGTGATCCAGAGAACCTTTTGGTACTTCAATCAAATCATAACCGTAATGCTGATAGGTTTCAGCGAGGTGATTGTAGATTAATTTGGCTTGTTCGTAGTTTTCATAACGTTCGTCGTCGCTGACGTAAATTTCTTCCCAAGGAGGTAAAATAAAGATTTTACTGTACTTGTGCTCTTTGCAACACGCATCAAAATGTGCAGGATAACTATCGCCAATATAATGCATGTACGCCAAGACATCTGGAATTCCGCGATCAATAAATACGATATTTTCGGACTCTTGATGGGCATCTTGAAACTGCTTCTTTCTTCCCTCTAGAAGTAACTCGCTAAAAAGCAATGGGTTTTCTAGAAACAATTGTTCTATTCCTTGCCTTTTTGCTTCCGCCGTCACTTCGCGCGAAATTTCGGGATAACAACAATGTCCCTTTGCAATTAAGCCTTCGATGATTGTAGTTTTTCCAGTTCCCGGACCGCCAATAATGACAATTATCTCTTTATGCATTTTTTTGAAATAAGGGGCAAATTTACTTAAACTAATTCGGATAACGAAAAGTATTTACTGATGAAAGTTGTTTTTTATTGAAAATCACATGCACTACAACGTTTACATAGAAAGATTACGCTAAAACTTAACTTATGTGTGGCAGTGTTTTTAAAAAAAGGTTTACATTCTCTTACTTTTACATTATATTTGTTGTCTATTTTCAAAATTACGATGGATAAAAAAACAGAAGAATTTTACGTACGATTAAAGGAAGAATTGACTAATACATCAATTTGGCCTTCCGAATATCTTTTTAAATTTATTGTTCCTTCCGACTTAAAAAAGATTCTTGAAATTGAAACTGCTTTTAATGATATGGGTGCGGTAATTAAAACCACGCAGTCTAAAACAGGTAAATACACTAGTGTTTCTGTGGACGTGCAAATGAAAAATCCAGACGCCGTAATTGCAAAGTATGTTGAAATGTCAGAAATTGAAGGTATAATTTCATTATAATGATAAAGGAAAAAAAATACAGTAAGGAATCGGCTCATGATGTGGTGTTTAATTTGGAATACAATTCTGAACGTCCGCATTTAATGATTCCAGAATACGGCAGACATTTGCAAAAGCTAATCAATCAAGCTGTGGCAGTAGAAGATCGTGTGGAACGAAATAAAATGGCAAAATACATCATTCAGGTCATGGGAAATTTAAATCCCCACTTGCGCGATGTACTTGACTTTCAGCATAAATTGTGGGATCAACTGTTTGTAATGTCCGATTTTAAACTCGACGTAGATTCGCCCTATCCCATACTTTCTCGCGAAGTTTTGCAAATGAAGCCGGACAAATTAGAGTATCCACAAGCTTTTCCAAAGTATCGTTTTTATGGTAATAACATCAAGTATATGATTGATGTGGCCAATAAATGGGAGGATGGCGACTTGAAAAGTGCTTTAATAAAAGTGATTGCCAATCACATGAAGAAGTCGTATTTGAGTTGGAACAAAGACACTGTAAAAGACGACGTGATTTTTGAACATTTGTACGAATTATCGGATGGTAAGATTAATTTGATCGACAGTTCGGAAGAATTGATCAGTACGAATGATTTGATGCGAACGAATCAGCGAATTTCTAACAAGATTTCGACTACTTCAGTAATCAAACCAAAAATCATGAAAAAGGGAAAGCCAACAAATCCCGTTCACAAAAATCAAAGTAGGAAACCACAATAATAATAGAAAAATAGCATTTGATTTTTAGCTATTTTATAGAAAATAATTTTATCAATGGGAGTTTTTAAAATAGAAGGCGGTATCCGTCTAAAAGGAGATGTTATTCCGCAAGGTGCTAAAAATGAGGCGCTGCAAATTTTGTGTGCGGTATTATTAACTCCAGAAAAAGTGACAATTAATAATCTTCCAGATATTATTGATGTCAATAAACTGATTACTTTATTAAAGAATTTGGGTGTAAAAGTCCAGCGAAATGATAAAGGTTCATTTACTTTCCAAGCAGATGAAGTGGACGTTGACTATTTGGAAACCGAAGCTTTTAAGAAAGAAGGCGGTTCATTACGAGGTTCTATTATGATTGTAGGACCACTTTTAGCACGCTTTGGAAAAGGATACATCCCAAAACCAGGCGGTGACAAAATTGGTAGAAGACGATTAGATACCCATTTTGAAGGATTTATAAATTTAGGTGCAAAATTTAGATATAATCGCGAGGATCATTTTTACGGTGTGGAACAAACTGCCGAAGGTTTAGTTGGAGCAGACATGCTATTGGACGAAGCATCAGTAACGGGTACAGCAAATATTGTTATGACGGCAGTTTTGGCCAAAGGAATTACAACTATTTATAATGCTGCATGCGAACCGTATTTGCAACAACTTTGCAAAATGTTGAATTCCATGGGAGCCAAAATTACAGGTGTAGGTTCCAATTTATTGACTATTGAAGGAGTTACAAGTTTAGGTGGATGTACCCACAGAATTTTGCCGGATATGATTGAAATTGGCTCTTGGATTGGCCTTGCAGCGATGACAAGAAGCGAAATTACGATCAAGAATGTAAGTTGGGAAAACTTAGGTTTAATTCCAGCAACCTTCCGAAAATTAGGAATTACGTTAGAAAAACGTGGAGACGATATTTATATTCCTGAGCATGCTGATGGTTATCAAATCAAAACGGATATTGACGGTTCGATCTTAACAGTTGCCGATGCACCTTGGCCTGGATTTACACCCGATTTATTAAGTATTGTTTTGGTTGTTGCTACTCAAGCAAAAGGCGATTTATTGATTCATCAAAAAATGTTTGAATCTAGATTGTTTTTCGTGGATAAATTAATTGACATGGGTGCCAAAATCATGTTGTGTGATCCGCATCGTGCTGTTGTAATGGGACACAATTTCCAATCGCAGTTAAAGGCGACTACAATGTCTTCACCTGATATTCGTGCAGGAATCTCTTTATTGATTGCCGCACTTTCAGCTAAAGGAACAAGTACGATCCAAAATATTGAACAAATTGACCGTGGATACGAGCGTATTGACGAACGTTTAAGAGCTTTAGGAGCTAATATTATTAGAGAAGAATAATAGTATTTTATACTAATAAAAAGCCGAAGTTCATTTTAATGACTTCGGCTTTTTTGATGCAATTAATGTTCGTATCTACTCCAAAACATTCAAGAATTTTAGTCCAAAAAGAACACCGTCTCCTAAATATCCATTTTGATAAGAACGTACATAATCTACTCTAAAGATCTTAAATTTTCCAAAACCTAATCGGTCTAATCCAACTGTAAATTCCTGATACGGTTTTTTATCGGCTGTAGCCAAATTATGAAAACCAACAATTAGCGTAGTGTTTAGTTTATTCAGTACTGGAATTTTATTCATTATATAACCGTCAAAATTATGTTCGGCATGAATTTCTAAATAAGAATCGTTCGTACTGTTAGTGTAATACGGCATTAAATTAAAAACATTGAGGTAACTCGACCCTGAACCGATATGCGTTTGATTGCCATTAAAATGTTGATAATCGATAAATGAAATTTCATCGGCGTTAAAGAATTTTCCTCCTTTAATATTGGTGGCAAAGTTTCCTTTATTGCCTAAAGTTTTGTTGTAAAAAATGCGACCTGAAATTTGTTCAAATTCGTAATTTTTAGCAGTTGCGGCAAAGGCTTTTTCGAAATTTAAATTAATTGTCGGATATTTTGAATTACGAATATTTAACTTACGATCCGGTCTTGAAATGTATTTTTGACCAAAATTAATTCGAGCGCCAATTGTTGCTTTTAACAGATGATGCGTGTCAAAAGTTGGAGTTAGATAGTCGTTTGGCAGTAGGGGATTATTCGAGGTGAAAGCATCGTTATTTTTGATGAGGACATAATCTGTATTGTTAAATAAGTTCTTTCGCTGTTCGTACCCAATACTTCCTGACATGTAAAGTCCGTTAATTACATTTTGACCATATGCAATTTGTGCAAACTCTTTATTGTACAATTTCATATAGTTGTTTTTGAAAAACAAAGTACTTACAGAATTCACCAGTTTTGAAATTGGTTCACTTTCACTGAACTGGCTGACGGTACTTCCTCCAGAAACACTTACAGTAGCATAATCTTGCGTATTGAATCTGTGAATGAAATTTCCCACAACCCGAAGGCGATCTTCGGCAAAACCATAATTAAAGGTAGATTTAAGTCGCGTGTAAGTTCCTATATCTTCATTGAATTTTGTAAAGGAAAAACCGCTGTTTAAGTTCCATCCTTGAACAGTATTGTAACTGAAAGAAGTTAGATCTGTAAGTCCATCATAGGCTAAAGTCCAGTTTTTCTTAGAATTCTTGTAACTGTAGCCCGTTAAAACGTCAAAAATTTTAAAACGATTGTGCTTTGCATCTATAGAATCTAAATATTTGTCAGACTTATGTAAAACCTGCAAACTGTCTTTCTTAATATAGTCTTTTGATTCTTCCATGGTCAAAGGAACGGGACGAACCGTATTCCAAAAAGTAGAATCCTTTTTGTTGGCATTGTCTTCAAAACTTAAAATTTCATTGGTAAATGTCTTTTTGCTAAATTCATCTGGAAATTCATAATTTGTAAAAACGTGTGTAAATTTTGCTAAAAAAGTAATTCCAAAAGCGCCTGCACTAAATGCCAAGGACTGGCTATTTTTGGACCAAATGTGATTTTTATTGTTGTAACTAAAATTCTGTTTCAAGCTCATCGTATTCATGAATTCTTGCTTGGCACGGTAGCCTTTTATTTCCACATCAACGCCGTAAATGGCCCAACTGTCTTCCACAATATAAATGTAACCTTCAAAAACAGGCTCGGCATCTCTTCTTGGAACAAGTTTGATTTTATTAATCATTTGGTTGTTTTCATCTTGAAAAGTGCCTTCCAATATAAATTTATAATAATTAAAGGCATTGTCAGCAATAGGCGAAATCATTTTTGCACCAATAGGAATTGTGTTTTTATAGAAATCAAAGGCACTTCCGCGTGCAGAATTATAGCTGTATCCATTATCATTTCCACTAATTTTAGAAGCGATAATTTTCTCCTTGAAATTATCAGGTTTCTCATACATGATTTTAGAAATTGTTTCTGAAAGGTAAATGATCCCAGAACCTGTGGAATCTAGTGAACCATCCATATCGCCAATTTCTTGCCCAAGAAACTTCTTTGGAGCATCTTTTAATTTAAATATACCACGGGAATAGAAATCAGCTTTGAAACGCGCCATTAAATCTGAGTTGTCTTTTCGAGCCGCAATTGCTTTACGAATGACTTTATTGGCCGGATTGTCTTTTACATTAATAACTACTTCTGCGAGGTTGATATTTTCTTCTGCTAAAATTACATTCAAAAGAAATGGAAATTGGTTGGGATTTATGGATTTCTTCAACGTTTTGTAACCCAAATATTGAAATACTACGGTATACGTCCCCGGTTTTGTTACATTCAAATCATAACTTCCATTATCGTTGGAAGAAGTTCCGTTATACGTATTTTCAATAAAAACTGAAACAAACGGAATTGGCTTTCCCTGGTCGTCTGTGATGGTTCCTTTAACTTGAGCAGAAATTACTATTGCAAAAAGCAGCAGCATTACAGTGGTAATTTTTTTCATAAATGGAGTTGTCTTCGGTTAATAGGATAGACGATTTTTCTGTATAAATGGTTGCATGAGCTTTTTATAAAAAAGATTGTAATCCTAAATCGTAGCTTTTTAATCCAAAACCAACAATAATTCCTTTGGCATTTGGAGCGATAAATGACTGGTGCCGAAATTCTTCTCGTGCAAAAGTATTTGAAATGTGAACTTCTACCACAGGAGTGGTAATTGACTTTACGGCATCGCCAATGGCTACAGAAGTATGGGTGTAGGCTCCTGCATTAAGGACGATTCCGTCAAAGGAGAAACCAACTTCATGTAATTTATCAATTAGTTCGCCTTCAATATTACTTTGATAATAATGTAATTGTAGCGTAGTGAACTTATTTTTTAAGGATTCAAAATACTGTTCAAAAGAAGTACTGCCGTAAATTTCAGGTTCTCTTTTGCCTAATAGGTTTAAGTTAGGTCCATTGATGATGAGAATATTCATGTGGTATGATTTTGAGTAAAAATACAAAAAAAAGTCGCTCCTATGGAACGACTTTCAATACAGTATTTTAGATTGTTTTAGAAACGCAAACCTGCTGATAATTGGATTACTTTATTAGTAACCGAAGCATCTTTTGAAGCATCAGTTAAACCCACAACGTATCGTGCTTGTACAAATATGAACGAGGTAAGGTTGTAGCTTAATCCACCAACTGCTGCAAAATCAAACGTTTTGGTACGAAATGAATCCGGAACACTTTCATTAACTAAAAATGAAAATTGAGGTCCAGCTTCTACACTAAGTTTATCGGTAATGACATAGAATTTAGCCAATACAGGAAGGGAAAGGTAACTCAATTCGTAGTTTTCATTTTGAAAATCAGTTCCTTGTGTGGAATATAATAATTCTGGCTGAACCGAAAAATTTTGAATTAAATTAACCTCTGCTAATGCGCCAAAGTGAAAACTAGTTAACATATCGCCGTCTACTACGTCTCCGTCTAACTTTGAAAAGTTAAGACCGGCTTTAAGACCAAATTTGATGTCTTGTGCTTGTACTGACGTTACTCCTAAAAAGAGTATTGAAACAGCTAAAAATAAATTTTTCATATCGTTTTATTTGATGAAATGTTCTGTCTTATAACAGTAGATCAAAGGTACGAATATTACAGTAATATAGAATTAGTTTTCTGCTAAACTGTTGCAATACGATTTGTAATTGTTGATAACATTGTTAATAAGTGCGATTTTTTGGAAGGTTAAAAAATGCAAAAAGGTCTATATTTGATTTAACAATATAAATTATAACAAACATGAAAAAAATTATTTTAACAGTAGCAGCAATTTGTGCTTTTGGCTTTGCACAAGCGCAAGAAGTGAAGTTTGGTGTAAAAGCGGGTTATGTCAATGCAAACTTTGGTAGTGATGCTGATGACGGTGACGCAAGGTCTAGCTTTTATTTTGGTGGTTTAGCAGATATAGCAATTTCTGAAAAATTTCATTTCCAACCAGAGGTTTTGTACACTATGGAAGGTAATGACGAAGATGAGTTTGATTTAAGCTACATTAGAGTTCCATTGATGGGTAAATTATATATTACTGAAGAATTCAATATCCAAGCTGGACCGCAAGTAGGATTTGTAGCTGGTGGTGGAGTAGCTAAAGATTATTTAAAATCAGTTGACTTTGGATTGGGTTTTGGAGCTGCTTATGAATTGCCATCAGGCTTATTTTTTGACGCAAGATATAATTTGGGTCTTTCTGACTTAAATGACTTTCCTGCAGAATTAGGTCTTGGAGATCAAAAAATAACTCAAAATTCATTTAATATTGGTATTGGATACAAATTGTAATACTGATTACTAAATCGATAAAAGCCACGCAATTTGCGTGGTTTTTTTATTGGTATAATTTTGCTTTCTTTACATCATGAATTGGAATACTTACATCAAAAATTATATTTCGTATTTAAAAATCGAGCGTAATTTATCTCAAAATACGATCAATAGTTACTGTTTTGATATTGAACGGCTCTTGATCTTTCTAGAAAAGGAGAAGATCGAAGTTTCGCCAATTAAGATTAAAGAAGAAATTGTGCAGCAATTTATTTATGAAATTGCGAAGGAAGTGAATCCACGTTCACAAGCACGGATTATTTCAGGGTTGAAAAGCTTTTTTTCGTACTTGATTTTTGAAGATTTGCGATTTGATAATCCTTTAGAATTGATTGAATCGCCACGTTTAGGTCGGAAATTGCCCGATACTTTAGCCATTGAAGAAATTGATGCTTTGATTGATGCCGTGGACTTGTCCTCCAATGAAGGCGAACGAAACCGCGCGATTCTTGAAACATTATACGGTTGTGGTCTTAGGGTTTCTGAATTGATCGATCTTAAGATATCAGATTTATTTTTTGAAGAAGGTTTCATAAAAGTCACAGGGAAAGGAAATAAACAACGCTTTGTTCCCATTGCTGAAGTCACTGAAAAGTATATTTCCATTTACAAAGACCAAGTCAGAGTGCATCAGAAAATCCAAAAAGAAGACAGTGATACGTTATTCTTAAATAGAAGAGGAAAAAAGCTCACTCGAGCGATGATTTTTACAATTATCAAAAGATTAGCTGTCGAAATAAATTTACAAAAAACAATTAGTCCACATACTTTCCGACATTCATTTGCAACCCATTTATTAGAAAACGGAGCCGATTTACGTTCCATTCAAATGATGTTGGGACACGAATCCATTACTACAACTGAAATTTATGTGCATTTAGATCGAACACATCTCACTCAAGTGGTTAACGATTTTCATCCTCGAAAAGGTTTTTAATAAAAAAAGACTTGTTGAAATTTCCAACAAGTCTTTTGTGTATTTATAAAGTCAACCTACATTTTACGTTTTAGAACTCAAAACCTAGAACTTAGAACCTACAACTTTTCTATTTCGCAATATTCACCGCTCTAGTTTCTCTAATAACCGTTACTTTTACTTGACCAGGATACGTCATCTCTGTTTGAATTTTTTGTGAAATATCAAAAGATAAAGTCGATGCATTGTCGTCACTTACCTTTTCACTTTCCACAATAACACGAAGTTCACGACCTGCTTGAATAGCATACGCATTTTTCACACCTTGGAATCCAAAAGCAATTTCTTCTAAATCTTTCAAACGTTGGATGTAAGAATCCAATACTTGGCGTCTTGCACCTGGACGTGCTCCAGAAATGGCATCACAAACCTGAACGATTGGCGACAATAGGGATTTCATTTCAATTTCGTCGTGGTGAGCTCCAATTGCGTTGCAAACTTCTTCTTTTTCGCCATATTTTTCAGCCCATTGCATTCCTAATAAAGCGTGAGGTAAATCACTTTCTGTATCAGGCACTTTTCCAATATCGTGAAGTAAACCAGCTCTTTTGGCTAATTTTACATTCAAGCCTAATTCTGCAGCCATAATTCCACAAAGTTTTGAAACTTCTCTGGAGTGTTGCAATAAGTTTTGTCCGTAAGACGAACGGTATTTCATTCGACCTACCACCTTAATTAATTCAGGATGCAAACCGTGAATTCCTAAATCGATAACGGTTCGTTTTCCAACTTCAATAATTTCGTCGTCAATTTGTTTTCTTGTTTTTTCAACTACTTCTTCAATTCGCGCTGGGTGAATTCGACCGTCAGTTACCAACTTGTGTAAAGACAAACGGGCAATTTCTCTACGTACGGGGTCAAAACAAGAAAGAATAATGGCTTCCGGAGTATCGTCTACAATGATTTCAACACCAGTTGCCGCTTCAATTGCACGAATATTTCGTCCTTCACGACCAATAATTCTACCTTTAACGTCATCACTTTCAATGTTGAACACAGAAACGCAATTTTCAACTGCTTCTTCCGTTCCAACACGTTGAATGGTATTGATGATAATTTTCTTAGCTTCTTGTTGTGCAGTAAGCTTAGCCTCTTCCATAGTGTCTTGTAAGTAAGACATGGCATTACTTTTTGCTTCTGCTTTTAAGCCGTCAATAAGTTGGTTTTTAGCTTCCTCAGCAGATAGACCAGAAATTACTTCCAATTGCTCCAATTGACTTTTGTGCATGCGTTCAACTTCATGCTGTTTACGGTCTAAAACTTCTATTTTAGCATCGTATTCTTTGGTTTTTGATTCAAATTCATCACTCGACTTTTTAGCTCTCGTTAATTCTCCAGAAACTTGAGATTCCTTATCGCGAATTCTTTTTTCAACTTCAGCAACTTTCTTGTCGCGGCCTAAAATAACTTGTTCGTGTTCTGCTTTTAATTCAATAAACTTTTCCTTTGCTTGAAGGATTTTATCTTTTTTGATGTTTTCAGCTTCCTGATTTGCGTCTTTTAAAATTGAAGCAGATTGGTGTTTGGCATTTTTTATTAGGCTTGAAGAGCTACTTTTTTCTAGTTTTTTTGCTATTGCAAAACCTATTGCAGCGCCTACAATTGCTGCTAAAATTATGATTAACGTTGTCGTGTCCATTGTTTGTTTTTGTTTGTATATAAAAAAAGCCTACATTAGGGAAATGTATAAACTCGAAAGGACAAGTTTTGAGCTAACTCACTGTTCAAGCTTCCTTACTTAAAAGGCTTGCTCTAGTAGCGAAGATTTGCTCATTCTAATTTGTTAGTGTTGAGTTTACCAAATAAAAACTAATGTAGGCAGTATTTTAGTCTATGTTAAGAACGTATTATTTTTTAAGATAGTGATCTAATAAATCATTTAAATTTTTCAATCTTTCGGTTGTCTTGGTATTGTCTTCAACTTTGTCAAGTTGCTTTTGCTCCACTTGCGATGCAAATTGCAACGCACACATGGCTAAAACATCTTGTTTATCTCTGACGGCATAATTTTCTTCAAATTGCTTAATCATAACATCAATTTTTTTAGAAGCACTTCTCAATCCTTCCTCCTGAGACATGTCTACGTTCAAAGGGTAAACTCTATCTGCAATTGATATTTTAATTTTAAGCTTTTCGTCCATATTATTTAATCTGATAACTGCTTGATGCAGTAGTCAATTTCCCGAATTAATGAATTTATTTTAAGCTTTGTATCTTTTTTGTTTTCTTCACTGCCAAGTAATGAATTTGCTAGCTTTAATGCGTCATACTGCGTCTTTAATGCAGTCATTTCACTAGTTTTCTGATTGATAATTCGCGCTGCTTTTTGCAATTCAAGTTTTAAATCTTGGGATTCTCTTTCTAAACTTTCTAATTTAATAAAAAGCTTATGAACCTTATCTTCAAGAGTATCAACTATTTCTGCTATCTCACTCATCGAATCACTATTCTTTACTTATATTCACAAAGTTAATATTCCTATCTTATTACACAATACTTTTGTTGTTTTTTTACAATTAATCGTATTTTCTGCGTTAATAATGTGGCGAATAGACCGTTATATATTTGCGTAAATAAGATAATTCCGTCGTATAAATTTTTTATATTAGCAAAAAATGTCAGCTATGCTTATCCGCCTCTTACTTTTATGTGTTTTCTTTCCGGTCTGTGCTCAAAATGAGTATCCTAAGGACTATTTTAAATCGCCGTTGGATATTCGATTAAATCTTTCAGGTTCCTTTGGCGAACTGAGAAGCAATCATTTTCACACCGGATTGGATTTTAAGACCGCTCAAAAGGAAGGTCTAAATGTATATGCAGCTGCAGACGGTTATATTTCTAGGATAAAAATTTCTACTTACGGATATGGTAAAGCAATTTATGTAACGCATCCCAATGGTTACACAACTGTTTATGGTCATTTGCAAAAGGCGAATGGAAAAATCCAAGATTATATTAAAAACGCACATTATAAAGAGAAATCATTTGAAATTGAACTTTTTCTTAAACCAGACGAATTGGTAATAAAGCAAGGTGATATAATTGCATTTTCTGGAAATACAGGTGGTTCAGGTGGACCGCATTTGCATTTTGAAATTAGAGACACAAAATCTGAAAAGGCAATCAATCCTTTACTGTTTGGTTTTGACGCATTGGTAAAAGATACTAAAGAGCCGGTGGTAAGTACTTTGATGGCGTATCCTGTTGGAAACAATGCCGTGGTAAATACTTCGCAAGAACCTTTGGCAATTAACTATACCAAACAAGCGGATGGCACTTATTTAGCAGATAAAATTTTAGTGAATGGTGCTGTAGGTTTTGGAATCAATGCGTATGATATGTTTGATTTCAACTACAATAAAAATGGAACGTACCAGGTTCAGTCTTTTTTAAACGGAAAGCAGTCGTTTAATTATGAGTTCAACACTTTTGCTTTTGATGAAAGTCGCTACATCAATGCACTGTTAGATTATCCTAGATTTAAGAAAACAGGAGTACGCATTCAGCGGCTTTTTATGATCAATCCGTACCCTTTAAGTATTGTTAAAGCCGATAAAAATAATGGCATTATTACGGTCAAGCCAAATATGAGTACTACGTACCGTATTGAGGTGCGTGATTTTAATAATAATAAGGTGGTCATTAATGTGCCAATTCAATATTCTCCTTTAGTCGCAGTGACGCCAAATAAGATACAGCAAACTCCTTATTTTCTGAAAGCCAACAACGACAATATGTATAAGAAAGATAACATGTCGGTTTTTGTGGAAGAAGGTACTTTTTATGAGGATTTTTATTTGAATTTTGACGTAAAAGAAGATACGTTAACTTTTCACGATGGATCTGTGGCTGCACACAAAAATTTTAAAGTTACCATTGATAACAATTCTTTATCGGAAGAACAGAAGAAAAAGACGTTCATAGCTTCATTAGACGGTAGAAGTAAGCGGTACAATTCGACAAAAGTTAAAGACAGCACCTTTACAACTTATACTAAAAATATGGGTAAATTTTTCTTGACACAAGATACCACAGCGCCTAAAATTAGAGCGGTCAATATCGCCGAAGGTAAATATTTAAATACCCAAAGCTCGATAGTTTTTACTATAAGCGATGATCTTTCAGGAATTAATTCCTACAATGGATACATTAACGGTAATTGGATTTTATTTGATTACGATTATAAGAAAGCGCAGATTACTTATGACTTTGACAACCAATTTATGAAAAATGGCAGAAACGAATTTAAATTGGAAGTAACCGATAATGTAGGGAATTCTACTATCTTTGAAACGCACTTTTTTAGAAATGCCAATTAAACACGTTGACCTTTGAAAACAAAAAACATTCTTCTCTTCATACTTATTTGTTTTTCCGCAGTGCAAGTTTTCGCACAAAGCGCTCGAATAAAAGGAGTTATTTTAGATGAAAATAATAAGCCCGTTCGGGATGTAACGATTTCCACAGCAAATAGAAATGCAATTTCGGATGAAACTGGATTTTACGCCTTAGACATTCCCGCTAATAAGAGTGTAGTTATCGTTTTTTCTCATATTAGTTTTAAAAATGTGAATTTGATTCGAACGTTTTCTGTCAATGAAGATTATGAATTCAATCCCGTTTTGAACAATCGAGCCGAACAAATGGCGGAAGTAACTGTGGTAAAAAACAAACGCGACCGTATTGAAGGAATAGCCAATATTGATCCCGCAACCATCCGAAAAATTCCGGGCGCGAATGCCGGTGTTGAAAATGTCTTAAAAACTTTTGCTGGTGTAAATGGTAATAATGAATTAAGTACTCAATATTCGGTTCGTGGTGGAAATTACGATGAGAATTTAGTATATGTAAATGAAATTGAAGTCTACAGGCCTTTTTTAATTCGATCGGGACAACAGGAAGGATTAAGTTTTACCAACACGGATTTAGTGGAGAATGTAGACTTTTCTGCAGGAGGATTTCAAGCTAAATTTGGTGATAAACTTTCATCTGTATTGGATATTACGTACCGAATTCCAAAGAAATTTGGGGTTTCGGCAGAAGCGAGTTTCCTTGGCGGAAGCGTTGCTGTTGAAGGTGTTTCTAAAAATCAAAAGTGGACGGGTATTGCAGGACTTCGTTACAGAGACAATAGTCTTTTGGTCAATAGTACTGAAACAGAATCAAATTTCAAACCTACTTTTGCCGATGTCCAAACGTATTTAACGTTTACTCCAAATACAAAATGGCATTTTAGTTTTCTAGGAAATATTTCACAAAACAAATACCATTACGAGCCGTTAACCCGTCAAACAAATTTTGGAACCATTGACAATCCCATTGCGTTAAGTATTTTTTACGAGGGACAAGAAAAGGACGAATATTCTACTTATTTTGGTGCTTTTAAATCTGTTTATGAGGTGAATGAAAATTTCACATTAAAATTTATTGCTTCTGCCTATCATACTATAGAACAAGAATACTTTGATATTTTAGCACAATATTCTTTGGGAGAAGTGGATGGAAATATTGGATCGGAAAATGTAGGTGCCGTAACTTTTTCAGAAGGTGTTGGTTCGCAGTTCAGTCATGCTCGGAACAATCTCGATGCGTTAATTTTCAATGGCGAAGTAAAAGGAATCAATAAAATTCAAAATAACACCATTGAATGGGGATTTAAATACACCCGTGAAGACATTCGGGATCGAATAGTGGAGTGGGAAGTAATTGATTCAGCTGGATTTTCTATCAATCCTCCTAAATTTGATTTACCAAATTATGAACCGGAACAACCTTATACAGGTCCTTTAGTTCCATTTACAAATGTTAGGGCTACAAATTACGTTAACATAAATCGTTTTTCAGGCTATGTGCAATGGAGTAATAAAGGAACAATTGGAACCGCAGATATTTGGTACAATGCTGGTGTTCGTGGTCATCAATGGACCGTTTCAGGTGATAATTTAAGTTCAAATTCACAGTTTGTCTTTAGTCCAAGAGCTTCAATTGCCATCAAGCCAAAATGGCAAAAAGATATGGTTTTTCGGGTTTCGGGAGGATTGTACCACCAACCGCCTTTTTACAGAGAATTGCGCAATCAAGAAGGTGCAGTACTTACAGACGTAAAAGCACAAAAAGCGCTGCATTTAGTACTAAGCAATGATTTTAGTTTTAAAATGTGGAACAGACCCTTCAAGCTGGTTTCGGAATTGTATTACAAATCACTTTCTGACGTAAATCCATACACTTTGGAAAATGTTAGAATACGTTACGCAGCTAATAACAATGCGAAGGCATTTGCACAAGGTCTTGATGTTCGTTTGAATGGTGAATTTGTTCCTGGTACCGAATCCTGGTTGAGTTTTGGCTATATGAAAACTGAAGAAAACATTGATAACAAAGGCTATATTGCCAGACCAACCGACCAACGATTGAAATTTGGCGCATTATTTCAGGATTACATGCCCAATATTCCTAGTGTAAAGGTGTATTTAAATATTGTTTACAATACAGGTCTTCCTGGAGGTTCGCCTTCTTATGCAGATGCATATGAATATCAAAGTCTTTTGCGGGATTACCGTCGTGCAGATGCAGGATTCTCGTATGTATTGACAGAAAATAACAGCAATAGACCACAAGGACATTGGCTCAAAAATTTTGAAGATCTTTCTATAGGTTTTGAAATTTTCAACTTGTTTAACAATCAAAATGCCATTACCAATACGTGGGTACGGGATGTTTATACTAAAAACCAGTATGGAGTTCCCAATTATTTAACTACACGCGTCTTCAATTTAAAATTGACTGCCAAACTTTAATACTATTTTTAGAAATAGAATTGTTATATTTGAATGAATTAATACTACTATGAAAAAGAGTACACCTATATTTATTGCACTTGCGTCAATCCTATTATTGAGCTGTAAAGAAAATAAAGAGACACCCAAAGTCACGTATGAAAATACTACAAAAACCGAAATAAAAACGGTTCCAATAGATTCATCACAAATAGCCATTGCAGATTTACCCATTCAAATGGAAGGGACGTCTTATTTAATTCATCCCATTGGCGATTTTAGAGTGTACGAGGGACGTTCAAAATCTACGTATGGAACTTCCAATACGGACAAGGTTAGTTTTTCGGTTTCCAATTACAACCGGTTTGAATTGACTGGATTTTTACAGAATTTGAAATTTCAACACATCGACTCTACTGAAATTCGATTCTTGACGGATAAAAAAGTAATGATTAGTAATGTAAGTTACTTGAATACGATTTTTGAAAAGTCCAAAAGACAATTGCTCGTATATTCAATTATAGACATGGATACCAACCGCGACAAAAACTTGGATGCGAATGATATAAAATCTTTATACATCAGTGCGATTGATGGTACCAATTTTACAAAATTAAGTGCTACAATGCAAGAATTGATTGACTGGAATTTAGTAGAATCTAAGAACAGATTGTACTTTAGAACGATTGAAGATACCAATCAAAATGGACAGTTCGATAAAAACGATCGAATTAATTATCACTTTGTGGATTTGTTAAGCACTGATTTTAAAACGGAAAGCTACAATCCAATCTAAATGAAGTAGTTGATTAAGGCAGTGATAACGGCAAGTATAATAGAAACAACTTTGATAATTACGGCAACCATGGTAGTTTGTTTTTAAAGTTCCATACAAACTTACAAAAAATTAGTACTAATAGTGTATTAATTTTAAGTTAATTGCTGCAAAATATTGATTTTCAAGCTAAATGAGTATATCACTTTCTAAATCTGATTTTTCTGTTTGAAAATCAAATCCAAGCCTTGAGACCAAATCCATAACTAATTTTTTGTACCAATTTTCAGATTTGGGATGGATGTAAATTTTCTCAATTAATTCTTCAATATCAATGTCGATTTTTAATCCATTGTCGATTTCTAAATCAAATTTAGTGACATCAGAAATTACCCGAACTTCGCGCTCGTACTGAAAACTTTTTCGTTTGAATAGAAAAGGAAAAAAAGTATTGTCAAACGGAATGTATTCTTTCTTGTAGTCGATGTAATTCACTTCTCCAATGTATTGTTCAAATTCAGTATCATTGTTTAATGCTTTCTGTAATTTTCCTAAAGTCGATTGTATCGCTAAACCTTCATTTTTCTGCGTAAAAATCTGCCACATGGCAAACGACTCGTATTCATTGATGTGCCAACTGCTGATGACTACATTATTACGGTGTGTTTTGTAATAATCTAAGAAATTGGGATTGTCTTTGGCTAATTTTTTAATCTCCTCATACGTTGGTTCACTAAAAGTACCTTCGTATTGGTCTTCAAATTTATCCGACCTGGACATAAATAGTTTCTTATAAAGTAATAGATCAACAAATTTAGACAAATCCAAGTACTTCCAAATAATTGTATTTGGATCTGAATTGAGTTTAATATTTTCGTCTGAAATGTACATTTAGAATCTTTTTGGGAATTTCATAGAATATTGACCTGCGTAAAAACCTACAAGAATCCACACTACAATGTAAGTGCCTAAATAGTTGTGTACAACTTCATGTCCAAAAATATAGCCACTGGCAATAGTTATAGCTACAAAACTGAAGATAAAAAGCATTCCAAAATATTCTCTTTTCATAAGTGTAGCGTTATAAGTCTTTATTCAAAAGATTGCATGTTTACCAATCGTGTATACGTTCCATTTAAAGCAATAAGTTCATCGTGAGAACCTTGTTCGGCAATTTGACCGTTCTGCATCACAACGATTTTATCTGCTTTTTGAATGGTTGAAAGTCGATGGGCAATTACAATCGATGTTCGGTTTTGCATCATGTTTTCCAAAGCAATTTGCACAAATTTCTCGCTTTCGGTATCCAATGCAGAAGTCGCCTCATCCAAAATCATGATAGGTGGGTTTTTTAAAACCGCTCTAGCAATAGACAATCGTTGTTTTTGACCTCCTGAAAGTTTATTTCCGCTGTCGCCAATATTGGTGTAAATACCTTTTGGTAGTTTATCTACAAATTCAAAAGCATTCGCAATTTTCAATGCGTCAATAATTTCTTCATCTGTAGCATCCAATTTTCCTAAAGCGATATTCGCCTTAATCGTGTCGTTAAAAAGAATACTGTCTTGCGTTACCAATCCCATCAAGCCACGAAGTGATGTCAGTTCTAAGTCTTTAATATTACTTTCGTCAATTGAAATGCTTCCATCGTGAACGTCGTAAAAACGAGTCAGTAAATTAGCAATCGTACTTTTTCCACTTCCTGATTGTCCAACCAAAGCTACGGTTTGTCCCTTTTTTATGTCCAATGAAAAGTTCTTTAAAACTATTTCATCTTCGTATTTGAAATTGATGTTTTTGATGGAAACTTTATCGTGAAATTCATTTTTACCAACGGCATCCAGCTTATTTTGAATTGGATTTTCTTGATCTAAAATCTCCAAAATTCGTTCAGCTGCAGCATTTCCCTTTTTTACTGCATACGACGCTTTTGAAATGGATTTTGCTGGAGTTAAAATGTTATAGGCTAAACCCATGTAAGTAATGAAAGCAGCGCCATTCAAGGTTTCTTCAACCAAAACCATGTTTCCGCCGTACCATAATAAAATGGCAATGACAAAAATTCCCATAAATTCACTTACAGGAGAAGCTAGATTTTGACGGTGTCCAATCGAATTTGAAAGATGAAAAAATTTAGCTGTAGAATTTTGGAAAACACCATTAAAATAGTTTTCAGAATTATAGCTTTTAACCACTTTCAATCCGCCAAGTGTTTCTTCAATTGTGGAAAGAAAAATACCTTGTTCCTCTTGTGCTTTAGTCGATTTTTTCTTCAATTGCTTTCCAATTAATGAAATTATAAATCCGGAAATCGGAATGAAAATAAAGACAAAAATGGTCAGTTTGATACTGATCATAAACATCGCTGTAATGGTAAAGATAATAGTAAGTGGTTCTTTTACAATGATTTCTAAAACGGATAGCATGGAATTTTGAACTTCATTTACATCGTTAGAAATTCGTGCAATCGTATCTCCTTTTCTTTTTTCAGAGAAAAATGCAATGGGCAATTCAAGCGTTTTTTTATACAAGGCATTCCGCATGTCTTTCACAATTCCGTTGCGCAAAAAAGTGATAAAATACATTGCGAGATAATCGAATAAGTTTTTGAGTAAGAAAATAGAAATAATTCCAGCAACCAAAACACCTAACGTGAAACTGATTCCGTAATCGGTAGTAAAGCGGGTCAAATGAAAACTCAAATAATTTTCAGCAAAACTCTTTATTTCATTAATTCCTGTGTAAACGGGTTCAACAAAATTTTGCTTGTTTTTTCCAAACAAAACATCCAGCATTGGCATTAAAGCAATGAAGGATAATGTGCTGAAAAGTGCGTACAATACATTAAAAAATATGTTTAGATAAGCATACTTCTTGTACGGTTTTACAAAGGGAATAATTTGTTTAATACTGCTCATTAATTGATTTTTAGGTCGTCCAAAATAGACTTTATTTTTTGGTCTAGGAATTCAGATGTACTTTTAAAATCATCTTTTGAATCTAGGTGTGTGTTTACACTAACATAAAATTTTATTTTCGGCTCTGTTCCACTTGGTCGTGCAGCAATTTTTGAACCGTCTTCTGTGTAATAAATTAAAACATCCGATTTAGGCACCGAAAGTGGCTCTATTTCATTGTTTAATAAGTTTAAAGCAGTTGATTTTTTGTAATCTTCTACCATAATTACGCGTTCGCCACCCAATTCTTTCAATGGATTTTCGCGTAAATCCACCATCATTTGATTGATTTCGGCAACGCCTTCAATTCCTTTTTTGGTTAATGAAACTAAAGATTCTTTATAGAACCCAAAGTCAATATAGAGATTAATTAATTCCTCGTAAACGCTACTTCCGTTGGCTTTTGCTTGAGCGGCAATTTCGCAAATCAATAAAGTTGCAGCAACAGCATCTTTATCACGAACAGCATCACCAACCATAAATCCGAAACTTTCTTCACCACCACCGATGAATTCTAGTTCTGGAAAATCCTTAATCATCTTTGCAATCCATTTGAAACCCGTCAAACCTACTTTACATTCTACATCGTAACCGTCTGCCAAAGAAAGCATCATCGGAGTGGAAACAATGGTAGAACCTACAAACTGTTTTCCATTGATTTTACCTTCTTTTTTCCATTGTTCCAATAGAAAGGCTGTCATCATTACCATCGTCTGGTTTCCGTTGAGCAGAATCATTTTTCCATCCGTATTGCGAACCGCAACTCCTAATCGATCACAGTCCGGATCCGTCCCAATTACAATATCGGAATTTAGTTTTTCGGCTAGAGCCAAAGCCATTGTCAATGCTTCTGGTTCTTCAGGATTTGGAGATTTTACGGTTGGAAAGTCACCATTTGGAACCGATTGCTCAGGAACTAAATGGACATTTTTATATCCGGCTTGCGCCAAAGTATCGGGAATAATTTTAATGGAAGTTCCATGAAGTGATGTAAAAACAATGTTTAAATTGTCTTTTGCTTCTGCAGAAGTATTGAAACTAGCGTTTTGAATTGATGATTTTATAAAAGCCTCGTCAATTTTTTTATCAACGTATTCAATCAAATTTTCATTTGCTTTGAACTGAATGGCATCATAACGCAAATTTTCAATTTCAGCAATGATTGCTTTATCTTGAGGAGGAACTATTTGTCCACCATCTTCCCAATATACCTTGTAACCGTTGTATTCAGGAGGATTGTGTGAGGCAGTCAATACAATTCCCGCTTGACAATTTAAATGTTTCAGGGCAAAACTCAACTCGGGAGTAGGTCGCATATCTGAAAATAAGTAGACCTTAATTCCATTTGCCGAAAAAACATCAGCAACTACTTTTGCTAAAGTGTTGCTATTGTGGCGGCAATCGAACGCAATTGCGACTTTTAATTCCTTATTAGGGAACACCTGCTTCATGTAATTGGCAATTCCTTGTGTATTTTTTCCTAATGTGTACTTATTAATACGGTTGGTTCCAACACCCATAATGCCTCGCATGCCGCCAGTTCCGAATTCTAAATTTTTATAGAAACTTTCTTCCAACTCTTTTGGAGATGAAGTCATCATTTCTTTTATTTTTTCTTGTGTTTCTTGGTCAAAAGTGGGTGTCAACCATTCATTTACTTGACTTAATATATTTTCAGGAATGTACATAATTTATATTTTTTTGTATCCTATTTTAATTCGTTCGGTTTGTTCAATGCTTTTTTTATCGGTATCCATCAGATAATTTAACGCATTGTATATTTCTGGGAAACGTTTTTCAACGTCGGTAACTCTTTTTGAAATCTCTTCCAATGATAAAATCGAGTTTCGAAGCGTTACAAATGTGCGTATTATAGCAATATTAACTTCGATGGCTTTCGCTGATTTTAATACAGAAGACAACATCGCAACGCCCTGTTCTGTAAATGCAAATGGCATGTATCGAGTTCCTCCATAACTTGAGGTCGCAAATTGCGTCCTCAAGTTGTCAAATTCTTCTTTAGTCAATTCAAACATAAAATCTTCAGGAAATCGTTCTATATTTCTTCGAACAGCTTCTTTTAGACGTTTAGTTTCAATTTCATAGAGTAAAGCTAAATCAAAATCAAACATCACTTTTTGATTTCGCAGCATAAAAATTTTGTTATCAATCGTTGCTAAATTTGGCATGGCGTATATATTTTCAAATGACTAATAATCTATTTATTCAAACTTGAGGTTACAATATATGACCTCAAGATCTCAAATTATATTTTTAATGATATTAAAAAATCTGATGGCAATTAATGAGTGTTCTAAATCACCTTCGAAATCTTATAACGCTCTTCATTGTTCTTTGTTCGTAAAATAATTTCTCCCAAAAATCCAGCTAAAAATAATTGTGTTCCAATCATCATGGATGTTAATGCAATATAAAACAAAGGATTATCAGTTACCAATATAGTTGGATATCCTGAGTTTAATTTTACTAATTTAATGATTATTATGAAAATAGTGGCTAAAAAACCAATAACAAACATAATGGAACCCAAAAGACCAAACAAGTGCATCGGACGTTTTCCAAAACGCGATAAGAACCAAATGGTGATTAGGTCTAAAAAACCATTTACAAACCGATCCATTCCAAATTTAGTAACGCCGTATTTTCGTGCTTGGTGTAAAACTACTTTCTCGCCAATTTTTCCAAAACCCGCATTTTTTGCCAAAACAGGTATGTAGCGGTGCATTTCACCTGAAACTTCAATGTTTTTGACCACAATATTTTTGTATGCTTTTAATCCGCAATTAAAGTCGTTCAACTCTACACCAGAAGTTCTTCTCGCGGCCCAATTGAATAACTTGGAAGGTAAGTTCTTTGAAACTACTGAATCGTAGCGTTTCTTTTTCCAACCTGAAACCAAATCAAAATTTTGATTCACAATCATGTCGTACAATTCTGGAATTTCTTCGGGACTGTCTTGTAAATCGGCGTCCATTGTAATAATTACATCACCTTGTGCTTTTGCAAAACCGGCATGCAGCGCTTGCGATTTCCCAAAATTCTTCAGAAAACGAATGCCTTTGACATTTAGATTCTCCACAGATAAACGCTCGATAATAGACCAAGAGGTATCGGTACTTCCATCGTCAATAAACAGAATTTCATAACTGTAATTTTGCGCAGTCATGACTTTCACAATCCAATTATGAAGTTCTAGTAAAGATTCTTCTTCGTTGAGAAGCGGTATAACAATAGATAGATTCATAAATTATAAGGTTCGCTTGTTTCTAAATATTAAAGCTACTAAAAATCCAATTAAACAATCACGCAGTAAATATTTAATAAATCCCGTAAAAACAACGCTTGCTGCAAATGGATCGTACGTTTTATAGAACTCTAACGTATCGTCAATATTTTGTTGCGGCATTAAATTTTGTTTCAATAGACTTACGTCAAAATCACGCATGCCTTCCAGAATTAACACTTTGGTTTCTGGCGAAAGAATAAATAAATACAACAGCAATAAGTACAACGCACTCATTAAATTCCCTACCAAAATAGTATAGAAATAAGTGGAGAATGATTCTTTAAAAGTAATATAACCGCCTAACTTTGCTTTTGTTTGCAAAATGGAAATTATTCCAAATGCAATAAGTAGAAAAACGGTGGAAAAACCAAGCCAAACGCTTGTGAGTAATTCTAAATGAAAAAAATTAATGTAAGTAGAAAGGAGAATCAAAAGGCAACCTAATAGGAAGCCATTTCGAAATCCAATTTTTTTAATAGGGTCTGTCATTAGTAGTATCTTCGAAATAAGCCACAAATATAACAAATCCACTTTTACTATCTTTAAAAATCATTTTCTAAATGAATTAAAAAAAGCGCATTAAAGATTTGTATATTGAAAAATAATTGTATTTTTGCACTCTGAAATTAAAAACAGAATAATTAAAAAGTCATAAGGAGTTTATACCTTTTTCAATGAAATGAAAAAGCTTCAGAACAAATTATTTCAACAAACGAATAAAAAACATTTACCATGAAAAAAGGAATTCACCCAGAAAATTACAGATTAGTTGCTTTTAAAGACATGTCTAACGACGATATCTTCATCACTAAATCTACAGCAGACACTAAAGAAACAATCGAGCACGAAGGTGTTGAATATCCAGTTGTGAAAATGGAGATCTCTAGAACTTCTCACCCTTTTTACACAGGTAAATCTAAACTTATTGATACTGCAGGACGTATTGATAAATTTAAAACAAAATACGCAAAACACACTAAATAATCTAGTTGGTGTTTCAAATTATCAAAAGCCTTCCGTTTGGGAGGCTTTTTTTATGCGCAAAAATCATTTTTACTTTGTAACTTTGAGCTGATTTTAAAAGCAGCGAGGAAATCTTTAAACTTTTGAACTATTAAACTTTTAAACACATCAAATGAATTATATACTTTTTGACGGACCTGTTCGTAACGCATTGCTTCCGTTCACATTTACGCGACCAGTTGCTGATATTCGAATCGGGATTTTAACCATTCGTGAAAAATGGGAAAACTATTTAGGTTCGACTACTACGACGGTTACAGAAGAATATTTACAAGATAAATTTCCGATGGTGGAAATGGAAGAAAATGTTATGATTAATGCTTCATTTTTGCCAAACGCTGTTTTGTCGGAAATGGTTTCTAATTTAGAAATCAAGCAAGCAATATTTAAAGACGACGAAGTAATTGCCTTTTTCACGCAAGAATCGCAAGAAGAAGTGGATTTTAATACCTACGAAATAATAGAATTCAACGACGATGTTTTGACCGTAGAAAATACGTGGGATATTTTTCAAAAAAATGATGCAGCAATCCGTGAAGATTTTGAATTATTAACAGAAGATCGAAGATCACAACCCATTCCTAAGAGTGTAAATGTTATTGCACCCGAAAATATTTTTATTGAAGAAGGAGCAAAATTGGAATTTGTGACTTTAAATGCTTCTTCTGGTCCAATTTATATCGGTAAAGATTCTGAAATCATGGAAGGTTCTGTAATTCGTGGACCTTTTGCTTTGTGCGAAGGTGCTCAAGTGAAATTGGCTACTAAA
The DNA here is from genome assembly GCF_000425485.1 of Flavobacterium tegetincola DSM 22377. Taxonomy (GTDB): domain Bacteria; phylum Bacteroidota; class Bacteroidia; order Flavobacteriales; family Flavobacteriaceae; genus Flavobacterium; species Flavobacterium tegetincola. The sequence goes on along the minus strand of NZ_KE384384.1, from coordinate 175,107 downwards.
GTGTATGGTGCGACAACCGTTGGACCACATTCTAGAATTGGAGGTGAAGTCAATAATTCGGTGCTTTTTGCATATTCTAATAAAGGACACGACGGCTTTTTAGGAAACTCTGTTTTGGGTGAATGGTGTAATATTGGTGCCGATTCTAATAATTCTAATTTGAAAAACAATTATGAAGAAGTAAAATTGTGGAGCTATGAAACCGAAGGTTTTGCTAAATCGGGATTGCAATTCTGCGGATTAATGATGGGAGACCACAGTAAATGCGGAATTAATACGATGTTTAATACGGGAACTGTGGTTGGTGTAAGTGCCAATATTTTCGGAAGTGGCTTTCCTAGAAATTTCGTTCCAAGCTTTTCATGGGGTGGTGCTTCGGGATTTTCAACCTACATTACCAAAAAAGCTTTTGAAACGGCACGAATTGTAATGTCAAGACGAAACCTTGAATTTGATGAGAAAGAACAACAAATATTAGAACACGTTTTTGAAGAATCAAAGAAGTGGCGAAAAGATTCGTAAACATAAAAAAAGCCTTAGTTCATCACTAAGGCTTTATTTTTGCTTTTAATTACTGCATAATTCGAAGAAAATTTCCTTCAGAATCAAACTGTAATGTGTCTTTATCATTAATTTCTACAAAATTAAAACGAGTTCCTTTTTTAATTTCAGTGATTTTAGCTCCAGGATAATTTTGCTGAATATAGTTTCCTACGTTTGATTGCAACATTGTAGTAGGAAGTGACGCAGTGTTAGATTCCACTTCTCTCCATCGTCCTCTATTGTTGAATTCAATTTCTGCACCATTTGCAAGTGTTACATCATACTTAAAAGTAGTTCCTTCTTTCGCTCTTTTTACTTCCGTAACATCAATCCCTTTAAAATTTGATTCTAAAAAAGTTCTTGCTTCTTTGGGTAAAGAGGACGATTTACTCGTTTGTTGTGCAGTAGCAAAGAATGAACTTGCAACTAAAAATATAGTAAATATGTTTTTTGTATTCATGGTTTGAATGCTGTTTAATTTAGGCAGAGCAATTTACTAAAAAATTACTTCCATTGGGCAGCTTTCGCTAAAAAAATTAATTTTTCGTTTTCTTTACTCGTTTTAAATCTAGCATATTCAATCCGTTGATGCCTAAATTTTGAACTTCCTTCCGGCTAAAACGTGCAACTTTATCATAAAAAAGTGGAATAACAGGAGCTTCTTCTATGATCAATTTATCCATTTCACGGTACAAATCATAGCGTTGTTCTACATTCGTTTCTTTGAAAGCATTTTCATAAAGTCGGTCAAATTTTTCATTTTTGAAATGTGAATAATTTGGTCCATTTGGAGCGAAGTTTTTGCTGTAAAATAAGGATAAATAATTTTCAGCATCCGGATAATCGGCAATCCAGCTGGCTCTAAAAAAAGAAACTTTCCCAGTTGAAATCGCTTGACGTAACGTTGAAGGTGGATTGATGTCTACCGAAACATCCAAACCTATTTTCTGCCATTCGCGTTGTAAAAATTCGGCAATATCAATATACGAAGCATTAGTGCTTAAGAATATTTTTGGGGATGAATCGCCTGTTTCTAGTTTGTATTTTGCAATCAAATCCGTTGCTTTTTCGGGATTGTAATCATAGCCTTCAAAAGGTTGAAAACTGGGCAAGCCGTCCGGAATCATTCCGCTTGTGGCTGGTGTTCCCATTCCATTTCGTAAATATAAAATCAATTTTTTTCGGTCAAATCCATAGTTCATCGCTTGACGTATGCTTTTGTTTTTTACGGCTTCGCTGTTTCCGTCAAGGCGAAATCCTAAATATTCGGTATTTAAATAAGGTCCGGTAATTAGGTTAATTTCGTTTTTATATTTTTCTTGCAAAGTACCGCGTTGTGTCAGAATTTCGTCTTTATACGAAGGATCTAAACCTGAAATAAAATCTAACTTCCCTTGAATAAATTGCAGAAATCCACTTTGTTTGTCAGGTAAAAAAGTAATAGCAACGGCTTCTAAATAAGGTAACTTTTCTCCATTGGTATCTTTTTCAAAATACAATGGATTTTTTCGTAAGACCAATTTCACGTTTTCTTCCCAGAGTTTAAATTGAAAAGGTCCAGTGCCAATTGGATGCGAACGAAAATCAATTTCCGTATTCTCAACTACTTCTTTTGGAACTACCGACGCGTATTTCATCGAAAGTAAACCTAAAAATCCTGGGAAAGATTTGTGCAAGTTGATTTCAAAAATACTGTCGTTGATTGTTTTGAACGAAGCCACATTCTGCATAATCCAACGTCCAGGCGAAGCGACTTTTTCGTCTAAAATCCGATTAAAGGAATATTCAAAATCGTTTGCCTTTACAGTTCGAGTACTGTCTTTTCCAAACGAACTGTTTTTATGGAAATATACATCGTTTCGCAAAGTGAATCGATAAGTCGTTCCTTCGTCAGAAATAACCCAAGATTTGGCAATATCCGGTTGCACATTTAATTTGTCATCCAACTGAACTAAGCCGTTAAATAAGTGATTACAAGCCCAAATATTGGTCTGCACTTTTGAAAATGCGGGGTCCAAAGAGGTAATGTTAGCGTCTTCATTGTATCTGAAAACCAAATGATCTCGATTCGATTCGGCTTCTTTTTTGCAAGAAAACAGCGTTAATGTAAGGCAAAATAGTGATATATAGTAGCTTATTGATTTCATTTTAAAAAATTTTGTTTGTAAATTTGCACCCTATTTGCAAAATGTAAATATAACTAAAATACCTATTTCCCAATTGGGCTCCCGATAATGACATTGACTAAAAAAAAAGTAGCATTTTACACTCTTGGTTGCAAGCTGAATTTTTCTGAAACTTCTACCATTGCTCGAAACTTTCAAGACGAAGGTTTTGAACGGGTTGACTTTGAAGAAGTGGCTGATATTTACGTGATTAATACGTGTTCGGTGACTGAAAATGCCGATAAGCAATTCAAGCAAGTGGTTAAAAAAGCCATGAAATTGAACGATAAAGCTTTTGTTGCTGCAGTGGGTTGTTATGCTCAACTGAAACCCGAAGAGTTGGCGGATGTCAATGGGGTGGATTTGGTTTTAGGTGCGACTGAAAAGTTCAAAATCACAGATTACATCAATGATTTGTCCAAAAATGACATGGGCGAAATTCATTCTTGTGAAATTTCTGAAGCCGATTTTTATGTAGGAAGTTACTCCATTGGCGACAGAACGCGTGCTTTTTTGAAAGTTCAAGACGGATGTGATTATAAATGTACCTATTGTACAATTCCTCTAGCTCGCGGAATTTCTCGAAGCGATACGTTAGAAAATGTGTTGCAAAATGCGGCGGCTATTTCTGCTCAAGATATTAAAGAAATCGTTTTAACCGGTGTGAATATCGGTGATTACGGAAAAGGTGAATTTGGAAATAAAAAACACGAACATACATTTTATGAATTGGTTCAAAAATTAGACGAAGTAGAAGGTATTGAACGTTTACGAATTTCTTCAATTGAACCTAATTTATTGAAAAATGAAACCATTGAATTCGTTTCAAAAAGTCGAACTTTTGTTCCTCATTTTCATATTCCATTGCAATCGGGAAGTAACGAGATTTTGAAATTGATGAAACGCCGTTATTTGCGAGAAGTGTATACAGAACGGGTGAATAAAATTCGTGAAGTAATGCCGCACGCTTGTATTGGCGTTGATGTAATTGTTGGTTTCCCTGGTGAAACGGACGAACATTTCTTGGAAACCTACCATTTCTTGAATGACATGGATATTTCATACTTACACGTTTTTACTTATTCAGAAAGAGAAAATACAGAAGCTGCAGCAATGGAAGGCGTTGTTCCAGCGAATGTACGTTCAAAAAGAAGTAAAATGCTTCGTGGACTTTCAGTAAAAAAACGTCGTGCATTTTATGAGAGTCAAGTTGGCACCAGCCGAACTGTTTTATTTGAAAGTGAAAATAAAGAAGGTTACATTCATGGTTTTACCGAAAATTACGTAAAAGTAAAAACACCGTGGAATCCTGAATTAGTGAATACATTACACGAAATTACTTTGACAAAAATCGATGAAGACGGAAGTGTAAGATTGGAATTTGTACACGATTTAGTGAAAGCATAAGACGGGAAAATTTTATATAGATTACAAGAATTTGCACTAATTTTTAATCTGTGGAAATTCGTGTAAAAGAGATTTAGTTGATTATAATCCTGTCTTTCTAATACTTATAATGAAATTTAATCGTCGTCATTCTATAAACTGAAGGACTGTATTGCTCGATGAATTCAAATTTATTTCTGCCTTTTTTTTCGAATGAGAGAATATTTTTGGCACTGATTTCAACATACATTGAACCGCCTTCCATCATAAAACGCTCTCCTTTTTTGCGATAAGCAGCACGGATTAAGTTGAATTCAGACAAATTCCATGTGATATTGTGCGAATCGAAATCTTCCATATTAGTGTATAAACCGGAAGTAATTTCAGTTTTAGAACCATAATACTTTATGATTTCTTCAAAAAAAGCCAGTACGTTTGCGTTGAGTTCTTCGGATGTCATTTCGTAAAAATAGCAATTTTTTAAAAATAAAAAAAACCACTTGACGTAAGTGGTTTGCTTTTTGTAAATTATTAAATCCGAATTCCGGGTGGTAAAAGTTCTCTGTACACTCTATTTTTGCGAAAGAAAGAAGCGATTTTTGGTAAAATCGGAACTACTTTCCAGTTGTTATCAATAGCAATTTGCATAATTTCTTTCAAAAAGGCATTGATGAATTCTTCGTTTTCAAAATCTTCTGGAACATTTATACGGGTTAAGAAAATCTTTTTTTCCTGAAACGAATATTCTAAAGTAACGAGTTGTTCATCAACATAAGTTTCAAATTGTCTAGAGAACGTATTGTCTTTAATTTCCATAATATAAGTAATTTATAATTTTAATTGCTTTTTAGATGTAAAAGCAATGTAAATCGCAACGCATGAACTTTAAAATTACGTTCATAATTTATTGGTAAAATAATAATAAGTGTTGGGCTACTACAATTAATCGTGTAATTTTATACAAATTTCGTCATTTTATATGACTTTGGCTGCAGTAGCAGCGTTAAAACATTTATATGGAAAAAATTCATGTGTATTTTATGCCAGGTCTTGCCGCGAGTTCGCTGATTTTTGAACGAATCGAGTTGACTGAAGATCAATTCGAAATTCATTTATTAGATTGGGAAATGCCGTTAATTGCCGAAACATTGACCGCTTATGCGGAGCGAATGTCTAAATTAGTAAAGCATCCTAGTCCAGTTTTAATAGGCGTTTCCTTTGGGGGTGTTTTGGTTCAAGAAATGGCTCATTTTTTGAAACCTAAAAAAGTAATCATTATTTCCAGTGTGAAAACCAATTTGGAAGTCCCGCTTCGGATGAAATTTGCAAAATCAACAAAAGCCTATAAATTATTGCCCACAAGTTGGTTGCATAATGTAGAAATCTTGGCCAAATATTCGTTCGGGAATGCAGTGAAGCAACGCTTGAAACTGTATGAAAAATACTTGTCCATGCGAGAAAAAGTATATTTGGATTGGGCAATTGAGCAAATGGTTTTATGGAACAGAACCGAGCCTGACAAGCAAGTCATTCACATACATGGAACGATGGATGAAGTGTTTCCTCCTAAAAATATAAAAGATTATATTGCGGTATCAGGAGGAACGCACATTATGATTTTGAGTAAATACCGTTGGATGAACGAAAATCTTCCCAAAATTATTTTGGGCGAGAAATAATAAATGTACCATTTAGGTAGTTTAATTGTAAATAAAAATGAAAGAGATGAATACAATAAAAAAAATTGGAAGTATTGGTGCATTGGTATTGATAAGCGGAACGTTAATTCATTCGGTTGCTTATTCAGAGCCAAAAGCTAAAACTGAAGTAGGAGCGAGGTATTATCCAAGTAAAATGGATTTTGCTGGAGAAAAGACACCCTTGCATTTAGCCGATGTGAAAGAGCGATTTGACCGCGAATTGATTGTAAATGCAAATTTGCACGGTTCAATGATCATCATTACCAAAAGAGCCAATCGTGAATTTCCTATAATTGAGCCAATTTTAAAGAAATACGGAGTTCCAGACGACTTTAAATATTTGGCTGTAGCCGAAAGTGCTTTGGTAAACGCTACTTCATCAGCTGGAGCAAAAGGATTTTGGCAATTTATGCCTGCAACTGCAAAAGAGTACGGAATGGAAGTTAACGATGAAGTGGACGAAAGATACCATTTGATAAAATCAACCGAAGCTGCTTGCAAATACCTCGCGAATGCAAAAGAGAAAATGGGTTCTTGGACGTTAGCTGCCGCATCTTATAACGGAGGTTTAGCAGGAGTTAACCGTCAAGTTACTAGTCAAGGCGAAACTAATTACTATGATTTATTATTAACTGAAGAAACGTACCGCTATGTTTTTAGGATTTTGGCATTGAAAGAAATTATGCAAAATCCGGTGATGTACGGTTTCACTTATACAAAAGAGGAATTATATAGCGGAATTCCAACTAAAAAAGTGGAAGTTGACTCTTCAATTCCTGATTTAGCTGCTTTTGCCAAAGAGCAAGGAATCAATTATAAGATATTAAAAATCCACAATCCATGGTTGCGCGATAAAAAGTTGACCAATACTTCAGGAAAGAAATATGTAATTGAAATCCCAACGAGCGGTTATTAAGGAAGTGTTCAGAAACAATTTTCTGTTTAAAATTAAATTGCAATTTTTGATAAAAAAAATCCACTTTTGAAACATTCAAAAGTGGATTTTGTATTTTTAACCTAGAACCTAGAACCTAGAACCTAGAACCTAAATCTTCTTCATCTGATCCTTCATCATCTTAATTTGGTCTTTCAATAAGCCTTGTTTGTCAAGTTTCTTAGCTTCGTTCAATAAGTTCGTAGCTTCCAATTTTCTTCTTCTCGTCATCGCTACACCAGCCAAATTCAATTTAGCAATTGCGATATCAGTATCCATACCCAATCCCAATACTAATGCTTTTTTGAAATGTTTTTCAGCTTGTATGATGTTAGTCTGAGACAACATCAAACCATGTAGGTATTCGTAATAACCTTGTTGTTTTTTTACTAAAGCCGTTTCAGGATTTTTAATATAAGAAAGCCACTTTTGTGCACCTGTAAAATCTTGTTTTCGCAATTTTAAAAAGGCTAAAAGGATAAATTCATTTTTAAAATATAAAAAGATGAAAATTGTAGATAGTAAAAGAAGGAAAATTCCGTTACCAATATTGTTTTCCGTAAATTGCCAAATCCCAGTTGCAATGATTAATCCCGCTATAATAAGTTTAATATTTCTGTGATACATAGTAGTTCTTTAATTAAGTTTGCAAAGGTAAGAAAATCATTTGAAAATATTTTTATAAAACCGCTTGCTTAAAAAAAAAACCTTTGTATATTTGCACTCGGTTTTAAGGGAAGAAAAACTTACAACCTAATAGATAGAAATTAAATCAAGATTTTAAAGATACAAAGCAATGAGCAAAAGAACATTTCAACCATCGAAAAGAAAGAGAAGAAATAAACACGGATTTATGGACAGAATGGAATCTCCAAATGGAAGAAAAGTTCTAGCACGTAGAAGAGCAAAAGGAAGACATAAATTGACTGTTTCTTGCGAACCAAGACACAAAAAATAATGATTAGCTTCTAATCAATATCAAGCCGTTACTTTTATTAGTAGCGGCTTTTTTTTAAAGTTTTTTATAAAATATTGATTAATTTTAGGAGCTATTTCCTGCTATTCGCTATATCTTTTTAATTTTAAAGAAAAATTAAAAAGGATACCGCTGCTATCAGGGCTAGGGTTTGAGGGTATAAACTCAACTCTTTTTAATATACAATTTGGATAAGTCGCGACTTGTCCGAAAGTAAACATACAACAACACAACTACACATAAAAACAACTACTATGCCGAAAGACAATTCAATTAAATCGCTTTTAATAATTGGTTCAGGACCTATTGTAATCGGACAAGCATGCGAATTTGATTATGCTGGTTCACAATCCGCTCGTTCTATTCGTGAGGAAGGAATTGAAGTTATCTTAATCAATTCCAATCCAGCAACCATCATGACCGATCCAACAATGGCGGATCATGTGTATTTATTGCCTTTAACTACCAAGTCAATAATTCAAATTTTAAAAGAACATCCTCAAATTGACGCTGTTTTACCAACAATGGGAGGACAAACGGCTTTAAATTTATGTTTAGAAGCCGATGAAAAAGGAATTTGGGAAGATTTTGGTGTGAAATTAATTGGTGTGGACATCAATGCGATTAACGTTACAGAAGATCGCGAACAGTTTAAACAACTACTTGAAAAAATTGGCGTTCCAACGGCACCAGCAAAAACGGCAACATCTTTCTTACAAGGAAAAGAGATTGCGCAAGAATTTGGTTTCCCATTGGTAATCCGTCCTTCGTTTACTTTAGGAGGAACTGGAGCTGCTTTTGTACATACCAAAGAAGAATTCGACGAAAAACTTTCTTACGGATTGGAAATGTCACCAATACATGAAGTATTAATTGACAAAGCGTTAATCGGATGGAAAGAATACGAATTGGAACTTTTACGTGACAATAACGATAATGTGGTAATCATCTGTTCTATTGAAAACATGGACCCGATGGGAATTCATACAGGAGATTCAATTACAGTGGCTCCAGCAATGACGTTATCGGACACGACTTTCCAAAAAATGCGTGACATGGCAATTTTGATGATGCGAAGTATCGGAAATTTTGCAGGAGGTTGTAACGTGCAATTCGCCGTTTCGCCTGACGAAAAAGAAGATATTGTTGCCATTGAGATCAATCCACGTGTTTCTCGTTCATCAGCCTTGGCATCAAAAGCAACAGGTTATCCAATTGCAAAAATCGCTTCGAAATTAGCTTTAGGTTACACTTTAGATGAACTGCAAAACCAAATTACAAAATCAACTTCGGCTTTATTCGAGCCAACTTTAGATTATGTAATTGTAAAAATACCACGTTGGAACTTTGATAAATTTGAAGGTGCTGATAGAACTTTGGGACTTCAAATGAAATCAGTTGGTGAAGTAATGGGAATTGGACGTTCGTTCCAAGAAGCCTTGCACAAAGCGACACAATCCTTAGAAATTAAAAGGAATGGTTTAGGAGCTGATGGAAAAGGATATAAAAATTACGAACAAATCATTGAGAAACTGACTTTTGCAAGTTGGGACCGTGTGTTTGTAATTTACGATGCAATTGCAATGGGAATTCCATTGAGTAGAATTCACGAAATTACTAAAATTGACATGTGGTTCTTGAAGCAATATGAGGAATTGTATACTTTAGACCGTGAAATATCAAATTTCAAAGTCGATACGCTTCCTAAAGAATTGCTTTTAGAAGCGAAACAAAAAGGATTTGCCGACCGACAAATCGCTCACATGATGGGTTGTTTGGAAAGTCAGATTTATAAATTACGTGAGGAGAAAAACATCAACCGCGTTTTCAAGTTAGTAGATACGTGTGCGGCTGAATTTACGGCACTAACTCCTTACTACTATTCTACTTTTGAAGCTGAAGTTGAAAAAGCAGACGGAACAAGATACGTTCATAACGAAAGTATTGTTACCGACAAGAAAAAAGTAATCGTTCTTGGATCAGGTCCAAACCGTATTGGTCAAGGAATTGAATTTGATTATTCTTGTGTTCACGGAGTTTTAGCGGCAAAAGAATGTGGTTACGAAACCATTATGATCAACTGTAATCCTGAAACGGTTTCGACTGATTTTGATACAGCAGATAAATTGTACTTTGAACCGGTTTTCTGGGAACATATTTACGACATCATTCGTCACGAAAAACCAGAAGGTGTAATTGTGCAATTAGGAGGACAAACTGCTTTGAAATTAGCTGAAAAACTTTCAAAATACGGAATTAAAATTCTAGGAACTAGTTTTGACGCTTTAGATTTAGCGGAAGATAGAGGTCGTTTCTCTGAATTATTGACGGATCTTAAAATTCCTTTTCCACAATTCGGAATTGCCGAAAGTGCTGAAGAAGCAAGTAAATTAGCCGATACATTAGATTTTCCATTATTAGTTCGACCTTCCTATGTTTTGGGTGGACAAGGAATGAAAATTGTCATCAATAAACAAGAATTAGAAGAACACGTAATTGATTTATTGAAATCAATTCCTGGAAATAAATTGCTTTTAGACCACTATTTAGATGGTGCGATTGAAGCAGAAGCCGATGCAATTTGCGATGCGGATGGAAATGTATACATCATTGGAATTATGGAGCATATTGAGCCTTGTGGTGTGCATTCTGGAGATTCAAACGCAACTTTACCACCATTTAATCTAGGTGAATTTGTGATGCAGCAAATTAAAGATCATACGCATAAAATTGCAAGAGCATTGCATACTGTGGGTCTAATCAATATTCAATTCGCAATTAAAGATGACATGGTTTATATTATTGAGGCCAATCCAAGAGCTTCTAGAACAGTTCCTTTTATTGCAAAAGCGTATGGTGAACCTTACGTAAATTATGCTACTAAAGTAATGTTGGGTCATAATAAAGTAACGGATTTTAAATTCAATCCGCAATTGAAAGGATATGCAATCAAGCAACCCGTTTTCTCTTTTAGTAAGTTTAAAAACGTAAATAAAGCTTTAGGTCCAGAAATGAAATCAACGGGAGAAAGTATTTTATTCATTGACGATTTGAAAGACGACCAGTTTTATGAGTTGTATTCAAGACGAAAAATGTATTTGAGTAAATAATAAGAAGCTTAAACTTAAAAAAAAAAGTCTCTTTCTGTTGTGGAAAGAGACTTTTTTGTTGCGGTAAAGATTTTTATTAACCGACTATTTTAAAACAAAAACATTAGAAATATTAATTTTATTAGATACTTTGTTTTTTACAACACTTGGAATCTCAATAGCAAAGTCACTTGCATTCACAGAAAAATTGGTTACGATTTCTACGCCATTATCTGCTTTTTTAATTTTGGCAACAGTAGTGATGTCTTTTGACTTTCCGTGCATCTCAAGTTTGCCACTTATAGTATATTCTTGCGCAACACTAGTCAAATCTTTAACATTGAAATTTTTGATAACGCCTCTAAATGTTGATTTTGGATAACGTGTGGATTCCATGTAATTTTCATTAAAATGCTCTTCCATTAAAGCAACTTTAAATTTGAAACCTTTGATTAGTGCCAAACTTGCAATTTCGCCAGTTTGCGTATTTAAGATACACGTCACATTATCATTCTTGGCCTTTACTTCTTCAAACGAGGCAACGGAACCTTCAAACGAGGTAGTTCCATTTTTGGTAATTAATTTTTCTTGTGCAAAGGTTGCATTGAAGCAAAGCAGTAAGCAAATTATAATTGAATTTTTCATAATGTATTGATTTTTATTGTTGTAAACCGTCTTCTTGCCATTTTGCAATAATAGAAATTGTGGCATTTGGCAATTTTGGACCTCCTTGTGGCATTAAACTCGAATTTCCTTCTTCCAGCATAATTCTGTTAATCAAACCACGATTTAAAACTGCATCACGAACTTTATCGTACGTAGTTAAAGATAGATTTGTACCTGGGATAGGCGTTGCTCCATGGCACACCACGCAATTATTGTCAATGATGGACTTTACATCTTTCGCAAAACCAACTTGTTCCGCAATGGGTTCAGAATTGACAAGATCCATCGTGCTATCAGAAGTGCAACTCCACAGGAAAGTGGTGTTAAGTGTTAAAAAAGTAATTTGTTTAATATTCATTTTAATTGTTTTTCTAAAGTTAGATAGTAAAGTTAATATAATGCAGAAAATAGATAAAGTTAATTAAATTTGTTTAAATTTTTTATTATGAAAAAAGGTATAATCATTGTTTTTTCAGTCGCAATTGTTGCGGCAATCGGTCTTTATTTTTACACCTATCAAGGCCATCGCGACATCGGTTCAGAAAATTCGGACTTCAAGCTCAGGCTTTCTGAATTGCAAACGGAGTTCAAAGCCAATGATAGTTTGTTCAATGCAAAATATGCAGACAAGACTATTGAGATATACGGTAAAATTACCGCGTTAGATTTAGAAAATAAATCTTTTATGTTAGAGGAAAAGATTGAGGTCAATCTTATGGACGCTATTCCCAACACTATAAAAATTTCAGATACTATTGCTATAAAGGGCAGGTACGTTGGCTTTGATGATTTATTGGAAGAATTTAAAATTGATCAAGCAATTATTGTCAAAAATTAAACTATAACCGCACTTTAACCGTATCTGATAAGTATACACTTAAAACACCACCTTATGAAAATCAAATTACTGTTCTTATTTCTGCCGTTTTTATCTTTTGCACAAGATGATTTATTATCTGAAATTGATACTACGCTTAACAATCAAGTAGTCACTTCCGCCTTTAAAGCATTGAAGATTGTTAATTTAGAATCTACAAAACTTGCCGCAAAAGGTGATTTATATTTTATAGTTGCACATAGATTTGGTTCTGTGAAAGACGGTTTTGAAGGATTTTATGGCTTAGACAATGCCAATACACAGATTAAATTTTTGTACGGTGTCAAAGATTGGTTGACTATTGGTGGGGCACGAAGTGAACTGGCTTATGACTTTTCTGTAAAATACCGTTTACAAGAGCAAATTGAAGATGGATTTCCAGTAGCAATAGTTGGATTCAATAGTTTGGCAATTAACAATACGTTGAAAGAAAGCTTATATCCAAATATGACGTTCGAGAATAGACTGATTTACGTGAGTCAAATTTTAGTATCCAGAAAATTTTCAGAGAATCTGTCTTTAGAATTGGCTCCGACTTTCTTTCACGAAAACTTTGTAGCCAATGATATGCAGGATAACAGTCAATTTGCAATTGGTATTGGAGGTCGATATAAAATTTCTAAAAGATGGTCTATTAATGCAGATTATGCCGCACATTTAAATCGTGCAAGTAATTCTCCATTTAAAAATCCACTATCAGTTGGTGTAGATTTAGAAACGGGTGGACACGTATTTCAGATGCATTTTACCAGTTCGCAAGGTATTCATGAAGCGGGATATTTAGGACAAACCACGGGCGATTGGACAAAAGGAGATGTGTTTTTTGGTTTTAATCTCGCCCGCGTATTTTAATTTATTGAATCTGAACATTGTAATCTTCAAACAATTGATCCATCTCAATCGTATCAAAGTTTTCGTCGATTGCAATTTTCGGATTTGCTTTTTTTATCTTAGTTTGCTGAATTCCGTGGTAAAAGCGACGAATTTCATCAGCACTTGAAACAATTAATCCAGGCACTTTTATAGGTTTTCCTTCATCATCTTTTGCAACCATAGTAAAGTAGGACGAGTTACAGTGTTTTCTCGTTCCGGTCCGAATGTTTTCTGATTCCACACGAATGCCCACAATCATCGAGCTATTGCCCACAAAATTAACGCTTGCTTTTAAAGTAATCAATTCTCCGATTTCTATGGGATTTAAAAAATTAACTGTATTTACAGAAGCGGTTACGCAATAATATCCTGAGAATTTGGACGCACTTGCAAAAGCAATCTGATCCATTAACGACAGAATAAATCCACCGTGGATCTTACCACTAAAATTAGAATGCGAAGGTAACATTAACTCAGACAAGGTTACTTTAGAGGATTTTGCGGTTTTAAAAGTCATAATTCGGTTTTTAGGTAGTTTAAATATAAGGGTTAATTGTCAACTTCGTGATCCATTTCCGAAGTAAAAAGGTTTTCAGGCAAACTCTTATTTGTTTTTGCACCCATTTTTTTAAGTTTTTGCACACTGTTTACCAAGTTTCCTTTGCCATCGACCAACTTGTTCATCGCCAAACTGTATTCGCTTTTAGCATCGTCCAACTTTTTACCTATCTTTTCTAAATCGGTAATAAAACCATAGAATTTATCGTATAATGCTCCGGCTTGTCGGGCAATTTCAAAGGCATTTTGTTGCTGTTTTTGATTGGTCCAAATACTGTCAATCGTACGAAGCGTTGCCAAAAGAGTAGTAGGAGTAACAATTATAATGTTTTGCTCAAAAGCTTTATTGTACAGAAAATTATCTTGGTTCAGTGCTGTAGCAAAAGCCGCTTCAATAGGAACAAATAACAATACAAAGTCGGGACTTTCAATAGAATACAACGTATGGTAGTTTTTTGAACCCAATTGCTCCACGTGTCTTTTTAAGGAACTAATGTGCTCGTTGAGGTAATTCTTCTTCAAAGTCTCCTCCTCTTCATTCACGTACTTTTCATAAGCAATGAGTGAAACTTTCGAGTCAATAATCATTTTTTTGCCTTCCGGCAAATGCACTACCACATCGGGAATGCGTTTCTGACCTTCAACCGTAAAGCTTTGTTGGACATCATATTCACGTCCTTTTTCCAGACCTGATTTTTCCAAAACACGTTCAAGAACCAATTCGCCCCAATTCCCTTGCATTTTATTGTCCCCTTTTAACGCTTTGGTCAGATTTATGGTTTCTTTATTCATCAGCACATTTAAATCTTTCAAACCTAAAATTTGCTCACGCAGTGCCGCATGATAATCAATACTTTCTTTGTGTGTATCTTCTACTTTTTTCTCAAAATGTAGAATTTTCTCCTGCAAAGGCGCTAAAATAGTCTTCAGATTTTCTTGATTCTGAAGTGTGAATTTGGACGTTTTTTCCTCTAAGATTTTATTTGCCAAATTTTCAAATTCAACACTGAACTTTTTCTGCAAATGCTCAACTTCCTGCTTCTGTTCCTTATTGCGTTCCAGCAAATAATCAAAATCAGATTCTTTTTTTGAAAGTTGAATACTTAAAACTTCTTTTTCCGTCCGAATCAATTCCCGTTCGCGCTGCACCTGATCAATTTGCCTTTGAAAAACCAATTCCGACTGCATTTTTTCTTGCTTCAGCGTACTTTGTACAGTTTCCTGATGACGTAATTGCGCTTCAAGAAGTTGCTTTTCTGTAGCATTTTTGGAAGAAAAAATGGATTTGGAAAGTAAATAGCCAATAATAAAACTTATTGTGCTAATTATAACTATGATAGCAGTTGTATTCATATATAAAGTGGTGTACTTAAAAATGTTTGATGGAAATGTACAAAAATTTCTAGTATCAAAAAGCATATTTACAGTATGAAATCAAGGAGGAGCGCTGCATCGCTTTTAAAAATTAAATCGCAAAAAAAAAACGACTCCTAGTTAGAAATCGCTTTTAAATATCTTGAAAAATACCTATCGTTTATGACATTGTAAATTGGTGATCAAATTCTTTATTTACAATGCGTTTATTAGAATAACTGTTATAAATAATTGTTCTTACTTTTTTACGCTGTTGAATTAAAAGTGGGTAATTAATTAAAACTCCAACAATGCAAATGAGCATCAAGACTACAAGAATAGACATGTAGAGTAAATAATTTAACTCCGTAGATGCTTGGAAATCATTTATTAAAAAGAAGCCAGCTCCAAAGAACACTACTATTGACAGAATTAAAGATACTATTTTCATCGCTTAATTTTTATAAATTTTTAATACTGCTAAACTACAACTACTATCCAATGAGACGCTTATAGGATTTTTAAATTGTTTTATACAATTTCATTAGCATATAATTAACTATACGTAATTTGATGAAATTAGGTTTTTACTGATCTAAGTTTATTCAAAATTTAGATGGACTGAAAATGTACTTTTGTTATAAAATATTGTATTGTAGTACTATAGTTTAACGCTTAATTTATTTTGTCTACCCATTTTCTTTAAAGTTTTATTGTAACTCAAATTATATAATTTCAACAATAGGCCACAAAAAAAGAGAACCACATCCATAACGAACGTAATTCTCTTTTTCAAAACGCCTGTAAATTTAGGCATCTATATTCCCACGATGGGTATCCTTTTGATCATCCTCATCTGGAAATTCTTCTGGATTTGGATTTGAATTGAAATCCTTGTGCTCTGCAGTTCGTGGTGTTTGATGAATGGATTCGGTCGGATAATCCACTTGTGGAGCCGGTTTTGAATCTTCTAAATTTTTATCAACGTAGCGTGCTCTATCCACTTGTTCCACATCTCCGTCAGCATCTTTCTCAAATTCTTTTTTCAATTCAGGTGTTGAAACAGTGTCATTATTGGCACTATTTGCACCACTAAATCCTTCATTAATCGGTTGTTCTTTTTTTGAATTTTCCATACTACTCGTTTTTTTAGTTCAAGTTACGCTCAAAACAATTTAAATTCCAAAACCATTAACATTGTTTTAATGAAACAACACACCTGCACTGCCTCGTCATGGAGAGGAACGAAATAGTGCTTTGAATACAATCTGTAACTACAATTCACCTTTACAACCCACCATCAATCAAAAGAAAATCACTTTATAAATCAATCACTCCCCGAAATGAATTTGTATGTCTTCGAAGCTAATTTATGTGTTTCTGAAAGTCATTTGTATGTTTTGGAAACTCATTTGTGTGTCTTCGAAGGTAATTTGTGTGTCTCCGAAAGTCATTTGTATAACTTCGAAGCTAATTTGTGTGTCTCCGAAAGTCATTTGTATGACTTCGAAGCTAACTTGTGTGTCTCCGAAAGTCATTTATGTGTCTTCGAAGCTAATTTAGATGTGCAATAAATCAATTTAATGTGCTTTTAAAGTACCACACAACCCAAATCAAACGTTTTTACATGCAAACTACCTGCACTAAAAGCCCTCAACAAAGCAACTAAAGCCACCAGCATTGTTTTAGACTGTTAAACCTCCTATCTTTGCCCTACTCGAATCAAGCTATGGCACACCAGCACTACATAATTTACAAACCTTATGGCTTTTTAAGCCAATTTATCTACGAACAAAAACGCAAGAAAAAACTGCTAGGCGAATTGTCAAACTTTCCAATAGGAACCATGGCAATTGGTCGTCTGGACGAAGATTCAGAAGGTCTACTGCTACTAACTACAGACGGAAAAGTAAGTGAAGCCGTTAGAAGTAAAAAGGTCACTAAAGAATATTATGTCCAAGTGGACGGAATTATTACGGATGAAGCTATAAAGCTGCTCAAAACAGGTGTAGAAATAGGATTTGATGGTGGAAAATACATGACTTTACCTTGCGAAGCCAAGAAAATTGAGGCTCCAAATTTTGAAATCCGTTCCAAAAAAGTGCGCGATGACCGACACGGTCCAACCACTTGGGCTTCAATAACCGTTAGTGAAGGCAAATTCCGTCAAGTGCGAAAAATGACCGCTGCTGTTGGTTTTCCTACCTTACGATTGGTTCGCGTTCGGGTTGGAAATGTACATTTAAACCAAATGAAATCGGGCGAAGTAGTAGAAATGAATAATTTGCTGGAAGTTGTTCTTTCTTAAATTTTAAATATAATTTTATGTTGAATATTGTTTTAGTAGAACCTGAAATTCCAAATAATACAGGAAATATTGGCCGTTTATGTGTGGGAACAGAGAACAGATTGCACTTGATTCACCCGTTTGGCTTTGAAATTACCGATAAGAACTTAAAACGTTCTGGCTTGGATTATTGGGTACACTTAGATTGGAAACAATACCAATCCATCGAAGAATGGCGCAACCAAATTCCGGATATTTCGCGCGTGTTTTTATTCAGTTCGCATGCCGAAAAATCCTATTTAGAAGCCGATTTTCAAGACGGAGACTGGTTGGTTTTTGGGAAAGAATCAGTAGGTTTAAACACCGAAATGTTGCAAGAATTTCAAAACCACTTAAGTATTCCTATTTCACCTTTAGTACGAAGTTATAACCTGGCAAATGCCGTGGCCTTTGTCATTGGCGAAGCAAAAAGGCAATTGTTAGTAAAGTCAAAACAATAAATTTCAGTCCCAAAGAAGCTAAATTTAAAAATGTTGTTGGTGTAAATTCACCATTATTAACCTAAAGTTTTAAAGGTTTTGCTTTGCGTCTTTGCGAGAAAATTACAATCAAATTTTCCCAAAAACAAATTTCCCTTTTTCTTTATCAAAACTGATGCTTCTATCGTCAAAAAGTGCATTAAAAACACCTTTTTCAATCAATATACAAGGCGTACTTTGCACGGTTTTTTCAGGCGTCATGATAATCATTTCATCACAAAGTTGAATTGCTAAATCAATATCGTGTGTTGAAAATAAAATGCATTTTTCAGTTTCCTTGGCTAATTTTTGCAGCAATTGCAGTAAAGTAAATTTGTGCAGTAAATCCAAATGCGTGGTAGGTTCGTCTAAAATAATTAAAGGAGTATCTTGAGCCAATGCTCTTGCAATTAATACTTTTTGCAGCTGGCCGTCACTGATTTCGAAATGTTTTTTGTGTGCCAAATGTTCGATTTTCGTCAAGCGAATCGCCTCATGAACTTTATTCGTATCTTCAGAAGTCAGCGTACCAAGCCAATTGGTGTACGGTTGTCGTCCCAAGGCAACCAACTCAAAAACGGTTAAATTACTGGGTGGTAATTTTTCGGTTAAAACCATACTCATTTGTTGTGCTAATTCGCTTGACGTATAATTTTCTATGTTATTTTCATTCAAAATCACACATCCTGACAGAGGTTTTTGTATGCCAGTAATTGTCTTCAATAACGTTGATTTTCCCACACCATTGATCCCGACTAAGGCAATCAGTTTTCCTTTTCGCAATTGAATTTTGACGTCAGTGGCTACGGTTTTTATATTTTTCTTGTCGCGGTAACCAATAGAAATTGGATGTGCCTCTAAAATGATTTCGTTTTTCATGACCAGATTATTGAATGTTTTTCTTACCAATTAATAACCAGATTACCACTGGAGCACCCATAATTGACGTGATTGCATTAATAGGTAACGTCATTTCTAAAAACGGCATTTGCGAAATGATGTCGCAAGCTAACATCAAAATTCCACCGATCAAGACTGTACTAAAGAACAGTGTCTTATGGCTGCTGGTTTGAAACACTAACTTGGCAATATGCGGAACTGCTAAGCCAATAAAAGCAATCGGACCGGCAAAAGCTGTAATGCTTCCCGCTAAAATACTGGTGGCAATGATGATAATTAACCGTGCTTTCTTAAAGTTCAACCCGACGCTTTTAGCATAATTTTCTCCTAGTAATAAGGCGTCCAAGGATTTTATACTTACTAAACTCAACACTAATCCAACGGTTACAGTAGTTCCTAAAATTCCAATGGAAGGCCAAGGCAAATTACCCAAATTACCCATGGACCAAAAGGTAAATTTTTGCAATTGCTCTGCTGTACTAAAGTAACTCAAAACATTAACAATTGCTCCTGCAAAACTTCCAAACATCAATCCTACGATCAAAATGGACATGGTATTTCGCAATCGTTGCGCAACAACTAATATGGCCAAAAGCACTAAAAAACTTCCTAAAAATGATGCTAAAATTACACCGTAACTCGATATTACGGCAGTTTGTAAGAAGCTTGGTAATACGCCTGCACCTAAAATTACAAATGCAACTCCTAAACTGGAACCCGAACTCAACCCTAAAACATACGGTCCTGCTAATGGATTTCTAAATAAAGTTTGCATCAAAAGTCCACTGATCGAAAGTCCCATTCCAACGAGTATCGCAGTAATTGCCTTTGGTAATCTAAAATTTAGAATGATGTATTCCCATGTTGATTTTGAGGCGTCTTGTCCACTTAAAATTTTAAATACTTCTTTTAGCGGAATAGAAACTTGTCCTGACGTTAAGTCCAATAAAAAGAAGCACACCAATAAAACGGTGAAAGTTATAAATAAAATAGAATGGTGCTTGTTGGTCATTAAATTCTTTATTTCATCTGTTCAAAAAAGAACGGCTTGTAATTGGGCACTAATTCAGGATGAAAAATAGACACTAAATCTTTCAATACTAGATCAGGTCGATTGGGTGCTAATTCGTAATACAAAATGCCGCCTGTTTTTCCCTTTTTATTTCTAAATGAATATACTTTTTTGTTCTTAAACGCAGCAAATTGACTGTAATGCGTATTTGCTTTCTTCATCTCTTGCAACGTTGAAAATTGCCCTGAAGTGATCCAAAAATCAGCGTCTTTTGCCCTGTCAAAAACAACTTCAAAGGACAAAGCCAAGCTTCCTGTGCCAACAGTTTCTTTCCATAAATAAGCTCCGCCCGCTTCCTTAATCAGTTGTGAACCCCAACTAGAACCTTTTGGCATGTACCACGTTCCTTCAAATATATCACCTGCTAAAACAGAAGGTTTTATCGAACTGTTTTTGACTAAATCAACTGTAGTTTTGTATTCTTTTTCAATGGTTGAAAATATGGAATTCGCCTTTTGCTCTTTGCCAAATAAAACACCAAAGAACTTGATCCATTCTGCTTTTCCCAACGGAGTTTGCTCGTTCCAATCCCCGTTAAGCATTATTTTTATACCACTTTTTTCCAGATTATCTAACGTTGGATTTTTATTGTCAATTCCATATCCGATTAAAACGTCTGGATTTAAATCAATGATCACTTCAGTATTCAGGTCTTGATTTTGTCCCAATTCTGTCACTTTTCCGGCTTCAATTCTACTTCGTACTTTTTCAGAAGAAATATAGTCCAAATTAGGAAATCCAATCAACGCATTTTCTACTTCAAGCAATTCTAAAGATGGAATATGAGTGGTAGAAGTTACCACAATATTTTTAACAGGAACTGAAATTTGAATGTTATTTTGCAAACTATCAGGAATGATTCCGCCACTTTCCTTTAAAATGTATGTATAATTTTTTGTTGCATTGGGCCACGGATTTACCACAGTTACTAGCGAATAGCCATCGTACTTTACTATTGAAAAACCGGTTGCATAACGCACTTGATTTTCAGTGCTGATGGGCTCTTTATTAGTTTCGGTACTGCTTTCTTTGCAACCCGATAGCGAAAATAATACGAAGGTAAAAAGTAAAATTGTAGTTGTGGAAATTTTCATTTAAAATGATTTTATACGTTGCAAAGGTAGAAGTTATTCTGACTTTTTGAAGGTAAATTGAAAATTGAGTTCGAAAATTTATTCTAGAATCAAGGTGATTTAGATTTTAATTGGAATCTTATAATTGACTTTGTAAGCAAAAAATAATTGGAAGAAAAGCGATCCTAGTTTTAAAATTTGCAGTCGTTTTTTAGAGCTAGAATAAGGTTTTCCTATTTTGATTTTTATAAATAGTTGAGAATTGAAGTCAATACACATTTTTTAAACTACTTTTGCACCCAAATTAAGGTTGTGATTTTACTTTGAAATCACATTAAAAGGGAATTTGGATAAAAACCAAAGCTGTTCCCGCAACTGTAAGCTAGAAAAGCTCGCTGTAAACTACAAAACCACTGCCTCGAAAATCGAGATGGGAAGGTAAACAACGAGACGCAAGCCAGGAGACCTGCCTTATTTGTAACCAATATCGAATCTTCGGGAAAAAAGATTCTGAAATTATGACTTTACGATATTTTATATTTTTATTCGGAATGTTAGTTTGCCAAAAATCATTGGCACAAACGCCTGTTGCTGTCCAATTAGACGAAGTTGATATTGCAGATCGAAAATTGCGTGACTACTCAAATGCTCAGAACGTCCAGCAACTCAATGACTCTATTATACAAAAAAATCAACCCTCGTTAACCAGTCTTCTAAACTTTTCTACAGGAATTTATTTCAAAGAAAATGGTTTAGGAATGGTTTCTTCGCCTTCTTTTCGTGGCACCACGGCTCAGCAAACTGCTGTGGTTTGGAATGGAATCAACATTAATTCCCAACTAAACGGGCAAACGGATTTCAACACTATTAGTACATCAGATTTCAATTCCATTAGTGTTCGAGCGGGTGGAGGAAGCTCATTGTACGGGACGAGTGCCATTGGTGGAAGTATTCATTTAAATACCACTCTGAATTTTAGGAAATTGTTTTCCAATCGATTGAATGTTAATTATGGCAGTTATAATACATTGACAGCCAATTATCAGGTGAAATATGCTACCGAAAAAATGAGTTTCTTTGGAAGTGTTTCTCGAAACAGTTCGGATAATAATTACGATTATTTGAACTCAAATCGGACAAATTTAAATGGACAATTTTACAATTCAAGTTATAATGTTGGATTTGGATACAAGATAAATTCAAGAAATACATTAAAGTTATACAGCCAGTTTTTTGATGGCGAAAGGCATTTTTCATTAATTAACCCAACGGACAGTAAAACAAAATACCGAGATTTTAATACTCGAAACTTGGCCGACTTGACGACCTATTTGGGCAATTTTACGTCAAATTTAAAAGTAGGCTTTTTAAGTGAAGAATATAAATATTTTGGAAACATTGCTCAGGACAATTTTACGTTTGGGAAAGTCGAAACGCTGTTGGCAAAATATAATTTAAATTACCGAATCAATGCGGCAACGCAAGTGGATTTTGTAGCTGATTTTACCCAAAATAAGGGCGATGGTTCTGATATTGCAACTGAAAAAAGAAGCATTACTGGTTTTGCACTGCAGTTTAAGCAAAGTGTGAATGAACATTTTTCGTACGATTGGAGTTTAAGGAAGGAAGTCACTAATAACTATAAAAGTCCACTTTTATATGCGGTCGGAACAGTTTATAAACCGTTTAAATGGTATACGTTAAAGGCAAATTTTTCGCAGAATTTCAGAATTCCGACCTTCAATGATTTATATTGGCAAGGAGCTGGAAACATTGATTTACAACCAGAAAAAGCAGTACAAGGCGAAATTGGAAATGTATTTCAGTGGCAAAATTTTAGCATCACGGCCACTGTTTTTTATTCTAAAATTAAGGACATGATTCGTTGGCTTCCGCAAAATGGTGGCGTTTTTAGACCCACAAACACAGAACGCGTTTCAATATTTGGTAGTGAAATTTCGATGGATTACAGCAAAGTAGTGCATAAGCATCATTTTGATTTTCATGCAAATTATTCCTATACAGATTCGGAAAACGAGAAGACAGGAAAGCAGCTCACCTTTGTACCTTTTCATAAAACTACGGCATCATTGGCATATTCTTACAGCCGATTTGCTGCATTCTACCAGTACTTGTTTAACGGAGAGGTGTTTACACAAACAGATAATAATCCTAAAAAGATTATAGAAAATTATACCGTGTCAAATTTCGGGATTTCTGCAGATTTGGATCAACACAGCAACTATACATTAGGGTTTAAGGTTTTAAATCTTTGGAATGAAAACTACGAAAGCGTAGAAAACAGGCCGCTTCCCGGTCGCAATTATGCATTAAACTTAACATTAAATTTTTAAAATTATGAAGATTACTAGATTGTTTTTCATGGCACTTGCAAGTGCAATACTATTTGTTTCTTGTAGCGATGACGATTCCAATACGCCTGATGTGCAACTTGGTGCTTATGACAATGGCGTTATAATTGTCAATGAAGGAAATGGTGCAGCGGGATCAATTTCATTTATTACAGATGATTTAATGACGGTAAATCAAGATATTTTTGGAGCTGTTAACCCAGGTCAAGGAATTGGTGGTTACGTGCAGTCTATGTTTTTTGATGGAGATCGTGCATTTATTGTTTCAAATGGTTCTAATAAAATTACAGTTGTAAACCGTTACACTTTTGAAAAAATTGCTACTATTGAAACCGGATTTAATGTTCCGCGTTATGGTGTGGTTGAAAACGGAAAAGCTTATGTGACCAATTTAGGAAGTTTTAGCGATTTAACAGACGATTTTATAGCTGTGATTAACTTGTCTACCTTAGAAGTGGAAAGCACTATTGCCGTTAATGCAATTGCAGAAAAGATTATTGCAGAGGATGGAAAATTGTATGTAGCAAATGGTACGTACGGAGAAGGAAATTCGATCACGATTATTAATGCTGCTACAAATGCAATTGAAAGTACGATTGATGTTGGAATTTCACCAAATTCAATGGAAGAGGAAAATGGATTCTTGTACGTATTATGTGCAAATTTTACAGAAGCAAGTAGACTGATCAAAATTAATATGAACACAAATCAGAAAGTATCTGAGGTTGTGATGACGGACTTGATCAATGCACAAAATTTAGCCATAGAAGATGGTAAAGTATATTTTACGATTAACGCAGCTGTTTTTAAAGATAATTTATCTGCAACAACAATAAGCAGTACGCCATTGTTTACATCGCTTGCAACTACATTATATGGTTTTGGAGTAGAAGATAACCGCATTTTTGTAGGTGATGCAAAGGATTATGCTTCGGATGGAGAAGTTTTTATTTACTCTACTACTGGTGCGTTACAGAAACAATTTAGCGTTGGTCTAATTCCAAATGGATTTTACTTTAACGATTAATCTCAAATTGACTCCAATGAAACAGGGCTTGTATATAAATACAAGCCCTTTTATTATTTATTATAGAATAGAGATTTATTTTAATTCAGAAATTGCTTCTAGAATTGTAGCTGCAATTTTTTCTTGCTGCTCATCATTTGTAAGATAAGACCGATCATTTTCATTAGACAGAAATCCTAATTCCACTGTGATGGACGGATGTATGGTTTCTCTCAAAATCATGAAATTTGCATCTTTAACGCCTCTTGATTTTAAGTTATGATTGGCAATAAGTCGTGCATTTAAGTCTTCTGCAATGTTTTTTGCTACATCATAACTCACGTTTTTTGGAGAAATATATAGTTCTACACCTGAAGCTTCTTTATTTTCATTTCCATTTACATGAAGCGAAAGCACTAAATTTGGTTTTAAATCATTGATGAATTTAGCACGGTCTTTCAATGCGATGAACTCATCTTCCGTTCGTGTCAAATGAATGATTACGTTTTTGTCTGAATTATTCTTTTTTATTTTTTGTGCAATTAAAAACACAATTTCTTTTTCTGAAAATCCATCTACAGTCATACCGTGGTCATTTCCGCCATGACCAGCATCAATCACTACAGTAATTACTTTTTTAGGATCTTTAGAAGTAGGTTTCATGAAAGCGAAAGAAGCCACTACTGCAAAGGCAAGAATGAATTTGAATGTGTTTTTCATCTGAATGTATTTATTATTTGTTAAAACAGAACGGAAATTTAGTACTTTTATTTGATAAATGGTAAAATAAACACATCATCTGTGTTAATATACATGTCATTCCCAAAACGAACCAATGCTTTTGAAGTTTTAAATTCTTTGCCAAATTGACTTTTATTCTGCGTGATTGATCGCGCATTTCCATTAATTAATCCTAAAGCAGTGCTCAAAAAAGGTTCGTTCTCGTTTCCTAATAAGCCTAAATTACCTGGATTTTCTGCTTGAACAACTGTGGGTAGTAAACCATCTTGGTAATCTCCGAATCCGTCCTTATTAATAGTTTTTATAACAATAGGTTGCATTGCATATTTATGTCGCGAATTAACATCACTCTTATTAAATGTAGGTGAGTCATACAATGTAATGGAACCCACATTTTTACCAACGGTCGTTGTTCCAATTTGGATTACTTCAATGTAGGGCTTTAATCCATTAATTACCAGTTCGCTAGCAGAAGCTGTTCCTCCCGTTGTTAAGACGAACACGCGATTCAGATTTAAGCTGTTAATAGCTGCATTTCCCACAGTACCTGTAAAGTTATTGACTAATTGAGCTGGATTATTTTCTTCAAAATACGCCTGCACTTTTGGATTCCATTGCTGTTTTGCAAAAAGTTGTCCTGAAAATTGTCCCGTAATCATGCTTGCTAATCGTGTTGCAGTCAAAACGGAACCTCCACCATTGTAGCGTAAATCCAATACAAGATCCGTTACTCCAGCTGTTTTTAAAGTTGCAAATGCTTGATTCAATTGCAAGTCATAATTTGCTGTAAAAGCATTGTACATCAAATAACCTGTTTTCTTGCCATTGCTTTCGATGACTTTCGTCAAAAATATCGGGTTTTCAGTCAATTCTGTTTTGATTAATGAAACTGATTGCCCATTAGGTGTAATTGCACCATCATTATAATCAGCAAGATTGAGCGAATAGGATGCTCCAGAAAGGAGTGATTGGTAATTGTTCAAAGTTAGTGACTGACCATTTATTCCAGAAAATACAGTTCCTCTGGTGATGTTCTTTGCGGCAGCTTCGGAATTTGGAATGATGTAATTGACCACGCCATAAATTTCGGTTTCACTTCCTGCTTTAAAACGTAGTGTAAAATCCATTCCGTTGCTTTTTGAAACGCCTTGAAAGAGGTTTTCTAAAAGCACATAGTCATCGACTAAAATACTAAAACGATCAATAGAGCTATCTACTTTTAGATGGTCAAAAAGTGCTTTTGGTTCATCATAATTTGTTAGAAAAGCATTGAGTTGGTCTTGGTTTGCAAATCGATCGTCTGCTAAATCGGGCGAATCCTCTTGCCACAAATAGTACAAATTGAGTCCTTTCCAGATAAAATTTTGTACTTCAAGATTTTGAGGAACGTTTAAAGTGTCGTCATCGTCTTCGCAGCTTGATAAAGTAAGTACCGCAACAAGAAATAGAATTAATATTTTAAGCGTATCTTTCATACTTTTGGTTTATTATAGAAACGTAAATTTAAGTACTTTAGTTTTAATTTCTAACAGATTGTAAAAATAAGTAGATGTAAATCACAGTTTATAAGTAGTATCGTCATGCTAAGAAAGAACATTCAAAATTTCAACTCTTCATATAAAGTATAATGCACAAGCAATACCGAAATTTTATTTCTTACTTTTACAATGCAGCAGAGTGGCACGTCATTTGTATTTTAAATTGTAGTTTTACTTTCTATTGTATCGGTAGCATTACTTTTAACTCATAATTTTGCACAAAATCGGCGTTTCAGTAGAAGTTAAATACGAATCTAATGTAAAAAAAAGTTCTACTAGAATTGAAAAATACACAGATGCAGACTCAAATCATTAAAATTTAATCCAATAAAAATGCCTCATTACAAAAAACACAACAGTTTAAGATCCATAGTTCCAGCCGTTTTAATGTGTGCTGGCTTATTTGTTTTTTCAAGTTGCTCGTCTTCACAGAAAGAAGAATTGGGAACTTTTGACGATCCAAAAGAAGCACTACTAGAAACTCAGAAGGTACTTTTATTACTATCTGAAAATGTAAATAAAGGCTATAAAACAGTTGACGGTATCAAAGAGTACGAAATCACAAAAAATAAAATATTTACGCTGAAGTAAATCCTTTAATAAAAATTTTAAAATAGAAATTATGAAAAAATTATATATCCTCATTTTATTTGCTGTGTTGCCAAATTTGATCTTTGCACAGCAAGCGGTCTTTGATAAATTTGACGGAATGGACAATGTCAAATCGGTTTTGGTAACAAAGAAGATGTTTCAGATGATGGGAAATGTTAAAATGGATCCCAACGATAAAGAAATGCAGAAATACATTAGTTTGACGAAAAAATTGGACAATCTCAAGCAATTCAGTACTTCCAATCCAAAAATCAAAGCTGATTTAAAAGCTACTGCAGATAAATATATTGTTGCAGCGGGATTAGAAGAATTAATGCGTGTCAAAGATGGAACACAGAATATTCGAATTTTAGTAAAATCTGCGGGAACCAAAAGTCAAATAAAAGAATTACTGATGTATATTGAGGATAGTGGGCCGAGCAATGAAACTATTTTAATGTCGCTTACCGGAAATTTCGACCTGAACGAGCTTTCTGTTTTAACTGATAAAATGAATCTTCCAGGTGGAAATGTTTTGAATAAAACCGCAAAGTAATAGCGGTTAAATAAAAGCAGAAATTATTTTGTAACATAAAAAAATAAAGCCTTTCGTTAGTATATCGAAAGGCTTTTTTGTGTTGTTATTTAAAATATTTAAAAGGTACTATAAGCATTCCGAAACACTCTCCATCGCCTTTTCCAATATGCTTGTGGTGCATTTTGTGAGCGCGTCGTACTGCTTTTGCATACTTATTGTTGGCATTTCTAAACAACTTGAATCTTTGGTGGATGAAGATGTCATGTACCATGAAATAAGCTAAACCGTATGCAAAAATACCCAAACCTATTGCTAAACCTATTGCTAAAATTCCAGTTTGCCACAGCAGAAAAAATCCAATACTGATGATTGCATAAATGATGAAAAAAGCATCATTGCGTTCAAACCATGAATCGTGGTCTTTCTTATGATGATCTGCATGAAGATTCCATAAAAATCCGTGCATAATATATTTATGACTGAAC
Source organism: Flavobacterium tegetincola DSM 22377 (assembly GCF_000425485.1). Taxonomy (GTDB): domain Bacteria; phylum Bacteroidota; class Bacteroidia; order Flavobacteriales; family Flavobacteriaceae; genus Flavobacterium; species Flavobacterium tegetincola. Next base: position 146,866 of record NZ_KE384384.1, on the reverse strand, counting down.
CAAGCCATAAATTCCATGAAGAAAAAAGTCAGAAAGAATACTAAAATGTGAATTCCCATTGTGTTTTTAATTCTTTAAAGTTAGATAATATTTAATTTGTACGTAAAGTAACATTTTGCAAACAAGCCAAATTTCTGATAATCAGATACCCGAATACGCGTGTTTTTAATTTCGGTAGAAGGTGTATTTTTTAGTTTTGTGAGCAATTTTTTATAATATACATAAGCCGTATAAACTCCGAATTTAGCTTCTAAAGGCAGATTAACAATTCCTTTGTAAGCTGCTTTAAAGTCGGCTTCAATTTCGTTTATAATTTCGTTTTTAGAATTTTCATCTAATTTGGTAAGATCTGTATTTGGAAAATAGGTACGACTCAAATCTTCGAAATCTGCTTTCAAATCCCGCAAAAAGTTGACCTTTTGAAACGCAGATCCCAATCGCATAGCAGATTCCTTTAAATTCTCGTACATTTCCACATCACCTTTTACAAATACTTTTAGGCACATTAAGCCTACTACGTCAGCAGAACCGTAAATATATTGATGGTACTCCTCAGTAGTTTTGTATTCAGATTTGTATAAATCCAATCGCATACTGTGCATAAATGCATCAATCAGTTTTATGTCTATAGCATACTTATTTACCGTATGCTGGAACGAATTTAAAATAGGGTTTAAACTAATTTTTTCTGTCAAAGCCAAATGCAAGTCGATCTCGAAACGTTCAAAAAGTGCAATTTTATTGTAATCGTGAAAACTGTCCACAATTTCATCTGCAAATCGTACAAACCCATAAATATTATAAATATCCTGACGAATAGCTGGAGCCAGCATTTTTACGGCAGAAGAAAAAGAGGTACTGTACGAACGGGTTACAATTCGACTGCAATCAGATGAAACGGTGTCAAAAATGGATTTCATAGGCAGTTTAATTTTTTTTAATTAATTCAGATACTAATTTTCCGGAAATCAAAGCCGGAGGAACACCTGGGCCGGGAACTGTCAGTTGACCGGTAAAGTATAAATTGCCTACTTTCTTGCTTTTTAATTTTGGTCTCAAAAAAGCAGTTTGCATTAACGTATTTGCCATTCCGTATGCGTTTCCTTTATAGGAATTGTAATCAGAAACAAAATCATTTTTGCAGAACGATTCGCTAAATATAATATTATTTTTAATCTTCTGTTGTGTTAAAATTTCAAATCGGTCAATAATTTTATCAAAATATTTTTCGCGTAAACTTGGAGTATCTTCAATTCCTGGTGCTAAAGGTATTAAGAAAAAAGCAGATTCCATACCTTCTGGTGCTGTTGAGGGATCTGTTACAGAGGGAAAATTAGCATAAAATAATGGATTATCGGGCCATTTTGGATCATCATAAATGTCTCGTGCATGCTGGTCAAAGTCAACATCAAAAAACAAAGCGTGATGTGCAATGTTATCTAATTTTCTATTTAAACCTACATAGAAGAGTAGGGAAGAAGGTGCAAAAACTCTGCTATCCCAATACTTTTCAGAGTACATTCTGTATTCAGAATCTAATAAAGTTTCCGAATGGTGGTAATCTGCACCACTTAAAATTACGTCAGCTTCCACACGCGAGTTATTTACAATTAGGGCTACAGCTTTCTCGTTTTCAACAACAATTTTATTTACATTGGCATTAAATTCAAATGAAACGCCCAACTCTTTTGCCAAGCTTTCCATAGCTTTAACCACATCAAACATACCGTTTTCTGGATGCCAAGTCCCTAAACCAAAATCGGCATAATTCATGAAACTATAAAACGAAGGAGTGTCGGAAGGTTTTGCACCTAAAAACAAAACAGGAAATTCTAGAATTTGAATCAGCCTTTGGTTTTTAAATTCACTTTTCACGTCTCTACTTATTGTGCTGAAAAATTCGCCTACTTTTTTCGCCGTTTCAACGGTAATCAGTTCAAGTGGCGAAACACCTGGACGATATACTAAATCCTTGATTGCGATGTCATAATTGCTTTTGGCATTAGCCATAAACTTTTTTAATTTAACGCCGCTTCCTTTTTCTATAGATTCAAATGTGCTAATGATATCTTCTAAATTATCTGCAATACTTACAAAATCGTTGATACCGTAATATACGCGATAGGCTGGAGAAAGTTTTATAAGGTGGTAATAATCGCTGGTTTTTTTTCCAAAATCATTAAAGAAGCGTTCAAAAACGTCGGGCATCCAGTACCAGCTCGGACCCATATCAAAGGTAAAGCCTTCTTTCTTTAATTGTCGAGCTCTGCCTCCAATGGAAGCATTTTTTTCGTAAATCGTTACTTTGTTTCCGGCTTGAGCCAAATAGCAAGCGGCTGATAAAGATGAAAATCCCGAACCTATAATTGCAATTTCTTGTGACATTTTTATTTTAAAATTATAGCGTTTTAATAATGTGATCCATAGAAAGGAACAGTCGCGTTCGGTTTGAAGCAGTTTCCATTTGCAAACTGTCAATTCCAATACCGGTAATCCACAATTCAGCCTGAGGTGAATTGTCTAAAATTGTTTGTTGTAACTTTGTGATATAGCCATTTATTTCATCTGCCATGGGTGAAGTAGTGATATACGTAAGAAACACAGGCGACTCAAATTGTTCAGTCATTTTGTGTAAATCTTCAATTTCAATATTTTCGCCTAAGTAAATGGTTTTATAGCCGTTTTTAACTACTTCGTAATTTAAATATTTTAATCCCAAATCATGAATTTCCTGAATAGGTAGAAACAAAATAAATACTTTGTCCTGCACTATAACTTGGGACCTGGAAATTATTTCAAGTTCAACCTCTAATTTTTGTTTGATCAAATTAGTGATGAAATGTTCGTGAGCTGCCGTAATAGTATTAGTTTGCCATAAAAGTCCGATTTCATTTAATAACGGAACAAAAACGTCTTTAAAAATACTGGTAAAAGATTTATTTGCTAAGAGTTGCTCATAGGCTTTAAGAAATGCTTCGCGATCAAAGTTCAACATGGCCACTTTGAATGCGTTTATTGCATGACTTTTATACGTCTTGTCTGTGATGATTTCCTTCACTAAATTAGGAATGTCCTCTGATGGATACTGCGAAATTTTAGATATTTTGTAACCGTGGTTGTGCAGCAATGTAATATTTAACAACTTTTTGATACTCATAAAGTCGTAATAACGAATATTGGTATCAGTACGCATAGGTTCTAAGATGTTGTATCTTTTTTCCCAAATACGAATGGTATGCGCTTTAATACCTGAAATATTTTCCAAGTCTTTAATACTATATGCATTTCTAAAAGTGTTCATCATATTTTAATTTATCTTAAACAAAAGTACAGTTATTATCTTTTACAAACTAATTTGTTTAACGTTTTCTTTCGACTATATAACAAAAAAAATGACGCTATTATAGTACTACATGCTTTAATAGCCTGAAGTATAGCGATTTGTTGCTCTTTGTTTTTGTTCTTCTATTTGTTTAAAAAGTGTAAACAAGATAGGGTTTAGTTTGTTAGTTTGCAGTTGAGGTAATATTGCAAAGACATTGTAAAACATACCTCGTGAATAGGTGTTTAAGGGCATCAATGATTTAGAAGCTAAATTCTGTGGTAGAACCATCACATTCTTTGATGTTTTTATTTGTCGTTAAATAGAGAGAAGAGTGGAAAAACACTATTGTAAGAGGAATGTGGTTGGCTTACGGATTTTGGCGGATAATGATGCTAATGCTTAAATCAGAAAGTAGTACTGCATTCAGAGAGTTTTGCGTTATAATTAAAGGGATCTGAGGAGGAATTCAAAGCTTACAATACTTGTCTGATTAATTCAAGATTTTGAAATTTTAGAAATGTCTTGAAATTAAAAAAAGTTGTAGAAAACAGTTTAGGTAGCTAACTGATTTTTACAACTTTTTTAATCCGTGACCACGATGGGATTCGAACCCACACGCCCTTTCGAGCACCAGCCCCTCAAGCTGGCAAGTCTACCGTTTCTCCACGTGGCCAAAAAAAAAGGTCATTCGAAAAACGAACGACCTTTGTGACCCGACTGGGGCTCGAACCCAGGACCCCATCATTAAAAGTGATGTGCTCTACCAACTGAGCTATCGAGTCTAAACATTCAAGGAAATAAGTCAATTTGTGACCCGACTGGGGCTCGAACCCAGGACCCCATCATTAAAAGTGATGTGCTCTACCAACTGAGCTATCGAGTCATTTTCTTTCCTTGAATGCGGGTGCAAATATAAGGCCTTATTCTTTATTTTTCCAAGCTTTTTTACTTTAAATTTGTCTTTTTTTTACATTTAAACTTAACGTATTGTTTTTTAAGACTTTATTATCATGAAAAAAATTTTGATACTTGGCTATATGGGTTCCGGCAAAACTGTAATCGGTAAATTGGTGGCGGAACATTTACAAATACAGTTCTATGATTTAGATCAATTAATTGAAAAACGTCTCGAAATGCCCATTTCAGAAATTTTTCTGCAGAAGGGAGAAATTTATTTCCGCAAGATGGAAAGTCAGATTTTCAACGAAATTATGGTTACTGACCAAACCTTCGTTTTGAGTTTGGGAGGTGGTACACCTTGTTATGCTAACAGTCATCTTTTGTTATCAGGTCAAAATACGGTTTCTGTTTACTTAAATGCTTCCATAGCAACTTTGAGTAGAAGATTGTCTAAAGAACGCGAAAATCGACCACTAATAGCCAATCTAAATGAGGAAGAGTTTCAAGAGTACATTGCGAAACATTTATTTGACCGCAGTTATTTCTACAACCAAGCTTCAATAAAGGTTTTTGTGAACGATAAGAATACTAAACAAATTACAGACGAAATTGTTTCTCTATTAGCTTAAATACGCGTGATCGTTGTCTTTTTCAAAAACTACGTTTACGTGTTCAAATAAAGAGGTAGAAAGTGAAATGCCTTTAAAGTCGGCTTTAACGGGATATTTTTTATGATTTCGATCTACTAGAACTGCTGTTTTAAATTTTTTCAATGGAACATCCAGGAAATGGCGTACGCCGTAAATTAATGTCGTTCCTGAATTTAAAACGTCGTCTACTAATATTAGCCCCTTGTTTTTGTATTTATCCGATGGGATGGAAGTTGTAATAGATTGTGTAGGATCTTGTTTATCAATAAATACCTCGCACAAAACAACTTTTAAAGGCGTGATTTCTTGCAAAGTTTCCGCAATTTTTTCTGCAAAAGTAAAGCCGTTGGATGCAATACCAGCGATTACAATTTCCTCTTCGTCTACAAAAGTTTCATAGATTTGATAGGCGATTCGCTTTATTTTGTGGGCTATTTCTTGATGATTCAGGATGGTATTTTGACTCATGATTAATGGATTAAGATTGTAAATAATTAAAATATAAGATTAGGTCTCGGTCTCCGGTTCCACATCTGTAGTATAATCGTCAATGTCGCGTCGGTCCTTTTTGGTTGGTCGGCCTTCGCCATTTTTTCGATAATGTTCTTTGGCTAACTTTAGCAATTCTAAATGTTCAAAAGATGCTGCAGGTGTATCGTCCTTTCGGTACATATCTACAAGTTTAGCCGCTACACGATTGTCGGGAATGTCCAATACGGTAATTTTTCGGATGATTTGATCCTTGCGAAACGTGATCTTGTCCGTGGCAAAAACTTCTTTTGATGGCTTTGCTACAAGTCCGTTTACAGTTACATGATTTTTCTTACACGCTTCTGTAACCATGTTTCGGGTTTTATAATACCGTACACACCATAAATATTTGTCAATTCTCATTTGTTTTGTAAAATCAGCGTTAATTATTTGTTCAAAAATAAATCAATATTGTATCTTGCGGGCAAAATTTTCTATAAAAATGAACAAATTTAGGTTTTATTTTATTTTGCCTTTACTAAGTATCGTATTATTTTCTTGTAGCGAAGACGACGACACAGAAGTAACACCTCCTAGAGATTATGATGTGCAATATCCAACGGATTTAGATTCCATCGAATCGTATTTAAAAACCCATAGTTTCGCGGTTGTCGATGTTGACGGTCGTGTGGACGTTGAAATTGATACTTTTATCGTTGGAAACACCGAAGGTAAAGTTTCTATCTGGGATAATACGGATTACCCATTGAAATTTAAGATGGTTAAAAATGACAATCGTAGTTCTAATTTAGTGGACGGTCGTGTGGATGATGCAGTAGACTATAAGATGTATTATTTTGTTATAAATGAAGGAGGCGGTCAAAGTGCGACAAGATTTGACTCTACTTATGTGAGTTACCGTGGATGGCGCTTGACAAATGATCAATTTGACATTAATAATACACCATTTTGGTCCACATTTCCTGCTATATCTCAAGGTGAACAAGCTTTGATATCAGGATTTCGCCAATTTACGACATTGTTAAAATCAGCTGAATCTATTAATGTGGGTACAGATGGTGTTATTTCTTACAATAATTATGGTGTTGGAGTTGTGTTTTTGCCATCAGGTATTGGATACTACAATAGCTCGCAGTTCAACATTCCAGCGTATTCTCCATTGGTATTTACGGTGCGATTACATGCCATTCAAGAACGAGATCACGATCAAGATGGTATCTTGTCCAAATATGAAAATGGGGCAGGTGTAGAAGATTTGCATTCCGTGGATACAGACGGCGATAATATTCCTGACTTCTTGGATTCCGATGATGATGGCGATAATGTTCGTACGTATTTGGAGATTAAAAATCCAGTAACAGGAAAACCATATGCATTTGAGGATATTCCTACTTGTCCAGGTGGAACGGTTAAAAAACATTTAGATGCTACGTGTCAATAAAGAGTTGAAATATGCATAACAAAAAAATCCAGTTCATTACGAACTGGATTTTTTTTGTCTAAAATGAAACGTTATTTATTTTCTTTTCATTACTTTCTCAACTGCCGCTACAATAGCTTCGTTGTTAAGTTTGTATTTATCCATCAATTGGGCTGGAGTTCCCGATTCGCCAAAGCTATCGTTAACGGCTACAAATTCTTGTGGAGCAGGACTATTTAAAGCCAATACTCGCGAAACGCTTTCGCCTAAACCACCCATTATGTTGTGCTCTTCTGCAGTAACCACACATTTTGTTTTTGCCAGTGAAGCTAAAATTGCTTTTTCGTCCAACGGTTTTATGGTGTGGATGTTGATTACTTCTGCTGAAATCCCTTTTGCTTCTAAAGCTTCTGCTGCAACTAAAGCTTCCCAAACTAAATGTCCGGTTGCAATAATTGTTACGTCTGAACCTTCAGTCAGCATTACTGCTTTTCCTATTTCAAAAGTGCCATTTTCAGGTGTGAAATTTGGAACCGATGGACGGCCAAAACGCAAGTAAACTGGTCCATGATGATCGGCTATTGCCATTGTAGCTGCTTTTGTTTGATTGTAATCACATGTGTTGATAACAGTCATTCCTGGCAACATTTTCATCAATCCAATGTCTTCCAATATTTGGTGTGTTGCTCCATCTTCTCCTAAAGTCAATCCTGCGTGTGAAGCACATATTTTTACATTTTTGTCAGAATATGCTACCGATTGACGAATTTGATCGTACACTCTTCCTGTAGAAAAGTTAGCAAATGTTCCTGTGAATGGAATTTTTCCACCGATAGTTAAACCTGCTGCAATTCCAATCATGTTGGCTTCTGCAATTCCAATTTGAAAGAAACGCTCTGGATGATTTTTCTTGAAATCGTCCATTTTTAAGGAGCCAATTAAATCTGCACAAAGTGCAACTACGTTTTCGTTTTTTTGACCTAATTCTGTCAATCCTGCTCCAAAACCAGAACGGGTATCTTTATTTCCTGTATTTGTATATTTTTTCATGAATTCTTGTTTAAAAGTCTTAATACTTAATTCTTACTACTTTTATCTAAATTAATAATCTCCTAAAGTCTCCGCGTTTTGCTCAAATGCTTTTGCTAATTGCTCATCATTTGGCGCTTTTCCGTGCCAAGCGTGCGTATGCATCATGAAATCTACTCCGTTACCCATTTCTGTGTGCAATAAAATACAAACCGGTTTTCCTTTACCTGTCAACGATTTTGCTTCGTTTAAACCAGCTATAATTGCTTCAAGATCGTTTCCTTCTTTAACATCAAGTACGTCCCATCCAAAAGCTTCAAATTTGGCACGAATGCTTCCCATTGGTAATACTTCATCTGTAGATCCGTCAATTTGCTTTCCGTTTAAATCAACTGTTGCGATCAAGTTGTCTACTTTTTTAGCAGAGGCATACATGATTGCTTCCCAGTTTTGTCCTTCTTGCAATTCACCGTCGCCCATTAAAGTGTACACTAAATGGTTGTCTTTGTTCAATTTTTTGGCTTGAGCCGCACCAATTGAAACCGATAAACCTTGCCCTAGCGAACCAGATGCAATTCTAATTCCAGGTAAACCTTCATGCGTAGTTGGATGTCCTTGTAGTCTAGAGTTGATCAAACGAAATGTAGCTAATTCCGATACTGGAAAATAACCGCTTCGTGCTAAAACGCTGTAGAATACGGGAGAAATGTGACCGTTGGAAAGAAAGAAAACATCTTCATTCATTCCGTCCATGTCAAAACCTTCTTTTCGGTCCATAATGTTTTGGTACAAGGCTACTAAAAACTCGGTACAACCAAGAGAACCTCCCGGGTGACCTGAATTTACGGCATGAACCATACGAAGAATGTCTCTTCTTACTTGTGTGCTTAAATCGACTAGTTGTTGTGTGTTGGGTTTCATTTTATATATAAAAGTTAAACTGTTGCAAAGGTAAAGAGATAATTTGGTTTTTGGCGAATTGAAAAAACGGAATTTCAAGAAGTTATGAAAAGTTTTACACTAAAAAAAAATCCTCAAACTGTATTCAGTTTGAGGATTTTAGGTTAATTCTATCTTTGGATTATTCTTTTACGATAACCCATTCTCCAGAAGCCAATAGTGATTCTGCTTTTTTATATTTCATCGTTTCCGATTCTCCAGTAGCTACTTTTTTAATGGTGATATTGTCGTTACGGTTGATTTTTGGCATTTCACGTTTGATCGTTTCCGTTACTTGACGTTGTTGCGTCTGACCCGCTTCACGGTTTTCAGCCGCAGCTTCGTCGGTATTTTGAATTTCATCTTTAGAAGTCGTATAATCTTCTACTTGACGTACTTCTTGCGCTTCTTGAATAGTTGCTGGAACACTTTGCTGTGGCAAATCTCCTTTGAATAAGAAAGAAACCACTTCTTTGTTTACGCCATTTAGCATCGTACTAAATAATTTGAATGCTTCAAATTTGTAAATAAGCAAAGGATCTTTTTGTTCGTGAACAGCTAGTTGAACTGATTGTTTCAACTCGTCCATTTTACGCAAGTGTTTCTTCCAAGCTTCATCAACGATAGCTAGAGTGATATTTTTCTCAAAATCTGCAATCAGTTGTTTTCCTTCTGAATCGTACGCTTTTTTCAAATCCGTAACCACATTTAATGATTTGATTCCGTCTGTAAATGGAACTACAATTCGCTCAAATTGATTGTTTTCGTTTTCAAAAACATTTTTAATGATAGGCAATGCCTCACGAGCACTACGATCTGTTTTTTCAGTGTAATATTCTAATGCTTTTTTGTACACTTTTCCAGCAATTTCTACTGGAGTCAGTTTGTTAAATTCGCCTTCAGTAATAGCATCAGTAATAGAGAAATAACGAATCAATTCAAATTCAAAATTCTTAAAATCGTTTACTTCTTTGTTTGAAGTTGCAACTAACTCACAGGTGTCGTAAATCATGTTGGCAATATCTACTTTCAAACGTTCACCATGCAATGCGTGACGACGTCTTTTATAAACCACTTCACGTTGCGCATTCATAACGTCATCGTATTCCAATAAACGTTTACGAACACCAAAGTTGTTTTCTTCTACTTTTTTCTGTGCTCTTTCAATAGATTTGGTCATCATAGAATGCTGAATTACTTCACCTTCTTTCAATCCCATTCTGTCCATTACTTTCGCAACTCGTTCTGAACCAAAAAGACGCATCAAGTTATCTTCAAGCGAAACATAAAATTGAGAACTTCCCACATCACCTTGACGACCTGCACGACCTCTTAACTGACGGTCCACACGACGTGAATCATGACGTTCTGTTCCAATAATTGCTAAACCGCCGGCTGCTTTTACTTCTGGTGTTAGCTTAATATCAGTTCCACGACCTGCCATATTTGTTGCAATAGTTACAACTCCTGGTTTACCCGCTTCTTCTACGATTTGCGCTTCCTGCTTGTGCATTTTTGCATTCAAAACGTTGTGAGGAACGTTTCTCATTTTCAACATTCGGCTTAATAATTCGGAAATTTCAACAGATGTTGTTCCAATTAAAACTGGCCTTCCTGCTTTAGATAATTCAGCAACGTCTTCGATAACGGCGTTGAATTTTTCACGTACCGAACGGTAAATCAAATCTTCTTTATCATTACGAGCCATTGGACGGTTGGTTGGAATTTCAACAACGTCTAACTTATATATTTCCCACAATTCTCCTGCTTCAGTAACGGCCGTTCCGGTCATACCTGCAAGTTTATTGTACATTCTAAAGTAATTCTGCAAAGTAACGGTTGCAAAAGTTTGCGTAGCCGCTTCAATTTTTACGTTTTCTTTGGCTTCAATGGCTTGGTGCAAACCGTCAGAATAACGTCGACCGTCCATAATACGACCCGTTTGCTCATCCACAATCATGATCTTATTGTCCATGATTACATATTCCACGTCTTTTTCAAAAAGAGAATAAGCTTTAAGCAATTGAGTTAACGTATGTATACGCTCACTTTTGATACTAAAGTCAACAAAAAGTTTTTCTTTTTCTTCTGCTTCCGCATCTTTCTCCAATTTCATTTTCTCGATACGGGCAATTTCAGTTCCGATATCTGGAAGTACGAAGAAATCTGCATCTTCGTTAGTAGATAGGAATTTAATTCCGTTGTCTGATAATTCAACTTGATTGTTCTTTTCTTCAATAACAAAATACAACGCTTCATCAATTTTATGCATGTCGCGGTTGTTGTCCTGCATGTATTGATTTTCAGTTTTCTGAAGCAATTGTTTAATTCCTTCTTCACTCAAAAATTTAATTAAAGCTTTATTTTTTGGCAAAGCTCTATATGCTCTCAATAATTGAAAACCTCCGTCTTTAGTATTGCCTTCTTTAATTAATTTTTTAGCTTCTGTCAAAAATCCATTGGCCAATTGACGTTGAAGTGCAACCAAATTTTCAATTTTTGGTTTCATTTCCATGAATTCGTGACGGTCTCCTTGTGGAACCGGACCAGAGATAATTAACGGCGTTCTGGCGTCATCAATTAATACAGAATCCACCTCATCCACAATAGCGAAATTGTGTTTTCTCTGTACAAGATCTGTTGGCGAATGTGCCATGTTGTCTCTCAAATAATCAAAACCAAATTCGTTATTTGTACCATAAGTAATGTCGGCATTGTATGCTGCACGTCTTTCGTCAGAATTAGGTTGGTGTAAGTCAATACAATCCACTGTCATTCCGTGAAATTCAAAAAGTGGCGCTTTCCAAGCACTATCTCGTTTTGCCAAATAATCATTGACAGTAACTAAATGTACTCCGTTTCCAGTCAATGCATTTAAGTATAGTGGTAAAGTTGCAACTAATGTTTTTCCTTCACCCGTTTGCATTTCTGCTACTTTTCCTTGGTGCAACACCATTCCACCAATCAACTGAACGTCGTAGTGAATCATGTCCCATGTAATAAGTTTTCCGGCTGCAGACCATTGATTTGCCCAAAGAGCCTCATCACCTTCAACAGTTACATATTCTTTTGCGGCTGAAAATTTCAAATCGCTTGGAGTTGCTTTTACCCGAACAACTGCATTGTCTTTAAATCTTTTAGCCGTTTCTTTTACTACAGCAAAAGCTTCGGGTAAGATCTCTAGCAATGTTTTTTCCGAAATATCGTACGCTTCTTTCTCTAAAGCATCGATAGAAGCGTAGATGTCTTCTTTTTCATCTATATCAACTTTTTGCTCCACTTCAAGTTTTAAAGCGGCAATCTGATCGTCTTTTTGTTGGCGAGCAGCTTGGATGCGCTTTTTAAATTCAGCAGTCTTTGCCCTTAAATCGTCGTGAGATAACGAAGACAATGCTGCCTCAAATGTTTTAGTTTTAGTCAAGTAAGGCTGTAATGCCTTTACGTCTTTCTCTGATTTATCACCGACAAAGGCTTTAAGAATGCTGTTTATGAAGCTCATAGTTATATAATTCTAATATTCGATTCGTTATTTTAACAAAAAAAAAGTCTCGATGAGACTTTTTCATTGGGTTTATTTTTTAGTATTCATCCTCATTCCAAAGATAGTCTTCGTCAGTTGGATAATCAGGCCAAATTTCTTCCATTGATTCGTAGATTTCTCCTTCATCTTCTATAGATTGAAGATTCTCTACAACTTCCAAAGGTGCACCAGCTCTAATAGCATAGTCAATAAGTTCATCTTTGGTAGCAGGCCACGGCGCGTCACTTAAATACGATGCCAATTCTAATGTCCAATACATCTTTTATGATATTTTATAAATTTATGCAAAAATAAATTTTTTACTGATATAGTCAAGTAAAATTGTGTTTATTTTAGAAAAGTTAAGAACGTTTTTTTGTTTTCATTAGTAGCAATTGGACGTAGACTGTAAATTACCTGTATTTTAAAGAGTTAATACTTTTCAGGAATCCACTGCACTTCTTCTGCGTTTAAGTCTTGGGACAACTTCCGTGCCAACACAAATAGATAGTCAGAAAGTCGGTTAAGGTACTTCAAAACATAATCGTCAACGGCTTCATTTTCGTTTAAATGTACTGCTAATCGTTCCGCCCGACGGCAAACACAACGTGCAATATGACAATATGACACAGTAGTATGACCTCCTGGAAGTACAAAATGAGTCATCTGTGGAAGATGTTGTTCCATACTGTCAATGGCATTTTCCATGAACTCGATATCTTTTTCTGCAATTTTTGGAATGTTGAGACGCTCTTTGCCATTTTTCAATACCTCTTTGTCAGGAGGAGTTGCTAAAATGGCGCCAACTGTAAAAAGTTTGTTCTGAATTTCTGCCAAAATACCTTTATAAAGTACATTGATGTCTTGATCGCGAATCAATCCAATGTGTGAATTTAATTCATCCACAGTTCCGTAACTTTCAATTCGAATGTGATTTTTCGGAACACGGGTTCCTCCAAAAAGTGCCGTAGTTCCTTTATCCCCCGTTTTTGTATAGACTTTCATTTTGTGTTTATTTTTTTGAAGGTATAAAGTTACATTTTAATATAATACTTCTTCAACAAAAACATTATAGTATTTCAGAATTAATTTACAAGTTATCTATAATTGTATAAATAATTCATCGATGTACTAAATAATTCATAATTTATTAACTTAAATTATGGTTAATTCAGGAATAATTCTATATTTACATCGAATTAATAAAATAAATCAATTATGAAAAAAGTACAATTATTAGTAGGAGTTGTTCTTCTTGCAGCTTGTTTTACATCATGTAAGAACGAGGAGCAAGAAATGGCAGAAAAGTCATTTGACCGTTATGAAAAATACGTAGATTCTGTAAATACAGTTACTGAAGCAGAAGCGTTGTCAAACTGGAAAGCGATTGAAGCAGGTTATGAAAACAGTATGAGTGAAGCAGACATGGCTTTGGTGAATATGAAAGATCAAGCAAACGCTCAAGATCGATTGGATAAAGCCAAGATGAAATACGTTGAATTCAAAACTAAAGTGGAAGCAAGCGCTCCTAAACCTGTAGATAGAAAAACGGCACTTCGTAATTCTTATTTTGGTGATGGAATCATTGCTGGAGATAGTATGGACTTTAGTTGGGTCAATAAAGACAATATCTTAAAAGTGTACAATGATTTCTATAATGAATTTGACAAAAATAAGGAGTCGTATTCAAGAGAAGATTTTGACGAATTAAAGGCATTGTATGAAGCTTTAGATTCTAGGAAAAACACCGTTGAAAAAGAAGGTTTGTCTACTAAAGATAATTTGAAAATTGCCGAAATTAAACTCAAATTTGGTCCTAAATTTAAATGGGAACGAATGGGTGCAAAAGCAGATGAAAATGCCGACGCAAAACAATAATTTACCTATTATCATACAATGAAAATAGCTGTCCTAATTGGGGCGGCTATTTTTTTTATCTTCTACTTTTAATTTTATATCAATGGAAGTTTAACTTGAATTTAAATCGAGCTGCTAGATTTAATTTTATGTTTTTACTTTTTAATAACATTAAGATAACATAGAAACAAAATTCTTAAAGGACTTTTGTGCAAAATTAAATGTAGTAAAAGAATGGATCAGATTTACATTATAATGTTGATTGCTTTAGGGGTTTTAGCGATAATTGATTTAATTGTTGGCGTGAGTAATGACGCGGTAAACTTTTTAAATTCTGCAGTAGGCTCAAAAGCAATTTCATTTAAAACTACAATGATTGTTGCCAGTTTAGGAGTTTTGGTTGGAGCAATGTTTTCTAGTGGTATGATGGAAATTGCCCGAAGCGGAATTTTTGTTCCAAGTATGTTTAGTTTTAATGACGTCATGATTATTTTCTTGGCAGTAATGATTACCGATATCTTGTTACTAGATGTTTTTAATTCTTTAGGATTGCCAACGTCTACAACGGTTTCCATCATTTTTGAACTTTTAGGAGCTGCCGTTTGTCTGGCACTTTATAAAATATATACTACTGATGATACTTTTGACAATTTAGGAATGTACATCAATACCAAGAAAGCTTCTGAAATCGTGTACAGTATATTGCTTTCGGTCGTTCTGTCTTTCGCTTTAGGTAGTTTTATTCAGTACATCTCAAGGCTGATTTTTACGTTTCATTATGACAAAAAATTAAAATATTTTGGTGCTATTTTTGGTGGAATTGCCATTTCAGCCATTACTTTTTTCATATTAATAAAGGGTTTAAAAGGTGTTTCGTTTATTTCTAAAGATCAATATGCTTGGATAAATCAACACCAATTTTTAATTTTAGGTGGAAACTTTATTTTGTTTCTTGTCCTTTCTCAAATACTTATCAGCTTTTTTAAAGTCAATATTTTGCGGGTAATTATCCTGATCGGGACATTTGCATTGGCATTGGCTTTTGCTGGAAATGACTTGGTCAACTTTATCGGTGTACCCATTGCGGCATTTAACTCCTATGAAATTTTCCAAGCCAGTGGTGCCTCGGGAGATACATTTATGATGGGAGCTTTAGCAGACGATTCTATTGTAGCTCCATTTTACTTTTTACTTTTGGCTGGAATTGTAATGGTTGTCACGTTATGGACGTCTAAAAAAGCAAAAAGCGTTATCGAAACAGGTGTTAATCTTTCTAGACAAGGTGACGGAGTAGAGAAATTTTCTCCCAATTTAGCTTCTCGTTTTATCGTTCGATTGGGAGTTAATATTGGAGAAGGAATGAATTATTTCTTACCAAAAAAATTACAAATTAAAATTGACAGCCGTTTCAAAACTGTTGAAAAATCAGCGAAGAAAACCGAAGATGAACCGGCTTTTGATATGGTTCGAGCTTCCGTAAATTTAATGGTTGCCAGTATTTTAATAGCCATTGGTACTTCAATGAAATTACCATTGTCCACAACTTATGTAACGTTTATGGTGGCAATGGGAACCTCATTTGCTGATAGAGCTTGGGACAGGGAAAGTGCTGTTTATAGAATTGCAGGTGTCTTTAAAGTAATAGGTGGGTGGTTTTTTACTGCAATTGTTGCATTTCTATTGGCCTTTGTAATGGCCTATATTTTAAAGATCGGTGAAGTTTTTGCCTTTGTAGGATTGTTGCTTTTACTAGGAATCTTATTGTATAGAAGTTCTAGAAAACATAAGAAAAAAGTAAAATACGAAGCTGAAATTAAAAGCTTACGCAAAGAAGATATTGGAACCGTAAAAGATATGATTACGGAAAGTTCGGCTCAAATTTCTACGGTTTTTCGAAGAACAAGTGCTTTGTACTCCAGTTTAATTGACAATTTGGCTTCGGAAGATTTAGCCAAATTGAAACAAAATAAGAAAGATCAAAAGAAACTTGAAAAAGAAATTGACGAACTAAAAAGCAATGTTTTTTACTTCATTAAAAACTTAGATGATAATTCTGTAGAAGCTAGTAAATTTTACATTTTGATTTTAGGATACTTACAAGATATGGTCCAGTCTATTGACTTTATCACTTCAAATAGTTATTCGCACGTTAATAACAATCATAAGAAATTAAAATTCAATCAAATTAAAGGTTTAAAGACGATTGATGATCAAGTTCAAAAGTTGTTGTTATTGCTTGAAGATAGTTTTAAAAATGAAGAGTATAATAAAATTGATGTCATTTTAAAAGACAAGCAATTACTTTTAGACACTGTCTCTGATCTAATAACCAAACAAATTAATAGAATCAGAACTACAGAAACAAGTCCTAAAAATAGTAAACTGTATTTTGCGTTATTGCTAGAAACCAACGATTTGGTAAATGCAATTATGAATTTATTAGAAATGTTCAAAGAATTCAATAAGGTCGATAAGAATTAATGGAGCAAACCCCAAAGGTTTTTAATTCCTAAAACGTTGTCTAAAAAAAACGATTTATCAGTTCGGATAATGAAGTTTTCTTTGACTTGTTCGCTTCTAAAAAAAACAATACCCCACTGAAAGGTGTCCACCGTGACCTTTACTTTGGGGTGTTTTTTTATAATTTCCCAAGTTTCTTCCATTTCTTCTGACCAATGAATGTCATCAAAAATCCAAACGGTTTCGTTATCAATGGTGGGTAATAACAATTCAAAATAGTCCAATGTCGCTTGTTTTGAATGATTTCCGTCAAAGTAAATAAGGTTGAAGGTCGTAGGTTTTAAGTTGTAGGCTGTGAGTTGTTTTGAAAATTCACCCGTAATTCCCGTCACATTATTGATATTGAATTTTTGCAGTTGCAACTGACATTGCTTCATCGTTTCGGGACATCCTTCTAAAGTCGTAACTGCTGAAAAATCATTCAAGGCTAGGGCAGAAGTTGCTAATCCTAAAGAAGTGCCGATTTCTAATATACTTTTCGGCTGAAAATAATTCACAATTCTAAAAAGTAATTTTGCTCTTTCTGGCGAAATTCCAGCGTTTTTGGCAATTGCGTTAATGGTTCTTGTATTCGATTTGAAAATTCGTGAACCTGCACCAAAATCAGTTACTTCAATGGTGTTTTTGTTTTTCAAAAGAGAATTTCGATACTTTTCTAAAAGGGAGTATTCAGGATATTTTGTTTTATCGTAAAAACATTTCTGAACCAAATTAAATACAAACGGTGAATGTACTCCGTGAGCGTTAGTGGAATTCCAAATGAATTTTAAATATGATTTTATAATGTGTTGCATAATTTAGAAAGTCGGGCGAAGATACAAAGTACTATTATAATCTGCGAAATTTTTTAGCCACAGATTAATTGATTTCAAAAAGATTTCTTTTTTAATCAGAGCTACTCTTTTTAATCTGCGGTAAGTATACAGATAGTAAGAAAAGCCGTAAAATTCTTTGCTAAATATTAAATTTGAAAGAATAATTGTTTAAAATCTGTGCTAATCTCTTTAATCTGTGGCCAGAAAAGTAACACTTTAAAAATCTATCTTTGCTACCTTAGAATCTGCACCAAAAGCATTTTCAACTTTATACGAATGAACGAAGAAACGCCTACAATTAACATCCTTTCTGCCGAAGAAATCAACAAATGCATCGCTGTTTTAGAACAACTAAATGCAGAAACTTCGCAAATATTTGATATTCCAAAAGAACAACGAACCGCATTAATAAAAGCAGCTGGACAATTCTCCAGACCCGACCGCGAAGAATTTTCCCGCAGAAAAAAAGATGCAAAAGCTTTAGCGAAAAAGAAAGAAGAAACGAAAGACAGAGTTGCCCGAAAAGAAACCGGAATTCGTTCGGCTCGGGAAGCAAGTGTTTTTGTTGCTCCAAAATTGTTGGCTTCAAATATCTTGGAAAATAAAGAAGTTTTGGAACTAAAAATTCCAAAAATCTGCTACGTCTGCAAAACCAAATTTACTAAAATGCATCATTTCTACGATTCGATGTGTATTGATTGTGGCGATTTTAATTATGCAAAACGCTTTCAAACAGCCGATGTAAACGGTCAAGTTGCAGTCATTACAGGTTCTCGTTTAAAAATTGGTTATCATATTACGTTGATGTTATTAAGAGGTGGAGCAACGGTTATTGCAACAACGCGTTTTCCTGCAGATTCTGCGATTCGCTTTGCCAAAGAAGCAGATTTTAAGGATTGGGGACATCGTTTGAAAGTCCACGGATTGGATTTGCGACATATTCCAAGTGTGGAAATTTTCTGTAATTTCATCGAACAAAAATACGGCCGACTGGATATTTTGATTAATAATGCCGCACAAACGGTTCGTCGTCCGTCTGGATTTTATTCGCACTTGATGCGAAATGAAGAATTACCCATTTCTGAATTTAATGGAGATGTTCAAAGTTTGCTGAACGACCATTTAAATTGTTTGGAAGAATTAAAAGCATTGACCATTGGTTCTTCGTCCAATCAAAATATGCCAGTAACTTGGCACGGTCCCGAACCTGGAATAGGGTTGAGGGCTTCCGCCAAATTATCGCAGATTCCATATTCGTTTGACAAAGGATTGGTTTCAACTGAAGTTTTCCCTGAAGGCGAATTGGATGCCGATTTACAACAAGTCGATTTGCGAAAAACAAATAGTTGGCGATTGAAACTCGGCGAAATTGAAACCACGGAAATGATTGAAGTACAATTGGTAAATTCTGTTGCTCCATTTGTACTTTGCAACCGACTTTCAGAAGTTATGAAAAAGGACAAAACGGGCAAAAAGCACATCATCAATGTTTCGGCAATGGAAGGTAAATTCTACAAAGGTTTTAAGGAAGACCGACATCCACATACCAACATGGCAAAAGCCGCTTTAAATATGTTGACGCATACTGCCGCTGGAACTTTGGCGAAAGACGGCATTTTCATGAACGCTGTGGATACGGGTTGGGTTACCGATGAAGACCCTGCAGCAATGGCAAAAAAGAAACAAGAAGAGCAAGATTTTCAACCGCCACTTGACATTGTTGATGGTGCGGCAAGAGTGATGGACCCGTTATTTGACGGAATCAATTCAGGGAAACATTGGTCTGGAAAATTCTTAAAGGATTACAATCCGATTGCTTGGTAAAAGATTAAAAACCTTCTCCGTCGTTGAAGTAGAAGGTTTTAGAATCACGTCCTAAACCAAAATTCATCACGAAATTAGTTAACGTATTTTTATCCAATAAAATGCGTAATCCAACACCAACTGCAGGTTGAAAAGTGTGAAACAGATTTAAGTTTCCTTCCACGTCACTTGCAGAAGTTGCGTTTGCAAAAACAGTTCCGCTAATTAATTGGTTTTTCATTATCGGAAAACGGTATTCTGTTTCGAACGTAATTAAATTCGCACCTCGAAATAAACCTTGTGTATATCCTTTTCCGCTTCGGCTGTTTTGGTCCCAACCAATTGCGGGTAAATTTAAATAAGGTAAATTTCCGCTTGTCAAGAATTGACCATACGTCCAAAATCCCAAGACGTGTTGCTTATTTGATTTACTCAACGGAATAAAATACCGGGAATCTAAAGTCAACGTTGTGCTGTTTTGTTGCGATGTATTTAGTTCAGGATTGAAACGGTAACTTAAATTTACATAAAGCCCGGAATTTGTGTTTATCAAATTGTCGCGACCGTCGTAAATCAAATTCAAACTTCCGCCGGCAACTGTGTAATGTTTGTCGTTAAATCCGTAAGCTTGCGAATAGTTGTAATGTTCGGTCAGTTCTGCATTGGCAACATCTAAAAGTTCATCTTCGATACTGTCATAGCTGTCAATGTGAATTCCCAGTCCTGCATAAACATTTTCGATAATTTTATAGTTTGCCGTTTGGTGAAATTTAAAATAATTGTACTTCATCGGTTCTTCGATATCTTCATAATCGAAGTTGTCAAAAGCATCTCCGTAAGGAACAATATCCGAACCTAAACCAAAATTAGACTGCGAAAATACATAATAACGTAAATCTCCACTCAAGAAATAGGTTGCGTCTTTTAAGTACATATTGTTTTTTAAATAGGTCAAAATCTGACTTTTAGTACTGTATGAAGCACCTCCGGCAATCAATGAAATTTTGTCTTCTTCTTTTTCCTTGAAACTGTACTGACTGATAAAACCGCCTGTGAACCCGCTTGCCGGTTGCAAACCAATGGTGGGCAATATGATAAAGTTGGTAAGTGATTCCGGTTCGTCCACACGATTTTCTTTCTTTTTAAACAAGTCGTATAAAGTTACGTAGGGAATCGAATCTTTTGCCGGTGCTGTATTTTCGTCTTGCGAAAAAGCAAATGTTGAAAGAAATAATAACGGTACCAATATGATTTTGGATTGAAGAGTACTTGTAAAATTCATAAGGTAGAGTTATGTCTTAAATTTGGACAAATATAATCGAAATGGGGTTAGATAAATTTATATAATTTAGTGAAATGGTTATAGGATTGGTTGAGGTTGAGAATTTGTAATACTTAATTTGTTTCGGACTTGTTCTAAAATTATTTTCTGCCATTAAAAATTATTTTTTAGGTATAATTTTTTGCAATCTTTTTTAATTACATTTGGAAAATAAGAATTTAAATAAATCTTTAAAATAAGTTAGTATAACTACTCGATGCGATTTAATTGTCTGTGCTTATGAATGATATTTTACCTTTTTAAAAGAAAATGAATCAACTAAATAAATGCTAAAATATGCCAAACTACTACTGTGAATATTGTGGAACAAAAAGTTCGACTATCGCAAGTCTAACTGCCAATTCCTGTCATCGACATCCTTTAGGGCCTGGAAAAGGAAAACATAAACTTTATGAAGGAAGTGAAAAAACTCAATATAGCTGTAAATATTGCGGAACATCTTCATCTTCTATTTCAGGATTAACAGCAAACTCTTGTCATCGGCATCCAAATGGAGTTGGAAAAGGCAAACACTCTCCTACACTTTAAAATAATATTAAGTAATATAAATGAACGCAAAAGAAATTATAATAAACGAAATAAACAATAATGTTATTTCAACTGATGGGTCAGAAATATTTTTTTATCAAAATGGAAGTTTATTAAATATAGCAAAAGATGAACTTTTTAAAATAAGAGAAATAAATAATTTGGATAGAAATACTGCAATTTTATATGCTAGATTTTCTCAATCTTTCACTGAAGGAGATTTTTGGTCGGCATCTAAAAATGAAATTTGGTCTACAATTTTTTTAGAAGATAGAATATCAATACGTCATATCATTGAAAGTAAGGGATGGTCTAAAGGTGAGGATGCTATTATTGACATCTATTGGGATGAAATTGATGAAGTTGATGTGCATTGTTTCCACGAAGACACCGATGAAAAAGGTCAAACTATAAAACATTATTTGATTCGATTTTTTTCTAATATAGATAATGAAATTACTAAAGTACTAACTGACTATTTACTATTAAAAAGCGAAAAGGATAGTTTAGAATTTGTTAATTTAATTAATAAGATTTTAGAAAGCAGAAAAAAATTTTTAGATAGCGATGATGATGAATTAAATTTATTAATTGATAATATCAGGACTAAAACTATAGAAGAAGATTTTCAAAACGTAATTAATTTAATTAATGAAAATTTTGACTTAAATCTGGTGAAAGAGGAAAATTCTATAATTTATTATTTTTTAGTTTATCATCACTCAAGATGTTTAAAAGGACTCAAAAAGAATCAAGAGGCATTAAAATTTTTGGAAGAACGAATCATTAAAAATGATGTTTCAGAAGGCTATGAGGATTGGAATTTTAGATTGTTTGAATTAAAGGCAGAAATTTTTGATGAATTGGGAAACTACTATAAGTCATTAGAAAATTATTATTTTGCGTCTGAAAACACTCAGGAAATTGAGATTAAAAGCGATTTAAATGATAAGATTAATTATTCATATAATAAGTTTACGGAATCATTTAACAATTTACAATATGATAAGAGAAAAATGATTTTAATTTATGATGAGGTTAAAATAAGTCCATCAGATTCTTTCATTGTTTTAGATAAATCAAATTTACCAGTTGATATTAAATTTCCATTAACTCATCCAAAAAAAGAAGAAATTTACGTTGGACACCCATATTTAAAAGAAAGTTATTTGCCATACAGTAGTTTTGAAGCGGATTTGTTTAATGATAGATTTGAAGAGTTTTCATATTTTATTCAATGTTTAGGAGCAAAATCAATGACAATCAAAGTGATTAAAGAAAATGAGAAAACTACAACCGAAATTGATAACAAAAAAACTGGCGGTTCAATTGGATTAGGAAAAAAAGTAATAAAAAATACAATTGAAGCTGATTACGAAAATAATAGAGATTCTGATAAGAAAGAGGATTCAAAAACTTCTAGAATTAGAACGCAAAATTATAATCCTACAAAAAAACCTTATGTGCCCGGAAATCTCTTATGGTATCCACACGAAACATCTTGGCATCGAATATATCAACAAAGAATTAATGGAAATATTTTGAGTCATCACGACATAATTAGTTCAAAAAGCACTCATTCAATAAGTAACAACGAGAAATCAAATTTAAAAGTTGGACTCAAAACTTTTTTTTCTGATGTTAATTTAAATAGAGATACTTTTATTAAAAACACTATAGATGAAAGTGAATCAATTGAGTGGGAAATATTTGTAGAGTTTGAGTCGTTAGAAAATCTTTTAGAGAATGAGGAAAGTACAATTTCCTTTGTAGAAAGCTCTACATTTTCTGATGCAGAAAATCAATATAAAGAGGAAGTCATTTTTATGCTCGAAGATGATGGAATAATTGATGAAAAAGAAAGAAGAATTTTAAATAGATTAAAAGACAAATTAAAAATTTCTGATGAAAGAGCAAAATTCTGGAAAATGAAATTTCAAATAATTATTCACAAAATGAACAAGAATATATAGATGAATATAAAGAATTTTTAAATGATGGAGAAATTTCTGAAAAGGAAAGGAGAATTCTAAATAGGTTTGCTACAAGATTAGAAATAACTGTGGACAGAGTTAGAGAACTTGAAAATAGTGTAATTTAAAAGCACCTAACATTCACAATTGCCACAATATGTTTATTTAAGTTTTGACTTTAAAATAGTTTTGTATCTGCAAAATTATTTTAAAGTCAATATTTAATCAGCCAACAGCATTCTTTGATAATATAAAACCCTATTCCTCCATCTTCGCACTCAACTCAAACCATCTTTCTTCCTTATCTTCCATTTTCGTAATAATAGTTTGAAGTTCATTCGCTTTACCTTCAATCTCATTATCCGCTACTTTTCCATCCGAAAACAAAAGTTCAATTTTGCTTTTATCAATCTCTAAATCCTTAATTTCACGTTCCAACTTTTGGTATTCTTTCTGTTCGTTGAACGTCAAATTTCCAGTTGGATTACTTTGTTTCCACGCTTTTTTATCCGCTTTGTTGTCTTCTTTTTGTTGGACATCAGCGCTGTCTTCATAGGCTCTGAAATCCGAATAATTTCCAGGAAAATTCTCCACAACACCTTCGCCTCTAAACACAAAAAGGTAATCTACAATCTTGTCCATAAAGTAACGGTCGTGCGAAACCACCAATAAACAACCCGGATAATCCAGCAAGAAACTTTCCAAAACGTTCAGCGTTACAATGTCCAAATCGTTCGTTGGCTCATCCAGAATCAAAAAGTTAGGATTCTGAATCAAAACCGTACACAAATACAAACGTTTCAATTCGCCACCACTTAATTTTTCAACAAAATCATATTGTTTTTTGCTGTCAAAAAGAAAACGCTCCAACAATTGCGAAGCCGAAATGATTTTCCCTTTAGTCAACGGAATGTATTCGCCGTATTCCTTAATGATGTCAATAACGCGTTGCCCCGGTTTTGGGTTGATACCACTTTGGGTGTAATAACCAATTTTAATCGTTTCACCAACCACCACTTTTCCACTATCAAGAGGAAGCGTTCCAGTCAATAAATTCAAGAACGACGATTTTCCCGTTCCGTTTTTACCAATAATTCCAATGCGTTCGCCACGTTGAAAATCAAAACTAAAGTTGTCCAAAATCACTTTATCACCAAATTTCTTCGAAATTTTGTGCAACTCAATAATCTTACTTCCCATGCGTTCCATGTTGATTTCCAGTTCAACTTGGTTCTCTTTTCTACGGCTTTCCGCTTTTTCTTTAATCACGTAAAAGTCATCTTGACGCGATTTCGATTTTGTAGTTCTCGCTTTTGGTTGGCGACGCATCCAGTCCAATTCTTTTTTGAAAAGGTTTTGGGCTTTATCTACACTTGCGTTTTCAGAAGCCATTCGCTCCTCTTTTTTCTCTAAATAGTACGAGTAATTTCCTTTGTATTGGTATAATTTTCCGTTGTCTAATTCGATGATTTCGTTACAAACGCGTTCCAAGAAGAAACGGTCGTGCGTTACCATAAACAACGTAATATTTTCTTTTGCAAAATAACTTTCCAGCCATTCAATCATCTCTAAATCCAAGTGGTTGGTAGGTTCATCTAGAATCAATAAATCTGGACGGTTTATTAAAACAATCGCAAGCGAAAGTCTTTTTTTCTGTCCACCCGACATATTTTTCACCTTCAAACTAAAATCTTCCAACTTCAATTTGAACAAAATCTGCTTGAATTGCGTTTCAAAATCCCACGCATTATGAGCATCCATTCCGTCAAAAGCACGTTGGTACGCTTCCTCATCTTCCGGATGTTCCAAGGCTTTTTCGTACTGGTGAATCACTTTTAAAACCTCATTATCCGAAGCAAAAATACTTTCCTCAATCGTCAATTCCTCCTGCAAATTATTGTCCTGCGACAAAAACGCCATCTTAATATCTTTTCTGATCACCACTTGACCCGTATCCGATTCGTCTTCACCGTTAATTATTTTCATAATAGACGTTTTCCCTGAACCATTTTTCGCTATAAAAGCAATTTTTTGGTCTTTATTAATCCCAAAAGAAATGTCCTTAAAAAGCGTACGTTCTCCAAATGACTTCGATATATTTTCAACAGAAAGGTAATTCACAATAATAAATTTTTTGCAAAAGTAAGTCATTACAAGGCAGTAACCAATCTTTTCTCTAGCAACGCCTTTTAATATTTTTAGGAACGAATCGCTTGGGCTTTTTCAGCAATACTTGTTCCGGCTTTCCGTTCCAATCTTTTCTCTTTTTAAAGAAAAAAGAAAAAAGGATTTCACTGCAATCCGTGTTATCAGAGTAAGGTTTTTGCTTTTTTGGGAAGTTATGGGCTGTCTTTTTTTTGAAAATTTAACTAAAATAATTTTTTTGAATAAAAATAAATGTTTGTCAAAGATTATCAAAAAATAGTTTTTATATTTACAAAAATCACCCAATATAAGCCACATAATTATGAATATACACCACGAAATCATTGCGATAGATATACGCGATTCCAACGTCGCAAACCTTGAAAATTGGTTTTTGATAACCAACTATATTACTTCAGATGCAACAAGAATGTACTTGAGGCATTGCATGACAAATTGGAAAGAGTACGACAATCCCTATCAAATGGTTTACATTATCAATGACCATTTTTTTGCACATTCTCACGAAAATACGTTTCCTGAAATTGACTTTCAAGATGGAATGTCAGAGGAACTTTTGAAATTTATAATCCCAATTCAATTAAGTGAAATCGAACTGTACCGAAGTGTACTTATTGATTGGATTTTTAATATGCAACGAAAAATGCCAAAAACGGCAAAGGCTTTTCGTGCTTTGCAAAAGTATGAAGAAGATGAGTTTATTTTTCACCGCAACTTTGTCACTTCTGTAACATCCATTTCGGTGGAAGGTTTGGGTTTTGTCTTAAAAGATATTCTTGCTCCAATGGACGATAGATTCAAAGCGATTCTGCAAGAATTCAAAAACAATTACATCAGCGACAAATATTTGACCAAAATAAAACTAACTCGAATTTTTATCATCGACGCATATATTTTAGGCTACAGTTTCCGAATGGAAAACGAACCCAAAGAACATTTTTTCTGGAACTATTATTTCGAGGAACATCTACAAATGATTCAACCGTTTACGTTTGACCAAGAAATTTCAGTAACGCTTAATGACGTTTTGGATAAAATAATTAAAGTTGGAATTGAAAATTTATCAGACCGCGATAGAGATATTTTAAATAAATAATAACATTATGGTTAAAATACTAGCACCAGGAGTAATAGATGGAGATTTTATTAGCAATTACGATGGTTGTAATTTAAAAATTGGAAACTCATTAAATAAGCTAACTTTTCAAAGGATAACTTTTGACCAGGAAAGATATTTAAATATTAACAATAGCGTAAAAATGTGTTTTGAAATTGAGTTA
The DNA here is from genome assembly GCF_000425485.1 of Flavobacterium tegetincola DSM 22377. Taxonomy (GTDB): domain Bacteria; phylum Bacteroidota; class Bacteroidia; order Flavobacteriales; family Flavobacteriaceae; genus Flavobacterium; species Flavobacterium tegetincola. The sequence goes on along the minus strand of NZ_KE384384.1, from coordinate 120,307 downwards.
CTCGGTAGAAAGTTTTTAATGGTATTAGACGGTGAACATTTATATGAAATAGTAAAGGAAGATGGAGATGAGATTTATATTTTACTCACAAACTCGAATATGTTTTTTTCGAATCATTTTGAAGATGGTAAAAAATACGTATTTCATGGAATTATCAATTTACATTATTTGTATTCTGAAAATTGTGAGTATTTAGAAACGTTTAATTATCAACTTAATCTCAAAAATCACCAAGATCTAAAAGATATGCTCAAAGGAATAAACGAAAATATAGATTAATAACTAAATAATGAAAAACTATGCCAGTATCACACAAATTTTTAAATCATAATTGGGAAAATGGATTTAGGGCTGAAAATGCAATTTTAAAAACGGATTTATATAAACCAGAAGTTCTCATCATTGGAACAAATAATCCATCAACACCAAATGGAAATTATGCTGATTTTTTCTATGGAAGAAATTACTTCTGGACCGCTTTCAAAAATTTAGTTAATGGGAATTATAACTTACAACAGAGACGTATGCCACCAAATGGTGCTCCACAATTTCCATTAAATCCAACAATTGAAGAAGTGTTCGACTTATGTAAAAGATTCAAGTTTTCATTTGCAGATTTAATTTCAAGTGTTCTGATAAATCAAAATGAAATTAATTTTCTAGCAAATGATAATGTCATTTTGAATGATATTCAATACAATTTAATCAACGATAACAAAATAGCAGGAATTGGTGGTTTAGCAGAGTTAAACGCTATAGGAGAGGTAGCATGGAATACGAAGGAAATTATTAAATATTTATGTGAAAATCCACAAATAAAAAATATTTATTTTACAAGACAACCAAAAGGTATTTGGGGAAATCATTGGAATGAAATTAAAAGGAATGATTGCTCCAAAAATAGAAATTTCTATGTTATTTATACTCCAAGTGGTAATTCTTTGCACGGTACTCCGAGAATGAATACCCTAATTAAACATTGGTTATTCAATGAAACTGTAAATTACAATACGCTTAATGAAGAGTGGTTGCAAAACTGTGGTGTAGATATTGAAAATTTTCGTGATTAATATCGTGAATTATTTTTAAATATTAACTGCACAAACTTACCTCAATTACAAAAAAATCATTGTTGAATAACACACCTGATTTTAAATTTTTCTAAATGGCTAAAAATAACCTCCAAAAAATCCTCCTCGGAGTCGCAACTGGCGACGCTTTAGGAGTTTCGGTAGAATTCAAACCTCGGTTTTATTTCAAAGAAAATCCTGTTACGGAAATGCAAGAATTTGGAACGCATGATCAACCCAAAGGAACCTGGTCAGACGATACTTCGTTGACTTTATGTTTGGCAGAAAGCATCAAAGAAGGCTTGGATTTAGGTGAGTTAGCTCAAAAATTCATCGCTTGGAGAAACGATAATTATTGGACGGCTCGTGGTTGGGTTTTCGATATCGGTATTGGAACTCGCGTGGCAATTGAACGATTGGAAGAAGGAATCACACCAGAATTAGCTGGAGGAACTGCCGAAACAGAGAATGGTAATGGTTCCTTAATGCGAATTTTGCCTTTAATTATTTACATTAAAGATTTAGAAATCAACGAGCGTTTTGAGTGGACTAAAAAAGTGTCTTCATTAACTCATGGACATATTCGTTCAATAATGGCATGTTTTTATTATCTCGAATTTGCAAAGAAAATAATGGATGGCATAGAGAAGTTTCAAGCTTACAAAGAATTACAAACGGACATACTCGATTATTTTGAAAGTTCAAAGATTGATGTACAAGAAATTGAAAAATTTAAACGCTTGCTTGAACAAGATATTTCTTTAGTTAACGAAGATGATATCAAAAGTTCAGGATATGTAATCGATACTTTGGAAGCTTCTATTTGGTGTCTGTTAACTTCATCAAATTATTCAGAAGCAGTTTTGAAAGCAGTAAATTTAGGAAGTGATACTGATACTACTGGAGCTGTAACGGGAGGATTGGCTGTTTTAGTTCATGGAACAAATGATATTCCAAAAGAGTGGATTGAAGTTTTAGCACGGCGAGATGAATTAATTAATTTTTAGTGTTTATGTGATTTTGTTTTTGAATGACTTGATATTTACTCAAGTCATTTTTCGTATATTTGACCTTTAAAATGCTCGTTATGAAAGATAAAGAAATCAAGAATAAATTTCAAGAACCTATTTCAGATTATGAAGTGGGTGAGAGCTCGAAAGTAGATTCAGTTGAAATGCATCCTGTTTTGAAGCAATTGCTTGAAAAATCGATAAAGCAACACGAACAAGGTTTGGTCTACACTCATGAGGAAGCCATGCAAATCATAAAAGACAAATATCCATTTTTGAAATGAGTTATTCATTCTCGTGGGATATTACAGCCATTGAAACGTATATCGAAGAGATAGAATTTATTTTATACAAGTGGAATTATCGTGAAGTAGCGAATTTTAAAACTTTAGTTGATTTAAATTTGAAAAGATTATGTGAAAACACAGAAATTGGAAGACTTGATAAACAGTTAAATGTTTCGTATTTAGTCATCTCAAAGCAAACCACTTTATATTATAGTGTCGATAATGAGAACTTTAAAATTAGATTACATGTGTTTTGGAACAATTTGAAAAACCCGAACGATTTAAAAAAGCTTTTATAATAAACGCAACGCTATGGAAAATTCATCAAAAAACAACTCGAATAAAAAAGGAAACGAACCTGAAACGATTTACAATTCAAAATCTGAAACAGAACAAGTAGACGCTTTTGACTATTTACCAGACCATGTAAAAGAACGTTTAGAAAAAGCGCTACAAGAAAGTGCAAAAGGTTTAGGAAAACCTCATGCTCAAGTTACGGCAGAAGCTAAAGCTAGATATAACGTATCATAAATTATGTATTCCATTTTATGGTTGCATGAAGCTGAAATTAGCTATTACGAAGAATTGGATTTTATTTACGAAAAATGGAACATAATTGAAGTTGAAAACTTCATAGGTTTAGTTTACGATTTTTTAGAAATTTTATCTAAAAAAACCGACTATTGGAATTTATTCAAAAAAGTACGATACTTATTCAATTGTAATTTCGAGGCAATCTACTTTGTTTTACAAAATTATTGAAATTGACAAGGTAATTGAGTTAGTTTTATTTTGGAACAATAAACAAAATCCTAAATGGTTACAGAAATTATTAAAATAGTCAATTAGCTTTTTGTATCTTGAATGCTGTAATTAACTAAATTTTAGAAAATGGAAAATTCTACACTATTTATTCTAGCAGGTTTACTTTTTTTAATCGTTACTTTCTTTTACTGGAAAATCACAAGTAGATATCTAAAAAAGAACTATAAAGTAAAGTCGACACGAAGTTTACTAACTAATATCTACCATTGGGAAGGTGTGTTATTTTTAAGTAGTTCAACTACTATTGCGTTGTTCTTCATCTTTAATTATCTTGATATTTTGAAGTTCTAGTCCTGTATTTTTGTAAGTATTTTTTATTTCAAAATTAGAACGCACAAAAAAAAGCCATCCTTTCAGACAGCTTTTCCACATTATTTTATCACATCCACTTCAATCACACTATCGTCAAATACTTTGATAAACGCTTTGGTATAATCTTCTTTAGTAGCTAAAAACGGATTCTCCAAAAACTTCTGTGGATTGATTGCCATCAAAGGATACCAAGTACTTTGAATTTGAATTTGAATTTTGTGTCCTTTTTTGAACGTATGCAAAACATCCTGTAATTTGAAATTCACTTCCGTTGTTGCATTTGGTGTCAAAGCTTCTGGTTTCTCAAAACTATTTCTGAAACGAGCCGGCATAATTTCACTTCGCACCATTTGGTGGTAATTTGCGTAAAGCACGTTGGGTTTGTCTGCATTTTGAGGTTCATCTGCGGGATAAATGTCAATTATTTTTACCACAAAATCCGCATCCGTTGACGAAGAAGCAATTTTTAATTTCGCCATAATTTCGCCAGCCAGAGTTACATCTTCGGTTAAATATTCTGTAGTAAAAGTCAACACATCTGGTCGACTCAAAGCGAAACGCTGGTCTTCGCTCATGTAATTTCTTGGCGTAAATCCGTTGAATTCCGCATAATTGACACTACTTGGTGCTGGATTATTTGGGTCGCTGTAATATTCAGAAAAACCTGATTTTCCAAATTTCTCTTTTTCTAATGTACCGTTAGAAGCCAAATAGAAATTCAGTTTTTTACTTTCTTTTGGAGGCCAATTCGAAAATTCGTTCCACACTTTTTTACCCGTGTCAAACATGTAAGCTTCTGGTAAAGCAACTGCTTTTTTTGAATTTTCTTTTAGATAATGGTTAAAGAATTTGTGTTCGATGTTTTTCTGATAGAAAGTCGCAATGCTATCGCCAAAGTAAACGTCATTGTGATAATGCTTACCAGTTTCTCTTCCCCAAGCTCCATGGGAAAAAGGTCCCATAACAATGGTATTTTTCGCTTTCGGATTGTTCTTTTCAATCGTTTTATAAATGTTTAAAGGTCCAGCTAAATCTTCGGCATCGTACCAACCGCCAACTGTCATTACAGCGTGATCAATCCCTTTTAGATGCGGTAATAAGTTTCTCGATTGCCAATAGGAATCGTAATTTGGGTGAGCTAAAATTTCTTGCATGAAAAAGTTATCCTTATAATATTTGTCAGCTGCCTCTTTCAACGTTCCCAATTCATTGTAAAAAATAGAACCGTCTTTTGATGTAGACTTTATCATTTGGTCTGAATACCAACCTTGATTTTCTGCCTTCGTTTTTTGCACACCAAATACAGGAAATGTTCTTAAATAACCCATTACAAAAGCGCCGTTGTGACGGAAATCATCAAAAAAGAAATCTGAAATGGGAGCTTGTGGAGATGAAGCCACTAAAGCAGGATGATTGGCAATAGTTCCAACAGCAGTGTAAAATCCAGGATAGGAAGTTCCGTATTGGCCTACTTTTCCATTGTTGTTTTTCAAGTTTTTAACGAGCCAGTCCACTGTGTCGTACGTATCTGTACTTTCGTCTACATCTTTCTTCGTTTTATGTTCCACTTGTGGGGTCATATTCGTAAAAACACCTTCACTCATATATCTTCCACGAACGTCTTGATACACAAAAATGTACTTATCACTTTGTAAAAAGCGATTCGGCCCCAATGATCTTTTAAAATTATCTTCGCCATAAGGTGCGATGCTGTAACACGTTCTTTGCATCAACATTGGATATTTTTTATCCTTTGCAATGTCCTTTGGCGTATAAATCGCTGTAAATAATTTTGTTCCGTCTCGCATCGGAATGTAGACTTCTTTTTTATCGTAATTTTCTTTGATGTCTACTTGTGCAAATAGACTTAAAGAAATCAGTAACAGTACAGTTTGTAGTAATAATTTCATAGTGGAGTTGTATTCAGTTGTAGAATTCGTTTTACAAGTCGAAAGATAATAGGATTTATCCTTTTGCCAAATTACGTTAATGTTTTATTATGATATTTTTAAGTTGTTTATAAATCCTGCTATATTTGCTTTATGCAGTTATCCGTAATTATTCTCAACTATAATGTCCGTTATTTTTTAGAACATTGTATTCTAAGTGTTCAAAAAGCCATTCAAAACCTCGATGCCGAAATTATTGTGGTCGATAATAATTCGCCTGACGACAGTTGCGATATGGTTAAAACTCTTTTTTCTAATGTAATTTTAATTGAGAATCAGGAAAATTTGGGTTTTCCAAAAGGAAATAACATTGGTGTGGCACAAGCAAAAGGAAATTACATTTGTATTTTAAATCCCGATACCGTAGTTGCCGAAGATACGTTTACTAAAATACTGAACACTAAAAACTGGCAACTGAATACTGGTATAATCGGTTGCAAACTCATCGATGGAACAGGAAATTTTCTACCTGAATCCAAACGTGGAATTCCAACGCCGATGGTAGCATTTGGAAAAACATTTGGATTGTATAAAATGTTTCCAAAAGTAAAAATATTTCAAAAATACTATGCCGAACATTTAAACCAAAATACTTCGGGTAATGTTGATATTCTCGTTGGTGCTTTTATGGTTATGAAAAAAGAAACTTATCAAAAAGTTGGGGGATTTGATGAACGCTATTTTATGTACGGCGAAGATATTGATTTGTCATATGCTGCTTTAAAATTAGGTTTACAAAATTATTATTTTGCCGAAACATCCATTATTCATTATAAAGGAGAAAGCACGGTCAAAGATGAAAAATACCGACAACGATTCCAGCAAGGCATGGAGTTATTTTATGCAAAACACATGAAAAGTTCTGTTTTCTTTAATAGTTTCATGAAAGTGGGAATGTTGTTTTTTGCCACAATTAAAATGAAAAGTAATGCAAAGATTTCAAAATCACAACCCATGCATTATGTGCTTTATTCAAACGACATGGAATTGAAAACTAAATTAGAGCAAAAACTCAAAAAGAAAATTCAGTTAAAAAATAGTAGTTTGTCAGAAAAATGTGCGTCGCAAAGTCTGTGCAGTGAAATGACTACTGAAGTTATTTTAGATACAAATTCGCACAGCTATAAAGCATGTATTGCTTTTTTAGAACAGAATAAAAATAAAAATATTAGTTTTAAAATTAAACCTGTTGATGCAAATTTTATCATTGGAAGCAACAACAGTAATGATCGAGGAGAGGTAATCCTGCTTTAAAAATCGACTAAAAAATCGGTGGAAAGTTATTTTTAATGAAGGAAAAATACTGTAAATTTGTATGCAATTAGATAATAAATTGTAAAATTACAGATTTGGTAGTGTAAACTCAAAAATATGATTAATTTTGCATTGAAAAATAAAAAAATCACCTTTAGGTTAATAATATGGCAAAGTTTGAATTGAAACTTCCTAAAATGGGAGAAAGTGTTGCAGAAGCAACAATTACCAACTGGCTTAAAAACGTCGGAGATGTTATTGAAGCGGATGAAGCAGTTTTAGAAATCGCTACTGATAAAGTAGATTCTGAAGTTCCTTCAGAGGTTTCAGGAAAATTGGTAGAAATTTTATTTCAAGTTGACGATGTAGTTCAAGTGGGTCAAACCATTGCTATTATTGAAGTTTCAGGTGAAGGAAATGAAACTCCAGCAGCAGAAACTCCAGCAGCGGCAGCAAAGATCGAAAAAGAAGTTACAACTGCAAAAGAATCTGTTGTTCCAGCAAATTTCAGTGATTCTGACAAATTCTTTTCTCCTTTAGTAAAGAATATTGCTAAAGAGGAAGGTATTTCTGTTGCGCAATTAGAAGCAATTGCAGGTTCCGGAAAAGACGGTCGTGTAACTAAAGATGATATTTTAAATTACATTTCTGATCAGAAAAATATAACAAAAGCGCCGGTTGCCGCACCAGCTGCTCAAGCAAAAGTTTCCACTCCACAACCGATAGCGGCTGCAAAATCTGCACCAGTATCTGTAAATGGTGGTGATGAAATCATTGAAATGGACCGTATGCGTAAATTGATTGCCGGCTACATGGTCGCGTCAATTCAAACTTCGGCTCACGTTCAATCATTCATTGAAGTCGATGTAACAAACATCGTAAAATGGAGAGATAAAGTAAAAGGAGCGTTCGAAAAACGCGAAGGCGAAAAACTGACTTTTACACCAATTATGATGGAAGCCGTGGCAAAAGCCTTGAAGGACTTCCCAGGAATGAACATTTCAGTGGATGGAGATCACATCATTAAAAGAAAAAATATCAACCTTGGAATGGCAGCTGCTTTACCAAACGGAAATTTAATTGTACCTGTAATTAAAAACGCAGACCAGTTGAATTTAGTAGGAATGGCAAAAGCCGTGAACGATTTAGGTGGACGTGCAAAAGCAGGAAAACTAAAACCAGACGACACACAAGGCGGAACATACACGGTAACAAACGTAGGAACTTTTGGAAGTGTTTTCGGAACGCCAATCATCAGCCAGCCACAAGTCGGAATTCTTGCTCTTGGAGCCATCCGCAAAGTGCCGGCGGTTATTGAAACTCCAGAAGGCGATTTTATCGGAATCCGTCAAAAAATGTTCCTTTCGCACTCTTATGACCACCGAGTGGTAGATGGTGCTTTAGGAGGAAGTTTTGTAAAACGTGTAGCCGAATATCTAGAAGCGTTTGACGTAAATAGAGATTACTAATTTTTGTCAACCTGAACTTGTTTCAGGTTCTAAAAACCATATAAACCCAATGCTGAAAAGTATTGGGTTTTTTATTTGGAGCAAATCGACAGTCTGTTTTTTAATCCATATTCCCGCTTTCCGCTGCAATACTTTATGTTCCGAACCCCGGAACATAAAGTATTTCCACTGCAATCGGGGCTATTTTAAAATCTTTCGGCTTCTTTTGATCTTTTGGCTTTTTAGAAGTTATAAATGTGAAGCAGTGTTCATTTATCCTGCAAGGTTTTTAAAACCTTGTAGGTATTTGTTTATAACAGACAAACCTACAAGGTCCAAAAAAGACCTTGCAGGAAATTGGAATCAAAAATATTCGAGTAAAATAATTTCAGTGAATCATGATTATCCAACAATGTTTCTAAAATCTTATAGGTATTCAAGTAGATACAATTAAGTCTATAAGGTAAAATAAAACACAAAAAAATATCAATTACTAGCTATTAAGCCTTAATAAATCTTACTATCTTAATGGTTTTAAATTTTTCAAAATGATTTCACAAAAGCATATTTAAAGGTAAATTTGTATCAATTCAATAACGATTTTAAACCAAAATTAGCAAAGCAAACAAATCTAAACTGCTATATTTGTAAACCTAATAAAACAATCTAAATGGAACTTAAATTAACGAAACCAATTTGCTTTTTTGACCTCGAAACCACTGGAATTAACATTACAACAGACAGAATCGTTGAAATTGCCATCTTTAAAGTTTTTCCAAACGGAAATAAAGAAAGTAAAACGTGGCTCGTAAATCCTACAATTCCAATTCCAGCAGAAACAACTGCAATTCACGGAATCTCGGATGAAAAAGTCGCCAATGAACCTACTTTTGCTGAACTAGCTTCAGCGGTGTACAATATGATTAAAGACTCTGATTTAGCAGGATTTAACTCTGACAGATTTGACATCCCTTTATTAGCCGAAGAATTATTAAGAGCTGGAGTGGATTTCGATATGAAGAACCGAGTTTCAGTTGACATTCAAACCATTTTTCACAAAAAAGAAGAACGTACGTTAGGTGCTGCGTATAAATTCTATTGTGGAGAAACCTTGGAAAATGCGCATTCAGCAGAAGCCGATACCATGGCAACCTATGAAATATTGAAATCGCAGTTTGATCGATATGAGGATTTGCCACAAGACATGAAATCGCTTTCTGAATATACCACACGTAAAAAAACAGCCGATTTTGCAGGATTTATCATCATCGATAAAGATGGCGACGAAGCATTTAGTTTTGGGAAAAATAAGGGAAAGAAAGTAAACGATGTTTTAGAAACCGAGCCTGGTTATTTCAGCTGGATTCAAAACGCGGATTTCCCACTTTATACCAAGAAAGTTTTAACGGCTATTAAATTGAGAAAATTAAATACGAAGTAATAGTAGTATTCAGTATTCAGAAAATTAGTGTTCAGTTGAAGCACAAAACCACTGGCCACCCTAAAACTCGAAAAAATGAAAATAATCTGCATCGGTAGAAATTATACCAAACACATTGAGGAATTACAAAACGAACGACCAGAAGAGCCAGTTGTTTTTTTGAAACCGGACACGGCCGTTTTGCCTAAAAACATGCCCTTTTTTATTCCTGATTTTTCGGACGACATTCACCATGAAGTCGAGATTTTAGTTCGAATCAATCGCGTCGGAAAACACATTGAGCCTAAATTTGCACATAAATATTATGATGAAATTGGTCTTGGAATTGATTTTACCGCAAGAGATTTGCAAGCAAAATTAAAGGAAAAGGGTTTGCCATGGGAAAAAGCCAAAGGTTTTGATGGTTCGGCGGTTATTGGAAATTTTGTTAATAAAGATAAATTTGAATCACTACAATCAGTTAACTTTGAATTGACCAATAATGGAGCTGCTGTTCAAAAAGGCTGTACGTCAAATATGTTGTGGCAAATTGATGAGCTGATTGCTTATGTTTCGCGCTACTTCACATTAAAAATTGGCGACATTATTTTTACAGGAACTCCAGAAGGCGTTGCAAAAGTCAAGACAAATGATGTTTTGGAAGGATTTATAGAGGGAGAATCAATGTTTAGAATACAAGTCAAATAAATGGCACTACATTATAATTTAGCAAAGGTTCACGCAATTTCAGAAAATGATACCGACTTTGTTTTGCAAATTTTAAAACTTTTTGTGCTAGAAGTCCCTAAAGATTTGCTACAAATAAAGGAATCCATAAACGACAAAAATTATCAAAATGCATTTCAATTTTCGCATAAAATGAAGCCTTCATTGGACTTGTTAGGAATGACCATCGCATTTGAAGATACTGTTTGTATTGAAAATTGGACAAAAGAAAGCGGTAAAAAGAAAGAAATAAAGGACACGTATAAAAGTTTAGAGCACCATATTGAAAAAGCAGTTAAAGAGATTAAGAAAGATTTTCATTTACAATAAAATCATTTTATGAAAGCAGCGATAGTAACCATTGGCGATGAAATTTTAATTGGCCAAATAGTAGATACCAATTCGGCATATATGGCGAAAGCCTTGGACAAAATCGGAATCGAAATTGCGGAAATGCTTTCGATCTCTGATGATAAAAAGCATATTTTAGACACTTTTGCGCATTTGCAAAACAAAGTAGATTTGGTTTTAATTACCGGTGGTTTAGGGCCAACAAAAGATGATATTACAAAGAAAACTTTTTGTGATTATTTTGAAGACGAACTGGTAATCAATCCAGAAGTTCTGCAACATGTTACACAAATTATTGAAGGTTTTTACAAACGTCCGATCACTCAAATGAATCGGGATCAAGCATTGGTTCCGTCAAAATGTACAATTTTGACAAACGCAAATGGGACTGCTCCAGGAATGTGGATGAAGAAGGAGGATACCGTATATATTTCGCTTCCAGGTGTTCCTTATGAGATGAAAGATATCGTGGATAACGTAATTGTTCCTAAAATTATTAAAGAGTACGAGCGTCCATTTATCATCCATCAAACCGTGATGACTTACGGTCAAGGGGAAAGTATGGTTGCAGAGCGAATTGAGGAGTGGGAAAATAATTTGCCTGTATTTATAAAACTCGCGTATTTGCCAAGTCCAGGACGCGTGCGTTTGCGACTTTCAGCCAGAGGAACTATTGAGGAACTCTTGAGAACCGTTCTTGCGGAGCAAATTAAGCAACTTACAGCAATCATTGGAGATATCATTGTTGGCTTTGATGATGGTGAGTCTATCGAAGTGATTTTGGGTAGAATGTTGGTGCAACAAAATAAAACCTTGGCTACAGCCGAAAGTTGCACTGGAGGAAAAATAGCGGAGAGAATCACTGCAATTCCCGGTGCTTCGGCTTATTTTAAAGGAAGTATTGTTTGCTATTCCGAAGCCGTAAAAGTAGAGATTTTGCAAGTGTCAAAAGAAACTATTGCAAAGCACTCGGTTGTGAGCGAAGAAGTTGCAAGAGAAATGGTTGTAAATGTTCGAAAATTATTGAAAACCGATTACGCCATTGCTGTAACCGGAAATGCGGGACCTACCAAAGATGCTACGAATGAAGAGGTTGGAACTGTTTTTATTGCATTAGCAACTCCGAACGCAGTTTTTGTTGAGAAATTTGACTTTGGCCAACCCCGTGATAAAGTGATAGATAGAGCGGTAAATAAAAGTTTTGAACTTTTACAGAAAGAAATTTTAAAAAATGTACAGTAATTATTTTGTATAAAGGTTTTAATTTCTTTTCTTTGCACCCTGATTTTGAATAACGATAAAAGATAAGAATAATGTCAAGAGTTTGTGACCTTACAGGTAAAAGAGCTATGGTGGGAAATAATGTTTCTCACGCAATGAACAAAACTAAAAGAAAGTTTTCTGTAAACTTACTTAAAAAACGTTTTTATCTTCCGGAAGAAGATAGATGGATTACTTTGAGAGTAGCTGCATCTACAATAAAAACAATAAACAAAAATGGAATTGAGGCTGTGTTGAAAACGGCTAAAGCAAACGGATTTATTAAATAAATCTTCCACAATAAACATATAGCAAGATGGCAAAGAAAGGCAATAGAATCCAAGTAATATTAGAATGTACAGAGCACAAAACATCAGGTGTTCCAGGAACTTCTAGATACATCACTACAAAGAACAAAAAAAATACTCCAGATAGATTAGAGATTAAAAAATTTAATCCAATCTTGAAAAGAGTAACAGTTCACAAAGAAATTAAGTAATAATTTAAAATTTTGACGAAAGGGTAAATCAATGTATTTATCATTTCATTAAAATTCAAATACATTTGAATCATGGCAAAGAAAACCGTAGCATCGTTACAAACAGCTTCAAAGAGATTATCAAAAGCTATTAAAATGGTGAAATCTCCAAAAACAGGCGCTTACACATTCGTTGAGTCTATTATGGCACCTGAATTAGTAGATGAATTCTTGAAAAAGAACTAATCTAAAAATACAATATATAGAAAAGCTACTTTCCACTCGAAAGTAGCTTTTTTATTTTTATATTTGTCCGAGAATTTAAGTAGTAAGGTTGTTGTAATAAGTAGTACGATTTAAATTACTAGTGTTGGTGCAGTAGTAGTATGTGTACTGTGGTAAGCTGACAACCGATAATCGATAAGTAAAAAGTATGAGTTTCTTTAAAAGAATATTTTCGTCAGAAAAAAAGGAATCGGGTTTAAACGAGCAAGCCAAAGAAACGCTTGACAAAGGCTTGGAGAAATCCAAAACTTCTTTCTTTTCTAAACTGACCAAAGCAGTTGCCGGAAAATCAAAAGTGGATGAAGATGTATTGGATAATCTAGAAGAAATTCTAGTAGCCTCTGATGTAGGTGTAAATACAACACTTAAAATCATCAAACGTATTGAGAAAAGAGTCGCCGAAGATAAATACGTAGGAACGGATGAATTAAATCAAATTCTACGCGATGAAATTGCAGCATTGCTTTCCGAAACGAATAATACAAATTCTTCCGTTTTCGAAATTCCAGCCAATAAGAAACCTTATGTTTTAATGGTGGTTGGGGTAAACGGTGTAGGAAAAACTACGACGATTGGAAAACTAGCATATCAATTCAAAAAAGCGGGTTATAAGGTTGTATTAGGAGCGGCTGATACTTTTAGAGCAGCAGCTATTGATCAGTTGCAAATTTGGGCAGATCGAGTGGGGATTCCTATGGTGCGTCAAGAAATGGGTAGTGATCCTGCTTCTGTAGCTTTTGATACCTTGAAATCAGCTGTGGCACAAGATGCCGATGTTGTCATTATTGATACAGCGGGTCGATTACACAATAAGATCAATTTAATGAACGAACTTACTAAAGTAAAGCGTGTGATGCAAAAAGTCATCGATGACGCTCCACACGATGTAATGTTGGTACTAGACGGTTCTACTGGACAAAATGCATTTGAACAAGCCAAACAGTTTACTGCTGCAACAGAAGTGACTTGCTTAGCGGTTACAAAATTAGATGGAACTGCAAAAGGAGGTGTCGTTATTGGTATATCAGATCAGTTTCAAATTCCTGTAAAATACATTGGAGTAGGAGAGGGAATCGAGGATTTGCAAGTGTTTAATAAAATCGAATTCGTAGATAGTTTTTTCAAATAAAACGGCCATCAACAATACCAACAAAGCTCAAAACATTTTGGGCTTTTTTTATGGAGTTAACATGAATTATCTTAATTTGCAAGCTTAATTTTAGCTTGTAACTACCATGAAAAAACTATTACTTTTAAATGCCTTACTGTTTTCTGTGTTGCTTTTTGGACAGAATGATTTTAAAAAAGGATATTATATTGACAACCAAGGAATCAGAGTAGAAGGTTATCTTAAGACTTTTTCTTTTGGAAAATCCAACGACGATTCTTTTGAAAATTTAGATTTTAAAAAAGATTTAAATGCAACTACTGAAAAAATATCGAAAAATACAATAACTACTTTTGGTTTTGGAACTGACCTAAAGTATCAAAAAATGACGGTTCAACTTGATGATACTAATTTGTTTAAAGATTTTAGTTCCGACAAGGATTTTTTACTTAAAACCAAAGTAGTGTTTTTGAATGTCTTGATGGAAGGGAAGGCAAATCTGTTTGGCTACGAGGGAATAAATGGAACCAAGTTTTTTTACTCTATTACTTCAGAGAAAGCACCTGCAAAACAGTTGTTATACAAAAAATATTACAAATCTGGTAAATACCTAACCGAAAGTACTGATTTTAGAGAACAACTTTTTAAGAATGTAATGTGTTCAGATCAAACTTTTAACGACTTTCTGACGATAAAATACAGTCAGGACAGCTTGCTGAAGGTATTTTCAAAGTATAATTCTTGTAATAACAGTTCCACTACCGTTTATAGTAATACAACAAAAAAGAAGTTTACAATCCGAGTTGCTGCTTTAGCAGGCTACACGTTTGCAAAACTTCAACTTCAAGACTTAGAGCTGCCCGTAGATGAGGTTGCATTTGGATCGGTTCAGTTTGGTGCAGAAGGAGAAGCGATGATTTTTTCTGATAATATTGCTTTATTCGCCACGGTAAAATTCAGTTCTGCTAGTGCCAGCGTTGGAAAAACGTTCATGCTTTCGGAATTTAATACTACTGAATATATAGATCGATACACATTGGATGGTAATTTTATTGATTTTGTAATTGGAATACGATATTATCAAACCGTAAGTCGCTTTGCTAAATTGTATGCAGGTGCAGGATTTGGAGTAAACAATACGAGTGGTAAGATAACTAGAACTTTCGTCAATACTGACACATCTTTTGAAAATACTGCCACTAAAGCAAATCTTGGTGATTCAGCGTATGGTGTTTTGCAAATAGGTGGATTGATCAATAATCACTATGCCGTTGAATTTTCATACGATACTACAAAAGACATTGTTGGAACGCCTAATCTTCCAGGTACTTCTTCATACAAACAATTTAGTGTTGCTGCTAAATATATATTCTAATATCAGACAAATATGAAGAAATTATTGCTTTTAAATACTTTATTGTTTTCTGTGTTGCTCTTTGGACAGAAGGACTTCAGGCAAGGATATTACATCAACAATCAAGGACTGAAAGTAGAAGGTTACATCAAATCCAATACTTTTAAAACGAGCAATGATCCATCTTTTTCAAATTTTGAATTTAAAATAGCCTCCAATCAACCCATTCAAAACATTGAAAAATCAGTCGTACGAGAATTTGGTTCAGGTTTGGACTTGAAATTTGTAAAAATGAAGGCGTTAGTAGATGATGTTAGTTTTTTTAACAAGTCAAATAACAGCAAGGATTTTACCGTTACAGAAAAAATAGTTTTCTTGAATGTTATAGTGGAAGGTAAGGCAACTTTATATGCTTATGATGGTGGACAAGGTGTCAAATATTTGTGGAAAAAGGAAGGCGATGAAGAAGTAGCACAGCAATTTTTGTACAAACAATATTACCAAGCTAGTATGAATTTAGCGAGTAATGCGACCTTCAAAGACCAATTGTTTAAAAATTTAAGCTGCCAAAACCAAACTGTTTCAGACTTTAGCAAAGTGCAATACGATAAGGAGGAACTTATTTCAATCTTTGAAAATTACAACAAGTGCAATGGAAGTACGTCAATCGCTTTTGAAGATAGCGATGAAATGAAAACACGAGTTTATTTCTCTGCTTTACTAGGATACAATTTAGGTAATTTTAGAGTGGATAAGATTCAGCATCCTACAGATCCTGAGACTATAGGAATGGCTAGCATTGGTGGTGAAGCAGAGTTGTTATTTGCCTCTGGAACTACAGGTATTTATGCCAACTTTGAGTATAAAAAGGCAAAAGGATCTACTGAGCAAACGGGCTCTGTATCGCAAATTGGCAATGCAGATTTACGACGCGTTTACAGATTAGATGCTAACTTTTTTGATCTCGTTGGTGGTGTTCGGTTTTACAAAAAAATTAAAACACACAGTGAAGTATTTTTAGGCGCGGGTGTTGGAGTGAATTTTGTATCAGGCAGGTTGCCATTTTATCAATCCAGTGCTGGGGATGAAGATTTAACACAGATTAGAAATATAGAGTTAGGAGGAAGTCCATTCTTCACTTGTCAGGTAGGATATAGATTTAATAAACATTACGGGATCGATATCAATTACGACAGTGCAAAAAAGATATTTGGAGATCAAACAGGAGAAGGAGAGGCTAAATTTAGTGAGTTGGGTGTGAATTTACGTTACACATTTTAAATTAATAAAAGATCATATGTAAATGTATCAAATAGTTCTCAAACTAATATAATGCCGCATTCGCTCAGATTGCGGCATTATTTATTTTAAGAAAGCTATTTTAGTAGAAGAAATGATAAGCATTTTTCAATCGATTTTTTACAAATATTTGTAGCAACTTAATTTTACAAATGGAATTAGATACGTTTAAAAATTCTTTACATTATGCATTCAAGATCAATTTATGGTAATTAATCCAAATTTTTCTTCTATTTATAGACTGTAAAAATTAGTATTACTTGTGCGCTTTACTTTTTTACCATGGAATAAAATAGTAATTTTATTTTTTTAAAATTTACCCATGAAAAATACCTTCTTTGCTTTAATTACCGCGTTTGTCTTGCTTTCCTGCCAAGACAAAAAAGCTGAAAATTTCAATCTCGATTTGCTTAACGGCTATTGGGAAATTGAAGAAGTTACGCTTGCAGATGGTTCAAAGAAGGAATATAAGATGAATGAAAATATCGACTTTTTCGAAATTAAAAGTGATTCTGGATTTCGTAAAAAAGTAACGCCACAATTTGACGGAACCTATTTAGTGAATGATGCAGATGAAAAAATCAAAATTGAAAAATTAGCAGACGGCACTTATATTTCTTACAAAACGGCGTACGCCACGTGGAAAGAAAAAATTGTAACTTTATCTGAAGCACAATTGATTCTAGAAAACAAGCAGCAGATTAAATACCAATATAAGAAACCAATTCCTTTTACTATAAAATAATGGCAAAACGATTCAGAGACGACAATACGGTTGGCGATGTTCTAAAATTTATCATCAAAGATAACAGGTTGGAAGCAGGAATGAATCAGATTTCCGTAAAGGAAGCTTGGCAATCCTTGATGGGAAACGGTGTGAACAGCTATACCAAAAGCGTAGTTTTAAAAGGAACAATTCTTTACGTAGAACTTTCTTCTGCCGTCTTGCGCGAAGAATTAAGTTTTGGCAAATCCAAAATAGTTGCCATGCTGAACGAAGAACTTCGCCGGGATCTTATTAAAGAAGTAGTTTTAAGATAAAAAAAAATCCGATTCAAAATAAATTGAATCGGATTTATATTTTGTGCGCAATTTTCGGACTATCAATTTAAAACTGTGAACCGAGAACCGACAACTTTCTTTTTAGAATTGCTCTCTTCCTGCAAAGTGAAAAGCACCTTCGATAGCTGCATTTTCGTCTGAATCAGAACCGTGAACTGCATTTTCTCCAATAGAAGTAGCGTATGCTTTTCTGATTGTACCTTCTGCTGCATCTGCTGGGTTTGTAGCACCAATTAAAGTTCTGAAATCTTCTACTGCATTGTCTTTTTCAAGAATTGCAGCAACGATTGGACCTCTTGACATAAATTCTACCAATTCTCCGTAAAACGGACGAGCAGCATGAACGTCATAAAATTTTTGTGCATCAGCAGTAGTCAATTGCGTTAATTTCAAAGAAACGATTTTGAAACCTGCATTTGTAATCATTGCCAAAATGTTTCCGATGTGTCCGTTTGCAACTGCATCCGGCTTAATCATTGTAAATGTTCTATTTGTAGCCATTTTTCTTATATTAAATTCGGTGCAAAAGTAGTTTTTTATAATTAAAAAATAAACGCTTCTTTTAAATATTTGAAAATAATAATTGGCTTAAATCACTACTACTTCAAATCGATTGTCTAACGGTTTTAAAACTTTAACTAATTTCTCAATCAATTCAGTGCCATTTTCCAAATAAAATTCTGAAAAATTAGCCGATCGTTCTTGCAAACTGTGCTTGGGGAATAATTCGTCTTGCAATTCAATTATTCGGTTCAATTGGTCCGCATGTTGTTTTTTCTCCGCTTTAATCAGCCTTTTTTCTAATGTATTTAGACCTTTTAATTGCTTTGTCTCTTGTGCATTTACAGCACCGATAAAGGAAGGATCCGTAAGTTGTGCCATCTCTTTTAGTTTGGCAAATTGCGCTTCCAAAAATGCTTTTTGTTCTGAAAAATCTAATGTAAAATCAGATGCTTTTCTGACAATTTTTTCTTGCAATTCAAATTGTTTCAAGAATAAATCACTCCACTTCAGTTCAAGTTTATCTGCTTTCTTCGCCTGCTTTTCGGTAGCCAATAAAACAGAATTTCGCAATAATAGCGCTGGAAATGTAATGTTGGAAGCATCAAAAAATGATTTCAATTCCAGCCAATACGCCAATTCTCCACCACCACCGATATAACATAAGTTAGGCAAAATTACTTCTTGGTAAAGCGGACGCATGATCACATTGGGACTAAATTTTTCAGGATTATTGTCTAATTCTTCAAACAGTTCCTGCGCTGTGAATTTGATTTCAGTATTGTTTACAGCATAAATGGTATCTTCCAAAATAATGCGTTCCCGAAAATGATCTTCAATGTAAAACAAATTGATTTCTCGCGGATTCACTTGGATTTTGTAATCCGACAAAACTTCGGCAGTTTCGGCTACTTTTTTATGTGATATTTGGTGCAATAATTCCTCCTTAACATATGGAATAAACAACTTTTTTAAAGCGGCATCGTCTGCATCCAAAATAACCAATCCGTGCGAACCAAAGAGCTGATCGGCTAAAAATCGGGTGGCGTTGGCTAAATTGTTATGCTTTAAATAAGCGTCTTCGAATAAATTTTTAAGTTCCTCCGCATTTTTTCCCAATCCCAATTCGGATTGAAATTGCATTAAAACTTCACTTAAACCTTCCGTGGAAAATCTTCCTACAGGACCAGCACTTGCTCTGTCCCACTGCAATTTTTTTCCTTTAAATTTAAAATAATTTATTTCGTCAAAATCATGGTCTTCGGTTGCCATCCAATAAATAGGTACAAAATTTTTATCCGGATAAGCGACTTTTAATTCGTTAGTCAAATTAATGGTCGAAATAATTTTATACAAAAAATACAAAGGTCCTGTAAATAAATTCAGTTGGTGGCCTGTAGTAACAGTAAAAGTATTGGATTCCTTTAAATCATTTATGTTTTTTGAAGTCAAATCTGAAATTGCAATAGATGCATATTGCTTACTCAACACTGAAAAAAGTACTTCTCGATTTGAATTCAGATAATTAGATTCCTTCTCTTCAATCTGTTCTTTAAAATTTTCTAGGGTTGGAAATCTGTTGTATAGCGACTGTAAGTGTTCTTTTTGGTCTAAATAATCATTCATTAAAGGAACAAAATATCCGGATTCTTGGTAGCTGATACAGTCGGTTGGCATAATTTAGAAATGTATAAATTTTTGTAAAAATAGTTAAAATTTATCTGAACTATTTTTGGTTTAACAAATGCTTATCATTTATCTTTTCAACGTAAAGTGACCTTTGTATTCCTGACCATCTTGTCGAATTACAGTAAACCAATAATCCGTGGCAGGCAAATTGTTTCCATTAAATGTACCGTCCCAAAAGGGATCTTTAGCCGTCAATTGCTTAATGAATTTGCCGTAACGGTCAAAGATTTTTACAACCAAATTCAATTCTTTTTGATAAAAATTAATGCCCCAAAAATCATTGTAACTGTCGCCATTTGGTGTAAAAAACTTCGGATACATGAGTAAATATACGTCTTGTTCTGCTACGCCACAACCAAGTGTGTCGTTTACGTAAACCGTGTATAATCCATTTGGTAAACCGTAAAACTGATTACTGGCTTGGTAATTTTGACCGTCAACTGAATATTCATAAACACCACTACCGCTTACAAAAACAGTAATGACGTTATCATTTGAAGTCCAATCTGAAGTCTCGACCGAAGTAATAGTCGCGCTTTCGGATACTGCAACACTGATATTTTTTGTAGAAGAACAAGCTAGAGTACCCGTGAACTTAGTTACAGTAACCGAAAAGTTTCCCGCTTGAGTTACTGTAATTGCTTGCGTAGTTTCTCCCGTAGACCAAAGATAACCATCAAAACCTGCATCAGCTGTAACGGTTACAAAGCCATTCTCGCAAACAGCATAAGTGTCCTCCATGCCCAATCTCGGCGAGGGAATTACTTCCAAAACCAATGTAACGACTTCATAACACGAATTGGCAAACATAACACGAACGTAAATGGCGTTTAAGCCTGTCGGCAAAGCATAGTTTGAAAAGGCAGTAATCTTGTTGGTTAAAGTTTGATTTTCCGCAGCAGAAAAATTCGTATAATATTCGAAGGTATAAGCTGCATCGTTTGCAATTAAAGCGGAATTATAACTGGATAAATTTACTACTTCAAAACCGTCGTTTAAATTATCGCATAGCATCGCACTGAAATCAGTTGCAGGAACGCCACTAATAATAGTTGCAACTAACGCAAGTCTAGAACTACTCTCGCAGCCATTCACTATTTGTGAAGTATAATACGTCAAACCGTTAGTTAAAGGAGTGGTCAGGGGAAGTACATTTCCTATTGAAGACGCATCATAGAAAAGCAAATCAGTTCCTGAAACTACAAAATCAGCCAATGTCAAAACTTGTGATTCACAAAAAGTTTGAATGGCATCACCAGTTGGAGCAGGTGTTTCATAAATTGTAGCCGTAACAGGAATTCGTAAACTTTCACAACCATCTACAGTCTGTGATACATAGTAAGTAATTCCGTTTTGCAATGGCGTGGTGTTTGTAAGCGTATTTCCATTTGCTATTGCATCATAATAAATAATATTTTGACCTATAATTGCGACATCGTTTAGAGTTGGATTCTGATCCAAACAATAGTAAAAAATTTCATTTGAAATAGGGATTGGTGTCTCTGTAATTGTTACAGTTTGCGTTTGCATACTGCTATTTCCATTGCCGTCGTTAAAATTCCAATTGATGCTGTAAACACCTCCAAGCGAATATGAAAGTGGATCATTTGTGGTCCCTATCACAGTTCCTGCACAATTATCCAAAGCCGTTGGGATTGTAGCTATTACTGTATTGCAATTGCCAATAAGCGCTGGTAAATCAGAAATAGTTGGAATAGGGCTTTCAATATCTCCTACGGCAACATTGAAAGTATAATTCTTAAAGCAATTGCAATCATTAGTTAGTAATAAATTATAGATTCCTGTATTTAATGGCAAAGCATTACTGATACTAGTATTTTGTAAGTTACTCGAATATCCATTAGGTCCAGTCCAATTGTAATTAAATCCAGGAGGAGCGCTAAATAGTATTTCTTCTCCAATACATACAGAAGAACTCACAGTTGGTTGTGCAACGATATTACAATCATTGAGATCTTCAAATGTCATTAAATAGTACGCACTGGAACTTGTGAACGTTTGTTGGTAAGAATTAGAGTCCGTTATTGAAGTATTATTTACACTTGAGGTAGATCCAGCTATAGAAATTTTAGAACCATTTATGCAGATTTTAGATTCTGAACTTTGATCAAAACCACCTACGAATGAACCCCAAATAAAATTTCCAGCACTGGAAAATTTTCCAATATAACCTTCTGCAAATCCTGATGGATCATAAGAACAATTATTTGTTATGGATACGTTTGAGAACATTCCACTACTACCGGTTGCACCTATATAAATTTCGTTTAAACGCTGTTTAATAGAATATAACTTTACACCTGAACCTAAAAATGTACCCCACAATCTTTGACCTAAGCTATTAAATTTAACCAGAAATCCGGTTTCTTGGTTTTGGTTGATAGCATCAAAGCTGTCTGAGGTCGCAATGTTATTTGTGCTATTCGTATCTCCTCCAAAATATATATCATCATTACTGTCTATTTCAATTGCCCTAATTTTATCAATTCCTTGTCCTCCATAATAAGAACTCCAATCTCTAATTCCATTCAGTGAAAATTTATAAATAATTCCATCAATGAAAGAGCCAATACTTGTTTGATGAGCTCCTGAAGTTGCTATATTAGAACTATTAATTGTATGACCAGCAGTAACTAAAAAGTTATTTACAACTTTAATTGTTTTAAGCTCATCACTGGAGTCACCTCCGCAATAGGTACTCCAGATAATTTGTCCATTTGAATCAAATTTTGCAATTAATCCATCAAACGAACTATTTGAAATGGTTCCAACACCGTTTAACAGAACTTGAAAATTATTATTTACTGATATATTTGTGTAGCTTCTAGTAGACCCCACAATGTAAATATTATTCAAATTATCAACATCAATGTCAAAAGAATAATCATCTGCCTCGCCGCCAAAATAAGTTCCCCAAATTAAAACTCCATTGGTGTTAAACTTGGAGACGAAAGCATCTTTAAATCCGGATAAATACTCTTTATAAGTGCCTGATGTGCTAATGTTTGTAGCGCTATTTGTTTCACCTGTTACAATAATATTATTTTGAGAATCCACCTTAACACCGTGAATCATATCACTTGAATTTCCACCATAATATGTACCCCAAACTCTATTTCCACTGCTGGTAAATTTTGCTATATAACCGGTTAAAGAATTTGAATTTGAAATTCCCTGATGTGCACCTGAAGAGGCAAACGTTAGGGACGAGCTATTAGTTGAGCCTACCAAAAACAAGTTTCCACTGGCATCTGCTTCTAAGTCACCCTTAAAGACATTATAACTAGAATCAACTCCTCCATAAAAAGTACCCCATAAGCGTATTGGTACAGGATCAATAACTATAGTTTTATCAGAGGACTCAAAATCTCCTTCAAAACCATAAACGTTATCTTTTAACCTTTTATAACGTACTTGAATTTCTTGTTTTTTAATAGAATCTTCAATCCAACTCAAGGGCAAAGTTTCATACATTTGTCCAAAACGGAGATTCATTTTTATTTTGTTTTCAAATAAATCTGTTTCTGCACCCTTAAATTTTAGGCGAATATCAGAAACTTTACCCCCAGGTTTCACTATAAAATTATATTCCACAACTTTAGTAGAATCTTTTGGAATAAAAAAAACTACATCTACATTTTTATAAATGTTTTGGTACGTTATTTTTTGAAATTTATATACGTTAATAAGTCCAGATGGAGTATGTACGGCGTTATAAAAATTGTCGAAATCTAAAGATTTATCTTCAGCAATAAGAATTGCGTTCTTATTAGCGTTCAAAAAATTAATATCAATTCTATGAAATTTTATTTTTGTTTTGATATCATTGTCTTTATTAGGATTCTCTAAATCGGTTAAATTTTTATCACTATTAATTATGGCATTATTTTCCATCTCATAAACATCATAAGAAAAACCATTTTTCCTGAGCTGAACATTTAATCCATTGGTGGTTAATAAGTATTTTACAGCAGGATTTGGATTGCCTTTCTGATCAATGACTTGCCCTTTATTTTCTATAAAGCCAGTAGAGGTAGTTCTATTTTGGGAAAATAAACCAACCGAAAAAAGTATAAAGAGTAAGGGTAGTAGGCGACTCATAGTTTTTTTTTTGATTGCGCGAAGATAGACAATTCAAGTCTTTGGCATAAAAATTTAAAAATTAATAATATAAACATCTGAATTTCAATTGATAATAGTTAAAAATAGTTTTTAATTGATTCATTTATATCAATTAAAAAAAGCAAACATTTAGTCCTCATTAATAAGAATATCAACTAATTTTGTAGGCTTTCGCCAAAGCTATGACCAAACTCTTCCTTTTTACTCCGCCTTTCACACAACTGAATACACCGTATCCAGCCACAGCTTACATTAAAGGTTTTTTGAATACTAAAAATGTTGAAAGTGTTCAAGCCGATTTGGGAATAGAAGTGATTTTAAAAATGTTTTCAAAGCAAGGTTTGTCTGATTTATTTGCCGAAGCGGAAAAATGCGCAAATCCAGGCGAAAATAGTAAACGTATTATTGCTTTAAAAGATTACTATATCAGTACGATAGATGCTGTTATCTTATTTTTGCAAGGAAAAAATCCCACATTGGCATTGTCCATTTGTCAAGAGGATTTCTTGCCAGAAGCGTCTCGATTTGCACAACTGGACGAATTGGATTGGGCTTTCGGAAGCATGGGAACACAAGATAAAGCGAAACATTTAGCTACTTTATATCTTGAAGATTTATCTGATTTAATAGTAGAATGTGTAGATGATAATTTTGGTTTCAGCAGATATGCCGAACGTTTAGGGCGCTCTGCAAGTACGTTTGACGAATTGTATTTGAGTTTGCAAACAAAACCAACCTATATTGACAACATACTTCTCGAAATTTTAGAACATCGAATCTCGGAAGTGCAACCTACGTTAGTTCTAATTTCAGTTCCGTTTCCGGGAAATTTATA
The DNA here is from genome assembly GCF_000425485.1 of Flavobacterium tegetincola DSM 22377. GTDB lineage: Bacteria > Bacteroidota > Bacteroidia > Flavobacteriales > Flavobacteriaceae > Flavobacterium > Flavobacterium tegetincola. The sequence continues at coordinate 95,641 of NZ_KE384384.1, read as the reverse complement.
TGCCGCATTTCGATCGGCTCAATTGATTAAAAGTAAATTCCCGCACGTTAAAGTTTCAATGGGTGGCGGTTTTCCAAATACCGAATTGCGGTCACTTTCCGACGCACGGGTATTTGAATTTATCGACTTCATTACTTTAGATGACGGCGAAGTTCCTGTGGAGGAATTGATTAAAAACATTGAAAATCCTGCCTATGCTACTTTCAAAAGAACACTTTTACTGGAAGGTGGAAAAGTAGTTTACAAAAATAATTCCGCTAAAAGCGACTATAAACAGTCGGAGGTAGGAACGCCGGATTATTCTGATTTAAAATTAGACCAATACATTTCGGTCATAGAAATTGTAAATCCAATGCACCGAATGTGGAGTGATGGACGATGGAATAAGCTTACCATGGCACACGGTTGCTATTGGGGAAAATGCACCTTCTGCGACATTTCCTTGGATTACATCAAAATTTACGAGCCCATTGCAGCAACTATTCTGTGTGATAGAATTGAAGAATTAATTGCCGCAACAGGTCAAAATGGTTTTCACTTTGTGGACGAAGCCGCGCCTCCAGCACTAATGCGAGCGTTAGCTTTAGAAATTTTACGCCGAAAAATTGCCGTAACATGGTGGACCAATATTCGTTTTGAGAAAAGTTTTACTAGAGATTTATGTGTTTTGCTCAAAGCATCGGGCTGCATTGCCGTTTCCGGTGGATTGGAAGTTGCGTCAGACCGCTTGTTGCAATTAATTGATAAAGGAGTTACTGTTGAACAAGTTGCAAAAGTGACGCGAAATTTTACCGAAGCAGGAGTGATGGTACATGCTTATTTAATGTACGGTTATCCAACACAAACCGTGCAGGAAACGGTTGACAGCTTGGAAATGGTACGACAGTTATTTGAAACGGGCGTTTTGCAGTCGGGATTTTGGCATCAATTTGCATTAACCGCTCACAGTCCGGTGGGAATGTATCCTGAAAAATTTGGCGTAATTCGAGATATGGAAATCGGTACGTTCGCTAATAATGACGTTAATTTTAAAGACGAAACTGGAATTGATCATGAAAAATTCAGCTTTGGATTGTCCAAATCATTGTACAACTTCATGCACGGCATTTGTTTTGATTATCCACTGCAAGACTGGTTTGAATTTAAAATTCCGAAAACCAAAATCCCATATAATTTTATTGAAGATGCTATTTTAGAGCCAGATTCGTTTGAAGTAAAATCAAATGCAAAAATTGTGTGGATTGGTGGAACGCCTCAAATTGAATATACAACCAAATCAAAAAAAGGAAAGACATGGGAACTGATTTCACTCACTTTTCACGATAAAAAAGAATCATTTTCTGTGCAAATGAATCGCGAAGAAGGCGAATGGTTTGTAGAAATGCTGCAAAAAATTACTGTAGAAAACGCAAAACCTAAATCGTTTCAGCAAGTAAAAAGTGATTATGAAGAAAAAGGACTTGAAGATTTTGAGTTGTTTTGGCATTCAAAACCTCTCAAAACCCTCAAGTCCTTTGGACTATTAGTATTGTAAGAAAAATTAAAACATATCGCTGTCGGATTCTTCAGATTCCGAACTTTTTTTCTTCTTTTTGCCGCTCTTTCTGCCTTCTCTCTTTTCTCTATTGGTCTTTTTAAGCTCAATAAATGCCACTTTCTGCTTGTCCGTTAAGATTTCTGTTATCTTAACGTCCATTGCAGCTTTCTCAATGTTTATTTTCTCAAGTTTAGCTTCATTTGGAATGCTTTCCTCCGTTACATCTAAAGCTTTTTCATTATAATCAGAAACTATTTTTTGCAAAATAGCGACTTGAAAGCCGTCTAACTTCAGTTTTTCAGTTAAGGCATCCACCGTTGTCTTCACTACGTCAATGGAGCTGGTTTTTCGCGGAGTATTGTAACGTGTTCCCGCACCTATGCTTCGGTCCAGAACCATTCCGTCGTTACTCAATACTCGGGATTGTCCCTGTGTTTCATTACTTCCTAGAAATAATATAAAAACAATAAGTATAGAAAATAGTTTAGACATAATTTTTAAATTTAGTTATATAACAGCTTCACCGTAAAGGTCAAACTCAGTAGCTTCAGTAATTTTAATCATTACAAATTCTCCTGTTTTTAAGTATGTTTTTGTAGCGTCAATTAATACTTCGTTATCCACATCAGGACTGTCAAATTCAGTTCTCCCTACAAAATGAGTTCCTTCTTTTCGGTCAATAATACATTTAAATACTTGACCAACTTTTTCTTGATTCAAGTCCCAAGAAATTTGCGATTGCAATTCCATGATTTCATTCGCTCGCGCTTGTTTCACATCGGCAGGAACATCGTCTTCAAGTAAATATGCGTGAGTATTTTCTTCATGCGAATAAGCAAAACAACCCATTCGATCAAATTTCATTTCTTGAACCCAGTCTCTTAAAGTTTCAAAGTCTTCTTGAGTTTCTCCAGGATAACCTACAATTAGCGTCGTTCTAATGGCTATTCCAGGAACGGCTGCTCTAAAATCTTTTAATAATTTAGTAGTTTTTGCTTGAGTTGTTCCACGTCGCATTGATTTTAAAACGGAGTCAGAAATGTGCTGCAACGGGATGTCAATGTAATTACAAATCTTAGGTTCGCGTTTCATCAAGTCCAAAACGTCCATCGGAAATCCAGTTGGAAACGCATAATGCAAACGAATCCATTCAATCCCTTCAACTTTTGCTAATTCTTCAAGCAATTCGGCTAAATTTCTTTTTTTGTAAATATCTAATCCGTAATAAGTCAAATCTTGTGCAATCAGAATCAATTCTTTCACACCATCTCTGGCCAAACCTTGCGCTTCTTTTACCAATTTTTCAATAGGCTGAGAAACGTGTTTCCCTCTCATTAACGGAATAGCGCAGAAACTACACGGTCTATCACATCCTTCGGCAATTTTTAAATACGCATAATTTTTAGGCGTCGTTGTCATACGTTCTCCCAATAATTCATGTTTGTAATCCGCACCTAACGCTTTTAAAAGAGCAGGTAATTCTGTAGTTCCAAAATATTGATCCACATTAGGAATTTCTTTTTCTAAATCCGGACGGTATCGTTCAGACAAACATCCAGTAACAAAAACTTTGTCCACAAGACCTTTCTCTTTTTTATCTGCATATTCCAAAATCATATTTACAGATTCGGCTTTCGCATTGTCAATAAAACCGCACGTATTGATTACAATGATGTTTCCTTCTGATTCCGCAGGTGCTTCATGTTCCACTTCTTTTCCGCTGGCTTTCAGTTGACCCATCAAAACTTCACTGTCATAAACATTTTTAGAACAGCCAAGGGTAATTACATTAATTTTATTCTTTTTTAAAGATTTGGTTCTCATAGTATTAGGTTCTCAAATTTTTTTAGAGGGTGCAAAATTACGTTTTTATTTTTAGAAGCGGGTAACATTTGGCTTTTTTAGGACGGCTTGGTCCCGCTTTCCTTCCAAATCTCCCAAAGTCAGTGCTTGTACCTCGCACCCACTTTGGAAGGATTTTCCCACCAATCGGGGCTAGGTCGCGGCACCAGTCTTTATTAGTTAGGTTTTCGATTTCTTTCTTTAATAATACTATTTTAAAATACTACAATTCAAATCCTAGAGTAAGTGTAATGTTATTTTGAATTGCTTGGATGCTAGAGGTGTCAGTCAATCCTTGTGTGAAAAACGCTTGGTTGTTGTCTCTTTTAGAGTAGGTATATGCCATGTCCAATTTAATGTTGCCAAAATTATATCCCAATCCAGTAGAATAACTATTTAAATTTCCAATAGTGCTACTGTTTTTATACGGACTTTCTTCAAAACGGTAACCGCCTCTTAAACTCCACTGTTTGATTCGGTATTCCGCACCGATTCGTAAATCATTTGAAACATCTAAGGTATTATTTAAAGCGTTATTTACAGTAGTAAATTCATTTGAAGGACGGAATTTAGTATTGCTGTAATCACGTAAACTATAATCCACACTTAATAAACCAGATCCTCCAAAAATGTACGCCAAACTTCCTGTATATTTGGATGGAGTTTGCAAGCGGTAGGTAGGATAGTAAATAACTAGATTTGGATCAGCAAAAAAGTTAGTGTCATTGGTGCCGCAATCCGCACAATTTACGGAAAGGGTTTGTTTTAATTCGTCATTTAAGCTGTACCAGGTTGGCGATTCATATGCCAGTCCCACGCGAAATTCGTTCGTGACTTTCGCAATAGCACCAATTTGCATCGAAAATCCAGAACCATACGTATACAGTTGATTGGTAAATCGAGAAGCTTGCACTCCGGCAGTAGTATTATTTCCTGGTGAATCCTGATAATCCTCATAAAAACTAGTGTAATTTTCAAAATCCACGAAATGTGCATTAAGATTTACTCCAAAATAAAAACGCTGGTCGTATTCCGCTCCAAGATTAAATGCAATTTTACCATTATAACCATTAGATTCTACCCTATTTTGTTGGTAATAATTTCCGTTGGGATTAACAGCCGAACTGTATTGATTGCCAGCTTCAGGGTTGATCAAATATCCATTGTATCCCAAAAAGGCTTGTTGTTCATTATAGTTTAATGCTTCGTAGGAATTGCCCGTCAAAGTGCTTTCTGGAATTCCATTGGCATAACTGCTAAAATAATTGGAAACAGAATTGGTAGGATTGTAACCTTGCGTGTAAATGGAGTTGTTAAAATTATTGGTTTTGTCATAGTTTAACGCCAAAGACATTTTAGTCCATTTGCTGTCGGGATTGGTGTTGTTAAAAACCCAAACGCTTCCAAATTGATTCATATCAAATGACGAATCTTTCGTGTCGTTCGCTGTTCCAAAATAGGTTGAAGTATTTTTTTTGTTTTGATTGGATAAAGTTACCGCAGCAAAATTGCCTGTAAATACGGCAGATCCTGCAGGATTGACTGATAGTGAAGAAAGATCGCCACCTAACGCGCCAAATGCACCACCCATAGCTCTAAATCGGGCGGTTCCATTAATGTCGTCATTTGCATATTGCAAAGCGTCTGAAACTTGCTGTGCTTTTACAGTTGTAAATGCGGAAACTATAATAATAAAAGAAAGTAATTTTTTCATGATATAAATTTAAATTCAAAAAAAAACCTATGCTTCAAAAAATGGAACATAGGTAGTATTTGTAGAAAAGTGATTATCGTCTTCCGCTACCTCCAGATGAACTTCCGCTTCCAGATGAGCCACCACTTCGCGTTGACGAACCTGAAGATTGTGTTGGAGTTGAAGGTGTATATTGTGGTGTAGTTGTTCGTGTAGGTTGGGTTGTAGTCCTTGTAGGTGATGTAGTAGTTCTTGTAGGGACATTTCGAGTACTATTATTTCTGTATATAGTCGAATTTGAGTTGCTACGTGTTGTGTTAGTATTATAATTACGAACAGAGTTTGAACTTCTGGTAGTAGTCTGATACGTTCTCGTAGTTCCGTTAGTATTTCTCGTGCTATAGTTGCTTCCAGTATCGAAAGAGCTCCTTGAATTAGAATAGGAGTTGTTTCTTCTTCCTATTCCTGGTGCATAATTATTACCGTAGTAATTGTTTCCGTAATAATTGTTGTTCCAGCCACCGTAATAAGGATTGTTCCATCCGTAGTAACCTCCCCAACCATAATTTCCAGCCCAACCGTAGCCTCCGCCCCAGCCATAATTTCCACCCCAACCGAAATTATTCCAGCCAAGTCCCCATCCTGGACCATACCAAGAACTATATCCCCAATAAGGAGTGTAGTAATTATTATATCCCCAAGAATCTTGGTAAATATTTACAGTAACATTGTCAGAGTCTGAACCCCAGCCGCCATAATTTTGTTCTACCGCATTTGGGTTTTCTTCATTGTAATTATTTGAAGAATAATCGTCTACGTCTGTAAGTACTTCTGCGTCTTGCTTAGATTCAAAATAATTTTTGTAACCTATGCCGCTAGCTGAGTAACTATTGTCAGTACCTCTTTGGGAATTTGAATAAATGCCGTCTCGATCTTCACGACCGGAATTCTGGTACGTTCCACAAGAAATAAAAGACAATGTTAATATACCAGCAAGCAGAAATAAAGAAAAGCGTCGGGAAAAAATATAGTAAGTTTTCATATCTATGGGGGTTTTTATTGTCGGTCTATACAAAAATAGTTAGTTTTGTCGAACTATTTAGTTAAAATAAGTTAAACAATTTTTATGCCAATCTATTCATTATGAGTAAGAACTTAACAACGCGCGAACAGGATTATTCCAAATGGTACAATGAATTGGTTGTCAAGGCAGACCTAGCCGAAAATTCAGGAGTAAGAGGATGTATGGTTATCAAGCCTTACGGCTATGCAATTTGGGAAAAAATGCAAGCAGAATTGGATCGAATGTTTAAGGAAACAGGACACAGTAATGCGTATTTTCCCTTATTTGTTCCTAAAAGTATGTTTGAAGCCGAGGAAAAAAATGCGGAAGGATTTGCAAAAGAGTGTGCTATTGTGACACATTATCGCTTAAAAAATGATCCAGATAAACCTGGAAAACTAATGGTAGATCCAAATGCAAAGTTGGAGGAAGAATTAATTGTTCGACCTACGAGTGAAGCAATTATTTGGTCTACGTATAAAGGTTGGGTGCAATCTTATCGCGATTTGCCCTTGCTAATCAATCAATGGGCCAATGTGGTGCGTTGGGAGATGAGAACGCGTCTGTTTCTAAGAACTGCAGAATTTTTATGGCAAGAAGGTCATACGGCTCATGCTACGCGAGTGGAAGCTGTTGAAGAATCAGAGCGCATGATGAATGTGTACGCTGAATTTGCAGAAAATTTCATGGCAATTCCAGTGGTTAAAGGTCTGAAAACAGAAACAGAGCGATTTGCAGGTGCAGAAGAAACGTATTGTATAGAAGCATTAATGCAAGATGGTAAAGCGCTTCAAGCGGGTACTTCGCACTTTTTGGGGCAGAATTTTGCAAAAGCATTCGACGTTAAGTTTGCTACGGCAGAAGGAAAACAAGAATATGTTTGGGGAACTTCGTGGGGAGTTTCAACACGTTTGATGGGTGCTTTGGTCATGACGCATTCAGATGACAATGGATTGGTATTGCCACCGAATTTAGCGCCAATTCAGATTGTAATAGTGCCAATTTATAAGACAGACGAAGAATTTTCTGCGGTTTCTGAAGCAGCACATACATTAGTAAGTCAATTTAAAAAATTAAAACTTTCAGTTAAATTTGATGATCGCACTACTCAAAAACCAGGATTCAAGTTTGCGGAATGGGAATTAAAAGGAGTGCCTGTTCGGATTACTATTGGGCCAAAAGATTTACAAAATGGTACTTTTGAAGTAGCACGGCGCGATACATTATCGAAAGAAGTTGTCTTGAAAGACGAAATTGTGAAGCATGTGAGTGTTTTGATGGATACAATTCAAGATGATTTATTTAAAAAAGCGCTTGATTATAGAAATGATCATATTACCGAAGTCAACTCATTTGAAGAGTTTAAGACGGTCTTGGATAATAAAACAGGTTTTGTATCAGCACATTGGGATGGGACGCCTGAGACGGAGGAGAAAATCAAGGATATAACCAAAGCAACGATTAGATGTATTCCTTTGGATCGAGTGGAAGAGGCGGGAAGCTGTGTCTTTACTGGAAATCCGAGCAAAGGAAGGGTGTTATTTGCAAAGGCATATTAAATTTTTCAATTTTTTTTACTTGTACTCTTGTACGATTCAAAAATAGATGTATCTTTGCAACCGCAATACAGAAACAAGGCCCGTTCGTCTATCGGTTAGGACGCATGGTTTTCATCCATGTAAGAGCGGTTCGATTCCGCTACGGGCTACTATTTTTGTTTTGTGATACAGGTTTCCTTTACTTTAAAGGAATAATGGCCCGTTCGTCTATCGGTTAGGACGCATGGTTTTCATCCATGTAAGAGCGGTTCGATTCCGCTACGGGCTACAATATAAGATCTGATTTTTTTTGGATTGAAAATGAACTTAGAGAATACTGGTCCGTTCGTCTAGGGGTTAGGACGCCAAGATTTCGTCTTGGTAACAGGGGTTCGATTCCCTTACGGACTACTGAATTAGTTGTAAATAAGTTTTGTAAAATAGAGAGCTGGTGTCTCGGTTTTTTATTTTATTAGTTAAAACCAAAGTGATTGTTTATCAATTGTGGGAGGTTTTTCTTTTTTAACTGATATTTATAATAATTATTACATCTAAAAAATTAAAACGAAATGGCAAATCATAAGTCAGCATTAAAAAGAATCAGAAGTAACGAAAAAAGAAGAGTATTAAACAGATACCAGCACAAAACTACTCGTAACGCAATTAAAGCATTACGTATGGCGACTGACAAATCTGATGCTTCTGCAAAATTATCAGCTGTAATTTCAATGGTAGATAAATTAGCTAAGAAAAATATTATTCACAATAATAAAGCTTCAAACTTAAAATCTAAGTTAACGAAACACGTAGCTAAATTGTAATTTTTGCATTTAGTTAAATATACAGAAAAGCACTCAGAAATGAGTGCTTTTTTTATTTGAATTATTAAACCGCCGACGTACCTTTTACGAAAATTTGAATTATTTTGACCTTGTTTTTAGCTTTTTAAATCACTCTTTTCAGTAATAAAAAGGCTTTGTAACCTATTAATTACATTATTAATGAGTTAAGTAAAAAATTATTAATTTTTTTTTCAAAAAAAGCGTACATTTGCACCCACAAAAAATATTAGATGGAATCTATAAGAAACATTGCAATTATTGCCCACGTCGATCACGGTAAAACTACTTTGGTGGATAAAATTATGTATCACTGTCAACTTTTTCGCGATAACGAAAATACTGGTGACTTAATCCTTGACAACAATGACTTGGAGCGTGAAAGAGGTATTACTATTACTTCTAAAAACGTTTCAGTACAGTATAAAGGAACAAAAATTAATATTATTGATACTCCTGGTCACGCCGATTTTGGTGGTGAAGTAGAGCGTGTTTTAAACATGGCCGATGGTGTGTGTCTTTTAGTCGATGCTTTCGAAGGTCCAATGCCTCAAACGCGTTTCGTTTTGCAAAAAGCAATCGATTTGGGTCTTAAGCCTTGTGTAGTTATCAATAAAGTAGATAAGGAAAACTGTACTCCTGAAGAAGTGCATGAAAAAGTTTTTGACTTAATGTTTGAATTAGGTGCTCAAGAGTGGCAGTTGGATTTCCCAACAGTATACGGTTCAGCTAAGAATAACTGGATGTCGGATCACTGGGAAAATGTAACAGATAATGTGGAAGCATTATTGGATATGGTTATTGAAAATGTACCAGCTCCTAAAGTTTCTGAAGGAACGCCACAAATGTTAATTACATCTTTAGATTTCTCTGCATTTACAGGACGTATCGCAATTGGTCGTTTGGAAAGAGGAGTTTTAAAAGAAGGAATGCCAATCTCTTTGGTAAAAAGAGACGGTTCTATTTCTAAATCTCGTATCAAAGAACTACATACTTTTGAAGGACTTGGTCGTAAAAAAGTAACTGAAGTGATTGCTGGAGATATCTGTGCAATTATTGGTGTAGAAGGTTTTGAAATTGGTGATACTATCGCTGATGCTGAAAACCCAGAAGGTTTAGCTTCTATTGCTATTGATGAACCAACGATGAGTATGTTGTTTACAATTAATGATTCTCCTTTCTTTGGAAAAGAGGGTAAATTTGTAACTTCTCGCCACATTAGAGAGCGTTTGACAAAAGAGTTAGAGAAAAATTTAGCCATGAAAATGGGTGAAACGGATTCTGCTGATAAATTCATGGTTTTCGGTCGTGGAGTACTTCACTTATCTGTTCTTATTGAAACAATGAGAAGAGAAGGATATGAGTTACAAATCGGTCAACCACAAGTTATCATCAAGGAAATTGACGGTAAAAAATGTGAGCCAATTGAGGAATTAACAATCGACTTACCGGAAAATCTTTCTGGTAGAGCAGTTGAATTTGTTACGATGCGTAAAGGTGAAATGTTAAGCATGGAAACTAAAGGCGAGCGTATGATTGTAAAATTCAACATTCCATCTCGTGGAATTATCGGATTGCGTAATCAATTGCTTACTGCTACAGCGGGTGAGGCTATTATGGCACACCGTTTTATTGGATATGAGCCTTACAAAGGAGAAATTGCTGGACGTAATAAAGGTTCATTAATTTCTATGGAAAAAGGAAAAGCTATTCCTTATTCTATTGATAAATTACAAGATCGTGGTAAGTTCTTTATTGAGCCAAATTCAGATATCTATGAAGGGCAAGTAATTGGAGAAAATTCACGTGCTGATGATATGTCTGTAAACGTAACGAAAGAGAAAAAACAATCTAACGTACGTTCTTCTGGAAATGATGAGAAAGCGAGAATTATTCCTCCAATCATTTTCTCTCTTGAAGAAGCATTAGAATACATTCAAAAAGATGAATACGTTGAGGTTACACCAAAATCAATTCGTTTGAGAAAAATATATTTGACAGAAACAGATAGAAAAAGATTTAAAGTCTAGTTCCAATTTGTTTTAAAAATCAAAAGCCATTCTGAAAAGAATGGCTTTTTTTATAGCTTAATTTTAAACTTGAATTAGTTGTAGTGTTGATGAAATTAATGCGCTAAGATCTGGGCTTATTAATGCCTCGATCATAAAGCACAATGCTTCCGGCAACCGAAACGTTTAAGCTTTTTTCCGACTTAAATTTTACAAGAAAATGACATTTTTCAATGGCTTGATTCGTAAGTCCGTTGTCTTCCGCGCCAAGCAAATAAACACAACGTCGCGGATGTTCAAAAGTCTCTAAATCTTCTGCTTTATCATCCAATTCTACGCCAACCAATCGGGCGCCTTTTGGCAAATTTTTAAAGAAGTCGTCAAAATTCTCGTAATGAAAATAAGGCATTGATTTTACGGCATTGTGTGTGTCGCATGCTTGTTTGGCATACCGATTTCCAATGGTGAAAATATAACTCGCACCAAGATTTTGAGCACTTCGCCACAAAACCCCAAGATTTTCTGGGGTTTTGCCGTTTAATATTCCTATGCCAAAATATTCAGTGGTGAAATTGTCATTCATAATTTATAAATGCGAGCTTTGAATTACAAAATGGAACGTTAAATGTATATAAGTTACTAAAGGAGTTTAGTCTGTGATTTCTATGTAAGAATCACAAAAATAATCCACTCTCGTGCATCCGAAAATTATAAATAGGTAACTTTTTTTGCTTTGACAATAAAGAATAATCCAATAAGTATAAAAGGAATGCTTAACCATTGTCCGGTAGAAAGTAAGCCTAAAGCAGATTCAAAACCACCTTGACTTTCTTTGACATATTCTACAATAAATCGAACGGTAAATAACAAGACTAAAAACAATCCGAATAGCAAACCTTGCTTTTCTCTCATGTCTGTTTTCCAATAGCCGTAAAATACAACAAGAAACACAAAGATGTAACCAAAAGCTTCGTACAATTGTGAGGGATGTCTAAATGGAATTGCCGCTACTACATCGCTAAATTGCGGATTATTTTCTAATGCGTGAAATGCTGCGTTTTGATTTGGAACATTTGTAATTTGCTGTACATTTCTTCCTGCCCAAAATTCGTCTTCTCGGATAAATTTTACTGCATAAAAGTGATCACCAGAAGTAGTATGTCCGTAAATTTCAGAATTAAAGAAATTTCCCAATCGTACAAATATTGCCCCACTTGCACAAGGAATTACTACGCGGTCTAAAAGCCAAAGCAACGGACGCTTCATTACTTTTTTGCTAAAATAATACATAAAAATAATGATGACAATGACAGCTCCATGACTGGCCAAACCGCTAAATCCTGTAAATTGAAAAGTAGGTACTGTCTTGAATGGTAAGAAAACACTTAACGGATCTTGTGTAAATAATTCGGGTTGATAAAAAATCACGTGACCCAATCGCGCACCAAGTAACGTAGCAAGAACGGTCCAGATAAACAAAGAATCTAATTTTTCTATAGGTTCATTTTCTCGTTCAAATATGTGTTTCATAATGTACCAACCAAGTCCGAAGGCCACAACAAACATCAAGCTGTAATACCGAATGATAAAAAATCCTAAATCCAATCCTTCTGATGGATTCCAAACTAGTCCCAATAAATGCATGTTAATTTTCTTTAAGTTTTGTAAAAATAGAAATTTGAATCTGAATCTCGATCAATATTCTATTAATGTTTATGATTGCAACTTTTAGGTGGCACCGGATCATAACCGCGTTTGCCCCAAGGATGACAACTCAATATACGTTTAACACCTAAGAAGCCGCCTTTAAATAATCCGTGGATTTTAAGCGCTTCGAGTGTATATTGCGAACAGGTAGGTTCAAATCTGCATGCGGCAGGTAAAAACGGGGAAATTCCCAGTTGATAGAACCGAATTAAAAAGATAAAAGGTGCAATGATTATTTTTTTAAACATATTCTATCTGCTAAGACTGAAATTGAACACTCCTTATTTAACGCTAAATGTAGTACCTTCTTTTCCATCTTTCAGTTGAATGCCTAATTCGGTCAGCTTATCCCGAATTAAATCTGACATTGCAAAATCCTTATTGGCACGGGAAACATTTCTCATGTCAATAAGCATATGTACCAGTCCTTCTACTTTATCACCATTCTCAGTCGAAGTTTTCGAATTTTCCAATCCCAAAACATCAAAGATGAAAGTCGTAAAAGTTTGTGTTAGTTCAAGTAAGTCAGCTGCTGTAAGTGTTGCCGAACCCTCTTTTAAAAGATTTATAAAACGAACACCTTCAAATAAATGTGCAATTAAAATAGGCGTGTTAAAATCATCATTCATGGCTGCATAACAATCAGCTTTCCATTTTGCAACATCAAGCGAAGATTGACCTTGGGCTGAAAGTTCTTTTAAATTAACTACAGCTTCTATTAATCGATTGAATCCTTTTTCGCTTGCCAACATCGCATCATTCGAAATATCTAAAACACTTCTATAATGCGCTTGCATAAAGCAAAAACGAACAATATTAGGATGAAAAGATTTTTCAAAAAAATCATTATCACCTGAAACGAGTTGCATAGGTAATATATAATTGCCTGTAGATTTACTCATTCGCAAGCCATTCATGGTAAGCATGTTCGTGTGCATCCAATAATTTACTGGAGTCACGCCGTTGCATGCTTTTCCTTGCGCAATTTCACATTCGTGGTGCGGGAATTTTAAGTCCATTCCGCCGCCGTGAATGTCAAAACGTTCGCCAAGGTATTTTGTACTCATAGCGGTACATTCTAAATGCCAACCTGGAAAGCCTTCGCCCCAAGGTGAATTCCAACGCATAATATGAGCGGGAGTAGCATGCTTCCAAAGTGCAAAATCTTGCGGATTTTTTTTCTCACTTTGTCCTGCTAAATCTCTGGTATTAGAAACAACGTCATCGTTATTTCGGTTGCTTAATTCGCCATAATTTAAACCTTTCGCATTATAAGCAGCCACATCAAAATAAACGGATCCGTTGCTTTCATAAGCAAAGCCTAGTTCAATTAATTTTTCAACAAGCTCAATTTGCTCTATAATATGTCCAGTTGCCGTAGGTTCAATGGTAGGAGGTAGGAAATTAAAAAGATCCAACACTTTACGAAAATCTACAGAATACTTCTGCACTATTTCCATTGGTTCTAGTTTTTCCAACCTTGATTGTTTTACAAATCGGTCGTTATCCACATCGCCATCATCCGTTAAATGACCGGCATCTGTAATATTTCGAACATAGCGTACCTTGTAATCTAAATGCATTAAATACCTGTAGATCACATCAAAGGACATAAAAGTACGCACATTTCCCAAATGCACATTACTATAAACCGTAGGGCCACAAACGTACAATCCTATATTTCCTTCATGAATAGGTGTAAATAACTCTTTCTCACCGGAAAGCGAATTGTAAATCTTGAGCGACTGATTTTTATATAATGGCATTTTGTTTGTTTTTTTAAGGAGCTATTTCCTGCTGTACGCTAAATCTTTTTAGGGCTGCATCCCGAAATTTCGGGACGCATCCATAAAAAGGATATCACTTCCATCAGGGCTAGGGGTTCCGTCTTGAAATTAAAATTTTGTATCCATCTGAATGTAGTCCAAAAACTCACGTTTCGTAGCGGCTTCCTTAAATTTCCCTCCAAATTCTGAAGTAACGGTGCTGCTTTCAATATCGCGAATTCCTCTTGAGTTTACACAAAGGTGTTTAGCATCAATTACACAAGCCACATCTTCTGTGTTTAATGCTTTTTGTAATTCTTGCACAATTTGCATCGTCAAACGTTCTTGAACTTGCGGACGTTTTGCAAAATAATCCACAATACGGTTCATTTTAGAAAGTCCAATCACTCTTCCGCTCGAAATATAAGCAATATGAGCTCTACCTATAATAGGTAGCAAATGATGTTCACACGTAGAATAAACAGTAATGTTTTTTTCTACTAGCATTTCGCCATATTTGTAATTGTTTTCAAATGTTGATGCCTTTGGTTTTTTCGTAGGATTTAACCCGCCAAAAATTTCATTGACAAACATTTTTGCAACACGGTTTGGAGTTCCTTTGATGCTATCATCCGTAAGGTCCATTCCTAAAGTGTGTAAGATTTTCTCTACTTCACCTTTTATAGATTCAATTTTTTGTTCATCGGTTAGATCAAAAGCGTCAGATCTAACAGGGTTTTCAGCACTAGTTGCAATATGATTGTTGCCAATTTCATCATGCAAATCGTTATTATTTATCATGTAATGTATTTTGTATTTGCGAACTATAAAAATAAAGCCACAAAGGTAAATAATAATATCTTAAGAAATTCTAAAGGTGTTAAATTTTAAAATTAAAGATGATTATCCTAATTATATGTTATTTTTTTGTAAATTTCGGCACCTAAATTAATGATTAAGATGAAAAATAATTACTTTACACTGTTTTTTGCGCTGTTTGTCAGTTTTTGGTCGTACGCTCAAGAGGCGCCCATTGCTGAAGTTGAAATTTTAACGCCAATTTCAGTTTGTAATCCGGGAGACTGTACTACTTTAAATGCAGATTATTTTAAAATTAAACCGACCAACAACTATACAGTAGAATCCATAAATTATCAGAATCTATTTTCATATACGGGAGGTCAGGTTTTAAACGCAAGTGGTGATGATAATTTTTCTAGTGCATTTGATTTGCCTTTTAAATTTTGTTTTTACGGACAGACTTATGATAAAGTAATTGTAGGTACAAATGGGTTCATTAGTTTTAATGCTTCTTTAGCGAGTCAACCTACTGGTTATGTTTTTAATAATACTATTCCTAGCGCAAGTACTCCAGAAAAATTTAAGAATGCGATTTATGGTGTATATCAAGATACAAATATAGGTAGTCCACCAGTTCAAAATGCATCCATTCAGAACGTAAATTACTATGCAGGCGGTGTAGCTCCAAACAGATTTTTTGTTGCTAATTTTAATAGACTTCCGCAGTTTAGCTGTGGCGGAACTTTAGGTAGCAGTTATGAGACAGACTCAGGTTTGCAAACTACTCAAATTGTAATCTATGAAACTACTAATATTATTGATGTTTATGTTTATAAAAGAATTCCTTGTAATGGCTGGCAAGCGGGTCGTGGAACCATCGGTATACAAAATGCAACTGGTTCTGCAGGAATAGCACCTCCAGCAAGAAATACGGGAAACTGGTCTGTTCTTGGAACAGCAGCAAGTCCATCTGAAGCTTGGCGTTTTATTCCTTCAAGTGCAGATCCAACTCCTCCATTAGTGCAAGTAAATTGGTACGATGAAGATGATAATTTAATTGGTACTGGAGATTCAGTAATTGTTTGTCCTTTGGTAAGTCAGACCTATACGGCTGTTGCAACATATTCCCGTTGTGGTTTAAGTGATACCGTGATTGTTCAAGATACTTTCTTTCTAGAAATTGCACCTCCATTGCCTGTACTTAGTCCACTAGATATTAGTGCTTGTACTACGGATCCAATAGATATCGGTCAGACGGATTATATTTTATCCACCGTCGATCCTTTTGAGTATGAAGTTTATTATTTCCTTGATGAAGCAGCAGCACTTGGTGGATTTATTTCACAAGCGCTTACACCTGCTCAAGTTGCTGCATATACTGCACCTGGAGCTGATCCTGTAACGATTTATACGTATATCGTAAATACATTTGGTGACTCATGTGCAAACGTAAGGTCTTTTGTGGTTCAAATTGGAAATCCATCAGGAACATTCTCTTATCCGCCAGATACAGATGCTACACCTTTAACATATTGTTTTAATTCAAATAGTGCATTAGCTCCAGTTTTGGTTGATTTAACTGGGGGAGGAACGTATACTGTTATACCTGTTGACCCAACAGATGTACTTACAATAAATCCTACTACAGGTGTTTTAGATTTAACAGGTGCATCTGCTGGAGACTATGAAATTAAATATACCATTCCAGCAGGACCGGCACCTGATGGATGTCCAGAATATATTACTTCTACTACTATAACTATTGAATCTTGTATTGCTGCAACAGTAGATAATTCAGGACCTGTATGTGTAGGTACAGCATTCTTCGACTTAGAAGCAATTTATACTGAAGTAGTAGGTTCAACTACCACATATGAGTGGACTGATAATGCCGGTGCGGTAATTTCTACAGATCAAGATCCAATAGATGTACCTGTTCCAGCGGCAGCGGGAGATTACACTTATTCGTTAGTAATAACACAAAATGGTACGCCATCTGAAGCATTTACTACAGTGCTAACGGTACATCCACTACCTACTGGAGCTTTTGTTTCTGTGTCTAGTACAATCTGTACCAATGCAGGAATTACTTTAGTATTCTCAGGAACGCCTGGAGCTACAATCAATTTTACCGATGGGACAAGTCCATTCCAAGTAACGCTTGACGGAACAGGAAATGGTGAGTACATCATTCCTTCTCTAGCTACTGATACTACATTCACGTTGACCAATGTAACGGGAACAACAGTGCCAGCTTGTTCAACCGCTTTAACCGGATCGATATTAATTTCGGTAGGATTGCCAACTGCAACAATAGTCGGATTTACGCAAGCAGTAATTTGTTCAGGAACAGAAACTGGTTTAGAGATTCAAGGAACACCTGGATCAACAGTGACGTATACAAAAGATGGTGTAGTGCAACCAACGGTACTTATAGGTGCAGCTGGTACAGCTACGATTTTAACAGGAGTACAAACAGTTACTGCAACAACTACATTTACATATGAGTTGACAAATGTAGTAAGCAACAGTACGCCTCCATGTTCAGATGCAATTACAGGACAAACAGCAAATCTAACGGTTAATGCTTTGCCAACGGCAACATTTACGGCAACAACAGCATCAGTTTGCGAAGGAACAGCGGCGATTTTGAATTTCATAGGAACGCCAAATGCAACGGTAACCTATAGCAATGGAACCACTGAATTTACAGTAGTGTTAAATGCAACAGGAACTGCAACAGTAACAACAGATTTTCTTTCTGTAGATACGACCTTTGCTTTAATTAAAATTGAAGTAACCAATACAGTTCTTTGTTCAAACACTTTATCTGGAACAGTTCCTATTACAATTGACAAAAATCCAGCAATCACAGTACAACCGATTGGAGTTACAAAATGTGTTGGAGAATCCGTAACATTTACGGTAGCGGCAACAGGAGCTAATTTAACGTATCAGTGGTTTTTTAATGGAGTTTCAATAGCAGGAGCAACAAATGCTTCATATACAATTGCAACTTTAGCTACAGCAAATGATGGGGATTATACCGTTGAAGTATCAGGGACTTGTGGAACAAAAGTTGTTTCTGATCCAGCAGTTTTAGTTATGACAGAAGAAACAATAATTACTGTTCCACCCGTGGTTTCTCAAACAGTATGTGAAGGAGATTTAGTTACCATCAGTGTTACTGCAACAGGAACTAACTTGACATACCAATGGTTTAAAGGAGCTACAGCAGTTGCAGGAGCAACAAGTTCAACTTTAACCATTGCAACTGCAACACCAGCAAATGCAGGAATTTACACTTGTGTAATTACAAATCCATGTCAAGTAGTAACAACTACCACATCAGAATTGATTGTAAATACTTTACCAGCAATTGTTACCCAACCTGTAGGAAGTACTATTTGTGAAGGAACGGGAATCAATTTAAGTGTTACAACTACAGGAACAGGATTAACGTACCAGTGGTTTTTAAACGGAATAGCAATTCCAGCAGCAACAACGTCAACGTATGCAGATGCATCCGTGAGTTTAGCTGAAGCAGGAAACTATACCGTAGTAGTGAGCGGTTCTTGTAACCCAGCAGTTACTTCATCGGCAGCTGCTATAGTAGTGAACCAACCGGCAACAATAACGATACAGCCCGTTCCTAATACGACAGTTTGTTCAGGAACGCCAGTAATGTTAAGTATCGTTACTAGTGGTGGAACAGGAGTAACATACCAATGGTTTCAAGGAGCAACAGCAATCCCTGGAGCAACGGCATCGACTTATACGATTGGGTCATCAATAGTAGCAGATTCAGGAAACTATACGTGTCAAGTAACTGTAGCGACTTGCGGAACGATTACTTCAGATGTTGCAGTAGTTGTGGTAAACCAAGCGCCAGCGATTACAAATCAACCACAGGATAAAGAAATTTGTGTAGGACAAACAGCTACTTTTAATGTAGTGGCAACAGGAACTAATTTGACCTACCAATGGTTCAAAGGAACCACAGCAATTGCAGGAGCAACGGCAAGTACCTACAGTATTGCAAACGCAACGGAAGCAGACAGCGGTGATTTTTATTGCGTCATTACAAGTGCATCTTGTCCAGATATTCAAACTACGACAGTAACCTTATTGGTTAAACCGCTACCTTTTGCAACCATCGCAGCTGGAAATCCATCCACTATTTGTGCAGGAGAGAGTACACAAGTTCTTTTTACAGGAACAGCTGGAGCGGTAGTAATTTATACTATAAACGGTGGAAGTCAAGAAACTATTACATTAAATGGAGCAGGAAATACCATCTTGCCTACTGGAATTTTAAATAAAACAACGGTTTACACATTAGTGAGTGTAACTTATACAGGAGCAGACGCATGTTCACAAGCGTTGGTAGGTTCAGTAACCATCAATGTAAATCCATTACCAAAAGTAGCGTTGGAAGACGGTAAAATTTGTGTGGATCCAATAACATTGGCAACAACAAGAAACTACTTGTTAAACACAGGATTAAACGAAGCAGAATTCACCTTTGAGTGGTCTGATGTTAGCGGAATCATACCTTTGGCAACAAACAGTTTCTACGATGTAAGTGTCGCAGGTCAATACAGTGTAACTATTACAAATATCATCACAGGATGTCAAGCTACAGCCTTTGCCACCGTGGGTGAATCCTCACCTCCAACAGATTTTGATTATACGGTAAGTGGTTTCTTTGCAAACAATCCAACGGTTGTTATTACCGCATCACCAGCAGGAAATTACGAGTATCAATTGGATTTCGGCCCTTTCCAAGAAAGCAATATTTTTGACAACATTTCAGCAGGAACACACACAATTACAGTTCGTGATCCAGAAGCTTGTGACGTGTTGACCAAACAAGTACTGATTGTAGATTACCCACGTTACTTTACACCAAATGGCGATGGAATAAATGATACATGGACTATTTCAACTATTGATGGAATATCAATTAATAAAATTACAATCTTTGATAGATTTGGAAGATTATTGAAAGAAATGACTGCATCGGGATTAGGTTGGGACGGTGTTTACAACGGTCAGCCGCTTCCTGCAACGGATTACTGGTTTACCATTAATTATGTAGAAGATGGAATTTCAAAAGAATATAGAGCACACTTCTCATTAAAAAGATAATTGATGAGACAACAAATAAAAAAGGATGTAACGTGAGTTACATCCTTTTTTTATGCTTTGAAAGAGCGATTTACTTTGATTATTTTTATCGCTATTCCGATGACCTGTTGAAATACCTAGAGTAGAATAATTTGTTGTCTTATTGAATGATAAGAAGCGTGATAAGGTACAGCGTTTTGATAAATATTCGAAAATTAGAGTTCCATAAACAAAGGTAATGCTCAATTTGAATTTGGATCTCAAACAAAAAAAAGGTTTTACTTTCGTAAAACCTATTCAATTGATATAATATAGAAACGATTATCGGGCGTTATAAACTGAAATCGCGTCTTTCAAAATCGCTACACTGCGAATTAAATCTTCCTTCTTTAAAACATATGCAATTCGAACTTCATCAAGGCCAATTCCTGGTGTGGAATAAAAACCTGCAGCAGGTGCAACCATTACTGTTTCGCCGTTTAAATCGTACGACTCCAACATCCATTGCGCAAAAGTATCTGCATTGTCAATTGGTAATTTTGCAATGCAATAGAAAGCTCCGTTTGGATTACCTACTTGAACTCCTTCAATTTTATTTAATTCAGAAACCAAAATATCGCGGCGTTCTTTGTACTCGCCAATCACTTCATCAAAATAACTTTGTGGAGTGTCTAATGCAGCTTCACTCGCAATTTGTGCAAAAGTAGGCGGACTCAATCTTGCTTGTGCAAATTTCATCGCAGCTCCCATTACGTCTGCATTTTTGGAAACGATACATCCAATTCTAGCACCACACATACTGTAACGCTTGGAAACCGAATCAATCATAACCGCATGCTGCTCTAAACCAGGAACGTTCAATACCGAATGATGCTCTTCAGATTCATCGTAAATAAATTCGCGGTATACTTCATCAGCAATAAGAAACAAATCGTGCTTCTTAACAACTTCAGCAAGTTTTAAAATATCTTCGTGAGAATATAATTTTCCTGTTGGATTTCCAGGATTACAAATCAAAATAGCTTTGGTTCTCGGAGTAATTAATTTCTCAAATTCTTCGATCTTTGGCAACTCAAAATTGTTTTCGATCGTAGTAGTTACAGGAACAACAATGGCACCGGATGCTACTGCAAATCCATTATAATTTGCATAAAATGGCTCTGGAATGATAATTTCATCACCTGCATCCATTGTACTTCCAATAGCAAACATCAAAGCTTCTGATCCTCCTGTTGTAATAATGATATCTTTAACATCTACAGGTAAACCGTGTGTTTTGTAGTAAGCTGAAAGTTTTGTTCTGTAACTTTCAAAACCAGCAGAATGGCTGTATTCCAATACGGTAATATCAGCATCTTTTACCGCCTGCATTGCTGCTTCTGGCGTTTTAATATCCGGTTGACCAATATTTAAATGGTATACTTTATGACCCTTTTTTTTAGCAATTTCAGAATACGGAACCAATTTTCTAATTGGCGATTCCGGCATCTGTAAACCCTTGTTTGAAATTTTTGGCATGATTATAAAATTAGTTGTGCAAAAGTGCAAATTATTTTCTACTTAAGCCAATTCTTTAACGGGTTAAAGGCGTGATTTAACAGATTATTTTTTAAATTTAAACAAACAATTTTCGCATGAGAATTATTCTGACTTTTTGCTTGCTATTTGGTGCTTTTCTAGACAGCATTGCTCAAGAGCGCGTCCAATTTTCGACTTCAAAAAGCAGTGTTAAACTTCACTTTAAATTGGTTAATAATCTAATAATTCTCCCCATTAATGTCAACGGAGTACCGCTTAATTTTCTCGTAGATACAGGTGTGGAAGAAACCATCTTATTTAGTTTAGACGAAAAAAAGGAAATCCCGCTGTATAATGTAGAAAAAATAATGCTCAAAGGTTTAGGTTCACAAGAGGCAGTGGAAGGTTTGAAATCCTTCAAAAACACGCTTTCTGTAAAAGGCGTGGAATTTCTAAACCAGGAAATTATAATCGTCTTAGATGAGAATCTAAATTTTTCGTCGTCTTTGGGTATTGAAGTGAATGGCATTATAGGATATCATTTTTTTAACGAAACAATCGTAAAAGTAGATTACGACCGTAGAATCATGCGTTTGTATAATCCTGAATTGTACGACAAAAGTAAAGTGACCAGAAAACATACCGCCTTTGACTTTACATTAGAAAAAGCGAAACCTTATCTAAAACTGAATGTTACAATGGGTACTCGTAATATTGAAGCCAAATGTCTCATAGATTCAGGAAATAGTGATGGACTGTGGCTTTTTGCAAATCTTGAAAAAGGAATCGAAATTCCTCTTAAGCATTTTGACGATTACTTAGGGAGGGGTTTTAGTGGAGGTATTTATGGAAAGAAAGCGAAAGTTGAAAAAATGACATTGGGAACGTATGAATTTAATGATGTCATTACCGCATTTCCTGATTCCATTTCGTTGGTCAATGTAAGAATGGTGCCAAACCGGCTCGGTTCCATTGGCGGTGAAATCCTTAGAAGATTCAACGTGATTTTTGATTATCAAAACAAGCAACTTTTCTTAAAAGAAAATAAGTTTTATGATGAAAAGTTCCGTTATAATTCGGCTGGAATTAGCATTCATCATACGGGAGTTCAATGGTACAAGGAAGAACTTCCGGTAAAACAATTTGAAGTAAATCAGGAAAGTCATTACGAAAAAGAAAAAGGTGCAGCTTTACAATACAACTTTAAACTGCTTCCGATTTACGAAATCCTAAACGTTCGAGAAAATTCAGCTGCAGAAAAAGCGGGATTGCAGGTAGGAGACGTTGTCATTAAAATCAATGGCAATCGAGTGTACCGCATGAGTTTGGATAAGATGAACGACTTGCTAAAAGTAGATCACGGTCAAGATATTAAAATCGTGATTTCGCGTAAAGGTCAAGAACTAACGTATGAGTTTAAAATTGTAGCCCTTTTATAAAATAACTTTTTGTGTGGCACGTTTCTACTTGTTCAACTTTTTTTTTATAGCTACATTTGCCAAACAACTACACAACACAATTTATGAGTTCTGACAACAGTAAAAGGTATGCACTTCGAGGTGTTTCTGCATCAAAAGAAGACGTTCACAACGCAATAAAAAACATCGACAAGGGTTTATTTCCACAAGCATTTTGTAAAATTGTTCCTGATTATTTAACCAATGACGACACCTATTGTCTGATCATGCATGCGGATGGAGCCGGAACAAAATCTGCTTTGGCTTACATGTATTGGAAAGAAACAGGTGATATATCCGTTTGGAAAGGTATTGCACAAGACGCGTTGATTATGAATATTGACGACTTGATTTGCGTTGGTGCAACCGATAATATTATGCTTTCGTCTACGATTGGAAGAAATAAAAATCTGATTCCTGGTGAAGTTTTATCCGCAATTATAAATGGTACAGAAGAATTAATTGAAGAGTTGAAATCTTTTGGAGTCAACATTCATTCCACAGGTGGCGAAACTGCTGACGTGGGCGATGTAGTACGAACCATTATTGTAGATTCTACGGTAACGGCTCGAATGAAACGCGAGGATGTAATTGACAATGCCAATATTCAAGCAGGAGATGTTATTGTGGGATTGGCTTCATTTGGCCAAGCCAATTATGAAAAAAGTTATAATGGCGGAATGGGAAGCAACGGTTTGACTTCTGCCCGACACGATGTTTTTGACCATTATTTGGCTACAAAATATCCAGAAAGTTTTGACGCAGCAGTTCCTAAAGAATTGGTTTATTCTGGTAAGGTCAAATTGACGGATGCTGTAGAAAATTCGCCGATAGATGCGGGAAAATTAGTGCTTTCGCCAACACGAACATATGCTCCAATCATCAAGAAAATTTTAAGCCAGTTTTCAAGTAAAGAAATTCATGGTATGGTGCATTGCAGCGGTGGAGCACAAACCAAGGTGTTGCACTTTGTAGAAAATGTACATGTGATAAAAGACAATTTATTTCCAATTCCTCCTTTATTCAAATTAATTCAAGAGCAATCTAAGACAGATTGGAAGGAAATGTACCAAGTTTTCAATTGTGGACATAGAATGGAGCTTTATGTGCCTGAAAATGTGGCGCAGGAAATTATCTCTATTTCGCAATCATTTGGTGTGGAGGCACAAATTGTAGGTAGAGTAGAAGCTTCTGAATCTAAAAAACTTACCATTACAAGTGAGTTTGGAACATTTGATTATTAATAAATTATAAAGATACAGGTATGTACGAATTGCTTTTTTGGAGATATGAAGAGGGCGTTTACTTGAACCATCATTTGGTTTATGAAGCCATCGAGGACAATGAGCCAGTGGACGGTTTGGAGATTTTACCTGTTGACGTGATTGTAAACCGAATCAATTCTGTGTTTTCCAAATGGGAACGTGTGGATCAAAATAGTTGGAAAAACAGTGATGGACCAGGTGCTTTTCATGTAAAGACAACGCCGAATTCTGTAAAAATTGATTGCTACGGAACCGTGGGAACCACAATGGATAAATTGGTAGATGTTATGGAAGAATACAAGTGTCCACTGTACGATCCACAAATTCCAGCCCGTTACGATGAGATGAATGAAATGGAGTAATGAGTACTAAATTATACGCTAATTGAATAATTTTGCAAACTAAAAAAGATGTAGTATAAAGCCATTTGTCCTCTGCACTTTGGTAGCCTTGCGGTAAAATTTTTAAGAGACGCTCACGCTTTTATTGATAATAAAAAACGAATAATGAAAATAAATTTAAAAAACGGAATTGATAAATTACTTTTTGGAATGCTTCAAAAAGATGTAGTTGCTATTTACGGAAAACCAACCAAATCCTATAAGGACGAAGATGATAATGTAATTTTGCTTTACAATGCGCAAAAAATGCGTTTGACTTTTTATGCAGATGAAGGTTTGAAATTAGGGTATATTGTAAGTTCTAATGATAATTTGATTCTCGAGGATCAGAAAATCATTGGAAAAACGATGGATACAATCAAGAAAGATTTAATTCCAAAAGGTTTAAAAACTTGGGATGAGGAATCTTTTGATACGTATGAGAATTACTTTAATGAAGATTATTGGATGATTGTGCAAACTGAATTTGGCTTTGCCGTAAAAGTAGAATTAGGTGCGATTATCAAGAATGACGAATTTGAATGGAAATTTAAAGCGAAATAAGAAAAATTAATAGTTGTCTTATTTATGAGTAACTCGTTAAAATTTGAAATAAAAAAAGCTCGATATTTTTGAATGTCGGGCTTTTTTATTGGAGTTTTATTAAGGCTAAGTGCAAGTGAAGTAGGTTTATTTTATGCAACAATTTAAAAAGGTTAAACACTAATCTCGAATTTTCTTCTTCTTTTTTTTAGCTAGATTTACTATTCCAATATTTTCATCTGCCATTTTACTTGACTCATGTATTTAAAATTTTACAAGTACAATCTACTCAAATCAGTAAATAAATTGTTGATTTTACTTGTTTTTATTTTAGTTCTATTTCTAACATTGCAACTTCACAGAGCACAAAGTTTGACAGTTATTTAAGAAAGCAATAGTAGGAACTTCAGGCAATGATGTAGTGCTTAAAGTTGCAGGTTGTGATAATTTTGCACATCTAAAATTGGATGGTAATGATCCGCTACCTAATAATATGATGTGATAAAAAACTTACCGAAATATAAGGTAATTATTACATTAAATAATGTACAATTGAAAAGTGCAGGATACAAAGGAAAAGTAAAATATCAATAAGATAGTTGTTCCCTTTGATGAGTATAAATTAAGTTAATCAGTCTTTAGACGAACTAAAATCATTACAGCAGTTATATATTTGAAAGTATTTTAAAATAAATTTACATTATTTGATAAGAGGGACTAATATTAAGAATTTTTAAATCCGATACATTTGTCATCTAAGTAACATGAAGAATACCTAAATACTGTAGTAAATAAAAAGAGGACAGTTACGAGACATATCTCTCTTGAACTAAACGAGTCTTTACTTTAGAAATTATCTAAATTTGAAATGAAGCCAATGTTGTTAAACAATACTTAAATCTCATCCTTGTGTAATAGCTTGAATACTAGCGGTACATATATTCTTTGACTGTTGCATAATACAATGGTAAAATTTTAGTTCGTATATATTTTATTTTCGTGTTTATACATTCTAATTAAATAAAAAACCTACCCTATTCACAGTCTATAATTGTTCAATTAGCGGGCAGATTTATGTGAATTTCCTTATTACATTAAAATTTCGATTGAGTGCAGAACATTTACGAATGTCACTAATTTATAATTGTTTGAAGGATAAATTAATAGTATCGATGGTACTTAAAATATTTAAGTACAAGTCCTTTGCATACCTTCTGCTGTTGATTTTTATTCATTTCCTCTTTTAATGAGGGCTTTTTTTAAATAAATCATCTACAATTCTATCAAAAAGGACATAATAATTCAACTAGTTTTATTGAGTAGTCGATTTTAAACGTCTGTACATAACTAAATTGTGATTTTTTGAGGTTTTTTTACAGTATTTTGTTATATTAAATTTTCTTATTTAGATAAAAGACTTACTTTTGCGGCCTTATTTTTTTCACGTACTATATTTATCTAAGAACGTAAACTAAGTATATTCTGTCAAAATTTTTATAAAATAAATCTATTTATATAACAATGAAAAAACTATTATTTAGTATAGCGCTTTTAACTATAAGTACAACCATTACTGCACAAATGGGTATCAACACAACTACGCCAGAAGGTGCTTTAGACATTGTGTCTAGTACTAGCGGCCTTATAGTTCCTCGTTTAGCTAACGTTGATGTCGTTACTGCACCTGTAAATGGGATGATCGTGTATGATATTTTCAACAAATGCATCCGTGCGTATGAAGATGGAGCATGGTCTGAATGCCTTAATGGTAGAGCTGCAGTGCGAGTACCAGCAACAACATTACCTTTGCCAAATAACATTAAACTTGGATCGGTTAGTGACAATTATATAGCTTCTGTTTATGATGTAGATTATAACCCTTATACCACTCCAACTGGACCGGCTACATTTGACACAGGAATTGCTGCGGATGGAGCAAATGAGGCTGCAGTAATAGATGTACAAGGAACTTTAACTACTACTGGTCTAAGTATCAAGATACCGTACAGGGTTACAGGTGGTTCAGTGAGTTTACCATCATTTAGTCAAACTATAAATGTACCTGCTTCTTCTACGCAAGATGGAATTGCAAGAGTTGTAACTTTTTCTTACCCTGAAGGTTCTTATGCTGTAGGAAGTGGTACTGTTATAGCTAATATGAAGTCAGTTGGAGGAAATTTAAACATTAAGAAATTAGATATTCAAAGTGGTATTGGTAACGATAACTTAGGTGTTTTACTCGCAAATTTTACGTATGCTACCGATAGTGAGGGAGGCACAGCGCGATTTGCCTTGCGTGCCATTGCGGGTATTCCAGATCGGAATTTTGCAGATGCAAAACATAATTTCTTATATCTTCCTATAACAGGAGAAGACGGGAAAACATGGTTAAACCATAATTTGGGTGCAGCATATACAAAAGTAGGTGGTCCAAACTTTAACCCAGCAACAAAAGCTACTGCTTCTAATGATTATAAAGCTTATGGCTCCTTATACCAGTGGGGTAGATATTCTGATGGGCACGAATTGAGAGATTATGCCAATGGATCTGCGTCAACAGTTTCTGAGGTTGTATATTATGTTTCTCCAACTTCTACAGTAGCACCGCCAAATGATGTGAAAAATTTAGCAAATTCGCAAAATTGGTACAGTGCTACAGCACCAGGTGCGGTAGCAGCAGATAGTTTATGGCAAGGTGAATTAGGTATAAACAACCCATGCCCTAATGGCTTTAGATTGCCAACGGAGGCTGAGATAATTACTTTAATAAATACTGGTTATACAGATTACACCAATGCATCTTCAAGAGCGTTAGGCTTAACAGCTCCGGGCTATCGTAACTCTGGCCAGAATTATGCATCAGCTCAAGGTTCGTTTGGTTACTACTGGAGTTCTACCTCAGTTGGTGGTGTAAATAAAAGTACTATGTTTTTCGGGACCAATGCCAACTTTAAAATAAATAGTTCTAGCATTCCTCTTGGCCTTTCTGTTCGATGTATTAAAGATTGATACTTTGATTAGATAAGTGGCTTGATTAACTTTAAAATTTGAGCTAGCGGTTCACTAATGCAACTTTTGGATAGTCACAAACTACAGAAATATTCTTTATTATAAAAAAACACATACACATTTTTCATTTTGAAAAGTGCGTATGTGTTTTTTTCTTTTAATAGACTTAAAGGTTTTCTTTTCGGCATCTATTCTACAAATGATATTATTTTTGAGTATAATCTCTATGAATAATTGGGAATTGCATTTTTTACATACCCTCAATCCGTTTTACATCTATTTAAGTACTTAGGTGTAATTGTCTATAAATTTTCAAAAAGCTGGAGCCACTATTCGCTAATTTCTGTTGTTCAAAAACGATTCTCTTATATGTGGTAAACGGGTTTTAATATACTTGATAATTTTAACAGTTACAAACAGATAATTAAGTTCATTTTCTTAATAACATGTTATTTACTTGATTGATTTTATTTCTTTATTAGCCTTTTAAAACCAAACACTTATGCCATTTTTAAATCAAGAAAGCCGTCCCTTTACCGACGCTGAAAAAACTACCATCAAAGGTACAGTAAACACATTAATAACAGCACTAAAGCCTAACCTAGCAAACCTTTCTGCAGAATAATGTCAGAGATTTGGAAGTGTAAATGAGCAAAATAAGCTCATTATAAACAAAGTAAAAGATTATGAAGACAGCCAGCCCGCTTTGAGTACTCCAGATGTAGACTGGGAGGAATTTGCTGCCGACTATCAAACACGGTCTTTATTACAAGCCAACATCGAGCAGCTAGTGGAGCTGGTACGGGGTATGGAAAATGCCAAAATACTCGACGACTGGCATAACTACCAAGCTGCACTTGTAGGTTATTATACGCAATATAAAAATAGTTCGGATGCTAGCGGCTATGCTACCAAGGAGCTAGAGCTTAAACAGTTTTTTAGTCGTACAAGCACTAAAAGCCCCAACGATAAGGAGGAAGACCACAACGATGACGTCTAAACTATAAGTGATGGGGTCTATAAGCCCAACCGATTACTAGGATAACCTCAAATTTAGGGTACTTAACCCCAAATTTGGGGTTATTTGCGTTAAATTAGGGGTTGTGCCACGTCAATTTTAGGGTATATAACCCCAAGCAAGAGGCTAATAATGCCAATTGTGGAATTTAGGACGTCAAATTTGGGATTTCGCAAGTAGTTTTGCTTTGTTGTACTGTAGAAGTTAGTTTTAAACGATGTATTTTTCAAAGAATAAAAGGGCTGTTTTAAGCGGATAATAATCTAAGTTTTGTTTGTAGGTGTTTTTTGTATTTAAATTTGAAGCAAATAATTAGTTTTTTTACTACTATATTAGGCTGTCTAAATTAAGTAATCAGATAACTTTTAATTGAAGATTAGCATTGAATTATATAAATTTGCAACAGTTTTTTACCTGCATTTATGCATTTTTAAATTCTACACAAACAGATTTAAAATGATAACCTTAGAGACGCACACATCTTGTTTGCCAATATACAATCTACTTTTTTTAAATATTAAAAATGAAACAATTACTCTTTCTTTTCCTCCTTATCGGAAACACTCTTATTGCCCAAAGCATTTTTACCATTCAAGGGCATTTTCCAGACTTTCCAAACAGTAACTATGAATTGAGAGGCTATAACGGTATGCAAACTACGATTTTAAGCACCGCTCAAAGTAAGGAAGACGGCAAGTTTACCTTAACATATCCAGAAAGCTATGTGGGTGTTGCACAATTATACATGAATGGAGCGTATCAAAATATGTTTTTATTAAATAAAGAAAATATAAATCTTTTTTGGGAAGACTTAACCAATAGAGATGGAATGCAATTGACCAATAGTAAAGAGTATGATGCCTTTATTGCAGGGATGAAGACCTTTCAGGAATCGGAAGCTAAACTGGCCGGATGGAATTACTTACTTCCTTTATACGAAAAGGATAGTATCCAACAAAAAAGTATAGCTAAGGAGTTACAACTTGTTGCTGAAATGTATCCTACTTATGTAAAATCACTACCCGAAAACATTTGGGTAAGACAGTACCTACTTGCAAAAGGATTAATTGAGCAAATGCCTACTACTGTAAAAACTTATAACTGGCGGTCTGCGATGCATGTGCAAGAATTTATGGGAGTTGATTTTAAAATGTTAAAGCATGCTGGTTTGTATAAAGATTTAATTGAAGGATATACCTACTTGGTAGAACGTTTTCCTTTAGAGGAAATAGAGCCGTTACTCAATCAAGCGATTGATAAAGTGGTTTTAGAACTAAAAGACGAACCCGTTATGCTACAAGAGATAACGCAACATTGGTTTACGTTTTTAGAAAGCCATAGTTTGGTTAAAAACGCCGAATACTTAGCCCTAAAAATGCTGAACCAGGAAAACTGCATGCTCAACGAAAAAAGCACCGATCTCTTTGAGCAATACCGCAAAATGGCTGTAGGAAAAACAGCTCCGGATATTGTTTTGGACGGAAAATCAACTTTAAAGAAACTAAAAAACAAATACAAGTTGGTTGCTTTTGGAGCAAGTTGGTGTCCCAATTGCAAAACGGATTACCCAAAACTTGTAGAAAGTTACAAGGAATTAAAAGAAGGTACTAATTTAGAAATCATTTATATTTCTGTAGATTCGGATAAAAAAGAGTTTGCTGCATTTTATAAAGACGCTCCTTTTATCACGTTCTGCGATGGAAAAGGTTGGGAAAGTACAGCTGCAAAAGAGTATCATGTGTTTGCCACTCCCACTTATATTCTATTGGATAAAGACTTGAAAATTTTGTCTAAAATAGTAAGTGTTGAACATTTAAAAAGTTTTTTAAAAACACGTAAATAGCATATTTCTTCAAATTAAAAAATCCCTAAAAAGTAAATTACTCTTTAGGGATTTTTATGCAGTATCGCTTTTATTCTAATTATTTATTTTCAGCAATTCCACTTCAAAAATCAAATCGCTTTTTGCAGGAATTACGCCTCCCATAGCTCTTTCGCCATATGCTAGATGATAAGGAATGTAGAATTTATACTTAGATCCTTCCGGCATTAACTTTAAACCTTCTGTCCATCCAGGAATAACTTGACTTAAGTTGAAATCAATTGGTTCGCCGCGTTTGATACTGCTGTCAAATTCAGTTCCATTAACAAGCGTTCCTGCATAATGTACTTTTACGTTACTTGTAGCCACTGGTTTTGGACCTGTTCCTTGTTTAATTACAATGTATTTTAATCCGCTTGCGGTCGTACCTCCGCCTTCAAATTCCTTTAAAACGGCTGCATTTATTGCTTCACGCTCTTTAGCTTCTTTTGCCGAAGCAAGTTTGCCGGCTGCAATTGCTGTATTAAATACTTTAACTGCGTCAAACTTTTTTGCCTCAGCACCAACTTTAACGATGGTAACTTTAGTCATTACATCATTTTGTACAATATTATTAACCACGTCCATACCTGCAGTTACTTTACCAAAAACGGTATGTTTTCCGTCCAAGTGTGGCGTAGCCTTATGGGTAATAAAAAACTGACTACCATTGGTATTCGGACCTGAATTGGCCATAGAAAGAACTCCAGCAGATTCGTGCTTTAAATCAGTAATTTCATCTTTAAATTTATATCCAGGATCACCAGAACCCGTTCCAAGTGGATCTCCACCTTGAATCATAAAATCATTAATAACACGATGGAATTTTAAACCGTCATAGAACTTTTTGCCTTTATAAGCAGCTGTTACATCAGGATTAGTTCCTTCTGCTAAGGTTATAAAACTTGCAACTGTTAAAGGTGTTTTTTTGTAATTCAAATCAATTACGATCTTACCTTTCGTAGTTTCTATTTCAGCAAAAATCCCTTCCGCAACGGGAGCTTTTTTCTGTGCAAAAGTTGCAACGGAAGCAAAAAGCATGACTGCAACTAAATATTTTATTTTCATCTTTTTCGTTTATTTACAAATTAATTATTTGGTTTTTCTTTCAAAGTAATGTCAAAAATCAAAGGCGTATTTGGTGGGATTAATCCATTGCCAACACCTGCTTCGCCATAGGCTAAATTAGATGGTATAAATAATAATGCACGGTCGCCAAAAGACAATTGATCAATCCCTTCAATAAATCCCGGTATCATTCCGTCTTTTCGGCCAGCTTCAAATGCGATAGGTTGATAGCCACCTTGAGCGCTTCGTGTTTCATCATATTTTCCAAAATCTCTTGAAACACCTTCCATACTGCTGTCAAATAATGTTCCATTTTCAAAAAAACCAGCGTAGTCAATAAAAATTTGCGTGCCAGCTGCAGGTTTTTTACCAGCACCTTTTTCAATGATGATGTATTGCAATCCCGATTTGGTTTTAATAGCTTTTGCTTTATTGGTGGCAAAAAAGGCTACCTTTTCATCAATTACCGTCTTGTATTTATCAGTGTATTCTTTTTCAACTGCTTTCGCCTCGTTTGCACTGTTATTAAAATAGTCGGCAAAAACTTTTGCCGCGTCAAATTGCTTTGCTAATTTTCCTTTTCTAATGATCGTTACCGTAACAATACTGTCGTCTTGTACAATTTTATTCACTGTTTCCATAGAATTAAGCACTACATGACCAAACACAGTATGTTTACCGTCCAACCAAGGTGTAGGAACGTGCGTTATAAAAAACTGACTACCGTTGGTTCCAGGACCTGAATTTGCCATAGACAAAATTCCGGGTACATCGTGTTTTAAATCGGTAATTTCATCTTTGAATTTATATCCTGCATCACCAGAACCGTTTCCTAATGGATCTCCACCTTGAATCATGAATTCAGGAATTACACGGTGAAATTTTAGTCCGTCAAAAAAAGGTTTATTGCGCAAGCTTTCTTCTGCAAAAGCATTTTTTCCTTCAGCAAGCGACACGAAGTTGGCTACAGTTACCGGCGTTTTTTGAAACTCCAACTCGGCCACAATCGTTCCTTTTGAAGTTACAATTTCTGCATACAAGCCATCAGGTAATTCGGCATATTTATCTTTACAAGAAAATAATGTTGCCGTTAAAAGCATTAAAATAAGATGTTTTTTCATGTTTATAATAATTATTCTGGTTTAATTTCTTCTACTTTAGGTGCGTCTGTTTCAACGGGCGCTTTTCTCGCTGCTTTAGGTGCGGTAGTTCGTGCCACGGCTTCTGGCTTAAAATCGGTCAAACTCACCGTTACCACCAACGGTAAATTAGGTGGAATTCGCTTATCGTCTCCTCTGTATCCGTGTCCCAAATGCGAAGGAAATAGAAAACTAATTTTTTCGCCCTTGTGCATCATTTTTATTCCGTCGCGCAAGCCCATCAAGATGTTTTGTTTGTCTACAAGATAGGTTTGAGGTTGTAGTTCGACTTCAGAATAAATGACATTTCCTTTTAAATCGGCTATTTCGTAATCAAAGAAAGCTACATCGCCTCGTTTTGGACGCAACGTATCTTTACTATTTTGTATGATGTAATAATACCAATATCCCTTTGGTGTAGCGGTATATTTACGTTCCGGATGTTTCCGAATCACTGAATCAATCAACGCTTCCTCATTAGCAATCAGCTTAATGTTTCTATTTACTGATTCCTTCATGAACTTTCCCGACGTCTGCGTTAAGGGTTTTCTTGCCTGTTGTTGAGAACAACTTGCCAAAACAAGTGCACATGCTACAGGAATTAAATTGCGTATATTAAAATACATAGTGATTAATTTATAGTGGTTTTGGCGAGAATTTCTTCAAATTTAGCAACCGTATCCTTCAACGAAAGGTGCGATTTTCCGCCTGCTGCATTGATGTGTCCTCCGCCATTAAAGTGTTCGCGGGCAAATTGATTGACATCAAATGATCCTTGCGAACGAAACGATATTTTAATAATATTCTCTTCTCGGTGTTCAATAAAAATGGCTGCAAAAACAACGCCTTTGATGGATAAGCCGTAATTGACAATGCCTTCTGTGTCGCCTTTCACGTAATTATTGACATCAAGCTCTTTTTGCGAAAGCGTAATATAAGATGTTTTTTTATCCAATAAAATCTTCATGTTTTGCAAAGCTTGTCCCAATAACTGCAGTCGGCTGTAGGAACTGTCGTCAAACAAAGAATTATGAATTGCTCCATTTTCTATGCCAATATCAATTAAATCGGCTACCACGCGATGGGTTGTACTTGTAGTAGAAGGGAAGCGAAACGAACCTGAATCCGTAACAATTCCGGTATAAATGCAAGTCGCAATAGTTTTGTCAAGTAAACTTTTAGCACCTAAATCTGCAATGAAATGGAAAAGCATTTCACAAGTTGATCCGTATTTTGTATCCGAAAACATATATTTCGCATAATCATCCGGTTTTTGGTGGTGGTCAATCATAATGATTGGAGCAGTAATTTTTTTCAAAACCTGTTCCATATCGCCTGTTCTGTGAAAAGCATTAAAATCTAATGTAAAGACCAAATCTGCATCTAAAATGATTTTAGCAGTATTTTCTTTATCTTTTTCATAAATCAAAACCTTTTCAGAGGCAGGAAGCCATGCTAAAAAATCTGGAAATTCATTTGGGGTAATGACAATTGCTTCGTGGTTTTGTTTCAATAAGAAATGGTACAAACCTAAAGTTGAGCCCATTGCGTCTCCGTCTGGACTTCTGTGTGGAATAATGACCACTTTTTTTGGTGTTGAAAGCAATTTCTGGATTGCTTGAATATCTTCGTCTTTCATAGAATGCGAAAATACATTTTTTTGTTTAATCTTTTGAAGGTGTAGTGCTTAAATTGCATTTTTACTTCGTTAAAGATTCTTTAAATTGCGGTGCTGGATTAAATGATAAACCAAGTGTTTCGGACCTTTTACCACTTGCGATCTATAAATGCCCAAATATCCTGAAAAAAAGTAGGCAGTAAAACAGGCAATTCCCACGAAAATTCCGCTTTCAATTCCAAAGAGTTCCATTCCCATAATGGTACAGGCCAAAGGAGTGTGAGTGGCACCTGAAAATACAGCAACAAATCCCATTGCCGCAAGTAGTGCTATTGGCAAGGGAATAAATAGCGACAATGCACTTCCTAAAGTGGCACCAATAAAAAACAACGGCGTTACTTCGCCACCTTTAAATCCAGTTCCTAATATAAAGGTGGTTGCCAGTATTTTTAAAATGAAAACTTCACCACCTTGAATAACAGTAAAAGAGGTGACAATAGTTGGAATACCTAATCCTACATATTGATACGCACCTGAAAAATAAATAGCAGCCGCAAAAATTAGTCCGCCAAAAAAGGGGCGAAGTGGTGGATACTTTATAACCGCTTTTGCTTTTGCAGAAAAAAAGTGTGCACCCGTCGAAAATAATCGCGCGGACAAACCACTTAAGATACCCACGAGTAAAATCCATGGAAGAAGCTTTAAAGTAATTGCAGGGATTTCTGGATGTGGATAATGCGTATGTGGAATTTGAAAAATTGCCACGGTATAAAATGCGATATAAGCCGTCAGAAGGGAAGGGATGATGCTTTTCCATGATATTCGACTGAAATACAATAGCTCGATTGCAAAAACAGCTCCTGTTAAAGGCGTTCCAAAAACGGAGGCAAATCCACCACTGATTCCGATTATGAGAATGATTTTTCGCTCTTCTGTAGTTAATTGAAACACTTTGGTAAATTGATCGGCAATTGCAGTACTCATTTGCACCGCTGTTCCTTCTCGACCAGCAGAGCCTCCAAAAAAGTGGGTCAGAATAGTTCCAATGTAAACCAGTGGTGCCATTTTAAGCGGGATGGCATTTTGTGGGTGCTCGTATTCTTCTAAAATTAAGTTGTTGCCTTTGACCGCTTCTTTTCCGTAATAATAATAAAGTAGACCAATCAACAATCCGCCAATTGGAAGTAGAAAAATAAGCCACAGATTACTGTCCCTAAAGTTAGTTGCCCAATTTAAAGTATATAAAAATAAAGCAGAACTTGCTCCAGCAAGGATTCCAACGATCGTGCAGATGATAAGCCACTTTGCGATGTACGGGAAATTAGGAGTTGAAAATTTCAAATGCTTTTGATTTTATCGAAGTTTTTATAGTGATTACGACCTTTAACGGGATTAAAATGCGCAAATCTTGTTCACAAAAGTACAAAATTGTCAACGATGCCGCTCACTTTTGTAAATGATGCAGTAAATTTAATGGTAGAGCAGCAAATTGAAGTGTTAAATAATGAAATAAATGATTTATGTCATATAAAGTACTGCTTCTATGATGTATTTTTGTACCCACAAAGTTAGTATATTGAAACCTTTCATATTCATATTTGCATTATTTATGCTTTTAAAACCTGCGGTTCCCTTTTTGGAATACGCCGTATTGTATGATTATATTAAAACGGAACTTTGTGTTAATGTGGACAAACCGGAACTTAAATGTAACGGGAAATGCCACCTCAAAAAAGAATTATCCCAAGCATCGGATACCGAAAATAAAACCCAAAAAAATAGTGCTTCGTCCATGGAATATCAAGTGCTGTACTTTCAAGATTTTGGTACAGAACCGATTTTCGTTACAATTAAGCAATCTGTAAAAGTTTTATTTTCTTACAATAAAACGTATGTCTTTCGTTTTATGAACGCTATTTTCCACCCACCACTAATTTAGATTTAATAGTAACTTTTACATGTTTGATTTGCGCATTTAGCCTTTTGGTTATAATCGCAAGCTCAATCAGTGTTGTCATAACACCAATCGTGTTTACGGTTTCTATCTCTAAAGTGCTGTACAATAATTTCATTTTTCACAATGAAATACGCCTGCTTCTGACTTGCATTTGCCAAAGTCTTTAGGTAACATGTACGCAAAATTCTCAATTGCCTTTTTTCAATAAAAATTCATTTATAATGAAGAAATTACATTTGCTTGTAGTTGCAATTCTCTTTGTGACTATTTCATGCACCCTTGACAAAACAGATTATCAATCTGAAATTGATACTATAGTCGAAGAATTTTTTGAATTTGAAGAAGTCGTTTCTTTCAATGAATCGGGTTATAAAATTAGCGTAGAAGCGTTAAACGGCACTTTCTATAAAGGTTATAATGATATTCGTGTAAAAATAACTGACATTGAAAATGGTACAACTGTTCCTGCATCCGAAGTTACATTTTTACCGGTCATGACGGACGGTTTAGGGAAAACAAGTTCAGGTCCGCATTTGTATGATTTAATATACAACAGTACGGAAAATTACTACACCGGTTATGCTGTATTCACCGAAGAAAGCACTATATCAGATAACTGGGTATTGTATCTCTCTTTCACTGTTAACAACCAAAAGTTTTCTGTTGCCAAAGATATTCTGATCAACGAGCAACTCAATAAAAACTTGAACATGACGGCTTTTACAGGAAATGACGGCCAAGAGTATCTAATTGCTTTAATTGCGCCACAAAAACCAAAGATTGCAGAGAATGATTTAGTTGCTGGAATATTTAAGTACGTTGTGCCAACAACTGAGCCGGGTAATTTTCCAGACCCATCGCAGTTTACCTATATAAAAGTTCAAAATTACACCTTGCTTTTAGATCCAAGAATGCCTGAACCTTCAATGGGAAATCATTCTTCGCCTAATAATCAAGATTTAACGCAACAAAGTGATGGTTTGTATTATGGCGTCGTCCGTTACACGATGACGGGAAACTGGACGCTGAATTTTATTTTAAAAAGTCAAAGTGGACAGACCGTTAAAGGAACACCCGTTTCCACCGAATTTACACCCGGAATAGAAGGAGCAAAAAGTGACTTGTTTATCAATATATTATTTTAATACTGATGAGGAGTCTAACAATCATAGTTCTTTTTTGTAGTCTATTTGCAAATGCACAAACGCCATCATCAGAGAAAGATAGTACACGGGTTTTAGAAGCAGTAACAATCAAAGCAGCGACCAAAAGTAAAATCCAAACCGACATGAAAATGGCAGTTTCTGTGGATGAATTTTTGGCTTCATCTGCTAGTATTAGTTTTATCAAAAAAGGTGCGTATGCTTGGGAACCGTTACTAAATAACATGAGTACTGAGCGTTCTACGGTAACAATTGATGGGATGCACGTTTTTGGCGCTTGTACCGATAAAATGGACCCAATCACATCCTACGTAGAAAGTAACAATCTTTCGACTATTGAAATAAAATCGGGACAAGAAGGAAGTTTGCATGGAGCAACCGTTGCAGGAAGTATCGATTTACAGAGAAAAAGCACGCCTTTTGGTTTGTCAAAATCGTGGAATGGAGTGTACCAAACAGGATTTGAATTCAATAATAAACAGTTTTTTAATTTAGGAAATGTATCTTATTCGAGCGAAAAATTTGTTGCGGATGCAAGTATTTCGTACCGTCGTGCAGAAAATTACAGTGATGGGAACGATGATGATGTGAATCATTCTCAGTTTAAAAAGTTCAACACATCGTTGGGTCTGGCGTATAAAACAAGCGATTTGTCATCACTAAGAGTGGAAGCAATTTTTGATCAAGCGCGCGATGTAGGTTATCCTGCGTTGCCAATGGATTTGTGGTTGTCGCGTGCGTTAATCACGTCAGTTTCTTATAAACAATTGTTTGAAAAAGGATTGGTGCGTGTTTGGGATACAAAATTATATTTCAATGCTATTGAACATTACATGGACGACACTACACGTCCCGAAAATTTAGTACACATGGACATGCCAGGATGGAGTAATACGTATGGATTTCTTTCTAAAATAAATGTAAAAAAAGAGCGTTTTTCTTCCGACATTCAGTTGAATGCATATTCAAACCTTTCAACTGCAGAAATGCGAATGTATCCACAAGACAGAGGTCAAAGAACCATGTTTGCCTACAGTTGGCCTTCGGTTACTACTACTTTCGCCGGATTATCAATGAACAATTCCTGGGATATTTCGGAGCGAAGTGCACTGAATTTTGGTGGTTCTTTGGGTGTCAATTATAATTATTCAAAATACGTAGAATTCAACTGGATTTTCCATCCGGGAGCACCCCAAGAAAAAACGCGATTTTTACCGAGTGTGCATTCTAGCTATGTATTGAACTTTGACAAATTTAATTTTACTCTAGGAACGGGTTACGGCCACAGAGCGCCATCCGTTTCGGAGGGGTACGGGTATTATATTTACAACAGTTTTGACAGATATGATTACATTGGAAATCCAAATTTGAAAAATGAAATATCGTATGAAGTCAATGCCAGTGCGGGATATTCAATTAAGAAAGGAAGTATTCAGGCCAATGTAAATTATTTTCATATAGAAAATTACATCATCGGTCGAATCTTAAATTTGGGAAGTCCGATGAACTATCAATCGGTGGGTGTAAAGGGATATACGTCGCTAGATTTTGCAACATTATTTAATTTTTCATTGAATGCCAACTATGCGATTTTAGAAAAATTGCACTGGAAAGGTGTGTTAACGTATGCCAGAGGACAAGACAATGAAGCAAAAAACTTGCCTTTTATCCGTCCGTTGAGTTACCAAACTTCATTGCATTATGGACATCAGCGTTTTAATTTTCAAACTTCAATTAATGGCGATTTGGAACAAATAAATTACAGTCCAGAGTACGGCGAAGATCAAACACCTTCGTATACTATTTGGAATTTTTCTGCTGATTACTCCTTTTTTATCAAGAATAATAAAACCACGATTCAAGTTGGAGCTGAAAATATCTTAAATGAATTTTACAGTACCTATGCCGATTGGGGAAACATTCCGCGTATGGGGCGAAATATTTTTACGTCTTTAAAAATTAATTTCTAAAGCAATGCTAAAGGGTCTAAGTTTAATGCTGGCTTTCACATTTCTACTCTTGACATCATATCAAGCGGTGGTAATTATGCATTTTAAACTCAATCAAATTGCAATTGAAAAAGAATTTTGTGTAAACATCGACAAACCCGAATTGCAATGTAAAGGTAAGTGCTACTTACAAGAAAAATTGAAAAAATCGGAAAGTAGTGATTCTGAACAAACGGTACATTATAAAAATTTTGAACTGGCATTAACCGTGCCAACAGAACTAATTTTTGAGAGTTCAGCTTCATTTCAACTGAAAGAACAATTGCTATATAGGAGACGCTTAAAGCTTAATCCTGACGTTGAGATTTTCCATCCGCCACCTAATATCATTTGCATGCAATGGGTTAGATTTTCATAATTACAAATAATAAAAACACAATTTCATAAAAAACACAATTTCATAAAAAACACAAATAATGAAAAATTTAAAAAAATATCTTTTATTGACAACAGTTTTAATAGCATTTACATCTTGTAGTACGGATGACAATAGTCCGGTGGCAAACGATGTAAACCTAGTTTTTGAAAATACTTTTGGAAGTACACCGATCGTTCTTGGCGGCGAAACTTCTGCTACAGCAACAACAACTACTTCTAGTGCGGGACAAATTCATCATTTTTCGGAACTGAAATACGTAATCAGCAATATTCGTCTGGTAAAAGGCGATGGTACTGAAGTTTTATATCACATCAATGATTTGGACAGAGGAGCTACGGTAATCGATCAATCTAAAGTTTCAAGCTTAAATTATGTAATGAGCACTATTCCAGCTGGCGAATACACACAAATTAAATTTGGTTTAGGAATTAAACAAGAACTAAATACTTTAGATCAATTTAGGTTTCCTGATTTTTATGCAGCAGCAGGTGCAAATGATACACAAATGATGTGGGAATGGGGAACAGGATATCGTTTTACAAAGATAGAAGGCTTTTATGGAGCTGATAATAATGTATTGTCAATCCACTCAGGAAGTACGGTAGAAGGAGAAGAAGGAGTGGAATCGAGCTATACACAAGGAGTGGATGCTTACAGAGAAATTGTTTTAGACCTTTCGACAAGTGCAATAGTTGGTGGGAAATCTCCAAAAATAACTATTAAAGCAGATTTTAATATGCTTTTGAGCGGTCAATCCAATACTATTGAATTGGGAAGTGGTAATGCGGTTCCTAGTGTTCACACGGCTGTGAATATGGTTAAATTTGTAGATAACATTGGTGGAAACGGAACTACAGATCAAAAAGGGATGTTTTCTATCACTTCTGTAACAAACTAATACATAATTAGAAAGCCGTTTGTCAGTGAAATTTCAAACGGCTTCTTATCCATTTCTGAATCTATTTTTAATGTATTTATGATGAAAAAGTCATTTGGGTTTCTGTTTATAGTATTGATTTTAGCATCTTGCAGTAGTGAGGATTACGAGTCTATTTCATATGATAATCCAGATCTGGTCTTGGATATTCCGATCGATTTTCCGGCGTTGAATAATGCAGTGCACTCCAACAGACCTACAAAATATGGAGTGGAACTAGGCGACAGATTATTTCATGAAAAAAAATTCAGTACGAATAATACTATTTCATGTGCAACGTGTCATGCTCAGGAAAATGCTTTTGCAGATAATAACAGTCAAGCAATAGGAATTGAAGGAAGAATTGGACTTAGAAACGTGCCGCCCATTCAGAACTTAGCCTTCATGAAATTTTACAATTGGGACGGAAGTAAATTGCAACTTGAAAGTCAAACGATTGTACCGATAATCACACACGAGGAAATGGATTCGTCCATTTTAGAAGTCATAGAGAAATTGCAGGGCGATGCGGTATACAAAGATTTATTTCAAAAAGCTTTTGGCGATTCAGAAATTACACCTGATCGCATTTACAAAAGTATCGCACAATATGAATACACATTAATTTCGGCCAACAGTAAATACGACCGTGTGAAAAAACAACAAGGCGAGACCTTTACCGCAATTGAAAGTCAAGGCTATCAGGTTTTTCAACAAAAATGTGCCAGTTGCCACAGTACACCACTTTTTACCGACCAAAGTTTTAGAAATATTGGTTTTCCATTAAACCCAGATTCCAATGAAGCAGGCCGTGCACGAGTAACAGGAGTTTCATCAGATTATATGCGTTTTCGTGTTCCGTCGTTGCGAAATGTGGCAGAAACTGCGCCATACGGAAGTTTTGGACAGTTTGCTACCTTAGATGCGGTGTTGGATTATATGTCTGACAGCGTTTTGGATGCACCAAATTTAGATCCGATATTTAAAGAAAACGGCAATAAAATAAACCTTACAGCTGAAGAAAAGTTCCAACTCATTGCTTTCATGAAAACATTGAGTGACGATCAGTTTTTAGGAAGATAAACGGTGTAGGAAAATAAATTTAAAAAGCTTCGGATAAATAATTCGAAGCTTTTTTTAGTTTACATAACTTTGTAAATCGTGTTTTAGTTCCTGCGATTTTTGTATTTTAGCCTATCAAATTAGAACCTATGATTTCAGATATTCAATTTCAAGAAGAGTTAAACCTAATTATCGCAAACGCAATTCGTGAAGACGTCGGGCCAGGCGATTACAGTTCACTGGCTTGTATTCCAGAAACGGCGACGGGAAAAGCAAAGTTGCTAGTCAAAGAAGACGGAATTATTGCTGGAGTAGAATTTGCTAAAATGATATTTAATTATGTGGATCCAGCAATGCAAGTGGAGACTTTTATTGAAGACGGAACACCTGTAAAATATGGCGACATTGTTTTTCACGTCCAAGGAAGCTCGCAATCTATTTTAAAAGCCGAGCGTTTGGTGCTCAATTCCATGCAAAGAATGAGTGCTATTGCTACAAAAACCAACCAATACGTTCAATTATTAAAAGGTACAAACACAAATGTTCTTGACACGCGTAAAACTACGCCAGGATTTCGTGCTCCAGA
This sequence comes from Flavobacterium tegetincola DSM 22377, assembly GCF_000425485.1. Taxonomy (GTDB): domain Bacteria; phylum Bacteroidota; class Bacteroidia; order Flavobacteriales; family Flavobacteriaceae; genus Flavobacterium; species Flavobacterium tegetincola. Next base: position 52,768 of record NZ_KE384384.1, on the reverse strand, counting down.
AAAGTGGGCCGTTAAAATTGGCGGAGGTGTAAACCACCGTTTCGCATTGTATGACATGGTAATGCTTAAGGATAATCACAATGACTTTGCTGGTGGAATAACAAAGGCAATCTCTAAAACAAAATCATATTTAAAGGAAAACAACCTCGATTTAAAAATTATAGTCGAAGCCAGAAACCTCGATGAAATCCGTGAAATTTTGGAATCAGAAGGAATACACCGAATTTTAATTGATAATTTTAATTTTGAAGATACCAAAACGGCTGTTGCTTTAATTGGCAACCAATGTCAAACAGAATCGTCGGGAAACATCAATGAGAAAACCATCCGAGAATATGCCAATTGTGGTGTAGATTACATATCTTCTGGCGCGTTGACACATTCGGTTTACAACATGGATCTGAGTTTAAAAGCACTGTAAATGTCAGCTGAAATTGAGCAGAAAATAGAGAAAATTCCAGTAGTTCGGAATATAATGCACGGCGCCAAGAGGGTAAAATTACCTTTCCTTGAAGGCTTGTCACTCTATGATTTACTTGAAATTTATATCATCGGAATCGTAGAAGGAGCCATAACCTATCGGGCTGGAGCAGTAGCTTTTAGCTTTTTTATGGCGCTTTTTCCATTCGCACTTTTCATTTTAAATCTCATCCCTTACATTCCAATTGACGGCTTTCAGCAGGATTTTTTAAAATTTTTAGAGGACAGCGTACCGCCCAATACCTATGAGGCAATTGCTTCTATTATCAATGATATTTTAAATAACAGTTACCAAGGATTATTGTCGTCCGGTTTCTTACTTTCCATCTTCTTAATGGCAAACGGATTAAACGCTATTCTCGGAGGTTTTGAAAGTTCGCACCATGTCATCATCAAGCGGGGTTTCCTTCGTCAATATATGGTTGCTTTGGGAATGTCGGTGGTTTTATCACTCTTATTGTTAGTAACTGTAGCAACAACCGTAATTTTTGAGGTATTCATCCAAAGCACAAAATTAGATAACGTTTTTAGCGACAGCATCCACATTATCGAGTTAAGTCGCTACGGATTTTTAATGTTAATGATCTTGATTACATCTTCTATCTTGCTTAAATTTGGAACCAAAGAATCAAAAAAAACCTCATTTATTTCCATAGGTTCCGTTTTTACTACAATTTTAATCATCTTGTCATCCTATATTTTCGGAATTTGGGTTGTTAAATTTTCGCAATACAATGAACTTTATGGTTCAATTGGTACGCTTTTAATAATGATGTTTTATATTTGGCTCAATTGCATGGTTCTTTTGCTCGGTTTTGAACTCAATACGTCCATCAGTCGACTCAAAAGACGCAATTTGTTTAGATAATAATTGTTCTTGAACTCGTTTTTCGATTTTAATTTAGGAGCTTGTCCGGCTGTTCACTCAAGTCCTCATTTAAAAAGCAATTTTTTCAAAGCCCTAAAAGGAGCTTCTACAGTCGCTCTTTTAGGTCAGAAAAAAATAAGCTTTTTAAACTCCGGGCTTTCCGTTGCCATCCGGGCTAAAAATTCAGGTATATGAAAATATTTTTTTTAACAGTACTCACCGTTATTTTTGCTGCAGTACATGCACAATCACCTTCCGTTTTAGGAAAATGGAAATCCATTGACGACCAAACAGGAAAACCACTCGGAATTGTTCAAATTTACGAGCAAGACGGAAAAATACATGGAAAAGTCATCGAAATTGTAAACCCCAAAGACCGCGATAAATTGTGTAACAACTGTTCAGGTGAGGATAAAAATCAACCTATTTTAGGACTACTCTTGATTCGCGGATTGACCAAAGACGGAAATGAATACAATGGTGGAAAAATCCTCGATCCCAAACACGGAAAATATTATAAATGCTACATCAATCTTGAAAACGAAAATAAACTCAAAGTACGCGGTTATTACGGAATTTCATTGTTTGGTAGAACCCAATACTGGCATCGCGTAGAATAATAATCCACTTCATAACCTTTCAACTGCTTTCCAAGACATGTATTTCATTGAAGTTATATTACCACTTTCATTGGCTCAAACGTTTACGTACCAAGTAAATGAAGCCGAATTTTATTTCATCAAGCCGGGATTTAGAGTAGCTGTGCCTTTTGGGAAAAGCAAAATATATACGGCGTTGGTGCTTGATGTGCATCAAAATAAACCCGAAAAGTACGACGCAAAGGAAATCCATCAAGTGCTGGACGAAACTCCAATCGTTTCGCAAACACAAATCAAACATTGGCTATGGATTGCATCGTATTATATGTGTGCCATCGGAGACGTGTATCGGTCGGCCATTCCATCCGCACTTTTGTTGGAAAGTGAAACCATTATCAGTCAGAAAAATAATGATTTTGTCTTAGAATCCTCTCTTTCCGATGACGAATTTTTAGTATATCAAGCTTTGCAACAGCAATCTTCCTTGAAAATTCAGGAAATTGTAGGTATTTTAAACAAGAAAAACGTTTTGCCCGTCATCAAGCAATTGATCGATAAAAACATTCTCATTGTTGAAGAAGAAGTCAAGGAAAGTTACAAGCCAAAGTTGCTGAAATATGTAAGATTGAATCCTATTTACAATTCAAGTGAAGGACTTAATGAACTCCTTCAAATTTTAAAGAATTCCGAAAAGCAGCGGGAAGTAGTGATGAGTTATTTTCAACTTATGGCTGCTGAGAAAAGTAAACCGGTTTCTGTCAAACAATTGATGGAGCAAAGTGGTGCTTCTGCAGCTGTCGTAAAAGCATTAGTTACAAAAGAAATTTTTGAAGAATACACGATGCAACAAGATCGTGTTTCTTTCGAAAGGAATTTCAAACGCAACGAACTTGTTTTAAGCAGTGCTCAAAATAAAGCCTTCGAAGAAATTCAAGAAAGCTTTATTTCAAAAGAAGTGACGCTACTTCATGGAGTGACTTCCAGCGGTAAAACAGAAATTTACATCAAACTGATTGAAGCATTTTTGTTAGAAGAGAAACAAGTGCTTTATTTACTGCCTGAAATTGCATTAACAACACAATTGGTTACAAGGCTGACTACACATTTTGGCAACAAAGTGGCAGTTTTCCATTCCAAATACAGTAATAATGAACGAGTAGAAGTGTGGCTGCAATCCTTGGAGAAATCCGAAAAAGCACAAATTATAATTGGAGCGCGTTCAGCTTTATTTCTTCCTTTTAATGATTTGGGATTGATCATTATTGACGAAGAACACGAACAAACATTTAAACAATCTGATCCTGCACCTAGATATCATGCCAGAGATGCTGCTATCGTTTTGGCACATTTTCATAAGGCAAAAGTTTTATTGGGTTCTGCAACACCAAGTATTGAAACCTATTACAACACTCAAAATAAAAAATACGGTTTAGTAGAACTTACCGAACGATTTTCCAAAGTGCAATTGCCAGAAGTAGCATTGGTCGACTTGAAGGATAAATATTTCCGCAAGCAAATGCAAGGTCATTTTAGCGATACTTTGGTCAATCAAATGTCGGATGCATTGGCATTGGGTGAACAAATTATTTTATTTCAAAACCGTCGCGGTTATTCTCCGATTTTGGAATGCTTAACCTGTGGTCACGTTCCTGAATGTCCACAATGCGATGTAAGTTTGACCTATCACAAGCATAAAAATCAACTGCGATGTCATTATTGTGGATATTCCATGTCAAAACCAACCAACTGTCAAGCGTGTTCCAGCGTAGAATTAACGACCAAAGGTTTTGGTACTGAACAAATCCAGCAAGAAGTTCAAGCGCTTTTTCCATCTATAAAAGTGGGACGAATGGACCAAGATACCACGCGTGGAAAATTTGGATTTGAACGCATCATCGACAGTTTTAAGAATCGAGAAGTAGATATTTTAGTCGGAACGCAAATGCTTGCTAAGGGTTTGGATTTTGACAATGTAAGTTTAGTAGGAGTTTTAAACGCAGACAACATGCTGTTTTACCCTGACTTTCGGGCTTTTGAACGCAGTTTTCAGATGCTCATGCAAGTATCCGGTAGAGCTGGACGTTCAGAAAAAAGAGGTAAAGTAATTATTCAAACTTACAATCCCAATCACAATACCATCCAACAAGTGACTCACAATGATTACTTTGGAATGTATAAGGAACAACTGTACGACCGAAAAATTTATTTTTATCCGCCGTATTATCGAGTTATAAAGATTACTTTGAAGCACCGCGATTACGATAAGCTTAAAGAAGGTTCAGCTTGGTTGTATCAAGTGATGACGCAAAATTTAAACATTCCCGTTTTAGGTCCTGAAGAACCTGGAGTTAATCGAATTCGAAATGAATATTTACGGGTCATCCTAATTAAAATTCCGCAAAAAGAAAATTTGGGATCAATTAAAGGAACTATTTCCAGAATGCTCAACAGTTTTGAATCAGTTGCCGTGTATCGCTCGATTAAAACCATAGTAAATGTCGATTTCTATTAGATTTCAGCAATTGCTTTTTGTAGTTTTTCTTTCTTAGTACGGCTTAAAGGAATGGCGGTAGTGCCAATTTCTACAAATTTACTGCTGAATGTATCAATTTTATTTAAATTCACAATGAACGATTTGTGCACACGAATAAATGTATCGTTTGGTAGTTCATTTTCAAAGGACTTCATCGTAGAAAGTACAATATGTTTACCATCATCAGTAATAACCTTTACATAATCGCCATACGCTTCTAAATATTGAATGCGCGAAGTAAACACCTTCAAATTTTTTAATTTACTTTTGATAAAAATATGGTGGTCGTCAAAAACGGGTTTTTCAGCGAGCGCCAGCTGTCTATTTGCTGCTTTTTTTACTGCAGCCTCAAAGCGAATTGCAGTTATGGGTTTTTGAAGGTAATCTGTAGCTTCATAATCAAACGCTTTTACAGCATACTCCGGCTTAGAAGTAATAAAGATAACTTGCGGCTTGGCTTCTTTTAAGGTGTCGAGGAAGTCAAACCCATTGAGAACAGGCATTTCTACGTCTAGAAAAACTAAATCAATTGAATTAGTGGAAAGAAAATTTTTAGTTTCAACACCGTTAGAAAATATCCCTGCTAATTTTAAATTGGGATAACTGGTAACCAATTTTTGTACAAGGGCTCTCTGAACAGGGCAATCGTCTACAATTATACAAGTTAATTTCATAGGAGATCTCTGATTTGGTCATTCTAAAGTACGCTTTTTTTAATGCAAAAAACAATTTGGATAAAATAAATCAGCTGATTAGCGAATAAATCAAATCTATAGTTGTAGAATTAAAATAATTAGTTACTTTTGCACCCAATTTTATAACAAATAAAATATACAATTATGAATCATTATGAGACTGTTTTCATCTTGAATCCCGTTTTATCTGACACACAGGTAAAGGAAACAGTAAGCAAATTCGAAGATTTTCTTACGAGTAGAGGAGCAGAGATGGTATCTAAAGAAGATTGGGGCCTGAAAAAAATGGCTTACGAAATTCAACACAAAAAAAGTGGTTTTTACCACTTATTGGAGTACAAAGTAGATGGAGAAATCTTGAAAGCTTTTGAAACTGAATTTAGACGTGATGAGAGAATCATGCGTTTCTTGACTGTAAGTCTTGACAAACACGCAATCTCTTGGGCGGAAAGAAGAAGAGCAAAAATTAAAGCATCTAAAGCGTAATTACTATGGCAACTTTACAACAATCAGCTTCAGGAAAAAAAGACGGAGATATCAGATATTTAACGCCTTTAAACATAGAGACTAACAAACAAAAGAAATACTGTCGTTTCAAAAAATCAGGTATTAAATATATCGATTATAAAGATGCAGATTTCTTATTGAAATTTGTAAACGAACAAGGAAAAATTCTTCCACGTCGTTTAACAGGTACTTCTTTGAAATTCCAAAGAAAAGTTTCTGTAGCAGTAAAAAGAGCACGTCACTTGGCTTTAATGCCTTACGTAGCCGATTTACTTAAATAATAATAAATAATAATTTAGAGTTGTTGTCCCGATAGCTATCGGGACTAACTTCTATAATAAAGGACAACAACATGGAACTTATATTAAAACAAGACGTTCAGAACGTAGGATTTAAAGATGATATCGTTACAGTTAAAGCTGGATACGGTCGTAACTTTTTAATTCCTCAAGGTTTTGCATCTTTAGCAACACCTTCAGCTAAAAAAGTATTAGCAGAAAACTTGCGTCAAAGAGCTCACAAAGAAGCTAAAGTAGTTGCAGACGCTAATGAAATAGCTGAAAAACTAAAAGCAGTTGAGATCAAAATTACTGCTAAAGCAGGTGGTGAAAAATTATTTGGTTCTGTAACCAATATTGACATCGCTCAGCATTTAGAAAAAGCAGGTCATTCAATTGACAGAAAATTCATCACTTCAGGTATCATCAAACGTACTGGAAAATATACAGCTACTGTAAGATTGCACCGTGATGTAATTGTTGACTTACCATTTGAAATCGTAGCAGAAAACTAATAGTTTCTGTTTTAGATATAGAAATCCCGATGAAAGTCGGGATTTTTTTATTTTGTCACAAAGGCACAAAGACACAGAGATTTTTAAGTAATATCGTTGAATTATTAAAACTTATTACTTGCAATAATCGGTGTCAATATTAAAAATATAATATAATAAACTTTGCTACTAGCGACTTCGTGGCAAAACACTTATAAATATGAAATACAGTAGACTTACAAAAGAACAATTTGATGAATTACACCAAGAATTCATCAATTTCTTAGCTTCGCAATCCATTGATAAAGCGGAATGGGATGCTATAAAACTAAATAAACCTGAAGTTGCCGAACAAGAATTAGATGTTTTTTCTGATTTGATTTGGGAAGGCGTGCTTACAAAAGCAGTTTATCTAGAACATTTTTCTAAACAACATATTTTTCTTTTTCGTGCCAATGAAGGAGATGTAAACTCAATTGTATTAAAAGCGATGGCTCCTGAAGTCGATTTTTTGACCAAAGAAGGCTTACAGTGGTTGAGCGACAACATGTTTACTGAAAATGTAGAAATGAAAATTGGTAAAAAAGTATTTGAAAAAGACAGAAATAGTTCATTGTTTGATTTAATTCAGCAAGGTTCTTTCTTGAGCGACGGCCAATTATACCAGCAAATTAATCAAATTGTCGAATCATAAAAAGATAAATTTCTTCATAATTGATGATCGTACTTTTTAGCCTTGCAAAGACGTTAAGTCGCAAAGCGTTATGTTTTACTTTACCCTTTGCGAGATAATTGTATAGATTGCTTTTATGAGGTTTAAGGATAATCAGGAATAATATTCGATAGAAATCTGCTAAAAAATTTGTTGAACTACAATATTTTTTTAGTCGTATTTGCTTTAAATTGGCTAAATTAGTGCTTTCAATTTTGCACTTATTTAGCCAATTTTTTTATGGATATTTCTCAGAAGATTCAATCGTTGCGTGACGAACTTAACTTACACAATTACAACTATTATGTGTTGGATAATGCCGTTATTTCAGATTACGACTTTGACGTAAAGTTGAAAGAATTGCAAGATTTGGAAACGAAACATCCTGAATTTTTTGACGCTTCATCGCCTACGCAAAGAGTGGGTGGCGCGATTACCAAGAATTTCAATACTGTTGTGCATCAAAATCGAATGTATTCCTTGGATAATTCGTATTCTAAAGAAGATATTTTAGATTGGGAAAATAGAATTAAAAAACTTCTTGGTGATATTCCACTTGAATATACCTGCGAATTAAAATACGATGGCGCTTCTATTTCAATCATTTATGAAAACGGACAGCTCAAACGAGCAGTAACCCGTGGAGACGGTTTTCAAGGCGATGAGGTTACCAATAATGTAAAAACCATAAAGTCGGTTCCTTTGCAATTAAAAGGTGATTATCCAGATTCTTTCGAGATTCGTGGTGAAATCGTTTTGCCTTTAGCAGGTTTTGCAAAAATGAACCAAGACTTAATCGAAATTGGAGAAACTCCTTACGCAAATCCTAGAAATACGGCTTCTGGAAGTTTGAAATTACAGGACAGTGCTGAAGTTTCGAAACGTCCCTTGGATTGTTTGCTTTATACTTTTATTGGTTCTGATGTGAAATTTGAAACGCATTTTGAAAGTTTGCAAAAGGCTAGAGATTTTGGTTTTAAAGTGCCAAATGAAGCGAAATTAGTGAATGACACACAAGGTATTTTTGATTTTATCGAATACTGGAATATCCATCGACATAATTTACCTTATGAAACAGATGGAGTTGTTATAAAAGTCAATAATTTACATTATCAAGAGGAACTAGGTTTTACCGCAAAAGCACCTCGTTGGGCTGTAGCATATAAATTCAAAGCGGAACAAGTTAGTACCATTTTAGATTCCATTTCCTATCAAGTTGGCAGAACGGGAGCGATAACTCCTGTGGCAAATTTGCAACCCGTACAATTAGCGGGAACAGTTGTAAAACGGGCTTCATTGCACAATGCCGATCAGATTGAAAAACTAGACATTCGAGTAGACGATACTGTTTTTGTTGAAAAAGGTGGCGAAATTATTCCAAAGATTATTGCTGTCGATTTTACAAAACGTTCAGTAAATTCCCAACCTACAAAATACATCACAAATTGTCCCGAATGCAATACAGAATTAGTCAGAAGTGAAGGCGAAGCGAATCATTATTGCCCAAACTTTTACGGTTGTCCGCCACAGATTATTGGTCGAATTCAGCATTTTATTTCGCGCAAAGCGATGGATATTGAAGGTTTAGGAGGGGAAACAGTTGCTTTACTTTTTGAAAATAATTTGGTGCAGAATTATGCCGATCTCTACGACTTAAAGGTAGAACAATTACTTCCATTGGAACGAATGGCTCAAAAATCAGCAGAGAATTTAGTGAATGGAGTAGAAGCTTCAAAGCAAATTCCTTTTGAGCGCGTTTTATATGCGTTGGGAATTCGATTTGTGGGCGAAACGGTTGCAAAAAAATTGGCAAAGCACTATAAAAACATTAATGCTTTAAGTCAAGCTACCTTAATGGAATTGGTTTTAGTTGATGAAATTGGAGAGAAAATTGCGCAAAGTGTTTTAGAGTTTTTTAGTAACACAGAAAACCGTTTGATTATTGAGCGGTTAAAAAATTACGGTGTTCAATTGGAAACTGTTGAAATTATCAATCCTGATGCAACGGATATTTTAGCAGGAAAGATATTTGTAGTTTCTGGGGTGTTCACTATTTTTTCGCGAGACGAATTAAAAAAGAAAATTGAAGATAACGGTGGGAAAGTAGGAAGTTCTATTTCTGCAAAAACTGATTTTGTAATTGCAGGAGATAATATGGGTCCGGCAAAATTAGAAAAAGCCACAAAATTAAATGTGGCTATAATTTCGGAAGGAGCATTTATTGAAATGTTGAAATAAAAAATTTAAACCATTAAAATATTAAGAAAATTAAGGCGAAACTTAATAGACCTTAATGACTTAATGGTTTAAAAATTAAACAATAATCGTCCGTGATTCGTGTGTTTTCTTTTTGTTATGGTCAAAGTAAAAGTCAATTCTTCCCAAGTTGATTCCGTAAGCACCTACTTGATTTACTAAAGTTTGTGCACCAGCCTTGTTTGTTACAATTGTTGGTTTATCCAGAAAAGTGTGCGTATGACCGCCGATAATCAAATCTATATCCTTGGTTTTTTTAGCTAAAGTCAGATCAGAAATTTTGTCAGGATCGTTTCTATAATTGTAACCTAAGTGCGACAAGCAGATGATCAAATCACATTTTTCCTCTATTTTCAAAATGCGTGTCATTTCTTCTGCGGTTTCAACGGGATCGTTATAAACGGTTTCTTTGTACATCTTTTTGTCCACCAAACCTTCCAACTCAATACCTAAACCAAAAACACCAATTTTGATTCCACCTTTATTGAAAACTTTGTAGGGTTTTACAATTTCGTTCAAAACCGTATTCTTAAAATCATAATTAGCAGAGACAAAATCAAATTTTGCATGAGGCAATTGAGCATAAAAACCATCAATTCCATTGTCAAAATCATGATTTCCCATAGTTGCCAAATCATAATTTAACATACTCATTAATTTAAATTCCAACTCGCCACCATAATAATTAAAATAAGGTGTGCCTTGGAAAATATCTCCAGCATCCAAAAGCAAAACATTTGAATTTTCTTTTCGAATACTGTCAATCAAAGAGGCTCTTCTAGAAACGCCACCTTGGTTGGGATTCCGAGAATCATCAGCGGGAAAAGAATCAATATGACTGTGAACATCATTGGTATGCAAAATTGTCAAATGCTTGATGTCCGGCTTTCCAAAAGACATCAAAGGCAAACTTGGTAACGCCAAAATAGCTGAACTTGCAGCAGTTTTCTGAATAAAATCTCTTCTTTTCATCTTAATTTTCTTTTGCAATTCTAATGTCGGTTAATACGGGAATCGTGTCTACAGCTTTGAAATAGTCAATCCAAACGTTTCTTAATTTGTAATCCAAGTCATACATTTTTGTCGCTTTTTGAAAGAAATTCATGCTGTCGCCACCGTTGTATAAATAATCGTTGGTAGCAACATAATAGGTCTTCTGTGGATCTAAAGGTTGTTTCTGAATCAAGATGTTTTTTGCAACATCATTTTTATCAATTGTAAATGTCAGTCCTGCCAAGGGATGAGGCTTTTTTTCTTTAATCAAGTAGTCAATCATTTCCAAAATTTGTTCTCCCTTTAAAGCAGCTACAATTAAACTGTTTTCAAATGGCATTAATTCAAATGCAGTTCGAGTAGTCACATTTCCTTTGTTAATGATCGAACGAATTCCTCCATTATTAAGAAGACAAATATCTACACTCTTTTTTTCTCTCATCATGAAAAGTTTGGTGGCACTTGCTAAAGTGATGTCAGACTGTAAGTTTCCAATTTTAGTTTGATAAGTCCCCTTTTTATCAATATTTTCAGTTGCAATTGCTAATATTGAGTTCAAATCGGCATCAATATGTTCGCGGTAGGGTGCGATATATTCTTCAATAGCTGTTGTAGTTGCGAGTGCTTGCGTTACTGGAATTTGTTTTCCTTCTACCTTATTTACATACAGTTTTTTTTCCGCACAAGACCAGAATGTGGCAACTGTTAAGATTAAAACAAAATAGTGTAAAATAGGTGTATACTTTTTTAGATTTACCATTTCAAATGATACTTATTTAATTAAATTTGTAAGTTGAAGCAAAAGTAGTATGTTTTTAAATTTTTTAAAGAAATTTCTATTAAAAAGAAAGTTAAAAAAAGCACTTTCGTTAGATAGCGATGGCTATTCTGTAGATAAAATCAGAACAGTTGGATTGCTTATCGATGAAACGTATTTTGCAAAGAAAGAAGATTTAATTCGCGCTTTAGAAGATAATGGAGTTGAAAGAGAGCATATTGAAGTGCTGCTGTATCATGACAAAGACAAAAAACGAGACGCAAATTTTCCTTCTTTAAGTTTAAAAAGTGTAAGTTGGTCTGGATCGATAGAAAAAGAGGATGTTGTGCAATTTAAGGCCACAAAGTTCGATTTACTGATCAGTTATTACGATATCGAGAAAGCACCACTTTTATTAGTGACACAGCGTTCAAAGGCAAGTTTTAAAGTAGGTTTTTCAACTATTGATAAAAGATTAAACCATTTATTGATACAAACTACGGCGGAAGATCACGCAATTTTCATTCAGGAATTATTCAAATATTTAAAGATTTTAAACAAAATATAAAGATGCAAGCATTTGTAGGAACGGGAGTGGCACTTGTAACTCCATTTAAAAAAGATTTTTCTGTAGACCATGAGGCGCTAGAAAAAATTGTAAATCATGTTATAGAAGGTGGTGTAGAATACTTGGTGGTTCTAGGAACTACTGGAGAACCTGCAACCTTGACTTCTGAAGAAAAAGAAGCGGTGATTGATACCATTGTTAAAGTGAATAACAAACGCTTGCCATTAGTTTTAGGAGTTGGTGGAAACAATACCATGCAACTCGTTGAGGAATTAAAAACGAGAGACTTTACTGCATTTTCGGCAATCTTGTCCGTTTCTCCTTACTACAATAAGCCGACGCAAGAAGGAATTTACCAGCATTTTAGTGCGATTGCAAAAGCAGCGCCTCTTCCTGTAATACTGTATAACGTACCAGGTCGAACGGCGAGTAATATGTTGCCTTCCACAGTAATTCGTTTGGCAAATGAGTTTTCAAATTTAATTGGAATCAAAGAAGCTGCTGGAGATATTGTTCAAGCTATGAAAATTATTCAAGGTAAACCAAAAGATTTCCTTGTAATTTCTGGAGATGATATGATTACCTTGCCAATGGTTTTAGCAGGAGGTTCAGGAGTGATTTCGGTTATTGGTGAAGGTTTTCCAAAAGAATTTTCGCAAATGGTTCGCTTAGGTTTGGAACGAAAAGTGGACGAAGCGTATGCATTGCATTATAAAATTGCCGAAGCCACTGATATGATTTTTGAACAAGGAAATCCAGCGGGAATAAAGCACGTTTTTAAAGCGCTAGGTTTGGCAGAAAATACGGTTCGCTTGCCTTTGGTGGCTGTAAACGATGATCTTGCAAGCCGATTGCAGGCATTTACCCAAAATATATAATTAAGTAAAAAAAATAAAGTAATATGTTATCTCAAACAATTCAAGCGGCCTTAAATGGGCAAATTAGCGTAGAAGGAAACTCCTCACAGATCTATTTAGCAATGGCTTCTTGGGCAGAAGTGCAGGGTTTTGAAGGAATTTCTACATTTATGTATGCACAATCGGACGAAGAACGCATGCACATGTTGAAATTGGTAAAATACGTCAATCAAAGAGGTGGAGAAGCAAAAATTTCTGCCACTGTTGAACCTGTTTTGGACTTGTCAAATTATAAGGTACTGTTTAAACAATTGTTGATTCATGAAGAAAAAGTATCTCAAAGTATCAACGAATTAGTTGGGATTACTTTGGACGAAAGAGATTATGCGACACACAATTTCCTACAATGGTACGTCTCAGAACAGATTGAAGAAGAGGCTAATGCACGTTATATCTTAGATAAAATCAATTTAATAGGAGACGATAAAGGTGGGTTATACTTGTTTGACAATGAAATGAAAAACTTTACAAGTCAGATCCCAACACCACAATAAATCTAAAATTCCGCAGTTTATAATCTTAATTTTCAGTTGTTTTTTGGTATAAAAAGACGGCTGAAAAAAATGTTTTGTAGTCTCTAATTAATCATTAACTTTGCCCGCTATGTTTCAGTAGTTGAGTTTTGGTTTTAAACCGCTAATTTGCAACCCAGAAACTTTTATTTTTACAATGAAAAAAATACTTTCAATACTTTTATTTACTTTGATTTTAAGCTCATGCAGCGAATATCAAAAGGCGCTTAAAACAGAAGAAATCGGTGTAAAATACGATGTCGCTACCACCCAGTACGATAAAGGAAATTATGGTAAAGCAATTCGTTTGTTTGAGCAAATCGCACCTACATACCGCGGTAGACCTCAAGCAGAGAAAATGTTTTACATGTATTCGCAATCGTATTTAAAAACGAAACAATATTATTCGGCAGCTTATCAGTTTGAAAGCTTTACGAGTAGTTATCCAAAAAGTGAAAAGGTAGAAGAAGCAACCTACTTATCCGCTTTTAGTTATTCTAAACTTTCTCCGAGATACAGTCTAGATCAAGTGGATACTTTTAAGGCAATTGATAAATTACAAGCTTTTATAAATGTTTATCCAACATCTGAATATTTGGCAGAAGCAAATGTAATTGTCAAAGACTTGCGCGAGAAATTAGAGAAGAAATCGTTTGAAACGGCTAAGCAGTACAATACGATTTCAGATCACAAAGCAGCATTGGTTGTTTTGGATAACTTTATTGCCGATTTTCCAGGAACAAAATATAAGGAAGAAGCCTTGTATTACAAACTGGATTCAGCTTATAAATTAGCCATTAATAGTGTTGATACAAAAAAAGCAGAGCGACTTAATAGTGCAAAAACAGCGTATTTAAATTTGATGAAGTTCAATCAAACTTCGTCATTTAAAGAACAGGCAGACGACATGCTTACGCGAATAGAAACAGATTTAAAACAAATTTCAAATAATAATTAATAAAGTCATGGATTTAAAAAAGACGAATGCTCCAGTAAATACAATCACGTACAATAAGTCGATGATTGAGGAACCTACGGGAAATGTGTATGAGGCAATCACAATTATGGCTAAAAGAGCAAATCAAATCAACACTGAAATTAAAAAAGAGTTGACTGAGAAGCTAGAAGAATTTGCAACATATAACGATAGTTTAGAAGAAGTTTTTGAAAATAAAGAACAAATTGAGGTTTCTAAATTCTACGAAAAATTGCCTAAGCCACACGCTTTAGCAGTTCAAGAATGGTTGGATGATAAAATCTACCATAGAGACGCAACATCAAAATAATTTATTGACTATGTCAGTGTTAAGCGGAAAAAAAATAGTACTAGGCGTTTCTGGTGGAATTGCCGCTTATAAAACTGCATCTTTAGTCCGACTTTTTATAAAAGCAGGTGCCGAGGTTCAAGTAATCATGACACCTGCTTCTAAAGATTTTGTCACTCCTTTGACGTTATCTACGCTTTCAAAAAATCCTGTTCATTCCACTTTCTATAATGAAGTGGATGAAAATGCTTCATGGAACAACCATGTAGAAATCGGTCTTTGGGCTGATTTGATGATTATTGCACCAGCAACTGCAAATACTATGTCTAAAATGGCACACGGTACTTGTGATAATCTATTGTTAGCTACGTATCTTTCTGCAAAATGTACGATATATTTTGCTCCAGCAATGGATTTGGATATGTACAAGCATCCCTCTACATTAGCAAGTTTTTCCGCTTTAAAATCGTTTGGCAACATTATAATTCCCGCGGAAAGTGGCGAATTAGCCAGCGGACTTTCTGGTGAAGGTCGAATGGCTGAACCTGAGAATATCCTTTCTTTTATAGAAAATGATATGATAGGGAAGCTGCCTTTGCGTGGTAAAAAACTAATGGTTACGGCAGGACCAACGTACGAAGCAATTGACCCTGTTCGATTTATTGGAAATCATTCTTCAGGTAGAATGGGCTTTGAAATTGCCAATGAGGCGGCGAAATTGGGAGCCGAAGTCACATTGATTTCTGGACCTTCTCACTATATTCCCGCTGACAAATCGATTCATTTGATTCGAGTGATTTCTGCAGAGGAAATGTACAATGCATGTCACACTTATTTTGAAAACACGGATATTGCTATAGCTGCAGCAGCAGTAGCAGACTACAGACCAAAAAATGTTGCTTCGCAGAAAATAAAAAAAGCAGAAAGTAGTTTAACCTTTGAGCTTGAGAAGACCAAAGATATTTTAGCTTCCTTGGGAGAAATCAAGAAAGATCAGTTTTTAATTGGCTTTGCCTTGGAAACGGAGAATGAAATTGAAAATGCAAAGGGTAAAATTCAGAAAAAAAACTTAGATTTGATTGTTCTGAATTCGTTACAAGACGATGGAGCCGGTTTTGGCACATCAACGAATAAAGTTACATTTATTGACAAGAATTTTAACATGGAGCCGATGGATTTAAAGTCCAAAGGAAAGGTGGCTCAAGATATTTTAAACAAAGTAATAGCCCATTATAATGACTAAACTTTTTTCTATTATTGTACTTTTTTGCTGTTTTGCCGTTCAAGCACAAGAATTGAACTGCATTGTTAAAATCAATGCACAAAGTTTGACCAATAGCAATCAACCGATTTTTAAAACGCTAGAAACGTCGTTGACTGATTTTGTCAATAAAACCAGATGGACCAACAAGAAATTTAAACAAAGCGAGAAAATAGATTGTACTATTTTTATCAACGTTACCAGCTATGGTTCAGATCAGTTTGTAGCTACTTTGCAAGTGGCTTCTTCAAGAACTGCGTTTGGATCAAGTTATATATCTCCTGTTTTAAATTATAATGACAAGGATTTTAATTTCAAATATGTTGAGTTTGAAAATCTAATATTTAACCCCAACAGTTTTGATTCCAATTTAGTTGCTGTAGTTGCTTTCTACGCGTACATTATCATTGGATTGGACGCGGATACATATGAATTAAATGCTGGAAAACCTTTTTACCAACAAGCGCAAGAAGTGGTTAATTTAGCACAACAAAGCAGTTATAAAGGCTGGAGCCAAAATGATGGCGGAAGTCAGAATCGATTTTTTTTAACTAATGATTTGATGTCTGGTACGTTTGATCCTATAAAATCGGTGTTATACAATTACCACATCAATGGTTTAGATTTGATGAGTGAAAGTCCAAGTAAGGGAAAAGAAGGTATGAAAACTGCACTTTTAGAGTTGCAAAAAATCCACTCCATTCGTCCCAATTCTTTTTTAACTCGTTTGTTTTTTGATGCTAAATCAGATGAAATTTTATCTGTTTTTTCTGGCGGCCCACAAGTTAAAATTACAGATTTAGTGGATAATTTGAATCGAGTTTCGCCTTTGAACTCTTCAAAATGGGCAACGATTCGCTTTTAAATTTGATGATTTTACCACGGATATAACTCAAGTTCGGTTTGATTTTAACGACTAAAATACAACAATGCTTACTTCACTTTCCATTAAAAATTTTGCTTTAATAGAAAAATTATCTATTGAGTTCGACAATGGCTTTTCTACAATTACTGGAGAAACGGGAGCTGGTAAATCCATTCTTCTAGGTGCTTTAGGATTAGTTTTAGGAAAAAGAGCCGACCTATCTGCATTAAAAAATAAAGAAGAAAAATGTGTTATAGAAGCACAATTTTCGATTTCTAAATACAATTTACAATCCTTTTTTGAGACTCATAACTTTGATTATGACGCATTCACTATTATTCGTCGGGAAATATTGCCTTCAGGAAAGTCGCGCGCTTTTGTAAACGACAGTCCAGTAGGTGTTTCCGATTTGCAAGAATTGGGAGTGTATCTTATTGACATACATTCACAACAGCAAACGCAGGAACTTTCTGAAGAGAAAATTCAATTTGAAATTATTGATGCAATTGGTCAGAATGGTACTTTATTACAGCAATATGGTCAAGCTTTAAAAAACTACAAGGCAAATAAAAGTGATTTGCAGAAACAAAGGGAAGCTTATGCAAATGCGCAGAAAGAGCAAGATTACACTACTTTTTTACTCAATGAATTGGTGGAAGCTAAATTAGTTTCAGGCAGTCAAGAAGAATTGGAAGAGCAATTTCAACAGTTGAATAATGTAGAATTTATCAAAGAAAATTTGGATAAGACTTTGGCTTTGGCCGAAGAGGAACAAATTGGTGTCATTCAGAATTTGAAGGAAGTGCGATCGCATTTACAGAAAATCGCAAATTTGACTTCAGAATACCAGGTTATTTTTGAGCGTGTTGATTCTGTTTTAATAGAATTTGATGACATTATTTCAGAGGTAAATGTTTTGGCAGAGCAACTGGTCAACGATCCTGAACAACTAGAAGTATTGAATCAAAAATTACAATTGCTCTATTCCTTGCAGAAAAAGCATCAAGTTAATTCAGTTGAGGAATTATTGATTGTTCAGAATGAATTGGAACAGAAGGCATTTGCAGTGCAACACTTGGAAGATGCGATTGAAAAGTTAGAAAATGAGTTGATTGCAAACGAAAATGAGTTGGATAAGGTAGCGGCTTCTTTACATCAGAATAGAGAGAAAGCAATTCCTGTTCTGGCAAAGAAATTAGTGCAGTACTTAGTGCAATTGGGAATGCCCAATTCCCAATTTAATATTCAACTGACGCAAAAGAAAAGCTATTTTGCCAATGGAACTGATGAATTACAGTTTCTATTTTCTGCCAATAAAGGATCTGATTTTGGATTATTGAAAAAGGTAGCTTCTGGTGGAGAAATGTCGCGAATTATGTTGGCTGTTAAAGCAGTTTTGGCACAATATTCAAAACTTCCCACGATTATTTTTGATGAGATTGATACGGGAGTTTCTGGTGAGATCGCTAATAAAATGGCCTTCATTATGGAGGAAATGAGCAGTACGATGCAGGTGTTTTCAATTACGCATTTACCACAAATTGCGGCACGTGGAAAACAACATTTTAAGGTTTTTAAAGAGACGGTTGGTAATCAAACCCAGTCCAATATTATTCGCCTGACCCAGGACCAACGGGTTCAAGAATTAGCAGAAATGATTTCGGGCAAAGACCTTTCTGAGGCAGCCATTAATCATGCGAAAACCTTGCTTAACTAATATTTTGATTTATATTTGTTCAACGTAATAAAAAAAACGAATCTTATGATTATAGAACCAAGAATGAGAGGATTTATTTGCACAACGGCACATCCGGATGGAGCTGCTGAAAATGTGAAGCAACAAATCGACTATGTGAAGTCCAAAGGTGCGATTGACGGACCCAAACGTGTTTTGGTAATCGGTTCCTCCACAGGTTTTGGATTGGCTTCTCGAATCACGAGTGCGTTTGGTTCAGATGCAGCTACAGTTGGAGTCTTTTTTGAGAAACCACCCGTAGAAGGAAAAACGGCTTCGGCAGGATGGTACAATACGGCGGCTTTTGAGCAAGAAGCGCAAAAGGCAGGATTGTATGCAAAAAGTATCAATGGAGATGCATTTTCAGATGAAATTAAAGACCAAACGTTAGCTTTAATTAAAGCAGATTTAGGACAGATTGACCTTATTATATATAGTTTAGCATCTCCAGTGCGTACACATCCTAAAACGGGTGTAACACATCGTTCTACGTTAAAACCTATTGGAGAAAAGTTTACCAATAATACGGTTGATTTTCACACGGGTAAGGTTTCCGAAGTTAGTATCGAACCTTGTTCAGGTGATGATATTGAAAATACGGTAATTGTAATGGGTGGCGAAGATTGGAAAATGTGGATGGATGCTTTGAAAAAAGAAAATCTATTGGCAGAAGGTGCAATGACTGTAGCTTATTCCTATATAGGGTCCTCATTAACGGAAGCAGTTTACAGAAATGGAACAATTGGAAAAGCAAAAGATGATTTGGAAGCTACGGCATTTTCAATTACTGATGCACTTTCGGATATTGGCGGAAAAGCGTATGTTTCGGTAAACAAAGCGTTGGTTACTCAAGCGAGTTCAGCGATTCCTGTAATTCCATTGTACATTTCTTTACTTTACAAAACAATGAAAGCTAAAGGAATTCATGAAGGTTGTATTGAACAAATCCAACGTTTATTTCATGACCGCTTGTTTTCAGGAAAAGAAGTTCCTGTAGATGAAAAAGGAAGAATTCGTATTGACGACTGGGAAATGCGCGATGATGTGCAAGCAGAAGTTGCGGAATTGTGGAGTAAAGTAACTACAGAAAACTTGTCTGAATTAGGTGATCTGGACGGTTACAAAAAAGAATTTTACAATTTATTCGGTTTTGATGTAAGAAATGTAGACTATTCAAAAGATACCAATGAAATGGTTCAAATTGAAAGTATAAAATAGATTTTTTTAAAATAATAAGTTGAAAATCCAGGCGAAAGTCTGGATTTTTTTGTTTTAAGTAGTTAAATTGTAGATGCTTAAGTTGTGTCGTTTTTTTCTGGCGAATTATGATTTCAACTTGGAATCTTTTGCACTGTAAATTGTAAGATCATTCTTTCACACAAAGAAATTAAATATGTTTAATTTTATAACATTACACGATAAATTTGTTATTATTTCTTTTTTTGATGTTTTATACGTCGTGACACTTAAATGTTAACATGGAATCTTTTATAAATCTTATAATAATTTATATTTTAGCGAGATATTAATTTAAACTATTAGAGAATTATGAAAAAAATTACACTATCACTAGTCTTTCTCTTGACCATGGTCTTGAGCGGCTATGGACAAGTTTCGTACGATTACGGTTGGGAACCGGCCGGTCTAGGATCTTGGACTGTGGAGGGATATTCGAGAACTACTCTTATTCCTTGTACGGAAACAGCATCAGTTAGAGCCAATGTTTGGGAATTTAATGCAAATTTGTCCTTAACCTCCCCAAGCTTGGGAACTTCCAATGGAGGACTTGTAACCTTAAATTTTGATTACAAAGTCATCAATTATTCTGGTAACACAGCAGCGCTAAGTAGTCAAGTTGATATGGTCACGGAATGGTCAAACTCTGCTTCTGGACCTTGGACTGAAATTGGAGTAATCGGGGAATCGAATCATATTTCTTCTGCAACTTGTGCAACGATTAGCTATACATTTTCTGCTACTCCAGGCGATTTTTTTGTTCGATTTAAAACAAATTATTTAAATGATGGAGATGTTTATTATTATTTTGATACTATTAACGTATCTCAAGGTGCAGCACCATCATGCGTGTCTCCAACAGGATTAACGGCTTCAAATGTTTTAAGTAGTTCAGCTACTTTAAACTGGGAAGCAGTAACGCCAACTCCTTCATTAGGTTATGAGTATTATTACTTGGATGTCAATCAAGCACCTTCAGCAGCTGGTACGGCAACTACAGCACTTTCTGGAGATATAACAGGATTAATTCCAAATACAAAATATTACTTTTGGGTCAAATCAATCTGTGCTGATGGACAAAGCGTATGGAATGGTCCATTAAGTTTTAGAACGCTTTGTGTTTCATTTGACGATTTCATAGAAGATTTTTCAGAAACTACTGCTGCAACGGGTGCGATTCCAAATTGTTGGACTAAAACGATTACTTCTACCAATATAAATGCAAACGTTTCGGTAATCAGTAACACTTTTGCATCTGCACCTAACGCAATAAGCATGACTAATTCAAGTGATGTATCATCAGATATTTTGTTAGTTTCACCAGCTTTAACGGCTATTGGAGAAAATACACACCGAATGAAATTTAAGGCTAGAGGAGGAACTGCTGGACAGATTTTAATAGTAGGTACGATGAGTGATGCTACAGATGCTACCACATTTACACCTTTGTCTACATTTACTTTAACTGCTAATTATCTTACCTATAATGTAACAATGAACACAAGTACGACTGATAATCATATTGCATTTAAACACGGTTTGGGTGGTACCTTTCGTACAGTGTATTTAGATGATGTTGTTTGGGAGGAAATTCCCTTTGCAGCACCAGGTTGTATTGAAGATATGAATACTGTTCCAGATGTAGGATGTGGTAACTTTCCAACTACTTTTACTTGGGATGCGATTGATAATGCTGATGGATACAAAGTGTCTATCGGAACTTCTCCTGATGGTGAGGATTTAGTTGTAGATAACGTAGATATCAATAGTGCATTGAATTATTCATTTGTTGGTGATTTAGGTACGACTTATTATTATACGATTGCACCTTACAATGCTTTTGGAACTGCGACAGATTGTTTTGAAGATAACTTTACCACTTATGATGATGGTTGTTATTGCGAAGCATTGCCTACGTCAAACGATGGTGCAGGAATTTCAAGTGTACAGATTAATGACGTGGTTACTACAGTAGGAGATGTACTTTATGGTAATTTTATTGAAAATGGCGCAATAGACATAACACAAGGTTTGAATACAATCATGAACGTAACTCTAGCAACGGGTGCTACTTATTTCACTCATGTATGGGTTGATTTTAATGATAATTTTACTTTTGAAGCTTCAGAATTAGTTTACACAGGCGAGTCTGGTGCTACAAATCCTTTCGTATTAAATACTTCTTTTGTTGTTCCTGCTACGGCTGCAATTGGAGAGCACAGAATGCGTATTGTTGCAACGGATTATGTACAAACGCCTGCTAATCCTTGTTATAGTAGTATATATGGTGTTGCTTTAGAATTTCTAGTTAATGTTTTGCCAGCACCGGATTGTTTTCCGCCATCTGCTACATCAGTTAGTGCAATTACAGCTACATCGGCAACATTGAGCTGGGTTTCCACTGGAACTTTATTTAACGTAGAACTTCTCTCTGCAGGTCAAAATCAGGGATCTGGTACCGTAACGTCTGGAATAGCAGCAAACACTTTAAACTTAAGTGGCTTAAATCCTCAAACAAACTACAGTTATTTTTTACAAACAGATTGTGGAAGTGGTAGTTTAAGTCCATGGACGGGGCCTTTTAATTTTAGAACAGGATGTGAAGCATTTGGTAATTTTACTGAAAGTTTTATAACTGAAGTTACAATTCCTGCTCCAGAATGTTGGTATACAATTAAAGGTACTGCTGACGCATTTGCTAGAATTCAAGTATCATCTTTCGGTGATTATGTTGAAATGTACAATTCTAATGACGCAGCAGCTGCTTTGTATTTAGTTACACCAGTACTAACCGATTTACCATTAAATTTGCATAGAATTAAATTCAGAGCATATTCAGGAAATGCTGGTGTTCAATTGGTTGTAGGAACTATGAGTGATCCGTCAGATGCTAGTACATTTACTGCAGTTCAAACTATTCCAATGACCAATGCCTTTGCAATATACTCAGTACCTTTTGCTAGTTCAACAACAGACAGTCATGTTGCGTTTAAGTTTGTTGGTACTAGTACATATCAATATATGTACATTGACGATGTAACTTGGGAAGTTAATCCAAATTGTCAGGATGTTAATGTTGTTGCTTTTGGTGGTTCTACTTCTACAACGGCAGATATTTCCTGGACTCCAGGAGGAACAGAATCGGCTTGGCAGTATGCTTATGCAGAATCTACAGTGAATACTCCAGAGGGTTTAACTACTTTTGATGTAGCTACTACACCTTCTACTACAATTACTGATCTAACTCCTTCAACATCTTATAGAGTTTGGGTGCGTTCCGTTTGTAATGGAACTGATTTTGGTGCTTGGTCTCCTTCGATAACATTCGTAACTGCTTGTGTCGCATTTGATGCTCCGTATGCGCAAAACTTTGACACTTTTCCACCATTATGTTGGTCAAGAGCTGGAGCAGGCACAGTTGCTACAGGTCCAACAGGTACTGATACTGGAATTTGGGCGGCAGATGGATTTTTAAATGCGGGTTCAACTGGTGCTACCTCAATTAATCTTTACTTTTCAGGTAGAATTGGGTGGCTAATCTCACCTTCTATGAATACTGTAACTGGAGAAACATATAACTTATCTTTTAACTATGGTGTTACCACATGGTTAGGAACTGAGTCTATTGCAATGGGGTCAGATGATTCTGTAAAAGTTGTAATGACTACTGATAATGGAGTTACTTGGACTGAAATTCAAAATTTTACAGCTGCAAGTAATGTGTCTAACGTTTCGCAAGATTTTACGTATGAATATGTGGCTACTTCAAGTGCAGTTAAATTCGCATTTGTAGGTACTGATGGAATTATTGATGATGAGTCTGATTATAACTTTTACATCGACAATGTGGCTTTTGAGTCTGAATTATCAAATGTTGATTTTGATAGCAACTCATTCACAGCATATCCAAACCCTGTAAAAGATGTTTTAAATGTGAGCTTTACGCAAAACATTTCGAATGTAACAGTGTACAATCTTCTTGGACAACAAGTTTTAATTATGAATATGAATGCAAACAAAGGTCAAGTAGATATGTCAAGCTTAGCTTCTGGAACGTACTTAGTAAAAGTATCTACAGAAAATGCAGTGAAAACGATCAAAGTGATCAAACAATAAATTAAAATTTTTTTAAATTTATAAGCCACCTTCGGGTGGCTTTTTTTTTAATGGTATATTTGATAAAATTTTCAACTATGCTTTTTTCTTTGATCATACCCGTTTACAACCGTCCAGATGAAATAGAGGAACTGTTACAGAGTTTACTTTTACAAGACTATAAACTTCCTTTTGAAATAGTGGTTGTAGAAGATGGTTCGTCAATTCCGTGCCAAGAAATTGTAGAAAAATTTCAATCTGAACTTGATATTAGTTATTATTATAAGTCCAATTCAGGTCCTGGTGATTCAAGAAATTATGGAATGAATGTAGCTAAAGGCGCGTATTACATCATTTTTGATTCCGATTGTATTATTCCTTCTAACTATTTAATCGAGGTGGATAAGGCATTGAAGTTAGAATTTACCGATTGTTTCGGTGGACCGGACAGAGCTTTGGATAGTTTTTCGGATGTACAGAAGGCTATAAATTTTGCAATGACTTCCTTTATCACCACTGGTGGAATTAGAGGTGGTTCAGAAAAAATTGATAAATTTCAACCGAGAAGTTTTAATATGGGAATTTCTAAAAAAGCATTTGAAGCATCAGGTGGTTTTGGGAAAATTCATCCTGGCGAAGATCCCGATCTATCCATACGATTATGGAATTTAGGTTTTGAAACCAAGTTAATTCCAACCGCTTATGTTTATCATAAACGGAGAATTGATTGGTCTAAATTCTACAAACAAGTCAATAAATTCGGTAAAGCAAGACCTATTTTAAACCATTGGTACCCCAAGTATTCTAAACCAACTTACTTTTTTCCAACCCTATTTTTGTTAGGAATGATTGCAGCGGTTGCCACTGCGTTCTTAAAAAGTTATATTCTGATATTTATCTTTACCATCTATTTTGAATTGCTTTTCATTCTCGCTATTTTGCAAACCAAGAGCTTTAAAATTGGTTTTCTGGCTGTTTTTGCCACAATTATTCAATTTTATGGTTACGGAATTGGTTTTTTAAAATCATTTGTATTAGTGAAAATTCTCAAAAAGAAACCGCAAAATGCATTTCCTGAACTTTTTTTTAAATAAAGCTTAATGACAAAAATTGTAGGATTGACCGGAGGAATTGGAAGTGGAAAAACCACTGTTGCAAAAATGTTTCAGGAGTTAGGCATTCCTATTTACATTGCAGATACAGAAGCAAGAACTTTCACTAATCAGCCCAAAACCCTAGCGTTGATTGCAGAAGAATTTGGCACATCTGTAATTGATAACGGTCAATTGGATCGAGTGGAAATGGCAAAAATTGTCTTTAACAGTCCTGAAAAATTAAACCTTCTCAATGCAATCATCCACCCTTTAGTAGGCAACCATTTTAAGGAATGGCTGCTTCAGCATCATGCAGCTCCATTCATAATCAAGGAAACGGCCATCTTATTTGAAACCCGAGGTCATCTTTTATGCGATTATGTCATCACCGTAACTGCACCAATGGATGTACGAATCAGCCGCGTTCAAAATCGCGACCTTACTTCAGAGGCAGAAATTCAAAAACGCATCAATAACCAGTGGTCTGATGCACAAAGAATCGAATTGAGCGACTTTGTAATTACAAACAATCGCATAGAATCAACACTACAGCAAGTAAATGACATCTATAATAAAATTTTAAAATTTTTATAATAAATTTTTGTTGTTAATGTTTGGTTAATATGTTAAAATGCCAAATGTTAAAATGTTAATTTTGTTCGTATGAATAAATTGTTGTTTCGTTTATTGGTGTTTTTGATGAGCCTTTCGCTAATCGGAATTATATTGGTACAGTTGTACTTGATTAATACTTCGTTCAAGAATAACGAGGAGCAATTTAAGTACCACGTTAAACAAGTAATGGGTAATGTGGCTGATAATTTCAAGGAGCAAGAGGTTTATAATTTACTCAATCAATACAATATTTTAAAAGACGCGAAAGGTAAAAAGCCTACTAAAACCGAGCTTTTAGATTTTGTTTTGGTACAGAAAAATAGAACTACTAATAAAACAATCATTTATTCCAACAGTATTCTTTCTGAAGATTACAATGTCAATTTGTCGTTCTTTGATAAGAAAATGGACTCGGTAAACAAGGTTACTAACTTTGTATCTAACAGTAAAACAGAAGTTTATTCTGGAGATGGATTAGATCAATCCAACCTTCAATTAAATCCTTCGCCCGAAATGACTATTAAAAAGTCGGGTAGAATGGAACTATTGGATAAAGTGCAAATTCAAATGTTTTTTGACGGAATAACGGAGACCAAGTCATTGAAAGAACGGGTTTCATTAGATGCGTTGCAAAAGTTGCTTAAGAAAGAATTAAAGCTATACGATGTCAATACACCTTTTGAATTTGGGATTTATGAAAATGGTTTAGCAACAAAAGTAAAATCGGCGGATTTTAAATTTGATAAAAATTCTACGTTTGGTATTCCTTTCTTGACTAATTCTGAGGGCAAAAGTGATTATCAATTGTTAGTTACTTTTCCAGAAAAAAAGAAATTTCTTTTCTCGGAATTGGTAGGAATTACAACCTTATCGATCATTTTTACGTTAATAATAATAATAGCATACACTAGCGCTTTAAATCAGTTGATTAAACAACGTCAGATTTCTGAAATCAAAACGGACTTTATCAATAATATGACGCACGAATTTAAAACGCCAATCGCTACGATTAACCTTGCTTTGGATGCTATTAAAAGCCCTAAAGTAATTGACGATCGAGAAAAAACCACACGGTATTTGCAAATGATTCGGGACGAAAATAAACGAATGCATGCCCAAGTGGAAAATGTTTTAAGGATTTCCAAACTGGAAAAAAGAGAGTTGGAGATCAATAAGGAGTCTATGGATATTCATGAAATTGTGGAAGAAGCCATTGAGCATGTCAACCTAATTATTGAAGATCGAAACGGAACAATAAGAACACATTTTAAGGCCACAAGAACAACGGTGCTGCTAAATGATGTACACTTTACAAACGTTATTGTAAATGTATTGGACAATGCCATTAAGTATTCACCAGAAGATCCCGTTATCGATGTGTATACAGAAAACGTGAAGGATTTTGTGATAATAAAAGTGCAAGATCACGGTTCAGGAATGAATAAAGTAGCATTAAAAAGAATATTTGAAAAATTTTATAGAGAACATACAGGCGATATTCACAATGTGAAAGGACACGGTTTAGGATTAGCCTATGTGAAACGAATTGTTGAGGACCACAATGGTCAGATTACTGTTGAAAGCGAAAAAGGTAAGGGAAGTACCTTTATCATAAAATTACCACTAATAAATTAAGTTATGGAAAACGAAAACAAAAAAATTCTTTTGGTTGAGGATGATCCGAACTTCGGATCGATACTAAAAGATTATTTAATACTAAATGACTTTGATGTTACTTTAGCGAAAAATGGAATGGAAGGATTTGAAAAATTCAAAAAAGACACTTTTGATTTGTGTATTTTGGATGTCATGATGCCTTACAAAGACGGATATACGCTTGCAAAAGAAATCAGAGAAAAGAATAAAGAAGTGCCTATTATTTTCCTTACAGCTAAGTCCATGAAAGACGATGTATTGAAAGGTTATAAAGTAGGAGCGGACGATTATTTGAACAAACCTTTTGATTCAGAAGTACTTTTGATGAAAATCAAGGCAATTATCCAACGCAAATCTTCTGAAGTAAAAGCAGATGCTACAAAATTTGAATTCATCATTGGAAATTTCCATTTAAATTCGAAATTGCGTTTCTTGACTTATAAAGATACAGAGCCAATTAAGCTTTCGCCAAAAGAAAACGAATTGCTAAAAATGCTTGCCGTGTACGAAAACGATTTGATGCCAAGAGAATTAGCGTTGACTAAAATTTGGAGAGATGATAACTATTTTACTTCTAGAAGTATGGATGTGTACATTGCCAAGTTAAGAAAATACCTTAAAATGGACGATGAGGTTGAAATTTTAAACATTCACGGAGAAGGTTTCCGTTTAGTGGTTAAGAACAAACCGCCAGCTCCTGCTGCAGAATAAATTTTGAAACTCCGAGAAATCGGAGTTTTTTTATGTTGTAAATTCTAGCGAGAAGCAACTTCGACCCTCTTTTAGTATTGAAAATGTTGTGGTGTTTTCTATCGTTATCGAAAAAAGAGCTACTTCATCTTCCAAGAATAATTCATTTAAAAAGTTGAGATCTAAACTTTTAATAGTTTGCTTAAGCAGTAGTTTCGGATATATTAAATCCAAACACCATTCTAAATACTTAACGTTATTTACGTGATTGACTATATCTAAATCTGAAAACACCACTTTATGACTGCCTAATTTTACGGTGTCAACTGGAATTCTGATTCGCTTGACGCGTTCAACTGTAGGCAACATTTGTGGGAATTTTTCGCAATGATCGTGTGGCAAGTGCAAACTTTCGGGCCTTCTAATCCTAGTATTTAAGACTACCCAAAACGTTTCGCAAGAAATGAGTTTTACTCCATTCTTATACACTTCTAAAGCCCGAACGGAACGTGCATTTTCTAATGATACAATCCACGTTTTAATAACAATGGTATCATTCCATTTAGGTAACGCATCAATTTCAATCCGCATCTTACTTAAAACCCAAGCTTGGTCCTTTTCCTGCATATCAGCAAAACTTATCCCTCCCAAATCGGAATGTTCCGAAGCAGTTAATTGCAATAAATTACATAAATCGGTATAGTTCAAAGCGCCGTTTGGAGCACATTGAGAAAAATTAATAAGCCACTCTTTTTCGTGAATGGATTTAAAATTGGGATGTATTGGCATGTTCTACAAGTTAGCTTTTAATATATTTTAAGTCCAAATGTCAATTGCATCTGATTCGATTGTTGCAGATAATCTTCAAATGCTGCATTGGTTTTTATGTCGTATTGAGAATTAATGTAATGAATTCCGACAAAAGCGGCAAGACTAGTTCCAAGTTGCCAATCGGTATTCAATCCAATTTTCAAATGATTTCCTGAGTAATGACCAAAATGTTGCGACCTTGTTTTTTGATTGACATAATCATTTCCATACCCGATGTTTGGTACAAATGTCAATCGTTCAGTCAATTCTAAATCATAGCTGATGAAATAATTAAAAGATTGAGCATTTGAATGATTAAAATTGCCCACTTTTGAAACATCAGAGACAGAGTAGGATGTAAATTCGTAGCCAAGTCCTGCGCGAAAATTTCCATAATTTAGTAATGCCAAACTGGTACCAAGACCGCCACCGTTCTTATGTGCTTTTGCAAAAGCATTGTCGCCAAAGTGAAATGAAGCTATAGGATAAAGCCTCCAAACGGCTGAGATTTTAAATTCATTTTTTTGCTGAGCAGTTTGCTTTATTGCAGGTATTTCTTGCCCAAATGTCTGCAAATTGCAAACAAAAGTAATTATTAGAAATAATTTTTTCATAAGAAGTATTTATATGTATTTCTAATTAATTAATAAACTATGGTGTAACTAAATGGTACATTTCCGGCAGTTACTTGTTCGGAATAGTTGGTAACCGTTTGAGGCGAGGTCGAATAATTCGTAATGCTGTAGTTAACGGTAAAGGTGTGGTTTTTCAAAACCTTAATCGAAATTGGAAAATAATAATTCAATTCAGAGAAACTACTTGGGATACTTTCCGTACTAACTGCATCTGTGGAAAAGGCAGTAATTTGGTTACTTTGATTTATTTGTTCTTTTAAAACAGTAAATTCAGTTACATCCGCCTCTTTTAACAAAATTACAATTCCTGTGTCATAGAGATAATCTGAAAAATCTGATTTTTTTAATTGATCTATTTCTTTGGCATAATAAATAGAAGTAGCGTCATTATAATAATCAGGAAAGTAGGAAATTGAAATTGTTGCTCCTTCGTTTTCTGGAGGAGGAAAAAGAAGTGTTGCAAATCCATCCTTGTTGGTTTCACTGAGAGATATCTCATCAGATAAGCCGCCACTACTTACGCGAACACTGACGGGAACTTCGGGAATTGGAATGCCATTTTTATCTACCACTTTTGTCTGTACAATAAATTTTGATCCACCGTCGTACTGAATTTGGCATGAAATGAAAAACAATGTGGTTAAAAGGAGTAGTATTTTTTTCATCTTATATACATTATATGGGTTTTGATGCGATTTAGAGCCGATTAAATTTCAGAAAAGCATTCAATAGGAGGATGCTACTGTTCTAATTTGGTTGCGAATTTATTTTGAAATTTATCGTTTCGACGATCGTAGACAATGAGGTTTCGTAATCAAACCACGTTACATTTTCAGTTCTTCTAAACCACGTTAATTGTCGTTTGGCAAATCGTCTTGTGTTTTTTTTGATTTCTTCTATGGCAAAATCAAGTGTAATACTTCCGTCAAAATAATCAAAAAGTTCTCTATAACCCACGGTTTGTAAGGCATTCAAATTCCGATTTTCATAAACGCCTTTTGCTTCCTCCACTAATCCATCCGCAATCATTTGATCTACTCGAAGGTTGATTCTATCATAAAGTACTGCACGTTCTGCGTCAAGACCGATTATAATTGGAGTGAAATTGCGCTGTTTTTTTTCCTGATTTAAAAAAGATGAATAGGGTTTTTTAGTACCCAAACCCACTTCCACAAAGCGCATCAACCGTTGTGGATTTTGCAAAGTTTGCGGATTGTCTTGTAAAATAAAAGAATAATAATCCGGATCTGTTTCCTCTAGCTTTTCTTGTAAATACTGCAAACCTAAAGTTTCATAGGAATGTTGCACTTCTGCTCGAATTTCAGAATCTATTTCAGGAAATGTGTCAAAACCTTGTAGAACGGCATTGACGTAAAGTCCTGAACCACCAACTAAAATGGCAAAATCATTAGCTTCAAATAAAGAATCAGTTTTTAAAAGTGCTTCTTTTTCAAAATCCCCCACCGTATAATTTTCAAAAATGGATTTATTTTGGATAAAATGATGTTCTGCTGAAGCCAGTTCTTCATCAGAAGGAACAGCCGTACCAATTTTCATTTCCTTAAAAAATTGCCTGGAATCACAAGAGATTATTTCGGTTTTAAAATGATTGGCCAATTTAATGCTCAAAGCGGTTTTGCCAATAGCAGTGGGTCCAACGACCACAATTAGAAATTTACTCATTGCAAATTAGTTTAATTTAGTACCACATTTGGAACAAAATTTTGCGTCGTCTGCCAAGGGTTGCGAGTTGCAATTTGGACAATTTGGAGCAAAAACCTTACGTTTACTTTTACTATTGGCAATTTGGGCGGTAACAATTCCAGTAGGAACTGCAATGATTCCGTAACCTAAAATCATAATGAACGATGCAATTGCTTTTCCAAGTGAGGTAACGGGTGCGATATCGCCGTAACCTACAGTAGTAAGCGTTACAATACACCAATAAATACTGGTGGGAATGCTAGTAAAGCCACTTTCTTTGCTTTCCACCACGTACATTACCGCTCCAAGAAGTATAGAAATGATAAAGATGAAGTACACGAATACAGTTATTTTAGTCCGACTGGCATTGATAGCTAATTTTAATTCAGAAGCTTGACCTGTGAAATTACCAAGATTTAAAATTCGGAACAAGCGTAATAAACGCAAAGCTCTAACTACGGATAAAATTTTTGTACTCGGGATAAAAAACGATAAATACATAGGAAGGATCGAAATAAAATCAATTATTCCGTAAAAACTAAAAATATATTTAAGAGGTTTTCGCGTTGAAATAATGCGTAAAACGTATTCAATGGTAAAGAATATGGTAATTACCCATTCGGCAAAAACCAGGAATTCATGGTATTTGTTATCTAAATGTTCTACCGTTTCTAATAGGACCAAGAGTACACTCAGCAGAATCACTCCTAAAAGCAAGAGGTCAAAAAGTTTTCCAGCTGGCGTATTTACACCATGAATGATGATGTTAATGCGCTGTCGTAGGACTTCAAAATATGATTTTTTAGTGGGTTCCTTTTTAATCATTTCGTTTAAAAATAAATCACTTTTGCGCGATTGTTTCTTCGTAAATAGCTTAAAATAATATTTTTAGCATCTCTGTCTTCTGGCAATGCTGTAATTATCTTTTTTAAAATTTCAGCGTTTGTAACTTGATAATTTAAATTATAAAAAGCAAAACCTTTAAAAACACCATTTTCAATTAAAATAGCACTTTTCTCGTCAATAGCGCGACCTTTTTCAATAATAATTAAATTTTGATTCTGATATTCATTGTATTTTAAAAATTCGGCAACTCTTGAATTATAAAGTGCTGGAGTTTCTTCATTTACACAAGCGCCGTTACATTGCTTAATTTGATAGGGAAAACAGTTGGTTTTTACTTTGTCCATCGCGTTGACTTTCTGGCAAAGTTTATATTTTTCGGTAATTTTATACAAGGCACTTTGCGCTTCATTTTCAGTACCAAATGCAGTAATTTCCTTTTTACGAAAGTCGGTTCTTTTTATGATCAAAGCAATATAGCCTTCTGCAGTTTTCTCTTGGTATAAGGAATACGGAAAAATATTTTTTCGCATCGCGCGATTTAAAACAGGTCGGTTGATTTTAATTTCAGCATTTTCTTTTAGTAGTGCAATTAATTCAGTGCCCGTTTCTTCAAAGCTAACGTCAAAAACTTCCGCCTGAATTTTCTTGCATTTTTTAGTCGTTCCCGCAAAATGTTGGTTGACACGCTTCTTGATATTCTTACTTTTCCCGATATACAATATGGATCCATCTTCCTTGTGAATGTAATAAATTCCTGTAACCGATGGCACTTTTGCAATGATTTCCTTCAATCTTGGAGAAAGTCCTTTTTCAACTTCGGTTTTGATGAAACTTTTTACAATTTCTTTTTCATGGTCTTTTGCCAAAAGCAATTTGAATAATTTAACAGTAGCCAAAGCATCTCCAGAAGCTCTATGTCTGTCTGCCATCGGAATTCCTAAAGCACGAACCAGTTTTCCTAAACTATACGATTCTTGTTCAGGAATTAATTTTTTAGCCAGTTCCACCGTACAAATGTTCGGAATTTCAAAATTATAACCCAATCGATCAAATTCGGTTCTTAAAATTCGGTAATCAAATTGTGCATTATGGGCGACTAAAACAGTACCTTCAGTAATTTCAATGATACGTTTTGCTACTTCATAAAATTTTGGAGCGGTACGAAGCATATCATTATTAATTCCGGTCAACTTTACCACGAAAGGCTGAATTGGTTTTTCAGGATTGACCAAACTTATAAATTGGTCGACAATTTCGTGTCCGTCAAATTTATAAATGGCAATTTCCGTGATTCCTTCCTCGTTAAATGCTCCTCCAGTGGTTTCTATGTCAAGTATTGTGTACAAATTCAGTTGTCAGTTTTCGGTTTTAAGTCGTCAGTTCTCGCGTCTATCGGCAATATTCTTTACTCTATTTTCTTTTCTCTAATTTCTTGTACCAAAGATACTACTTCCAATTCGAACCATCGTACTTCCGCAATCAATTGCCAACTGGTAATCGCCAGACATTCCCATTGAAAGAGTTGTCATTTGGCAGTTTTTAGTATTCAATGCTTTATCAGCGTCAAAAATTGCCTTCAAATGAAGGAATTCTTTTTTGATTTGGTTTTGATTTTCTGTGAAAGTGGCCATTCCCATTAAACCAGTGATTTTTATATTTGAGAATTTTTCATTTTGAACTTCCTTTAAAATCTCGTCTAACTCCGCATCATCCAGACCAAATTTCGTTTCCTCTTCGGCAATATGCATTTGCAAAAGACAATCAATTACCCGATTATTTTTTAAAGCCTCTTTATTTATTTCCTTTAATAATTTCAAAGAATCCACACCATGAATTAAACTTACAAACGGAGCCATAAATTTCACTTTATTCGTTTGAACGTGTCCTATCATGTGCCACTGAATGTCTTTTGGCATTTCCTCAAACTTTTCAGCCATTTCTTGGATCTTGTTTTCACCAAAAATTCTTTGACCAGCTTCGTAAGCGTCCATTAAATCCGAAACAGGTTTTGTTTTAGAAACCGCAACAAGCGTCACATGTTCAGGAAGTGTGCTTTTTATTTCAAGTAAATTTTCTTTTATAGACATAACTTTTTTCAATTCTAATTTCAATAACTATTATAATTTTGCAATCTCTCAATTCTTCAATCCTCTTATCAAAGTTCATAAACCACTAATCCACTTCTGAATTTTGGGTCGATGTAGGTGCTTTTTGGTGGCATAATTAAATTGTTGTCGGCCAATTCTTTAATTTCTGAAATAGCGGTTGGAAAAAGCATGAACCCGACTTCAAACTCGCCTTCATCAATAACTTCTTTTATTGTTATTATAGACTGTTTTCCAGGAATGTAATCAATTCGTTCGTCATTTCGTAAATCTTCAATTCCAAGAATCGGTTCTAAGACTTGTGTATATAAAATTTGGGCATCTAGTTGTTCCAAAACACTTGTAAAATCATGTTGATTTTTTAAGGTTAAACAATAAAATTCGCCATCAAGATACATGCCGAATTCGAATTTCTTTGTAGGTTTCCAAAGTTCTTGTTCCTTGTTTGCGATCCAAAAATTAGCAGCTAATAAATCCAGAAAATTCTCTTTAGAATGTCCGTTTAAATCTCTAATAATTCGATTGAATTCATATATTTTCACATTGGTTTCTGCAATTAAAAAACTCATGAAATAATTTAAATTTTCATTGCCCGAATTTTTATCTTGCTGATAAAGCAATTCTGCTGAAGCAGAACGGTGGTGTCCGTCTGCGATATATAAATTGCCTACAGTTGTAAATTGATCTTGTAACCAAGCTATTTCTTTGGAATCATCAATTTTCCAAAGTTGGTGTTTTTCTCTTCTTGTGGTGGAAAATTCATAAAGCGAATTGGCTTTTTTCTTTTCTACTATCCACGCAGAAATTTCAGGATTGTCAGGATAAGTAATTAGAACAGGTTCAGTATTAAAACCGGTTTGGTGCAAATAATCTTTAAACAATTCGACCCGATATTGTAAGGTATCTTCGTGCTTTTTGATCACATTATTGCGGTAATCTTCCAATGTGGTACCGGCGATAATTCCTGTGAAGGTCTGATTTTTAGTTTCAATTTCATACAAGAAAAAGACAGGTTGCTCTTCCTTCAAGAATATATTTTCTTCCTTGAAATCTCTGTATTTTTGGGCCACTAATTTAAATCGTTTTTCCAATCCGGCTTTCTGCTGATTGGCATAAGCGGGATTCAAAACGTGTAAAAACGAAAACGGATTAAAGTCTAATTGCGATGCTAGTTCTCCCGGCGAATATTCATCGTAGGAACGAGAAGTAACCAGACTCACTTTGTCGCGAGTAGGTCGGACGGCTTTGAACGGAATTATTTTTGCCAAGGTTTTTTTTGTTTAAAGTTTAAAGTTTCCTGCAAGGTTTTCAAAACCTTTTAGTTGTTTTGAAACTAATAATTTTTTTGAAAAAGCAAATTTTTCAACATTAGAATTTTAAAAAGCCCAAGCGATAAAAAGAAGCCTAAAGATTTTATTTCAGCCCCGATTGGAGGGAAAATCCTTTTTTATTGCCGTTGGCTAGAGCCAACGGTAATAAAAAAGATTTGGAAGGAAAGCGGGAAAATGGAAGAACCAAATTCCCAAACGATTCGCTTCTAAAAACAGGTCAAAAAGATATTATTTTGACTTTTACGACTTTATAAACTGCTTTGCTACTTTTTCTGCCTTTTTGCTTTCTGAATAATCATAGAATCCTTCGCCTGATTTTACACCTAATTTACCAGCACGAACCATATTTACCAACAGTGGACAAGGAGCATATTTTGGATTTTTGAAACCGTCATGCATTACATTTAAAATGGCTAAACAAACGTCAAGTCCAATAAAATCAGCTAATTGCAAAGGTCCCATAGGATGTGCCATTCCTAATTTCATTACCGTGTCAATTTCATAAACTCCTGCAACACCGTTGTATAATGTCTCAATCGACTCGTTAATCATTGGCATTAAGATTCTGTTTGCTACGAAACCTGGATAATCGTTTACTTCTGTAGGTGTTTTGCCTAATTGAACCGATAAATCCATGATGATTTTAGTCACTTCATCCGAAGTATTGTAGCCACGAATGATTTCAACCAGCTTCATAATTGGCACTGGATTCATAAAATGCATCCCGATAACGCGTTCAGGATGGGAAACTACGCCACCAATTTGCGTGATGGAAATGGATGAAGTATTTGTTGCTAAAATGGTATCATGTGAACAAGCTTCGTTCAATTGTTTGAAAATGTTAAGCTTTAAATCAACATTTTCTGTTGCAGCTTCAACGACTAAATCGACACCTACAACACCGTCTTTAATATCAGTGTAAGTAATAATGTTGCTGATCGTTTTTAATTTTTCTTCTTCAGAAATGCTTCCCTTTGAAACCATTCGATCCAAGTTTTTAGCGATGGTTGCCATTGCTTGATCTAATGTTTCTTCGGAACGGTCAATTAATTTAACGGTAAAACCGCTTTGTGCAAATGTGTGTGCGATTCCGTTACCCATTGTACCGGCACCAATAACTGCTATGTTTTTCATTGTAAATTGTTTATTTTTCTAATTGTTCTTCTTCGGGTATTGTATGTTCTCCGTATTCATTAATGATATACTTTTTGAAATAGGAATTCAGTAAAAATTGATCCTTTATAATATTTATTTTTTCCATGTTTAATTCCTTTAAATTGGTAAATGTAACGGAAGGGTCTACTTTTCCTTTAATGTTAAATTTTTCAGGAAGTTCAAGAATGTGCGCTTTGTAAATCGCGTCCTTCGCGGCATTATCAATTAGGAGTACATCAAGTCGATAGTATTCGCCGGATTTTGATGATCCATCAGAACTTGCAGAAATTTCAAATCCTCTTGAAGTTTCAATTTGAATCGTTCTATCCGCTAAATTCCATTCATAAGACAATTGATCAAATTCTGTGCTTACCAAAAATTCATATTTTGTTGGACCATGTGTTTCTTTGAAATTCTTTATGAATGCATCTCTTTCCATTTTAGTATCAAATCGAGATTCGGCATAATAAGCGATTGGTTTTTGGTTCAGATTTGTCAAAACAGATAGTTGATCTAAATATTTATTTCCTATTCTTGCAAGGCTGTCTGCATATCGTGTTTTATATAAAAAACCCAATTCTTTTACGGGTACTTTTAGCTCAAAAACTTCTGCTAGATAACTTTCAATTTGATATTTAAAAATAGAGTCGTGCAATGGTACAGTTTTATCACCATCAAAATCTAAATCACCGTAACTAATTATATCTGCTGAAAATAGTTTAGAAACATCTTCGTTAAAGTCGATTTGTTCTAAATCAAATCCAGCATTTTTTTCTAAAACGGTAGGTTGTTTAGTTTTGGATTCCTTCTCGTTACAAGAAATCAAAATTAAGGTTAAAAGCAAGAGTACTTTATTCATGTGTTATAATTTCTATTTCTTTTCTGATTTCGGTTAACAGTTGTTCTTCCGTTGGAAGAATTAATTCATACTGACGGGCTAGAATAGTTTTATTTCCTTCTGGCAAGCTGAACTTAACCACAGCATTATTTTTATCCGCACAAAGTAAAATCCCGATCGTTGGTTTTTCATGCTCCAATTTTTCAATTCGGTCGTAGTAATTGACATACATTTGAAGTTGTCCCAAATCTTCATGCGTTAACTTTTGAGTTTTTATTTCGAAAATCACAAAACATTGTAAGATTCTATTGTAGAAAACCAAATCAATGTAGAAATCATCTCCTTCTAAATGAATGCGTTTTTGTCGCGCAACAAAGGAAAATCCATTTCCTAATTCTAATAAAAAATCTTGTAGATTAGTGATGATCGCTTGTTCTAAATCCTTTTCATAATAAGCACTTTCTCTTCTTAAACCCAAAAACTCTAGAATCATTGGGTCTTTTATAATTTCGGCTGGATTTGTAGGAATAGCTTCGTTTCTTGCCACAGCTAAAACGCTTTCCTTGTCATTACTTAAAAGTAAACGCTCGAAAAGTTGACTGTTTATTTGTCGTTCCATTTGCCGAACAGACCAATTGTTTTTTACCGTCTCGGCTATATAATGTTCTCTTTTATCTTCATTAGAGATTCCTAAAAGTGTTTTGTAATGGGTCCAGCTCAATTGCGTCCGCAGTGAGGACGCAATTGGAAAAGTTCTATAAAATTGACGATATCTTTCGAGTTGTCGTGCTGAAAAGCCACTTCCAAATCCGGGTTGCAACTGTTCTGAAAGATATTTTATCAGATATTCACCGTAAGTGGCACGGTCTTGTCCGTTTTGTTCTTCGTTAAAAACGCGTTCACCAATATGCCAATATAACAAAGTCCGCTGCATGTCAACGGCTCGAATTGCAGTCTGTCTCGCAGAAGCAATCAATGTTTTTATATCATTTATTATAGTGGGATTGGTCACCATTTTTATCTTTTCATCGCATCAATTATTGCATAAGCTACTCTTAATGCTTCTGTACCATCTTCTAAAGTTACAATTGGCGTGGTATTGTTTACAATTGCATCAGCAAATGTTTCTAATTCCTCTAAAATTGCATTATTATTTTCCACTTCGGGATTGTCAAAATAAATCTGCTTTTTTAAACCTTCAGCATTTTGCAAAATCATATCAAAATCACCAGGAACTTCTGGAGCGTCTTTCATTTTTACCACTTCACATTTTTTCTCCAAGAAATCAACAGAAATGTATGCGTCTTTTTGAAAAAATCTTGATTTACGCATATTTTTCAATGAAATTCGACTGGAAGTTAAATTGGCCACACAACCATTTTCGAACTCAATTCGAGCATTTGCAATATCTGGAGTTTCTGATATTACAGAAACGCCACTGGCATGAATCGCCTTTACTTTTGATTTTACCACACTTAAAATTGCATCAATATCGTGAATCATTAAGTCCAAGACTACGGGAACATCAGTACCTCGAGGATTGAATTCAGCTAATCGATGGGTTTCGATAAACATTGGATTTTCAATTGAATCTTTTACCGAAATAAATGCAGGATTAAAGCGTTCGACGTGACCAACTTGTCCTTTAACATTGTATTCGTTAGCCAAAGCAATGATTTCTTCAGCTTCTTCCACAGTGTTTGAAATTGGCTTTTCAAGAAAAACATGTTTGCCCGACTTTATAGCAACTTTTGCACATTTATAATGCGAAAGGGTAGGAGTGACAATGTCTATAACTTCAACAGCAGTAAGCAATTTGGCAATTGTATCAAAGCGTTTGTATCCAAACTCTTTTTCAATTTTCACAGCATTCTCGGCATTTTCGTCATAAAAACCAACCAGCTCGTATTTAGTTGATTGTTGCAATAACCGTAAATGTATTTTTCCCAGATGTCCAGCACCTAAAACGCCCACTTTTAGCATATAAATGTATTTTCAACAAAAATAACATTAATTGTTCAAAGATTAAAGTTTGCGTCGTAAAGTTTCAAATCTATTATTTCATAAATCCAAATCAAAAATTAGGTTTTACTTTCTTATTTTTGCCAAAATTCATTTACCATTATTTTGAAAGATACCGCCAAACATCAAGGACTCCGTAATCAATTGATTTCCGTTTTGAAAGAAAAGGGAATTACAGATGTGGCAGTTTTGGACGCTATTCATAAAATTCCTAGACATTTATTTTTGAATTCCAGTTTTGAAGATTATGCATACCAAGACAAGGCGTTTCCTATTGGAGCGGGTCAAACCATATCGCAACCCTATACAGTAGCTTTTCAATCCCAACTTTTAGAAGTCAAGAAAGACCATAAAGTATTAGAAATTGGAACGGGTTCTGGCTATCAAACTGCGGTTTTATGCGGTATTGGTGCAAAAGTATATACAATTGAACGTCAAAATGAATTGTTCAAATCAACATCTTTATTATTGCCAAAATTAGGCATCAGACCTAAACACATATCTTTTGGAGATGGTTATAAAGGATTGCCAAATTATGCTCCTTTTGACAGTATCATTGTAACTGCCGGAGCGCCATTTATTCCAAAACCATTGATGGCACAGCTCAAAATTGGTGGAAGGCTTGTAATTCCTTTAGGCGAAGACCATCAAATCATGACACTTTTAATTCGAAAAAACGAAACTCAATTTGAAAAACATGAGTTTGGTGAGTTTCGATTTGTTCCATTACTGGAAAATAAAAATTAAGCTCGCTTACCAATTTCTACGATTTCCAAATGCTGAATTTTATCTCCTTCAATTTCAAAACGCAACATGGTTCGTACTTGATGAAAACCGCTGACTCCAGCGGCACCAGGATTCATGTGTAAAAAATTTAGTTTTTTGTCAAACATCACTTTCAAAATATGCGAGTGTCCACAAATAAATAATTTCGGTGGATTTTGAGTCAGTTCTTCCCGAATCGCCTGATTGTACTTTCCGGGATAACCGCCAATATGCGTAATTAAAACGTCTACTCCTTCACACAAAAACCGATTATTTAAGGGAAATTCCATTCGAGCTTCCGCATTGTCAATGTTGCCATACACTGCACGAAGCGGCTTCAGTTTTTTTAAAGCATCCGTAACTTTTAAATCGCCAATATCTCCAGCATGCCACACTTCATCAGCAAGATGAACGTATTTTAAAATTGTATCGTCAAGATGACTGTGTGTATCCGAAAGTAAAAGTATTTTTTTCAAAGTAGCATTTTTTAGAACTATTTCTAGCTTTCCATTTCTAGTGACAGGTAAGGGTATTCTCTGCAAATTGGGCTAAAATTTGGTGCAAAATTAGAACATTTGTTTTCAAAATCATATTAACATTTTGTTGTAATTGAAATCTAATTTTTTTAGGTTTAAAAAAGTATCTTTGTACCCTTAACTTTCTGGCAATTTGCGATTTTTTATACAACTTTCTTATAACGGAACAAACTACCATGGTTGGCAAATTCAACCCAATGCAACTTCTGTGCAAGAAACGTTGACTAAAGCGCTTCGTGTTGTTTTAAGTGACAAGAACTTAACAATTATGGGAGCTGGACGAACCGATACTGGCGTTCATGCAAGTCAAATGTTTGCGCATTTTGATTATGAAAATCATATTGATTCAAAAACGATGGTCCATAAGTTGAATTCATTTTTACCTAAAGATATTGCAGTTTCCGATATTATTTTGTTAGACGAAAATGCGCACGCTCGTTTTGATGCAAAACAAAGGACGTACGAATATAAAATCAATACTTCTAAAAATGTTTTTTTGGATGAATTGAGTTGGTACTACAATAAAGAATTGAATATTGAAGCGATGAATGATGCAGCGAAACTGTTAATCGAGTTTACCGATTTTCAATGTTTTTCAAAAGTGCATACAGACGTTAATACATTCAATTGTAAGATCAGTCAAGCTTTTTGGAAGAAAGAAAAGGACGAATTGATTTTTACCATATCAGCAGATCGCTTCTTGCGAAACATGGTGCGTTCCATAGTGGGAACATTGGTGTACGTTGGTTTAGGTAAAATTTCAAAAGCAGATTTCCAAACCATTATTGAAAGTAAGGACCGAAAAAAAGCAGGGTTTTCAGTTCCCGCACACGGACTTTATTTGACTGATATTAAATACGATTATATAAAAATGGTGTAATTTATTGATTGTTTTATCAGAAGCTACAATCATAAATCTAAAATGTTAATGAAAGCAAAAGCATTCGATACAGGAGTTTTTAAACGGATAATGTTTTACACTAAACCTTATAAATGGCGTTTCAATAGCGTTATAGTTTGGGCAATATCATTATCCATTTTCGCGGCTTTAAGGCCGTATTTGTTAAAGCAAACCGTAGACGGTTATATCCAGACCAATGATGGTCAAGGATTGTTGTACTACATTATTTTGATGGGAGCTGTGTTATTACTGGAAGTAATCTCGCAGTTTTACTTTGTATATTGGGCCAACTGGCTTGGACAAGATATTGTAAAAGACATCCGAACTAAATTATTCAAGCATCTTTTGAGTTTTCGAATGAAATATTTCGATAATGCGCCAGTTGGTCAATTGGTTACTCGGTCGGTTTCGGATAT
Organism: Flavobacterium tegetincola DSM 22377; assembly: GCF_000425485.1. GTDB lineage: Bacteria > Bacteroidota > Bacteroidia > Flavobacteriales > Flavobacteriaceae > Flavobacterium > Flavobacterium tegetincola. Next base: position 11,023 of record NZ_KE384384.1, on the reverse strand, counting down.
TGAGGCAATCGCTCGGATTTTTAGCCAAGGACTTTTTATGATTGTCAGTGATTTGATGAAAATGGTGGTAGTCTTGATTTTTATGTTCTACATGAACTGGAAATTAACGTGGATTGTTATTATTGCAATGCCTATTTTAGTAATTGCAACACGTATTTTTCAGCAAAAAATGCAAGTTGCTTTTCAAGAAGTCCGGACGCAAATCTCTAATATGAATACTTTTGTTCAAGAACGCGTAACAGGGATGAAAATCGTTCAGCTCTTCAATAGAGAATATATTGAAGCCGAAAAATTCAGTCAGATAAACGACAAACATAAAAAAGCGTGGATTAAAACCGTTTGGTACAACTCCATCTTTTTTCCCATTGCAGATATTATTTCGTCCTTGACATTGGGTATGGTGGTTTGGTACGGTGGAACACGAATTTTGGGTGGAGACATGACCACAACTTTTGGTGATTTATTCTCTTACACAATGTTCATCACGATGCTTTTTAATCCTCTACGTCAAATTGCCGACAAATTTAACGAGATGCAAATGGGAATGATTGCTGCAAATCGGGTGTTTGATATTTTGGATACGGAAGATCAAATTCAAGATAAAGGCGATATGATTGCACCCGTTTTTGAAGGTAGAATCGAATTCAAGGACGTGCATTTTGGTTATTTGGAAAATGAAGAAGTGATTAAAGGAATTAATTTGAAAGTAAATCCTGGAGAAACAGTTGCCATTGTTGGTTCAACAGGAGCTGGAAAATCAACCATCATTAATTTACTCAATCGTTTTTATGAAATTAATAAAGGGACGATTTATATCGATGGCGAAAATATTAACAGCTACTCGTTAGAATCGTTGCGGAAGCAAATTGCAGTGGTTTTACAAGACGTGTTTTTATTTGCAGATACAATTTACAATAATATCACATTAAATAATACTGAAATCTCGAGAGAAGAAGTGATTGCTGCGGCAAAAAATATTGGTGTGCATCCTTTTATCATGAATTTACCCAACGGTTACGACTATAATGTAAAAGAAAGAGGAGTGATGCTTTCATCGGGTCAACGCCAATTGATTGCTTTTTTACGTGCTTATGTTAGTAATCCAAGTATTTTAATTCTGGATGAAGCAACTTCTTCCATCGATACGTATTCTGAAGAATTAATTCAAAGAGCTACGGAAACGATTACCAAAGGCCGTACGTCCATTGTAATTGCACATCGATTAGCAACAATTATCAACGCCGATAAAATTATTGTCATGGACAAAGGTTTGATTGTAGAGCAAGGCAGTCATAATGATTTAGTGCATCGCGAAAATGGATATTACAAAAGATTGTACGATTCGCAGTTTTCGGTTGAGAAAATCGGATAAATTTTCGGTGAAAAAATAAACAACTTTGAAGTTTTTCTAAAACAGAATAATTCCTTATTTTCGCTACCTGAAAAACAACAAGTTTTAAATGTAAGAAAGACGCGTTTTGCAACTTTCTTTTTTATCAAATAGTAAACCAAAGAAAAAATGAAATACGATATTATTGTTTTAGGAAGTGGGCCAGGTGGTTATGTAACTGCAATTCGTGCTTCGCAATTGGGTTTTAAAACCGCTGTAATCGAAAAAGAAAGTTTAGGTGGGGTATGTTTGAATTGGGGTTGTATTCCAACAAAAGCATTATTGAAATCGGCTCAAGTTTTTGATTATTTAAAACATGCTTCTGATTACGGATTGACTATTTCAGAATTTGACAAAGATTTTAGTGCAGTAGTGCAACGTTCAAGAGGCGTTGCGAATGGAATGAGTAAAGGAATTGAGTTTTTAATGAAAAAAAACAAAATTGACGTTATTCAAGGTACCGGAAAAATCAAAACGGGTAAGAAAATTGACGTTACTGATAAAGACGGAAAAACTACTGAATATTCGGCAGACCATATTATTATTGCTACTGGAGCACGATCTCGTGAATTGCCAAGTTTGCCACAAGATGGTAAAAAAGTAATTGGTTACCGTCAAGCGATGACTTTACCAGAACAACCAAAATCGATGATTATTGTTGGTTCAGGTGCTATTGGAGTTGAGTTTGCACATTTTTACAATTCGATGGGAACGGATGTTACTGTTGTTGAATTTATGCCAAATATTGTTCCAGTTGAAGACGAAGACATTTCAAAACAAATGGAGCGTTCCATGAAGAAAGCAGGTGTGAAAATCATGACGAATTCTTCTGTTGAAAAAGTAGATACTTCAGGTCCTGGAGTTAAAGCGACGGTAAAAACTGCTAAAGGAGAAGAAATTCTTGAAGCAGATGTATTGCTTTCTGCTGTTGGAATCAAATCAAATATTGAAAATATCGGTTTAGAAGAAGTAGGAATTACTACTGATAAAGATAAAATTATAGTAAACGATTTTTACCAAACAAATGTTCCAGGCTATTATGCCATTGGTGATATTGTTCCAGGTCAAGCTCTAGCTCACGTAGCTTCTGCGGAAGGGATAACTTGTGTAGAAAAAATTGCAGGAATGCACGTGGATCCTATTGATTACGGAAATATTCCAGGTTGTACGTATGCAACGCCAGAAATTGCTTCTGTTGGTTTGACTGAAAAACAAGCAAGAGAAAAAGGATACGATTTGAAAATTGGAAAATTCCCTTTTTCAGCGTCTGGAAAAGCAAGTGCTTCTGGAGCGAAAGATGGTTTTGTGAAAGTGATTTTTGACGCAAAGTACGGCGAATGGTTAGGTTGTCATATGATTGGCGCTGGAGTTACCGACATGATTGCAGAAGCTGTTTTAGGACGTAAATTAGAAACTACAGGTCATGAAGTTTTGAAAACAATTCACCCACACCCAACAATGAGTGAAGCGGTCATGGAAGCGGTTGCAGCAGCTTATGATGAAGTAATTCACATGTAAGATTAAGGATTTAATTGTTATTTGTATTGTACTTGACATTTACATTGATATTGAAAAGTCTGCTTTAAAGCAGACTTTTTTTATGAAATAGTGTAAGGTATAGAGGTAATTGTATAAAGCTGGTCTGAAAGTTTATGATTAATTTTATGCAATCAATTTTTAAATAGTAGTAGTATGAGTAATTCAGATAAAAATAATCGCGATGATGATTCTAAAGTACCGGATTTTCTAAACTATCCAGCAAATGAAGATATTTATCGTCAAGGTCAGAAAGAGGAAGATATCGATCCCAGTGATCCTTCAAAAATGAAGCACACAATTGATCCAAATATCGCTAATGAAAGAAACGAACTCGATTTTGAAACCATTAAAACAGGTAAAGATTTAGATGTTCCCGGTTCGGAATTGGATGATGACTTAGAAAATGTAGGCAGCGAAGACGAAGAGAATAATTATTATTCCATCGGAGGCGATAACCACGATGATTTAGACGAAAACAAAGGAGAGAATGATTTATAATACTAATGCCGTTTGAATTTCAAACGGCATTTTTGTTTGCACTCTAAATTCAAATACTCTTTGTGTGAAAATCTAATTTATAATTTGATCTACTGAAGTCGGTTTTCAAGTCGAAAACGGTTTGTTTTTACAAACAAATGTTAATAACTTACGTACGCTTATCAAGTATTTAACTTGCTATTTGCCTGCGTTTTGTTATATTTGTTCGTTAAACAAAATTTACACAGATTAAGACTTTAAAATGAGCGAAGAAATCAAGAAGGACAATTATTCAGCAGATAGTATTCAGGCATTAGAAGGAATGGAGCACGTAAGAATGCGACCTTCCATGTATATTGGAGATGTAGGTGTTCGAGGATTACATCATTTGGTATATGAAGTAGTTGATAACTCTATAGATGAAGCAATGGGTGGTCATTGTGATACCATTCGTGTAGATATAAACGAAGACGGTTCTATTTCGGTAGAAGATAATGGTCGAGGTATTCCAGTTGGTATTCATAAAAAAGAAGGTGTTTCTGCGCTTGAGGTTGTAATGACTAAAATTGGTGCCGGTGGTAAATTCGACAAAGATTCCTACAAGGTTTCTGGAGGTTTGCACGGTGTGGGTGTTTCTGTAGTGAATGCACTTTCCAATCATTTAAGAGCAACAGTTCACAGTTCGGATGGAAATATTTACGAGCAAGAATATGAGAAGGGTAAAGCACTGTATCCGGTAAAACAAATTGGTCAAACTACAAAGAGAGGTACGATTGTTACCTTTTATCCAGATCCAAGTATTTTTACACAAACTATAGATTACTCTTACGATACTTTATCGGCCCGTATGCGAGAATTGTCTTTCCTTAACAAAGGGATTACTATCACGTTTACAGACAAAAGAGAATTGGATAAGGACGGAAATTTTGTTTCAGAAATTTTTCATTCTACCGAAGGTTTAAAAGAATACATTAGATATTTAGATGGAAATCGTGAGCCAATTATTGCACACGTCATTTCAATGGACAGCGACAAAGGAGAAATTCCGGTTGAGGTTGCTTTGATTTACAATACCAGTTATTCCGAAAATATTTTTTCTTACGTAAATAATATCAATACCCACGAAGGAGGGACGCACTTGCAAGGTTTTAGAACGGGTCTAACGAGATCGTTAAAGAAATATGCAGATGCTTCAGGAATGTTGGATAAATTAAAATTTGATATCTCTGGAGATGATTTCCGTGAAGGCTTAACAGCTATTATTTCGGTAAAAGTTGCAGAACCGCAATTTGAAGGACAAACAAAAACCAAACTGGGTAACAGAGAAGTAGTTTCTCCTGTAAGTCAAGCGGTTGGAGATATGATTGAAGCTTATTTGGAAGAAAATCCGAATGACGCTCGAATCATTGTTCAAAAAGTAATTTTGGCAGCCCAAGCACGTCACGCAGCGAAGAAAGCACGTGAAATGGTGCAGCGTAAAACCGTAATGGGTGGCGGTGGATTACCTGGAAAATTATCGGATTGTTCAGAACAAGATCCTGCAAAATGCGAAGTATATCTTGTCGAGGGAGATTCGGCGGGTGGAACTGCAAAACAAGGTCGCGATCGAAACTTTCAAGCCATTTTGCCTTTGCGTGGTAAAATTTTGAATGTGGAAAAAGCAATGCAACATAAAGTATTTGAAAACGAAGAAATTCGAAATATTTTTACGGCGTTAGGTGTAACTATTGGAACAGAGGAAGATAGTAAGGCGTTGAATTTAACAAAATTGCGTTACCATAAAGTAATTATTATGTGTGATGCCGATGTCGATGGAAGTCACATCTCTACCTTGATATTAACATTCTTTTTCCGTTTTATGCGCGAATTAATTGAAGACGGCCACGTATATATTGCAGCACCACCTTTATATTTAGTGAAGAAAGGAAATAAAAAAGAATACGCTTGGAATGACGTTCAGCGCGATCAAGCCAACGAAAGAATGGGTGGAAGTGCTGGAATTCAGCGTTACAAAGGTCTTGGAGAGATGAATGCGGAACAATTATGGGAAACTACAATGGATCCAAATTTCAGAACGCTTCGAAAAGTGACTATTGATAGTTTGGCGGAAGCCGACAGAGTTTTCTCAATGTTAATGGGTGACGAAGTACCGCCAAGAAGAGAATTCATAGAAAAGAATGCAGTTTACGCTAATATTGATGCGTAAATTAGGGACTATATTTGGTCTCGCTGGATTGTTTGTGATGAATAATTCAAATCTTATGGCGCAAAATTCAGGTATCGATCCTGCTTTTGGCTATTTAATTCAGGATGCCATCTATTTTACCGAACATTATATTACACCTGCAACTGATGCTGCTGTTTATCAAGCAGCATCTAGTTGGGTGAATACGCCCCAAAAAGCCAATATGTGGGATTTTACTTTAGGACTCCACATGAATACTTTTTTGGTTCCAAAATCCGATCGAAATTTTCGACTTGACAATCAGGATTTGAGTTTCTTTCAAATAGAAGGCCAAGATTCAGCTTTAACTCCCACAGCTTTGGGGGGCGATCAATATGTCATGCTCCAAGGAGTTTTAGGGGACAGTGATGTAATATTAAGAAGTCCTGAAGGCGTAGATCGTGAAGTGATCATTTATCCTTATCTACAAGGCGCTATTGGAATCGGGTATGGTACAGAAGCTGTTGTGAAATTTTCTCCAAAAACCACACTTAAAAATGTGGAATACCAAGTGTATGTTTTAGGATTTAAGCATTCACTTAGTCAGTATTTTAAAAATGTCGAAGATAAAAATATTCACTTTTCAGTATTAGTTGCGTATGCTATGGAAGATTTGACTGTAAATTTTCTTGACATTGACACGGACTATGGAAACTTGGGACTTAATGCTTTAAACAGTCTGATTGACACGTGGCAAATGCAGTTTAATGGTTCAAAAAAGTGGGATAAATTTGAGCTTAGTACAGGGATAATTGCCAATACAAGCACTTTTGACTATAAATTAAAAGGAGAAAAAGGGGCTATCGAAGAAATTTTGCCTTTGCAATCCATATTAAATAACGAATTAAAAGCAATTACCGATAATAAATTTAACCTTATCGGCGAAGTATCGGGCAGAGTAGAAATTTATCGATTTTTTCTGCAAACTACGATTGCTTTTGGTAAATTTGTAAACACAAATTTGTCACTACAACACAAATTTTAAAAATTAAAAATCTAAAAACAACATATTATGAAAGTTACAATAGTTGGTGCTGGAAACGTTGGAGCATCTTGTGCAGATGTAATTTCTTACAGAGGAATTGCAAGTGAAGTAGTTTTATTAGACATCAAAGAAGGTTTTGCCGAAGGTAAGGCGATGGATATCATGCAATGTGCTTCAAACACGGGATTTAATACACAACTTTCAGGAGTTACAAATGATTATACTAAAACAGCAAATAGTGATGTAGTAGTTATTACTTCTGGAATTCCAAGAAAGCCAGGAATGACACGCGAAGAATTAATTGGTATCAATGCAGGAATTGTAAAATCAGTTTCAGAAAATGTATTGGCCAATTCTCCAAATGCAATCATCGTAGTAGTTTCTAATCCAATGGACACAATGACATACTTGGCTTTAAAAGCTACAGGTTTGCCAAAAAATAGAATCATCGGAATGGGTGGTGCTTTAGATAGTTCTCGTTTCAGATACTATTTGTCAAAAGCGTTAGACAAGCCACAAAGAGATGTTTCTGCAATGGTAATTGGTGGACACGGAGATACCACTATGATTCCATTAACACGTTTGGCATCTTATAACGGTATTCCAGTTTCTGAATTTTTATCACAAGAAGAATTAGACAAAGTAGCCGCTGACACAATGGTTGGAGGAGCAACTTTAACTGGTTTATTAGGAACTTCAGCTTGGTATGCTCCTGGAGCTTCTGTAGCGTACTTAGTAGACAGCATCTTAAACAACCAGAAGAAAATGATTGCTTGTTCAGTATTCCTAGAAGGTGAATATGGAGAAAGCGATATCTGTATCGGCGTTCCTTGTATCATCGGTAAAAATGGAGTAGAAGAAATTGTTACTATTTCATTGAATGAAGATGAAAAAGCTAAATTTGCTAAAAGCGCAACGGCTGTAAGAAGCATGAATGCAGAGCTAAATGCAAATTTGAAATAGTTTAAAAATTCAAATATATAAAAGAGACTGCATAATGTGCAGTCTTTTTTTTAAGATTAATTAAGAAATAAATTGGTTAATCTTTATCTAAATTATATATTTGCTCGTTTTAAAAATAACGGCGACCTTAGAGTTTAAATTTTTTTACAGAATCTTTAAACTTTAATGTGAATTTATTCATAAAAACACCAAAATACAATCAAATTAATTAATTATTAGTAATAATGCAGAATAGAGGACTTATTAAATTTTTTGCAATTTTGTTTGCATTGGTAAGTATTTACCAACTTTCTTTCACATTTGTAGCAAGTAGCGTCGAAAGCAAGGCAAAAGCGTATGCAAATGGAGACAGTGAAAAAGAAAATGCGTATTTAGATTCCATCGGTAAAAAAGATGTTTTTCTTGGGATGTTTACTTACGATGAAGTAAAAGAAAAGAAAATCAACAAAGGATTGGATTTAGAAGGAGGAATTAACGTAATTCTTCAAATCTCGGTTAAAGATGTTTTAAAAGGATTGGCAAACAATTCTAAAGATGCAACTTTCAATAAATCTTTGGATGATGCAACTAAAAATTTACAAGGAAATCAAACCTATATTGATGCCTTCTTTATTGCATTCAACGAAAATGCGCAAGGAAAAACGAAACTAGCTTCTCCAGATATTTTTGCAAATAAAAACTTACAAGGAGCAGACGGGATTAACTTTAAAATGAGTAATTCTGAAGCTGAAAAAGTAATCAGAAGAAAAGTAGACGAGTCTGTAAACAGCGCATTCTTAGTTTTAAGAAAACGTATTGACAAATTTGGTGTTACACAACCTAACATTCAGAAATTAGGTGAAACAGGTCGTATCTTAGTAGAGCTTCCTGGAGCGAAAGATGTAGATCGTATCAAAAAATTATTATCAAGTACCGCTCAATTAGAGTTTTGGGAAACGTATAAAATTGAAGAAATCAGACCGTTTTTAGGTGCTGCAAATACAGCGTTACAAAAAACAGAAATTGCAAAGGTAGAAACTGCACCAGCAGTTAAAGATACTTTAGCTTCTTTATTAACAGATGCAGATTCTTCTGCAACTGCTGCGGGAAACAACCCATTGTTTGACAAAATTATTGGTCAAGGTGGAGGTCCTATCCTAGGTTTGTTTTCTCCAAAAGATACTGCAGCTATCAATGGATACTTCAAGCGTCAAGACATTCGTAATTTATTACAAGGTGAACAACGTTATACAAAATTTGTTTGGGGAAAACCTGAAACAATTACAGATGATAAAGGTGTTGAAACAGAATCTTTGCAATTATATGCATTAAGAGGAAACAGAGACAATGTAGCTCCAATGAGTGGTGGAGTGATTACAGAAGCAAGAGACGAATTTGACGCAAGTGGTAAACCATCTGTGTCTATGCAAATGAACGGTGCTGGAGCAAAAGCTTGGGAAGAATTAACAGGTGTTGCTTACAGAGAACAACGTAACATTGCTATTGTACTTGATGATGTAGTGTATTCTGCACCAGGTGTTACAACAGGACCAATTGCTGGAGGTAACTCTCAAATTTCGGGAGCATTTACAGTTGCAGAAACAAAAGATTTAGCAAACGTATTGAAAGCAGGTAAGTTACCAGCTGCAGCAGATATTATTCAATCAGAAGTAGTAGGACCATCCTTAGGTCAAGAAGCTATTGACAGCGGTATTAATTCAGCTCTTTTTGGATTACTATTGGTTTCAATCTGGATGATGATTTACTATGGTAAAGCAGGTCTGTATGCAAATATTGCATTAGCAGTCAACTTATTATTCCTTTTTGGAGTTCTTGCAAGTTTTGGATTTGTATTGACGTTGCCAGGTATTGCAGGTATCGTTTTAACAGTAGGTACGGCGGTAGATGCTAATATCATTATATTTGAAAGAGCAAAAGAAGAATTGCGTTTAGGTAAAACTTTAGACGAAGCGATTAAAGAATCATACAGTTGGACTGGAGCAATGCGTTCTATCGTAGATGCAAACGTTACCCACATTTTAACAGGTATTGTATTGTTTATTTTCGGTACAGGACCAATTCAAGGATTTGCATTGACGTTACTTATTGGTATTTTTACCTCTTTGTTTACTGCAATTTTCATCACAAGAATTATGTTAGATTGGGATGCGTACAAAGGAAAAGTATTATCTTTTGCAACTGGTTTTTCTAAAAACTTCTTCACAAACTTTAATTTTAACTTCTTAGGATTTAAGAAATATACATACATCTTCTCTGCAATTGTAGTTATTGCAAGTATAGCTTCTTTAGCAACAAATGGGTTGAATCAAGGTGTTGATTTTGTTGGAGGAAGAACGTTCCAAGTTCGTTTTGACAAAGCAGTAGCTACTGATGTAGTAAAAGAAGATTTGAACGCCGTATTTGGTGGTGGAGTAGAAGCTAAGATTTTTGGTAACGACAATCAGTTGAAAATTACCACAAAATATAAAGTAGAAGAGCACGGAACCGAAGCAGATAAAGAAGTAAATACACTATTGTTTGACGGTTTGAAAAAACACTACGCAGCCGATATGACTTATGATAAATTCGTAAATGCATATGACGGTAAAACAGTAGGTATTTTACAAGCTTCTAAGGTTGGACCAACGGTTGCCGAAGATATTAAAACCAACTCCTATTGGGCAGTTTTAGGTGCAATGGCTATTGTATTTATTTACCTAACAATCAGTTTCCGTAAATGGCAGTATTCTCTTGGAGCAATCGCTGCAGTAGCACACGATGTTATCTTTGTATTAGGTATTTATTCTGTAATGTGGAAATGGGCTCCATTCGGTATGGAAATCGATCAGCACTTTATCGCTGCTATTTTGACCGTAATTGGATACTCAATGAATGATACAGTTATTGTATTTGACAGAGTTCGTGAATACTTAGCGGGTAAAACTAAAGGTTCATTCAACGAGATTGTGAATAAATCGATTAACTCTACAATGGCAAGAACAATCAATACATCATTAACGATGATTATGGTTCTTTTGGTAATGTTCATCTTTGGTGGTGAATCAATTAGAGGATTCATCTTCGCCATGTTAGTAGGTATGATTGTAGGTACTTATTCTTCATTATTTATTGCAACACCGGTATTGGTGGATACAATTTCTGATGCAGAACACAAACGTATCGAAGATCTACATAACAATGCAACTGAAGAAATGGCATAGTTATCCATAAAATAACAATACAAGAAACCGTCTCAATTTATGAGACGGTTTTTTTTTGGACAATTTCTAATAGCGACCATTACATTTTGTAATCTCACTTTTATCTCAAAGTGCAGCACTATTTACAACCTCCATTTCAAACCAATACAAACATGGCCCACGGTGTCCTATTTAATTTGAACTTGTCTTATTATATAACAAACAATACTAAACAGACATTGACCATGATCACTTACTCTTTTTCA
>NZ_KE384383.1:327980-401610 GCF_000425485.1 Flavobacterium tegetincola DSM 22377 | reverse complement strand
ATAATTTTATTTTTCATTCAGACAGAGGAGCTCAGTATGCTTCTAATAAAATGACAAATCTTTTCATTTATAATCGAAAAATAACACAGAGTATGAGTAGAAAAGGGAATTGCTGGGATAATGCTGTTGCAGAAAGCTTTTTTAAAACCATAAAATATGAATGTTTGTATAGGTATCATTTTTCTTCTTTTCAACAATTAAATGCGTGTCTAAAAGAATATATAAATTGGTACAATACAAAAAGACTACATTCTACTCTAGGTTATATTTCTCCGCTAGAAATGGAGATTAAATTAAGAAATTTTAATAATAAAGCGGCCTGAGTATATTTGTCTCATTTTTTGTAGTTATTCCAGAGGCCATCTTCTTAAAAGAAAGTAGTACCACTATTTGGCAATTTATGCCTCGTACCGATGGGCAAAATACGCAGGAAGGAGAAACTTTCATCTTTACCTCAGGACCACCCCCCACTGTTGCTTTGAGTGATCAACTCCTAAATGATTTTGAAATTGGGGATCAACGGAAGATTCAGTGGGTAAAAACAATAATAGATGGAAGTGATAGCTGGTCTCACGTCAATAAGTATCGTCAAAAATCAAATACTTCGGGAGCAATGGAATACTCTGTCGTATTTCGTTTAGCAGAGCAATACTTGATTCGTGGTGAAGCACGAGCGCAACAAGGTGATCTTATTGGAGCGAAAGAAGATTTGAACAAAATTAGAAATACTGCAGGCCTAGCGAACACTACAGCTCTGAGTAAATCGGATATTCTTACTGCTTTGTTGCAGGAGAGAAAGGTGGAACTTTTTACCGAAATGGGGCATCGCTTTTTTGACCTTAAAAGAACAAACCAACTCGATGCGGCATTAACAGTCGTAAAACCAGGATGGAATACTACGGATAGGTTGTTCCCCTTACCTGAATCAGAGATTTCATTAAATCCCAATCTGAATCCACAAAATAATGGGTACTAAAAATAGTGCCTTAGCAGTAAAGACATGAAAAATAAAAAAAACAGAACCTCTTTGGTAAGCAAAAGGATATTGGTATACCTAAGTATAATGGCTTCTCTACTAATCTCGTTGAACGGTTTTAGCCAAAATAAGGATAAAAAAGAGCTGACAGCTAATGATTACCATTTGTGGAGTTCCCTTAGAGCTGGGCAACTGTCTGAAAGTGGAAAATGGATGAGCTTTGCTCTCTACTACGATAGTGGAAATGATACCTTGTTTGTCAAAAGCACTATTGCCACTACCCTTTATAATTTTCCTGGGGCAAGTAAAGGGGCATTTATTGGTGACAAATGGTTTTCTGCAATGTCCCGCAAGGGGGAGCTTCTAATTACCGATTTATCAACTACAAAACAACAGACTGTTGAGCAGGTAGTCAGCTACGATTTGAGAGTGGGTACCACAGATATCATCTTTATGAAAAAGAAGTCTGATGAAAAAAAACAGCTCGAGATAAAAAACGTAGAAAGCGGCAATTCTCTTGTTTTAAATAATGTTGAAAATTATTGGTACAACTCAAAAGCAGATGCGGTAGCCTATACCACAAAATCTGAAAAAAGTACTACCATCTCTCTGCTGAATTTAAGCGATAAAACGACCACTTTAATAGCTAGTACGACGGAAGGATTTGACTATTCGGATACGGTATGGCAACATAGCGGAAATTCCATAGCTTTTTTACAGCAGCCTCTGGATGATGAGAAAAAGACAGCCCGTACTTCAGTAGGATACTATAGTATAGACGGACATAAATTGTATACTTTTAATCCAGCACAGCACGATGATTTTCCGACTGATATGGAAGTTATCTCGTCCTCTTTTGCAAATCTTAGCATTTCTGATGATGGCAGCCGTATATTCTTTGGAATGGAAAAAACGACAACTCCTATTGACCCTTTGCAAACGCAAATTTGGAATGCAGATGACAAATTTCTTTATCCTGTAAAAATAAACGATGATAATTGGAATAAAATAGCCAAAGTGGCTGTATGGTGGCCTGAACAGAACCGCTTTAGCCCCATTACCGATAATGAATTTCCAAAAATGATGTTAAGTGGAGACCAGAAATATGCTTTTATCTACAACCCAGCTAAGTATGAACCACAAGAAAACCGTGATGCTCCCTTGGATATTTATATTTTGAATCTGGAAACAGGAGAGCGAAAATTAGTATTGCAAAACCAATCAACAGGTGGAGGGACTTCGATTTCTATTTTCGAAAAACATATTGCCTATTTTAAAAATAAGGATTGGTGGATTTATGATATAACTCGTGGATTACATAGAAATCTTACCAAGGAACTTGGTGTGTTTTTCTCAGATAACGAATCAGACTGGCCCGAAGAGGCATCTCCTTTTGGTAACCCAGCATGGATACAAGCAGATAATACACTTCTTGTATATGATAAGTATGACATTTGGAGTATTGCACTCGATGGATCAAGTGCCCGTAGACTGACTAAAGGTCGAGAAAACAAAACTACTTATAGAATCGCACCTCAATCACCACAGCTTTATGACAAAATGAATTACGATGTTGGGTATAAAATTATGTACCAACCCTCTGAAAGATTAGTGCTAAAAACCGAAGCATTGGAACATAAGGGATATTGTTTTTGGGATAAAAAAAATGGAGTACAACCTTTATTGGATAAAAAAATGCATACCAGCCGACTCCTAGCTGGTCAAAATAATGACTGTTATGTATATCAAGAAGAAAACTATAATTTCCCTCCGAGATTACTTTTTAAACAGAAGTCAAATTCAAAAGAGAAAGTACTCTTTCAAAGCAATCCACAGCATTTTAAATATAATTGGGGACGGTCTAAGCTCATTAGCTATACCAATTCTAAAGGTACTATTCTGAATGGTGTATTATTTTATCCTGCCAATTATAATTCCCAAATCAAATATCCTATGATTATACATCTATACGAAAAGCAATCGAAAGAATTGTATAAATATGTAAACCCATCCCAGAACAACCCGACAGGATTTAATATTAGCAATTTTACATCAAATGGATATTTTGTTTTTTTACCTGATATTGTTTATGAAATTGGAAATCCAGGACCTTCAGCAGTAGATTGTGTCGTATCAGCTACTAAAAAAGTCATTGATAGTGAATCTATTGACAGATCCCGAATAGGTCTCACTGGTCATTCCTATGGAGGATATGAAACGGATTATATAATTACCCAAACTGATATATTTGCAGCAGCGGTGGCTGGGGCCGCTATTACTGATTTTGTTAATGGTTATCTTTGGGTTGTCCCGGGATATGGAATACCTAATTTCTACCATTATGAGTTTGGACAACTAAGAATAGGTAAATCTTTATATGAGGATTACCCCGCATATTTAAGAAACTCCCCACTTTATCACGCAGATAAAGTAAATACACCGCTATTGTCTTGGGCAGGTGATCAAGACGGCCAGGTAGATCATAATCAAACTATAGAATTTTATCTGGCACTGAGACGCCTTGGTAAAATAAATACCATGTTACTCTATCCCGGAGCAAATCATGTTTTAATGGAAAAAAAACATCAAGAAGACTTAACCCAACGAATTGAACAGTGGTTCGATTATTATTTAAAAGGAAATAAAAAACCTGAATGGTTATAAAAAACAATGCAGTTCCTTTGCTGGAACTGCATTGCCCTTTTCTACTAACAATAAACATTAGGGTCTATAAACCGTTACTGTACATTGATTTGCCGAATTTTTAGCAAATAATGGCGTACCTCCTGGAATTAATCCTACGGTACAAATGTTTCCATTGTTGATAGTTGAACACATATCACGTTGTTCACATGACGTTCCTTGTGGATTCAGTTTAACATACCCTTGAACTGTTGCTACTGTTTTAGAACGCACATTCATGGCATTGGTTGTAAATGCCCCGCTACCGCAAGAGCAAATACGGCAACAGGAATACCCTGTTTGATAAAATTTGCTTTCATAATTAATAAAATTAAAATTATTTTTGATCTACTCTTTGACAGGTTTTCGATCGTTCCCCCGACACTGGCCAGTATATTTTAAAGACATTATTCTTTTCTACTTTTGATCGTTATTTACATTAGTTGATAGTAATCCTTTGTTTAACTTATATTGAACTAAATGACTTCCTATAAATCCATAAAAATTATCATCCAGCACAAAAAAGTTCTTCAGCTTTTCATCATCATAATCATAGATGTAAAAGCTCCCTACATAGGTATTCGTGTTTAGATTGTATACATCAATGATACTTGCTTCCTCCCACATTTCTAGAGGTTCATATTGTCCAATTAATGCTGAATTGACAAACAGTAAATTATTAGAAACCGCACTAGACTTATTAACCAATAAAGGGGGCGCTGCCAGTTTGCGCTCTTTTCTACTTGTCACATCAACAACTTTAATCTGAGCCTTACTAATAGTGTCTATTGTCTTACCTCGATAGCTAATATTCAGTGCCTGATCTGCAACAATGAATTGGTTGCGATACAAATAGATGTAAACTAACCGATTAAGGGCTTTGTCAAAATGAAGATAGCCGTCTACATCAAAAATACCATCAATCTGTTTCTGTAAAAGATTGGCATTAAAATATGTTTTAGGAGAACTTCCAAAATATAAGGTTCCAAGAATACTTTCGCCTTTTATATTGTAATTGGATCGAAATACTAAATTAAGGGAATCAATAAGCTGGTAATGAGAAAAAGTAGTTGCTCCGTTCCATAATAAATTAGCATTCCAATCGGCTATTTTCCCTTTAAAGATTACTGGTACAGTTCCATCAATAAGATAAAAATTTGGAGGTAGAATGCGAACTTGAACAGATTGAAATTTAAAATCAGTTCGATTAGGATGGATATTAAATTCATTCCTTTTAAGTAAAGACTTATCCATCGTGGTCACTAGAAGAGGAGCTGTATAATTTCCCAAATATATCTTGCCCTCACCAGCCCCTGCAAAATAATAAGAATTAAAATCGAGATCAATTTCTCCAACTTTTGTAGCATCACCTGGGAAGCGACGAACAAAATTATTTCGATGATGCATGATATCTTCTGATAGGATAAAAAATAAGACCACGATACCGGTACTTAAAACTGCCGTGCTAATCAGTGAGAGATAAATCGCATATGGCTTTGCACTAAATTGGGATATATTTTTTTTGGAAAGAATACAGATTCCTAAAACGGATAAAGCGACAAAGAAAACATTAAATATTAAGTGAGTTGACCAACCCATTTTTTCAAGAATTCCTCCGCATGAACAAGGTACAAAAGAACTAAAATTTAAAATAACTACTATATAAGTGGTAAACATAATCATAAGACTAAGGGCAGCAAAAAGACCTATGATTCTCCATCTATTAAAAATAATCAGTAGCGAAATAAGTAATTCCAAAACAGGAACAGTCCATGCCACCCAACCTGCAAAACTACTTAATAAGGGAGACTGTACCAGTTGCACTTGGAAGTTCTCGAAATCCAGCAATTTGCTAACTGCTGCATAGACAAATAGAAGAACAAATAGCAGGCAAATTGTCTCTAGAACTATATTCTTAATTCTTTCATTAAATTTCATGTTTTCTGTAGTTTTAGTTTAAACCATTGCATTTATGAAATAGTATAATTCAATCCTTTGCAATTAGAACGAAAACAAAATTACAACACGCTATTTAATAGACTGTTATCGAAAACGTGCCAACATTTTTCAAAAACAGGCTTTTTTTAGTTAAAATTTTAAAATGTTGGTAATACTCAGAAATAAAGACATTAATTAATCACTTGACTTTACCAGTAACTCATAATCTTAAACTAAATTTTAAAAACCAATTCAGTGTTCAACTGTATTTCCTCTCACTTCTTAAATTCTTTTTTTTTATTGCATTTAATGTTTTATCCGATAAATGATTTTGAATGAAAATTAAAGAATCTAGACCGAAATTTAACCTTCTAAAAAACACTTAAAATTAAAAATACCTACTAAATAAAAAAAATAAATACATGTAAATCAATTAATTACACTAAAAAAACCACAACTGTCTAACAACGCTAAAATTGGAATCAGGTGTTCGATTGTGCTCCCGGTGACTCCACAAAAAGAACTTTATAAAAGTTCAAAAGCCTGTAAATCGTATGATTTACAGGCTTTTTTGGTTTTAATTGATAGAAAATTTATTGAAAGTTTATATTTTGATTATTGTTGGGTTAAGTTTGTCAAAGTTAAAGAAAATCAGCGCAGTTATCAGTATCTCACTTAACACTTCCTTCTACTATAAATCTTAACGGATATACGCAATCTTGTAAAACTTTTTTGTAAACAATATTATTCACTTGGATAAATTGCATTATTCGTGTCAATTATTAGGAATTTACTTCGAGAGACTTAAAAAAAAGGAGTCATTATGGTAAACCGTAATGCTGTTCTATAAATATATTTTACATTCGCTAAAAGTCATACTTTTTTCCTAAAGTAAATTACTTTTTCATAAATTAAATGAAGCCAAATCCATTTAAAATCCTTGATTGTAAAAATTTATTATCTCAATTATCTATATTTTATGTTTAGTTGGTTTATGAAATCTAACAAGCAAGATTTTTATTCTCAAATTAATTGCAAAGTGATGCCTATAACCTTAATAATAATCGCTATTTCTTCCTAATTGTACTAAAAACAAATCCTATATTTGAAATTATAAAAATTTAGAAAATTATATGAACCAGTCCGTACATAATAAATTAGTTTCTTTTATTTGGTCTATTGCAGACGATTGTCTTCGAGATGTTTACGTTCGTGGAAAATACCGCGATGTCATTTTACCCATGGTGGTTTTGCGGCGTTTAGATGCTTTATTAGAACCGTCAAAAGATGCCGTAATGGAAGAACTCACTTTCCAACGCGACGAAGCCGGTTTTACAGAATGGGATGAAAATGGTTTGAAAGCCGCTTCGGGTTATGTTTTTTACAATACCAGCCCATGGACTTTGCAACGTTTGCAAAATACAGCAACCAATAGCCAACAACTACTACAAGCAAATTTTGAAGATTACCTAAATGGGTTTAGCAATAATGTAAAAGAGATTATTGAGAAATTTAAATTACGCAGTCAAATCCGACACATGGCTACCAAAAATGTGTTGTTGGATATTTTGGAGAAATTTACTTCGCCCGATATTAACGTTACTCCTTTTGAAAAATTAGACCCCAACGGCAGAAAACTTCCAGCATTGTCTAATTTAGGAATGGGTTATGTTTTTGAAGAATTAATTCGGAAATTTAATGAAGAAAATAACGAAGAAGCGGGTGAACACTTTACACCTCGTGAAGTAATCGACTTGATGACGCATATTATTTTCGACCCCATTAAGGATAATTTGCCACCCGTAATGACCATTTACGATCCTGCTTGTGGTAGTGGCGGAATGTTGACCGAAGCACAAAATTTTATCAAAGACGAAGACGGAACCATTAAAGCTGTCGACTCTGATGTGTATTTATTTGGTAAAGAAATCAATGATGAAACCTATGCTATTTGCAAATCAGATATGATGATTAAAGGGAATAATCCGGAGAATATTCGATTGGGTTCTACTTTATCAACGGACGAATTTGCAGGAACGAGTTTTGACTTTATGCTTTCCAATCCGCCTTACGGCAAATCGTGGTCGAGTGAACAAAAATACATCAAAGACGGAAAAGAAGTCATTGATTCCCGTTTTCAAATTCGTTTAAAAAACTATTGGGGAATTGAAGAAGATGCCGATGCTATTCCGCGTTCTTCAGACGGCCAATTGTTGTTTTTGATGGAAATGGTGAGTAAAATGAAATCGCTTTCGCAAAGTCCAACGGGAACACGAATTGCTTCTGTTCATAACGGAAGTAGCTTGTTTACAGGTGATGCAGGTGGTGGCGAAAGTAATATTCGCAGGTATTTGATTGAAAATGATTGGCTTGAAGCCATTGTACAATTACCCAATAACTTGTTTTACAACACTGGAATTACCACTTACATTTGGATTTTAAGCAACAATAAAACAGCCAATCGCAAAGGAAAAGTACAGCTAATTGACAGCGGCCAACTTTTTAGAAAGTTACGCAAGAATTTAGGAAATAAAAACTGCGAACTGGCTCCGGAACACATTACCGAAATTGTGAAAACCTACACCGATTTGCAAGCAATTGACCGAAGTGGCGACAACACGATTGCTTCTAAAGTTTTTGACAATACTGATTTTGGGTATCATAAAGTTACAATCGAACGACCGAAACGTCTGAAAGCGCAATTTACTCCAGAACGGATTGCCGAATTACGCTTTGACAAAAGCATCAAAGAAGCAATGGTTTATGTTTATGAAACGTATGGCGAAGCTGTTTACACCGATTTAACAACACACAAAAAAGCAATTGAGGATTGGTGTGAAAAACAAGACTTGAACCTCAACGCTAAACAATTGAAAAGTTTGACTACTGATGTGATTTGGAAAAAACAGTTGAACTTATTCAATTTAGCAAATGCATTGATGCAAGCTTTGGGAACTGAAATTTACAGTGATTTTAACGTATTTAAAAATAAGGTAGAAATTCTGCTAAAAGCTCAAGGAGTAAGTTATAGTGCCGGCGAAAAAAATACTTTATATAATGCAGTAAGTTGGTACGACGCCGAAGCTGAAAAGGTAGTAAAAGGAATTGTAAAATTGTCTGGTGACAAATTAGAACAATTGCTAGAAAAATTAAATTGCACTACAACAGAATTACCAAATCATGGCTATTATCCCACTTCTAAAAAAGGAGAATATACGGTGTATGAAACCGAAAGTGATTTGCGCGATACCGAAAACATTCCGTTAAAAGAATCAATCTACGATTACTTTTTACGTGAAGTAAAACCGCATGTAGAAGAAGCTTGGATTAATCTAGATGCAACTAAAATTGGTTATGAAATCAGCTTTAATAAATACTTTTATCAACACAAACCGTTGCGAAGCATTGCCGATGTTACTGCTGACATTTTAGCGTTAGAAAAAGAAAGCGATGGTTTGATTCATGAAATTTTAAATTTAGTATAATGGAAACAGTAATAAAAAAACTGCAATCGTATGCGAAGTATAAACCAAGTGGTGTGGAATGGTTGGGGGAAATTCCGGAGGATTGGGAAATTAAAAAGTTGAAACATTTAGGAAATATTTTTCCTGGATTAAATGGAAAAAAGGGAGATGACTTCAGTAAAGAATTTTCAGAAGGCATAAAGTCTTTTATTCCCTTCACTAATATTTGTAATAACCATATTATTTCTAACGAACAGTTTCAATACGTAAAAGTTAAAGAAAGCGAGAACCAAAATAGGGTAAAGAAAAACGACATTCTCTTTTTAATGAGTAGCGAAACATTAGAAGATATTGCCAAAAATTCTATTTATTTAGGTGACGCAAAAGAACTTTATCTAAACTCATTTTGTAAGGGTTTTAGAATCAATAGTGTGAAAATTTATCCGCAGTTTATAAATTATTTGATTTCGAGTACGAGTTATAGAAAATATTTTTCTCTTGTAGGAAGAGGATTTACAAGAATCAATATTAAACAAGAATTTATCAATGATGCAACAGTAGTTTTTCCTAATCTTAATGAACAAACCGCTATTGCCAAATTTCTCGACGATAAAACCACCAAAATAGACCAAGCCATTTCTATCAAGCAACAGCAGATTGAGTTGCTTAAAGAACGCCGTCAAATATTGATTCATAAAGCGGTTACACAGGGAATCAATCCTGATGTAAAATTAAAAGACAGCGGTGTGGAATGGATTGGGATGATTCCGGAGAGTTGGGAGGTTAAGAGATTAGCATCATTTGGAAAATTTTCTAAAGGCGGTGGATTTTCAAAAGCTGATTTGGTTGAAGATGGATTACAATGTATTTTATACGGTGATATTTACACGCGATATGACATACAAATTACGGCAGTAAAGAGGTTCATTGATAATAATAAAATTAAGACATCTATTTTATTGAATGTAGATGATTTATTATTTACAGGTTCTGGAGAAACAAAAGAAGATATTGGTAAATGCGTTGTTTTTAAAAATAAGGTTACAACGGTCGCTGGAGGTGACGTAATTATTTTTAAACAAAAAGAAAATCATAGTTTGTATTTAAGCTATGTATTAAATACAGAAGGCGCTAAATCTGAAAAAGCAAGATATAGTAAAGGAGAAATAATTGTCCATACCTATGGCTCAAAATTGAGAAATATCTACGTTCCAATTCCTCCACTTTCAGAACAAAAAGAAATTTCAGCCTACATAGAAAATGCTACCAATAAAATTGCCACGGCGATTTCATTAAAAGAGCAGGAGATTGAGAAGTTGAAGGAATATAAGAGTAGTTTGATAGATGGGGTTGTAACGGGGAAGGTAAAAATTAATTAATTAAAAAATAAAGAAATGAACAAAAAGACATTTTTTAAAGATTTAGACACTTGCTTTGAATTTGGGGATCAAGCAGGAATCACAACTGCAATTAAAAAACACTTAACAAATGTTACCGAAGAGGATGCTAGTCGGGACTTGGCTGAATACATCTATCTAAAATTTACTACTTTCAAAGCAGATTCTATGGCAGGTTTGATGCAAATTATGATACATGCAAATCCGAATACTGCATTATTAAAATTTCCAGAGAACTATCTTTTTCGTGCAGCGGTAATAAAGGGATCGGTCGATTTGTATGAATGTTTTATTGAAGAAGGTATTGAACCATTTTTAAAAGGTAAAGATGAAGAAGAAGTTATGGATTATTATGCAGAATTACATGAGGTTGCATATACTTTAAACGAAAAATTCTTTCCTGAATATGTTCCTTGTATTAAAGGAATGGATTTTAACGGTGCATTTGCTAAAGATAAAAGTAATCCTTCGGCAGTATTAATTCATGGAGAAGACTTTGAAACTATGGATGATGTTGTGGAAAAATACAATACCATTTTAGGAAGAAGAGATATTATAAAGGATTTAGAGAAAAGGATGGCTTAAGGTCTGTTTTGTGAATGGAAAATATTTAGAATAAAAACTAGAAATAAATTATTAGAAATATAAATTTTATAAAGTCTAAAATGAGTGTAAATTATTTTTTAGAAAGACAAGATTGAAAAGTAAACAAGAGTTGATATAGTTTGAGTGATTCGTAGACAGTAATACGAATGGCTTTCTATTTGAGAAAAAATTAAGGTAATAAGAAAGAAAATATAATATTAATTTAAACCATATATGAATAATTTAGATAGTAGAGACATAATAATAGAGCAAACTAGGAAAGAAGATGAACGTTCAGACTTAAAGCAACATGCTGATAAAATGTTGCGTGATTTTGAAAAATTTAATGACCACTCATCTAACAGAGCTATTTGGGAACTTGTTCAAAATGCTTGTGATTTAACTACACAATGCGAAATAGTAATCGATTACAGAAACGATAAAATATCTTTTACACATAACGGAAAACCTTTCAACACAAAGTCACTGATCTCGCTAATTAAACAAGTTAGCGGTAAGTATGGCGATCAGGAAGATATCCCGGAAGTTGGTAAATATGGCACTGGGTTTCTTACAACACATTCCTTTGGAAGAAAGTTTATTATTAATGGAACTTTAGATGCGGGTAATTATTATATTCCAATTATAGATTTTGAAGTAGACAGAACTCCTAAAACTTGGGAATTATTAAGTGATAATATCTCCAATCAAAAAAAAATAGTTTACGAAATTTTAAAAAAGCAAAATTCAGTTGAAATTGGTGAACAAAAAACTGTTTTTTCATATTTACCGGAAACTACTAAAGAATTTGAATATGTTGAAAAATCATCTAGTGACTTAAATGATTATATACCTTTAGTATTTACTATAAATGATAGATTGAAAAAAGTAAAAATCATTAACAAGGATAATTCAGTTAAAGAATATATTTTTATTAAAAAAGCGCAAGTAGAAAACGATAAAGGCATTAATCTATTTCAATCAATAATATCAGTTAATGACGAGGAAGTCCATCTTTACAGCATTATTGATGAAGAAAATGAAATTGAAATTATTTTACCAATTAATAAAGAGAGAGAAGTATTTGAATTTGGAGAAAGAATCTCGCGCTTATTTTTATATTTTCCACTAATTGGGAGTGAAAAATTTGGTGTAAATTTCGTTATAAATTGTAAAAATTTTCTACCAACAGAACCGAGAGATGGAATTCATTTAAGTAGTGATAAAGATCAAGTCAAAGATCAAGAAGAAAAAAATAGGGTAATTATTGAAAAGTCAACTGAAATAATTTTTAATTTTTTAAATAGCAATGTAATCGATGTTAAGAATCCTTTACTGTATACTAACGTTAACTTCAAAAACAAATCAGACAATAAAATCCTCAATGAATATTTTGACAATTTACAACTTAAATGGAATAATAATTTAGAAAGTCTGCGATTTGTTAAAACTCTTGAGGGGTTTAAAAGTATTAAAGAAGTTAATTATTTTTCTGAAGATTTTTTAATAGGTGACGAAAACACATTTAGTTACTTTTATGAATTGATATCAAAGTTTTATAAGATAATACCATTAAAAGAGGAAGCGATTGCGTGGAGTAGTAACGCAATAAATTGGAAGAATGAATCGATAAATTTCATTACTCATGAGGATTTACTAATTAAAATAAGCGGTTGTAAATTAGGTGATTTTGATAAAGAAACTCTAAAATTCTATTATCAGTATTTAATTGAATTAGACCGAACGAGTGTTTTCAACGAACACAAATTATTACCCAACATTGAAGGTGATTTTGATAAACTTGGACACTTTCTAATTGGCAAAAATCTAAACGATACGTTGATTAATATTGGTAAAGTACTGATCCCAGAATCAATAGGTAAACTTATACATTCAGATTTTAAGTTTGATTTTCCATTAAATTCTTTTAATCAAAGAAAATTTTCAGATGAAGTTAAAAACTCCCTAGATAGCGAAGAATTAAATGAAGCAATATTCTATCCTGACACACTTAAATCAGAACATTTTCATAACGATTTAATTATTTCACGAAAAAAGGTAAATGCTGTCTTTTTTAAGGCTATTCTTGACTTTTGTAAACTGACTAACAATTTAGAGACAAATAATAAACCAATACAGTTGGTAAAAATAATCTGTCAGTACTATTCCCTAGATGATAATTTAAATTTAATACCCACATGCTCCGAGGAAAGCGATAAAATTGAAATTCGATCAATTAGAAAAGTATTAGTTAAAATATACTTTAATACACTCTCACTGCATAATAATGATTGGACTTCAAATAATTTAGATTTTTTATCAAAAATACTGATTCTGAACGATGATAGTTACAAGGAAGTTTATAAGGAAAGCAAGATTTATCCAAATCAAATTTTCGAGTTGCATTTGTCAGAAAATCTAAAAAGAGATTTAGGGGTTTATGAAAATATTAAAGATATTTTTTTAAAGGTTAAAAAGGAAGACATTAACGAAATTCTTTCATTAAAGGAATTCAATTCTTTTATAGGAGAAGATCACTTTATTAATAATCGATACTTGACCACAATTATAGAGGATTATTTATTTAAAGATGATATAAATAATATAGATGAGCATCAACATAAAGATGTTATACTCAAAATTATTCCAAAACTAACCGAGAAAGAGTACCAATTATTATTTCCGCTCTTAAATGATAAGAAAGCGGCAATAATGATTTCTGTAGTTTCGAAGGACGAGACAAAAGATGATATTTTTGCTATAGTTACTTTAGGCGATGAAAAGATTAAAAGTCTAGGTAAACTAATTAATAATCCAAATTTTGAAGCTATTTTAAACCAGGCTATTAATGTTTTGGAAGAAGAAAAGCAGACTAATGCTAATTTTCAATTTAAGCGTAAAATTGGCATTCATATAGAAGATATTTTAAGAACTCATTTAACTGAAATTTTTAAACCCGAAGACATTGTTGCTGAAGTCAAAGAAGAACAAGATGGGCAAGATATTATAATTAAAATTAAGGGTGAAATAAAGTATTATATTGAGGTCAAAAGTAGATGGGATAAAAAAACTTCAATTAGAATGTCGAAGAATCAAACATTAAGAGCAAATGAGCAAAAAGAAATTTATTCGCTTTGTTCTGTTGATATGACTGATTATAATGATGAGGATAGATTTGAAGTTTCAAATGTTAGTAAAATAGCTGAAAATATAAAATTTGTTAATGATATAGGTTTTAAAGTACTACATTTAATTGACGTTCTAAAGCAGACAAATGAGATTAACGAAATTCATCTAGATGGTGAATATAGAACTCTAATTCCTCAATCTGTTATTACCGAATTAGGAATGAATTTCGGAGATTTTGAAATTTACTTAATAAATTTATTGAAAAATCAGTTCCAAAAAATATAAGTATTACATCAGTGAAACAAAAAGTATTTCTTTCCAGTGTTCAAAGAGAATTTGCCGAAGAGCGCGATGCGTTACATCGGCTTTTGCTCGTGGATCCTGTTTTGCAATTATTTTGTGAACCCATTTTGTTTGAGAAATTGCCAGCGAATGGCCTTCAAGCAGGTGCGGTGTATTTGAAAGAAGTGGCACAAGCCGATGTTTTTCTGATTTTAATAGGAAAAGACTATGGTTTTGAAACTTCTTCGGGAATTTCGCCTACGGAGTTGGAATACGATTTAGCACAAGAGAAGAAAGTATTTTCATTGGCTTTTATAAAAAACGAAAGTGAGAACGACCGCCATCCGAAACAAGAAATCTTATTTCATAAAATTCAGAACAATTTATCGTACAAGCGTTTTGGAAGTACAGCCGAATTGGTAAGTGAAGTCACAAAAGCGTTAGTAGTTATTTTGCAACAGAAAAGAATTTTGCGCAGTATAGATTTTGATTCGGAGGTAAATTCCGCAGCATCGTTAGAAGATATTGATGCAGATAAAGTAAATAACTTCATTAGTCTAGCACGCTACAAAAGAGGTTTCCCGTTACGTGAAGGAACAGCCTTGCCAAAGGTACTTTCGCATTTGAATTTTCTTTCGCAACACAAAATCACCAACTCTGCTTTACTGGCTTTTGGCACTAATCCACAACATTATTTCCCTACAGCAGTTGTAAAGTGTGCTCATTTTCATGGCTTGCATGTCGCTAAACCCATTCCAGATCTTCGGGTAATTAAAGGAGATGTTTTTACACAAGTAGATGAAGCCATTGATTTTATTTTATCGAAGATTGCACTTTCGGTAGGAATGCGTTCAGAAAGTAACCAGGCACCTTTACAATATGAAATTCCAAGAGCTGTTGTTGCAGAAGCTATTGTGAACGCTGTCGCTCATAGAGATTACCAAAGTAAAGGAAGTGTGCAATTAATGCTTTTTTCGGATAGAGTTGAAATTAGTAATCCCGGCGGACTTCCACCAGAACTGACTTTGTTTAACTTAAGAAATGACCATGCTTCTTATCCTAAAAACCCACATTTAGCAGAAGCACTTTATCAAGCAGGCTACATCGAACGTTTTGGAACAGGAACGGGAGAAATTTTACGTTTGTGCAAGGAAGCCGGTTTAGTAGAACCTGTATTTGATTTGCGAGAAGGATTTAAAATTACGATTTGGCGTCCTGAAGCTATTCTTAAATCTGCAAAAAAGGGTATTACTGGACAAGCTACCGACCAAGTTACCGATCAAGTCACCGACCAAGTTACCGACCATGTCAATGAATTAACAAAACGATTAATTTTGATAACCGATCAAGACTATTCTCGTCAAGAATTAATGGAAATCTTGCAGCTTAAGCACATTCCTAATTTTAGAGATAATTATTTAAACCCAGCAATGGAAGAAGGATTTCTAACAATGACGCTGCCCAATAAACCAAATAGCACAAACCAAAAATACCGATTGACAGAAAAGGGAAATCTATTAAAAAACCAAATTACAACAAGATGAATAGCCAAACCAACGAACAAGCCCTCGAAGCATCCATAGAAAAAAAACTAACCGGTTTTTGTTTAGAAGAGCTCAAACAAGAAGGAGATATTCAAGACCGTAAGGAATTGTACCGTTCGGGTAATGGCTACTTCATTGGTTATGCAAATGATTTCAATGCAAAATATGCGATTGATGAAGTTCGGTTTTGGCACTTTTTGGAAACTACACAATCGGAAGAATTAGCCAAACTGCAAAAACAAAACGATTGGAAACTTAAAATTCTAGAGCGTTTAGACCGTATGATAAAAAAGTACGGCATCTTGCGGTTGTTTCGAAAAGGTCTAGATGTTGATGATGCACATTTTACTTTGTTTTACGTTTTGCCATTAGCAAGTAGCAGTCCATCTATAAAAGAAAATTTTAATAAAAACGAATTTAGCGTCACGCGTCAGGTGCGGTATTCAATTACCAATCCGAGAGAAGAAATTGATATGGTCATTTTTATCAATGGACTTCCATTCTCCTCTATGGAACTGAAAAACCACTGGACTGGACAAAATGCAAAAATTCACGGACAAAATCAGTACAAACATAAAAGAGATATAAGTCAACCCTTATTAAATTTTGGTCGATGTGTAGTGCATTTTGCTGTAGATACGGACGAAGTGTATATGACTACTAAACTAGATGGTGCGAATACTTTTTTTCTACCTTTTAATTTAGGACATAATTTCGGTAAAGGTAATCCTCCCAATCCGTTTGGTCATAAAACTTCCTATTTGTGGGATGAAGTTATGACTCGTGAAAGTGTAGGTAATATTTTGCAACATTTTGTTCGCTTTGACGGAAAGGAATCCGATGCTTTAAGTAAAAAGACCTTGTTTTTTCCAAGATACCATCAAATGAATGTGGTTCGGAAACTAATTGCCGATGCAAGTAAAAATGGTGTGGGTCAAACGTATTTAATACAACATTCAGCCGGTTCGGGTAAATCAAATTCTATTACTTGGGCTGCTTATCAGTTAATAGAGACCTATCCTGAAAGCGAAACGACGCCTGGAAGTAAAGGGTTGGACAATCCGTTATTCGATTCAGTTATCGTAGTAACCGACCGCAGATTGTTAGACAAACAGTTAAGAGAGAATATCAAGGAATTTTCTGAAGTAAAAAACATCGTTGCCCCAGCATATTCATCAAAGGAATTAAAAGAAAGTTTAGAAAGTGGAAAGCGAATCATTATAACTACTATTCAGAAGTTTCCGTTTATCGTAGATGGAATCGCTGATTTAAGCGGCAAACGTTTTGCGGTAATAATTGATGAAGCACACAGCAGTCAAAGTGGCGCTACAGCAGATAAAATGAACCAAGCAATGGGAAGCGGTCTTTCAGAAGAAGACGAGGAAGACGCACAAGACAAAATTCTTGAAATCATGCGTTCCCGCAAAATGAGTAAAAATGCATCTTATCTTGCTTTTACTGCTACGCCAAAAGCAAACACATTGGAGAAATTTGGTGAATTACAAGAAGATGGAAAATTCAAACCGTTTCATTTGTATTCAATGAAACAAGCGATTGAAGAAGGTTTTATTTTAGATGTTTTAGCCAATTATACTACGTATAAAAGTTATTACGAAATTGAAAAATCAATTGAAGACAATCCGTTGTTTGACACTAATAAAGCACAGAAAAAGTTAAGAGCTTTTGTTGAACAACACAAGCAAACGATTGCTATAAAAGCAGATATTATTCTCGATCATTTCATTTCAAAAATTGTGAATACTAAAAAGCTAAAAGGGAAAGCAAAAGCGATGGTGGCCACGCAAAGTATTGAATCGGCGATTCGGTATTACTTTGCCATTCAAACTATTTTAAAAGAAAAAGGACAACCGTTTAAAGTGGTAATTGCTTTTTCAGGCAAGAAAACGGTAGACGGAATTGAATACAGCGAGGACAGTATAAACGGTTTTGCAGAAAAAGATACTAGAGATAAATTTGATTCAGACGACTACAAAATTTTAGTTGTTGCTAATAAATACCTGACTGGTTTTGACCAACCCAAGTTGACTGCAATGTATGTAGATAAAAAACTTCAAGGTGTTATGGCGGTTCAGGCTCTATCCAGATTGAATCGTGCCGCGAATAAATTAGGTAAGAAAACAGAAGATTTATTTGTGTTGGATTTCTTTAATTCAACAGAAGAAATACAGGAGGCTTTCGACCCTTTCTACACGGCTACTTCTTTAAATAAGGCCACTGACGTAAATGTATTGCATGAAATCAAAGCGATTTTAGACGGTACTGGAATTTACGAATGGTCAGAAGTAGAAGATTTTGTCGAAAAGTTTTTCAAAAGGGTGGATGCTCAATTATTAAGTCCAATTATCGACCTTGCCGCAGACCGGTTCAATATCCAACTGCAATTAGAAGACAGCGAAAAAGCGGATTTTAAAATAAAAGCAAAGCAGTTCGTGAAAATTTACGGGCAAATGGCTTCAATTTTACCTTACGAAGTAGTGAATTGGGAAAAGCTATTTTGGTTCTTAAAATTTCTAATTCCAAAATTGATTATTATCGACCCAAGTTCGGATGCATTGGACGAATTATTGAACTCGGTTGACTTATCCACTTATGGTTTAGAACGTGTAAAGCTAAATGCAGGCATTGGTTTAGATGACGCTGAAAGCGAATTGGATCCGCAAAATCCAAATCCAAGAGGAGCTCATGGTGGCGAAAAAGAAGAAGATCCCTTAGATTTAATTATCAATAGCTTTAATGAGCGTTGGTATCAAGGTTGGGACGCTACACCGGAAGACCAACGCATAAAATTTGTAACGCTTGCCAAAAATATTCAAGCGCATCCTGATTATCTTAATAAATATTCGGAAAATGCAGATGCTCAAAATAGAGAAATTGCATTCAAGAAAATATTTGACGATGTGATGGCACAACAGCGTAAATCTGAACTGGATTTATACAAAAAAGTGACTCAAGATGATTCGTTTAGAATTGCAATGCAGGATACTATAAAGCGAATCTTGAGTGTCTAGTAAGTCCTTTGGTCTATGCCAAATTTCAATTACACAATCATTCCACAACGACACACTTTGTCATTAATACCCATTACATTTGATTTAAAATTATAAGCCATGGCGAAACGAGATTACATACAGCGACACTTACTAATTGCGAGAAGACTAAAAGCCAAGCCATCGACTTATGATGAAATTAAAGACTTTTTAATTCAAGAGCAGGAAGTAACAGGCGATAATTTCAGCATTTCAAAGCGCACACTTCAACGTGATTTTAAGGATATTAATTCTATTTATGGTATTGAAATTACATATAACAAGAAAGAACGTTGGTATGAAATCAGTGAAGAAGTGGAAGACAAACCGTTTGAACGCATTTTAGAAGCTTTTGAAACTTTGAGTGCCTTGAATTTTTCGAATCAAGTTTCAAGCAAATTAATTCTGGAAAAACGGGGTAACAAGGGAACCGAACACATCAACGGGTTGCTCTATGCCATTAACAATAATTTCGAAATCAACATTACACACCATAGCTTTTGGAAAAGAGCCCCGGAAGTGAGAACCCTCCACCCTATTGCGGTTAAAGAATCGCAAAACCGCTGGTATTTAATTGCATTTGATACCGTGAAAAAAGATTATAGAAATTTCGGACTGGATCGTATTACAAAGTTAGACATCACTTCCAAAAAATTTAAATCCATTACTTTTGATACAGAGAAAAATTACCAACATGCTTTTGGCGTGGAAACCTATGAACCCGCAACAAAAATCGTATTGACAGTTGACTTGTTTCAATCGAAATACATTAAGTCACTTCCTTTACACGGTTCCCAAAAAGTGATTTTTGAAGATGATAAAGTCTGTCGATTTGAATACTTCATGCATCCCACACACGATTTGATGATGGAAATTTTAAAATACGGAGAACTCGTCAAAGTCGAAGAACCATTAGGTTTCCAAACGGATATAAGAAATAAGATTAAGGCCATGACGCAATTATACAACTAACATGAACACATTTACTGCTATAGATTTTGAAACTGCTCAAGGCTACCGCTGGAGTATTTGCCAAATAGATTTAATTCGTGTTGAAAATGGCTTGATTACCAAAGAACTTAATATTTTGGTACAGCCACCTAACAACTATTATTGGCCTCAATTCACTGCAATCCACGGAATAAAAGCGAAAGACACCATTAATTCGCCTACCTTCAACCAGGTTTGGAACCAAATGGCGCCTTACATCGAAAATCAAAATGTCATCGCACATAATGGTTTTGCATTTGACTTTCCTGTGTTGAGTAAAACATTGGAGTACTACGGTAGGTCTGCACCTGAATACAATAAGTTTTGTACCTATAAAATTTATAAATCCAACTTAGCGAAATGTTGCCAAGAACACAACATTCCATTAAACCATCATGATGCTTTGAGTGATGCGAAGGCTTGTGCCGAATTAAATTTGAGGCATTTAAAAAATCTATAAATAATTTACACCTGCTATTTAGAATAGCAGTGATTTCCCAACCTTATCAATGCATTTTTGCGGTGATTAACACAAATAATCACCGCGAAATTTGATAATGCGGCAGTAAGAATATATATTTACCGCATTAATGCACTGATTATGTACATACATCAACAAAAAAATTGGCCTTCATTTACTTGGAATGCAGAAATCATTACTACCCTAGTTGGTTCGGTAAGACATCGTCAAGGTAGAATACTTGGTCAAATACAAACATTAGGTTTTGATATTCAAGAAGAAACGATGCTAAAAGCATTAACTATGGATGTATTAAAATCTAGTGAAATAGAAGGTGAATTACTGAATGCAGAACAGGTTCGTTCCTCAATTGCTAGACGTTTAGGGTTTGAAATTGCTGGTGCTCTGCGTGCTGAACGCGATGTAGAAGGAATTGTAGAAATGTTGCTTGATGCTACTCAAAAATATAATTTACCTCTAACTGCTGAGAGATTGTTTGATTGGCATGCTGCATTATTTCCAACAGGACGTAGTGGAATGTATAAAATAAAAACAGCTGCTTTGCGCGATGATATAATGCAAGTTACTTCTGGAGCAATGGGAAAAGAAATTACACATTTTGAAGCTCCCAATGCTTTAAAAGTTCCAAATGAAATGAAAGTATTTTTGGAATGGATGGAGCAAGAGATTGACCTTGATCCTGTTCTTAAAGCTGGCATTGCGCATTTATGGTTTGTAACTGTTCACCCTTTTGATGATGGAAATGGACGTATTGCAAGAGCCATTACAGATATGTTACTTGCAAGAGCCGATAAGAGTTCGCAACGGTTTTATTCAATGTCGGCACAAATTCAACTTGAACGAAATAAATATTATAACATATTAGAAAGCACTCAAAAAGGAGCACTAGACGTAACGGAATGGCTGGTATGGTTTTTAGATTGTTTAATGCGTTCTATGGATCAAACTGATGAAGTAATTGCAAAAACCATTGCTCGTGCTCAATTTTGGGAAATGCAAAAAGAAACTACATTTAATACACGACAACAAAAAATACTACAACTTCTATTAGATGATTTCTTTGGCAATCTAAATGTTTCTAAATATGCTAAAATTAACAAAACCTCAACCGATACAGCGCTTCGAGATTTACAAGACTTGGTTAAAAAAAATGTTTTAGATCAAATTGGTGCTGGTAGAAGTACTTCGTATCAACTGAAGTGATTCATAGAATTATAAAATCAAACGCTTGTACGGATTTGTATTTGCGATATAAATAGATAAGTATGAACTTTTCGATCTTCAGCCTTAAACTGTATAAGGGTGATTAAAAAGAAGACCGTGATTGCCTAATTTTAACTGATTAAATCTTTCTAATATTTTTTAACAGTGGCAAAAAAATCAGAAGCTTAAATCCAAATGACTTTCAAAGTGCTTTTGAAATTTTCTGTAGGTTGCTATTTAATAGAATGAAAAATACTAAAAATGTTTTGTGTCAAAATTTTTTTATATATTTTTTTTGACACAAAGTTGTGTCAAAAAATTTGAATTGATTTTTTTTGACACAACTTTGTGTCACTTTTTATTTTTTTAAACTTTTTGACACAGTTATTTTCAAATCGTACTATCGCGGTTGTAAACGGACTTAAAAAAAGAAATGAAATTAATTTCACAGCGACACACTTTGACGGCGTGTCGTTTTATTTTTGTGTCCTACTAAAAATCAAAGTCATGGAACAGAACCCAACCACCATTTTAAAAGCGTTAGAAAAAGTGCATTTCATTTCTGAAAAATCAAAGTTGGAATTAGTCGCCTTCACTGATGTAAATGACGAGTTGAAACAAATCACTACCTATTTTCAAATTAGCGACAAGCAAGGCATTCTTCTCGCGACATTTTTTAGCCTTTCCTGTTTGGAAGCTATAGAGCCATTTGAGGCTATTACATACTTAGGTATGAAGAAAATTGAATTTCTGCCGTTTGTAAATGATTTGCAAGTATTGGTAGATAAAAACATTTTAGAACGAACAACGAATCGGAATTTCATCAGAGAAGAGTATGCGGTAAGCAAGCATGTATTCGACTTTATAATTGAAAACCAACCAATTCCTACCCATTTAATTCAATTACAAACCAAGGTAGATACGTTTTACGAATTTTTGGGTGATATTGATAAATTGAGTATTAAGAAAGACAATGAAGAAATTGGTTACAATTATTTTGTCAGTCAGTTTAGCAAATTGCTAAGTAAAAACCGAAAATACAAACTCGTGAATTTTGCACTTGATCACTTAGAACTCATTGATTCCTTCATTTTCTTTGATGTAATTATCGACGTTATTAGTTGCGGAACAAATGATTTTAGTTCTAGCTTGGAAAGTACCGTAGGAGATTATACCGCTCGTAAATCGGATACGTTTCGATACGTTACCCAATTTTTAGAAGGAAAAACGAAACTGAATACGCTTGATTTGATTGAGAAAGATGCTTCGCAGTTTGCCAATAAACACCGCATCCAACTGACAGACAAAGCACTAAAACACTTGATTGAGATGGAAGGGATTGCCATTAGCAACGGTGGCCGCTTGAATAACAAATTACTGTATGCGGATAAAATTCAGAAAACGAATTTATACTACAATACTTCTGAACAAACGCACTTAGAACCGCTTTTAAAGAGTATGTCGCATCGTTCGTTTTTGGTTTTACAGCAACGTCTTCAGCAAAACAGTATGCCAACAGGTGTTACCGCGTTATTATACGGAGCTCCAGGAACTGGAAAAACAGAAACAGTGTATCAATTGGCTAAGAAGTACAACCGTCCCATCTTTAAAGTGGAAATAGCCGACACCAAATCGATGTGGTTTGGCGAAAGTCAGAAATTGGTTAAAAAAAATTTTACAGACTATCAAGCCTACAAGAAGCAAGAAAAGATTTGTCCCATTTTGCTGTTTAATGAAGCCGATGCCGTCATTGGAAAACGAAAAAGTGCAGGTTCGAGTTCCACTTCCGATACGGAGAATGCCATTCAAAATATATTGTTGGAAGAGTTGGAAAATTTTGACGGAATTATGTTTGCCACTTCTAATTTGATAAAAAACATCGACCCTGCTTTCGAAAGACGGTTTTTGTTTAAAATTCAATTTGATGCACCAAGTCCAGAGAATGCAGCAAAAATTTGGAAAGCGAAACTACCTATACTCACAAAAAAAGAATCCGAAACCTTAGCTTCAACATTCAATTTTTCAGGCGGCGAAATGGAAAACATTGCCCGAAAGTGCGTAATGGAAGAAGTCGTTTTAGGGAAAATCGTTGACTTTAAGTCCATCGTATCCTTCTGTGAAAACGAAAAATGGGGTACCAAAAATACATTTTCAAAAATAGGTTTCTAATTATAATCCATTAATTACTAAAAATATGAAATACATACTCACTCGAGACGTTCTTAAATCCGAATGCACATGGTTAAAACGCGATTTTTTAAAAGGAGAAATACTGCACTTATTTGATGGGGCAACTTACAATTGCATTAGTAAACGTGGATTTGCATTTACAGAAGAATTGGATACGCTGCCTTTTTTTGAAATTCCGCAAGATGCGGTGACTTCGTTGAGGTATGATGTGGATGGGAATGTTATTGGGCCTTTTGAGTCAAAATTAGGAGTTTAAAATAGTACTCATCTTTTAATAATTATTCAAATCATTCCGTAAACTCAAACTTCCTACTTTTCTAAAATAAAACAACACCTTGCCTAAAAACGTCATCACACGACGCCATCCAAAATACCTTTGAAGTATTAAAAAGGTATAATTATGAATTCAACTATTAAAGACAAAAAACAATTTATTTGTCATTCAGGTGGCGCGACTGGTGCCGATACATATTTTGAGAAAATTGGAGAAAACTATGGTGTTTTGACCAAAGCCTATTCTTACAAAACCGCTTCTCATAAGAGCAAAAACAAAGTAGAAATCAGCGAATCCGATTTTCTAGAAGGTATTCACAAAATAGAAATCGCCAAAAAAACTTTAAAACGAAAAACGTACAATAAGTTTATGCCTCTGCTATCACGCAATTGGCAACAAATAAAAAACTCAAATCAGGTCTTTGCTATTAGCGAAATTTGTAAAAGACACGGTTTAGAATACGTCACGGGCGGAACAGGTTGGGCGGTTCAAATGGCGATTGACAATAAAAAAGAAGTCTATGTTTTTGACCAAGAACAAGATGCTTGGTTTAAATGGTCTTATGGAAAATCAAAATTTAATGTTTTGAAAAAGATTCCTACGATTACTGAAACTAATTTTGCCGGAATTGGTACCCGGAAAATAAAAGAAAATGGTATTCAAGCCATTGAAGATTTATATGAAGCAAGTATAACAGATTATAAAATGAAGCAACTAATTATTGAATTAACCGAAAAGCAACACACTAAAATGATTGAGCATTTACAAAGAGGTACAACTTTAAACATTAACTCCGAAAGTTTCTCGGGTTTTGATATTCGATTGTGTTGTGTAGATGGAAATCTTTCTTCTTGGGTAGAAGTTGAGATGTTTGGAATGATTGATTTAGGCGAAGTCAATTGGGATATAAAAGAAAAAAATTAAAGAAGTTCAAAATGGTTACTTTTATAGCCAAGAAAAAATCAATTATATGTCCAAACAACGATTTATTAAACGGTATTCCTTGATTATAAATTTAGTCCGAAGAACTCCCGCCTCTTTTGAAATTATCAAAAAATACCTTCAAGAACAATCTCTACTTGAAGAAGATAATTTTGAAGTGGAACTGCGAACGTTTCAACGCGACCTCAAAGAAATAGAATCTTTATTTGGCATCAAAATTCGAAACAATCGTGCAAAAGGAGTTTATGAAATAATTGAAAATTCAGATGAAGACGCAGAAAAATACGACCGTTTGATGGAAAGTTTCGAAGTATTTAATATCCTAAATCTCTCCAATCAATTTGAGAAGGAAATCATCGTCGAAAAAAGAAAACCGCTTGGAATAGAACACATGTACAGCCTCTTGTCTGCAATTAAAAAAAAATATGAAGTACAGTTTACGCACGAAAAGTATTGGACAGAAGTTCCGCAAAGTCAATTCAAACAAGTGCAACCCATCGCACTAAAAGAAGCTCGTTTCCGCTGGTACTTAATTGCAAAAGACAAGAAAGACTCTATCATTAAAACTTTCAGTCTTGATCGAATCTCAGATTTACAAGTTCTTGAAACTACGTTTGTAGAAAACTCAAATTATGATGCGAAAACCGCTTTTCAACACAGTTTTGGAATCGTAACAAACGAAAATAAAATGCCCGAAAAGGTCATTTTATCATTTTCACACAAGCAAGGCAAATTTATAAAGTCCTTTCCACTGCATCATTCGCAAAAGGTGCTTGTGGATGATAAAAACGAATTTAGAATTGAATTGCTTTTACACCCTACTTACGACTTTGTTATGGAAATAATGTCGATCGGTTCTCACGTCAAAGTGCTGGAACCATTGACCTTAAAAGAAGAAATTAAAGAGCGACTAAAGCAAACTTTAAATCTTTACAACTAAGAATCTAGGTGATTCTCAAAATGGTTAAAGCCAATAACAAGTATAAACACCTTGTTTTTGACATTTTAATTGTAATGAATTTAGCATTAAAGAGGATTTTCATTTGCTTGATTTATAAAAAAACAAATATCTAGATGTCAAACTCCAGTTAATTTCGCCATTAGAAACTATTCGAGATGAATAGATCTTCAAAACCTCTTTCAAGCTTGCACAGAATTCTTCCGCACCATTCTCCACGATACATTTGTCCTCTAATGTAAATCGAAAAGAAGTAGCGCTATTCCTACTATTTTTACATCATACTGAAGATCTTAATTTAAATGACTTGCAATACTATAAAGTAGAACTCGCGGCATCCTACGCTACCTTCTAGAATCACATAGCAGTGCAAGGTCACTCACAACAAGTACTAAATTTAATAATTGATGCTGCACTCTTAAGTTGCATGCAAAATGTTTGC
The DNA here is from genome assembly GCF_000425485.1 of Flavobacterium tegetincola DSM 22377. Lineage (GTDB taxonomy): Bacteria > Bacteroidota > Bacteroidia > Flavobacteriales > Flavobacteriaceae > Flavobacterium > Flavobacterium tegetincola. The sequence goes on along the minus strand of NZ_KE384383.1, from coordinate 375,086 downwards.
GTACGTTTTCCTGCGATTATTGTATATTGCATAAAAAATCCAAACTTTATGAAAGTCAGTTTATTATCTTGTGATGCACAACGTCCTGATAAAAGAGCCATTGCCAAATGTATTGCATCGGTTGCAATGGATGTGAGTGACTCATTGTGCACTGAAATTACCGAAATCCTTTTGGACGGCGATCCTGTGGAAATTGAATTAGACGATAAAAATGCCGCTTCCTCTTTACGAGATTTACGAAAATTAAACATCGAATACGAGATTGTAGAGTAGTTGAAATTAATTCAGAATTAATGCGTCAGCTTGAAAAAGCATTGACAAGTAAGTTGCATGTCTTTGTCAAAACCATGAACCTATTTTAGCGCTTCAATTTTATTTTTAGAAGTTTCAATTTTATTACCAAATAACTTTCTCTCTAATATTGTAATTTTTGCACCATAGAAATAATAATTAAAATTTATAAGTCGGTCGCACTAATTAATATAAGATCAATTTTTTTTTCGATTTTTTGCGTTTTCACAAAAACTGGAAGTGGATTCTAGAATTATAGATTCATTTTTTAGAAGAATTATTGCAGTACAAACTATTTGAGATTCGGAAAAAATAATGAAAAGTATAGAAAGTAGTTCGGATGAAGTTTCAATCCATAACTGAAGTAGCGCAATATAAGTTAATTGACCCAAACATTTAATTTAGAAATTAAAGGGAAGTTATTTTTCAATTCTACTAAACCAAAAAAGTTTCGATCGATTGCCTATCTTTGTAATTCGTAAAAAAAAATAATTATGAAAAAAATACTCATTTGCTTTGCACTTGCTTTAGCAACTCTTTCCTGCTCAGAAACACAAAAAACTGAATTTGCACCCGAAGCGTTAAGCAGTGTTTTAACCGCAACAGACCAAACTGAAACCACTTTTCAAGACGTAATTGACGCGAATAAAGGCAACGTAGTTGTCGTTGATGTTTGGGCTTCTTGGTGTTCCGATTGCATCAAAGGTTTTCCAAAATATAGGGAGTTACAAAAACAATTTCCAGACGTAAAATATGTATACGTTTCGATGGATAAAGAATATGATAAATGGCTCATTGGCATTGAAAAGCATGAATTAAAAGGAACTCATTTTTGGGTCAAAGAAGGCATGAAAGGCGCTTTTGGAAAAGCCATTAATTTAGACTGGATTCCCCGTTACATCGTTGTTGATAAAGATGGAACTGTGGCACATTACAATGCTATTGAAGCTGATGATGCAAAAATGATTGCTGTTCTTAAAAGTTTACAAAAATAACAATATAATAAGATTATAATGAGAGATAAAATTGTAGCCGGTAACTGGAAAATGCATAAAAATGCAGAAGAAACTGAAGATTTATTAAACGAATTGATTAACAAGTTACCAGCAGATGCTGCGGTACACATCATTGTAGCGCCAGCATTTGTAAATTTGGCTTCTGCCGTACAACATTTGGAATATACCAACATTAATGTTGCAGCTCAAAATATGCACCAAGCGGAAAGCGGTGCTTTCACAGGAGAAATTTCGGCAGCAATGCTAAACGGAATTGGCGTAACGAGCGTAATTTTAGGCCATTCTGAACGCCGCGCTTATTTTAATGAAACGCCTGAACTTCTAAAAAATAAAGTAGACACAGCATTAAAAAATAATCTATTGGTGATTTTTTGCTTCGGCGAAGAATTGAAAGACCGTCAAGCGAATAGTCACTTTGAATTGGTTGAAAAACAACTGAGTGAAAGTCTGTTTCATTTGCAAGAAAAAGATTGGGCAAACGTTATTCTAGCTTACGAACCGGTTTGGGCAATTGGAACTGGCGAAACGGCTTCTCCAGAACAAGCGCAAGAAATGCATGCTTTTATCCGTAAAACGGTAGAGGAAAAATTTGGACCTTCCGTTTCGCAACACGTAGCCATTTTGTACGGAGGAAGCGTAAAACCAGACAATGCCAAAGAAATTTTCTCTAAGCCTGACGTAGACGGCGGATTGATTGGTGGTGCAGCTTTAAAAGCAGATGACTTTGTAGCAATTGTTGAAGCTGCAGTTTAAAGAACTTCAAATTTAGTTTGTATTTCAAGCATTATATGAACTGTAGGTCATTACTATGTATTGATTTTAGTGTTAGAAAATAAAGAGTTTGTTCAAGCACTGTACCACTTTCTCCCCTACCTAAAATCTTTTCTTTAGTAAAAATTTTATAGCACAAAAAATCCCGTTTAAAACGGGATTTTTTTATTTTATATATCTAATTTCTTATCCACAATTCGATTCATATAATCTTGTATAAAAGATTTCACCTTGATTTCTAAAATTTCCATTTCCGGTGTTCGCTTTGAAATCAAATTATTGAGCATTCCTTTGTCGTCTTTGTCATAAAAGCCAACCACTTTTTTACCATCGAAAGTGCAAATGTAATTTCCACTCATGTATTGGTACAAATTAGCCGAAAATTTGATTACAAATGGCTCTTGACCTCCTTCATTTATCAAACTCCTTCCCCAACTTCTAAACGGTTTTTGGTATCCAATCATGTCCAAAATTGTTGGATATATATCAATTTGTTGGGCCCAATCGTCATTTACTCCTTTAAAACGTTCGTCTGCTGTATAAAACAATATTGGAACAGTGTTTCGCATGAACTCTTTGCGGTATTCATCGTAAAAAATAGTATTCGCATGATCGGCTACCAATACAAAAATGGTATTCTTGAACCAAGGTTCCTTTTCTGCTGCTGCAAAAAATTGGCGCAAAGCATAATCGCTGTATCCAATTCCTTCATGAATATTAACATCGCCTTTTGGAAATTTTCCCGCATATTTCTCCGGTACTTTGTAGGGCTCGTGCGAAGAAACCGAAAATAAAGTCGCCATAAAAGGCTGTGGTTTCTTATCCAAGACTGTTTTCATATAGTGGAAGAACGGTTCGTCCCAAATTCCCCAAACACCGTCAAAGTCAGCATCATTATTGTATTCCGTTTTTCCGTAATAATGCTCAATCCCCAAAATATTTCCAAAACCTAGAAAACCCATTGATCCATTTGGAGCACCGTGAAAGAAGCTGGTATCATACCCTTCCTCTTTTAAAACGGAAACCAAGGACTGCGTTTTTTGCTTGACAAATGCAGATGAGGTATACGCATCTTTAAATGAAGGAACACCTGCTAAAATAGACGACATTCCGTGAATCGATTTAAAACCATTTGCATACGCGTTGGTAAATATTAAACTGTGTTGGGCCAACGAATCTACAAAAGGAGTATACCCTTTAAAGCCTGGAATATTTTGATTTTTATTAAAACTTCCAAAGTATTCCCGACCGTTGCTTTCCATAATCAACACTACTACATTAGGTTTAGATGCGGGATTGTTATGGTATTCCTTTATGGGTTGCACATAGGTTTCAATGTCTTTGTCCGAAACCATGTACACATTCTTAAATGTATTGACGTTCAACGTTCTAATAATTGCAAATGGCGTATTGAGCACAAAATCACCTTGAGACACATTTGTCACATGTCTGTTGGCGTCAAGCAAGTTGATTGGACGCGTACTTTTCTTAAAATCACCTCGTATTCCTCCAATGGCTAATGTCACAATTCCTAAAAAAGCAACCGTCGAAAAAATAAAATATTTACCATGAATCATAGGGGTTTCAGGACGCACTTTTACCTTTTTATACAAATAAATCCAACCCGCACTTAACACAAAAAGCAACAGGAATACATGCCAATAATTGACCAAAAAGTTACTAAAAAGTACCATCTTATTCGACTCGTGCTCCAAAGAGTCCATTACAGCAAATGTGGTCCGCGAAAAAATAAATCGGTAGTAAATTAAATCTATGAAATTAGTACTCCAAATTGTAATATTGCATATAAAATAAACATAAAAGAGCATGTTTTGATAACTCCTTTTAGTATTAACTACGGCCGGAATGATCGACAAGATGATAAACAATCCGTTTGAGTACAAAATTGCAGTAGTATCAAAGGCTAAACCGTGGTAATAAAGTCTAAAAAACTCATATGTACTGCTGATATTCAGTAAACTTGCGTTATATATAAAAAAAAGCAAGCGAGCGAAAAAGTAAAAAACATACGCTAGTAAAAGCCTATATAACAAAACTTTATATTCATTTCCTCTAAAAATTTTTGGCATAACTTCTATCGATTTTTTATTCATGTAAAGGGTGCAAAATTACATCTTTCATAAGGAAAATCTAATAATAGCGCAAAATATTGTGCATGAAATAATTATTAATTAATTTGCATGCAACAAAAACAATAATGTACAATGGCTGCCATCACCCGATTATTCGACTTTCCGTACCACCAACAGCAGAAGCATAACATTCCCGATGCTTTGGTAACCAAAAAAAATGGTGAATGGATTAAAACTTCCACCGATGAATATATTTCATTAGCCAATACTTTTTCGCGCGGCTTGCTGCGAATGGGCGTGAAAAGAGACACCAAAATAGCCGTAATTTCATCGAACAATAGAACAGAGTGGCATATTCTGGATATAGGAATTCTTCAGCTCGGTGCTCAAAATGTACCCGTTTATCCTACCATTTCCGAAGAAGATTATGAGTATATATTGAATCATTCGGAGGCTGAATATTGCTTCGTTTCCGATACTACCGTTTTAGAAAAGGTAAATGCCATCCGAAAAAATATTCCAAATTTAAAAGAAGTATATTCTTTTGAAACAATTTCTGGTTGTAAAAATTGGCAGGAAGTCCTAGATTTGGGAAAAGATGAAAGCAATCAAGAAGAGGTTAATGCTGCTAAAGATGCCGTATCTGGAGAAGATTTGGCTACCATCATTTATACTTCCGGAACTACTGGCCGACCTAAAGGTGTAATGCTTTCGCATAAAAACATTGTTTCTGATGTATTAAACAGTGAAAAAAGAATTCCCTTTGAAGGCGGTAAAACCAAAGCCTTGAGTTTCTTACCAATTTGCCACATTTTTGAAAGAATGGTGGTTTACTTGTATCAGTATTATGGCGTGGGAATCTATTTTGCAGAATCCATTGATAAATTAAGTGACAACCTCAACGAAACCAAACCACATGTAATTACTGCGGTACCAAGGCTCTTAGAAAAAGTATATGATAAAATCTATGCAAAAGGAGCGGATTTAAGTGGTATTAAAAAAGCTTTGTTTTTCTGGGCGATTGATTTGGGACTGCGTTTTGAGCCTTACGGCAAAAACGGCTGGTGGTATGAAACTCAATTGAAATTAGCACGAAAGCTTATTTTCAGTAAGTGGAAAGCGGGCTTGGGTGGCAACTTGAATTTAATGGTTTCGGGAAGTGCGGCATTACAACCGCGTTTGAGTAGAATTTTTGCAGCTGCCGAAATTCCCGTAATGGAAGGCTACGGCTTGACAGAAACGTCTCCCGTAATTGCGGTAAACGATATGCGAAACCGTGGTTTCAAGGTGGGAACTGTTGGTAAAGTAATTGACAATGTAGAAGTAAAAATTGCCGAAGATGGCGAGATTCTTTGCAAGGGACCGAATGTGATGATGGGGTATTTCAAAGACCAAGAAAAAACAGACGAAGCAATTAAGGACGGTTATTTTCATACTGGAGATATCGGTGAAATTGATTCAGAAGGATTTTTAAAAATTACCGATCGTAAGAAAGAGATGTTCAAAACTTCCGGTGGAAAGTACATTGCACCTCAACTTATTGAAAACGCGATGAAACAATCGCGCTTTATTGGCGAAATTATGGTGGTTGGCGATGGCGAGAAAATGCCAGGTGCTTTTATTCAACCCGATTTTGAATTTGTAAAAAAATGGGCGAAGAAAAAAGGTTTAAATGTTGGTACAAATGAAGAATTGATTCAAAATGAAACCATCCAAAATCGATTTAAAGAGGAAGTGGACGAAATCAACAAGAAATTTGGACATTGGGAACAAATCAAACGCTTTGAATTGACACCCGATTTATGGACAGTAGACGGAGGTCAACTTACGCCAACGATGAAATTGAAACGTAAAATTATGATGGAAATTTATAAAGATTTATACGCAAAAATTTACACAAACTAAAAAATCAAAAACAAAATACAGTACACCGTTTATAAACTGATATTTCGGATACTGAAAACTGACAACAATAAATAAAAATGGAAAATTATAACTTTCAAAAAGATGTAGCAACGTATTGCGTAACGGCAGAAAGTTTCCCAGAAGGAATTGCAGCCGCACATGAACAACTTCAAGCATTACTGCCACAAAATGGCCGTCGTGATTATTTCGGGATATCGTATCCGGATCACAACGGTATCATAATCTATAAAGCAGCAGCCGAAATTATGGAGGGCGAAAGTATGCCTGGATTAGAAACTTTTGTCATCAAGAATGGACCGTACAATACTTTTTACATTTACAATTACGCCGAAAATCCGGACAGCATCCGACACGCTTTTTCGTTACTGTTGAAACAACATGAAGTAGATCCACACGGATATTGTCTTGAATGGTACATCAATGAAAATGACGTAAAATGTATGGTTCCCTTGGGAAAAGAATATCGGGAATTTACAGGATTGAATAAGGAATAAATACTAGTACGTCTAGTAAATCAATTACTTTTCTGTATTTTTTATAGTACAAAAAAGGAAGTAAATAGAATTCCTGTTTCTATTATAAATTCAGCTAATGTGTTGCATATAAGCATCATTTTAGCTGAATTTTTTTATACTAATATACTATTTCTATTTGCTAAATGAACGTAAATTGTACTCTGAATCTTATTTTTCTAAAAGAGGTTGTAAGACATTCCAAACGTTTGTAGCCAATATTTGGTGTCCTTCCTTTGTTGGGTGAATGCCATCCGATTGATTTAAAGTAGCGATACCTCCTACATTTTCAAGTAAAAATGGAACTAACTGCAACTTGTTTTTTTCTGCCAATGATGAAAACAAATTTTTAAATTCTGTAGTATATTTTTGACCCATGTTGGGAGGAAGTTGCATTCCGGCTATTATAATTTTAGACGTAGGATATTTGTTATGAACCGCATCTATTATAAACTGCAAATTATTTGTTGTCTCTTGCAACGGCACACCTCTCAAGCCGTCATTTGCACCTAATTCTAATACAAAGATGCTGGGTTCATCATTTAAAACCCATTCAATTCTGTTTTTACCGCCAGAAGTCGTTTCGCCACTTACACCAGAATTGACGACGGTGTAGTCCAAATCTAAAGCATCAATTTTACCCTGAATGATTCCTGGAAATGCTTCATCAACATCGTCTAAACCATAACCTGCAGTCAAACTATCTCCAAAAAATATAATTTTTTTTGCACTACTTGTGCTTGTTTCTTCTGCCGAATTTTCAGAAACTGCAGTTTGTGAAACACTTATTTTTTCTGAATTATCAGACTTGCAAGCCACTAACAAAAGCAATAAAAAAACGCGCGAAAGTTTTGTGAAAATCTTTAGAGTTGTAGTTGTGGTATTTAGTATCAATTGTTTATTTTTCGGAATAATCATGTTCTATAAAAAATTTAGTAAAGAATGTCAAATATATTAAAGATTAATGATTTAGAGAAAACTTATACCAGTGGTTCTAAAAAATTAACAGTAATTAGCAATATCTCTTTTGAAGTAGAAAAGGGTTGTATTTTCTCCATTGTAGGTCCTTCCGGAAGCGGAAAAACTACGTTATTGGGACTTTGTGCAGGTTTAGATTATCCCACATCAGGTAGTATTGAATTGTGTGGCACACGTTTAGAAGATTTGAATGAAGATGAACGTGCTGCTTTGCGAAACAAAGAAGTTGGTTTTATCTTTCAGAATTTTCAATTGTTGCCCACTTTAACTGCGTTAGAAAACGTGATTGTTCCGTTAGAATTACAAGGTGAAAAAAATGCAGCAAAATCTGGAATTGCTTTGTTAGAAAAAGTGGGACTGGGCGATCGTTTGCACCATTATCCGTCTCAATTATCCGGAGGCGAACAACAACGAGTGGCTTTGGCACGAGCCTTTTCAAACAAACCCTCAATTTTATTTGCAGATGAACCTACCGGAAATTTAGATGAGGAAACGGGCGAAAAAGTCATTCAGTTGCTTTTTGAGCTCAATAAGGAAGCGGGTACCACACTAGTAATTATCACCCACGATTTAGATTTAGCCAATCGAACGCAGCAAATTCTACGCTTAAAAGGTGGAAAAATTATCTCAAACGAAAAAACGACAACTGTTTAATGAATGCGACTACTCCAAAATTGAATTTCAAATGGCTTTTAAAAATGGCATGGCGGGACGGTAGAGCAAGTCTTTCGCGTTTGCTGCTTTTTATGGCGTCCATAATTTTAGGTATTGCCGCAGTAGTTTCCATCCAACTTTTTAGCGAAAACTTAAAGCAAAATATCCAGAAGCAGTCAAAATCGCTAATGGGTGCCGATTTTATTATAGACAGTAAACAAGAGCCGTCTAAGAAAGTTCTCGCCATTGTAGACTCTTTGGGAGCCGATGCTATGGAAGTCAACTTTGCTTCAATGGCCGCTTTTCCAAAAAATGGCGGAACAAAATTAGTAAAAGTTCGCGCTATGGAAGGGCCATTTCCATTTTATGGTACCATTGCAAGTGAACCCGCTAAAGCAGGTGCAACCTATCAAAGTTTAAAAGGCGCTTTGGTGGATGCGACATTGCTTTTACAATATAATATTACAGCAGGCGATTCTATAAAAATAGGCGACTTGACACTTCCAGTGATTGGTGCGCTGCAATCCATTCCAGGAAGCACAGCAATTTCATCTTCTGTAACGCCAACTGTTTTAATTCCCTTCTCATTATTAGAAAAAACCAACTTGTTGCAATTGGGAAGTAGAAAAGAATACCAGTATTTTTTTAATGCACCTGAAACGAACTTAACTGCATTGACTGAAAAACTGAATCCGATTTTAAATGCTGAGAATGCTGATCTAGACACGCATGTCAGCACCAGCGAAAACTTAGGAAAACGATACGATAATGTCAGTCGGTTTTTAAATTTAGTTGCTTTCATCGCATTATTACTCGGTTGCATTGGTATTGCTAGTTCGGTTCATATTTATATTAAGGAAAAATTAAAAAGTGTGGCGGTTTTAAAATGTTTAGGTGCATCTAGAACACAAGCCTTTCTGATTTACCTGCTTCAAATCATTAGCATTGGCTTTATAGGTGGCGTTATCGGTTCTGGGATTGGAACGGGCTTACAATTTGCTTTTCCTTATATTTTACAAGACTTTTTACCATTTGACATTGAAATAATTATATCCATTCAACCTTTAATTATGGGTATTGCTTTGGGTGTACTTATGTCAGTACTGTTTGCGTTATTACCGTTGTTGGGCACTTGGTATGTGGCACCGTTAGAAGTTTTAAGAGGTGCGGAAGATAATTTGAAAAAACCAAAATTTGCACGTATTACCGTTTACTTCACCATTGTGCTTTTTATATTTCTTTTCTCGTTTTGGATGCTGAAAGATGCTGCTGATGGAATGATTTTTACGGCTGGAATTTTCATCACGCTCGCAATTATGGCAGGTGTGGCTCAATTATTCATTCAGGCGATTAAAAAATTTTTTCCCACTTCTTGGGGTTATACCAAACGGCAGAGTTTACTGAACTTATTTCGACCTAATAATCAAACGATGGTGCTTGTTTTGGCTATTGGTTTAGGTACATTTTTAATCAGTACGTTATATTTTACAAAAGATATTTTATTAGCTAAAACTACTATAGAAAATAAAAAAAATGACGCCAACATCATTTTACTTGATGTGCAAGCCGAACAAGAGGCAGCGTTGTTGCAAACATTTGAAAGCAAAGGTTTAGAAGTTATTGCTAATGTTCCTATCATCACAATGAGAATGGAACGCATTCGTGGCAGATCGGTAAACGAAATGCGTCAGGATACAACCATTAACATGAGAAAATGGGTTTTGAATAGAGAGTTTAGAGTCACCTACCGCGATTCCTTAACGGAAACCGAAGAAATAGTAGAAGGAGATTGGATTGGAACAGCGGTACTTGGAAAACCCATTCCGATTTCTATTTCAGATAATATGGCCGAAGATGCAGGATTAAAGTTGGGCGATGCAGTTGTTTTTAACGTGCAAGGTGTTCTAATGGAAACTTATGTAAGTAGTATTCGGAAAGTGGATTGGACGAGTTTGCAAATTAATTTTATGGTTTTATTTCCAAGCGGCGTCTTAGAAAATGCACCTCAATTTAATGTGATGACAACGTATGTTCCTAACAAAGAAAGTTCTGCCGAATTGCAACGGGATTTGGTCGTACACTATCCCAATGTCACGATACTCGATTTACGTCAAGTGTTTACCATCGTAGAAGATATTCTAGATAAAATTTCATGGGTCATTAACTTTATGGCGTTCTTTAGTATCCTAACAGGATTAATTGTTCTTGTAGGTTCGGTTAGAAATAGCAAATATCAAAGAATCAAGGAAAGTGTTTTACTGCGAACTTTAGGTGCAAAAAGCAAGCAAATAGTACAAATAACAGCCTTAGAATATGTATATTTAGGACTGTTAGGAAGTTTAACAGGGGTTTTACTATCCTTAATTGGAAGTCAATTACTTGCGCTGTTTTTGTTCAAACAGCCATTTATACCGTCTGTCATTCCCTTTTTAATTTTTATACCTGGAATTACAGTATTGGTAGTATTAATTGGCTTAAGTAATTTAAAATCAGTGTTACAAAATTCGCCATTGGAGGTTTTACGGAAAGAGCTATAAACAAATATAAATTGTCAATCATCTTGATTTTAATAGTATTAAAAACGAAAAACAGGATGATTGACACTTTTACTTTTCAGCGAGGTTAGTATTGCAATTCAATTGACTAGGTATCTGATTTGGTATTTTTGGACACTTCCTTATGCTAAAAGGTAACCAAGAAGTATTGTTTATGAATCTGTAGTTTAATCGTCATAGATATTTTTCAAACTTAATTCAAAAAATACATTTTTTAAATAGCTCTGTAGAGAAGTAAATTTTCAGTTTGCAACTCGCTTCATAAAATCTACAGTCTCATCAATTCGATCATTCCATGGCCAGAAATATTGCAAAATCATCGGAATGTGTTTCTTTTTAACTAAAATCGGTGTCACGTCTTTTTGGTACTGATTGAGTTCTTTTACAAAACGCTCATTTGCAACTTTTATAGAAGGATAAGTTTTGGTACCTACATAAATTAAAAAAGGAGGCGTTTTATCATTTAAGAAATAGATTGGCGACGCATTTTTCCATTCCTGTGGGTCGTTGGTCCAAGTAGTCAAATAATCGTTAGTGTCTGTTGGTGGAATCTGTTCTAAATAATGTTTCATATCCAATCCCGCCGCATCGTTCAGGATAATTCCAGAAACGGTGCCTTCCGGTACTCCATATTTCGGATTCATTGCAGCCAAAGCCACTAAGTGTCCACCTGCGGAATGTCCTGTGACAAATAGTTTTTCAGGATTACCACCGTACGTTTCAATATCAGTTTCCACCCATTTGATCGCAGTTGCAATTTCAGCCGCCATCTGATCATAATCGGCCTCTGGACTCAACGTGTAACTTGGAATAACGGTGATCACATCTTTCTTAGCAAAATTTCGACCGAAAAATCCGTATATATTTTTGTTTCCCGTGTTCCAATTTCCGCCATGTACATAGACCAAAACAGGCAACTTCTTCCCGTTCATTTTTCGAGGTACAAAAACATTTAGTTTCAGGGGCTTATTTTGAACTGATGTTGTGTAAGTAATATTCTTAAATTTTATAGTACTGCAGCTCGATAAAGCAAGCACTATTGAAATTATCAATAAATAGCGCATAGGTTTTTATTGTAATATACGAGAAATTGAGTAGTAAAGGATCTATATTATTAAAATTAGGTTACAAGATTGCAAAAATTTATTTACGTCAATTCTTCTACTTCTATTAATTTATAGTATTGTATTCCAACACCATGACTTAAAATTAAGTTAAACACACTAGTTCTTAGTTCCAGTACATAGCAAATTTTGTAATTTTAAGTTATGGAAAATATATTAGTAGCAGGTGCAAACGGCACCACAGGAAAAAAAATAATTTCAATTTTAAAACAATCCTCTAATTTTAATCCGATTGCAATGGTTCGAAAGGAGGAGCAAAAAAGTTACTTTTCGGAGCACAAAGTTGATGTAATTCTAGCTGACTTAGAGGGTAATTTAGATGCTGTCTTTAAACATTCTATTGACAGAGTTATTTTTGCAGCAGGTTCAGGCGGTAAAAAAGTAATTGAAGTAGATCAAGAAGGCGCCAAAAATCTAATTGATGCCGCTAAAAAAGCAACTGTTAAGAAATTTGTAATGCTGAGTTCAATGGGTGCCGACGCGCCAGAGAAAGCTTCTGAATTGCAAGAATTTTTAAAAGCTAAACACAATGCAGACGAATACCTAAAGTCGAGTGGATTGAATTACAGCATCGTTAGACCAGGTTCTTTAACGAATGAAACACAGTTGGAAACCATCGAACTTGAAAATAAATTAAATAAAAGAGGTGAAATTAGTCGTACTGACGTTGCCCAAACTTTAGTGGAAAGTTTATATGACCAAGTTGCAACTGATGCCACTTTTGAAATTATCAAAGGAGAAACATTGATTAAAAAAGCTTTAGAAAAAGTGAGCTAAACCATTTGGAAGGATCTTCTGCACTTTATAGCATTAAATTGGAAGAAACTAAGCAATACAACTAAAAACTGAAGTATTAATCTAATAACAGATGTGCTTCAGTTTTTTGTTTTAAGCCAAATTGAATTCGGTGCTCAAAGATTCAATTTTACGAAATTGTTAAATAATAAAAATTTTATATAATTTACTATGCATGCATACTATTTTTATGTATATTTGAATTTAGAATTTTTATATAAATATATATAATAATAAACTAATAGCACACCGAATATAGTAATAATTTAAGAATAATAGCAATTCAATTCATTTGAAGATAATTTTTCAGCAGATTTGAAGCTAGCATTATATAGATGAAAGACAAAACAATTGATTACGTTCTCCGCGCCACATGGCAAGCTGTTTCAAGAATGTATAACGAAGAAGCTAGTAAATATGGTGCTACCATGGCTACGGGATTTGTACTGTTGAGCATTGACAAAGAAAAGGGAACACCCTCAACGGCTTTAGGTCCAAAAATGGGAATGGAAGCGACAAGTTTAACAAGGACTTTGAAGTCCATGGAGGAACGCGGACTTATTATTCGAAAGAAAAATCCAGACGACGGTAGAGGTGTTTTGATTTATCTCACCGCATTTGGTAAAGAAAAAAGAGAGCTCTCTAAAAATACGGTTTTGAAATTTAATGAAACCATCAAAAATAATATTTCACCCGAAAAGTTGCTTCACTTTATGGAAGTTTCAGAAACTATAAATGATTTGATCGCCGATAAAAATATATTTCTAGAAAAATAAACACAATACTATAAAAACATGCATATAATGAAACGACTGATTAAAAAAGTGGCAGTCATTGGTTCAGGAATAATGGGTTCAGGCATTGCTTGCCATTTTGCCAATATTGGCGTGGAAGTGCTACTCCTGGACATTGTACCCCGCGAATTAACGGAAGCCGAACAAAAAAAGGGATTGACTTTAGAAAGTAAAGCGGTTAGAAATAGAATGGTTAACGACCACTTGGCCTTTGCTTTAAAATCGAAGCCCTCTCCTATTTACCACCCCAGTTTTGCACAACGCATCACGACAGGAAACACAACAGATGATTTAGCAAAGATTAAAGATGCTGATTGGATTATTGAAGTGGTGGTAGAACGCTTGGACATCAAGAAACAAGTATTTGAACAAATTGAAAAATACCGTAAACCGGGCACCTTAATTACGTCAAACACATCTGGTATTCCGATACATTTTATGAGTGAAGGCCGAAGTGAAGATTTCCAGAAACACTTCTGCGGAACACACTTCTTTAATCCAGCCCGTTACTTAAAATTGTTTGAAATCATCCCAGGTCCAGAAACGACTTCGGAAGTCCTTGATTTCTTGAATGAATACGGTGAGAAATACTTAGGAAAAACTTCGGTAATTGCTAAAGACACACCCGCTTTTATTGGAAACAGAATCGGAATCTTCGGAATCATGAGCATGTTTCACAATGTAAAAGAAATGGGTTTCACCGTTGAAGAAATTGATAAACTTACAGGCCCAGTTATTGGCCGACCAAAGTCTGCAACCTTCAGAACCGTAGATGTCGTTGGACTTGATACTTTAGTACATGTTGCCAATGGTTTACACCAAGGCGTTCCTAAAGATGAAGCACACGATTTATTTGCACTTCCCAATTTCATCACAATGATGATGGATAAGAAATGGTTGGGTAGCAAATCGGGGCAAGGTTTTTACAAAAAAGAAGGTAAAGACATCTTAGCGTTAGACCTAAACACGTTAGAATACCGAGCTCAAAAGAAAGCCTCATTCGCAACACTTGAATTGACCAAAGGCATTGATAAACCAATCAATCGCTTTAAAATACTAGTTACAGGTACCGACAAAGCTGGTGAATTTTACAGAAAAGACTTCAGTGGCATGTTTGCCTATGTAGCCAATAGAATTCCAGAAATCACTGACGATTTATATAAAATTGACGATGCCATGAAAGCCGGTTTCGGTTGGGAAAATGGTCCATTCGAAATTTGGGATGCCGTTGGGGTTGAAAAAGGTATCGAATTAATGCAAGCCGAAGGAAAAGAACCAGCCGCTTGGGTTACTGAAATGTTAGCCTCTGGAAATAAAACTTTTTATTCTGTGAAAGAAGGAGCGACTTATTACTATGACATTGCTTCCAAATCACAAAAGAAAATCCCAGGACAAGACGCATTTATTATTCTAAATAACATCCGCGAAAGCAAAAAAGTATGGAGTAATAGTGGCGTTGTAATTGAAGATATCGGAGATGGAATTTTGAATTTAGAATTTCAATCCAAAATGAATACCATCGGTGGCGATGTCCTTCAAGGAATTAACAAAGCGATTGATTTAGCAGAAAAAGAATTCGGTGGATTGGTGATTGGAAATCAAGCACCAAATTTCTCAGTCGGTGCCAATATCGGAATGATATTCATGATGGCAGTCGAGCAAGAATACGAAGAATTAAATATGGCAATCAAAATGTTTCAAGACACGATGATGCGAGTGCGTTACTCAGGAATCCCTGTAGTAGTTGCACCACACGGAATGGCGCTTGGTGGTGGTTGCGAAATGAGCATGCATGCTGATAAAGTAGTTGCTGCTGCAGAAACCTATATTGGATTAGTCGAATTTGGTGTTGGAGTAATTCCTGGCGGAGGTGGTTCTAAAGAAATGGCTTTAAGAGCTTCTGATTTATTCAGGAAAAATGACGTAGAGTTAAATGTTTTGCAAGAATACTTCTTAACTGTAGCTATGGCAAAAGTCTCGACTTCTGCATATGAAGCGTATGATTTAGGAATATTACAGCACGGTAAAGACATCGTGGTTGTCAACAAAGACAGACAATTAGCGGAAGCCAAACAACACGCTTTACTTATGGCAAATGCAGGTTACACGCAACCCGTAAAACGAAAAGACGTTAAAGTTTTGGGTAAACAAGCCCTTGGAATGTTCTTAGTTGGAACCGACCAAATGCAAGCCGGAAGTTACATCTCCGAACACGATAAAAAGATAGCCAACAAACTAGCCTATGTTATGGCAGGTGGTGATTTATCCGAAGCGACTATGGTAACCGAACAATATTTATTGGATTTAGAAAGAGAAGCATTCTTATCGCTTTGCACAGAAAGAAAGACTTTGGAGAGAATTCAGCATATGTTGACGAAAGGTAAGCCACTTAGAAACTAGTATTAAGATTTGAGTATTAAGTATTAAGATTGAGTGAGGGATAAGATTCGAATAGATAATAGTTTAAAGTTGAAGGAAGTAACATCTAAAATTAAAAATATGCACAGTTTCGAAAAATTAAAAATTTGGCAGAAAGCAATGGATATTGCCGTGAAAGTTTATGAAGTAGCTCTACTCCTTCCTGATGACGAAAAATTCAATTTGATTCACCAAATTAAAAAATGTGCCGTTTCTATTCCCTCCAATATTGCAGAAGGTGCTGGACGAAATCACAATAAAGAATTTGTACAATTTTTAGGAATATCTAATGGTTCTACCTTCGAATTAATTACTCAATTGCTATTAGCAAAAAGATTAAAACTTATACAAGAAGAAACAATACAACCAATCATAAATCAATTAGTGGAAGTTTCAAACATGAATTTCGCTTTTCAAAAAACATTAAAAATAAATACAAATGAATAGAGGTATTAAAAAATATAATTTTTATAGTAGTGATTTTGGTCTTAATACTTAATACCTTAATCTTAATACATTCTTAGTCTTAATACTTAATACTTCCATCTTAATACTTTTCACATGAAAACAGCATATATAGTAAAAGCCTACCGAACCGCAGTAGGAAAAGCTCCGAAAGGAGTCTTCAGATTTAAAAGACCTGATGAATTGGCGGCAGAAACCATTCAATACATTATGAATGAAGTGCCTCAATTGGACAAACACAGAATTGACGATGTTATGGTTGGAAATGCCATGCCTGAAGCAGAACAAGGATTGAACATGGGACGATTAATCTCCCTAATGGGATTAAAAGTAGATGATGTTCCTGGAGTTACAGTAAATAGATATTGTGCGTCAGGAATTGAAACGATCGCGATGGCTACAGCAAAAATCCAATCCGGAATGTCGGATTGTATTATCGCAGGTGGTGCAGAAAGTATGAGTTTTATCCCAATGGGTGGTTACAAACCGGTTCCTGATTATGCCGTTGCAAAAGAAGGAAATGAAGATTATTATTGGGGAATGGGGCTGACTGCAGAAGCGGTTGCTAAGAAATACAACGTTTCTCGTGAAGACCAAGATTTGTTCTCGTTCAATTCACATCAAAAAGCATTGAAAGCTCAAGTGGATGGAAAATTCGACAAGCAAATTGTTCCGATTACTGTGGAGGAAACTTACGTGGATGAAAATGGTAAAAAAGCAACTCGTTCTTATGTTGTAAATAAAGACGAAGGTCCAAGAGCCGATACTTCCTTAGAAGTTTTGGCAAAATTAAGACCAGTTTTTGCAGCTGACGGAAGCGTTACAGCAGGTTCATCTTCACAAATGAGTGATGGAGCTGCGTTCGTACTAATTATGTCGGAAGAAATGGTTAAGGAGTTAAATCTTGAGCCAATCGCACGAATGGTAAGTTATGCAGCCGCTGGAGTTGAACCAAGAATAATGGGAATTGGACCGGTAAAAGCAATTCCAAAAGCATTGGCTAAAGCTGGATTGCGTTTGAATGATATTGACCTGATTGAGTTAAATGAAGCTTTTGCTTCTCAGTCATTAGCTGTAATTCGCGAACTTGGTTTGAAACAAGATATCGTAAACGTAAACGGTGGTGCTATTGCAATGGGGCACCCATTAGGTTGTACTGGAGCGAAGTTATCTGTTCAATTATTTGACGAAATGAAACGCCGAGGAAACAAATACGGAATTGTAACTATGTGTGTTGGAACCGGTCAGGGTGCTGCTGGAGTTTATGAAGTTTTATAGAAAGAATATAGAATATAGAATATAGAATATAGAGAATAGAATATAGAGAATAGAGCAAAGAAAATAGAGTAGATAATACAGATTCAAAATATAAGCCAATGCGACATAATTATAAGAAATTAAAAATCTGGCAAATTGGTATTTTGATTGCAAATGAAATTTCTGATGTTTTAGTCGATTTTCCAAAGCATAAACGATATGATTTAGCTTCGCAAATAAGCAGATGTTCGGTTTCAATGCCTAGTAATATTGCCTAAGGTTCTGCCAGAACTGATAAATCTTTTAGTCACTTTCTCGACATTTCTCTCGGTTCATCTTTTGAATTAATTACACAATTATTGGTTGCAAAACACCGAAAATATATTAACGAACAACAATTTAACACATTAGAACTAAAAATAGAAGAGTTTCAAAGAATGACTATGTCATTTCAAAATGGATTGAAGTAACTTTTGCACTACATCTTCTATTTTCTATACTCTATATTCTTTTTTCTAACAATTAAAAATAAACAAAATGGCTGAAACAAATGATAAAAACGTCACTCGTGGAGGACAGTTTTTAGTAAAAGAAACAAAATGCGAAGACATCTTTACACCAGAAGATTTCTCTGAAGAGCAATTGATGATGAAATCGATGGTGAAAGAATTTGTAGACAAAGAAATTTGGCCTAACAAAAGCCGCTTTGAAAACAAAGACTACGCATTTACTGAGCAATGTATGAAAAAGGCAGGTGAACTTGGTTTGCTTGGTGTTGCTGTTCCTGAAGCCTACGGTGGATTGGGAATGGGATTTGTTTCTACGATGCTAGTTTGTGATTACATTTCTGGAGCGACAGGTTCGTTTTCAACAGCTTTTGGAGCACATACTGGTATTGGAACGATGCCAATTACGCTTTATGGAACTGAAGAACAAAAACAAAAATACGTTCCTAAATTAGCATCAGGCGAATGGTTTGGAGCGTATTGTTTGACAGAACCAGGTGCTGGTTCGGATGCGAATTCTGGAAAAACTAAAGCTGTTTTGTCTGAAGATGGTAAACACTACTTGATTACAGGGCAAAAAATGTGGATTTCAAATGCAGGATTCTGTAGTTTGTTCATCGTTTTTGCTAGAATTGGTGACGACAAAAATATTACTGGTTTCATTGTTGAAAACGACCCTTCAAACGGAATTTCAATGAATGAAGAAGAACACAAATTAGGAATTCGGGCTTCTTCTACTCGTCAAGTATTTTTTAATGAGACAAAAGTTCCCGTTGAAAACATGCTTTCTGAAAGAGGAAATGGTTTTAAAATCGCCATGAATGCTTTGAATGTAGGTCGAATTAAATTAGGTGCTGCATGTCTTGACGCTCAACGTCGTGTGACTACAGAATCTGTGAAATATGCCAACGAACGTGTACAATTTAATACACCAATCGCACAATTTGGAGCCATTCGTTACAAGATAGCAGAAATGGCAACTTCAACTTACGCAGGTGAAAGTGCCGCTTATCGTGCCGCAAAAGCAGTGGAAGAACGAATTGAAGCTCGAGTAGCTGAAGGTTTGTCTCACCAAGAAGCAGAATTAAAAGGCGTTGAAGAATTTGCTATCGAATGTTCGATTTTAAAAGTAGCTATTTCAGAAGATGTTCAAAATTGTGCTGATGAAGGAATCCAAGTTCTTGGAGGTATGGGCTTTTCAGAAGATACACCAATGGAAAGTGCATGGCGTGATGCTCGAATTGCTCGAATTTACGAAGGTACAAATGAAATTAATAGAATGCTTTCTGTTGGAATGCTTGTTAAAAAAGCAATGAAAGGACATGTTGATTTACTTGGTCCTGCAACAAAAGTAGCTGAAGAATTAATGGGTATTCCTGATTTTGATATACCAGATTATTCTGAATTATTTGCAGAAGAAAAAGCAATGGTTGCGAAATTGAAAAAAGTATTCTTGATGGTTGCGGGTTCAGCGGTTCAAAAATACGGTCCAGATTTAGATGAACATCAACAGTTATTAATGGCTGCCGCTGATATTTTGATAGAAATCTATATGGCAGAATCGACCATTTTAAGAACAGAAAAATTAGCGAAATCGAAAGGACAAGAAAACATCAAGGAGCAAATTGCAATGGCTCAATTGTACTTATACCAAGCAGTTGATATTATCAACACAAAAGGAAAAGAAGGCATTGCTTCATTCTCTGAAGGTGATGAACAACGCATGATGTTAATGGGTTTACGTCGTTTTACAAAGTACAATACACTACCAAATGTGGTTGCTTTACGCGAAATTATCGCAGCTAAATTGGTTGCAGAAAATGAATATTGTTTTTAACAAAGTATAATGGTTTTTAGTTTGTTTGTTTGAAAACGCCTTGGATTCGTCTAAAGGCGTTTTTATTTTGGTAAACATTTTGGTACAAAAAAAAGCCGCTGTCAAACTAGACAGCGGCTTTAATGAAGTAATGCTAAGTTTAATCTCAGACTACAATGGTTTTCTTCCAGAAATTAAACGCAATAATATCATAATAACAGCTATTACTAGCAGAATGTGTATTAACCCTCCTGTAGCAATTCCAGCGCCTAAAACACCAAAAAAACCTAATGCCCAAATGATAACTAAAATAACTGCGATTGTGTAAAGTAAATTTCCCATGACTTGTTTTTTTTTATTGGTTAATCTTAAAAAAATTTGTTTTTTTTATTAGTACTAAATTAGTCTAAGATTAAAAGTTTTAACTTACAGAATATTTAATTTATGTTATACAATTAAATGATTCATAATTACTTGCAAACATCAATATAAAAAAAACGACCCTTTGAAAGTTCAAAGGGCCGTCTCACCAAAAACAATTTAAAACAAAATTTTGATATTTTTACAAAGGTTTTTTACCTTGAATCACTCTTAAAATAACTGCGATAACTGCAATTACAAGTAGTACGTGTATAATTCCACCTGTTACAAAACCTCCCAAAAATGAGATAGCCCAAATAATAATCAGAATAACTGCGATTGTGTACAATAAATTTCCCATAGCTTTTTTTTTTATTGGTTATTACTTGTACAAAGTTGCCTTTTTTACACTCCTTTTGTGTTACAGAATTTTAGATAAAATTTACAAAATTATTTTGACTCTATTTCGTAAATTTCCTTTTGAATCTCTACAGCGTAATCCTTAGGTATAATTTTTCGACCGTACTTTGTAGCGTAAATCTTCGTGAATTCAGCGCCAAAATAGAGTATAATTGCAGAATAATATACCCAAACCAAGATAATTACTACAGATCCAGCCGCTCCATATATACTTGCTACAGTAGAATTTCCTAAGTAAAAACCAATAGCAAATTTACCCAACATAAAGAAAAAAGAGGTAAAAGCTGCTCCAATGATAGTGTCTTTCCAAGTCATTGTTCCGTCCGGTAGCGTCTTAAAAATGATTGAAAATAATAAAGTGGTACTTGCAAAAAGGATTACAATATTTAGAATGTAAAATAAAACAATCGTTGTATCAGGAAAATAAATTACCAGTCGGTCGTTTAAAATATCCATAACCGAATTTACCATTAAACTAACCAGCAGCAAAAATCCTACCGCTGCAATCATTGAAAATGACATTAGCCTATTTTTGATAAACATGATAATACCTTTATTGGGCTTTGCCTTTAAAGACCAAATGTAATTTATGGAACTTTGAATTTCTGCAAATACTCCAGAGGCTCCTATTAATAACATGATTCCTCCAAAAATAGTGGCAAAAATATTACCATCAGCTAATTCAATATTCTTTATGGTGTCTTGAATCTGTAAGGCAGCTTCATTTCCTACCATCCCATTTATTTGACCAAAAAATTGCCCTCTAACGGCATCTTTACCAAAAAAAAATCCTGCAATTGATAAAATTATTATGGACAAAGGAGGTAATGAAAATATGGTATAATAAGAGAGCGATGCACTTAACTTTATAGCATTGTCCTCCATAAATGCGTTAAACGTAGCCTTTAGTAATTCCCATGAGTTTTTAAAAATATTCTTCCTGTTCATATGTATTGTTTGAAATGTTTTTGCCCGCTAAGTTAGCTTCTTATACATCTTCCAAACTTATAAGTTTCCAATATATGATTACAAATTCACCATAAATACTTATTTGCTTAAGCGTAACTTTTCAATTACCTCAAAAAGAGTTGTGGCATTAAAAGGTTTTATGATTATTTCAGATATGCCTGCTTCTTCAATTCTAGCTTCAACCTCTGATCGTTCAAAGGCAGTTACAGCAATTATGGGTGTGGTAATTCCTTCGGCTCGAATTCGTTTTGAGGTTTCATATCCGTCAATCCCAGGCATATTTATGTCCATCAAAATAACGTCAAAGTGAGTTGTCTGCAATAATTCAAGAGCTTTATAGCCATTTTCAATCATCGTACATTTATAGTTCTTGCGCTCTAAAATCTTCCTCGTCACTACTTGATTGATTTTGTTATCTTCAACAACTAAAAAGTGTAATACCTTTTCGCCTGTCAATTCCGCTCCGCATTGATCTGTTGCGTCTTGAACTTTATCGGAATATCCAAAAACTATATTAAATGTAAATTCGGTCCCAATGTTTTGCTCACTTTTAACTGCAATGGTTGAACCAAAAAGCGCCACAAGTTTTTTAACAATTGACAAGCCCAAACCGGTTCCTTGATAATCGCCATGCCTGCGATCAATTTGCACAAAATTCTCAAAAATGCGTTCTAAATCCTCGCTCTTAATCCCTATTCCATTGTCGCGCACTTTAAATTCAAGTTCGCAATTTGCCACGTCTTTCGAAATTAAATTAATTTCAACATCAATTGAACCTTCTTGCGTAAATTTTAAAGCATTTGTAATTAAATTAATCAATATTTGCGACAAGCGAATCTCATCTCCAAATATAGTCTTAGGAATAGCAGCATCAATGTGTGTTAAAAGCTTATTTCCATTTTCGTCCGCCATAAAGGCCAGCGAATTTTTTATGATTGCTATTTGTGCTCGTAAATCAAAAGGTAATGTGGTCAACGTTATTTTATTTTCCTCGGCTTTATTAATCTCCAGCAAATCATTTACTAAAGCCAATAAATAGTGTGCAGAAAACTGCAATGAGTTTATAGTATCCTTAGCAATCAAGCCTTTGTTTTCTTCCAAAATTATATTTGTCAAACCGATTACACCGTACAATGGTGTTCGAAGTTCATGACTTACTGTAGAAATGAATTGCGATTTAAGGACTGAATTTTGTTCCGCAAGATTTTTAGCTGCTGTTAATTCTTTATTTTTTTCAAATAGAACCGTGTTCAGCCTTATTTTAGCTTTGTTGTTACTATAAAGATTAAAAATTAAAATCAAGAAAATGATTAAAATTACACAAAAACCAATGAGCAATATTCTTCCTTCTCTAATTTTTTGAACTTGTAATTCGTTCTTTAATTCAATGCGCTCAAATTGAAATTTATATTCATCAAGTTCAATTTCTAACGCAACCTGCTCAATAGCGTCTAATTTATGCTCAGAACTTCTATCAACTTTAAAAGACTTTGCCAGTGCACCAAATCGTTCACTATCTTTTAGCTTTTTAAAATTTAAATAATGTTGCGAAAGATTTTGACATGCCTCCGCTTTATGTTCGGTTAAATTGTATTTTTCAGCCAACTGTAGTCCTTTAAAAAAATACGTTTCAGCCTCTTTTTCATTGCCATGGAAACTGTTGTATCTCCCGATTAAATCGTAAAGTCTAATTTTTGATTCAATATTTCCCGCTCTATCAATATATTTTTTTAATGGTGTAATGTAAGCCATACCTTCTTCCCTACGATCCATTTCAAAATAAATATTGGCCATATTGAATCGGATGAAAGTAATTTGTAAACTATCTTTCAGCTTTTCTGCAATTGCTAGCGACTTTTCGTAATACTGAATTCCTTCTTTAGCATCTATATCATTATAATAGTAGACATTTCCAATATTAGAATTGATCCACATTTTGATCGTATCATTTTCTAATTTATTGGCGTAGACCAATCCTTTTGTATAAAAATCTAACGCTCGTTTTGTTTGCGAAAATTCATTATAAATGGTTCCGATAAAATTATATGAAAGTGCGAGATGGTATTCATCATTGTTCGTTAAAGAAAGTGACAATGCATCTCTAGAATTATTGAGTGCTTTGATATAATGCTGCTCATAATAATAGGCAGCTCCTTCATTCAAGAGTGCATCAGTTTTTTTAAAATCTGCATCACTTTGCGAATAGGTCAAAAAAGAAAAAGTAATAAAAAGTAATAAAAATAGGATTCTCACAAGCAGAATTTAAAAAAATACAATATATAAAAAATCCCAAAATGAATTGGGATTTTTAAAGCTAATATTAGTTACGAATTAATTTTCTATACTTAATTCGTTTCGGTGTTAAGTCGCCACCCAATCTTTTCTTTTTATTTTCTTCATAATCACTAAAACTGCCTTCAAAGAAATACACTTCCGAATTTCCTTCAAAAGCCAAGATATGTGTACAAATACGATCCAAGAACCATCTGTCGTGGGAAATTACAACGGCACAACCGGCAAAATTCTCCAAACCTTCTTCCAAAGCTCGCAGCGTATTGATGTCCAAATCATTTGTTGGCTCATCCAGTAACAATACATTACCTTCCTCTTTCAACGTCATTGCTAAGTGTAAACGGTTACGTTCACCTCCAGAAAGCATTGAAACTTTTTTATTTTGATCGCTTCCGCCAAAGTTAAAACGACTCAAATACGCACGAGAATTAACTTGTCTGCCACCCATCATAATTAGTTCCTGACCTTCAGAGAAATTTTCCCAAATGGATTTATTAGGATCAATATTGGTATGCGACTGATCTACGTAGGCAATTTTAACCGTCTCTCCGACATTAAATGAACCAGAATCTGTTTCTTGTTCGCCCATAATCATCTTGAAAATAGTGGATTTACCAGCACCATTGGGTCCAATAATTCCAACAATTCCTGCTTGTGGCAAAGTGAAATTCAAGTCGTCATAAAGTAACTTTTCACCAAAAGCTTTGGCTACATTGGATGCTTCTATAACATTACTTCCTAAACGTGGTCCATTAGGGATGTAAATCTCTAATTTCTCGTCCAGTTGTTTTTGGTCTTCGTTCAATAATTTATCGTAGTTCTGTAAACGTGCTTTTTGCTTTGTCTGACGTCCTTTTGCACCTTGACGAACCCAATCTAGTTCTCGTTCCAACGTTTTTCTACGTTTCGACGCTACTTTTTCTTCAGAAGCCATTCTTGTAGATTTTTGGTCCAACCAAGAAGAATAATTTCCTTTCCATGGAATACCTTCTCCTCTGTCCAATTCTAAAATCCAACCGGCTACATTATCTAAGAAATACCTATCGTGCGTTACAGCAATTACAGTTCCTGAATATTGTGCTAAATGCTGCTCTAACCACAGAACGCTTTCCGCATCCAAGTGATTCGTAGGCTCATCTAGTAATAAAACGTCAGGTTGTTGCAAGAGTAATCTGCATAAAGCTACACGTCGTTTTTCTCCACCTGAAAGCACACTAATTGGTGTATCTGGATCTGGCGTACGCAATGCATCCATAGCAATTTCAAGTTTGGTATCAATTTCCCAAGCGCCAAGAGCGTCAATTTTATCTTGCAATGCTGCTTGACGGTCCATCAATTTTTCCATTTTGTCAGCATCAGAATAATTTTCTTCAAGACCAAATAAATCATTGATTTGATTGTACTCCTCTAAAACTGCCATTGTTTCTGCAACGCCTTCGCGCACAATTTCAATTACCGTTTTGGTTTCGTCCAATTGCGGTTCTTGTTCTAAATAACCAACTGTATAACCTGGAGCAAACGTAATATCTCCTTGATAATTTTTATCTAATCCAGCAATGATTTTCAATAAAGAAGATTTTCCTGAACCGTTAAGACCTAAAATACCAATTTTAGCGCCGTAAAAGAAACTCAAATAAATATTCTTAAGTACTTGCTTGTCGCTGCTTGAGTAGGTTTTACTCAACTTTTGCATCGAAAAAATGACTTTTTTATCGTCTGACATAGTTGTAAATTTTATTTTTAAATGACTACAAATATAGTTAAAATAAGTGAGCGATACGTTTGAAAATTTGAGATGTATGCTTAATTTTTAGGCTTTCGCCAAAATCATACGCGACCTTTCAAAGCGTTAAAAACCCAAGCAATTGCAAAAAATCCAATGCCAACGGCTGCGAAGCCCCAACCTGAAACTTCACTGTATTTAAAGATTCCCAAACCGATGAGCAGAAAACCCATCAACGTCATTATAAAAGTGGCCCATCCAAGAATGGTATTTTTATTCATTCCCATTTCACGTTCTTTTTAAGCAAATATCGTAAAAAATATAGGAATTAAACGGCAGTAAGTGCGCTCACAACATTGCGCTTCTAGAAGTAAATATGTGAAAACAAAAAAAGCATACTGAAATTTTCAGCATGCTCTTCATTTTGAGGTAACTAACCAACTAAATTATGCTTCAAATTTACGATTTATTTTAATCAAATAAATCCCTATAAATAGGTAATTCTAGCTGAAGATAGAAGTAAGTAACGTTTTATATAATTCCCGATCGTTAAAACTGGCGCCAACCCCTTTACTTTTTACATCAACATCACGCAAAGTGGCAACAATCTGACTCACTTTTCGCATTGGATAATTTTTTAATGCCACGTCATAATCGGTAAGATGATAGGGATTTACCTTTAATGCAGTTGCCACATTTTTAGGAGATTTATCTTTTAAACCATGGTATTGCAACAATTTCGAAAAGAAACTAAACAGCAAACTCGTTACCATTATAAAGTTATGATCTTTTGGGTTTTCATGAAAATAATAGGCAATTGCGTAGGATTTAGGAACATTTCTACTTCCAATTGCTTTCTGAAATTCAAATACATTGAAGTCTTTGCTAAAGCCAATATTTTTCTCAATAATTTCAGGTGTTACAGTGGTGCCTTTGGGCAAAATAATAGCTAGCTTGTCTATTTCGTTGGAAATTTTACTCAAATCGTTACCCAGAAACTCAATCAGCATAGCCGAAGCTTTAGGCTCAATGTCTAATTTTTTTCCTGATAACACGCGTTTTAACCATTGTGGCAATGCGGTATCGTACAGTTTTTTACTTTCAAATAGCAAACCCGTTTTTGGAATTGACTTAGAAAATGTAGTTCGTTTATCCAAGGTTTTATACTTGTAACACACCACTAAAACAGTACTTGGAGTTGGATTTAAAACATACGATTCCAACTTAGCAATTGATCTGGCTAAATCTTGCGCTTCTTTTACAATAACCACTTGATAATCTGCCATCATTGGGTAGCGCTTGCAAGTAGAAATAATGTCTTCCACTTCAATATCACGACCGTACAAAACCGTTTGATTGAATCCTTTCTCTTCTTCTGAAAGTATATTTTTCTCAATATAATCCGACAATTTATCGATGTAATACGGTTCGTCACCCATTAAAAAGTAGACCGGCTTGATCCTCTTCTCGTCTATGTCTTTAACAATTTTTATAATTTCGTCCATTCTTTGCGTTTCAAGTTGTAGGCTTCATGTCTCAAGTTGCGTTAACTGAAACTTGAAATTTGGAACTAAATTAACTACTTTTGCACCATGCAACCACTTCAGTTTCCTCCTTATAAATTTCGTTTCAAAAATAGCGAAAATAAAGTCGCCATCTTTGATGAAATCAGGAAAAAATTTATCATCCTTACACCAGAAGAATGGGTTCGGCAGCATGTAGTTCATTATTTACTTGTTGATAAAAACTATCCAAAGTCGTGGCTGAACGTCGAGAAACAAATCAAAATGAATGGTTTAACAAAGCGTTACGATGTTGTGGTTTACAATCAGGACGGCTCCATCTTTTTATTAGTAGAATGTAAAGCGCCTGAAATAAAAATCAGTCAACACACCTTTGATCAAATTGCCCGTTATAATTTGGCGTTAAAAGCCGACTATTTAATGGTAACCAATGGATTGGAACACTACTTTTGCCAAATGGATTATGAAAATGAAAGTTATCATTTCTTGCAAGAATTGCCTCAACCTACTCAACCCTAAAAAGAAATTAACGTATAAATGAAAATAGCCGTTGTTATTTTAAACTGGAATGGCGCTTCTTTACTGGAGCAATTTCTACCTACTATTATTACACATTCTGTTGGAGCCACTATTTATGTTGCCGACAATGCTTCAACAGATGAATCGCTCACTGTTTTAAAAACCCATTTTCCCGAAGTTAAAATAATTCAAAATGCTGCTAATTACGGCTTTGCCAAAGGTTATAATGAAGCACTGAAACACGTTGACGCCGAAATCTTAGCGCTTGTCAATTCGGATATTGAAGTCACACCCAATTGGCTGGATCCAATCATGGAAACATTTGCAAGCCAAAAACAAACTGCTATCATTCAGCCAAAAATCCTTGATTTCAAGGACAAAAGTAAATTTGAATACGCAGGAGCTGCAGGAGGTTTTATAGATTCCTACGGTTATCCTTTTTGTCGTGGTAGAATTTTTGAATCTATAGAGCATGATTTAGGCCAATACGATGATTCAATTGAACTGTTTTGGGCTTCGGGCGCTTGTTTGTTTATTAGAAAGGATGTTTTTGACGACCTCAATGGATTTGATGAAAGCTTTTTTGCACACCAGGAAGAAATTGATTTGTGTTGGCGTGCGTATAACAAGAGATACATTACTAAATATGTTCCAAGTTCCGTAGTGTATCATGTAGGAGGCGCCACTTTGCAGAAAGGAAATCCGCAGAAAACATTTTTAAATTTTAGAAATTCGCTATTGATGCTGACTAAAAATCTTCCGAAAAGTTCGTTATTTAAAATTTTATTTAAACGCATGCTTCTTGATGGAATTGCTGCGTTTCAGTTCCTATTTCAAGGAAAACCCAAGCACTTTATAGCGGTATTAAAAGCCCATTATCATTTTTACAAAAATTTTAGCAGTGCTTATCATAAAAGGGAAAAATTTCAGCGCGATAAGTACTTTAGAACAAAATCTATTGTCTATTCACATTTCATTAAGAATGGCACCGTTTTTGGAGATATAAATTAACAATAGTTTAGGTAATTAGACCCAAAACTATATCTTATTAACCTTAAATTTGTATTTAAATTAAAAAAAAAGAAAATTATGAAAAAAGTA
Source organism: Flavobacterium tegetincola DSM 22377 (assembly GCF_000425485.1). Classification (GTDB taxonomy): domain Bacteria; phylum Bacteroidota; class Bacteroidia; order Flavobacteriales; family Flavobacteriaceae; genus Flavobacterium; species Flavobacterium tegetincola. The sequence goes on along the minus strand of NZ_KE384383.1, from coordinate 346,208 downwards.
TTTTTAGCCTTATCGCTTGTAGCAATGGTTGCTACTTCATGCGGTACGAAGAAGAAGATTGCCGAATTAGAAAGTAAGAATAAAGAGATTCAAGACCTTTTAAATACAGCTACTGTAAAGCTAAATACTTGTTTGTCTGAAAAAGAAGGTATGTTAGGTCAATTGGATTTCTTGAAAAAGAACAATTCTGACTTGATTAACAACATGGGTAATATGACAACTCTTACTACTAAAGGAGCTGAAAATGTAGAAAAAGCATTAGAAAGCATCAAAGAGAAAGATTTGAAAATTACTCGTATGCAAGATGCATTAACTAAAAAAGACAGTGTAACACTTGCTTTGGTTAGCAGTTTAAAACGTACTGTTGGAATATCTGATCCAGATATCGAAATCAACGTAGAAAAAGGAGTTGTCTTTATTTCTATCGCTGATAAATTATTATTTAAAAGTGGAAGTTACGTAGTAAGCGACCGTGCTAAAGAAATTTTAGGAAAAGTTGCTAAAGTAGTAAACGATAAACCAGAATTTGAATGTATGGTTGAAGGACACACAGATAACGTTCCTTTTACAAGCAACGGTACTTTACTTGACAACTGGGATTTAAGTGTAAAAAGAGCAACATCTATTGTTAGAGTTTTAGCTAAAGATTACGGTGTTAATCCAAAACGTTTGATCGCAGCTGGAAGAGGTGAATATGTACCTTTAGTTGAAAATACTTCAGCAGATAATAGAATGACAAACAGAAGAACAAGAATTGTTGTACTTCCTAAGATTGATCAATTCTACGAAATGATTGAAAAAGAAATGAAAAAACCAACTAAATAATTAAATTTTAGTTGATTATACCCAAAAGGTTTGAAGCATTGCTTCAAACCTTTTTTTTTATGCGAAATTGTGGTACAAATTCAGCATCAATCAATTTTCAACTTCTATTAAAAAGATTTACTTTTACACCTTCAAAAATGAATTTTATGAACACCATCACTGCGGCAGATTATACTATTGTTTTTAATGAAAATGCGTATTCAGCATTGAATGAAGTACTTCAAAAAAATAAATATTCTAAACTGTTTATTCTTGTAGATGAAAATACAAACGAATATTGCTTACCTGAATTTCTACCTTTTTTAGCAACTGAAACAGCAATAGAAATTATTGAAATTGAATCAGGAGAGGAACATAAAAACATCCAGACATGTACTGAAGTTTGGAGCATTTTAACAGATCTTGGCGCTGATAGAAAAAGTGTACTGATCAATCTTGGTGGTGGTGTAATTACTGACTTAGGTGGATTTGTAGCCTCCACTTTTAAGCGCGGAATTGACTTCATAAACATTCCAACAACTTTACTAGGAATGGTAGACGCTTCTGTTGGTGGAAAAAATGGCGTGGATTTAGGTGCTTTAAAAAATCAAGTTGGAACCATTACCAATCCACAACTAGTAGTAGTAGATACACGCTTTTTAAATACGCTGCCGCAAAATCAAATGCGTTCAGGACTTGCAGAAATGTTGAAGCACGGACTTATTGCAGATGCAAATTATTGGAACGAGTTTTCAGATTTGGCTCAAAAAGACAGCACACAACTTGACCAACTCATTCATCATGCCATTGTCATAAAAAATGAGATTGTACAGCAAGATCCTACAGAATTGGGAATTCGCAAAGCATTAAATTTCGGGCACACATTAGGTCACGCCATAGAAAGTTATTTTTTAGAAAATGAATCAAAAGTTACCTTACTCCATGGCGAAGCAATTGCAGTGGGAATGATCTTGGAAAGTTACCTTTCACTTCAAAAAAAGTTAATTTCCGAGGACAATTATTACCACATAAAAAGCACCATTAAATCCATCTTTGGTACCGTTGAAATTCTAGAAAATGACCTCACTCCTATTTGTGATTTGCTGATTCATGATAAGAAAAATGAGTACGGAAAAGTACAATTTGTGCTTCTAGACGGCATTGGCTCGATAAAATACAATCAAGAAGTAGCTATTGAATTAATTATGAGTGCGTTTCAAGAATATAAATCTTAATATTTTTTGCGTAAAAGCGTTGCAATAGAAATTAATATTTTTTTTACATTTGTGCCAATGAAGAAATCAAAAACCAGATCGTCCAATCCCTTTTACAGAAAGAGATTAAATAAGGCTATGCATCAAATTTGGCATCGTGTGACGGTATTGGAAAATTTCTGGAGTATTTCTATAGGTCGATACGAATTGATTTTTAATGAGAAATTACCCATCGTTTATGCAAACTTTCGGGTTTGAATTGAGGTAGAATATCAATTTTATTTTATCTTTAATCAAAATCCTTATTTTAAAAAATGAACACTAGATACTTCGACTTAATAAATCAGACTTACTATTTTCCGCAAACCGAATTTAATTTAAACAAGGACAACCACTTGCAATTTCACAATATTGACTTGATGAAATTGGTTGAACAGTATGGAACGCCTTTAAAATTTACGTACTTACCGCAGATTTCCAACAACATCAACCGTGCAAAAGCTTGGTTCAGGAAATCGATGGAAAAAAACAAGTACGATGCAAAATACTATTACTGCTATTGCACTAAGAGTTCGCACTTTGAGTATGTGATGAATGAAGCATTTAAAAACAACATTCATATTGAGACTTCCTCTGCATTTGATGTAAATATTGTTGAAAATTTACTAGCAACCGGAAAGATCAACAAAAATACGCACGTACTTTGTAACGGTTTTAAACGCGACCAATATATTGACAACATTGCGCGATTGATTAACAACGGACATAAAAACACCATTCCGATCATTGACAATTATGAAGAACTTGATTTATTGCAAGGTCAGATTAAGGGAAAATTCAAAATTGGAATCCGTATTGCAGCCGAAGAAGAACCTAAATTCGAGTTTTATACTTCCCGTTTAGGTATTGGATATAAAAATATAGTAGCGTTTTACAAAAAGCAAATTCAAGAAAATGATAAGTTAGAGCTGAAAATGCTTCACTTTTTTATCAATACTGGAATTGCGGATACATCCTATTACTGGAACGAATTGGTAAAATGTATCAAAGTATTTGTTGCATTAAAAAAAGAATGTCCCACATTGGACAGTTTAAATATTGGTGGTGGATTTCCTATTAAAAACTCACTAGCATTTGAATACGATTATCAATACATGATTGACGAAATTATCAATCAAATCAAAATTGCATGTGACGAAGCAGAAGTGGATGTTCCTCACATTTTTACCGAATTTGGCTCTTTTACCGTTGGAGAAAGTGGTGGAGCAATTTACCAAGTTTTGTACCAAAAGCAGCAAAATGACCGTGAAAAGTGGAACATGATTGATTCCTCTTTCATCACTACGCTTCCTGATACTTGGGCAATTAATAAACGTTTTATTATGTTGGCCGTAAACCGATGGAACGATACGTATGAGCGAGTTCTTCTGGGTGGAATGACGTGTGATAGCGATGATTATTACAATTCAGAGCAAAATATGAACGCCATTTATTTGCCTAAATACAATAAAGACAAGCCGTTATATATTGGTTTTTTCAATACAGGTGCGTATCAAGAAACAATTGGTGGATACGGTGGATTACACCACTGCTTAATTCCACAACCCAAACATATTTTAATTGACCGCGATGAAAATGGCATCTTGGCAACTGAAGTATTTTCAGAACAACAAACGTCTGAACAAGTTTTGGATATTTTGGGATACAACAGAAAATAGTTTATAAATTAAGTTTGAATTTTCAAAAAAAAACTTTTTCTTTGAACCGTACTTTAATAATAGAATAGTAAAAAAATAGATATGAGTAAAGGACCCATAAGTCAGTTTATTGAGAAGCATTATTTGCATTTCAACTCAGCTGCTTTAGTAGATGCTGCGAAAGGATACGAAGAACAACTAGCAAATGGCGCCAAAATGATGGTGACACTTGCAGGAGCAATGAGTACTGCCGAAATCGGTAAAATTTTTGCCGAAATGATTCGTCAAGACAAAGTGCATATTATTTCTACTACAGGTGCAAACCTTGAAGAAGACATCATGAATTTAGTAGCTCATTCTCATTATGAAAGAGTTCCAAACTATCGTGATTTGACTCCAGAACAAGAGTGGGATTTACTTGAAAGAGGTCTTAACCGTGTAACGGATACTTGTATTCCAGAGCACGAAGCATTTAGACGTTTGCAAAAACACATTTACAAAATCTGGAAAGATGCAGACGACAAAGGAGAACGTTTTTTACCACATGAATTCATGTACAAAATGCTTTTATCAGGCGTTTTAGAAGAGTACTATGAAATTGATTTAAAAGACAGTTGGATGTATGCTGCAGCAGAAAAAAACCTTCCTATAATCTGCCCAGGTTGGGAAGACAGTACGATGGGGAATATTTTTGCATCTTACGTGATTAAAGGAGACTTGAAAGCTTCTACGATGAAATCTGGAATTGAATACATGACGTTCTTAGCAGATTGGTACCCAAAAAATTCAGCTAACGGAATTGGATTTTTCCAAATTGGTGGTGGAATTGCAGGAGATTTTCCAATTTGTGTTGTACCGATGTTATACCAAGATATGGAAATGCCAGAAACACCTTTTTGGAGTTATTTCTGCCAGATTTCTGATTCTACTACAAGTTACGGTTCATATTCTGGAGCTGTTCCGAATGAGAAAATCACGTGGGGAAAATTGGATATCAAAACTCCAAAATTTATCATTGAGTCGGACGCAACAATTGTTGCACCATTAATTTTTGCTTATTTATTAGACCTATAATAGAATTGTATGAAGAGAGTTATTGTTGATTATGCAAAATTAACGAATGAAATTCTAAACCTTTTGGTGGACCGATTTCCTGATGGATATGATGATTCTCATATCATCCGTTTTAGAAACGCAAAAAACGAATTGATTGAAGCAGTGGAAGTGCGAACTGAAGACACCATTTACTTGGTAAAAGTCAGCACCAAATTGGCCACTCGTTTGGAGAATTTTGACGAAGACGATGAAATGGACGATGTAGTTGCACCATTGGAACCAATTAAAGGTATCGATATGGGTGATGAAGATATGGGAATTGATGACGACGATGAAGATGAAGTTGTTGATAAACCTGAATTTGACGACGATGACGAAGACCGCGACGAACCTTCAACTGATGATGAAGACGACGAGGACGAAGACTAAATAAAACGAAAGGAACTGTAAAAAGTTCCTTTTTTTTGTACCTTTATTTTATGATTGCATCTTTTCTGCCCGTACTTCCAAAACAACCAACCGTTTTAATTCTGGGAACCATGCCTGGAATCGCATCTTTGCAAAAACAACACTATTATGGCCACCCAAGAAATCATTTTTGGAAAATAATTGCATATTTATTTAATTCGGATGTGATTCCTGAAAAATATGAGGATCGAAAAGCACTTTTATTGTCAAACCATATTGCACTTTGGGACGTGCTACAATACTGCGATAGAGAAGGAAGTCTTGATACTGCCATAAAAAATCCTATTCCAAATTCTATTACTAAAGTACTCGCTCAAAATGAAACTATTACTAAAATCATTTTTAACGGGAAGGAAAGTCACAAGTTCTTTTTAAAGTATTTCGGAATTTTAGAAAATGTAAGCTATCACATCGTACCATCGACAAGTCCAGCCAACACCATGAAATTTGAACAAAAATTAGAATTGTGGCGTCAAGCGATACTATAAATAACGTTCTTCAAAAATACGCTGGTGGTGGTTTTGATGACCAATAATAACAAAACCCAAAGCACGAACCGACATTTCAGCTCCTGAAGCCACTCCTTTTTGTAATAAATCGCTTTCAGAAAAGGTTCTAAAAAGACACAAGTTCGACTCTCTGAGAACCGCAAGTTCCGTTAATAAATCTCTTACATTACGTTTAGATCCTCCCGCATTAGCCGCAAATTCGTCTTCATCAAAACCAGGCAAGGATGTTGCATCTTTTCTTGCAAAGCGTAAAGCACGGTATGCAAATATGCGCTCGCAATCAATCAAATGTTGCATAATATCTTTAATCGTCCACTTTCCTTCTGCATACTGATAATCGTATTTATCCAAAGGAATGTTTTGTACAAAATTTCTGAAGCGATGCACTGCTATTTCGAGTTCCTCCAGTAATGAATACTCATCTGAAACTTGCAAAATATAGGTATTGTAAAAAGAAGCGTATTCGTTTTCTTGTACTTGTGATACTTTCATAAATCATTTTTTAAGCCGAATTTCGACTGGCGTTTGTATTTCCAAAAAGGGAGCGCGTTACAATCTTCTCATAAACCGCAATTAACGCTTGGTCAGGATGTGAAAATGCATTTAGTTCTTTTATTTTGATTAAAGCATACTGCTGTATTACCAACAATGGCAAGACAATACGTTCTCTTGATTCAACAGAAGCTTTACCATCAGGATAGTTTTCCATCAATGCAGAATGACCCGCTAGCTTTAACAAAAGTCGCTTTGTTTCATAAAACTCATCTGAAATTAGCGTCCAAAACGAACCGAATTCGGGATCATTTTTCATGTATGCTGTCAAAGGTAAAAAAGATTTTGCCAAAGACATCATGCTGTTTTCTAACAAGGTTCTAAAAAATAATGAATCTGCATACAGGTCAACAAGTTTTTGCCATTGACCTTTTTCCTCATATTGTTTTAACGCAGCACCCACGCCGTAAAATCCAGGAACATTTTGCTTCAACTGACTCCATGAACCCACAAATGGAATTGCTCTCAGATCAGCAAAGTTCAATTGAGCTGACTTATTCCTTTTAGAAGGCCGACTTCCAATATTTGCCTTCGCATAATATTTCAAAGTACTTACTTGTTCCAAATACGGTACAAATTTTTCGTGATTCTTGAAAGCCACATACTTTTGAAAACCAATTTCTGCCAGATCATCTATAATTTCAATTTGCTCAGGAGAAAGCTTATTTTTATTGGTATCAAATAATTCACTAGACACTCCAGCGGTCAACAAATTCTCAAGATTAAACCTGCACGAATCGACTGTTCCAAAATTAGAACTGATCGTTTGTCCTTGAATGGTAACTTGAATTTCATTGTTTTCAATGTCAGGACCTTGAGAAGCGTAATATTTATGTGTTTTCCCTCCTCCACGAGCTGGTGGTCCACCTCTACCGTCAAAGAAAACTACTTTAATGCCATGTTTTCTTGACACCTCACTTATGGATTGTTTTGCTTTGTAAATACTCCAATTTGCCATTAAATAACCACCATCTTTGGTTCCATCAGAAAAACCAAGCATAATGGTTTGCTTATTCCCTCTTCTTCTTAAATGTTCAGCATAGTTCTCATCTGTATATAATTGCTCCATTACAGCATGCGCGGTCTTTAAATCGTCTATCACTTCAAAAAGAGGCACAATATCAACTGTTGGCTTTTTCCATCCGGATAACGCAAATAATCCGAGTGCTTGCATCACATGCAATGCATTTTCGTTATTACTTATGATATAACGATTACAACCAAATTCACCATTGCGTTCTTGTATCGCTCTCATTGCCCTAATCGAATCTAACGTTGCTTTTGTCTCCTCTGAAAAATCTGCTGGATTTAAATCTGCAGATAGCGTTCCCAAAATTTTTATTTTTTCACTATCAGGTTGTTTTCTGTAATTTTCAGGAAAAATCAATGTCCCGTTCACAGCATCACTCGCGATAATTACATCGTACACATTACCATGAATTTTACTATTTTGACGAATATCCATGGTTGCAAAATAGAAGCCAAACAATTGTACTTTGTTAATCAAAATTTCCAGATCCTCTAAATAAAGAGATTGATGTTGTTCAATTAATATTCTTTTTATTTCACCTAAATTTGATTGCAATTCTTCTAATGTAATCCAAATTTCTCCCGTAGAATAGAAGACAGAACGGTAAAGCTTTGATTCAATTCCCTGTACAATAACGTCTATTTTTGAGAACGTTAACTTTCTTTTTAAAGCACGAATATCAGTATAATAACATTTAAGAATAGAGGTTCTTAATCGGCTTGCTACTTGCAGTGTAATTTCATTAGTCACAAATGGATTCCCATCCCGATCACCACCCGGCCAGAAACCGAACGCAAGGATTGTATTGCCAATTTGCTCTCCTTTAAAAATATGATTTTGCAAATAATGTAGCATATCGCCGGCGGTATGATAAAACACATTTTCCAAATACCAAATCAAACTGACCGCTTCGTCAAAAGGCGTTGTCTTCTCCTTTTTGATAAATGGAGTTTTCCCCAATTGTGAAAGCAGTTGCTTGATTTGCAATAAGTCATTTTTACGAACAGCTTCCGTTAAATCGGTAATAATTCCAAGCACGGCTCCAGGGTAAAACTGCGTTGGATGCGCAGTCAAAACGGTTCTGACACTAAACACTTGAAGAAATTGCTTCAATTTTTTAAAAACGTTTTCCGCATCAGCACGCTCTTTAATATTACGAAGCGACCCTTTTCCTTCCAAATTATTTACAACGGCAAAAGCAGCGTCTTCTATAGCGTCAAACAATACGACCTGCCGCTCAACATACTGTATGAATCGAAACATGAGGTCAATTTTATGTTGTTCGGATTGAACTTCCAAATATTTATCCGAAAAACCGTCAAAAATTTGAACTGGATTCCATTCCTTCTTAAATCCGCTTTCGCATGCGTCGGAAAAAAGAGGCAAGAGCGAACCTGTATTGTCTATTGCGTCAAAGGGCAGCGTTAAAAAAACACTATTGTAGATGTAGTATTTAGAGAGCACATTCTGATTGAAACGTTCAATTCTGGGAGGAGTATACATTTTAGCCTATTTTATTTTACTAAATTAACAAAAAAAAACCTCAAGTTTACACTTGAGGTTCAGTTATTACATTTAAAAATGTATTACATATTTTGAAAAATAGTATGCATCAAACGTTTTTTATCGTTGATACTCTCTTCCAATGAAATCATGGTTTCCGTACGGTAAACACCTTCAATATCATCGATCATAAAGATTACATCCTTAGCATGCTTCGTATCTTTTGCTCTAATTTTACAAAAGATATTAAACTTTCCAGTAGTTACATGAGCTACTGTTACAAAAGGAATATCATTGATACGCTCCAAAACAAATTTAGTTTGAGACGTATTGTTCAAAAATACCCCAACATAAGCTATAAATGAATACCCTAACTTCTCATAATCAAGCGTTAAAGAGGAGCCCATAATGATACCAGCATCTTCCATTTTCTTAACACGAACATGAACTGTTCCAGCAGAAATAAGCAATTTTTTTGCAATATCTGTAAAAGGTACACGTGTATTATCAATTAACATATCTAAAATTTGATGATCTACCTCATCTAATCGAAACTTACTCATAGCAGTGATTTATTATAATTTTTTCTTCAAAACAATTTGAGTACAAAAAAATCAATTAATTTTCATAAAAATGAATTTTTGCTATTTTTTTACCAAACCATTAACAAAGTAAACGCTTTTATCAAGTGAAAAATCGGCTTTTTCACCTAATTTCGGAATATTATCGTTATTATCTGTGTAAATGGCTTTTTCAAAGTGAAATTCATGGTGACCAAATATACCGTCACAATTTCCAACTTTAGCAATAAAACCGTTAAAAAATATTTTATCTTCTATTAACTCCTCTTGCAATTGAACTGCAAAATTCGTTATAAAATTTGAATCTTCATAATAAACATCTACGTTTTTAAAAAGAAAATCGAAAAAGTTTTGCATATTTTGCGGAATTCGCAGGTAATCAGTCAAAACTGAATCAACTATAACGTTTTCGTTCAATTTCTTAAATGCTGATAATAATGCAATGAAAACGTATTTTCGCGTTTCCTCCCGATTATAATCATCAGGATAATGTCCTGCTTCAATTAAAATTGTTGGCGTTTTCAACACCTGAAACGTATCTCCCACGCAATTTATATTAAAACCGTCATCAAAGCGGCCTATTTGACCAGGAATTAATTCGCTTAATGTCTTTGCCATTTGCATGATTGCAGCAACAGATTTCATGCGAGAAACATCATATTGTTTCTCATCATTAAATGAAGGTGCTAAAAATGAAATAGTTGCTGGTTTTCCTGTAGTCCCCACTCCAAAAATGGTTCTCTGATCATGTAAATTATAACAATATTCAGGCTTAAAAGACAGAAAGACATCCATCAAAAGACGACTTTCCGGCTGTGATAGATTTTGAAAATCACGATTTAAATCAACTTCATTCGCATTTACTCTCGTATAGACTTCTGCTCCATCTGGATTAAGTATTGGGATAATTGCAAATGAGTACATTTCGAGAATGGAGGAAGCAACCGCAGAATCCTGATAAAGGAAATTCAAAAAATCGATTAAGCCTTTCGTCGTTGTGGATTCATTACCATGCATCTGAGACCACATCAATATTTTAGTTTTACCTTGACCTAGTAGACATTTATAAATGGGCCGACTTTGTACAGAGTAACCTTCAATTTCAATTTTAAATTTGTCTGACCAACCTTGCAATAATGGTTCTACCTTCGAAAGATTAACGTACCTGCCACTAATTGTATTTTCTTTACATTCAATATGTATTGCTTCGTAGTTCATAGTGTGTTTTATATAGATTACAAAAGTAAACATCTTTCTATTTACAATTGTAAACGTTGAAATTCAGCGAATTGTTTACTTTTGTAAACATATGAAAATGAAATATTTTTCACTTATGTAACAAAGATTGATACTCTGTTAAAGTATTTTAATTTTTAATTCTATATTATTAATTATCATTCTTTTAAATTAATTTACATGAAGTAAAAATTTAATGATTTTACGTGTTGTGATTACATTTTACTATTGTAACTATGATATTGTGATTTAAATTATTTACATTTGTAACCACCTTTTATTTATATCAATAATTATGTTGAACCCAGAGGAATTTATTAAGAGATTGGAATTTATTATGGACCATTATAGCTTGAGCGCTTCGTCCTTTGCAGACAAAGTAAGCGTCCAACGCTCTAGTATTTCTCATCTTTTATCGGGACGAAATAAGCCAAGTTTGGACTTTGTTATGAAGATTTTGGAGGTCTTTCCAGAGTTAAATTTATACTGGATTTTGAATGGATCAGGCACTTTTCTACAAAAAGAAAACGCAGATCATAAAGACGTAGATGCTGAAATCGCTCCTAAAAAAAAAGAAGTTTCTGTCCCTCAAAATTTAAATACATTGTTCTCAGATGAAAAATTTGCCAATGTAAAGGATGAAAAATTAGCTTCCCCACCTATTGCAACGGACAATAATTTCAATGAAAAGCAAATTGAACGAATCGTAGTTTTTTACTCTGATGGTACATTTCAAAGTTACAATCCATCTTCTTCTAAATAAGAAAGTCCCAACCTTATAAAAGATCGGGACTTCCAAAACCAATAAAACAAACACAAAATCAACTTAAAAATTAGAGTAATTAAACCAACCTTATACCTCTATGTACGTTGTCCTTTTTACTTTGGTTTTATAAAATCACCTATTTTTTTGACAAATTGCTAAGAATAATCTTTTATATGTACTCTAGGACCGAACATGATTTGACGCACTTCTTAATAATCATTAATTTAAATCTAAATAAAAGTTTAGGATCAGAAAATAAATGCTGTTATATTTCCGCAACTTCCTTATTAAAACAATGATTTACAGGCAGTTTGGTATTATAGTTGTAACGTAGGATATAAATCCAATTTTAAAATATAAAGTATAATTCTTAAGTTCTTCGTAACTTTGTAAAAAATTATAGAACAAAGAAGTTAAAATTCTTACTTTAAATCGAAATCTTATCGGAAAGCCCCCTCTTTCTGGTTTAATAAACCTACTATGAAAAAATATTTTACCCTACTGTTATTCTTACTTTCCATTTTTCTTACCGCATCTGCACAACCTGCTGAACAATATACCGTAGCCTCAACTACAGCAACTTTGAGAAGTGGACAGGGAAAAGAATTTGATATTGTAGCTACACTTTCTAAAAATGAAATTGTTCGAGTTTTAAAAGTCAATGACAATGGATGGTGGCATGTGGATTACAATGGTAAAGACGGATTTATTGTTTCTCAATTTTTAAAGAAGAGAAGCAATGAAGGATGGATTCCAACTCAATACGAAAGTGGCGACACACCACAATGTGATAACGTAAAACCCGAGTACGATTTAAAATTGGACAATCACTTGAAAGTAACTGTCAATTCTAAAACGGACGTTGTACTTAAATTAATGAGAAGTGAAAAAGCCGGTGACGTTTGCATCCGCACCGTTTACATTGAAAGCAATGATTTTCTCTTGATTAAAAATATTCCAGAAGGAAAATATTATTTAAAATTAGCCTACGGAACCGACTGGAGGCAGAAAAATATCAATGGAAAATGCCAAGGCAGGTTTACAGAAAATGCCCGATACGAAATTGGCGAAGAGCGGCTAAATTATAAAATTGTTCAGTTTAGTACTAAAGTGGACATTCCATCCTACTCGCTTTCACTTGGCATGAAAGCAAGAGAAGGAATTGAAGCTACTTTTAACAGCAATCAAATTTCAGAAGTCGAATTCAATAAATAAGAATTTTATTACGATCCACTGAAAAAATCTAAGCAATAAAACGTAGTATTGCATAGACTCGTTAAGGAATTTTTAAACAATATTTTATTATCTCTATGCTCAAAAAATGGCTAAGCTATTTCATTCCAATTAATGTAGAAAGCGTAAAATCGAAGTGGAGTAAAACCCTTGAAGTAACTTGGGCTAATGGCCAACTCGTTTTGGATTCACGAAACACCAATTATTCCTACGGAAGTCTGCAACGGATTTTAAGAATTGGTTTGCTTAAGATTGGCTTTGCTCGTATTAAAAAAATGGATCATATTTTAGTGCTTGGTGTAGCCGGTGGAAGTGTTGTCAAGACATTAGTAAATGAAGTTCGATTTACCAAAAAAATAACGGGCGTTGAAATTGACGCCGATGTTATCACAATTGCCAACACTTATTTTGAACTTGATAAAGTACCGAACCTTACTATGATCCTTGACGATGCCTTCGAATTTATTTTAAAGACGAAAGAAACGTACGACCTTATTATCATCGATATTTTTCAAGATACTAAAATGCCGAACTTCTTATTCGAATCTTTTTTTGTCGATCGAATTTTGGATGTGCTAAATAGAAATGGTGTAGTATTGTTCAATACCATGTGCCTGACCGACGCTGATAATTTGAGAAATAGTGCCTACCTGGAGCTCTTTGATAAAAATCGGGTTTCTGTTCAAACCATTCCAAGGATTGAAGCTCACAATGAATTGATCATCGTCGAAAAAAAATCTTAAATATTCTTTTATCCAACGTGTTTCTTAAGTAATTGAAAAAGCTTCTGCCGGTCCGATTCAATAATTTCTGATAAATTAATACTTACATCAGAACCAGCCGACCTCCCAATTGTTAGAGTATTCTCATGCATTGCAAGTGTCTTAATTTCTTAAAAAGCAACTGATTTTCCGTAATAGGGTTTTATTCGAATTACAAATCCTTTTTTATTCCATTGTACATTATTTTTATACCAAAATAATCTGCTGTAAAAAATCGCCTGAATTAGAAAACCAACCCTATTGCAATACTTGTAGATGGTAGCGTTTTCAAGTTCTAAAGGTTTAAACAAACCCAACAGAATAAGTACTAAAGATAAGACCAAAAGCACCTTCCAAAATCTCTGTTTGCCTAAATCGTCAAAATGTAATTTTTTCATCTGATTCTATAGTTCCATGTTCTCAAACTACATCGAAGCGTATTAAGAGATCACGCCACTACCCAACAACTCATCGCCTTCATACCAAGCGGCAAATTGCCCTTCCGTTATGGCAGATTGCGGTTCTTCAAACACAATGTACATGCCTTCCGTAACTTGATGTAACGTACATTTTTGCAACGGCTGACGGTATCTAATTCGTGCCATAGTTTCGCGTGTTTGATTTTCGGCTAAAGCCAAATCTTCACGGATCCAATGGGTTTCATCATTTTTAATAAATAATGCATTTTTGAAAAGTCCTGGATGTTCATTTCCTAAACCTACATATATTGTGTTAGTATCCACATTGGTGGCAATTACAAATAATGGTTCAGTAGTTCCACCTACATTCAACCCTTTCCGTTGACCGTTTGTAAAATAATGAGCACCTTGATGTTTACCCATCACTTTTCCCATTGTTGGTAAATAGGATCGGCTCTTTGCCTCAAAGGCAAATTGCGCTTCTAGACTTGCGTTTTCTGGATATTTTTCTTGATAAATTGGATCGTTTTTATCAATTTGTACAATTAAACCTTCTTTAGGCTGCAATTTCTGCTGTAAAAATTCAGGTAAACGTACTTTTCCGATAAAACACAATCCTTGCGAATCGCGTTTTTCGGCGGTAATCAATTCCATTTCTGCAGCAATTTTACGTACTTCCGGTTTGGTTAATTCACCTATTGGAAACAAGGCTTTGGAAAGTTGATCTTGCGAAAGTTGGCATAGAAAATACGATTGGTCTTTATTATCGTCTTTTCCGGAAAGCAATTGAAACACTTTCTCTCCACCTACTTCCATTTCGCCTTTGCGGCAATAGTGTCCTGTAGCAACAAAATCAGCACCTAAACTCAACGCAATTTTCATAAAAACGTCAAACTTGATCTCTCGATTGCAAAGTACATCTGGATTAGGTGTTCGACCTTTCTCGTATTCGTTGAACATGTAGTCCACGATTTTTTCTTTGTATTGTTCGCTTAAATCAACGGTTTGAAAAGGAATTCCTAGTTTTTCGGCTACTAATAATGCGTCATTACTGTCTTCCAACCAAGGACATTCATTGGAAATTGTTACCGAATCATCGTGCCAATTTTTCATGAACAAACCAATGACCTCATATCCCTGCTGTTGCAAAAGATAAGCGGCTACACTTGAATCTACACCTCCTGAAAGACCTACTACTACTCTTTTCACCTTGAATTAATTTAGTGTGCAAAAATACGACTTAAAATCAGTTATAAAAGTTAAGGTCACTTTAATTTTTCTGCAAAAAAAATCCCGAAACTATGGTTTCGGGATGTCACTTCTTTTTTCAAACTTTACTCGTAGTGGATATTTTTCTTTTTTGACTAGTTTACCATCTTCATAAAATTCCCAAATGCCTTTCCTCTCGTTCTTTACAAAAGTACCCTTGCTCACTATTTGACCGCCAGCATTTCTGTAAATTGCAGGTCCGTCGTACTCGTTGTTTTTAAAAGTTGCTTCTTCTACTACGGTTCCATTTTCTAAATACACTTTGTACAAGCCTTCTTTTTGTCCATTTTTATAAGTGGTTTCTTCAGCAATGCTTCCATTAGAAAAGTATGTTTTTTGAATACCTTCTAACGTACCGTTCTTGTAAAACTCTTCTTTCATTAATTGGGTTGATGCTTTATGGTAGAACTTCCAGCCACCTTCGTTTTTTCTATTTACGGTTTTCCCTTCGCTTACCTTATTTCCTTTTTGATCAAAGAAGGTTGTGAAGGCGACGGCTCCTTTTTCAGAAAAAACACGTGTAGCAATTAACGACTTGGCCTTTGTATCATCAAAATAATTAAAGGTCCCCACTTCCACTCCATTTTTAAAACTACCTTCGTACCGCGGCCGTTTCGAATCTTCAAAAACACCTTTCCACAAGCCGTCTTTTTTTCCCTTGGCATCCAATTGATTGATTTTTTCTTGTGCAAATCCACTGAATAACCCAACAAACAGCATGATAACTGCAAAGACTATTTTATTTGTTTTCATAAGCATTGATTCCTTTATTGAGAGCACAAAATTAGGATTTATTTGTTGTAAAACGTCAGAAAAGGCAATTTGTTGTTGTATAAGTTGTGGCAAACGACACATTTTCAATTGAAATACTTTCCATTATGCGGATCAAAATAGTATAGCGTCAAACTTTAGCTTTTTACCAAACAAAAAAGCATTCTATTACAGAATGCTTTTCTAAAACGCAATGAAAATAACTTATTCCACCAGGAATTTCTTCTCCATACGCTTCCCATTAGTATCGATGAGTTTCATAATATAAAATCCCGACTGCAATGCCGCCGTATTTATCGAAGCATTTTCTATAGAAACAATGCCTTTTTGAATCCTGCTTCCCAGCGTATTATAAAGTTCATAACTGGCGTTGGCATTCAAATTTGAAATATGCAATACATCGCGAGCTGGATTTGGATGTACAAAAACCGCAGTAGTATCAAATTCTTCATTACTTAATGGTTGGGCATATAATCGTGCAAGATACACATCACGACCAGGTCCTGTTTTGGTTAAAATCGTAGTACCTATTTGTAATGTGGTACTCTCAAAAGTACCACTAACAATCAAATCATTTTCTGTTCTACAGTGAATTGAAATGTCATTGTTTGCATCTAAATTGGTAACCCCTTTTGTCCAAACTGGCGTACCTAAATCTGTGTATTTAGTTACAAAAAACGAACCCACATTTCCTAAATTTAACAGCTTAACAGTATTTGAAAAGTGAATATAGGTCGCAAACGTTAAACCCGCTGCATATACATTTCCCAATTCATCAGTTGTCAATGAACCCATTAGCGTAGAATTATCAGCTGCTTGAGGAGTTGTCGCCCATTGAAGTACTCCTGCTGCATTGTATTTTATTAAAAAAAACTGTGCTCCAAATATCGCTGTTAAAGTTGTAGTTCCAAACTGTAGTACATTTCCAAATGTTCCGCCTAAATATACATTGTTGTTCAGATCCGTTGTTACCGCCTTCCCATGCGTATTTATTGGATACAATGTAGAACCCGCGCTGTGTGCCCAAAGTTCAGTTCCAGTAGCATCATATTTAACTATAAACATGTCAGAAGAATTATCTGTAAGTCCCTTTGTCAATGTTATAGTTCCAAAATGCAATGTATTGTGAGCGAATGTGCCACACATTATTACGCCTCCACTGTTATCCACAGTCATTGAATTAGGTACGGTACCAAAAATATTGGCTTCATCACTTGTACCCATTCTTCCCCATTGAGGAATGCCATCTGCATTGAATTTTAATATAAAAGCCCTTGTATTATTAACTGTTACGTGTTGCGGATCAATAGATACAAGCACCGATTCAAATGTTACGGTAGCACTTCTAGAAACACCGGAAACAAATACATTTCCAGAGTTATCGACTGCAATGTTATTAAGATAATAATTATCGTAAGTTCCAGTATCTTTCTTTGCCCAAATGAAATCGCCACTGCTGTTTAATTTTGCAATATAATACGGATTATAACCTAATGTAAGTGCTGTAGTTCCTAAAGTGATGTTGTTTCCTATAGTACCAATGATGTATACATTTCCCAAACTATCTGTGGTAATACCTACCATAGTATCTGTTTTGTTGGTACTTATTTGTTTATGCCAAAGTAAAATTCCTTGGTTTGTAAACTTAAATATATAAGCGTCACTAAAACCATCTTCGCTACCGTTGTTCAATGTTAAATCCCCCATTGTAACATTGGCGCCATTAAAATCACCAACCATATAGACATTTCCATCATTATCCACAGCTGAAATATTTTGTTTGCCACTTGTGTAGGTATCTATGTTCTTTGCCCAAGTCCAACTCGGTGTTTGAGCATTTGAAATGCTGAAAACTATAAGAGCTAATAAAAGTAAAATTTTCTTCATCACTTAAAATTTAGTAGGTTATATTTTATTAAAATGCTTTTAATAGAGAATAAGTTGTTATAAAGGTATTTTTTTATGAGATTAGTTCCTATTAATTCTGTACCTATTGAGCAAACGATGGATTTGATCGAGTAAAGGACTGTGTTGGTCGAGAAAATTGATTTATTGTTTGACAAACTTCACCGTTTTACTTACACCAAAGGAATCCGTCAAGTTCGATAAATATACGCCAGAAGTTAAATCACTGCAATCAATATTACTACCTACTGTGTTATTCTTTGCCACGAGCCGTGGGAAGGAAATACGGTTGCGTTATTCTTTGCGATGACACTTTTAAGAAAGAGTGTGTGTGTGTGGTTAAGAATTATTTAAACGTCTTGTAACGCATACTTTGTCACTCCGTAGGATTCTAAAGCAATGTTGCTCGTGGTAATAGATTCCTACGGAATGACAAATTAATGAGAATATGTTT
>NZ_KE384383.1:124116-327885 GCF_000425485.1 Flavobacterium tegetincola DSM 22377 | reverse complement strand
TAGATTCCTACGGAATGACAAATTAATGAGAATATGTTTTGGGATGATATTTTAAGGGAAATTCACCCACGTTTGTCACTCCGTAGGAGTCTAATACAATGGTTCTCGTAGTAGTAGATTCCTGCGGAATGACAAATTAATAAGAATATGTTTAGTGATAATATTATAAGGGAAATTCAGCCCATGTTTGTCACTCAGTAGGAGTCTAAAGCGATGTTACTCATAATAGTAGCTTCCTACGGAATGACAAATTAATATGTAGGTATTTATCAAGTAGAATCCTTTTTGCTGTATCTTTATTTTCAATTCATTAAATTTCAAGGCATTATGATAGAACATACAGAAGGTATTTACACTTTTTACGTTTATATATTAACTAATATTAAGAAAAACGTTTTATACACGGGTGTTACAAATGATTTGAAGAGACGATTAAAAGAGCATAAATCGCACTTAAATCCTTCCAGTTTTACTTCTCGCTACAATGTTTATTATTTAGTTTATTTCGAGAAATTTACTTGGATACAACAAGCCATTGAAAGAGAAAAGGACATTAAAAATTGGCCACGCTCTAAAAAAGATAATTTGATTTTGGAATTTAATCCAAAACATAGTTTTTGAATCATTATTTTGAAGATTAATTGTACTCTTATAATGGATCTGCAAGTTTGTCACTCCGTAGGAGCCTAATACAATGTTGCTCATAATAGTAGATTCCTTCGGAATGACAAATTAATGGGCATATGTTTTGGAATGATTATATATTAAAAATTAACCCCCTTTTTTGTCACTCCGTAGGAGTCTAATGCGATGTTGGTCATAATAGTAGATTCCTGCGGAATGACAAATTAATGAGAATATGTTTTGGGATGATATTGTAGGAGAAATTTGCTACAAGTTTGTCACTCCGTAGGAGTCTAATGCAATGGCTCTCGTAGTAGCAGATTCCTACGGAATGACAAATTAATAGGAATATTGTTTGATGATGATATTATAAGGGAATTCACCCCACGTTTGTCACTCCGCAGGAGTCTAATGCAATGTTGCTCATAATAGTAGATTCCTGCGGAATGACAAATAAATATGTAGGTGTTTTGGGATAATATTATAAAGGAAATTCACACCATGTTTATCACTCCGTAGGAGTCTAGTATAATGTTCTCATAATAGTAGATTCCTACGGAATGACAAATTAATGAGAGTATGTTTTGGGATAATATTATAGGGGAAATTCACCTCCACGTTTGTCACTCCGTAGGAGTCTAAAGCAATGTTGATCATAATAGTAGATTCCTACGGAATGACAAATTAATGAGAGTATGTTTTGGGATAATATTATAGGGGAAATTCACCTCCACGTTTGTCACTCCGTAGGAGTCTAAAGCAATGTTGATCATAATAGTAGATTCCTACGGAATGACAAATTAATATGTAGGTGTTTTGGGATGATATTATAAACGAAATTTGTCGCATGTCTGTCACTCCGTAGGAGTCTAATGCAATGTTGCTCGTGGTAGTAGATTCCTACGGAATGACAAATTAATGAGAATATGATTTGGGATGATATTTTAAGGGAAATTCACCCCACATTTTTCACTCCGTAGGAGTCTAAAGCAATGTTGCTCGTGGTAGTAGATTCCTGCGGAATGACAAATTAATAAGAATGTGCTTTGGAATAATATTATAAGGGAAATTCACCCTCACGTTTGTCACTCCGTAGGAGTCTAATACAATGTTGCTCATAATAGTAGATTCCTACGGAATGACAAATTAATGAGAATGTGTTTTGCGATGATATTTTAAGGGAAATTCACAACATGTTTGTCACTCCGTAGGAGTCTAAAGTAAAGTTGATCATAATAGTAGATTCCTGCGGAGTGACAAATTAATGAGAGTATGTTTTGGGATGATATTGGAGGAGAAATTTGCTACAATTTTGTCACCCCGTAGGAGTCTAATACAATGTTCTCATAATAGTAAATTCCTATGGAATGACAAATTAATAAGAATATGTTTTGGGATGATTAGAAAACGCAAGTAAAATACACTATCAACGTGACCTAAAATTAAATGTATTGTTCAAAAACTATCAAACTAAATCCCTATCCGAATAAATTTATTAAAACTTGAACAGCGTGAAACTTACTATAATTTTAAGGCCTTCCTTATATTGAATTGTAGCGATTGTCAGAGATACAAGCATAGTAAACGCATTGATTTATATTTAAATTGACTGTTCTGGAACAATCCGATAAAAGTATGCTGAAATTATTTTACATCGCAATTAGTAAACCTCAATTGCATCTCCAATAGTGCAGTAATGGTACGTAATTGCAAAGAGTATTTTATATAAAAAGTTAGAACGCAATGCCATAACCTCATTTGAAGAAAATAAAAATGTACCTGTAGATCAAGTTGTTAAAGAAATGCAAATACAGTTCTAAAAGGAATATAAGTGTGAATGTTGCACAATTTACTATTGATATAGATAGCAACCACTTAATTAGAATGCTATATTTCAAGAACTTACACTTATTTCTGAGCGTAAAATAAGTAGTAAAAATGTAAATGATATTAACGTCAAGAGTGTTAATTATATAATAAAACAGACCAATTTACAATGTCAACTCTTTTTTATTATGCTTTTTGTTTATAATTTTGAATTAATCATTAAACAAATACTATAAATTTAAACAACAAAAAAAGATGAAAAACGTATTCAAAACTTTCGCGATGGTTGCTTTTGTAATGGCTTTAACAAGCTGCAGCGACGATGACAACAACACTGATGGCACTACTCAAACAAAGACAATTGCCACATTGGCAACTGAAACTCCAGACTTGAGTATTCTGGTACAAGCTTTAGACCGTGCTGGCTTAGTGCCAACTTTTAATGCTGCAGGAGATTACACTGTTTTTGCACCGACAAATGCAGCATTTCAATCGTTTTTGACAGACAATGGATTTACGTCATTGGACCAAGTACCTCTTCCGCTTTTGACAGAAGTATTAAAGAATCATGTTCTTGCAGAAGGTCTTAAAAGTAATGAGTTGACTACCGGTTATTACAGCACATTAGCAAAAGGAAACGCTTCTGCCACAAACACTTTAAGTATGTTTATTAACTTAAGTTCTGGCGTAACAATCAATGGAGGACCTACAAATGCTGGGGCAAATGTTGTTCTGTCGGGTGCTAATATTGAAGCATCAAATGGAATTATTCATATAGTAGACCACGTGATTAGACTTCCAAATGTGGTAAATCATGCAATTGCAAATCCGAATTTTAGTTCCTTAGTTGGTGCTTTAACAGGCGAAGGACAACCTGATTTTGTAGGTATTCTTTCTGGAACAGGACCTTTTACTGTCTTTGCCCCTACAAACGATGCTTTTGCTGATTTCGCTACAGAATTAACTGGTTTAGGTTTAAGTCCAACCGCAGGTCAATTGACCACTGTGTTGCAATATCATGTAGTTGGTTCAGCAAATGTCTTGGCCGCAAATCTTGTTGATGGAATGAGTGTAACCCCTTTAGCAGGTGGTAATTTTACGATCAATACAGTTGGAGGTGCTAAAATTACAGATCAAGCAGGACGTGTTTCAACTATTATAGCTACAGATGTGCAAGCTTCAAACGGAGTAATCCACGCTGTTGATAAAGTGTTGTTGGCCGATTTAGCTACTGCAGAATAAATAACAATTGCATTTTTAAGGGAGAGGAATATTCTATGGTATATTCCTCTCTTTTTTTATAACTACACCTTTCAACGCTTCATAGTTTAATTGGTACAAAATACCTGCTTTTTCATCTATTTCATAAAATGCAGCTGCTGATCAGTATCTACCCAAATTAAAATAGGCTATAATAGTTTTGCAAATTGTTAAAGCAAAAAAAGCGGAAATCTCCTACTGGGATTTCCGCTTTTTATCGTTAAGAAATGAAATAAATTAAATTATTTTTTTCCTTTATTTTTAAGTGCTTTTTGCTCTTCAGCTTGCTCCATCATCTCACGCATTTTCTTTTGGAATTTACTTTCTGATTTAGGCTTGGCTTTGTTCTCTTGAATTTTAGCATGAATTTTATCGTTGTCCACAATATAATTCTTGATTACTAGCATAATTCCGATTGTAATTGTGTTTGATACAAAATAATATAAACTCAATCCTGAAGCGTAATTATTAAAGAAAAACAACATCATTAGTGGCGAAATATAAAGCATGATTTTCATGATTTTTCCCATGTCAGGCATACCTTCTTGTGGTGGCGCCATTTGTTGGTCGCCCGTTGTCATTCTCATGTAAAAGAAAATCGCTACGGATGCTAAAATTGGGAACAAACTCACGTGATTTCCGTAAAAAGGAATGTAAAATGGCAAGTGAATTACCGCATCAAACGAGGATAAATCGTCTGCCCAAAGGAAACTTTTTTGACGTAAGTCAATTGCCGAAGGGAAAAATTGAAACAATGCGTAGAACACTGGAATTTGCAACACAGCTGGAATGCATCCTGCCATTGGGTTTACTCCTGCTTTGCCATATAATTTCATGGTTTCTTGCTGTTTCTTCATTGCATCGTTCTTGTACTTTTCGCCCAGTTCTGCAATTTCTGGTCGTAGTACTTTCATTTTTGCTTGAGACAAATATGATTTGTATGTAATAGGCGACATTACCAAACGAACTAAAATAGTAAAGACGATAATAGCAATTCCGTAAGGGAAAAACATCGTTAGGAAGTCATAAGTAGGAATGAATATAAATCGATTGATCCATCCAAAAATACCCCAACCTAATGGTACAATTTCATCTAAATTACGCTCATAACTATTTAAAATTCGGTAATCCGTTGGACCGTAATACCAATTCATTTTATAATCTACCTCACCACCTGTAAAGGCCAAAGGAATTACAGATTTAAAACTTTTAGTAAAGGTAGTATCCACTTCTTCGTTTTTTACCAAATTTTCAGACGTCATTTTTGCTGTTGCAAATGCTTTGTCTGTTAATAAAATGGACGTAAAAAAGTGCTGCTTGTATGCAATATAGGTTACATCTTTGGCATCATCAGTAGTCAATCCACTTTGTGAAGTGTAAGAATCCTTTCCATCTTCATACTCGTATACAATTTCAGCATAACGATTTTCATAGGTTACACTCTTTTCATTACGGTACGTTTTTAAATCCCATTCCAAATCAAGTGGTGCACTAGAATTTAATACACTGTTCATTCCTTGAGAACGAATTGAAAAATCCAACATATACTCCTTTGGTTTCAAAACATAACGGTATTCCATGTAGGAATTTACGGCCGTTTTAAGACGCATGGTTAAAACTTGATCTTCACCTTCTTTGGTTAAAGTAGGCTCAAAAAACATGTTTTTTGTATCTAAAGAGCGGTTGTCTTTGGTTTGTAACTTTAAGTTTAAACTCGCGTTATTCTCCTTAACAATTTTAACTAAACTGCCAGAACCTTTTTCAAATTGTTCAAAATTCTTTAAAGTAGCATCTACAATGTATCCACCTTTATTGGCAATTTTAAGCGATAGCAACTCATTTTCAATAGTAGTGAAATCGTTTTTTGCAGAAGGAAGTGTTGCAGAATAAGCAAAATTTCCCAATGATCCTTTCAATTGAGCCAATTGAGTAGAATCGGTTTTTGTAGAATCGGCAACTGAAGTTTCAATAGGTGCAGTTGCTGTATTTACTTCCGCAGCTTTTTTATCTACTTGTTCTTTCTTTGCTTTTTCCGCAGCCAACTCTTGTTCAGTAGGCTGATTCTGATACATAATCCACATTAAAATTCCAAAAATCAGGGCAAACCCGATGATGGAATTGAGATCAAATTTTTTTTCTTCCATTGTTCTGCTTTACGATAGGCGTGCTATCAATTATTCTAATTTAATTATTTTTGTTTTGCTTTAACTGTTGCCGCTACAAAATTTACAAATAAAGGATGTGGATTGGCCACGGTACTTTTATATTCTGGATGGTATTGCACACCAATAAAAAATGGGTGTTTTTCAATTTCCACAATCTCAACTAATCCGGTATCTGGATTGGTACCAGAAGCCTTCAATCCTGCTTTTTCCAATTCTTCTAGATAATCGCCATTAAATTCATAACGGTGACGGTGACGCTCTAAAATACTATTGGTATTGTACACTTTCTGTGCTAACGTATTGTCTTTAAGGTCGCACTTCCAAGCTCCCAAACGCATTGTTCCACCTTTGTCAGTAATGCTTTTTTGCTCCTCCATCAAGTCGATAACTGGATGTGAAGTCCCGCCGTTCATTTCTGTTGAATTGGCGTCTTTGTATCCCAAAACATTTCTAGCATATTCTATCACTGCCATTTGCATACCCAAACAGATTCCTAAAAACGGAATATTATTTTCACGAGCGTAACGTACCGCTTCAATTTTTCCTTCAATTCCGCGTTCACCAAAACCAGGTGCTACTAAAATTCCGTCTAAATCTCTAAATTTATCAGCAACATTAGACGCATCAATGTATTCTGAATGAACAGAAACCACATTCACTTTAGTTTCATTTGCCGCTCCAGCGTGAATAAACGCTTCCAAAATCGACTTATACGAATCTTGTAGTTCTACATATTTTCCAATTAATCCAATGTTCACAACGTGTTTTGGATTTTTTAATCGGTGTAAAAATACGTTCCAATTTTTTAAATCTGGAGCCGACTTTTTAGGTAAATCTAATTTTTTCAACGCCACTACGTCCAAACCTTCTTCCAACATCAAATTAGGCACTTCGTATATTGTAGAAGCATCAATCGACTGAATTACGGCTTCACGTTTTACATTGCAAAACAAAGCTAATTTATTGCGTAACTCATCTGAAATTTCATGTTCGGTACGGCAAACCAATATGTCGGCTTTTATACCGCTTTCCATTAAAGTTTTAACAGAGTGTTGGGTTGGTTTTGTTTTCAATTCGCCTGCAGCAGCCAAATACGGCACTAAAGTTAAATGAATTACAATTCCATTGTTTTCACCTAATTCCCACACTAATTGACGAACCGATTCGATGTAAGGTAAACTTTCAATATCTCCTACAGTTCCACCAATTTCTGTGATTACAATGTCATAATTACCGGTATTACCCAATAATTGCATGCGTTCTTTAATTTCATTGGTAATATGAGGTACAACTTGAACTGTTTTTCCTAAAAATTCTCCTCGTCGTTCCTTTTCAATTACAGAAAGGTAGACTCTACCTGTGGTAACATTATTGGCTTGCGAAGTTGGAAAATTCAAGAAACGTTCGTAGTGTCCTAAATCCAAATCTGTTTCTGCACCATCATCCGTTACAAAGCATTCTCCGTGCTCGTATGGATTTAAAGTTCCAGGGTCTACATTAATGTAGGGATCAAATTTTTGAATAGTTGTTCTATATCCTCTCGCTTGTAATAATTTTGCAAGTGATGCAGCAATAATTCCTTTTCCTAACGAAGAGGTTACCCCACCGGTTACAAAGATATATTTTACTTGATTCATTGTGTAGTTGTTGTTTGTAGTTGTAGTTGTGTAAAAAAACGTGGCAAAAGTACGAATTTAATTAGTCAAATAGAGAATTTGTCAATTTGATAATTTGATAATTTGTGAAATAGGTCAGTCGACAATGCTAAAACAGGGGATTAGAAAATTTAAAAAACTATTATTCCATATTTTAGAAACTACATTTATTTACTAATTAGAGACTTACTGACAAAATTTTCTCCTTTCGCAATTCCTAGATTTAAATTGGTTTTGGATACTTCCTTTTGATATTTCGAATTAAATCCTCTAAACCGTTCAATTTCAATTCGTAAATAAGTTGCAGTTGCAAGCCCAATTCTCCTTTTGGAAAACCTTTATTGCTGTACCAAACTACGTAATACTCGGGTAGGTCAATAAGAAAACGCCCCTCGTATTTTCCGAAGGGCATTTTAGTGTGTGCGAGTTTAATGAGTTGCTGGCTGTCGTTGTTCAATTTCTTATATAATTATTAAATTGTAAAATGCGAATGCAAAAAATAGTATACTAACAGTACTATCAATTGTTAACATTCGATTAAAATTATTGATATTTAGCACTTTATTTATACTGATACGTGCAAATAGCTGAATCAGAAAAAACAGAAAAATCTTTATGCTGTAAGGATTAAGCGCTAATGCTGCCTGAAAACGTACATTTATAATTTGGTAAAATGCTCTAGTTAATCCTCTACTTCTGCAATAAACTAGAGGTAAACCTTCACAAGATGACTGTATATTAAAATTGATAAAATGAGCTGCATAGCTGTAAAAAAAAATAAACATAATTAGTATACTAAAAATTATGTTTATCTTTTTGTAAGAGTCAATGCTATAAATTGTTGTGCTTTTGTTCAAAATTAATTTGACGTATCAAGCGTATCAACCATTTCAAAGTCTAGATTTTCATCTGGAATAGAATCATTTGAAATGTTTTGCATATCATTTTCAATGGAGTCCTTGATTTCATCAGCTGCCGAATATGCTGCAGCTCCAAATGCACCAACAACAACTATCATCCAAACAATCACGAAGGCTGTAGCTACAATTCCTAAAATCAATCCGGTCTTTGGCATTGTTACAGAAGCATTTCCTTTTTTAGCTTGCGAAAGTCCCACTGCACCAAAAATGATGGCAAGTACTCCAAATAATATTGCAAATAGACCAAAGCAAGGTATAAATGAAGCAATTACAGCTAAAATCCCCAATACCAATGCGGCAATTCCCATTCCTTGTCCCGCATTAGAAGAACGTAATTCATTTTCCATATATAATTTTTTGAAATTTGTTAAACACAAAAATAGGAAAATGCTGCACTTTCAATCTGGCAAAATTCTAAAGTTATTAACAATCAATCTGTATATTATTTCCAGTTAAATGTTATATTTTTCTTTATTTCTGGATGCAAGCTATAATGTACTGGGCATGTCATTGCAGTTCGTTCTAAAATAAGTTTGGTTCGCTGATCTGCTGCAACTGCCATATCAAATTTGACATGAATTTCAGTTATTCTTCGCGGTTCGGTGCCCATAACTTTAGTCACTTCTGCAGTGGATTGGGTTAAATCTATATCTAAATCCCGAGCTTTAATTCCCATTACCGTCATCATGCAGCTCGCTAATCCGTTTGCCACAATATCTGTAGGCGAAAAAGCTTCGCCTTTACCATTGTTGTCGGTTGGTGCATCGGTTACAATTTCTGATCCGGATTGAATATGAACAGACGAAGTTCTTAATTCGCCCAAGTAGGTTACTTTTGAAGTCATTTTAATTGGCTGTTTTAATGGATAAATCCGTGTCGTAATATAAAATATAGAAACCTGTGTTTCTGTAGCCTTTGTCTGGTCTTTTTGCAAAAGCAAATTTATTCTCAAACTGCTCTGTTGCTACGGAAAGAAGCGTTTCTTTAAATTCTTTTTCTTGAGATAAACGTAATAAAGCATCGAAAACAATATCAAAACCGCGAACCGCATACGGACTTGGTGCAATATTATTTAACTGACGGTATTTTTGTGTAAAATATGATTTTTCATTTGCCGTAATCTGTTTGCCTAAAGATGGAAACATCAACTTAAGCTGCGCCAAATTTTCAATTCTAATTTCATCTGAATCTAATTTAGGATTTGGATCTAAAATAACCAATTGAATATCATATTCAGGCTGCATTGAGACTAAATAACTGATGATCATTTTAATACGGTACGTATTTTCAGTATCCATTACAATGTAATTTTTCTTTCCTCGTACCAATGACGATTTTATGCCATTATTAGTAGATTCTATCGTTTCAAAATTGACCAACTTTACATTAGGCTGGAATTCAGAAAAATATTTTCGAGTCGATAATTTTTTAGTATCAATCACGCCGATTATAGTAGTCGTATCCGTACGCATAAATTGAAACATTTTATCCTTCATAAAATTATCTGAAGGAATCGTCTGGATTACATTGGGCAAACTAGCTGTAGTTTCTTTTGACAAAGGGGAAATAATACTGATACTGTCTTTCATTAGTAGTTCAGCGGCATTCTCCACGTTATTTTGATAAAAAGGTCCAATTACCAAATCGGTTCCCGAGAAATTATTTTGCCTAAAAATAGACGCTACATTTGAGGAATTCTTCGTTTCTTGAGTATCAAAAATTTTAACGTCTACATTCAATCCCAACGTTTTAGCAGAATCAATGGCCATCAATGCACCCGAATAAAAGTCGAGTGTCATACTCAAGAATTTATCCGATCTGATACGGCTTCTCACAGAACTGGTATCGCTTTCAATCTTTGAAATATTAAATGGTAATAATAAAACTAACTTTTTATTTCGAGTGTTTTTTAGGGTTTGTAATAAATCACCTGACTTTTTTGGTCCTACAAGCGGGTTTTTAATAACAGGAAAGTACAATACCATTCCTTCTCTTACACCTTCTTTTAATGATGGATTTAAAGCCATCAACTCCTCTTGTGTATATCCCGTCTTTGCTGCAATTCCGTATAATGTTTCTTTAGGTTGAACTTCATACGAAATCATATTGGGTTTTACTGGCAGTTTAATAATCGCCTCATTTGGTTTAACCTCATCAAGATTAGATTTAACCACTTTTTCCATCGGAATTTTTAAAGCAAAACCAATAGGCAAACCATCTTTGGCTTCAGGATTTATTTTCTCTAACTCTTCAACAGTAACAGTATACAATTTAGAAATTGAGTACAGCGTTTCTTTCGCTTCAACGATGTGTTCTCTGTATTTCTTGTTGGATGAATTTACTGGTTTAGCAGAAATTACAATCGCCTTTTTAGTTGGAATAATCAGTTCTTCTCCAATTTTAAGGCCGTTTGCTGCAAGTTCTGGATTCGCTTTCTGTAAATCTTCTTCCGTTACATTATATAATTTTGTAAGACCGTACACCGTTTCCTTTGCAGATACAAGGTGCGTTTTTACATCCGTCGCAACTTTATCAGTTTTTCGAATAATAACGCCATTTCCTTTTGGTATTAGCAATATCATGTCGGGTTTCAATCCGTTTTGAGCATCAGGATTTAACGTGAATATGTTAGCAGGAGTCACCAAATACTGCTGTGCAATTTTAGTTACCGTATCGCCACTTTGGACTTTATGTTTGATAAAATTTTGTTGAGCAAAAGCGCCGAAACTCATTCCTATGAATGCAAAACACATCAATAACTTCTTCATATTCAATCTTTTTATTAAAAAAATTTAGCGTCCCTAATTTATTAAAAACAGAAACGCTAAAAACAATTATTTATTCCCACTCAATTGTAGCAGGCGGTTTTGAGCTAATGTCGTAAACAACTCTATTCACTCCTTTTACTTTATTGATAATATCATTCGACACTTTCATCAAGAAATCGTAAGGTAAATGTACCCAATCCGCCGTCATTCCGTCGGTAGATTCTACAGCTCTTAACGCTACTACTTTTTCGTACGTACGTTCGTCACCCATTACTCCTACACTATTTACAGGAAGCAAAATCGCTCCTGCTTGCCAAACTTTATCATACAATCCCCAAGAACGCAATCCGTCAATGAAAACAGCATCTACATCTTGTAAAATCTGTACTTTCTCTGGTGTGATGTCTCCTAAAATACGAATCGATAATCCCGGTCCAGGAAATGGATGACGACCTAATAATGCCGCGTCAATTCCTAATGTCGCTCCTACTCTTCTCACTTCATCTTTAAACAACATGCGAAGCGGTTCAACGATTTTCAATTTCATGTAATCCGGTAAACCTCCCACATTATGGTGCGATTTAATCGTTGCCGATGGTCCTTTTACAGAAACCGACTCAATTACATCTGGGTAAATCGTTCCTTGAGCCAACCATTTTACTTCGTCACTGATTTTTGACTCGTCGTCAAAAACTTCAATAAATACACGACCAATAGTTTTACGTTTGGTTTCAGGGTCGCTGATTCCCGCCAAGGCATCCAAGAAACGTGCCGAAGCATCGACTCCTTTTACATTCAAGCCCATTCCTTTGTATTGTTCTAAAACACTTTCGTATTCGTTTTTACGCAAAAGTCCGTTGTTTACAAAGATACAATGCAAGTTCGGTCCGATAGCTTGGTGTAATAAAACTGCGGCAACTGTAGAATCTACACCTCCTGAAAGTCCTAAAACTACCTTATCGTTACCTACTTTTTCTTTCAACTCTGCTACCATTTCTTCCACGAAGGCATTTGGTGTAAAGTTTTGAGGAACATCAGCAATCTTCACTAAGAAGTTTTCTAAAATTTGTTTTCCATCTGTTGAATGGTACACTTCTGGGTGAAATTGAATCGCATAAGTAGTTTCGCCTTCAATCTTGTAAGCCGCATTTTCCACGTCATGTGTACTGGCTAATTTCACTCCGTTTGTAGGAAGTGTTTTCACCGTATCCGAGTGACTCATCCATACTTGTGAGTTTTCAGAAACGCCGTCAAAGAACACTTCTCCTTCTTTAATGAAAGACAAATTGGCTCTTCCGTATTCTCTGGTATCCGATGGAGCTACCAGTCCGCCGCTGAAATGTGCCAAATATTGAGCACCATAACAAACAGCCAGAAGTGGCATTTTACCACGAATTTGCGACAAATCAGGATGCGGAGCGTCTTCGGCACGAACCGAAAAGGGACTACCCGACAAAATCACTGCTTTGTAACTTGATAAGTCTGTTGGAAAATTATTGTAAGGAAAAATTTCGCAGAATATATTTAATTCGCGAACGCGTCGGGCAATAAGTTGTGTGTATTGCGAGCCGAAATCTAAAATAAGTACGTTGTGTTGCATGTGCAAAAATAACTTTTATAATTGAGATGTGAAATTGGTTTTTGAAAGTTTTGAGAGAAAGTTTATAATGGTTTTGGACGGGATTGAAAGCTTGTTGTTGAAAGTTTTGAGGGTTGAGGAAAGTTGATTAAACTTGTGGATATTTACTAGTTGTAAACATCATGAAAAGAACCGTATCTACACTAATTTTACTTTTTATTTTATCTTGTAAAAAGTCCGACTATAAAAACATTGATTTTGGGTCATTTGAATTAACTGTACCTCAAAATTGGGAAGAATACGAAGTCAAAGGAACTGACAGTTATGTTGGTGGATTGGTTACAAATGAACAAGACACTTTGATTTTTGATTTGGGTTGGTATTCTGGAGATTTGACAAATAATATTGAAATACTTGTCTTTAGTGAAACTGAATATTCTGAATTCTCTAAAAAGCAAAGGAATCGATTAGAAAAGGTTAAATATTTAGTAGTCGATGATAAATTTACCGCAGAATATGACGCAAAAGAATATCTAAAGTATAAATTCACAAAAGGCACCATTGCTTGCTTTTCAGCGAAATTTATTGAACCGACAAATAAGGGTTTTGGCGCGAGCGGAATTTATATAGACAGTTTAAAAGGTAGTAGAAAAACTTATGATAAAACATCAATGAGCTTTTATGGAAATGATTTATCTGAATCTACTCAAGTGGAATTTTTTCAAGCGCTGAAAACAATGGAATTTAAAGATTACTGTAAATAAAACCTAAATAAAATACCTTAAAAAAACAATTGCTTTATAGCGATTAATCGAAGGGAGTTGCGATTTCTAACGCCTAATTTCCCATCAGAAAACCCTTGCAGATAAACACGTAACTTGCCTAATTCTTAAACGTTAACAACAACAACAACAACAACAACAACAAAACAGCATAGTGAAAAAATTAATAACCTTCATATTGACAATAACTTTTAGTTTTGCAGTAAATGCTCAAACTGACAATATTGACAAATTTATAGAGGAATTGAACAACAATCAGTTGTATGGAACTTGTAATTATGTTTGGGTCTTAAAAATGGACAGTTCATCAGCCGACTCCTTAGTAAATATTGGAAAAAGTGTTTCTAATAGATTAATTCCTTTTCTTGACAGTTCCGACAAGGGAATAATTATTCACTGTGTTTTATCTAGAATTTGGATTAAGGAAATTAGTATAACTACATCATTTGAAAACTTTGAAGAAAAAGAGATTGTGGAATACAATTATAACAGACTTCCTTTTTACGAAAAAGATGGAATTATGATTGCGGACGAAAAAACATTATCGGACAACAAAAAAAAGTGGATTGAAATAATTAATAAATAAAAAACAGCTCCTAATCGAGTTTACCACCCCCCTCAAACAACCTCACCTCAAAGTTTGAATCACAAATTTCATTTGCTTTGAAACATCTTTATAATACCTGAAACAATCATCCAATTTAAAAAACAGCCGTTATTTTTTTTATAAAATTCAAAAATTTTGGAAGACTTTTTTTTAATTTTATCCAATGTCAAAAACACATACTTTAGAAACCACAAAAAAAGTGTTGCCCTTAATTTTAGCCACTGCCATTTTCATGCAGATGCTGGATTCTACCATATTAAACACCTCCTTACCATCCATCGCCCGAGATTTAAATGAGTCGCCACTCAACATGCAAAATGCCATTATCAGCTATGTTTTAACTTTAGCTGTGTTTATGCCTGCCAGTGGATTTTTAGCCGATCGATTTGGAACAAAAAAAATATTTCTAATCGCGATTGTGCTCTTTAGTTTAGGGTCTTTATTTTGTGCAGCTTCTCAAGACCTTACGCAGTTGGTAATTTCAAGAGTGATTCAGGGCATTGGAGGAAGTATGATGACGCCTGTTGGAAAATTGGCATTATTAAAAACATACGACAGAAACGAATTAGTAAAAGCCA
The DNA here is from genome assembly GCF_000425485.1 of Flavobacterium tegetincola DSM 22377. Lineage (GTDB taxonomy): Bacteria > Bacteroidota > Bacteroidia > Flavobacteriales > Flavobacteriaceae > Flavobacterium > Flavobacterium tegetincola. The sequence goes on along the minus strand of NZ_KE384383.1, from coordinate 313,120 downwards.
TGAATTTTGCCATAATACCTGCATTAATTGGTCCTGTTTTAGGTCCGTTAGTGGGCGGTTATTTGGTAGATTATTTATCTTGGCATTGGATTTTTCTGATCAATATTCCCATTGGGATTGTAGGAATTATTCTAGGTATAAAATACATGCCTAATTATACATCCAAAATCGTGGATTTCGACTTGAAAGGGTTTATCATTTTTGCATCGGCTTCGCTTTTACTTTCGATCGCTTTAGAACTTTTTGGAAACACAAAGAATATCACACCCGTCTTGATCATTTTTATTTTAGGGTTTCTATTTTTATATTATTACTACAGACACGCCAGAAAAGGCAAAAATCCTCTATTCCCTTTGAATTTATTTCAAGTAAGAACCTTTCGAGTAGGCGTTTTGGGCAACCTAGCCACAAGATTAGGAATAAGCGCCGTTCCGTTATTATTGCCCTTGATGATCCAGATTGCATTTAAACAATCTGCAGTAATTTCAGGATGGATGATCGCTCCGATGGCACTTACGGCAATGTTTGCAAAATCCTACGTGATTAAGATTTTGAATAAATTTGGCTACAAAAAAACATTGATGGTAAACACCTTTATCATCGGAACTTTAATTTGCTGCCTTGCAATACCTGACATTCACACGTCGCTACTTTGGTTTATACCTATAATTGCTACTTTGGGCTTTTTTAATTCGATTCAATTTACTTCAATGAATGCCATTTCGATAGCCGATTTAAGAAATTTTCAAACCAGCAGCGGGAATTCATTAGTTTCGGTTAATCAACAGTTGGCCATCGGTTTTGGAATTGCTTTTGGACTTATTGTTTTAAAATTATTTGAAAATAATACAGCACTTATTCAAAATGAGACACATAACGCTTTTCGCCTTACCTTTCTTACCGTTGGAATTCTTACCATTTTATCAGGATTTATCTTCAGACGACTGCATGTTTCTGACGGTTTAAATTTAAGATCTAAATAAAAAGTGCCTCGATTCTCATCTAGGCATTCATTTTTAGTCTTGTTTAGTTTCAGTTTTTGACCTTAGATGATTGCTATGATCGTCATAAAAGTACCAAAGCAGATCTAATTGTTATAAATTTAGGAACACAATTACGCTTCGGAAATATGGTATTCAATAGGTTTAAAAGTCCCACCATTGCTGTCTTCTGCAGAGCAAGCGGTAAGGCAAACGATCAAATCCATTTCGGCTTTAAATTGAACATAATCGCCACTTTTGCTCGTTGGAGGTAGTACACTTATTTTGCCTTTTGGGTCAAATTGTACGTTCATAAAAATATTGAAAGCCGTAGGAACTTCATCAGGATGAATGCCAAATGGCGCTAGATTGGTCTGCAAATTATTCAAACAACTCGGGTGTTCCTCATGATTATTGTACATAATTTGAAACGTTTCAGGACTGCAGGGTGCTAGAAGAAAATCATTTCTGCCGTTGGTGTCTTCTAGAATTTCCATCATCTTCTGCGAACGATTGCTCCACAGAAAATTTCCTTTGGTAATCAAAATCGATTCTTCAAAATCCAAGGTCTTACCCGACGAAATTTTTTCATGAGTATCGTGTGCATTGAACAAAACCATATCGCTCACTTGCTGACCTTTGGGATCAATTACCGTTAAAATAGCTCCTTTTTTTAATGTAAATGCTTTTCCACTTTGGGGATTAATCGTAATTTTCTGAATCATTTTTTATTAATTTTGAGTATGAAACGGACATTTCCAGTTGCTTTCCACTGCTCTTCCGCTGTATTGTTTGGTTTCGCTATCGGTTCCAAAATCGCGAAGCACGGGATTAATCGTACCTTGAAGTTCCTTGTCTCGTTTGCGAATTCTCTTTTTTACCTTGTCGTAAACGCCCATGGTACGCAATTTCTCAAACTGCCAATGCAAATTAAATACTACCGTGCAATAAGGAGCTTGCCTTGACATTCTTGAACTTTTAGGATGCATGCCGATGATAAAAAATGCTTTACCGTTAATGCTAAAACTGAAGTCGGGATTATTTGGATCGTCACTCACCGTTGGATCCCAATTGGCATTATCATGATCGTGCAATCGTTGCAAAAATGTCCACAGCGCTTTTTCAAATTCCAATTCAGTTTCAAATTCATTGTTTTTAAAGCACATGATCAGCGATTCAAACTGATTGGAATCAAAATCATAATGGTCGATGTAATTTTGAATATCATTTAAAATGGGCTGCACTGCGTCTTTTGAAAGCATATCATCATACAGTTTAAGATGGTAATTTTCCATTTTAAAAATGGTACTGGCCATCACACAAGGATGATTTTCACCTATTATAAAATGTTTAAAATCACTTTCAACGGTATTTATTTTAACCTCTTTCATAGCATTTGTTTTAAGTTAAATCGTTAAAATCAGGTATTTTAGTTAGTCCTCGAAAGTCACCTTTTTCAAAATGTGAGTAACTCGATTTCATTTGTGTAAAACTAAAAAATACTGATTTAGTACGTTTTACGTAATTTTTAAAAATGTTTGCTAGATTTAATAATAATCAATCTGAACCCTATTTTTTTGTTAATCCATCCGTTTTCATTTTTAAAAGAGTATTTTTTTTGGTAATTTTAAAATTATCAAATATCAAAACGGCTATGGAAAACTATTTTGGAAGTACTTGGGAAGCGCTCTTTGCAATTGCAATTAGTACATTCGTTTTATTTATCAGCATTATTATTCTTGTTAGAATAAGTGGCAAAAGAAGTTTTAGTAAAATGTCTAGTTTTGACTTTGCATCTACCATTGCCATCGGATCTATCATTGCAAGTGGTATTTTACTCAAGGATATCACACTGATCAAAACGTTGGTTGCTTTGATTTGTATTTTTGCACTGCAGAGTTTGGTTGCTTACCTCATGCGGTATGCTAATTTTCAAAAATTGGTCGACAATCAACCGTTACTTTTGATGGATGGCGCGATTATTTTACACGAAAATTTAAAAAAGGCACACGTTACCGAACGGGATTTAAGAGCAAAACTTCGGGAAGCTAATGTAAAGCAAATTGCACATGTAAAGGCGGTAGTGTTAGAGCGGACTGGGGATTTGTCTGTTTTACATTCAGAAAATGCAGAAGCTATAGATCAATGGCTCCTAGAGGACGTTGAAAAAAAATAATCAATTGGCACGAGTTACAATTCTTTAAACTTCAAAAAAACACCTATGGAAAATAAATCTACTTCAATAACCGATTTTCAAAAGAAAGTTTGGATTACAATTTCTATTCTCACCCTGTTTGTCCTTGTTATTTGGATGATTAAAATAACGTTCAGCGTGCTGTTGTTGGTTTTTGCGGGAATATTGCTTGCAGTATTTCTACAAGGATTAGCAGGTTTAGGTCGAAAATACCTCAAAATGTCTGAAAAATGGTCCATCGGAATGTCGATCCTCCTCACTTTTCTGATCACGATTGGTTTATTTTTCTTAATTGGGGCTAAAATTCAGTCGCAAACTGCAGAATTAGTGGAGACAATTCCTTCCACTATAGAAGCTGCAAAAAACCAATTGAGCAAATCTGATGTTGGAAATATGATACTCAATCAATCCACATCTGATGCAACTGTATCGAAATTAAAGGAATTTGGACAACAATTTTTCACTTCAACTTTTGGGATTTTAGGTGATGTGTACGTTATTTTATTTATTGGGATTTTTCTAGCCATTTCCCGTCAAACCTATAAGGAAGGTGTTGTGTTACTTATTCCAAAATCGGGTCAGGCCAAAGGATTGGAACTCATTAATAAAATGGGTTCAAACTTAAAGAATTGGATGAAAGGAAAGTTATTTTCCATGCTTGTAGTAAGCGTTTTAACAGCCATCGGATTGGCACTTTTGGGCATTAAGTTGTGGTTGGTGCTGGCAATTTTAGCAGGATTGATTAGTTTTATTCCTAACTTCGGACCTGTCATTGCCTTGATTCCTGCAGTTTTAATTGCCTTACTTGACGGACCTGACAAAGCGCTTATGGTAGTCGGATTGTACGTATTAATTCAGTTTTTGGAAAGCAATTTTATAACGCCTTTAGTACAACAAAAGATGATCAACCTTCCTCCTGCTATGATTTTAACCGTTCAGTTATTGATGGGGTCGCTCACAGGTGGTTGGGGATTGATACTTGCCACGCCTATAGCGGTAATTGTTATTATTTTAATTCAGCAGTTGTATATAAAAGAAGATACAGTGGAACTAGAACCGTAAATTAGAATGTAACTTTCTTGATAACGAATTTTAGATCCAAATTCAAATTCTCCATAAGCATGCAAAACAGTTTTATTTTGCGCCAAACTTTCTAAAATTACAAGTAAGAAAAGTGGATCCTTAAAATAATTAGGTTTACGAAATTAGCGCTTATATTACGGTCTAAAACTGGAATTCAATGATGGAAAACTGCTAAAAAAAATGCCTTAATTTTCATTAAGGCATTTTACATTTAATCTTCGTCTTCATCATTATTGTGCGACTTGGAGTAATTGCGCCATTTTTCAATGACATCTTGCATATCTTGTGGTAAATCGGTGTCAAAGCGCATCAATTCGCCTGTGGTAGGATGAACTACACCAAGTGTTTTCGCATGAAGCGCTTGCCTTGGCAACGTTTTGAAACAATTGTCAATAAACTGTTTGTACTTTGTAAACGTGGTTCCTTTTAAAATCAAATGACCACCATAACGTTCGTCGTTAAATAACGTGTGACCAATGTGTTTTAAATGTACCCGAATTTGGTGGGTTCTACCGGTTTCTAATTGGCACGAAATCAACGTCACATAGCCAAAACGTTCCAATACTTTATAATGTGTCACGGCTGGTTTTCCAATTTCATCATCCGCAAAAACCGCCATTTGCATACGGTCTTTGACGTGTCGAGCAATGTTTCCTTCAATCGTTCCTTCGTCTTCCTTGACATTTCCCCAAACCAAAGCAATATATTCTCTTTCCGAAGTTTTGGCTTCAAATTGTTTTGCCAAATGCGTCATTGCCGCTTCAGTTTTGGCAATCACCAAAAGTCCGGAAGTATCTTTATCAATGCGATGCACGAGTCCAGGACGTTCGCTGCTGTTCAATGGCAAATTTTCAAAATGATATGCCAATGCATTTACTAAAGTTCCAGTGTAATTTCCATGTCCAGGATGTACAACCATTCCAGGCTCTTTGTTGACCAACAATAAAGTATCGTCTTCATAAACAATATTTATAGGGATATTTTCTGGGTCAACTCTATTTTCAAAAGGCGGATGCGACAATAAAATCCGAACCACATCAAAGGGTTTTACTTTATAATTGGATTTTACGGGAACATCATTCACATAAATATTTCCATTAGTCGCTGCATTCTGAATTTTATTTCTTGTGGAATTGGGCAACATGTGCATCAAATATTTGTCAATTCTCAAAAACTCTTGGCCTTTGGGAATTTCAAATCTAAAATGTTCAAATAAATCGTCGTCTAATTCTACTTCGGGTGTATGTTCTTCTGTCATCATTAAAATTCTTCGTCCAAATTATCTGTAGGAATAACTTCCTCTTGTTCTTCTTCAAATCCTACTTTTCCATCTCCTAAAACCAAATCAATTTTGGAAGCTTTAGGAATTTTATCTCCAGCTTTAAGTAGCTTGCCTTTATAGCGCATTTCTAAAACCATATCTTTTCCCAAATACGGCTTATATGTTTTAGAACCTAATTCTAAACCTAAAGCGCGTAAAGTGGGTTCTGCTTGACGCAAAGTCTGCTCAATTAAATCAGGCATAACAATATCTCTGTACGAATCTGAATTGATATTTATGTAGATTTTTCGTCCTTGCTTTACTTTGGAACCGGCAATTGGATCTTGCTTTACCACAGAAAATTTTGGAAATTCATTCTGATATTCGGTGGTATCAAGTAGGACATATTCTAAATCCAGGGCTGCTAATTTCTCTTCAGCAAGCTCCACTGAAAGTTTGCTCAAATTTGGCACCGTGATTTCTTCGCCATGATTGGTAGTTACACTCAACCACTTCATCATTGCAAAAACCAAGACTATAATTATTCCAATGGCAATCGCAAGTTGAATAAAAAACGTTTTGCTCGTCAGAAATTTTCTTAAACTCATATTTATTTTATTTGTTGCAAAGATATAAAAATACTAAAGGTTTTCGGTTTCAATAATTAATGATATTTTTGTCCCATAAAATGTACTTAAAACTATGAACATAGCCGTTGTAATGGGTGGATATTCGGACGAATCTGTAATTTCGCTTCGAAGTGGTCAATTGATTTTACAAAATTTGGATACTTCCAAATACAAAACGTATGAAGTTCAGGTCTTGCCAGAAGGTTGGTTTGCTGTTGTAAATAACAAAAAACACAACATTGACAAGTCGGATTTCTCATTTACCAAAGAGGGACACAAGACCACATTTGACACAATAATTAACACGGTTCATGGAACTCCAGGCGAAGACGGCCACTTGCAAGCGTATTGGGAATTGTTAGAAATTCCGTATACAGGTTGTAATTTTTATCAATCGGCCTTGACATTTAATAAAAGAGACACTTTATCTGTACTTTCAAAGTTCAATATTCCAAAGGCAAAATCCATCTATTTAACTAAAGGAATGTCCATTTCAGCAGATGATGTTGTAGCAGAATTAGGCTTGCCTTTTTTTGTAAAACCCAATCAATCCGGAAGTAGTTTAGGTGTTTCTAAAGTGAACAACCTAGAAGATTTTGAAAAAGCATTGGAATTTGCATTTGCCGAAGACAGCGATATTTTAATTGAATCGTATTTAAAAGGAACTGAAGTTTCTGTAGGCGTTTTGAATTTTAATGGAAAAACCACCGTTTTAGGATTAACCGAAATTGTTTCAGAGAACGATTTCTTTGACTACGAAGCGAAGTATTTGGGCAAGTCACAAGAAATTACACCCGCACGATTAGATGCAGAAACAACTGAAAAAGTAGTTGTGATGGCCAAAAAAGTGTACGATGCTTTAGGCATGTTGGGCTTTTCCAGAAGTGAATTTATCATCATGGATGGCATTCCACATTTTATAGAAATCAATACCAATCCAGGACTTTCACCGCAAAGTATTTTCCCACAACAAGCCGAATATGCTCAATTAAAATTGAGCGAATTATTTGATAACGAAATTAATTTGGCACTAAAACGCAAACCATTATGGAAAAAATAGCAGTATTCCCAGGTTCATTTGACCCAATTACGTTGGGTCATTATGACATTATCAAAAGAAGTATCCCGCTTTTTGACAAAATTATTGTTGCCATTGGTGTCAATGCTGATAAAAAATACATGTTTTCTTTAGAAGACCGAAAGCGTTTTATTGAAGAATCTTTCGCTGATGAACCTTCCATTTCAGTAGTCGTTTACGAAGGTTTGACAATTGATCTGTGTGAAAAAATGAATGCGAAATTCATCCTAAGGGGTTTGCGAAATCCCGCTGATTTTGAATTTGAAAAAGCAATCGCACACACCAATAGAAAGTTATCTAAAATAGAAACCGTATTTTTATTAACTGCGGCAAGAACATCTTACATCAGTTCAAGTATCGTACGTGATGTATTGCGAAACGGTGGTGAATATGAACTTTTAGTTCCCCCTGCCGTCCGAGTAAAAAAATAAATAAACTTAATATCACCCAATAAAAATGAATTTAGAAAGAGAATTAAACAAAAGAAGCAACGGAACTTGCGAACTTTGTGGTGCAACTGAGAACTTAAAACAATTTGACGTTTTGCCGACAAGAAAGGGCGACATGGACGAAAGTATTTATGCTTGTGCAACGTGTATCGACCAAATAGAAAATCCAGATAACATGGACGCAAACCACTGGCGTTTATTGAATGACAGTATGTGGAGCGAACATATTCCGGTACAAGTGGTTTCGTGGCGAATGCTAAATCGTTTGAAAAACCATGAATTGGTAGAGCAAATGTACCTGGACGAAGACACCTTAGAATGGGCAAAAGCAACAGGTGAAGCCGATGATGACGAAAATAAAATAATTCACCGAGACAGTAACGGTGTGATTTTAAATACTGGAGATTCTGTAGTTTTGATTAAAGATTTGAAAGTAAAAGGTTCAAGTATGGTGGCCAAACAAGGAACTGCTGTAAGAAACATCCGTTTAGACCACGAAAATGAAACATATATTGAAGGAAGAGTGGACGGACAACAAATTGTGATTATTACGGCTTACGTTAAGAAGTTGTAGGTTATACGTTTTGAGCTCGTAACTTTTGAAAAGTACTGCAATTGAAAATGTTTATAAAAGATAAAACCCATTGAAATTCAATGGGTTTTATCTTTTATAAAATATCCCAAATCTTACTCAACGTAAGTTTCGCGGATAATATCTTTTACTTGTTCTATTTCTTTTACAGTTAAACTTCCTAAAAATTTAATTACTCGATTTTTATCAATAGCTCTGATTTGGTCTAGTACAATCCATCCTTTTTTGTTGTCAAGAATTATTTTTACTCTTGTCGGATAAGATTTTGAACTACTTGTCATTGGTGCAACTACAATCGTTTGAAGATATTTATTCATCTCGTTTGGCGAAATAATGACACAAGGACGCGTTTTTTTCATTTCACTACCAACAGTCGGGTCAAGATTTACTAGAACGATTTGATATTGTTTTAGTTCCATTCTTCAAGATTTTCATCCTCAAACACATCTTCTATTAGCAATTTATCATCTCCATTTTCGCTCATTTTCTTAAATGCAGCTTCCCAACCTTGTCTAGGTTCAGCTTTTGACTTTAGAATAATAAATCCCTTCTCCAAAATCAATTCTACTTTGTCCGTAATATTATACTTCTCAAGTATCGTTTTTGAAAGTCGAATTCCTTTTGAATTTCCAATAGGTATAACAGAAACATCCATAATTATTTAATTTTAGTAATTACAAAGTTATTACTTTTTTACGAATTTATACCAATCTTATAAAAAATATCAGTTGTCGGTTAACAGTTGTCAGTTGTAGAAACATAACTTATTGTTTCAGCTTCAGTAAAACTTTTTTCCAAAGTTGGTGTCGGTTCACAAGAACAAGCATAGCTCTTTGCTATAAAAAGTAGTAAAAAAACAATTAAATATTTCTTTTTCACCATCTAATGGTTTTTCATTTTAAACTTAAAAATCCTACTTCTCCTCTTCTTTCTTAATCACATTTCTAGCAATTTCAATCTTAAACTTCTTCCCTTTCATTTTCTCATCCTTGATATTGTTCAAAAGGTCTTTTACTTTTGAAAATTTCACTGCTGCAAAAGACACAAAATCTTTGACTTCAATCAAACCTAAATCTTCTTTTTCTAATTTTCCTTTTTGGGAGAAAAAACCAACGATGTCAAATTTATTCAACTTCGTTTTCTTTCCACCAGAAATATAAACCGTTTGAAATTTTGGTGGTTGTGGCAAACTTTTATTCTCTTTTACATTCAAAACAGGCATTTTATAATCAATAAAATCCATTTGTTTGTCACTTTCGTGAAAAAGCACATAAGCCGTTCCAGAAGCTAACATACGAGCCGTTCGACCGTTTCTGTGGGTAAATTCGTCTTCTTTTAAGGGCAAATGATAATGAATGACGTGTTTCATTTCAGGAATATCCAATCCACGAGCTGCTAAATCGGTTGTGATTAAATAATTGATACTTCCATTTCTAAATTGAATTAAAGCACGTTCACGTTCCTCTTGGTCCATTCCACCATGATAATAAGTAGCGTAAATGCCTCGTTTATTCAGAGTTTCCGAAATACGTTCTGCAGCATCTCTGTGGTTGCAAAAAACCAAAGCAGCTTCCGATTTTAATCCACAAATCAATTGAAATAAAGTATTCACTTTATCTTTTTCTGTCGATTGAACTAATTTAACACTCAAATTAGACTCGTTATCTTCCGGTTTAATAAAGTCCAAAACCGTAGGATTTACCACTCTTGTATAGCGTGGAATCTCAATATCAGCTGTTGCCGAAACTAAAATCCGCTTATTTAAGTTAGTAAGTTTTCCAATAATGAAAGACATTTCATCGTGAAATCCCAATTGAAGCGATTTATCAAATTCATCTAAAATCAAGGTTTGAATTTTGTCTAATCTGAAAGTTCCGCGTTCAATATGATCTGCAATTCGTCCTGGCGTTCCAATTAAAACCGCAGGAGGTGAACTTAAATTTTTAATTTCTGTATCAATAGAATGACCACCATAACAAATATTTACTTTGTAATTGGTTCCCATTTTTTTCCAAACTTGCTCAATTTGTAAGCCTAATTCTCTTGAAGGAACAATAATCAAACACTGAACCGATTGGATTTCGGGCAACAACATTTCAAATATTGGCACTAAAAAAGCTACTGTCTTTCCAGAACCTGTAGGCGATAATAGCAACACATTGTTTTCCTCAAGTATTGCTTCTTGAGCGGCAATTTGCATTTCATTAAATTGGTCAAATCCTAAATTTAAAAGCAAATTGTTAGAAGGTACATTTTTATTCATGCGGCAAAGGTAAGGGAATTATGAGTTATGAATGATGAATTATAATTTTAACACTCTTTAAAATTCATATAAACATTTGTATTATTTTATCATTCTCACGAATTAAGAATCTAATAAAGTTTGGAGATTTTGCAGAGATTTATCTTCCGTCGAAATAAAAATTAGCAATTTACTATTCAACATAAAGCGTATGTAAAACCTAATTTACGCTCGATTTACTTATTCCTCGAATAATAATTTAATATTTTCATACGAATTTTTCAACGCTTCTTGAATTTCTTCAGGATTCAACCAAGCGACTTTTTCGATACCTTCTTCGGCTTGTCCCTCTGGAATTCCATCAAAATTAGTCCGCATTTCAAACCAATGCGTTATTTTCAATTTCAACGTTCCGTTCCTTTTAAAGATGTGATAGGTTTTCTGAAGTTTTTCAACAATTTCTAAATTTCCTACCCCAGTTTCCTCCTCTACTTCCCGCATTGCAGTGTCTTCGATGGCTTCTCCTTTCTCGGTTCCTCCTTTCGGTAAATCCCATTTTCCATTTCGAAAAATAAACAAAACTTCATTTTTAGCGTTGTAAACGAGTCCACCTCCAGCCTTCTGAACAGGAATTTTCGTTTTTAACGTTTTCATAATCTCCTTCTCATCAGGATGATAGAGATACGCTTTCTGAATTTTATTTTGAAATATTTTTACAATAACCTGCTTAATATCAGCACTTTCAAGTAAGAAAAGCTGAAAATCGGTTTCTTTAACGATTTCATCAGTTAAAAAAAGTGGTTTGTCGTTCACAAAAACTTTATACATTTGTAGTATGATTTTTAATAAAGATACAGCCAGCAAAACAGCCGAATTGCTTTTACAAATAAACGCAATTAAATTAAATCCAGGAAATCCTTTTACGTGGGCTTCCGGATGGAAATCGCCTATTTATTGTGACAATAGGATAACACTCTCATTTCCACCAATCAGAAATTATCTGAAAGATGAATTTGCGAAAAATATTGAGAAAAAATTTGGAAAACCAGATGTAATTGCAGGAGTTGCCACGGGTGCCATCGGTATCGGAATACTTGTTGCAGAAGCTTTGGCACTGCCATTTGTATACGTTCGACCAGAAGCTAAAAAGCATGGAAGACTAAACCAAATAGAAGGTTTTTTGCAAAAAGGACAAAATGTAGTGGTAATTGAGGACTTAATTAGTACCGGAAATAGTAGTTTGATGGCAGTTGAAGCATTAAAAGCTGCAGGTGCAAATGTTAAAGGTATGGCTGCCATTTTTAGTTACGGCTTCGAAATCGCGACTGAAAATTTTAAAAAGGCAGATGTAGATTTATTTACGTTAAGCAACTATGAAAATTTGCTAACTTTGGCTGTAGCCAAAAAATACATTACCGAAGAAGAAGAAAAAACCTTGCAAGAATGGCGTGTTAGTCCGTCAACTTGGGGAGTAGAAAAAGAATCTTTATAAGATAATACCATTTGAAATTTGCAATGTACCTCTTTCAAAACTAAAAATATTATTTACCTATGAAATTAGAAAGCCATAAAGTAACCGTTGATCAATCTGCTGAATACTTATTCAATGCATTATTACACGTGGACAATTTTGAAAAGTTAATGCCGGAAACCGTGGTAAAGTTTGAAGTTCTGGATGACAAGACCTTTAATTTCGGCTTGAAAGGATTGCCTGAAATTAAATTGCGCATGAAAGATCAAGTAGCATATTCAAAAGTGATTTTGGGTGCGGCTTCAGATAAACTACCTTTTACCTTAACTTCAGAATTGAACGCCTTGACCGAAAATTCTACCGAAGTTTATTTGCATTTTGATGGCGAATTTAATGCTATGATGGCAATGATGATAAAAGGACCCATTAGTAAATTAATTGAATCCTTTGCAAACAACATGCATAAATTATAAATTTTAAAGCCTGATACCTATGTATCAGGCTTTATTTTTAGAATAACATTTTCAATTCTTTAATATTGAAATACTGCATGGAATCGTCTTCCATCATCACCTCTAACTGGCCTGTGAAAAGTACTTGCTTAATGATTCCCATAAATTTCTTCCCGTCCTTATTTTCAAAAGCAGAAGGAATATCTTTCTTATAAAGATACTCATGGTACTTATCCCACAGCTTGTTCCCTTGATTTACATCTATTAAATTTACATAGATTTTCAATTGATTTACAATTTTTGTCAGTAATTCATCACAGTCAAAAAAGCGACCCGTTGTCAAACACAATGAGCTCGCTTGCGGTAATCCATCATAGTTTTGTTGGTTTACATTCAATCCAATACCAACCACAGATTGAACCTCACTGCTCTGTTTAATTGCATTTTCAATTAAAATGCCACCAATCTTTTTATTTGCTGACATAATGTCGTTAGGCCATTTTATTTTTAATTCAGGAATGTGCTGCTCTTTTAATACATCAAGAATTGAAAGGGCTACGGCTACATTTAAATTATAAATTGATTCTAAATTTATCAATTCATTTGACAAATAAACACTGAATGTCAGGTTCTTACCCGATTCAGCCATCCAGGTCGATCCCATTTGTCCACGTCCTTTTAACTGCGAATCAGTTGCCACTACTGTGAAATTTTCCACAATTTGCGCCGTTAATAACTGCTTCATGAAGTCATTTGTAGAATCTATGGCATTGAGTTTGATTAATTTCATTGAAATAAAAGTAAAAAACAGAATTTAATGTTGTGTTAAGGTTCAAAAATAACGACATTTTTTGATAACTTTGCCAATCAGACAAAAAAAATTAAATGACAAGAAAATCAGTGAATAATGATGCTTTACTAGCAAACATCATCAAAGGAATAGAAGAAGTAAAAGGGAACGATATTGATATTTTAGACTTAAGAGAAATCGATAATTCAGCTTGTGATTATTTCGTTATTTGTAACGGAAACTCAAATACACAAGTTAATGCGATAGTAAACTCAATTCAAAAAACAGTTTCTAAAGAGTTGAAAGATAAACCATGGCACGTAGAAGGATCTGAAAATGCCGAATGGGTATTAATGGATTACGTAAACATCGTAGTACATGTATTTCAAACGCACATCCGCGAATATTATAACATCGAAAGTCTTTGGGGAGATGCGAAAATAACCTCCATAAAAAACACGTATTAAATAATGGCAAAAGATAATAAACCAACACCTTCCAAAATTAAAATTGGTCCGTGGTTAATTCCCGGTGCACTAATTATATTTTTCATAGCGTTCAGCCTTTTTAGCGGCGACGGTGGTATGTCAAAGCCAGGAAGCCTTTCATCAAGCAAATTTAATGGCTTTTTGGAAAAAGGTGATATTGAAAAAGTAGTTGTTTATAACAAAACAGAGGCAGAAGTATTTTTAACGCCTGAAGCGTTAAAGCAAGCGGAGCACAAAGCGGTTTCCAAAAATTATTTGGACCAACCGAATAAAGGTCCGCATTATGTTTTTGATCCTGGAAATGATGAGATCTTCCAGAAAAAGCTAGAAACTGCAGTTGCCGAAAATAAATTAAAAGATTTCAAATTTGAGTCGCGCAGCGATTGGGGCGATATCTTTTCATTATTACTGCCTTTTATCATTATCATTGCATTTTGGATTTTCATCATGCGAAGAATGTCAGGTGGTGCTGGTGGCGCTGGTGGCGGACAATTGTTCAACATCGGAAAATCGAAAGCCAAATTATTTGACGAAAAGACAGATATCAAAACAACCTTTAAGGATGTTGCCGGTTTAGAAGGCGCGAAAGAAGAGATTCAAGAAATTGTTGAATTTTTGAAAAATCCTGAAAAATACACCAATCTAGGAGGTAAAATCCCAAAAGGAGCTTTATTAGTAGGACCTCCAGGAACCGGAAAAACGTTATTAGCGAAAGCCGTTGCTGGTGAAGCACAAGTACCTTTCTTTTCACTTTCAGGTTCTGACTTTGTGGAAATGTTTGTAGGAGTTGGAGCTTCAAGAGTACGGGATTTGTTTAAACAAGCCAAAGAAAAATCGCCGGCTATTATCTTTATTGATGAAATTGACGCTGTAGGACGTGCTCGTGGAAAGAACAACATGTCAGGTGGAAATGACGAACGCGAGAATACGCTGAATCAATTATTGACAGAAATGGACGGTTTTGGAACTAATTCAAATGTAATTGTTTTAGCTGCAACCAATCGAGCGGATGTATTGGATAAAGCATTAATGCGAGCGGGTCGTTTTGATAGACAAATTTTTGTAGATCTTCCAGACATTCGTGAACGAAGAGAAATCTTTGAAGTGCATTTGAAACCATTAAAGAAAGCTGAAAGTTTAGATACTGAGTTTTTAGCAAAACAGACACCTGGTTTTTCAGGAGCTGATATTGCTAATGTTTGTAATGAGGCTGCACTAGTTGCTGCTAGGAAAGATAAAACCGCTGTAGACAAACAAGATTTTCTGGATGCTGTGGACCGAATTGTCGGTGGTTTAGAAAAGAAAAATAAAATTGTCACTCCAGACGAAAAGCGCGCAATCGCAATTCACGAAGCAGGCCACGCTACAGTTAGTTGGATGTTAGAGCATGCAGCGCCACTTGTAAAGGTAACGATAGTACCGCGTGGACAAAGTTTAGGAGCAGCTTGGTATTTGCCAGAAGAACGCTTGATTGTTCGAACAGACCAGATGCTAGACGAAATGTGTGCTACAATGGGCGGTCGTGCAGCAGAGAAAGTAACTTTTGACAGAATATCTACCGGAGCTTTAAGCGATCTAGAAAAAGTAACTAAACAAGCCCGTGCTATGGTTACCGTTTATGGATTGAATGAAAAAATTGGTAATGTTACGTATTACGATTCAGGTGGACAAAGTGAATACGGATTTACAAAACCATATTCTGATGAAACTGCAAAAGTAATTGACCAAGAAATTTCTGCTTTAATTGAAAGTCAGTACCAGAGAGCAATTCAAATCTTGGAAGAAAACAAAGATAAATTGAACCAGCTTGCGGATATTCTTGTACAGAAAGAAGTGATTTTTAAAGACGATTTAGAAGCTATTTTCGGTAAAAGAAATTTTGACCCAAATTTGCAAGAAGTTAGTACGCTGTAAAGCACTAAAATAAAGAATTTATTGAAAAAATCTTAACTCAAAATCTTTTTGAGTTAAGATTTTTTTATCTTTGAACGATTTCTGAAAATAATTTCTAGCATTCAAAAACAATATGAGTCTTTTTAAAAAGTTTTTTGGTTCTGCAAATGATTCTTCTAATGAAGAAAAAGAGAGTGAAAACAATTCTTTTTCGGCAGAGAATACACCCATCGACGAATTGTTTACCCTTAATTTTAAAAAAAATGGAGGTAAATTCTTGTATTGCGAAAATGTTTCGGAAGTCAAAAATTTATTTGAAGACATCTTAGCTGAAAATGACTGGTATGAAACAAATGTTATGTGTTTTGAACCCAAGCTTTACAGCTTACTGGATGAAAATAAACTGAGTTATAATGGAATTTCAAATCCAAAATTTCTATTGGCAAGCTGTGAGAGTTTAATCGCTGATGAAGGCTCTATCCTTTTTTCATCCAATCAAATCAAGCAGCACAAACCGCAAGAACTTCCTACAAATATTATTATTGTAGCCACTACAAGCCAGATTAAGGCCGCTAAAAGTGATGCTATGAGTTATGTGACGAAACATTACAACAAAGATTACCCCAATAACATTACAACGATTAAATACTTCGAAAAACCAAAAGTGGAAGACTTTTTAAGTTACGGCACTGCTGCCAAAAATTTATACTTATTGCTTTTAGAAGACCTGTAGCATGAATGAAACTTTAAAAAGAGCAATTTCTGGAGCTGTGTATATCGTGCTTTTAATTTTTTCAATTATTTGCTCTGTCGAAACCTTCTTTGTTTTATTTGGTCTTTTTCTGATCATTGCCGTGTACGAATTTTGTTCATTGGTACATATTAATAAGATTCTGCCTCTATTTGTAGCTGTTTTACTTTATGGAAGTGTGACTTATTTAGAAAGTCAGAAAATTCCCTTATCTAAAAACTTTGATTATACGCTACTTGGTGCTACACTTTTGATCTCGTTTCGGTGTATTTATTTCCTCTTTAACAACAAACAGTATAAAATAGAATCCGCATCTAAGTATGTGTTTCTCTTAGGATACATTATTTTGCCTTTTATAATCTTAACCAAAATTCCTTTTGGAATTAAAGGTTATAATCCTAAGATCATCATCGGTATATTTATTTTAATATGGACCAATGATACTTTTGCATACATTGTTGGAAAATCTATCGGAAAACATAAATTATACGAAAAAATTTCTCCTAAAAAAACAATTGAAGGATTTTTTGGAGGAATTGTATTTGCTGTAATTGCCAGTTATTTAATTGCAACTTACTACATTGAAGGAAAACAAACTGCTCAATTCATTTGGCTGGGATTTGCTTTAATCGTAGGTATCTTTGGAACCATCGGTGATTTAATTGAATCTAAATTCAAGCGAATTGCTAATGTAAAAGACAGTGGAGCAATTATGCCTGGACATGGAGGCGTTTTAGATCGTTTAGACAGTGTCATATTTGTAGCTCCTTTCATATTTTTATTTTATCAATTATTGCCGTTTATTAAATTTTAAATTTATGTTACATTTCCATAAAGAAGGAGCCGGAAGTATCATTTTAGCATCACTGGTTTCAGTTTCAATTATTATTGCTGCTGATTATTTATTAAAAGAGCATTATTGGGTTATGAAAAGCGTCCAAATAGTTGCGTTACTTTTATTAGTAATTATTTTGCAATTTTTTAGAAATCCCAATCGGACTATACGACCAAAGGAACATACACTTGTAGCACCGGTTGACGGAAAAGTAGTAGTAATTGAAGAAGTACATGAAAATGAATATTTTAAAGGACCACGTTTACAGGTTTCTATTTTCATGTCGCCTATAAATGTTCATGTCACACGATACACTATGTCTGGTAAAATTAATTTTAGTAAATACCATCCGGGTAAATTTCTGGTAGCTTGGCATCCAAAAGCAAGTGAAGAAAATGAACGTACTACTATTGTTATTGAAAACGATATTTTTGGAGAAATACTATACCGTCAAATTGCAGGCGCTTTAGCAAAACGAATTGTAAATTATGCAAAGGTAGGCGAAACTGTAATTCAAGGTGATGACGCTGGTTTCATTAAATTTGGCTCAAGAGTCGACTTATTTTTACCAATCGGAACCGTTTTAAATGTAAAGTTGAACGATAAAGTTAAGGGAAATCAATCGATCTTAGCTGAAAAAGAAATATAATGAACGAAAAAGATGTAAATACACGTTTTGAAGCAGCCGTTGCTATTGCTGCAGAGATGTCGCAATCTTCCTTGCCACAAGATGTGCAGTTACGGCTTTATGCCAATTATAAACAAGCGACCTTTGGCACGGTTCAAGCGCAAACTTCAAACTTTGACTTAAGAAATGCATTTAAAACTAATGCATGGATGCAAATCAGTCACTTAACGAGCGATGAGGCGAAAGAAAATTATATCGAAATGATTAATACAATTGTAAATCAAAAAAAATGAAAATTTTATCAAATTTAGGTATTGTCGTTGGAGTTGGAGCACTTCTTATTTCGTGCAATGATAAAAATCTAACAGAAGTACAGGTGCCGCTTCCAGAAGACGTAGCAACTTCTGTACAGATGGGAAATCCTTCCGATGTTATTGCAAATGAAGGTACTTTTAAAATGATACCTCTTCCCTATTCATACGGTGCTTTAGAGCCACACATTGATGCTAGAACAATGGAAATTCATTTTTCCAAGCACCATTTGGGCTACACAAATAAATTAAATGCAGCCGTTGCAGGAACACCTTTGGCAAAGTTGACGATTGAGGAAATTCTAACTTCGTTAGATTTAGAAAACAAAACCTTAAGAAACAATGCCGGTGGTTATTACAACCATAATTTATTTTGGGCGAGTATGAGTTCAAAAGGCGGCGGCGAACCTTCAGGAGCATTAAGTGCTGCCATAATAAAACACTTTGGTTCTTATAATGATTTCAAAAATCAGTTGACCGAAACAGCAAATAAACAATTTGGATCTGGTTGGGCTTGGTTAGTGATTGACAAGACTGGAAAGCTATCCGTCGTAGGAACTGCCAATCAAGACAATCCTTTGATGCCAAATATTGGCGTAAGTGGTACACCTATTTTAGCGCTAGACGTTTGGGAACACGCATACTATTTACAATACCAAAATAAACGAAACAATTACGTTGAAGCCTTCTTTAAGGTAATTAATTGGAACGCAGTTGCAAAGCGATACGACGATGCACTTGCTAAAGAGATTCCTAATACGATTCAATAAGACACAAAAAAAAATCCCGTTTAGGGATTTTTTTTTGCATTGTACTACTGTACTATTATTTTAAACTTGCTAAACTCAGCTCAATCGTAGCAATCTTAGCTAATGAATCCGCTTGTTTTTTACGTTCCATTTCTAGGACTTTCTCAGGAGCACCATTTACAAATTTTTCATTAGATAATTTATTTTCTACTGACTTCAAAAATCCTTTTACGTAGATTAATTCTTCGGTTAGTTTTGCGATTTCAGCGTCAATATCGATGTTTCCAGCCATTGGAATGAAGTACTCATTGGAATGTACTCTAAAAGACAAAGCACCTTCCACTTGATCCGAAACATATTCAAAATTTGAGATATTTCCAAGTTTTGTAATAACCGAATCAAAATGAACGCTCATTTTATCATTGTTAATTGCTTTCAATTCAATCGAATCTTTAAAGGCAATATTCTTTTCCTTACGAATCGTTCTAACGCCAGAAATTACTTCAATAGCATTGTCAAAATCAGCAATTATTTTAGAATCAAATGACTTTAAAACGGGCCATTCCGAAACAATTAATGCATTTTCTGGAGTTCGATCAGCGATTAAGTGCCAAATTTCCTCAGTCAAAAACGGCATAAAAGGATGCAACAGTTTCATGTTGTTCTCCATCATTTCAATTGCTTTTGCAAACGTTTTAGCATCAATTGGTTGTTGGTAAGCCGGTTTAATCATTTCCAAAAACCATGAACAGAAATCATCCCAAACTAATTTGTAGATTCCCATCAAAGCGTCAGAAATTCGGTATTTCTCAAAATTATCTTCAATTTCCGCTAAGGTTTGCTGCAATTTTGCTTCATACCATTCAATTGCTACTTTTGAAGATTCTGGTTGAGGAATGGTTTCAGAAACTTCCCAACCTTTAATTAATTTGAACGCATTCCAAATTTTATTTGAAAATCCTTTTCCTTGGTTGCACAATTCTTCGTCAAACATAATGTCGTTTCCAGCAGAAGCGCTCAAAAGTAGTCCTACACGAACACCATCTGCTCCAAATTTCTGAATCAATTCCAATGGATCTGGAGAATTTCCAAGTGACTTTGACATCTTACGACGTTGTTTATCACGTACCAATCCCGTTAAATAGACATTATTAAAAGGCTTCTCACCTGTATATTCGTATCCTGCAATAATCATTCGAGCTACCCAGAAAAACAAAATATCTGGACCGGTTACTAAATCATTTGTAGGATAATAGTATTTAAAATCTTCGTTTTTAGGATCTAAAATTCCACCAAAAACAGCCATTGGCCATAACCATGATGAAAACCATGTATCTAAAGCATCAGCATCTTGTTTCAAGTTTTCAGAAGTCAAGTTTGGGTTTCCAGTTTTCTCTTTAGCTAAAGCCAAAGCATCTTCACTATTTTCTGCAACTACGAAATCTTCTTTTCCATCGCCATAAAAATAAGCAGGAATTTGCTGACCCCACCAAAGCTGTCGTGAAATATTCCAGTCGCGGATGTTTTCCAACCAATGACGATACGTGTTTTCAAATTTCTTTGGATATAATTTAATTTCGTCCGTTTCTAAAACTGCTTTTATGGCTGGTTTTACCAACTCTTCCATTTTTAGAAACCACTGATCTGATAATCTTGGTTCGATTACTGCTTTGGTACGTTCAGAAGTTCCTACTTTATTTAAGTGAATTTCAGTTTTAACTAAACTTCCATTTGCTTCTAACTCTTTTTCAATAGCAGTTCGAACAGCAAAACGATCTTGACCTTGATAATGTAAGCCAAAACTATTTAAAGAAGCATCATCATTGAAAATGTCAATTACTTCTAAATTATGTTTGTCGCCCAACATTTTGTCATTCATGTCGTGGGCTGGCGTTACTTTTAAACAACCAGTTCCAAACTCAATGTCAACATATTCATCTTCAATAATTGGAATAACTCTTCCTGCAATTGGCACGATTGCTTTTTTCCCTCTTAAATGCGTAAAACGTTCATCATTTGGATTGATACAAATAGCAGTATCACCAAAAATGGTTTCTGGACGTGTGGTGGCAATCGTTAAAAAGTCTTCACTTCCTTCAATTTTATATTTTAGGAAATATAACTTTCCGTTTTGTTCTTCGTAGTTTACTTCTTCGTCGGACAAAGTTGTTTTTGCTTCCGGATCCCAATTTACCATTCGGTAACCGCGGTAAATCATACCTTTGTTGTACAAGTCAACAAATGATTTAATAACAGAAGCCGACATGTCTGGATCCATCGTGAATTTAGTACGCTCCCAATCACAAGAACAACCCAATTGCTTCAATTGCTCCAGGATTGTTCCGCCGTATTTGTCGGTCCAATCGTAAGCATGTTTTAAGAATTCTTCACGCGTCAAATCTGCTTTATTGATTCCTTCACTCTTTAGTTTTGCTACTACTTTAGCTTCAGTGGCAATGGATGCGTGATCTGTACCGGGAACCCAACATGCGTTAAATCCTTTTAATCGAGCACGACGAATTAAAACATCTTGAATTGTATTATTCAACATGTGTCCCATGTGTAAAAGGCCTGTTACGTTTGGCGGCGGAATTACGATGGTGTAAGGCGTTCTGTGGTCTGGCGTGGAATGAAAATAATTGTTTTTCATCCAGTAATCGTACCATTTCTGTTCGATGGATTTAGCGTCAAATTGTGCTGGTATTGTCATATTGTAAGTCTTTTGAGACGATTTATTTTTATTTATTTGTTGCTCAAAAATGGAAAGCAGCTTAGCCCTGATGGAAGCGGTATCCTTTTTATTTTGTTTTTACACAATAAAAAGATTTAGCGTACAGCAGGATTATGGCCGACTGAAAAAGCGCAAGCCTTTCGCTCCAAAAAATTTTGGCACTCTTTTTGAATTATGTACAAAAGTAAATAATTAAAGGCGTTTAAAAAATTAAGAATTAATAATTTGTTCTTTGATTAAAAGAAAGTAAATTTACGAACACAATTAAATTAGAAAAAATGAGAAAATTATTACTTTTAGTAGCATTTGCAGGTTTTAGCAGTTTGAGTTTTGGTCAAGCCAAAATTGAATTTTCAGCGAAAGACAATACGATTGACTACGGTACCGTTTCGAAAGATTCTGATAGTGGTATGCGGACTTTTGAGTTTAAAAATACTGGAAATGCACCGTTAATTATAACAAATGTGCAATCTACTTGTGGATGTACTGTTCCATCTTTTCCAAAAGAACCTATTGCTGCTGGGAAAACAGGAAAAATTGATGTAAAATACAATATGGCGCCAGGTCCAATTAGAAAAACAATTACGGTGGAATCTAATGCTGCTAATTTTGACGGTGGTAAAATTCCTCTAAAAATTAAAGGTGACGTGGTTGTTAAACAAGAAGTTAGTCCTCTTCAAAAATCAAAATCGATGATGGAAAAAAGCTAATTGCTACTGACCAAAATAATAATAGAAGCCGTTTCATAAATTGAGACGGCTTTTTTTTATACTTAATTTTCTACGATTTTAATTTCAACTCGGCGGTTCTCATTTTCTTCAAAATCGCTTTTTTCTGGTATGGGATAAAGTGGGTTGGAAGTTCCGTAGCCTTTATAAGTCAATCGGTTTCTAGCAATCTTATTTTGAACCAAGTGATTGTATATGGCTCGAGCGCGTGCGGTGGAAATGTGATCCATGCTACTGGCAAGTTGACAACAAATATGTCCTTGAATTTCAATTTTAAGCGTTGGATTATCCTGCATGACGCAAAGCAAGTCATAGAGGACACTTTTAGAAGCCGGTACTACTCGTGCAGAATTATTGTAGAAATTAATATATTTCAGGATGATTTTATCTCCTTTCTTAGCACTTTTAACTTTTTCTGACAGCGTTACTTCCTTAACTACTGGAACTTCTTTATGCACTTGGGGCACTTCAATGGTATAACTAATCTCTACTTTCCGATTTAATGCTTGATTTTTATCTTGGGTAAAATTCTCGCCAAGTCCTTTTTGAATATAGTCCTGAGCGATTTCAATTTTATTTTTTGTAAGGTAGTCAAAAACAGCTTGAACCCGTTGCATTGAAAGTGTGTCATTATAGCTATTGGTTCCTTTCCAATCGCAAAAGCCATAAATTTTAAGCACTTTACTTTTGGGCTGCTTTAAAATCCAATCGTTCAAAGTTGTTACCGCTTCGGGTGTCAAATTGTATTTGTTGAAATCGAAAAAAACTTCTACCTTTTCTTGGGCAAAGCAAGAAAACACGGAAGAAAGGAAAAAAATTAGAACTAGTAGTGTTTTCATTGAATACTTTTTACTTTATTAAATGTATTGAATTAAATTCAATTTTCCACAATCAAAATTTCAACACGGCGGTTGGCCGCGCGTTCTTGCTCGTTTTTTTCAGGCAATGGAAAGAGCGGTTGTGTACTTCCAAATCCTTGATAAGTGACCCGACTGTTTTCAATTCCTTGGCTCTTTAAAAAACCTTTAATTGCTTTGGCTCGTTGTGTAGAGAGCGTTTCTTTTCCAGATGAATTGCAACAAATATGACCTTGAATTTCGATTTTAAGCTTTGGATTTTGTTGCATCACTAATAGTAATTCATAGAGTTTTCCTCTGGATTCATTAGTAACTGCAAAGGTATTGAATAGAAAATTTAAGTTATCGATCTGCAATTTTTCTCCAGCTTTTGCTTTGGTTACCTTTTGCATAAAGTCATTATCCAACGTAAATTCTGAAATAGTCCCGTTCGGGTTCTGCACTTGAAAACTATCTGGATATCGAATTTCAGGTTTTGGCTGTGCAACTTTGACTTCTTCTTTGATGCCTAAAATTTCATTTTCACGTGGCAAATCTTTTTCAAGAATATAAAAGAGGTCTACCCTTCTATTTTTTGACTTATCCTCTTTATGCAGATGATTTTCGCCAAAACTGCGCGACTTATAATCAGAGCGAATCGCTATTTTATTGGCAACAAAAGTATACATGTAATTTACTCTTTTTTGTGCCAATGTGTCGTTTAAATCCGAAGAACCGTCTTTATCTGTAAATCCATTTATGGCAACAATCTTGACTTTTGGGTTGGCGGAAATCCAAGTTTGAACGTTTCGAATTTCTGCTGTAGCCAATTCTGATTTGTTGGTATCAAAGTAGACTGAGAATAATTCTTGTGCGTATGCAATTTGATTTGCAAATAAAATTAAAAATGCCAGCGCTGCGAATTTATTAAACATAAATGATTGTATAAGATATAAACGAAGTTACTACAATTATAGTAAAAAAAAAAGACCTGAAAACAATGTGTTTTCAGGTCTTTCTATTTCAAGCTTATTATGTTTTATCTCGTAAAAAGTAATTCGCGGTATTTAGTCAACGGCCAGATTTCATCATCTACTAATAACTCTAATTTATCGCAGTGTCTTCTAATTTCGTCAAAGAATGGTATTACTTTGTCGCAATACATTTCTGCCATTTTTTGAGCATCGGTTAGCAAGTTTGCTTCTTTACGAATAGCAATCATTTCAGCAACATTACGGTTAATACCTTCAATATGTTTTGAAATTTGCTTGATCAAAATGATTTGTTCTGCCGCTGTTTTTTCAAAGTCATCACCAAAGATTTCTTTTAAACCTCTAACGTTTTCAATTAGTGTATTTTGGTATTTTATAGCTGTTGGAATGATGTGATTTCTAGCAATATCTCCAAGAACGCGTGCTTCAATCTGAATTTTCTTAGTATATTCTTCAATCTCAATTTCGTAACGTGCATGAACTTCCACATGATTCATGATGTTCATTTCGCCATAAAGTGCAATAACTCTCGGATCAATTTTAGCTTTTAATGCAGTTGGAGTAGTTTTTGAATTACTAAGTCCTCGTTTAATCGCTTCTACTTCCCATTCATCACTGTATCCGTCGCCTTCAAACAAAATGGATTTTGTGCTTTTTATGTATTCACGTAACACATTAAAAATAGCTTCGTCTTTTTTCAATTTTTTACCATCGATTAAAGCATCTACAGCAATTTTAAAATCTTTTAATTGTTTGGCAACAATAGCGTTTAAAGTTGTCATCGCGTTTGCGCAGTTTGCAGTTGAACCTACCGCTCTAAACTCCCATTTATTTCCAGTAAAGGCAAAAGGAGATGTTCTATTTCTGTCCGTATTATCTAAAAGTACATCTGGAATTTTACCAACAACATTTAATTTTAGATCTGTTTTTTCTTCTGGAGATAATTTTCCATCCGATACGGTTTCTAAATTATTCAAGACCTTAGTCAACTGTTCTCCAATAAAAACGGAAATAATTGCTGGAGGAGCCTCATTTGCTCCAAGACGGTGGTCGTTACTTGCTGTAGCGATCGTTGCTCTTAATAACGCTTCATTGTCATTTACCGCTTTAATAGTGTTGATGAAAAACGACAAGAATTGCAAGTTACTCATCGGCGTTTTACCTGGACTTAATAAATTGACTCCAGTATCAGTAGCCAATGACCAGTTGTTATGTTTTCCTGAACCATTAACACCTTTAAAAGGTTTTTCATGGAAAAGCACTTTAAAGTGGTGGCGTTCTGCTATTTTTTGCATCACATCCATAAGCAATGAATTATGATCTACCGCTAAATTTGTTTCTTCAAAAATTGGTGCAAGCTCAAATTGATTTGGGGCAACTTCATTGTGGCGTGTTTTAACAGGAATTCCAAGAAGCATACATTCTTGCTCTAATTCACGCATATAATTTAGTGCTCTTGTTGGAATTGAACCAAAATAGTGATCATCCAATTGTTGGCCTTTTGCAGACGTATGACCTAAAAGTGTTCTACCTGTTACTAAAATATCGGGTCTTGAGTTTGCTAATGCTTTATCAATCAAGAAATATTCTTGTTCCCAACCTAAAGTTGCCGTAACTTTCTTTACATTTTTATCAAAATATTTGCACACATCAGTAGCAGCATCGTCAAGTGCACTTAAAGCACGCAATAATGGTGTTTTATAATCTAAAGCTTCGCCCGTATATGAAATGAAAACGGTTGGAATACATAATGTTGTTCCAAAAATAAATGCTGGAGATGTAGGATCCCAAGCAGTATATCCACGTGCTTCAAAAGTATTTCTAATTCCTCCATTCGGAAAAGAAGAAGCATCCGGTTCTTGTTGTACCAGTTGTGCTCCACCAAATTTTTCAAATGATTCTAAACCATCATAAGAGGTTTCAAAAAACGCATCATGCTTCTCAGCAGTTGTTCCTGTCAATGGTTGGAACCAATGCGTATAATGTGTCACTCCTTTAGAAAGTGCCCATTCTTTCATTCCCATCGCAATGTAATCTGCTAAATTTCTATCAATTTTCTTTCCATATTGCATTGCATCTTGCACTCCTTTGTAGGCATCAGAAGTCAAAAACTGCTTCATTGATGCTTGATTAAAGACATTTTGACCAAAAAGAAGAGACTTTTTACCTGATTCTTCAAACTTACTTGGTTCTCTGTGCGTTGCATCATGTAATGCTTGGAAACGTAATGTTGACATAAATGGAATATTAAATTAATTTAAAACTTTAATTCTAGTGCAAATATATTTGATTTTTTAATGCGAATTTAATTTTACCCTATTTTTTTTAGGGGTCAAAGTAAAAATACATACATTTATTCAGTAAAATTCGCGGTATTGAGCTATTATTATTTTTCAACCCTGCTAATTCATAGTAAAAATTTATACAGTAGCGTTTACCAGTGTTTTAAAATAATGATAAATTAATGTAATATGAGATCTATAATTTTCTTTAAACTTCAGATATTAAATAATGATTTAGGATTGTAAGCCTTCGATTATTTCTTGCAGCTAGAGTTTATAGCTCTTTTCCGTAAAAAAAGACCTCTGACTTTTTAAACCCTTCTATTTATGAAAATAAAGATTTAATTTTTTACAAAGAAAAAGGAGAAATAACAATTATGTCATTTCTCCTTTCTAAATCTGAGATTTTGATATTATTTATTCAAAACTGTAATATTCGAATCGTTAATATCGAATGCTTTTATTACTGCACCATAATCATTGTAATCCAAAGTACTACCTTTTGAAAAATAACCAGGAATTATTACAATTCTAAAAGTTTGATTATTGATAAATTGAGGTGTTGTTGCAATGTTAAACGTTCCTCCGGCATAAATAGTAAAATCAATTGGACTGAAGTCAAAATCATAATCCAATTCACCTTCATCTAAAAATAAAGTTCTTGGAATAAGTTGCCAGATGGGAGTTTGTGCATCAATTGTTCCTGCTAAACGATAAATTAGAATGTTGTCTGCATCGTTAATGAACGGAGTCAAATTCCGAAAAATGGTGTACTCATTGTCTCCATTGAGCTGGAAATTGACATTTTGCAACTCAAAAACCTCACTTTCAATTCCTGAAGGCCCTCTAGGTCCTTGTGGTCCTTGATCTCCGTCACAACTTGTTAAAGTAGTAATTCCAACAAAAGCAAATAGTAATAATATACGTTTCATAATTTAGTCTTTTAAGATTAGTGATGTTAAATGTATTTCAAAAACTAAACCAAAAAAAGCATTTAAGATAAATTTAGTGTTAGCGACTGCTTTTTAATAGATATGATTCCAATAAAATGGACAAATCCACAGCGTGAAGTTGCTGTTTAGTAGTTATAAATGGTTTTTTCGTAAACTTCTCGTTCGTCATATAGTACTGCAGTCCATCTTTACTCGCAATTCCTTCTATCTGATGAAACGGCAATGCCACTTTTAACTTTCGTTTGTTTCCTGAAAAAAAATCAGTGCCTTTGTAATCATATAATAGGTAAAGAAAAGGCTGTAACTTTTTAGAATATCCACAAAGTGCAATTATTTTTTTATCTTCCAATAAAACCCCGCCAGTAATCAATCCTTTTACATCTAATGATGCTTTAAATCTGGCACTATAATTTCCTGCATTTTTAGGCAATGCATAAAGTCGGGTTTTCTTGTTCGTCCACTCTTTTGTTACTATATATAAGCTGTCGCGCGTTACTAACATTGTTTCACAATCCCAATTTGTTGTATTTGCTTTCTTTCGAGTAAAGTCAGTCTGGTCTTCAAAAGAAAAAGAGATGGTATCTATAACTATATTATTTTCAAGCAATGCTTTTTTTTCAATTTTGAGAATATGCAAATCTTGCCGGTTTCCACTGACGTTATTTCCGAAATCTCCAATAAAAATGTGCAAACTATCTTGTGCAAGCGCTTCCCAATCTTTGTTTTTCACTTTTGGCAATGCAAATTTCTGCAAATCATTTCCCGTTGTATCTAAACTATATAAATGGGTATCGCCATCGTCATTCATTGTCCATAACTTATCGTTCCACATCAGCAAACCCGACGTTTCTTGAATGCTATCGCTAATTGAAATAGAAAACTGTGGACGGATTTTTAATGCCACGTACGTACAACTCCCATCATTTATAAGTGCCTTTGGATTGTAATTTCGTGCTTCGCTATCAGTACAGCCTTCAATTTGCGAAAAGGTTTGCATTGGCACCATAAGTAATAGTAAAAATATACACTTCAAATTCATTAATTCTACTCTTTTAAAATTAGGGTTACCACTGTTCCCGCATTTTCTGAAGATATCTTGATATCAAAATGCAACAAATCACTTAACCGATTTACAATTGATAAACCCAAACCTGTTCCTTTTACTTCTGGATGTTCCGAAGGATTTGAACGGTAAAACGGATTAAAAACTTTATCAATATCAGCTTTTTCAATTCCGACACCATTGTCTTCTAACGTGAAAATGATTTGATGGAGCTCTCTCCACATTTTAATTTCAATTTTTCCATCATCATACGAATATTTGATGGCATTTGAAACCAAATTATGAAGCACAATTGAAAATAAATACGGATCTGTTGTATAATAAAAATCGGTTTCTAGAATAGTGCTTATCTGAATTTTTTTCGCAGAAATTGCCTCAGCATTGCGTGTCAGAACATCCAGAATCATCGCGTTTAAATAGATAGATTCTACTTTTATATCTTTCTTTTGATTCTCAAAACGCGCCAAAAGCAATAGTTCGTCTACCAAAAAATTCAGTCGATCTACTTCAAGAACACAAAACTTAATTTTCTCCTCGTATTCAATTTGAGTTCTAGGTTTTCGGGACAAAACTTCCAAAGTTCCTTTTATAACAGCCAGTGGCGTTCTTAATTCGTGCGAAGCATCAGAAGTAAATTGTTTTTCTCGTTCAATAGCTGTTTCAATCCGATCGAGTAAATTATTAATGGTTTTAGAAAGTGTATACAATTCATCGTGATTTTCCGGAAGCGGAATTCGTGTACTTAAATTGTCTTTAGAAATTAGCGCAGCCGTTTCAATGATGGATGAAATTGGCTGGATACTTCTACCCACAATTAGTCGAGCGATATAATACAAAGCGATTAAAATAAAGAAATATCCTATAAAAAGAATTTCTCCTAAAGTAACTAAAACACCTTTTGCATCTTGTAATGACATGGCAATTAAGACGTAACCAATTTGTTTATTATCATGGAAAACAGGAAATTGCACTTGCCGAATGTTGATCTTTTTTAAAGTCGAATCATAGTAACTTTGATCCTTTAAATCCTTTTTAAGCGTTAACGTATGATTGTCTAAATTAGGTGATTTGTCAAGAATTTTCCCTTCAAAATCCACTAATTGCACAAAAACTGGATTAATTCCAAGCGATGTATGTTCTTTCTCCTTCCATTCCTCAGGATCGGCGATGCTGAAATTGAGCTCATTTACTACAAGTTGTTCTGCCGTGGATTCAATTTCAACTTGCAAATCGCGGTCAATTCCGTTGTAAACACTCACTTTTACACTGTAAAAAACCACAAAAAACACAGCAAATATGAGTAGAGCCGTACTTACAATATAATAACGAGCAATCCGATTTTTAAATGAAAGATGCATCATAAAGATTTTAATCGTTTGCAATATAACCTATTCCTCGTATGGTTTTAATAAACTCTTGCTCTTTTGGAATATTTAATTTCTTTCGAATGCTGTTCATAAAAACATCAATTACTCCCGAATCATATTCAAAGTGAATGTTCCAAACCTCCTCAATAATTTGTGTTCTTGTACAAACTGTTCCTTTATTCTTCATCAAGAAATAGAGCAATTCAAACTCTCTTTGCGTCAAAGATATTTCTCGTTCTGAAACAAAAACTTGATGCGTCAAGCGATTCATTGCAATCGGACCTAAAGTCAATTGTGAAGCTTCTGTATTTTTACGAAAATAAATTGAAATTCGTGCTAAAAGTTCTTCAAAGCTAAAAGGTTTTTTAATATAATCATTAGCTCCTGATTTTAAACCTTCAATGGTATCATGGACCGTATCTCTCGCTGTTAAGAAAATGATAGGCGTTGTAGCGTCTGTTAATCGCACTTTTTTACACAACTCTATTCCAGACATTTTTGGCAACATCCAATCTAGGAGAATCAAATCCGGCTTTGATTGCTGAATTAATTCCCATCCTTTTTCACCATCATTTGCCGTTACAACTTCATAATGTTCTTCTTCTAAACCTTGCTTTAAGAAATTGGTAATTCCGATTTCATCTTCTATAATGGCTATTTTCATTTCGGTTTTTCGAAGAATTAAATTAATTTTATTGGTCTCGCAATTTCAAAAAATGGAGCGCAAAGATGCAAAATTTTGTACTAAAAAAGTTCTGCTTGAGAGTTTTTACGAAATTAAAACATAAATTTTTCTAGTAAAATACCATAAAAAACAATCTGTCTATTTTCGCATTGCATTAGTAAAATTAATACAATTTTATTTCTCAACCAATTTCTGGTGGGTAAACAAATAATCTGCGGTTTGGTACCACGAAATGGATTCTTTTAAGAATCGGTCATTCATCGGTATTTTATTCAAATCGTTTGTGGCTTTGTCCCATTTGTAAAAATTGCTTTTCTTTTGATTGGACAAAATCATGATTTCATTATTTTTCATGTACCCTAATTTCAAGTAGGTTCCTAGAAAAGCACGAGGTTCAAATGATGTATCTCGAACATTTTGTCCGTAAAAATTAGATTCGTACTTCCAACTTAACAAACCAAACAATGTTGGGAAAACGTCGATTTGTGAACACAATTTACTAATTTTTTCAGGTTTAATATTTGCGCCATAAATCATTGCAGGAATGTGGTAATTGGCCACATCAATCTCATCTTTTCCGGCAGAACTTGCACAATGATCTGCAACTATTACAAAAATAGTATTCTTAAACCATGGTTTGTTCTTTGATTTTTCAAACAATTGTTGCAGTGCAAAATCAGCATATTGAACGGCGCCATTTCTTCCTGTTCCCGAAGGAATGGCCACTTTTTTGTCCGGATAAGAGTACGGTTTGTGATTAGAAGTAGTCATTATAAAATTCAAAAACGGTTTTTTCGCTGCATGATATTGGTCGGCTACCGCAATTAATTTTTGATACATATCTTCATCGCAAGCACCCCACGCGTTTTCAAAGGTTACTTCATCGTCAGTTAAATTATAGCGTTTAGCTGTAATTTTGTCACTCAAAATACTACCTCTTCCCCGATCATATATATCAAATCCATTTCCGCCAAAAAAAGCATTCATATTGTCAAAATAGCCATCGCCACCGTAAAAGAAGTTGCATTGGTAGTTCTTCTGCTTGAAGACGGTAGCAATGGTAAATAAATTTGCATTATCCGGGCGTTTTACAATGCTACTTCCAGGCGTTGGTGGAATTGATAACGTTACCGCTTCCATTCCACGAACAGTACGCGTTCCTGTAGCATATAGATTGCTAAAAAGTACACTCTCTTGTGCTAATTTATCCATAAAAGGCGTAATGGCTTTATCGTTGCCAAATTCACGCATAAAATTTGCACTCATACTTTCCATCAGTACAAAAACCACATTTGGACGTTGTTCACTTGCTACAGAATCAGTAATCGTTCTTCTTATGGAAATAGAATCGATGTCAAATTTGGCATTGGGTTCTTTCAATTTTTTTCGAACTAAAGTAAATGCTTCGTCGTTTGGAAGTGTTTCATAAAAAGTTTCATAATTCATTTTACTGTTTCGCAGTTCTGCAAAAAACGAATAGATTCCGGCTTTTGAAATTTCGTTTGTATACCGGTTTTCGGACCATTCGGCATCTGAATTTTTAACAAATGAAATATACATCCCTGAAAACAGTACAGCAATTAAAAACGGAATAATTCGTGTTTTGAATGGTGTTTTTGTAGAAAATGTCTGTGCAAAACTACCGCGTTTTTTAAATAAAAATAAAATTCCAAACGTAATTAGTAGCATAGATGGAACTAAAAACACCAACGGATAGGATTCATTAATATTATGGACCACTTCAAAAGTGTAAATCAAATAATCGACAGCTACGAAGTTGAAACGACATTTAAATTCATCCCAAAAAGTGATTTCTGCAAAGAAAGTAAAAACAAAAATCAGCACGGTCAACGTGAAAAAAAAGTAAACTACTACTTTATCCAATTTACTTCCAATCCATTTTCTCGGCATTACGAGCAAATACAGACTACTAATAAACCAAACAAATGATAGCACGCCTATATCAAAAAACACACCGTAAAAAGCAGTTTTCAACAGACTCAAAGCAGAAGACTTGATTTCAGAAAATTGCCATACAATGAAAACAACACGAAGAAAAAGCGAAAATAATAGGAACCAAATGGAAAAATCAAAAAGTAATTTGAATCTTTTAGGAAGTTGAATGTGCATTTTAAAAACTGAATTGGTTTACAAGACAAAATTCAATTTTTAAAGATTAGTAAGGCTTAAGAATTGCTAAAGTGTTTCTTAAGATTGGATTAATAAACGCTTTTTTACGCTCCCGAAAGCTGTCGGGATGCTCGAATTTTCACAGATTTATGGAGACAAAGAACTACCTGATTTTTACTGTTTTCCTGCAAGGTTTTCAAAACCTTGTAGGTATTAAAACATTTAAGCTCATACCTACAAGGTCAAAAAAAAGACCTTGCAGGATTTTGAAACCAAACTATAGCATTCCATTATACTTTCTAACAAACCATTCAACAGCTAAAAACAAAGCCATTAAAATCAACAATAATACATTATCAATCAATGGTTTTTTAGTTGTGATTTGTTTTTCAACTGCAGTATAATCTGTATTCTTTTTAAGCAATTCTATTAGATTGTCAATCTGGTTTGGCATGAAAGCTTGTCCATTGGTTTGGGTTGCCAATTGGGATAATTGTGGCACATTTGGATTTACAAATTGTTGCTCAATATCAAAATCCAATAATTCAAAAGTACTTGAATAAGTTGTGTTGGAATTTAATTCTTTTACTACAAAACTATATTTTCCAGCAGGCAAACCTTCTAAATCGACTGAAAATGAATTACTGCTTTTGAGTAAATCGTAGTTTTTAATTTTATTAGTATCGGTGTTTTTAACGGCAATTGTTAATCGTGCTTTTTCATCAAACTCGTAATTTTTATTGAAATATTGAGCTGTAATAATTAACGCATCGCCTGAATTATAAAATGATTCATGCTCTACGACTAAAGATTTTCTTGAACTTGTAGTAGCTAAATATTGAATGATTTTATCTACGAAAATATCAAATGGTTCAAACGATTCTTTCTTGATATTGGTTTGCATACGCCATCTCCAAATATTTTCACCCATTAAATAAGCGGTTCGCGGACTTTGATTATTGAAAGATAATAATGGAAAACCCGCATCAATTGCACGGATTTTAGAACCTAATAACGTAGTTATTGCTCCATTGATTTGAACATTTCCAAATAAATTATTTAACGGTGGAAAACTTTCGAATCCAATATTATCTATCGAAAATAAATTAAAATTCGTATCGAATGTAGCTGTAAATTCCTCCGATTGGTTACTCATTTTGAAAACCAAATCTTTTTGTTGTTGGTTTAGAAAATTATAATCGGTTTGCGTTCCGGTGACTACCCACGTCGGAAGTTGGAGGTTTTTATTAGTATCAAAAATGGATTTGAAAGTGGCGTTTGGTTGGTATAAAATCAACACATTGTACTTGGTCAAATCAGTAGCTTCTGGTTTTAAAAGCGTTACATTTCTTTGCAAATTTTGTTCAATCGAACGTTTCAACGCACTAATATCAGGATGATTAATTGACGAAATAATTGCGATTTCTGACTTTTGGTCGATAACCTCAACGGCAAACTTTTTAGTGTTGTTATAGCTATTTTTTTCTTGAAGTTTAGAAGAAACTGTAGCTTGGTAAATTTGTAAACCAACGGAATTAGCCGGTAATAGTAAGTTTAAAATCGCTGTTTTTTTGTTTGGACCAAAAGAAACGCTTTGTTGAACTACGTTTGAATTTCCTTGTTTGATATTGAAATTAGCTTCTATATTCTGTGTTCCCGAATAACTTAAGAATACTTCTACAGGAAATTTATTTTTGTGAAATGCATATTTATTTACATTGATTTGATTGATTTTCAAATCCATAAATGTAGTAGTATCGCCTAAAACTACTGGGTAAACCGTCGTTTTATTTGGAAAACCATATACATAATCCGAACCCATCGTTTGATTTCCATCAGTCAATAAAACGATTGGAAAACGTTTGTTCTTATGAATGCTTTTTAAGTTTTTGGCAACTTCTTCAATACTAGATTGAGTTCCTTTGAAATCAAATTCAGATTCCGTTTCAAACTCTCTATCAAAACGGTAGGTTTGAATTTCAAACTTGTCTTGTAATTCTTTATTGGCACTTAATTGCTGATACACTTGTCGTGCAGTTTCATCCGATTTCAAATAATTTATGGAAGCTGAGTTGTCTATCACTAATGCCAATGGCGTTTTCTGAACTTCGTAAGAATGATTGGTAATCTTTGGATTTATAAGTAAAAGTAATATTCCGAAGTAGACGGCAAAACGTAATAAAGCCAAAAACAAATGCAATTTTGATTTGTTTTTGGCTTTGTAATAATATTGAAAATAAGACAATCCACCGGCTATAACTATTGAAAGTAAAAGTAATAAGATGGTGGATGTGTTCATTTATTAGGTTAAAAGGTTATGAGTTTATGAGTTTAAAAAATGTATGATTGGCAATTAATTGGTTAAGAGTTGAGTGACTTGTACTATTTTATTTAAAATTAGCTTTTTGCGATTTATATAAACCGTCAATAAGCATATTTACTTCAGAAATTTTTTCCCTAATTTGAATATATTCCTCTTCGTTAATGTATTCCAAATCATTACTTAAAATTACTTGATTTAGTAATTCTAATGAAGAACCGTACGCGATTTCAGTAAAACGTGCTTTGTCTTTAAATGAAACTCTACCTGAGCCTTCAGCTAAATTGGATGCAATCGAAATTGAGCAACGTCTCATTTGACTTGTTAAACCAAATAGTTCCTCTTTAGGAAATGCTTTAGTTACTCTATAAATTAGGACAGCTAATTCTCTACTTCTTTGCCAAGCAATTAATTTTTCAAAACTAAATGTTCTCATGAAAATTGGTTTAAAAGTTTATAAGGTTAAAAGTTTAAAAGGTGGAGAGGTGAAAAGGATACACATTTAAACTTCTAAACATCTAGACTTCTAACCTTTTAACCTCCTAAACTTTTAACCCTCCTAAGTTAACATCCCACCACAAACATTCATGACTTGACCGGTTACGTAAGTACTCATGTCAGAGGCAAAAAACAGACATGCATTTGCTACATCGTCAGTGCTACCTCCACGTTTTAGAGGAATACTTTCTCTCCAACCTTTTACAACGTCTTCGTTTAGTTTAGCCGTCATTTCTGTTTCGATGAAACCTGGAGCGATGGCGTTGCAACGAATATTTCGTGAACCCAACTCTAAAGCGACTGATTTTGTGAAACCAATAACACCTGCTTTTGAAGCAGCATAATTGGTTTGACCTGCATTTCCTTTAACGCCAACTACCGAACTCATATTGATTATAGAACCCGAACGTTGTTTTAGAAAGGTCTTTTGGATGGCTTTTGTCATGTTAAAAACCGACTTCAAGTTGACATCAATTACTTGGTCAAAATCGGCTTCGGACATACGCATTAACAAGTTATCTTTGGTGATTCCTGCATTATTGATTAATACATCTACTTTGCCAAAGTCAGCCAAAACGGCTTGAACAAATGTTTCTGCTTCGTCAAATTTTGCAGCATTGGATTGGTATCCTTTTGCTTGAACTCCCATGGCGTTCAACTCTTTTTCCAACTCTTCAGCTGATGCTACAGATGAACTATATGTAAATGCCACATTTGCACCATTTTTTGCAAAAACTTCTGCAATTCCTTTACCAATTCCTCGACTTCCGCCTGTGATGATGACTGTTTTTCCTTCTAGTAATTTCATATCAAATCTTGTTAAAAATATAAAGTTCAAATATAGTATTATTTTAAGGTTTTAAAAACAAGTGTATCTATTTTTAAACATTTATATTTGGCACTTCATACTTTGCATTAAGCTATATTAATGAGTAAACACAATTTAAAATTTACTTCCATTTACCACGATTATAAACAGTTGGTATTTAATGTGGCGCTTCACTATTTACAGAATACCGAAGATGCAGAAGAAGTACTTCAAGATGTATTTTTAAAAGTCCATCAATCTTTAGATAAATTTGAAAACAATTCTACCTTAAAAACATGGATTTATAGGATAACGATCAATCAATCGCTTGATTTTATAAAGCAAAAAAACAGTAAAAAACGTTTTTTTATTTTTGGAAGAAAGTCAGACTCAGAATTTGAAGTAAACAACATCAGTACATTTGAGCATCCTGGAATATTGATGGAAAACAAGGAAGATGCTAAAATATTGTTTGATGTAATCAATACGTTACCAGATAATCAGAAAACAGCTTTCCTACTTTCCAAAGTGGATGGACTTACTAATCCTGAAGTTTCTGAAATTATGGAATTTAGTATTTCATCTGTAGAATCGCTACTTTTTAGGGCTAAGAAAAGCCTACAAGAAAAATTATCAACTAAATTTCAAGAATACCGCAAGAAAAAATAATTATTGTCGTCTAAGATATAGTACAAGCACCGAAATTATAAATACAGTAAATTATGAACGAAGATCAATTTATAGAAAAAATTTTAAATAGTACAAATGGGATACAGCAAGTAACTCCGAGTGATGCTGTTTTTAGCAAAATACAAAGTCGTATTCAAGCAGAAAAGCCGGTAGACAATTATATCACTTGGTTAGTTGCTGCTTCAATTGTGCTATTGGTTTCTTTAAATGCAGGTATTTTGTCAACTTCAAGTGCTGCATCAAATACTTCCGAAGAATTAAGTGGATTGGTTTCCACTGCAAACAATCAATTATATTAATGATGAGCAAGACTAAATTATTAACGGTTTTAGTGGTTATATTAGTTGTGATTAATGTGATTACTTTATCTTTTTTTATATCAAAAAAACCTCATGACAGACCTGGAGTAAGAAAGATGCCACGCGAAATTGTGATTGATAAATTAAATTTTGACGCAGAACAGATTGCGAAATACGAGCTTTTAATTAAAGAACATAGTCAAGCTATTTCTAAGTTAGACAATCAAATGAACGCATTTAAAAACAATTTATACAAAGAATTGAGTCAATCGAACTCTAGCGAACAAAACGATGCACTATTTTTAGAAATCGCAACTACACAAGCTACTATCGAAAAACTTCACTTTAATCACTTTTTAGCAATTAAGAAATTGTGCAAACCGGAGCAAATGGACGATTACAATAATTTAACAACTGAGTTATCTAGAATATTTAGTCGACAACCGCCACCTCAAGACCTAAATCGTGCACCTTAAAACTTTACTTCTATTTGGATTATTATGGACTAGTTTGAGTGTTTTCTCTCAAACCAAAAGTGATAGCCTTTTAGTTCATGTTCAATTTCAATTTGACGGAGCTAATTTAAAATTGAACTCCACTTATATTTCCAAGCAAAATGACACGTTAACATTTGACAAAATAAAAATGTATTTGTCAAAACCGCAGTTGATTTATAAGAACGACTTGATGGACGAAAAAGAAAATCCCTATCATTTAATTGATATTGAAAAACCTAAAAGTCAACAGTTTTCCATAAACAACACATCTAAAAAAAAAATTACGGGATTGAAATTCAATATAGGTGTTGATAGTTTAGCTAGTGTTTCTGGCGCTATGGAAGGTGCCTTAGATGCTACAAACGGCATGTATTGGGCTTGGCAAAGTGGTTTTATCAATTTTAAAATTGAAGGTAAAAGTTCCAGCTGTTTGACCCGGAAAAATAAATTCCAATTCCATGTAGGAGGCTATTCAGAACCCTATTATGCCATGAGAGAAATGAGTATTATTTTCAACGAAAAAAGCATTAAAAATAATGAAATTACGATTCAAGTTGACCTAGCAAAATTATTTAGCGAAATTCGTTTATCTGAAACCAATGCCATTATGATTCCCGGAAAAGAAGCGATGAAAATAGCTGATATAGCCAAAAACATGTTTTCTGTTCAATGAAGAAATTACTTTTTATACTGACTCTTAGCTTATTGGTTTTTGGAGGCTTTTCATTTAAACAAATCTACTTCACTCCTCTTTATTTTGAAATTCCTAAAGGTTTTCCAAAGCCGGTTTATGATTTCAAAAACAATCCATTAACCGAAGAAGGTTTTCAATTGGGACGCAACTTATTTTACGACCCGATTTTATCTCGTGACAACACGATTTCTTGTGCAAGTTGTCATTTACAACAAACTGGTTTTACACATGTAGACCACGATTTGAGCCATGGAATTGAAGGACGAATTGGTACCAGAAATTCAATGACTTTAATGAATCTTGCTTGGTCTAAAACTTTTATGTGGGACGGTGGCGTGAATCATCTGGACGTACAAGCCATTCATCCGATTACAAGCGAAGTGGAAATGGACGAAACGCTCGAAAATGTAGTCTCAAAATTGCAACGATCGGAAAAATACCAGCACTTATTTCAAGATGCTTTTGGAACAAAAAAAATCACAGGACAACTTACTTTAAAAGCAATTTCGCAATTCGTTGTGATGCTTACAACTTCCAATTCAAAATACGATAAAGTTTTACGAAAAGAGGAACAATTTACGGATATGGAACAGAAAGGATATGCTGTTTTCAAACGAAATTGTGCTTCTTGCCATCAAGAACCTTTGTTTACCAATGATGGTTTTGAAAACAATGGATTGTCAATAGATACGACATTAAATGATGTAGGAAGAATGCGTATTACACAAAAAGAAACAGACCGACAAAAATTTAAAGTTCCTACCTTACGAAATGTTCAATTTACCTTTCCTTATATGCACGACGGACGTTTTGAAACATTAAATGAAGTCATTAAACATTACAATTCTGGAATCGAAAAAAGTGCTACTTTATCTCCAAAACTACAGCAACCTATGCTTCTTTCTGATGATGAACGAACCGAACTCTTGGCTTTCTTAAAGACTTTAACCGACAAAGAGTTCTTATTTAATCCTCGTTTTTCCTTCCCGAGATAAAATTTTTATCAAATACCGCAAGAATTAAATTAAAGCTTCGTCTAAATAAGTGTAAACCCATTTATACTATGAAAAAAATAAATTTAATTCTGCTTTTGGCTGCAATAGCCATTTCATGCAAATCTACAGACGAACCGATTACTGAATCTGATGAACGACCAGGTCAAAACGGGAAAGGACAACCTAACGTTGAAGAAGTACTTTCAAAACTCGACACCAACAAAGACGGTAAAATCTCGAAAGACGAAGCTCAAGGTCCTTTAAAAAATGATTTTACTAAAATTGACACTAATAAGGACGGTTTCATTTCCAAAGAAGAATTGGCAAATGCACCAAAGCCAGAAAGACAAGGTCCTCCAGGTGGTGGTCAAGGTGGCCAACCAAGAAGATAGTACTAATTAATATTAAATCAAATACATTATGAATTTTATAAAAAACACCAAGTTTTACAGCGCAATTTGTGGAATCGCTTTATTTTCAATCTTGACATTAGCCTGTAGCAACAACGACGATAGCAAAACGGATAGTGGGATTATCGACGAAACTACTGAATTGCACAAAGCATTTGCAGAATTTGACACAGATAATGTTTCCGTAATGTTGAATGGCACAAACGTAGTTATTGAAACCAACGGAATGCCAAACCATACTTCTCCCTATTGGTCCAATACTACTGCTAGAAGTGCTGTAGACCCGATGGGGAATTCATTAACCACTCCTGCAGCTGCAGTAAATCATCCTTTATTTGTTGCGCCATTAAATGACGATTATTCGCAAATGGCACCGGGAAACATCGATGATTTCAATGGGTCGTATAGTTTAATTGTTAAGGCTAATCCAACGAAAGCTACGAATTCTTCAGCCACAGGATTAGGTGCAATCGGAATTGCGATAAGTGGTGCTGTAATTTATAACGATGAGGAAGGGCCAAACATTCCTTTAAATAACGCAGTGGGTTCATTGGACAATGATGGAGCTCACACAGGTCCTCAAAGTTACCACTACCATTTAGAACCAAAAAGTTGGTCCAACAATGACAACAAATTAATTGGTATTATAGCAGATGGTTTTTTCCTTTATGGTAGAAAATGCAACTCAACAGGAACATACCCAACAGATTTAGATGCTTCAGGCGGACACACTTCTACAACGCAACATACTACGACTGCAGAATACCATTATCACATACAAAATGAACTATATCTTAATCAATATTACATCTTATTTCCAGGAAACTATCAAGGTACGGCAAGTTCTATTCAATAAAAGTTGTGTTATAGTTCTAATTATTTTTAGCTGTTCCTGCAACTCCGGTATTCAAGATCCGAATATCGAAGTGCGTAAAGTTGATTTGGTTGTGAACCCAAATAAAGGGCTTGTTTATTATAAAAACGAGCTCTTTACTGGGTTTTCTACCACTTATTATCCCAATAATAAAAAAGCCGAATCGATTCAATACATAGAAGGTCTTCGAAATGGCACTTTTAAAAAATGGTATAACGATGGAAAAATCAGCTATGAAGCCAATTATTCAAATGGTTTATTAAACGGTGTTTCTGCTACATGGTGGAGAAGCGGTATTAAACGTTCTGAATCGTATTTTAAAAACGGCATTTCAGATGGTATTCAAAAGCAATGGTATAAATCGGGAGCTATTTTTAAAGAAATTACGCTTGTTAATGGAAAAGAAGAAGGTTTGCAGAAAGCCTATCGCGAAAACGGTAAGATTTATAATAATTATGAAGCCAAAAACGGACGTATTTTCGGTTTAAAAAGAGCCAACTTGTGTTATGAATTGGATGATGAAATTGTACAGTATGAAAAATAGTTTATTAATAATCCTTGCGTCAGTGCTTTTTATAGCATGCAAAGACAACAAAAAAGAAGTCGTCGAAAGTCGTGTGGAAGCCTTACCCTATTACAGTGAAGCCACCTTTACCCCCAAATGGTTTTCAGCTAATAGCGATTCCTTGAAAAACTTTCATACCATTCCTTCCTTCAAATTAGTAGATCAAGAAGGTGACACCATTACCAATGAAACGTTTACTAATAAAATTTATGTAACCGATTTCTTCTTTACCACTTGTCCTGGAATTTGTTTAAAAATGACAAAGAGCATGCATGTTTTGCAAGAAGCGTTTCAAAATGATAACGAAATAAAACTTTTATCACATTCTGTAACTCCAGATATTGATTCTGCTTCTGTACTAAAAAAATATGCAACAGAAAGAGGTATTAATTCCAGTCAATGGCATCTTGTTACAGGTGACAGAAGCGAAATATACAACTTGGGAAGAAAGTCCTACTTTGTTGAAGAAGATTTAGGCTTCAATAAAAGCGATGATGAATTTCTGCATACTGAAAACTTTATCCTAGTGGATAAAAACAGACACATTAGAGGAATTTATAATGGTTTGAATAAGACGGCGATGCAGCAATTAATAGCTGATATTAAAACTTTGAAAAAAGAATAAATTTCGCGCAAGAAAAAAACAAAACCTTCGTCTAAACTATGAATAAGAAACAAAAACATGAAAAAAATTACCCTACTGCTGTTATTCTGTACTTACGGAACATTTGCACAAAATTTTTACGATTTAAATACAATACAAACTATCGAAATCACTTTTGCGGAAAGCAATTGGGACGCTTTATTGGATGCTGCTGAAGCTTCAGACGGATATATTTCTGCACAATCCGTTGCTATTAATGGAACTATTTTCAACAATGTTGGTGCAAAATATAAAGGAAATAGTTCTTACAGTGCCAGTCAAGTGAAGAACCCTTGGCACATAGAATTGGATACTTATGAGGACCAAAACTACCAAGGCTACACGGATATTAAGTTAAACAATGTCATCTTCGACCCTTCGTTTGTGAGAGAAGCTTTAGCCTATAAGATTTTAGGAAACTACATGGATACTCCTTTGGCCAACTATGCAAAGGTATTTGTAAATGGAACTTATATTGGTTTATACACCAATGTAGAATCGATTTCTAAGAAGTTTGTTGACAATCGTTTTGGTTCTAAAACCAATGCCTTTTTTGATTGTAGTCCGCCAGCCGGTGCAGGACCTCAATCCACGAGCTTGCCTACTTTGCAATATCTAGGAACCAATAGTGCTAGTTATGCAGCGGCATATGATATCAAATCAGATACAGGTTGGGATGATTTAATTGCTTTAACGAGTACTTTGTCCACAACAACCTCAGCAAATACTGCAAATATCGAAGCTGTTCTAGATGTAGATCGCGCTTTATGGATGTTGGCTTTTGATAATGTATTTGTAAATTTAGACAGCTACATTGGACAGTTCAAACAAAATTATTATTTGTATAAAGCAGATAACGGACAGTTCAACTCCATTATTTGGGATTTGAACATGTGTTTTGGTACTTTTGGAAATACGGGTTCTGCTGGAGGAAATTTGTCAACAGCTACCAAAAAAACCTTATCTCCTACTTTACACGCAACAGAATCCACATGGCCTTTAGTTCAAAAATTATTAGCTGTTCCTACTTATAAGAAAAGATATTTGGCACATTACAAAACTATTTTGGCAGAAGCCGTTTCCAATGGAAGTTATTTAACTGATGCTCAAGCATTACAAACTTTAATTAGTGCCGCTGTTTCTTTAGACGTAAATAA
Organism: Flavobacterium tegetincola DSM 22377; assembly: GCF_000425485.1. Lineage (GTDB taxonomy): Bacteria > Bacteroidota > Bacteroidia > Flavobacteriales > Flavobacteriaceae > Flavobacterium > Flavobacterium tegetincola. Next base: position 270,027 of record NZ_KE384383.1, on the reverse strand, counting down.
ATTTAGCTATCAATCAAATATTGCCACTAATTTAACTTCGGATGTCTCTGTAGGAAATAATACAGAACCCGGTTTGAGCGGTTTGATGTCTGCAAGGAACACCTACTTAAGTGCTTTATCCGACTTTACCAATACACAGCCGAGTATATCAAATGTTACACCTTCTTCAACAAGTCCTTCAGTAGGCGGCACCGTTTCTGTAACAGCTGCGGTTACAAATACAACTACATCTTCTGTTTATTTAGGGTATCGCTCAAATAAAAATGCCGTTTTTAGTAAAGTACAAATGTTTGACGATGGAGCTCACAATGATGGAACCGCTAATGATAATGTATATGGTGCAACAATAACCGTTGCTGATGTAGCCATTCAATACTATATCTACGCAGAAAATGCGAACGTAGGTAAGTTTTCTCCAGAAAGAGCCGAACATGAATTTTATACGATCAATGCCACTTACCCAACCATTACAGCAGGTCAATTGGTAGTCAATGAAATTATGGCTTCCAATAGCGTAACAGTTATGGATGACAATGGCGATTACGAAGACTGGTTTGAATTGTACAATAACACCGACACTACATTAAGTTTAGATAATTTATATGCTTCAGATTCACAAACAAATCTATTGAAATGGCAATTTCCTACTGGAACTACAATTGCTCCTCACTCCTACTTAATAGTTTGGGCAGACCAAGATCTTACAGAAACTGGTTTACATGCAGATTTTAAATTTTCTGCTGGTGGCGAAAACTGTATCTTGTCATACCCTGACGGAACCATTATAGAAAACATCATTTTTGGTGCACAAACTACAGATATGGGTTATGCAAGAATTCCTAATGGAACTGGAAGTTTTGTAATTCAAGCACCAACTTTTAATGCAAATAATGAAGGTAATTTGAGTGTAGGTCAATTTGAAAGCTTTAAATCAAGTTTGAAATTGTATCCAAACCCAACATCGAATATCTTGAATATCTCCAATGACGCATTCGCTATCGAAAGCATTTCGGTCATCAATATGCAAGGGCAAACATTATTCAGCAGTGCTTATGCAAATGAGAACAAAGTAGCAGTCGATTTAAGTAATTATGCCAACGGGATTTACTTGGTTCAAGTCAACAAGCAATCGGTTATTAAGGTGGTAAAAAGATAAGTAAGTTGGTTTTTTTTTTGTTCAAAAGGTTTAAGCTGTTCATTCAGTTTAAGCCTTTTTTTTTGAATCTATTTCACCAAGCTAATTTCAAGCTTTTGAAATTAAGTTTCCCTTAAGATGACTTCATCGCTGTAATCTGAAGATTTATTCTACGTTAATTTGTTGCAGATTAATTTCAAATACTTACTATGATGTTTCGTCTTAATTGGTTTTCAGTAGCACTATTACTTACATTAAATACATTTTCGCAAACTAAAATCGATTCAGTTTTTATTGCCAAACAAGCAGTTGATACAGTACAATTGAAGTTTTCTACCAAGCAACTAATTATTCCTGCAGTTTTAATGACCTATGGCGTAGTGGCTATTGAGAGTGATTATCTAAAATTAATTAATGTAGAACTTCGCGACGAACTGAAAGAAAGTATTGATGAGAGAATCACGATAGACGATTTCTCGCAATATGCCCCAGCGGCTTCGGTTTATTTACTTAACAATATTGGTATAGAAGGTAAAAACAATTTAAAAGACCGTTCCCTAATTTTAGGAACTTCGTATCTTATTATGTCTGCTACAACTTTAGGTATTAAAAGTTGGACAAAAATTAAGCGTCCAGATGGAAGTTCTAACAATTCCTTTCCTTCTGGTCATACGGCAACAGCTTTTGCAGGAGCAGAATTTATGTGGCAAGAATATAAAGATGTAAATATTTGGTACGGTATATCGGGTTTTGCCGTTGCCGCGGGAACTGGTCTTTTCCGAATCTATAACGGTAGGCACTGGCTCTCTGATGTAGCAATGGGTGCTGGAATTGGGATTTTGAGCACTAAAGCAGTTTATTGGATGTATCCGTATTTAAAGAAACACCTCTTTACTAAAGAGGATAAAACGACTTCGATGATTGTTCCTTTTTATAATGGAAAACAAACCGGAATTGGATATGTGATGGTATTTTGATAAATATCCCTCGGTTAAAGCCGAGGGTAAATGAGGTATGTTTATATAATAAACCCACTGTTGAAACCGCAATCAATGTTTAATCAAAATATGCGCCATGTTAAAACCGAGAGAAATTGAGTTATTATATAGTAAACCCGCGGTTGAAACCGAAATATTATATTAGAATAAGGGCCGTGTTATAGCCGACGGATACTGAGGAATATATTTATATAATAAAACCGCGGTTGAAACCGCGGGCAATATTTTTTAAAATATGGGCCACGGTTTTAACCGTGGTGAATTGAAATATGTTGTCATATATAATAAAACAAAGATTGAAAACGCGGGCAATGTTTAATTTGATTGTAATTTCTAAACCACAAAAAAAGCCTCACAAACTGTAAGACTTTAATTTATATATTCAATATGAAATCTAGAACGCTACATTCCATCTTGGCAACTTACCATTTTCATCCATAAAGTTTTGCAACATTTGTCCTTCCACAGCGGTTGGAATTGCTTTGTTTTTTTCGTTGAACGTTTCGTACCATGAAACCTCTAATCTTTCGATGTTTTCTAATTTCATTTGAGCTGGCCAAGAATACTTTCTTCCTGTTTTAGCAAACTGGTGTCCATTCACGATTTTATCGTAAAGTCCGCCATTTTTGTTTTTTAAAGTTCCGTCGTTTTGAACGGTACCGGTAGAACCTACCATAATTAGTTCCTTCTCTTCACCATCTACTGCATATACCATAAACACACCACTGCCCGATTCTGGAGCGTTGCAAACTGTTTCTAAACTGTCTTCTTGTGTAAACGTGAAGGTATTTTGAGTTTTAAACTTTTTTAATTCTTTGTACATTATATTTTATTTTGCCACGAAGACACAAAGGAACGAAGTTTTTTATGAAGAACTAAGATGCTAAAGTAATCCGTGTGATTGTTGTAATAAAAAACTCCACCGTAAAGTGGAGTCTTCTGTATTTTTAGGAATAGTTTCAATTCTATTCTCTATATTCTATTTTCTAAATTCTTAAGAACCTAAAACTTCTTTTACTTTTAAACCAATTTCAGCTGGAGAGTCAACTACGTGGATACCACATTCTCTCATGATGCGTTTTTTAGCTTCAGCAGTATCATCTTCACCACCAACAATAGCACCTGCGTGACCCATTGTTCTACCTTTTGGAGCTGTTTCACCTGCGATGAAACCTACAACTGGCTTACGGTTACCGTCTTCTTTAACCCATTTAGCAGCATCAGCTTCTAGTTGACCACCAATTTCACCAATCATGATGATAATTTCAGTTTCTGGGTCGTTCATCAATAACTCAACTGCTTCTTTCGTAGTAGTCCCGATGATTGGGTCTCCACCGATTCCGATAGCTGTTGTAATTCCTAAACCTTGTTTTACAACTTGGTCTGCTGCTTCGTATGTTAACGTTCCTGATTTAGAAACGATTCCAACTGTACCTTTTTTGAAAACGAAACCTGGCATAATACCAACCTTAGCCTCACCTGGAGTAATCACACCTGGACAGTTTGGACCCACTAAACGACAGTCTTTATTTTGAATATAAGCGTAAGCTTTAATCATATCTGCAACAGGAATACCTTCAGTAATTGCAATAATTACTTTGATACCAGCGTCAGCCGCTTCCATAATTGCATCTGCTGCAAAAGCAGGTGGTACAAAAATAATAGTTGTATCCGCTCCAGCTAGTTCTACAGCATCTTTAACTGTATTGAAAACCGGACGATCTAAATGTGTAGAACCACCTTTTCCTGGCGTTACTCCACCTACAACGTTTGTTCCGTATTCAATCATTTGAGAAGCGTGAAAAGTTCCTTCGCTTCCTGTAAAACCTTGGACAATTATTTTAGAATCTTTATTGACTAAAACGCTCATAAATATATCTTTTAAATTATTTTTTGAAATAGTGTGGCAAAAGTACGATTTTGATGCCTAATTGGAAAGTTTTTTGAATACTTTAATCGCACAAAAATTTAATTAAGTTGACTCATCTGATAACAGTTGAATAACTTATCCTCTTTTAATTCAAAAATAGCAAAGAAGTGTGCCAAAAGAATGTCTTCCCTCGGATTTTCGACCGTCTTTACAAAGTGTGAAAAGCGAATGGCAACATGATTTTTATCTTTAACAATCGAATGAATTTTGACTTTCGTCCGTACGTATGAAACACTCATTTCTCTGGTAAAATCTAAGGCTTCTTGCTTGTTCATTTTAACCAGACCTTTGCTACTTTGCCATTCCAACAAAAATTCTTCATGCAAAAAAGAGTCCATCTCCGCTACATTTATAAATGCATCCGACTTATAAAAACTTTTAATTATTTTTTTTGCTGTCATAGTTTCTTAATCTTTTCAATTAATTCTGGAATCTTCTTAATATAAGCCAGTTGTTTTAATTTTTCACGCGATTCTTCAATTGGAGTTCCAAAATAACTTTTACCGCCCTCAATTGATTTTGTCACACCCGTTTGCCCCATTACCACAGCTTTACTTCCAATGGTAATTCCGCTAGTAGTTCCTACTTGTCCCCACAAAGTAACTTCATCTTCAATAATTACACATCCGGCAATTCCAGTCTGTGAAGCAATTAAACATCTTTTGCCAATAACCGTATCATGGCCTACATGAACTTGATTGTCTAATTTTGTTCCTTCACCAATTGTGGTATCGCCTGTCACTCCTTTATCAATGGTACAAAGTGCTCCAATACCTACATTGTCTTGAATTACAACACGTCCACCAGAAAGCAATTGGTCAAAACCATCCGCTCTTTTTTTGTAATAAAAAGCATCCGCTCCTAAAACCGAACCTGCATGAATGATCACATTATCTCCAATTATAGTATTGTCGTAAATAGAAACGTTGGAATGAATCAAACAGTTTTTTCCGATTTTCACATTATTACCAATGAAACAATTGGGTTGAATGAAAGTATCTTCGCCAATCTCAGCACTTAACGAAATGGAAACATTTGTTCCCTGAAAAGGTCTAAAATATCGCGTTAATTTATTAAAATCTCTAAATGGATCGTCAGAAATCAATAATGCTTTGCCTTCAGGACAAGCTACTTCTTTGTTAATTAAAACAATCGTCGCTGCTGATTGCAATGCTTTATCGTAATATTTTGGATGGTCTACAAAAACAATGTCGCCTGATTCTACTACGTGAATTTCGTTCATTCCCAATACTGGAAAATCTTCGTTACCCACATAATCACAATCGATTAATTCGGCAATTTGTTTAAGTGAATGTGCTTTAGGAAACTTCATTGTTTTTGATATATGATGAAAAAAAGTTGTCGGTTGCCTGTATACCAATTTAAAACTGATAACTAAACAACCGACAACAAAAATTTTTATTCTTTAACTCGCTCCATGTAATTCCCAGAAGCAGAATCAATTTTAATTTTATCTCCTTCATTGATAAACAAAGGAACATTTACAGTTGCACCTGTTTCAACCGTAGCAGGTTTATGTGCATTTGTAGCTGTATTTCCTTTCAATCCTGGCTCGGTATAGGTAACTTCTAGAACAATTGAAGCCGGCATATCAACAGAAAGAGGAAGATCGGTTTCAGTATTTACTTGAACCATTACGTTAGTACCTTCTTTCAACAAACCTGGATTATCAAGCACATTTTTATTCATAGTAATTTGCTCAAAAGACTCTGTGTTCATAAAGTGAAAGTCGTCTCCTTCAGCATATAAATATTGGTAGGTATGCGTTTCCACTCTAACAATATCAATTTTGTGTCCTGCCGAAAACGTATTGTCTAATACTCTCCCATTAGTTACACTTCTTAACTTCGTTCTTACAAACGCTGGACCTTTTCCTGGTTTTACGTGTAAGAATTCAACAATTTTATAAATGTCGTGGTTGTGCTTGATACACAATCCGTTTCTAATATCTGATGTAGATGCCATTTTTATTTATGATTTATGATCTTAGTTTTTATAATTCTAAAATCTTATTTAATGTAAATTATTATTATTTTAAACACTTCCGCTATACCCTTTCATCACTCCACGAGAAGAGTTTCTGATAAACAAGATAATTTCATCCCGTTCTGGCGTTGCTTCCATTTCTGCTTCAATGATTGCTAAAGCTTGTGATGTATTGTAATTCTTTTGGTATAAAATGCGGTAGATATTCTGAATTTCCTTAATCTTCTCAGATTCAAAACCTCTTCTTCTTAATCCTACTGAATTTATCCCAACATAAGAAAGTGGTTCTTTCGCCGCTTTTGTATAAGGAGGAACGTCTTTTCTTAACAAAGAGCCACCAGAAATCATAGCATGATCTCCAATGTTGATAAATTGATGCACGGCTGATAATCCACCAATAATTGCAAAATCTCCAACGGTAACGTGACCTCCTAAAAGTACGCCATTCACAATAATCACATTGTCGCCAATATGACAATCATGTGCAATGTGAGCCGTTGCCATTATTAAACAATTATTACCGATTTTCGTCTGACCAGAAGCAATTGTTCCTCTATTTATTGTAACACATTCTCTAATAGTCACATTGTCACCGATAATAACGAGTGAATCCTCGCCTCCAAATTTTAAATCTTGTGGAACAGCCGAAATTACAGCTCCTGGAAAAATATTACAATTTTTTCCAATTCGAGCGCCTTCCATTATAGTTACGTTTGAGCCAATCCAAGTTCCTTCCTCAATAACTACATTATTGTGAATGGTTGTAAATGGGTCGATAACTACATTTCTGGCAATTTTTGCACCGGGATGCACATATGCTAATGGTTGATTCATATATTTTTAGTTATGGGCTATGGGTTGAAGGTTTTGGGTTGTGGGTTGTGGGTTCTAAATTCCGAAACTTCATTCAAAATTTTTTAAACCATTAACCTCCTAAACTGATAAACTCTTAAACTTATAACCTTTGTAATTTATTGTTTTCTGGCAATTTGAGCCATCAATTCTGCTTCTGCAACTAATTTTCCATTAGCATAAGCATGCGCTTGCATGTGACATATCCCTCTTCTAATTGGTGTAATCAAATCACACTTAAAAATTAAGGTATCACCTGGTAATACTTTATGTTTGAATTTGACATTATCAATTTTCATGAAGAATGTCAAATAATTCTCTGGGTCTGGAACGGTACTCAAGACTAAAATCCCACCGGTTTGTGCCATTGCTTCAACAATGATAACTCCTGGCATTACAGGTGCATTTGGAAAGTGACCTACAAAAAAACCTTCATTCATCGTTACATTTTTCAAACCAACGACGTGCGATTCTGACATTTCAATGATTCGGTCGATGAATAAAAATGGTGGACGGTGTGGTAAAACATCCATAATTTGATGAATATCCATCAACGGTGGCAAGTTCAAATCGTAAGAAGGAACAAAATTCCTCTTTTCAATCTTAATGAGTTTTGCCATCTTTTTTGCAAATTGTGTGTTTACAAAATGACCCGGTTTATTTGCGATGATTTTTCCTTTAATTCGTGTTCCAATTAAAGCTAAATCACCAATTACATCTAATAATTTATGTCTCGCTGCTTCATTTGGATAATGCAACGTCAAATTGTCTAATATTCCGTTTGGTTTAACAGATATTTCATCTTTGCCAAAAGCAACTTTCAAATGTTGCATTGTACTTTCAGAAATTTCTTTATCCACATACACAATTGCATTATTTAAATCACCTCCTTTAATAAGTCCGTTTTCTAATAATGATTCTAATTCGTGTAAGAAACTAAAGGTTCGCGCATCAGCAATTTCAGTTTTAAAGTCACTCATGCTTTTTAAAGAAGCATTTTGAGTTCCTAAAACTTTGGTGCCAAAATCGACCATTGCCGTAACTTGATAATCATCACATGGCATTACTAAAATTTCGCTTCCAGTCGCTTCGTCTGTAAAAGAAATTACTTCTTTTACTACGTAATAATTTCGCTCTGCATTTTGTTCTTCAACACCGACTTTTTCAATGGCTTCTACGAAATATTTTGATGAACCATCCATGATTGGCGGTTCTGAAGCATCTAATTCAATAATAACATTGTCCACGTCACACCCTACAAATGCAGCTAAAACGTGTTCTGAAGTTTGAATCTTTACTCCTAATTTTTCTAAATTAGTACCACGTTGGGTGTTTACCACATAATTTGCATCGGCTTCAATAATTGGATGGCCTTCCAAGTCCATTCGGACAAATGTGTATCCATTATTTACGGGTGCAGGTTTAAAAGTCATCTTGACTTCTTTCCCAGTGTGGAGTCCTACTCCTGTAAGAGAAATCTCGCTTTTGATGGTAGTTTGCTTAACCATTATACTAAATTTAGGTTTTTATTCTTTTATATTAATTTTTCTTAATTTGTTTAATTCTATAACCAATTTGGGCAAATTCTTAAAATGAACATAGGATTTACTAAAATCATTATAACTAAATGCTGGTGTACCTTGAATCATTTCATCGTCCTTCATATTCTTAGTCACTCCCGATTGTGCTTGAATTCTTACATTATTACCAATCACTATATGTCCCGAAATTCCTACTTGACCTCCAATAATACAGTGTTTACCAATTTTTGTTGAACCTGCAACACCTGTTTGAGCTGCTATCACGGTGTTTTCTCCAATTTCTACATTATGTGCGATTTGGATTTGATTGTCCAATTTCACACCGTTTCTAATAATTGTCGAACCCATTGTTGCCCTATCAATTGTAGTTCCTGCTCCAATTTCAACATCATTTTCAATGATAACATTTCCAATCTGCGGAATTTTATCATAAGAATTTTCCGCATTGGGTGCAAAACCAAATCCATCGGCTCCAATAATTACACCTGAATGAAAGCAACAATTATCTCCGATTATAGTTTCCGAATATATTCGAACTCCAGCATGCATCAACATATTGTCACCAATAGTAACGTTATCACCAATGTAGCAGTTGGGATAAATTTTGACATTTTTACCCATTGTCACATTTTTACCTATATATGTAAAACTACCTAAATAGAAATCTTCACCATATGTAACGTTATCTCCCATAAAAACGGGCTGCTCAATTCCTTTTTTACTGTTGTTTTTAGCTTCAGCATAAAAAGTCAATACTTTAGCAAAAGCGCCATAAGCGTCTTCCACCTTAATAAGTGTCGTAAGTATTGCTGCTTCAGGAATAAAATTTTTGTTAACAATAGTCACAGAAGCTTGCGTAGAATAGATAAAGTGAGCATATTTAGGATTGCTCAAAAAAGTAAGCGAACCGTAAACGCCTTCTTCAATTTTTGATAATGTAGAAACTTCAGCAAGCGGATTTCCCACGACTTCACCTTCTAAAACGCCCGCTATTTGTTCTGCTGTAAATTTCATTCTGACAAAAATATAAAAAATAGGGTTTAAAACTTACTTTTCAGCAAGTACTTTTGGGAAGCAAATATAGTATTTAGTTACCGGTTTTGTCAACGCCTTTAAATTTAATTGGTCTGATGCCGTAACTACGTCTTCAATTGTCTTGTCTTTCTTCAAAATTCGGATGGGTTCTGAATCTTTACTGTAGGCTTGATTTTTAATTTTTCCACGGGTAACAAAATAAGTTGCATCGTGAAAAGTCAAACCTGTCAACTTAATAAATTTGTTTATTAATACATCAACTTGCTCTTGCGTAAATTTTTCATCGCTAATTTTTATCTTCAATAAATCACGATTGATAATCATGGAACTCAAACTTTTCAACACATAATCGTCGTGGTATTGCCACATTTTCAACGCACTGATAATATCGTAATCGTCCAATTGTGCAAATAAATTCAACGTTTTTGAATCAAAATCTTCTTGCGTAATTTTATTTTGCATAAAAAACAACAATGGTTGACTGCAAGGTAAAACGATTCCTCTTTGCGTCAATTCCTTGGCTCTTTTTAGGACTTTCGTCAAAATCACTTCGGCTACTAAACTGGTTTTATGCAAATACGCTTGCCAATACATCAATCGTCTTGCCATCAGAAATTTCTCTACCGAATAAATTCCTTTTTCTTCGATAACCAACGTATCGTCCACCACATTCATCATCTGAATCAAGCGTTCCGAATTGATATTACCTTCCGCAACTCCCGTGTAAAAACTGTCGCGACGTAAATAATCCATTCGGTCCATGTCCAGCTGACTTGAAATCAATTGCAACATAAATTTCCGATGGTATTGTTCTTTGAAAATTTGGATAGCCAAAGTCAATTCACCATTGAATTCTTTGTTTAATTCGTCCATAAAAAGCAACGAAATCGACTCGTGATTCACATCTTCAACAATACTGTGTTCCATGGCATGCGAAAAAGGTCCGTGACCAATATCGTGCAATAAAATCGCAATATAAAGTGCTTTCTCTTCCTCTTTTGAAATTTCAACGCCTTTAAAACGCAATACATCAACGGCTTTTTGCATAATATGCATACAACCTAAAGCGTGGTGAAACCGCGTATGATGAGCTCCTGGATAAACCAAATAAGACAAACCCATTTGAGAAATACGTCGCAAACGCTGAAAATAAGGATGTTGCACTAAATCATAAATCAACGTATTGGGTAAAGAAATAAACCCATAAATGGGGTCGTTGAATATTTTAAGCTTGTTGACTTCTGTTGACATAAATCCTTTTTAGGACTGCAAATATAACGAATTAAATACAAGTTGTAAGGCATTGAATTTTAATACAAAAAAGACCAAATTAAGTTTGAAATCTTTTCACTCAACTGATAAATATCACTTTTTTAGTGAATGAAAAATTTAATATTTGTTCCTTATAATATATGAACTATGAAATTTGAAAAACAAAAACTCCACTCCTTTCACATTCCGGTGATGGGTTTGGCTTATACGATTGACAGCCCAATAAAAGTCGCTCATTATGGCATTTCATCTGTACTTTCTATTGTTGACGATGATTTGATTGAAAAAATGACTGCTTTTTACAGCAAAAAATTCGAAAAACCGTACCACGAAATTACCCTGAAAATGGAGGATTATCGTGCAAAACGTATTACGACGTATCTCGATTTGGTGTCTGATATTGTTCAAAAGAAATTTGAAAGTTTTAAAGTTGAATTGTGCGAAAATAAAGAAGCGCTTGAGCAATACATCAATATGTTGCCAACTCAATCAGATGTTAGAAGTGGTTTGCAGCATTTAATTGAAGACGGATATGAGCTCAAAAACAAAGTAGCTGATTATATTGAACGTCATCTTTCTCCAGGTGCTATTGACGTGAATATTATGACAAAAGTAGACAAAGAAAACTTCAATAAAAACGAAGCTTTGCCTGTAATTTTTAACGATGCTCATGCGGCACTTCGAGGTTTTGCTAATAGTAAATTAACTTCGTCTGTTGTACTTTCTGCAGGACTAAATCCGAGATTGTACAGTTATTTTGAGCAATTTCCAGTCTTCTTTGCAGACGAAAACAACCAACTTAAAAAGAAAATCATCTTGAAAGTGAGTGATTTTCGTTCGGCAATGATTCAAGGAAGTTTCTTCGCTAAGAAAGGTTTGTGGGTTTCTGAATACCGCATTGAATCGGGATTGAATTGTGGAGGTCACGCCTTTGCGACTGACGGAATTTTACTCGGTCCGATTTTGGAAGAATTCAAGCAGAAGAAAGAGGAATTAATTGCGAACAATTTCCAAATAATGAATAAAGCGTTGGAATTGAAAAATCTTCCAACAGTTGAACAACCGTTTCCAATGGAAATAACCGTCCAAGGTGGTGTGGGAACTTCGGCAGAACATGATTTTTTGATTGAGAATTACAACATGGATTCTGTGGGTTGGGGTTCGCCGTTTTTATTGGTTCCTGAAGCTACAACACTTGATGCTGAAACCCGAACGCTTTTGGCGAAAGCCGAAGAAAAGGATTTGTATTTGAGTCATATTTCGCCATTGGGAATTCCGTTTAATGCCATTCGTGGAACGTCAAATGAGTTTTTCAAACAACAGCGAATTGACAAAGATAAAGCTGGAAGTTCCTGTCCTAAAAAGTTTTTAGCGTTAAGCAAAGACAGTAAAGGCAACGGAATTTGTACCGCTTCCAAAAAATACCAAGACGCAAAATTAGAAGAATTAGATGCGATTAAAGAAGAAATTTCAGATACTATTTTTCAGAAAAGAAAAGATTCGATTACGGAAAAAGCCTGTCTTTGTGTAGGTTTAGCGAATGCTTCGTACCTTGACAACGACATCAAAATAAAAGGTGAATCACAAGGTGTTGTTATTTGTCCTGGACCAAATATGGCTTATTTCAATGAAGAAATTTCTCTTGAAAAAATGGTGAATCATATTTATGGACGTGTGAATGTAATGCCTTTTGAAAATCGTCCGAATTTATTTGTAAAGGAAATTGAACTGTATGTTGATTATCTGAAAAAAGAAATTGAAGACCACACGAATATCACCAATGCAGTTTTGAAAAAATGGAACAGTTTTAAAGCGAATTTAATTTCAGGAATTGAGTATTATGAAGGTTTACTTTCACAGCAAAATTCATTTGACAAAAGCGAAACAACTCGTGAAAAACTACAGTTTTGGAAGAAAAGTATTTCCTTAATTGAAGTCCCTGTTTTGGAAATGGCTTAAAAAGAATCATATTTATATTTTGAAAGAGAAAATAATCACTACGATTGTTTTCTCTTTTTTTATTATTTAAAAGCGAACTATACGAGTAAATTTCACAACAATATCTATATAAAATATAAATTTATTCAACATCGATTTGCCATCTTTGTAGCAAATTGCAACTTACAACGAAATTTGAAGGTCAAAACGACTAAAAATAGCATTGCAATTTCACTAAAACAATTAAACTGAATCGCTTGAAAAAGTATACTTATAAAACACTTCGTGTAATTGCATGGATTTTTGGAATTTTGATTTTACTAATTCTTGTGCTATTTATTGCGATTCAAATCCCTGCTGTGCAAAATTTTGCAAAAGACAAAGCGGTTTCCTACCTAGAAGGAAAAATTAAGACCAAAGTGGTGATTGACAATTTTGAAATGGGTTTCCCTAAGAAATTCATTTTAGAAGGCGTTTATTTAGAAAATCAGCAGAAAGACACACTTTTATACGGAAAGAAAATTGCCGTAAACCTTAATCTTTTTGGACTTATCAACAATAAGTTGCAGCTGAATGATATTGATATTGATGGAGTTGTTGCCAATATTTCTCGCGACAATAAAGGCGTTTTCAGTTTTGATTATATTACAGAAGCTTTTGCCTCCGAAGAAGTAAAGAAGGACAGTTCGGCTCCAATGGTAATTTCTTTAAACACCATTGAATTAAATAAAATTCGGATAAATTATGACGACGATTTTACGAAGAACTTTGCGAATATTAGCTTAAATCATTTTGATACGAAAGTAGAAAACTTTGATTTACAAAAGCTGGATTTTAATGTACCAACGATTACAATTGACGGTTTTAGAGCAAAATTAAAACAAGGCATCGTTGAAAAAGTAGCGAAAGAAACTGAAATCGCCGTTAAAGAACAAGCGGAAACAAATACGCTTAAATTAAATGTTGAGGAAATTAACCTTTCTCAAATTTACTTGGATTATACTTCCGAATCTGGAAACATAAAAACAGTGACAGATTTAGCTTCATTGAAAGTTTTGATAAATGCTATTGACCTTGAAAAGCAAATTGTCGACATTAAAGAAATCAAATTAACCAATACAAAAAGTTCACTTGCAATGACTAAAAAAGAGCAAGTAAACCAAGTTAAAACTGAAGTTCAAACGGATACAATTACTACTCAAAATAATTGGCAATTAAAATTGAATTCCATAAAAATCGACAGTGTTGATTTTAAATTTGATGATTACAATAGTGTTGCAATCCAAAAAGGAATTGATTATAAACATTTGGATTTAAAAGGGTTGAAACTAGATGCAACTACCTTTTTCTATTCAGAGAAAATGATTTCGGGAACCATCAATAATTTTAAATTTTCAGATAAAAGTGGTGTTCAAGTTGATTCATTGACAACTGATTTTTTCTATGGAAATCAAGGTTCGTATTTGAAGAAATTATATTTAAAAACACCTCAAACGGAACTTAAAAATGAAATTATCGTCGGTTACGAATCCATCAACACAATTGGAGATGACATTGGCGATTTAGCTTTAAATGCAACTTTAGAAGGAAGTCAAATCGGATTTAAAGACATTTTATTTTTCGCTCCTGATTTGGCGAAAAGCAATCCGTTTAAGGCAAATCCAAATGCTATTTTAAAAATAAACAGCCGGATTTCTGGCAAAGTAAATGACTTTAAGATTCCAAATCTAGAGCTTTCAGGTATTGGAACTACAAAAGTGGTAGCAAGCGGAACGGTTACAGGTTTGCCTGATGTTGAGAAAATGAACTTGGTATTAGACTTGAAAAATTTTCAGTCTTCAGCGAAAGACTTGAATGATTTTTTACCTGCTGGAACCATTCCAAGTAACATTCAATTGCCAAAAAATTTCTCAGTTAGTGGGAAATTTAATGGTGGAATCAATAATTTTAATACGGATTTACAACTAAAATCAAGTTCTGGAAATGCAACAATTAAAGCGCTTTTTGACCGAACTCGAAAAAATGCAGAACGTTACAATGCAACTGTCAATTTAGACCGATTTGATTTGGGTCGTTTGTTGCGAAATGATTCTATTGGAAAAATATCTATCAATGCTAAAGTAAAAGGAGTTGGATTAAATCCGAAAACAGCAAATGCAACGATTTCTGGAACTGTGAAACAAGCTCAATTTAACAGATATAATTACACCAATTTGAATCTTGACGGTTCGATTGCTAACGGAACTTTTGACGTAAAAGCCGATATGAACGACCCAAATTTGACGTTTAAATTAGCAACAAGTGGTGGATTTAAAGACAAATATCCTGCAGTAAAATTGAAGATGAATTTGGATATTGCTGATTTAAACAAATTGAATTTACACGCTGGACCTTTAAAAATAAAGGGAAATATCGTCGCTGATGTTCCAACGGCTGATTTGGATTTCTTGAATGCTCGAATTGATTTAACCGACTTGGTTTACGCTAACGAAAAAGAACAAGTTGCGTTAGACAGTATTAAAATTCGGGCGATTGCAACTGCTGAAAAAAACACAATTACATTACAATCTCAATTTGCAAACGCTGACATTGACGGACAATTTAAGTTGAGCGAAATTGGAACTGCTTTGCAAAATTCAATTGCCAAATATTTTGATGCGAATCCTAATGCAAAGAAAAAAGCAACAACGGATCAACAATTGGCGTTTAAAATCAACATTAAAGACGACCCAACTTTACAGAAAATCATCCCAAATTTAACCAGTTTGCAACCTGTTGAAATCGTTGGTAGATACAATAGCGTGAACGATACAATTGCAATTAAAGGGAAAATACCTAAAATTGTGTATAATGGAAATACAATTTCGGGAGCTGTGATTGACGTGAATACTAAAGGCGATTCGTTGGTTTATGACGTTGTAGTAGACGATATTAGCATGGCCTCTTTTGGCTTGCCGTACACTAAAATCTCGGGAACTGTTGCCAATAATATTGCGAATTATGATTTATTATTAAAAGATGCTAAAGGCAAAGATCAGTACGCTATTTCAGGAAATTTAGAGACAAAAGACAATAATAATACGGTAAAATTAAATTCGGATAATTTTTTACTGAATTATGAGAAGTGGATTATTCCAAACGATAATTCAGTAGTATTAAATGAGAAAGGATTGACGATTGACAACTTCAATTTAAAGAATAATGGAAGTGCGATAAAAGTACAGTCACAAAGTAAAATGCCGAATGCACCAATTGAAGTTGCCTTTGAAAAATTTGACATTACCACAATCACCAATGTTATTAAGAAAGAAAATCTTGATGCTAGCGGTGTATTGGACGGAACAATTTTACTTAAAAATTTAAAAGACAATCCATTATTCACGGCTGATTTGAATATTGAAAATTTTACATTTAATAAAGACACCGTTGGAAATATTGGTATCAAAGTAGATAATACCGTCGCTAACAATTACGATGCAAAAGTAGCGATTACTGGAAATGGAAATGAAGTAAATTTAAATGGAACCTATAAAGCCGATTCTAAGACCTTTGACCTACTACTTGATTTAGAAAAATTGAGTATGAAAAGTATTCAGGGCTTTACGATGGGAAATCTTACGAAAAGTGAAGGCTTTTTATCTGGTAAATTTACAGTAAAAGGAACATCAGAAGCACCAGCTATTAATGGAACGTTGGATTTTAACGCTGTCGGATTTAATGTGAAGCAATTGAATTCTACCTTTAAAGATATTAATGACAAAATTGTCATCGATCAGCAAGGAATTGCGTTCAATGATTTTGAAATTAGTGATGCAAATGATAATAAATTATTTGTAAAAGGAGCTGTTTTAACTCAAAATTTCCGCGATTATGGATTTGATTTAAATATTGAAGCGAATAATTTTAGAGCAGTAAATTCAGGTCCTCAAGATAACGATGTGTATTATGGAAAATTATTTTTGGATACTAAACTTTCTGTCAAAGGTGATTTAAATCAACCGGTTGTGGAAGGTACAATCAAGATTAATAAAGACACCGATTTCACCATTGTACTTCCGCAATCGGATCCATCTATTGCTGATCGTGAAGGAATTGTAGAATTTATTGACCAAGACAATCCTCCTTTATTTGACAAATTAACGGTAAGTGACACCTTAGCTCAGACAAAATTAAAAGGAATAATAGCCTCTGCAAATATTGAAATAGTGGAAGAAGCTGCGATTTCAATTGTGATTGACAAAGGAAACGGAGATTTCTTAAAATTAAAAGGAGAAGCGCAACTGACAGGTGGAATTGATGCATCGGGTAAGACGACACTTACAGGTAGATATGAATTTACGGAAGGAAGTTATGAAATGACTTTTAATGTAATCAAGAGAAAATTTGACATCAAGGAAGGAAGTTACATTTTATGGACTGGCGAACCAACTGATGCAGACGTAAATATTACCGCAATTTATAAAACAGAGGCTGCACCAATTGATTTGGTAGAAGATCAATTGGGAACTTCAACAGCAGGAATACGAAATACCTACAAGCAAAAAATTCCGTTTGAAACCGAACTAATTATGAAAGGGGAATTGCTGCAACCTGAAATCACATTTGACATTGTTTTACCAGACGGAAACAACTCGGTTTCTACCGATATAATCAACGCGACAAAACTGAAATTAGAACAAATCAGACAAGAACCTTCTGAACTCAATAAGCAAGTATTTGCGTTATTGCTGCTCAACCGATTTATTGGCGAAAACCCATTTTCAAGTGAAGCTGGCGGTGCAGATGCAGGATCATTAGCGCGTCAAAGTGCTAGTAAAATTTTGTCGCAACAATTGAATAATTTAGCTTCCGACTTGATTGATGGTGTAGAATTAAATTTTGACTTAGAATCCACAGAAGATTATACCACAGGTGAGAAAGCAAATAAAACCGACTTGAATGTAGGCGTTTCCAAAAGTTTGTTGAACGATAGATTGAAAGTTACTGTGGGAAGTACAATAGGTTTAGAAGGTCCTCAACAAGCCAATCAAGAAACCAATAAAATTGCTGGTGATGTAGCTTTAGACTATCAACTTACTAAAGACGGCAGATACCGCGTTAGAGCTTACCGCAAAAATGATTACCAAGTAGCGCTCCAAGGTCAAGTTGTGGAAACTGGCGTCGCATTTATAATTACTTTTGATTACGATAAATTCCGTGAGTTATTTCATAGAAGTAAAGAAGAAAAAGAGGCTAAAGAGCGAATGAAAGAGCAAAAATTACGCGAAAAGGCGAAAGACCAACTTGAAGAAAAAGAAGCAAAAAAAGAAGTAGAAGTAGATTCTCAAAAAGAAAAATAATGAACATTAAACAACTTACCTTTTCCATAATTTTTTTACTTCTGTTAAGTGCATGCAACAGCACCAAATACGTTCCAGAAGGCGATTTACTTTACACTGGCGGAAGCGTAAAAGTGGAAGATTCCTTGATTTCCAAAAAACAGCGGAAAGCACTGAAAGGTGTGATGGAAGATATGTTGCGACCAAAACCCAATAAATCATTTTTAGGACTGAAACCTAAATTATTTTTCTACAATCTAGTGAGCGAACCTAAAAAGCAAAAAGGTTTTAAACACTGGATTAAATACAAATTGGGAGAAGCGCCGGTCTTATTTAGTTCGGTTGATTTGGATTACAACGCTGATGTTTTGAGAAATTACAGCGAGAACAACGGCCATTTTAAAACACGTATTGAAGCCGATAGTACAAGACGAAAAGACAAAGCGTCTGCAGAATTCATAGTTACACCTGGACAACAATATAAAATTAAATCGGTTACCTTTCCTACCGATTCCACTATTTTATCCACTTCTATAAACCAACTTAAGAAAAGATCACTCTTACGAATTGGCGATCCTTATAATTTAGAAAACATAAAATTAGAACGTCAGAGGATTGATACTCGTTTGAAGGAACGCGGATTTTACTACTTTTCTGCAGATGATATATTGGTTCAAGTGGACAGCACCGTTGGCAAGTTCGAAGCCGATTTAATTTTAAAAATTAAAGAAGAAACAACAGCTAATGCTAAGGAACAATTTAGGATCAATGACATTTTTGTTTACCCCAATTTTAAAATCACGGACACCATTAAAGGTGAAGAAGGAAAAATAAAGAGCTACAGAGACTTTACCATTATTGATAAAAATAATACGTTTGATTCGCGCGTTTTTGACCGTGCTTTGTATTTTGATAAAGACGATTTGTACAACCGAACCAATCACAACTTATCATTGAACCGATTGGTGAATTTAGGCACGTTTAAATTTGTAAAAAACTCCTTTAAAGTTGCCGATACCACCGGAAATTATTTAGACGCTTATTATTATTTAACGCCTTTGACAAAAAAATCTTTTAGAATAGAAATTTTAGGTAAAACCAATTCAGCCAATTACACGGGGACGGAACTTAATGTAAATTGGAGCAATAGAAATACATTTAAAGGTGCAGAATTACTGAGCATTTCTACATTTGGAGGTCTGGAAGTGCAAACAGCGGGACAAAATAACGGCTTCAATGTTTATCGAGTGGGTGGCGAAGTCAGCTTGATATGGCCTCGATTTATCTCACCTATTAAATTAAAATCAGGAAGCGGTTTTGTGCCAAAGACGAAAGCATTAATTGGCTATGAATTTCAAGAGCGCTCCAAACTGTACTCTTTAAATACCTTCCGAGCTTCTTTTGGTTACATTTGGAAAGAAAACATTAGAAAAGAACATGAATTAAAAATTACCGAAATTACGTACGCAAGTCCAATGAATGTGAGTACTTTGTACGATAATCAGGTCAAAAATAATGAATCATTAGGCAAGGTGATTGAAAAGCAACTGATTTTTGGCCCTACGTATTCGTACACCTACACAAACACGATGCAAAAACGCAAGAAGAATACCATGTATTTCAAAGGCGAAATGGACATTGCGGGAACTGTAGCAGGATTAGTATCTGGAGCGGATGCTAAGTCTAAAGATCCGAAAGAAATTTTAGGCGTTCCGTTTAGCCAATTTGTGAAAGTGCAAGCTGACTTTAGATTTTACCACAAATTGTCACAGGACAGCGAGATTGCCAGTCGTGTGGTTGCTGGAGGTGCAATTGCGTACGGAAACTCCACTACGATTCCGTTTATTAAACAATTTTTTATTGGTGGAACCAATAGTATTCGAGCATTTCGGGCACGTTCAATTGGACCAGGGTCCTTTGCTCCCGTAGTAAATGAAGGTGGATTTCTACCTGATCAATCCGGGGATGTCAAATTAGAATTCAGTACTGAATACCGTGCAAAAATCTACAGTGTAGTTCACGGAGCAGTTTTCTTTGATGCAGGAAATATTTGGAGCATCAATGCTACCGATGCATCACAGGATGCACAAAATCAGAAAAATTTCTCTAGTAAATTCTTTGATGACATCGCTGTTGGTGCCGGACTCGGACTTCGATTTGACTTTTCATTCTTAATTTTAAGAACTGATTTTGCAGTACCTTTACGCTTACCTTATGGAAATGTATCAGACCGATGGATTTTAGACAAAGTAAATTTAAAATCAGGTGTTTTCAATTTAGCCATTGGTTATCCATTCTAATTTAAACGGATGAAAATATACAATAAAACGAATTTCCATAAATATACTTTTTGCATTTTTACAGAGGTCTCAATTGCTGAAATAGCTGCTTTAAAGTTGAATTACATCAGCAAATCTGGAAGCGAATATTCCTTTACCACCACAGGCGTTTACCGCAAATCCAACCATTGGGGTCGTGCGGCAAATTGCAAGTGGCGTTTGCAAAGTAATGGTCTGGAACAATCTTCTCGAGTAAAAGTAGGCTATGCCAATTGGGATGAATTTCACTCTATCAACGAGATTGAAAAATTATATTTTATTGAAGTAGATTTTACAGAAAAATCAGTTCAGTATTACCACAAAAACACATCCAAAAATCAGGGAAGGTTTCTGAGAAATGCAGTTGATACAACAAAGAGAGTTAAGGAAATTCGAAACATTTTGCCTGACGGCAAAAACTTGAAATATTGGGATACAGGGGAAGATTTTGATTCCTTATTATTTAAAGTGATTCAGCTGATGATAAGTACAGATTATACTTTATTACAAATTAAGCAACAGCTACTCAAACCTAGTTATACTAAATAAATAGCAGCAAAAATTACGTAACCTATCAATAATACTACCGATATAATATTTCTATTTAGGTCAATATTTTTCCTGTTAATGTAAAAATTTTTCTTTTGTATTTTATCCATCTTTTCCATAATCCTGCCTTTATTAATTACAATGTAAATTTACGACAGCAATGCGACTGATTTTTTACGTGTAAAATCAATTATATTATAAAATTAATTACTATTTCTAAAATTCCAGGCGCTTTTTAAAAATCTGAGCTTTGATTTGTAAGTATTCTTAACATTTAAATTTTTACCTTTACACTATAAATTGGCTTGCACTATGAAAATTATCAAATACGTATTTCTTTTATTACTCTTAGCACTTGTAGGAATTTCCGTTTACATAGCCACTCAAAATGGCGAGTATACCATAAAGCGTTCTACCTTTATTAAAGTACCAAAAGAAGTTGTATTTAATTACATTAACGATTATCGAAATTGGGACCAATGGATGGATTTAGAAGCAAACCAAGCAGACGTAAAATTTTCTTTTCCCGATAATACCGTTGGGCAAGGAAGTTCTTTATCTTGGAAAAAAAGTGATGGTTTTGGTTCCATTCAATCACTTTTTGTAAAGGAAAACGACAGTATCGCACAGAAATTAAGTATAGACGGACAAGTTTCCAAATCTACTTTAACTCTAAAAGATTCCATCGGCGGAACGCAATTAAATTGGACGGTTACAGGTAGTGCTGATTTTACTACAAAAATCAAAGCCGCATTTAACGGTGGTGTTGAACAGTTTAAAGCAAAAATGTTTCAAAACAGCTTGAACAATGTAAATGCAATCATAACCAAGGAAATTAGTAGTTTTTCTACCCAAGTTATTGGAATTGCAACTATTGAAGGCGGATTTTACGTCAAACAAAGTGCTACGGTAAAGTTGCGCGACATGAATTCTAAAATCACGCCTATGCTACAAAAGATGAGCACCTTCTTTAAAAATGCAAATTTACAGATGAACGGTAAGCCATTTGTAATTTATGAAAGCAGCGATAATGCCAATGGAACTATAACTTTTTCCGTTTGTGGTCCATTGAAGGAAGAAATTTTTGTATCTAATCCTAGTGACGTAAGTATTGCTAAATTACAACCCTTCAAAGCATTAAAAACGGTCTTGAAAGGCGATTATTCGCATAGAGCAGAAGCAGTGAAGAAAGCTCTTGCCTATATTTCTGAAAATAAAATTGATCGAAATACCGCTTTAAAATACATGGATATCTATACCGTAAATGCTTCCGATGAAAAAAGTCCATCCAAATGGGTAACCGAAGTTTTAATTCCTATTGAATCCATTGTGGTAGAAGAACCTATTTTAATTCCACAACCAGCAGCTGTTATCCAGCCCTAAGCTTGAATTTTCAAATGATAAAGAATCTGTTGCAGCTTAAATAGGATCCAAACCTTTCATTGTTAAGAATCCCGAAAAGTAGTTTACAACCAAGCACTTTTTGTTATATTTGCTATTATATCAAAAACGTATAAAATGAATAAAAATCTAATTGCCTTTGTAAGCTTCTTTTTCATTGTAGCTGCATTTGGACAAACAAAACAACTTACGCTAGAAGACGGTGTTTTACAACAATACCGCGCTTTTCGCCCCGATCAAGTATTGGGATTCCAGTGGATTCCAGAAACTAATAAATTTGTCTACTTCGAAGAACTAGGTCGGAAGTTGATGATTGCTGATCCTTCCAATACCAAAGGAACCGAACTGGTTTCACTTTCAGAATTAAATGCTGCTCTAAAAACAGAGTTCAGAAGTTTTTGGGGAATCGAATGGAAAGATGCTTCCACCCTTATTTTATCAGATGGTGCAAATTTCTACAATTATACTATTTCTACTAAAAAAGGAGGATTAATTGCTACAACTCCTGATGCTGCTGCAGGCCAAACGTTGAATAGCTCAAAGGATTTAGTTGCTTTTACCGAAGCCAATAACCTTTATTTTATGGACAAGAACAATGCTAAAGTTGCCGTAACTTCGGAAACCAATGCTGGAATTGTTTCGGGTCAAACCTATGCACGAAGTGAATTCGGAATTACGCAAGGTATTTTCTGGTCTCCAAAGTCTACTTATTTGGCTTTTTACCAAAAAGATGAAACAGAAGTTGCTGATTATCCTCTGCTTGATATTACGGAAACTCCTGCAAAATTAATGAATATTAAATACCCAATGATTGGTCAGAAAAGTGAAAAACCAAGAGTGGGAATTTATAATTTATCTACAAAACAAACCGTTTTTATTACTCCAAAAGGAGCCGTTGACGCTTATTTAACCAATTTATCTTGGTCTCCAGATGAAAAATATGTGTTGATAGCCGAAGTAAATCGCGAGCAAAACAACATGTCCTTAAATCTGTACGATGCAAAAACAGGTACTTTTGTCCGCACTTTGCTGAATGAAAAAAACGATCGTTGGGTAGAACCTGAGAAACCGGCATTCTTCCCAAGTCAAACTTCAAATAATTTTGTGTGGTTTAGTGAAAAAGATGGTTTTCAAAACTTGTACTACTACTCTATCGAGGGAAAATTATTGAAACAATTGACTTCAAATAAATTTGTAACACAAGCAATTTTAGGAGCCAACACCAAAGGAACCGAAATTTATTTCCAAGCAACGGGTCCAAACGGAACCAACAGTTTAGCCTACAAAGTGGATTTAAAAGGAAAACAATCATTACTTACTAAAAATGACGGAACGCATACTGTAGCGGTAAACCACGATGGAAGTTATTTCTTTGATGAATATTCCAATCATACCACGCCTTCCAAATCGCTTTTAGTAGATGCCAAATTAAAGGAAACCGTTTTAGTCGAAAGTAGCAACAAATACAAAGACTACCAAATGGGAACTGCAGAAATTAAAACCATTAAATCTGCAGATGGAACAACCGATTTAGTAACACGCTTGATTAAGCCATCCAATTTTGATGCAACTAAAAAATACCCAGTTTTAGTCTATGTTTATGGAGGACCACATGCTCAATTAATAACCAATTCTTATTTAGACGGTGCCAGTTTATGGATGTACTGGATGGCTGAACAAGGTTATTTAGTTTTCACGGTAGATAACCGCGGTTCAGATAACAGAGGCTTTGCCTTTGAAAGCATCATTCACGGACGCCTAGGTATAAGTGAAATAGACGACCAAATTAAAGGTGTAGATTATTTAAAATCGCTTCCTTACGTAGACGGAAATCGTTTGGCAGTGCACGGATGGAGTTATGGTGGCTTCATGACTACCTCTTTAATGTTGAGAAAACCAGGCACATTTACCACAGGCGTTGCAGGTGGACCGGTAACGGATTGGAAATATTATGAAGCAATGTATGGCGAACGCTACATGGATACTCCAGCTGAAAATCAGAAAGGTTTTGACGAAGCAAACACGCTAAATTACGTAAAAAATCTAGAAGGAAAATTACTCCTAATTCACGGAACAGTAGATGATGTAGTAGTTATGCAACACAATATGGCTTTAATAAAAAAGTTCATCGAAGCCGAAAAGCAAGTGGATTTTTTCCCTTATCCAATGCACAAACATAACGTAGGCGGAAAAGACCGCGTACATTTGATGCGAAAAGTGCTTCAATATGTAATTGACAATAATAAATAAAACCTGCTTTTAAATGGTTTTCAAAAGTCCTAGTTTCGAAAGAAATTGGGACTTTTTTTATGCAATTACATTTTTCAGGAACGGATGGCTCGGGCATTATCAGGTTCTGCAATTCCTGCTATCCTTCCATCCCGAAGAAAAATCGGGATTCCCTCCTATCAGGGTTAGATCGGTTTCTATAAGATCTATTTGTAATCTTCCGCTTTATATTAAAACATAAATCTAGTATTGTAACATTTACACCTAGCGCGTTAAAAACGTCTTAAACGTAAAAATCAACTGCTATTTAATGCTTAATTTCAATAAAAATTAAAAAAAAATCATGAAAAAACAGACCATTTTAATAACAGGAGCAGGATCAGGATTAGCAAAAGGAACTGCTATTGGCTTAGCCAAAGAAGGCCATAAGGTTATTGCAGGAATCCATACTTTTGAACAAAAATCACGCTTTCTAGAAGACATCAAAGGAAAAGAGTACGAAAAAAATATCGAATTAATAAAATTAGATATTTTGGATTTTATTGATTGTGAAAAAGCACAAAAATACGACATCGACATTCTTGTCAATAATGCTGGTATTGGCCATACTGGACCACTTGCCGAAATTCCCGTAGATTATTTAAGAGAGGTAATGGAAACCAACGCCTTCTCTACTCTAGAATTTTCGCAGCCTTTTATTAAAAAAATGGTCAAACGCGGCAGCGGAAAAATAGTCTTTCTATCCTCAATTGCAGGTGTAACCACAAGTGCTTTCTTGGGTCCATATAATGCCTCCAAACATGCGCTTGAAGCCATTGCACAATGTCTGCGTGACGAGTTGCAACCATTTGGAGTAACTGTGGCAACCATAAATCCTGGACCTTTTGATACTGGATTTAACGACCGTATGTATGATACGTACAAACAATGGTTTGACGAAGATGAAAATTTCACTTCCAAAAAAGACTTGGAAAAAGCGGCTACAAAGATGGCAGAAAATCAGTTTGATCCACAGGAAATGATTGACAAAATGGTAGAGGTAATTCCGCAGAAAGAACATAAATTCCGTACCGTGTGTCCAGAAAAAATGGTCCAAATGTGTCAAGATTATCAAAACCGACAATATGAGATTGAAACAGATACAATTGATAAATCTAAGAAATAAGATTGATCATAAATAAAGAAAGTCCCCATTTCTGCCGAAATGGGGACTTTTTATTTTAAGCAATATGAATTTTAATTGCTACGCTTTTAAGATTTGACGATTAATAGTACAGTCGTAATTTTTGACTTAAAAATAATGCAACAACTTTTTAATTGCAAACAATGTAATTATAAGCCTAAAAAAAGCCTCTATGTAAGAGGCTTTAATCACTATATTTTAATTTAACTTTACGACTTAATCAATTTTTTTGTCATCGTACTACCATTTGCACTTGTAACCTTCATAAAATAAGTTCCTGCTGCTAAAGCACTCACATTAATGTTCTGAGTCTGATTTGTTTTTAAAACTTCCTGACCCGTTACATTGTATATTGAAACCTGTGTAATCTGCGTTTCATTTGGAGCCGAAACAGATAGTACATTTTGTGCTGGATTAGGATAAACGGAAACGTTTTGTTCCTGAAAAGGAGTCGTACTTAAAGAAGTTGAACTAATTACAAAATTGTCATAGTAAGCATCATTTCCGTAATTGTTATGCAACATATTGAAACCCAAAACATCAAGTTGTGTATAATTAGCAACTGTGTTCTGCAATACATTATTTACATAATATTTAATTTCTGTAGCAGAAAGTTCAATTTTGATATTTACCCATACGTTTGGTGTCCATTCTGCTGCAGCATAATCAAAACCATAACTCGAATTTTTGATTGTATAGATAAAACCTCTATTTTCAATTCCCACTCCAGCAACAGGTACAAATATATCATCTGCATCCACAGCATAAAGGACAAGTTCAAAATCAGCACCGTTTTTAGCGGAAGCTTTCACGTCATATGAAAATGTCAAATTGGTATGATCAAGTGGAGTTGCAAACGTTTTTACGGCTCCAAAAATCGGGAAAAATTGATCCCCAAATGAAGGTTCATTTGCGTTCTTAAATGAAAATGATCCGTTTGAACTTTCCGAATTTGTAATCACTTGATTTTGGATAAATCCAGTGCTACCTTCTGTAACCTCCCATCCATTTTGTAAGTGAATACTTCCCAATACAAATCCTTCTGCAGCTTCAAACGAAATTGTCTCTTGCGCAAATCCAAATGAGGAAATGGCTGACAACAATAAAATGTAAATTTTCTTCATGATTTTTTTTTAAAATTAATCGTAAAGCTACTGCTTCTAATAAGAACTGAAAAATTAGAGCGTATTAAATTAAAGCCAATTTTATACCTCAGAATTTATCACGGTTAAAGCGTCAATCCCACTTTACTGTAGCGGATTGAAAATTAAGCAAATAGATTTTTACTGATGTAGTTTCGCGGTACCTTCATTAATTTATATTTTGTTTTATAGATAAAATATAGGCTTAATTCATTTGCAAGTCAAAACAAAACGTATAACTAACTAATAATTATATACAATTTAAAGAAATAAAATTTGCTATCCTTATTCTGCTTTACTGTTAGCTCTATTTCACTTTTTATTTGAGCTCGCAGCCTTAACTATCCTAATTAAAATCATTTAAAAAAAATACCTCCTAGAAAGAAATGCATCTTTAGGAGGTATTGTAGATCTATTTGGCGTTTATTATTTTTTATTGCTTTTAACCAACTTCTTAAAAACTGTTATGAATCATATTTTTTTTTATACAGTAAATTCCAAAAGCTACAGCTGCAATTAAGAGTAATGGCATATAATCTTTAATTGGCACAAGAATTCCTGAAGCTGCAGATACTTTACTAGGTATACAAAAATCATCCCCAAATTGACCATTTACTCCGCAAAACGATGTAAAAGTCAACACACACAATATTAAATTGGTACTGTGTTTACTTATCATCTGCCAAACGAGTTGAGTCAATAATAGATACATTTTGCGTTTCATTAAAATAGATAAAATTGTTACACAAAACTATACTATAAAATAGAAATCGCTAAATAAATGGTGCGAATGGCAGAACTTTGTATATGAATGGTAATTTATAAGGTAATGTTAGTATTTCTAGAGCACGGAATTTCAAAGTTTCTGATAAAAACCGATGAGCTCGTTTTCGAAGTGATTTTTGTTTGATTCACTATAAAAGAGCGATGAATGCGTATAAAGTCCTTGGATTTAATTTCGTCAAAAAACGTATTCAAGGATTGCCTAATGGTGTTTTTCCTATTTAATTATCTACTCTGATTTTTGAAATCTACCAGTTCAATAGAAGAAAATACTCCCAGAGAGACTTTTACTTTTTGGGAGTAGAATCAATTTATTTGGCGTATCATTTTTTTTTCTTGACCTACTTCTTATAGACGATTCTCAGCCTTATTTTTTTTTATAAAAAATATTGGTAAAGCCGCAGCACCGAAAATAAATACTGGAAGTTGTTCCTTAATTACAACTGTTACTCCTCAATCACATAGTCTTTCGTCTAAATTTTCTTATTAATTTTCTTTGTTCGCAGATGCGATGCCACTGAAAATAAAACTAAAATCTAAAGTGGAGGAATACGTTGCTTTTTCATAAGAATTATATTATAATTAATTTTGACATGCGAACTCTTTTTAAAGATTTACACGGTTGCAAAATAGATCATAGTTTGTTTGATTTAAATTTTATAAACAATGTTGATGTCCAAGTAAAACACTCCAATTTAAAATGATAACTTCATTTTCAAGTAATGATCAACTTCTAAATTTTAGTTAATACGTAGTTTGAACTTTTGTCAAATAAGAATGAAAACTTGGTCTACTGCCTGTTAATATAAAAACACTTGACAGATTGCTCTAACAAGTGTTTTTATTACATTTAAAAAAATTTATATAAAATCAAACTACAGTAGATTACGCATTTTATTAATCTTTAATCACTTTTTTTACCGTTACATGGTCTTTACTATCTGTAATTCTAATCATGTACGTTCCTGTTGGTAAGCTTGACACATTGATTTGATTTTGAGTGGACCATAAAACTTTTTGCCCTTGCATGTTCAATAATTCTACCGATTTAACTTCAAGTGATGAAATAATGGTAAAGACGTCTTTTGTAGGATTGGGGTATATCGTTATTACATTTACTACTCTACTATCATTGATTTCTATCGAATTAGTGCCTGAATCAGCATCGTCGTTCTTTTCTACAAAAGATTGATTACTAGCCATCATACATTTTTCAACAACTAGCGTAACTTTTTTATTAGTGAAATTAGTTTCACAACCATTACTGTTAACAATTTTAGTAATCTCAACAACCAATCCGTTATTTGATAAATTTAATACAGGCGTTTGAAAACTAAATATCCCAGTAGCAGTAGAAATTCCTGCTTGTGTTTGCAATGGTTGGTTACCCACTTTGTAGGTCGCAGTATTTTTTGCGTTTAAAACCAGACCTGATAATACAATATTTGTAGCATTTCCTTGACAAACAGGTGCAGCGGTAATGGCAGACAACGTGGGCTTGGCATTAATAATGAGTGTCACTTTTTTATTAATGAAATTAGTTTGGCAACCATTACTGTTTACGATTTTAGTAATCTCAACTACTACGCCATTCGATGCCACAGTAAGTATTGGAGTTTGAAAATTAAATGTACCTGTTGCTGATGCAGTTCCGCTAACACTTAAAATTGGTCCATTATTCAATTTGTAAAAAGCAGTGCCTGCTGCATTTGGTAATAATCCAGATAATACAATATTTGTAGTACTTCCAGCACATACTGGCGCTGCAGTTACTGAAGTTAAAGTAGGTTTTGGAGTAACTACTAATGTTACTTTTTTATTTGTAAAGTTAGTTTCGCAGCCACTTACGGTTGACATTTTGGTAATCTCTACAACCAATCCATTTGCAGCTAGATTAAGAACAGGAGTTTGGAAACTAAAAGTTCCTTGTGGAGTTGTAGTGCCGCTGAAGTTTAAAATGGGTCCGTTACCAATCTTATAAAAAGCAGTACCAGCTGCATTTGGTAGTAATCCAGACAAAACAATAAATGTTTTACTTCCAGCACATACTGGCGCTGCAGTCACTGCAGTTAAAGTAGGTTGTGGAGTAATTACCAATGTTACTTTTTTATCTGTAAAAATGGTTTCGCAACCTTGGTAACTAGAAAGTTTAGTGATTTCTACAACTAGACCATTAAATTCTGCCAGTGCTGGAACTGAGAAACTAAAGGTTCCATTGGCATCAGAAGTTCCCTCCTGCGTTTGAGCTTGGGCATTACCCACTTTGAATGTTGCCGTTCCGCTTGCATTTGGAATCAATCCGGACAAAATAATTTCTAATGTACTTCCGACACAAGCTGCTGCAGATGTCACGTTTGCTAAAGTTGGCGTAATGCATGATCCGTTAGAAACTGTAACAGTAACAGCCGTTCTTGAGCTTTCACAACCGCTGACAGTTTGTGAAACATAATAAGTATTAGACGTTAATACAGTAGTAGTTACTAAAGAATTCATTGTATCTAAAGCATCATACCATGTAAGGTTTTCACCAGTGGCCATCAAATCGGCAACGGTAGCGCCACTAATAAATATTTGCGATTGTGCTGTTGGAGCTTGTACCACTGCAGGCTCCGTAATAGTTACAGACGCATTGAAAGAGGAAAAACCAATTGATCCACAGCCATTTGCATCGGCAACTCGTAAAGTATAGGTTCCTGCACTAACTCCTGATAACGTTGCTGAAGTACTGCCATCACTCCACTCATAGGTATAAGGTTGCGTTCCTCCAGAAACTTCAACAGAAGCAGAGCCATTACTAAAACCATTACAAGAAACATTAGTTTGTGAAATAACTTCGACAATTACTTCACTACCTACAAAAATCTGGACACTTGTTCTCTCACTTTCACAACCGTTAACCGTTTGCGAAACATAATATGTATTTGAAGTAACGTTAGCGGTATGAACTAAAACATTACCGCCAGTTGGCGCCAAATACCATTTTAGCATATTACCTGAACCTTGTAAGTTTGCTACTACTGTGCTACTACAATAAACTTGGTTCGGGACAGTAGGTGCACTTGGAATTTCCTTAATTGTTACAAGTACTTCCTTTGGCTCACTTTTACAACCATTGAGTGTTTGTGATACGAAATAGGTACCACTTGCAAGTGTTGAAGTGCTTTCTACAACATCAAAATCATTATTATACCAAATTAAATTTTCGCCTACTGCTTCTAATTGTGCTACTGTTGTGCTGCCACAAAAAGTTTGTGCTTCAGCAAGCGGAACGGGTGTTTCATTTACTGTAACGGCTATGGATTTTGATGCAGAACAACCATTACCGTTAATTACGGTTAAGGTATAAGTTCCGTCCATTTCAATCTCAAGGCTCAATTCATCTGATGCTCCTTCGATTTCTCCACCATTACTAGCTATCCATTGGTAGAGTATATCTGGTGTTACTTGAAAATTAGAAATTACTACTTCTGCTTGTTGGTCACGATTATCTACTGTATACATATTTAGTCCAAACTCGTCACCTGCTTGAAGCGAGATATTAAAGGTGCCGTTTTGTTCTGAGTCATTAAAATTATAACCTGAAAAATTGATAAGCACACCATTTAAATAAAATTGGGGGTAAGCGGTACTAGCTGCATCAGTTGTAGTGTAGTTCCAATTAAAAGAAAGAGTAGCATTGTATGGAAGGGCTAATTTAGCTAAATTAAATCCAGGAGAGGAATTTGAAAGTACGTAGTTAAAATTGCTACTGCTAAGCATAGTAAGATCACTATCATTAAACGTAATAGACCCGTTTGAGTTACCAGCGCTTTGAATCCAATTTTCTCCAGCATAATAATCTACAAAACCATTAGTATTTGAAGTGTTTATTAGGGGTGTTAATACTATGCTTTCAAATGCACATTTAGTTTCTGTATCGTTTGCTGTAATTACAGGTAATTCATTTACCACAATTTCTAAAGTGGTAGTTGTTGCACATTGGCCCTCTGTTGGAGTAAAAGTATAGGTTGTTGTTGCGGAATTGTCCAACTCCGGCGACCAAGTTCCCGTTACATCTTCTTCCGAAGTAGTAGGCAAAGCATCAAGGGTTTCGCCAGCACAAATAGCAACAACAGGTTCGAAGGTTGGCGTAGTTAGTGGGTTCACCACAACATTTACAGCCACCCTATTGGATAATGGCGCACTTTGCTCTACATAATAAGTACCGGTTACCAAAGCATCTGTATTTGTTAATATCGTACTACCGGTTGCGGTTGTAAACCAGTTAACTGTAGCTCCAGCACTTGGTGTAGTTATTAAATATTCTAGCGTCGCTGCATCACAAAAAATTTGTGCAGATTCACTGATTTTATGTATCGTTATTGCCACTCTTACGGTACTTTCTACATTGTCTTGTGTTTGTGAAGCGTAATAAGTTGCACCATCTGTTAATAAGGTGGTTAGTACTATCTCAGTTCCAGCTGCTGCTGTATCATAGAATTTGATATTATCGCCTACTACTTCTAAATCCGCTAAAGTTTTGTCATCGCCAGCAAAGATTTGTAATGAAATGGCGGTGGGAGGTAAAGCTATTGCATCCAATGGGCAGTCTAACCCATTAGGCACATTTCGTTGCACCGTATTTCCTAAACCGAGAACTCCATCTTGATTATAACCCCAAACATTTAAGGTTCCTGCATTTGTAACTGCTGCACTACTTCTGTAGCCTGTATAAATATTCTTCCAATGCGTTGCTGTACCTACTTGAGTAGGCTCGACTTTCGATTTTATATTACCTTGTCCCAATTGTCCAAAATAATTATACCCCCAAGTCCATAAAGTTCCGGAAGTAGTAACTGCTATTGAAAAATCATTCCCTGAACTTATGGATTGCCAATGGGTTTCAGTTCCCACTTGCATAGGTACTTTTGCTTCATATATACTCGGTATTCCTAAAGCTCCATCCGCATTTCTACCCCAAGCCCATAAAGTTCCCGAAGTAGTAAGTGCCAAAGTATGTGAATCAGCAGTAGAAACCATTGACCAATTTGAAGCTGTACCTACTTGGGTAGGGATGTTTTTACTATCTATCCATTCTCCTAAACCTAAATATAATCCATTGTCATTATACCCCCAAGCCCATAAAGTACCGCTAGTTGTGATAGCCATAACATGACCTTGACTTGCAGAAACTGTTTTCCAATGTGTCGCAGTACCTATTTGAGTGGGTGTACTAATCTGAAAGACACTCCCTTGACCTAAAACAAAACTTCCCTCACCCCAAGACCATAAAGTACCCGAAGTTTTAATCGCAATACAATATTCTCCACCTGCTGAAATAAAATTCCAATCGGTTGCTGAACCTATTTGAACTGGAATGTTTCTATTATTACTATCCGCTAAGCCTAGCTGCATATCTGAATTATCACCCCAGCCCCAAAGCGTTCCTGATGTAGTGATGGCTGTGGAAAAATTATTTCCTGCACTTATAAACGCCCAGTTATTATTAATTCCTACCTGAACAGGAATAACACTATTCACTAAATTTCCAATACCCAAACTTCCTGAACTATTAGAACCCCAAGCCCATAAAGTACCATTTTGTGCAATGGCCAAAGTATGTGTTTTACTCATACTAATTTGTTTCCAACAATTTGCTTCAACAGAAGGCGTAACTTCTACTCGAATTTCAACTCTTGCACTTTTACATCCACTGGCATTTGTACTACTTACCCAATACGAAGTTATATTTGGATTGGTTGTACTTGGCAGAGGTGCTGTTGTTGACCCTGCTCCATCAGTTGCGTCAGTAAACCACAACAAGTCTGTACTGCCAGAAACAGCAGTTAATGCAATAGGTATTGAACCTTGCACAATTATCACTGGTGTAACAATTGTTGGTGTTGCAACATCTTCTGTAGCACAAGTGGGACAGTTGACACCTGTTGGAACATTTTTGTTGACAGTATTACCAAGTCCCAACTGTCTTGAACTATTATAGCCCCAGGTAAATAAAGTTCCAGCGGAAGTTACAGCACCTGAAGAAAAAACATTGGTAGATAATGAATCCCAATTGGTATTGTTACCCACTTGAACTGGAGCGTTTTGGTTGGTACTGTTGGCTGTACCGAGCTGTCCGTAATTATTATAACCCCAAGACCATAAAGTCCCCGAGTTGGTAATCGCCATAGTATGAAATAAGCCTGTCGAAACCTCTTTCCAATCGGTTGCTGTACCCACTTGAGTAGGTATATTAACCGAATTTGTGTGTCCTAACCCCAATTTCCCGAACTGGTTTGATCCCCAAGCCCATAAAGTTCCAGAAGTTTTAACGGCTAATGCGAAATCAGATCCTGCATCAATTGTTTTCCAATCGGTATCAGTTCCAATTTGAACTGGTTCATTTACATTAGATGAATTACCTAGTCCTAATCGACCGTCACTACTAGATCCCCATACCCATAAGGTACCTGAAGTAGTCAATGCCAAAGAAAGATTATCTCCAGCTGAAACCGCTTTCCAGTTTGTGGCAGTACCAATTTGAGTGGGTACATAATTAAGTGTACTTGTCAATCCTAATCCATGCCCTAAAGCACCATTAAAACCGCTACCCCAAGACCATAAAGTACCTGTAGATTTAACACCCAAACAATGCGTTTTACCAACCGATACTGATTCCCAGTCTGAGGCCGTACCTACTTGCATGGGATAAAGCGGATTTGTCATCGTACCATTGCCCATCGATCCATTACCTGAACTATATCCGAAAGTCCACAAAGTACCCGACGTGGTTATAGCCATAGTCATATTTTCATTTGCTGAAATCGATTTCCAGTTGTTAGCGGTACCTATTTGAACGGGTAGTGATGAGTTGGTGCCATATCCACTTCCTAAGCCAAACTGAAAATAAGAATTACTTCCCCAACCCCATAAAGTACCATTTTCTGCTATTGCAATGGTGTGTTCAGCACCAAAACTAATTTGTTTCCAACAGCCTGGAGTTGTAAATTCGTTTACCGAAACGATTATTTCAGCACGTTCGCTTTCACAACCGTTTGCATTGGTACTTGAAACCCAATAGGAAATAGTACCTACTGTTGCTGTACTTGGTTTTGGTGCAGTTGTACTACCTGTGCCACCTGTTGCAACTGTATACCACAATAATCCTGTTCCGTCCGCAGTAGCTGTTAAAACAGAGGCTGTATTATTCTGAAAATAACTTACAGGACTCGTAACCGTTGGTACAGAAGGAATCACTACTCCAGAAACAATTGGCGAACCCGCCAACCAGTTGGAGGAAGCTCCATCTAATGTAAAGTTATGCAAAGTACCATTTGCACCCCCAGAAACCGAATTGATTAAGGAAGTTAAACCCGTATTTGAAACACCACCAGTACCTTGATTAAATTTATAGTAGGCTATTAAACCGAATTCATTTCCTTGTAATTCGCATACTCTATAACCATTTAATTGTGCTTGTGTTCGTGCCACATTCCAAATTCGGACGTCATCCATACTCCCATTAAAAGGCACTACCGAAGCATAAGCCCCAATCTGCATCGTATTTCCAGTAGCGGCTTGCACATTGGTATTGGTTGAAACCAAAGCACCATTGATATACAATTTCATCGTGGTCGTAGGTGCATCGTACGTTACGGCAACATGATTCCAAGCATTTAAAAGTACTGTTGCAGGTGCTAAAACATGAGAAAAATTACTCGTATGACCTGCTCGTATTTGATTATCTGAAATCCAAAACACGTCTCCAGCAGAAGACAAAATATTATAGTTACCAGTTATCGCATTTGGCTTTATCATCGCTTCTTTCGTATAAGACGCTCCTGCAGAAATAACACTGCCAATATTCACAAAATCATTTGTGCCATCAAAACTCAAATGAGTAGCAGGTAAGGTTACGGTTACTACCATTTCAGCTCGTGCACTTTCACATCCACCAACACTTGTACTTGAAACCCAATAAGAAGTTACACCAACTGTATCTGTACTTGGCGTTGGTGCTGTTGTACTACCCGTTCCGCCAGTTGCAACCGTGTACCACAACAAGCCTGTTCCGGTAGAAGTTGCAGTTAAAGCCGTTGCCGTAGCTCCTTGAATATATACAGGAGCGGTAAAAGTAGGCACAGCTACAGATTCTATACTCATTGCAATTGCTACGCGATTAGATGTGAAATTTGGATTATACTTTTTTACTTCACTTGCAGTAGTATTATAGGTAGTCACATAAATACTTCCAGATGCATCTATCGAAAGTCCAGTTGGATTACCAGCAATATTAGTAGCTACAACTTGCATACTACTTCCGTCATTATTTATGCTCTTTAAATTACCATTGTGAGTATAATATATAGTACCTAATCGATCAATCCTTAGATTTCTAACTCCATAAAAATTAGATGCTAAAACCGAAACATTACCGGTAGCCAAATTTACCTTTTGCAATTCATCTCCACTCACCACATAAATATTTCCCAAATGATCTAAAGCCATTGCTCTTATACCATTAATAGTAGAAAGAATTTGTTGGACATTACCTCCGTTACTATCCATTTTTTTTATGTTATAATAATAATAAAAATAAATATTGCCCAATTGATCCGAAAAAACACGAGGATAAGATGGATTAGACTCTATTGGAGCGCCTCCAAATTCATAGATTAATTTTCTATTATTTCCTTGACTATCCATTTTTACAATGGCTTTCAACGTAGAATCAAACACATAAATATTACCTAATACATCTACAGTAACATCTAGTGGTCGAATATCGCCTATAACTAGGGTTTCAATTCCATTCGAATCCATTTTTTTAACCGCAAAATTATTCGTATCCGCTACATATACACTTCCAGAAGCATCCACAAATATACCTTCTGGTTTCAAAAATCCAGTCCCTATTGAAGTGGTAGCTGAAGCTATACTTTGCTCTACGTAAAGACTTCCTGTATTTACAGCGTCTGAATTTGTAAGAGGAGTACTATTGGTAGTATTCGAAAACCATTTAGCAGTAGCACTAGTAGAAGGTGTAGCAATCAAATCCGCAACTGAGGTAGTACTACAAAACACCTGTGTGGAGGCACTTATTTTTTTTGCTTTGACAGAAATCCTAGGACTTCGCACGCCTTGAGGAGATTGGCTCACATAATAAGTCGTGTTATCTACTAAAACAGTCGACAAATCTAAAGCGGTTCCTCCAATACTTGTTGAAAACCACTCCAAATTGGTTCCCGTTGCAGTCAAGTTAGCAAGAGTTCCATCACCTTTATAAAGTTGTATAGCTAAAGCCGTAGGAGAAGCTGGAATCGCTGCTGCATTTACTACAACAAGTTCTATTCGATCTGTTTCACAACCTCTGCCATTGATTTCTGAAATCCAGTACGAAGCACTTCCATTTCCAGAAAAGTCAAGCGTGGGTGGCGTTGTTGAACTTGTTCCTCCTGTTGCAGTTGTGTACCACAACAAACTTCCGCTTGAAGCACTTACTACGCTTGCAGCATTTGTTTGACTAAAAATTACGGGAGCACTTAACGTGGGAAGTGATGGCGCATAAATTCCATCCGTAGTGAGAAAGTTAGACGTAAACCCATTCATGGCAAAACCATTAAAAGTCCCGTTATTACTATTAGAAGAAGCATCTATTAAAGAAGTAATACTGGTGTTATCCACATAACCCATACCTTGATTAAAATTATAATAAGCAACAAGACCTGATTCGGATCCTGATAATTCGCAATTTTTTGCAGCACTTATTTCAGAAGCCGAACGTGCAATGTTCCAAATACGAACCTCATCCATGCTACCTGTATAGTTTCTTCCCGTAGCTTGCAAATTTTCTCCTAAAGCAACATTGTAAGCAGAATTATTGATACTACCTGTACCTGAAGCACTCGAATCCTGAACTCCATCAATATAAATAATTGCAGTAGAGCCATTGAAGGTAAATGCCACATGATGCCAATTTCCGTCTATTACTGACGCATTGGAAGTTACAGAGCCAAAAGAAGTACCACCAACCGCAAAGTTAATTTTACCATCACCTGTTAATGCAATTCGCCAACTGTCATCACCTTTTGTAACTAAGGCATCCCATTGTGCAGGTGTTGTATTGGAATTCATCCAAAACTCTACCGTCATTTGATTGGTAAAATCAAAACTAGATTCATTTGACAATGTAACGTAATCGTTAACCCCATCAAAATTCAAATGCGTGGCTGAAGTTGGAGTTACATACGTTCTAAATATCAAATCTTTAGTCAACGAACTCGTATTAAATAAAAGTTCACCACCAAGATAGGAATCTGGAACAATACCAGTCATATAGTGAGGGATATTTTCTTTGAATGTGTACCTCATTTTTCCGTTTGGTGGACCACCACTTATTACTGTTATTACAGCAGAATAAGTAGCACCCGCAACGACAACAGGACCGTTGTTGATCGTAATTCCAACATTACCAGTGGGAACATTTTGTGATATTAGAAATGGTTGGGTTTTTAAAAGTGTTCCTGAAGTTCCTGTACCACTGTAAATTTTTAATTCACAGTGGTAATTATATGCACCCGCATTATAATACCCAAAATCAAATTGCGAAAGTCTTCCTGAAAGTCCCGGTGTAAAAGATTGACCAAAAGTAACTGCATCATCAAGACTACTCCAACCAACAAGATGATCCTGATCCACCATTTGAGAAAAAGAAGTAACTGTTGAAAAAAGGGTTACTAATAAAAATAAGTAGTTTTTTATTTTCATGTCAATATTTTTTATATACCCTACAAAAGTATTTCGAAAGTAGTGGAAAATATAAAAAATGGTGCGAATGGCAGAACTTTGTATATGAATGGTAATTTATAGGGTAATATT
The DNA here is from genome assembly GCF_000425485.1 of Flavobacterium tegetincola DSM 22377. Classification (GTDB taxonomy): domain Bacteria; phylum Bacteroidota; class Bacteroidia; order Flavobacteriales; family Flavobacteriaceae; genus Flavobacterium; species Flavobacterium tegetincola. The sequence continues at coordinate 231,539 of NZ_KE384383.1, read as the reverse complement.
AACATTTCTAGAGCACGGAATTTCAAAGTTTCTGATAAAAACCGATGAACTCGTTTTCGAAGTGATTTTTGTTTGATTCACTATAAAAGAGCGATGAATGCGTATAAAGTCCTTGGATTTAATTTCGCCAAAAAACGTATTCAAGGATTGCCTAATGGTATATTTCTTATCTAACAGCTGAATATCAAGGTAATTGCTGTCACTTTTTATAAATAACACCTCTTCTAAGTTTATTTTTACCGTATCATAACCCACTTTTATGGTTACGTAATTTAACTGGTGTTTAAAAATCTGCAATTGAATGGCTGCGATCAGGTCGCTCTTTTTTACTGGTTTAGTTAGATAGGCTTCAGGACTGGATTCCAAAGCTTTTTGCATCAAAGAAGGGTCATTTTGTCCTGTTAAAAATATCAAAGCTGCATCCTTATTTTTCTTTTTTGCCAAATCGATACCGGTATTTTTCCCCTTTAAATTAATATCCATTAAGATGATGTCTGGCACAAAATTTTCAATTTGCTGTAAGGCAGTTTCCGCATCGTGCGCCATTTCTATTGACGTAAAATGGGCTGACTGCAGCAGTTCTTTAATATAATCTGCAATTAAAATCTCATCTTCAACAATTAATATTTTGGCACTTAAAGACATACTTATTTCTTTTAATTTAACTCTTTCTCAAACGAAATTGAAAACCCGTTTTCCACATTCAAGTGGTATGTTACTTTCAATTGACGGCACAGCTGATTCATCAACTTAGGTGGCTCCATATTACTTTTATCAGTCGAACCATTATCGGAATAATTGAAATGGAATACTTCCCCATCACAAGCTAGCTCAAATTGAATATTTTTCAACTCTTGATTATGAAATGCATGTTTCATTGAATTTACGCAAAGTTCTGTAAATAATAACCCAATGTACATGGCTACATCTGCCTGCAGTTCAAATTCGTCAACTTCAAACTGGCATTCTAGGTTATTCTCTGCAAACAAATCAGTAAAACTGCTGCAAATATCACTGAGATATTTATAACTATTTACTTTACTTTTATCATCCGATTGATACAAGTGTCGATGCAATACAGCAATGGAATTGATCTTGTCAAGAATGCTCTTTATCGCTACCGTTTCGTTTTCAGGCAATTTAGAAAGCTGACCAGTAATTAAAATAATGATGAGTTGCAAGTTATTGTTGATCCGGTGATTGGCTTCACTCAATAAAAATTCATTTTGCTGCGATAAGAATTGTAACTTTTTATTGGTCCGATTTGTTCTCTTTAAAAAATAAGCAATCAAGATCGTGATCAAAACAGCAATTATGAAAAATAAAAACGTAATATAAAATCGCATTTGATTGGATGACAAAAGCTTGTCCTTATTCAATAGTTCAAGTGCATTGATTTTAAGTTGACTTTCCTTCTCTGCCAATCTGTACTTTTCTTCAAGTTCAAATAAAAACTTATTATGCTCAAGTTTTTCATACCGCTCTGCTAATTCCAGCCTGAGTTCTAAATATTTGTTTGCCTCTTCATAATTTTCTAATGACTTGTAAATTTCATATATCTTGATTGTAAGCATATTCTCATTGTAAAGCAACTGCTGTTTTCTTGCAAATTCAAGTGCAACAATAGCTTCTTCAAGAGCATTTTGGATTTGTTTGTCCTTAATTAAAACGTTAATATAGTTGATGTAAACGTCTGCCTCATTCTGCACCAAATTATTCATTTTTGCATAGGAAATTAGGCCTTCAAATTCTGTAATAGTTCTTTTAAATTGATTTTGCCGCTCATATACACAAGCAATTTCCATTTTTGAATAGAAAACTGTATTTAAATCCTTTGATTTCGTAGCATAAGTCAAAGCTTTCTCTGCATAGAAAAGTGTAGAGTCGGCGATACTATAATACTCCGTAAATATTGCCGCTTTTCTGCTGTAAAAATTAGCCAGATTCTGATCGTCAATTACTTGAATTTTACGCAGCATATTGGCCTTATCTAACTTTTCAATCGCTTGCGTGTAAAAACCACGTTTTCTATAAAATTCGGCCATTTTTACATAATAAAGAAACTTTAATTGAGAATTTTCAGTGTTTTTTAAAATTTCAGAAATTTGGATGTAGTACGCATTGGCTGTGTTATAGTCCAAATTTAATTTATAAATTTCTGCCAAACCTAAAAGTAAATGAACTTTCTGAACAGTATTTTCAGGTTTTTTTAGATGCTTATTAAAGTAAGCAATAGCCTTCGCATCGTTATTTTCATATATTAGACGTTGACCCACGACTACAATAGAATCTACTTGTCCATGCGCAAGTTGACAAAATAGAATTACCAATAAAAGTTTCCTCATATTACGTCTTCTGTTTTTTCTTTTTTGCTGCTGGAAATAGCACATTATTCAAAATTAAACGGTAACCTGGTGAATTGGGATGTAAGTCTAAAACGGTCGGTTCATCTCCTACTCGATGCTGATAATCTTCTGGATCGTGTCCTCCGAAATAGGTAAAAAATCCTTTACCTACTTGACCGTGAATGTATCGTGCTTCGCCATTGTACTGACTTTCGCCCATAATCAACACATTAGATTTTACTAAATTAGAATCAAAAGAAGTGGTTTGTCCCATAAACCCTTTAACTAATTGCGTATGATTTTGGCACAGCATACTCGGTACAAAATCCCATTTTGCCGAAAAATCCATTAGCGTGAAATAATCTTTTTCCATTGGAATCTTTCGTTTTGTGGTCATGTCTATGTCGGAAAACTCATATGTATTAGGGTTTCTTTCTAAAATATAGTCTTTAAATGCAAAACTTCTGCGGTAATCAATTTTAGATTGGTAATTGCCTTCACTTGGATCTCCGTCAAACATAGGTTCGCAGATATCGACTCCGTCCGCTGCCAAAGCAATGTCAAAGCTGTCGGTTGCAGAGCACATGGCAAACATAAATCCGCCACCGATAACAAAGTCACGTACTTTTTTGGCTACAGCCAATTTAGATTCAGATACTTTGCTATAACCCAATTTGGCAGCCAGTTCTTCAGCAGCCTTTTTCTGTTCAATGTACCAAGGCATATTTTTATAGGTACCAAAAAATTTTCCGTATTGTCCCGTAAAATCTTCGTGGTGCAAGTGCAACCAATCATACAGAATCAGCTTATCGTCCAGAACCTCCTCATCGTAAATTGGAGTAAACGGGATTTCTGCATACGTCAAAACCAGCGTTACTGCATCGTCCCACGGTTGCTTTCCCTTTGGTGTATAAACAGCCACTTTGGGCGTGCGTTCAAGAACCACAGCTTCCATATTTTGAGATGGACTTGCTATTTCGTCTAAAATTGAATTGGTTGCTGCGTCCGAAATAGGTTCAAAACTCACGCCTCGAATCTGACATTCCTTACGGATTTCTGCAGCGTCCGGAAGTAAAAAAGAACCGCCGCGGTAGTTGAGTAGCCAACTCACTTTGTATTGTTTATCTAAAGCCCAATAGGTAATACCATAGGCTTTCAAGTGGTTTTGCTGCGTAGTTTCGTCCATTGGAATTAAAATAAAACCCGCCTTGGCAGAAATTGTAAACAGAAAAAAAAGAAGATACAATGAAGTTTTAAAAGGCATTTTAAATTTTTATTTCAAAGATAGCAGAATTAACCTGAAATAAGTCATAAAAAAATCCGCTTAAAGCGGATTTATATGGATTTAAAAAGGCACATCGTCTTCATAATTATTGGAACTACTGCCAAAAGCTTCATTTGGCGTTGCCGTGCTTCTTGGTGTAACAAATGGGTTTTGATCATCCAAATTCATTTTAGATGGCAAATCGTCATAACCTTCGCCATAACTTTCAAGATTGTCAAACTTACCTAAATTTCCAATAAATTTCAATCGGATGTTTTCTAAACTACCGTTACGGTGTTTGGCAATGATAAATTCGGCCTGACCGTCTGTTGGCGAATGTTCGTCATCGTCCCACTCGTCAATTTTGTAATATTCAGGTCGGTAAATAAATGATACAATATCGGCATCTTGCTCAATCGCTCCCGATTCCCGAAGATCGGAAAGCAAAGGCCTTTTACTCGATCCACGTGTTTCCACGGCACGCGATAACTGCGAAAGTGCAATTACAGGTACGGCTAATTCTTTAGCCAACGCTTTTAAATTTCTCGAAATCGTCGAAATCTCTTGCTCTCTGTTTCCCCCTCCTTTTCCGTTTCCACCTGCAGTCATCAATTGTAAATAATCTACTACAATTAATTTAATTCCGTATTGCGAAGCCAAACGTCTCGACTTTGCACGTAAATCAAAAATCGAAAGTGATGGCGTATCATCAATATATAATGGCGCTTTTTCAAGGTTTTTTACTTTGATACTCAACTGTTCCCACTCGTGCTTTTCTAATTTTCCTGTTCTTAATTTTTCCGAAGACAAACCTGTTTCAGATGAAATCAAACGCGTAATCAACTGAACTGATGACATCTCCAAAGAAAATAGTGCCACGGGATGTCCGAAATCAATTGCTATATTTCGAGCCATTGAAAGTACAAACGCCGTTTTTCCCATACCAGGACGTGCCGCAATAATAATTAAATCACTCGGTTGCCATCCTGATGTTACTTTATCTAACATTTCAAAACCAGTTGCCACACCACTCAACCCTTCTTTTCCGGCAATTTCCTCGATTCTTTTTTTGGCTTGAAAAACCAAACTTTGAGCTGTTTCAGAGCTACGTTTGATGTTTCCTTGGGTTACTTCATATAATTTAGATTCGGCTTTGTCCAATAAATCAAAAACATCGGTACTTTCGTCATACGATTCTTCAATAATTTCTGAAGAGATTTTGATCAAACTCCTTTGGATAAATTTCTGCAAAATTATGCGTGAATGGAACTCAATATGTGCCGAAGAGGATATTTTTTGCGTCAGTTGAATAAGATAAAAATCGCCACCTGCTAATTCTAACTTTGCATTCTTTCTTAACTGTGCGGAAACGGTTAATAAGTCAATAGGTTGTGTATCTGTGAATAACTGCACAATAGCTTCAAAAATGTGCTTGTGAGCGTCTTTATAAAAAGCGTCTGCTTGTAAAATATCAATTACTTCATCTACCCCTTTCTTGTCAATCATCATGGCTCCCAAAACCGCTTCCTCTAAATCTAGTGCTTGTGGCGGGAGTTTTCCTTTTTCTAAATTGATAATCGTAGTTTTATCTACTTTTACCGAGCTCATATTTCTGACATTTTCCATACTGCGAATGTAACTAAAAATAAAAAATTAAACGGAATGAGTTGTCATTCCAATTTGTTGATAACTAGCGAATAATTGTTAATAAGCCAAAAAAAATCCGTCTCGTAGTGGGTTACTGAACGAGACGGATTAAGATATACTTGTAAGAATTTACTCCTTAAATTCGCCCATCTTGCTGTATTTATCCATTCTTTGCTCGATTAAATCGGCTGTTGATAAATCTTTCAATTCAGTGAACGCTTCCAATACATATTTCTGTACACTTTTAAATGCCGTTTCTCTGTCGTAATGAGCACCACCTAAAGGTTCTGGAATAATTTCGTCTACTAATTTTTGTTTTTTCATATCAGTAGAAGTCAATTTTAATGCTTCTGCTGCTTTTTCTTTATATTCCCAACTCTTCCAAAGAATAGAAGAACAAGATTCTGGAGAGATTACTGAATACCATGTATTTTCCATCATTAAAACGCGGTCTCCAACACCAATTCCTAATGCACCACCTGAAGCACCTTCACCAACAATTACTGTAACGATAGGTGTTTTAAGTCGCATCATTTCAAAAATGTTTCTTGCGATAGCTTCACCTTGACCTCTTTCTTCTGCTTCTAAACCTGGATAAGCTCCCGGAGTATCGATTAAAGTTAAAACAGGAATGTTGAATTTCTCTGCCATTTTCATCAATCGCAAGGCTTTGCGGTATCCTTCTGGATTTGCCATTCCGAAGTTACGAAACTGGCGTGTTTTAGTATTGTAACCTTTTTGTTGTCCAACAATCATAAACGATTGACCTCCAATTTTACCTAAACCACCTACCATTGCTTTGTCGTCTTTAAAACCTCTGTCTCCAAAAAGTTCTAAAAAAGTATCGCCACACAAAGCACGAATATGATCCATAGTATAAGGACGATTCGGATGTCTAGATAGCTGAACACGTTGCCAAGCGGTCAAATTCTTATAAATTTTCTTCTTGGTTTCTTCTAATTTTTTCTCAATTTGTTTGCAGGTGTTGGTAACATCTACGTTGGATTCCTGGCCAATTATTTGACATTTGTCCAATTGATCCTCAAGTTCTTTTATAGGAAGCTCAAAATCTAAATATTCCATAGGATTTGTGCGTTTTTTAGTTTTGTTAGAACGACAAAGATAAAACATAAAATGAGGAACGAAAGATTTTTTTTAGAAAATTAAATTGGAAGATCCTGCTCCATGGTGGTCATGAATTGCACCTATTTAATCTACTAGCTACCTTTTAAATACAGAACAACGTTTTTAATGTTAGCTAAAAGCACTTTTTAAAACCAAATAGTATACCATTATAACCAGTAACAAATAGTATTTAAGAGCCCTATTAAACAGTAATTTTATATAGAAGTACGTCATCAAAAAAGGTAATGACAGAAAAATTTATGATGTCTCCGTTCTTTGCGTTAGGGATGGAAGCGGAGCTCTTTATTGCTTTGCAGAAAGCAATAAAAGCGGGAGTGGACAGCCCGGACTCTCGTACTTCTCGGCTCTTTTTGCCGAGAAGTACGAGAGTAACGCCCAAAATACTATAAATAGATTCTTACTTTAAGGTAATTTTCCTTTAATCTTGTTTTTAATAACACCGTTGAGGATTACGGTTGCCAAGATGATTACGGAACCGATGTAAAACGGCATGCTCATTTTCTCGTCTTCGCCAATGATGAAATACGCTAATAAAATACCGTAAACGGGTTCTAAGTTGGTCGTTAACATGACCGTGTAAGGCGACAATCGTTTCATAACTTGCACAGAAGCCGTAAATGCATATGCGGTACAAATGGACGCTAATACTAAAATCAGCAACCATTGTGTTCCGGGAAGATCAAAGAATGCGGCGTCAAACTTATCGTCAATTAGTAAATAAACCGAAACGAATAAAAATCCGGCAAAAAACTCATATACAGTTATTACTGTTGAATCGTGCTGGTGTATCAATTTTCCATTAAAAAGCGTGAACAATACTCCGACAAATACTGAAAATAAAGCATATAAAATTCCTTCTAAATACTTGATTTCGACTTGCATGATGATGAACAATCCGGCAACAATTATGAGTCCGAAAAGTACTTCATACCACAATACTTTTCGCTTATAGATTAAAGGTTCTAAAATGGAAGCAAAAAAAGATCCCATGGAAAACATGGCCAATGTGATGGCTACATTAGACACTTTTATAGCTTTAAAAAAATATATCCAGTGAATGGCAATTAAAAACCCAACTAAAACCAGTTTTACTACCGACTTTAAAGGAAGGCGGATGGATTGTTTTTTATAGAATAAGTAAGCCAATAGAAAAATTCCGGCAAAGCCCATTCTGTACCAAACAAGTGAAGCATCGCCAATTTTAATTAACGCACCTAAAACCGCTGTAAAACCCCAGATGAAAACGATGAAATGGAGGTTTAAGTAGCTTTTTAAATAATTATTTTCTTGCATTGTTGAGTAAGTAAATGGCTAAAATACCAAAGCTAATGTTTGGAATCCAAACGGCTAAAAGTGGTGGAATACTAGATTTTTCGGCTAGAACTCCGAAAATCTTATCGAAAAAGATGAAGGTAAAAGCAAGTCCTATCCCAATGGCAAGGTTCATTCCCATTCCACCACGACGTTTCATGGACGAAACGGCAACGGCAATAATGGTTAAAATAAAAGCCGATATAGGAATACTAAATTTTTTATACAAAACCACCAAATACGTATTAATGTTGGATGAACCACGCAAGCGCTCTTTTTCTATAAATTTAGTCAGTTCGCCCAAAGACAGGGTTTCTGCCACGTAAACAGTAGGCGTCAAATCTTCTAAATCAAAGTTAAAAACGGTGTCCTTTTTCTGTAAAACTTCAATTTTATCATCCAAAAGGCCAACAGTTCTTTTGGTATAACCAAACATGGTATAGGAGCTGTCTTTCTCAATCCACTTGATTCTAGTACTAGCAATTTTAAAATTAAGGGTATTGTCTTTGTTGAATTTTTCCAAAGAAAATTGAAAAGCCGTTTCATTGTCTTGGTTAAAACTACCTACATAAATGTAGGTGGTAGCATCTAATTGTCTAAAAACATCTGCATTTTGACGCATTTCATTTCTACCGTTTCCTTTGAGGTACATGTAACGGAAATTATTGAAACCTTCACTTGCAGAAGGAACAAGGTAAAAACCCATAATTAGCGAGAAAAAGGAAATAACCGAAGCCCCAATTAAATAAGGTCTTAAAAATCTTGAGAACGAAATACCTGAACTCAAAATAGCAATGATTTCCGTATTATTGGCGAGTTTGGATGTAAACCAAATTACCGATAAAAACAGAAATATAGGAAACAACAAATTGGCAAAATAGATGGTAAAGTCAAAGTAGTAAAGCGCAATTTGACTAAAAGGCACTTTGTTTTGCAACATTCGGTTCACTTTTTCAGACACGTCAATTACAATTCCAATTGGAATAAAAAGTAAAAGCATGACACTAAAAGTGGCCAAGTAGCGCTTTAAAATATATTTGTCTATAATTTGCATCTATTCCGTTTTCAGTCGCTAATTAAAGTCGTTGATTCATCTGTTTTACCATCATGTCTTTCCAAGTTCTAAAATCGCCTGCAATGATGTGCTTTCTAGCTTCACGTACGAGCCACATGTAAAATCCAAGATTGTGAATGGTAGCAATTTGTTTTCCTAAATACTCATTTGCAGCAAACAAGTGACGCAAATACGCTTTAGTATATTCGGTATCTACAAAGGTATGTCCCATTTCATCGACTGGCGAAAAATCGGCTTCCCACTTTTTATTTTTAATATTAATGGTTCCGTGAGCGGTAAATAGCATTCCATTTCTGGCATTACGAGTTGGCATTACACAGTCAAACATGTCTACACCTAACGCAATATTCTCTAAAATATTGATTGGTGTTCCAACACCCATAAGATATCTTGGTTTATCTTCCGGAAGAATATCACACACCACTTCCGTCATGGCATACATTTCTTCGGCAGGTTCACCCACTGAAAGTCCGCCGATAGCGTTGGCTTGCTGATTAGAATTGGCAATATATTCTGCCGATTGTTTTCGTAAATCTTTATACGTACTTCCTTGAACAATTGGAAAAAACGTTTGTTCAAATCCATATTTGTAAGGCACTTTTTCCAAATGTGATATACAACGGTCCAACCAACGATGCGTCATTTTCATGGAACGTTGAGCATATTTATAATCACATGGATAAGGCGTACATTCGTCAAAAGCCATGATAATATCAGCTCCAATCGTTCTTTGAATTTCCATTACATTCTCCGGTGTAAAAAAGTGGTATGAACCGTCAATATGCGATTTAAACTTCACTCCTTCTTCCTTAATCTTCCGATTTGCCGAAAGCGAATACACTTGGTATCCACCAGAATCCGTTAAAATTGGGCGGTCCCAATTCATAAATTTATGCAATCCACCCGCTTTTTCAAGGATATCCATTTGTGGACGTAAATACAAATGGTACGTGTTTGCAAGAATAATATCGGGGTTGATTTCTTCTTTTAATTCGCGTTGGTGCACTCCTTTTACAGAAGCCACAGTACCAACAGGCATAAAAATAGGCGTTTCAATAACCCCGTGATCAGTCGTAATACTTCCCGCTCGTGCTTTGGACTGCGGATCTTGTGCTAATAAGTCAAACTTCATAAATGCTATTTTCTGCCAGTGAATTTAAGTGGGCAAATATAAGTGTTTTATACTTTAAAATGATGTTAAATAAAACTACCCACACCATTGAAAATTAAATTTTTATTTTCTAGGATCACGGCTTTAGGCTTCTTCTTTTCCATAATCCTGCCTTCCGTTATATCTTTTCCGGCTGCAAAAAGCATCCTGAAAAGGATACCACTTCCAGTCAGGGATAATTAAACCATCTTTAGGCTTCTTTTGATCTTTTGGGCTTCTTTAAACAAAGCGGGAAAACAGAAAAAATCTTCAGATCGGGGATTTTCAACTTGGTTGGCGAATTTATGCAAGCTCGAAGCTATTTCTTTTGGCGCAAACAATCGAGTATTTTATTTTAATAATAAAATCAATAGCTTCAAAGTCAGATATTATGTAAGAGTGATTTATTAATTATTTACGATAACTAAACCTTTAAAAAACAATAAATAAAATTACTTCTCAATAATTTAATAAATTAGATAAATCTGAATTGAAAATTTAATTTTATAAAACTACCTTCTTTTTCGTCAAGTTCATCTGCATTTAAAATTCTTCCAAAATCGCAGCGATTTGGTTTACTATCTGGATAATCAATTTTTGTATGGGTTAAAAGATAATCTTGAAAATCATTCCAGTTATAAATATGAAAACAAACTATATCGCCATCTTTCTTCACGATAATATAACCTCCATTCGCATTAAAAGTGCCGTCCCACATTTTTCCTGCTTTCATTCCTAAAGCGGCATCTATTAATATTCTTTTGATTTTATATTTATAGAAATTTTGATTTGTAGAAATGTTAAAACCACAAGGATTTTCTTGCTCTAAAATTTCTACCAAATCTTCTAATTTATTTTTGTCAGTCAAATAAGAATTCAATATCAGGCTTGCCATTATTTCTGGCATTTTGCTATCTATAAGTTCTAAATTAGATTGAAATAATTCGCCGTTAACTCTTTTGAATTTAAATTGATATCCATTATCATTAAGCCATTTCATTCTAATTCCATAAGTATCTAAATTATTTACATAATCTTTTGCCGCATTATCCAACGAGGGAATAACTTGAAAAATAAAGTTAGAGTTTTTGCTTGCATTAAAAAGTGTGGGTTTACTTCCAATGTATGACTTAATGCTAAAGCCCAGTAAAGGCTCGTGTTGCGTTATCGGGTCGTGAATAACAATTCTGATATCTGCTGTTTGTTTTCTTTCATCAGATAAAGAATTTGTGTAAAATTGCTGAAAAACATTTGCAGCAAAATCTAAATTAAATGTTCTTTCACCCGTACTGCCTTTTGTTATTCCTTCGTAGAATTTTTTTGTAATAAGATTTATTTCTTCTATTGAAATTTTCGAAATTACTTCATCGTTTTCATCCAGAATTATTACTTCAGTTTCTCTTAAATATTGATAATCTCTTTCATTTCCGCGAATAATTTTTAATATTTTATAAAATAAGTTTTCATTTTTAATTAAATTTTTATCAGCAGCGTAAATTTTTCCGTCAGCAAGCAATTTTAAAAATACATAGAACTCACTCCATTCACCTTTATTACCTGTTATCATAAGATAATTTCTTTTGCAACTTCATAATCTTCATTATCCCAAATTCTGCCATTGTATGAAATTCTTGCAATGAAATTATTACTTTCATTAATAATTCTACCACCTATCCAATTTGAACCTCCAAGGTTAAAATGATTTATAAAGTTTTGACATAAATCACACGCTTCTTTGAAATTATTTACTTTAAAATAAACAAATTCATTAGGCTTCAACAATTCTTCTAATTTTTCATTAGTAGAAAGTTGAGAATATCGTTCACAGTCAAGTTCTGAACCTAAACTTACAAATAATTTCTGATTGTATTTTTCTATTGATTTCATTATCTGATTTCTAAAGTATTTAAAATTTCAACCGCAGTTGCTTGAATTGCAGGAACTGCAACTGAATTACCAAATTGTTTATACGCAGAAGCATCAGCAACAGGAATCATAAAATTATCTGGATAACCTTGTAATCTTGCCCATTCTCTCGGTGTCATTTTACGTATACCTTCACGATTCACAGTTCCTTTTATATGTGTTGTTGGTGTATAATCTGTAATTCTAAAATCTAAAACTAAATTTCTTTCTCTTCCCATACCTCCACAAACTATTGCTCCTGCTATTTCTTCATCTGCAACAATATTATAACCAAAACCATTTCCTTTGCTTGCATGTCTAGCTTTATGATTTACTAACGTTTGAACATATTGGGTTGATAAATAATATTTTGTCGGTGGCACATTTTCCTCTTTTACATCAGCGAAAGTTACTTGTACATCTAAAGGTTTTGGATAATTGAATGTATCTATTCCTAAACTTTTATGAAATCCAACAATATAAATTCTTTCACGATTTTGAGGAACACCAAAATTTTTAGCATTAACAATTTGCGGCTCTGGTATAAAATAACCTAAATCATTTCGTAAAACATTCAAAATAGTTTCTAACGTTTTTCCTTTATCATGACTTCTTAAACCTTTTACATTTTCCAAAAATAAAGCTTTTGGCTGTTTACGTTTTATAATTTCTGCCACGTCAAAAAATAATGTACCTCTTGTATCTTCAAAACCGCCACGTTTTCCCGCTATAGAAAATGCTTGGCAAGGAAATCCTGCACAAAGCAAATCAAAATTATCAGGAATATATTTTTTAGTTTCTTCCTTGGTAATGTCGCCAAATGGTCTTTCTCCAAAATTTGCTTTATAAGTTCTTTTGGCCTCTTTATCCCATTCACTTGTAAAAACACACTTTCCACCAAGATTTTGCAGTGCCAAACGAAATCCGCCAATACCTGCAAAAAGATCTATAAATGTAAATTTAGGATTTTCTGCAGGTGGAAAAGGAATTTCAAAAGTTTTAAAAATACCATACTGTAATGCTTCTTCGGCAACAACATTTGTTATTTCTTCTTGCGGATATTTGTATTGCAAAATTTCTTTCGAATATTCAATAGCATCTTTTTTAAAAAATTGCGAAATTCCGTTTTTGCTGTTATGCAAAAAATGAGTAATTATCGCTTCTTTGTTGTTTTCAGATTCGACAAGTTTAATTTTGTAGTCTTTTTCAAATACTTTTTCTAGCGATATCTTCTCTTTAAATTTCATTTTTATTTTTCGTTGCCTATTAAGTTGCTAAAATACTAAATATATTACAGACGACTTAAGCTGTTTTAGGTTTTATAATATTAGCAATAAAGTTATAAGTTTATAAGTTGTATCAGACAAAATTTTACAAAATCTCCTTCGCTTTTTTCGCAGCTATAAAACTAACAAAAACAATTTGAAAGCCGTGAAATAACATCACAGGAAGAAGCATAATTCCAACAAATGGCAAATGAGCAAACATGATTTTCGACATCACAGAAGCATGTATAAGTGATTTTTTAGAGCCGCAAAATAAAATTGCAATACTATCTTCTCTATTAATATCTAGGCGGTAGCAAATAAATTTCAACGTGTAATAAACAAACCAAAAAAGTAAAATCACAGCCATTGCAAGTAATAACATATCCACAATACCAATGCTACTGAAAATTCCATTTAAGAACGATTCAGAAAAACTTTTGAATACAATTAGTAAAATGATGGATTTATCAAACGTACTTATTTTAGCAGCATGCCGAATGGCCCATCCACCAAAAAAGCGCTGTAATAAAATTCCTAGAATAAGCGGAACGATAATTTCAGTAATCAAATTGAAATAAATTTCGCTAAAATCAAAGTCCATAGTTTCAACTTGGATAAAATAACTCATCCAAATCGGTGTAATCAAAATACCAATGATTCCTGAAAGACTCGCATTAAATATTGCAGCTGGAACATTTCCTTTTGCCACGGCAACCATAACCACAGAAGCCGAAACTGATGAAGGCAAAGCTGCTAGGAAAAACACCGCCAACCATAAAGTATGTGCGGTATCCGTCCTTATAAACGGATAGAAAAGCAGTACAATTAACGGAAACAAAATAAATGTCGCCGACTGAACAATCAAGTGGACTTTCCAGTTTTTTAGTACTTCCTTTATGATCGTGTAATTCAATTTCAACCCATAAAAAAAGAAAATCAACGAGATTCCTACGCCACTAACTCCTAATAAAATAGGTTTAACCATTTCTTTATTTCCAAAAAACGGAATTAAATAAGCTAATAAAACGGTTGATATTATAGCTAATACAAACGGTTCAATCTTAATTTTTTTTAGCATAAGTCAGGGAAAATTTTACTGGGATTCAATATTTTATTTGGGTCGAAAACGTTTTTAATGTTTCTCATCAAGTCCATTTGTACTTTCGAAAAAGCAATATCCATATAATTTTTCTGAACGTAGCCAATACCGTGTTCACCAGAAAGTGTCCCTTTTAAAGAAACCGTTAATTCAAAAATTTCTCTGATTCCTTTTGGAATTTCTGTCTGCCAATTTTCGTCACTCATATTTTCTTTGACAATATTCACATGTAAATTCCCATCACCTGCATGACCATAACAAACTGATTTAAAACCGTATTTAGCACCAATTGCCTTAATTCCAGAAAGCAATTTAGGTAATTCATATCGCGGAACTACGGTATCTTCTTCTTTATAAATCGAATTTGATTTTACAGCTTCACCAACGGCACGACGCAATTTCCACAAGGCATTTTTTTGTTCTTCTGAATCGGCAAAGAGAATTTCATCGATTTCAAATTGCTCTAAAACCACGCTTATTTTCTCCGCTTCGTTGAATAATATTTCCGGATAATTCCCGTCAACTTCAATCAGTAAATGGGCTTGGATTTCATCTTTAATTACCACATTTACACCGTCAATATATCTCAAAGTCCAATCAATCGCATCGCGTTCCATAAATTCCAATGCACTTGGAACAATTCCGGCATGAAAAATTTTGGCAACAGCCTCACAAGCCTGATTGGCATTGAAAAAAGGAACTAACATTAATATGGTATGTTGGTTTTGAGGCAATAACTTCAAAACAATTTTAGTAATCACACCAAGAGTTCCTTCACTTCCCACCATCAATTGCGTCAGATTATAACCCGTGGAATTTTTTAGGGTATTGGCACCTGTCCAAATAATTTCACCAGATGGCAAAACCACTTCCAAGTTCAACACATAATCTTTGGTCACTCCATATTTTACAGCTCTTGCTCCACCAGCATTTTCAGCAACATTTCCGCCAATCCAGCAACTTCCTTGCGAACTTGGGTCGGGTGGATAAAACAAACCTTTCTCGGCAACAGCTTCACGCAAAACTTGAGTAATTACAGCAGGTTCAACGATAATTTGTAAATTATTTTCGTCGATTTCGATGATTTTATTTAAGCGTTCCATTGCCAAACCAATTCCTTGATGAATGGATAAGGCACCACCACTTAATCCCGTTTGACCACCAATTGGCGTTACTGGAATCAAATGTTCGTTAGCCAGTTTTAGTATAGCACTAATTTCAGCTGTATTGGCAGGTTTTAGTAAAACTGATGGTGGAAAATTATAATCTTCCGTTTCGTCGTGACCATAGTTTCGCCGTGTTTCTTCATCGGTAAAAATAAAATCAGACCCGACAATTTGCGACAGTTTCTCAATAATTTCAGGCGATATAAGTCCGTTTTTCATAGTTTAAGTTCTAAATCAAAAATACTATTTCTTCTTTAAATTTGGTAGAAACAAAGCAACAATTCCAATTAAAGGTAAATAAGCACAAAGTTGATAAATATAAGTAATACTCGTTTGATCTGCTAAATTACCCAATAATGCCGAACCCAATCCCCCCATTCCAAAGGCAAAACCATAGAATAAACCGGAAACCATTCCCAGTTTTTTAGGTAATAATTCTTGTGCATAAACCAAAATGGCTGGAAAGGCAGATGAAATAATCATTCCTATTACGACTGATAAAATTCCCGTCCAAAATAAATCGGCAAAAGGCAACAGTAGTGTAAATGGAGCGGCTCCCAAAACAGAAAACCAAATTACGTATTTACGTCCAAATTTATCACCCAAAGGTCCACCAAGTAACGTTCCAACGGCACAAGCTGCAAGAAACCAAAACAAATGAAATTGAGCGTCTTGAATGGAAAGTTGAAATTTATCCATCAAATAAAAAGTAAAATAACTGGAAATACTTGCCATATAAAAAAACTTCGAAAATATGAGTACAAGTAATATCATTACAGAAAATGTAACTTGCCTTTTAGTCAAATTAGGCAGAACAATGTCTGATTTCTTCTTTGCCTTTAAAATCAAATGATTCTGGTACCAAAAAGCAATTCGATATAATACAAAAAGTGCCATTATAGCAATTATAGCAAACCAAACAATGTGATGTTGCGACCTTGGAACAACGATAAATGCAACTAAAAGCGGCCCAATTGCCGTTCCTGCATTTCCACCAAGTTGAAAAATAGATTGTGCTAAACCTCTTTTGCCACCCGAAGCTAAGAAGGAAATCCGAGACGATTCAGGATGAAAAATAGACGAACCAATTCCAACTAATACCACCGCTACAAGTACGATGTTAAAACTTGTAGCATATGCCAGAGTTATAATTCCAGCAAGTGTAAATAACATTCCGTACATCTGCGAAAATGGCTTGGGATGTTTATCGGTATATAATCCTACAATTGGCTGCAAAATTGACGCCGCCAATTGATACGACAAAGTAATCAAACCAATCTGTGTAAAAGATAAATTGTAATTTTCCTTTAAAATAGGATAAGCTGCTGGAATAACGGCTTGCAATAAATCATTGAATAAATGGGCAATGGCAACTGCAAATAAAATGGGATAAACGGTTTTTTGCACCACTTCATTTTGTATCCCTGAACTTGTTTTATTTTCTATTTCCATAAATCTTTAAAATGTCTGTAAAATCCAATACCAAAAAGCTAACGTCAAAAAAGAAATTGGAATTCCGAAACCAATCATCATACTACTCAATTTTGGTTTTAAACCGTAAGTGGACGCTAATATTGATGCCGTAATCATTGGAGCCATTGCCGCTTCCATAATCGAAACATCCATAATTAATCCGGTTTTCCCTAAAATAATTATATATACAAAGTAAAAAATAGCAGGTGTCAAAAATAATTTGAAAGCCAATCCTAATGTTAAAAATCCCCAATGTTTACTTTTTCGTTCAAAAGTAAGTTGAAGTCCAACAGCAATTAACGCAATAGGTGTAACCGTACTTCCTAACTTTTGAAAAACCGATTGTAACTCTTCTACAAAGTCATATTGAAACACATTAAATAATGCCGCAATTACAAAACCAATAAATGGCGGAAACAACAAAATTTTCTTTACAATCATTGATGCACTTGCTTCTCCTCTAGAATAATACGAAGCGACCAAAACACCTAATGTTGCCAAAACCACAAAAGTTCCAGGTTGGTCAATAATAATTGCGGTTTCCAATCCTTGCTTTCCATACAACGCTTCAATTACAGGAAATCCAACAAAGGCCGTATTTCCTAAACCTCCAGTTAAAACCAAACAACCGATTAGTTTTTTTGACCATCCTAATTTCTTTCCCAATATTGAAAAAAACAGAAAAGAAAGTACAAAACCAACCCATGGAACCGCCAATGAGTAAAGTAAATCGCTACTGATTTGAATCTTTGGAATGTAAAATAAAGCCAATGCAGGAAGCGAGATATAAATCACAAATTGATTTAAAACCTGATGGCTGTTTGAAGGGAAATCCTTGATTTTCTGAAGAAGAAAACCAATAATTAAGCAAACAAAGATTAGAATTATATTTTCCATAGTGTTTATGAGGATGCAAAAATACTACTATAAAATTGGATGGCGCATTTTTAAGTAATTTTTATAAATTGACTTTTGCTTCTAATTTCGGTATTGCTTTTTGAAACCTTAGCTCTTTTCAGTACTTTTACTTTTCAAAACAAAAATGTGAAAAATTACGCTCCACAAACATCTGCTTTATCTGAAAAACAAGGCGTTTCAACTCCTGAAATTGTCAACAAAAATTCGGTTGCTACTATTCAAAGCTTTCGCAGAAAACAACCTTCAGCGGATGAATTGATTAGCGGTATTCTAGACGGAAATATGACGGCTTTGAGTCGGGCGATAACTTTGGTTGAAAGTGCCAATATGGAGCATTTGGCCAAAGCCAATACGATCATCAATGCATGTTTGCCACACTCAAAAAAATCAGTTCGGATAGGAATTACAGGTGTTCCAGGTGTTGGAAAAAGTACATTTATTGAAGCGTTCGGACTTCATCTAACAAGTTTAGGTAAAAAAGTGGCCGTTTTAGCGGTTGACCCAAGTTCAACAATTTCGCACGGAAGTATTTTAGGAGACAAAACCCGAATGGAAGAATTGGTGAAGGACAAAAACGCTTACATTAGACCGTCAGCTTCTGGTGCTACTTTAGGAGGTGTGGCGCGAAAAACCCGTGAAACTATTACGCTTTGCGAGGCAAATGGATTTGACATTATCATTATCGAAACTGTTGGTGTTGGTCAAAGTGAAACTGCGGTTCACAGTATGGTTGATTTTTTCTTGCTTTTAAAAATTTCAGGAGCTGGAGATGAATTGCAAGGAATTAAACGCGGTATTATGGAAATGGCTGATGCAATTGTCATCAATAAAGCGGACGGCGATAATATCAAAAAATCACAATTGGCAAAAGTAGAATTCAATCGGGCTTTGCATTTATTTCCTGCCAAAAGTTCGGGTTGGAATCCAAAAGTGATGACGTGTAGTTCGATAACTAAAGAAGGAATTGAATCGGTTTGGAAAACCATTTCAGATTATTTAGAATTGACTACTTCCAATCATTATTTTGAAGAAAAACGTCAAGACCAAAATCAGTATTGGATGATGGAAACCATTGAAGAACAATTGAAAAATGACTTCTATAATGATTCTAGTATCAAAAAGCTTTTGCTAGAAAATAAAAAAGCAGTGCAAAAAAATGAATTATCACCATTTGCAGCTGCTAGTATTTTATTGGAACATTATTTTAAAAAGTAAAAATTTTCACACAGATTAGCACGAATTTTCACTGATTTTTTTGGCCACTGATTGAAAAGATTTACACAGATTTAACAACTATGTTAGAAATCATTTTAATCTATTGAATCTGTGGCTAAAGTTATATTTTATTCCTCATAAAGCGCTATTTCACGGTCGTAAAATTCATTCGCTAAAGTAATTAGATTCTCCATTTCCGCATTTAATTCAGCCTCGTCTAAATCTTCTTCTTCTTCAATAAACTCTACCTCATCGTCTTTTAAATTGATGATGAAACGTGGGTAATCTAAATGAATGATGAAAATATCATCTGGAAAATCAGTATTGTCTCCTAGTAAAAATTTTGGTAAGTCCATATTTTATGTTTTTTCACGTAGATACAAGTCGCGACTTGTTCCTACCTATATTATTTAATTAGTATTGATTAATTTGTTTGTTAATTTTTCGAAGCGAAGATACAAAAATAATGCGGCTGCGGTAAGTCCTGCTAAAAGTCCAATCCAAATTCCGGCGGCTGCTAAATCAGTATAAAGTCCTAAATAGATTGAAATGGGAAACCCGATAATCCAATAAGCTACAAAAGTCATATACATCGGTACTTTTACATCTTGCAAACCACGTAAAGCTCCTAACATAACTACCTGAATTCCATCTGAAATTTGAAAAATGGCTGCCACTAAAAGCAGTTGGGCTGCAATCCGAATTACTTCTTGATTTTCTGCAAAATTCATATCATGTGCTGTACTGACAAACATTTCCGGAAGGTATTGGTGGAAAATGACAAATATTAAAGCGAAAACAATTTCTAAAATAATAGCCAAAAGAAAAATAGAACGTGCTACCAATTGCAATTTTGGATAATCGCGTAATCCTTTTTGGTTTCCCACACGAATCATTGCCGCAACACTTAATCCCATGGCAAACATAAAGGTAAGTGAAGCCAAGCTCAATGCAATTTGATTGGCCGCCTGACTTGTGGTTCCTAAAGCACCCGAAAGCCAAATGGCTCCTGTAAATAAAGCCACTTCAAAAAACATTTGCATTGCAGAAGGCGTTCCGAGGTTGATGATTTTCTTTAAAGCAACCTTTTTAATTTCACTGAAACTAAAGTTTTCAAAATAAGGATGGAATTTCACACGACTTTTCAACGCCAAATGCATATAAATCAACATGACAATTCGAGAAGCAATAGTTCCTACAGCTGCTCCAATAATACCTAATTCTGGAAAAATCCATATTCCGTAAATCAACAGGTAGTTTAAAAGTACATTGACAATATTTGAAATAATGGTCGCCCACATGGAGTACTTTGTTTCTGATTTACCGTCGGCAAATTGTTTGTAAGCCTGAAACATAATTAAAGGAATCAGTGAAAAAGCCACGATATCAAGATAAGGTTTTGCCATTTCAACCACATCCGCTGGCTGGTTCATATAACCAATTATTGGTTTTGAAAAGAAGATAATTGTAAAAAGAGAAATTCCCAAAACCGTACACAACAAAAGTCCGTGCTGAAAAATGCTTCGGCCTTCTTTGATGTCTTTTGCACCATCTGCTTCGGCAATTAAAGGAGTTATTGCCGTTGAAAATCCAATTCCCAATGACATAGCAATAAAAACAAAACTGTTCCCTAGAGAAACGGCTGCTAGTTCAGTTGGACCTAATTTCCCAACCATGATATTGTCGACAATTCCCACCAAAGTATGACCTACCATACCTAAAATGATAGGGTAAGCCAACTTAAAGTTATAAGAAAATTCTTTAGTATATTGTTGTAAATTCACTTTTGCAATTTTTTTGCAAAGATAGAATCTTTAAAGGTAAAGAAAGTGAGATGTAAAATTATTCTCTAAATAATTTCACATCTCACTCTAGCTATTTTCTTTTCGCAGATGCGGGAAGTCTTCACTTACTTTAGTACAACTTCGTACAATCAGTACAAAATCAAGAAATCGAAACTTGTAGATTAATGCACTACTCGTTTCTCTATATATTTTGAATTCATAATCCGAACAATTCCCATATAATCTAGGGTAAATTCCATTTGGTCACCAACTTTGAAATTTTCTAAATTTTCGCCTAAATCTAATACCACCATATCTGAAGTTGCACCAGCTAGTTTGACGTTTTCATTCGTAGCTTCCAGGTGTTTCATGTCGATGTCAAGTAATCCGATGTCGATAATGGCTCTAACGGTACTTTTACCAATGTTTTTATCGTCAAAAGTAACCACATCACCTTCAAGATTTGAACCTAGTTCACCACTTGGAATTAGCGGCTTTTCATACAATTCGATGATTTCAGCATAGAGTTTAAAAATGTCATTGTCCATGTTCTCAAATGGCACGTGATTGTAGGCATCTGTTCCCATAAAAAGCGTTTCGCCAATACGGAAATGATTAATATCCTTGGGTAAAGTACCTTGTTTTATCAAAGGAATCGTCACTGACGAACCTCCTGAAATAAATGGAATTTTAACATTAAACTTAAGTTCAATAAGTTGTTTGTACAAACACAATTGAATCAATTTATCATTGTTGGGTAAAATCCCGTAAAGGCAAGCCAGATTTGTTCCTAAACCAACAACTTCGATGTTTTTCATCTCGAAAACTTTGGCATAGAAATCAATAAAATCTTCTCGCATAACCCCTTCGCGTAGTTCGCCAAGGTCGATCATGATAATGATTTTATGAATTTTATCCTGCTTTACTGCTTCTTCAGAAAGCATTTCAATGGTATGAAAATCAGTGTTCATACTAATATCTGCATACGTAACCACATCTTCAATTACCCCTTTTGCAGGTGGCTTGATGTAGATGGTTTCAGCATTTGGGTCTAGATTTTTAATCATCTTGAGGTTAGAAATCCGTGAATCCGAATATTGCTTAATCCCTAGATTTAATAACTCTGTGAGGTATTTTTTGTTACCACACAAAATTTTTGTCACAATAGACCAATCGATGTTGTGGCTTTTAAAAAAATCGTTTAAGTGGTTGAAATTATTTGCTAACTTTTTAGTTTCTAAAGTTATATAAGCCATATATTTTTATTTGATGTATCTCATTTCTAAATACTTGTTGGTAAACCCTAATTTCTCATACAAGCCTTTTGCAGGATTGTTGGGTTCTACGTGAAGTGCGATACTTCCTTCAGCTGTTTCTATAGCCGTTTCCATAAGTTTTTTTCCGATGCCTTTTCCTCTATATTCGGGATCGGTAGCGATGTAAACCAAGATGTTTTCTGGAATGTACTTTTTCATTCCCGTTCTGTTTACCACAACAGCACCCACAACTTTATCGCCATCATTTGCCACTAGAACAAAACCGCCAGGCGAATTTTCTAATCCTAACGAATAATCCATCGCGTCATTGATATCGCTTTTTGGGTCACCGTATTCTTCCAAACTTTTAAACAGAAATTCATTTACATCTGCTTGTTTTCCGTCTGTGAATTTTTGGTTTTTATCAAATTTTTGAATTGTAATCATGTATCTATTTTTAATTATACCCCAAGTTAACAATTTCGTCTCTTTTTCCAAAAGATTGAAGTTAAATTTTGTTAACTCTAGTTTAGAAGGCTTTAAAATCGTCTTGGCGAACACTGCGAAATCTCAATGTATGACAATGTGCAAATGCTGTAATAAATCAAAAAAATGGTATAATCTTTATTCAAAATGCCGCGTATATCTTTGCGTCCTACTTTAAAACAAACAGAAGTAGACTACATAATTAAATTAAAAACAAAGAACATGAAGAAGAATTTAAAATCACTAATTGCTGTTATTGCACTATGTTTCGTTGGAACTGTTAACGCACAAGATATCAAAGGAGACAATTACGAACAAAAATTTAAATTAGGCTTTGGAGCAAATGCAGGATATGTTTTTGACGATGCTTTTGGTTTGGCATTAGGAGCTGATGTGCGTTTGCAATATGATCTTTCTCAAAAAACGTCATTGACTTTAACTACTGGTTTTACCAATTTATTTAAAGAAGACGCTACTAAAGATTTAGGCTTTATTCCTGTAAAAGCAGGTTTTAAAGGTTTTATTTGGGAAGATCGTTTTTACTTACTTGGAGAAGTTGGTGCTGGTTTTTCTGTAACAAATGATTACGACCAAACCACTTTAATTTTAGCACCTGGAATTGGTTATGCTACAAAATATGTTGATTTAAGTTTGCGTTACGAGTACTACAATGACTTTGTAAATGCAAAAGGTAACGAAGGAATGGGCCAATTGGCGTTGCGTTTGGCTTACGGTTTCAAATTGTAATACCTTCTTGTTATAAAATTCAAAACCCTGAAAAAGTATATTTTTCAGGGTTTTTTTATGCCTTATTCTTTACTGTCGCTTAAAATTTTCTTATATTTTTTGATGTCGTCTTGCACTTCTTCGTCCAGTTCTGGGTTTTGAATGTCGGTGTATTTTTGTAATTCGGTCAAAATTATTTTTCCTACAATGTATCGTGACAATTCCTTATCGTCTGCTGGAACTACAAACCACGGCGCTTTCTCGGTAGAAGTACTGTTTAAAATTTCCTCATAGCATTCCTGGTACTTGTCCCAATGGCTTCGCTCTTCTAAATCACCCGGCGAAAATTTCCAATTGTGTTTGTCTTCTTCCAACCGTCTCAAAAGGCGTTCACGTTGTTCTTCTTTGCTTAAATGCAGAAAAAATTTAAGTACAATGGTGCCGCTGTTGGAAATATGACTTTCAAAATTTACCATTTGTTTCATGCGTTCTTGCCAGAAATCTTCGGGAATGTCGTCTACCTTAAGTATTGTTGGGATATTTTCATTGATGATGTATTCGGGATGCACGCGTGTGACCAAAACATTTTCATAATGCGTACGGTTGAACACGCCAATTTTTCCACGTTCCGGTAACGCTTTATAATGACGCCATAAAAAATCGTGTTCCAATTCGGCATTCGTCGGGGTTTTAAAACTTTCCACCACAACACCACGCGGATTAATTTCTTTAAAAACTTCACGTATCAAACTGTCCTTTCCTGCGGTATCCATGCCTTGCAAACAAATCAGAACACTATATTTATTATGAGCATACATCTTGTCTTGAATTTCGCTCAACTCGTGGCGTATTTTTTTTAGCTTCTTTTTGAGTTGCGAATGGTCTTTGTTGACTTTGACTTCTGTTGGAAGTTCCGAGAGTTTTATGGTTTCCGTTACACGAAGACTTGCTATGTTTAAATTTTTCATTGGTTTTTTGGTTTATATAAAAGTATGGATTAATAGTGAAAGTAAAAAACTAGTGCCTATTTGTATAACCAAATTTTTACGAATTTTGTGTCCACCTATTACATTCTTAAAAAGAAAATTTAAAACTTCCACTCAAACATGAATTATTAATAATTCAAATAAACCATGTTTTTAATTGTATTTATTAAGAATAAGCTAATCAAAAAACCTTTTCATTATTAATAACAAGCAAATAACTTGAATTCACTAATTTCCAGCTTAAAAATAACCCTTTTAGCTTCATCCATCAAGCAAAAAGCCTCATCTACGAGGTGAATAACCTGAACGAACACCTAAATAACCTCGTTGATGAAGTTAAAAGCTTGGCAGTCGAGGCAAAAAGCTTCATCAATCAGGTAAAAAGCGTGATTGATGATTTGATTAACTTGGATGATGAAGTTATTAGGATGAAAATTAATTACATTTAGAAAGAATTAATTTCAAAATAGAAACGCACGTACTCTAAAATTTTAATATATAAAATGACCTTAAAAAAAATTGCTTTCGGAGGCGGATGTCATTGGTGCACCGAAGCTTATTTTCAAGCCTTGAAAGGTGTGGAAAAAGTGGAACAAGGATGGATTAGTGCCGTTTATCCCCATGAGACTTTTTCAGAAGCCGTTATTGTTCATTACAATCCGACTATTATTTCGTTGCACATTTTAATTTCGGTTCATTTGCATACGCATTCATCCACAAAAGAACATCGTTTTCGTGAAAAATACCGTTCGTCAGTTTATGTTTTTGAAAAAGAAATTGAAGAGGTTGAAAGTTTATTTGAAGAAATTCAAAAAGACTTTGAAGAACGCATTATTACAAAAGCATTGTTGTTTAAGGAATTCAAACTGAATAGTGAAGAGCAGCAAAATTATTATAAAAAGAATAAAGAAGGTACTTTTTGTGAACGCTATATTTCTCCCAAACTGAAATGGATTGAAAGTGAGTATTTGGATCATTTCAAGCGAATTTAATCTAACGAATGGATTCTAAATTACTTTCACCGCTTTCTATCTTCTCAAATTGCAAAATAAATTTAAATACTATAAACCTATTCCATAAGTATAACTATACTGACCTCTAAACGCTTTTAATCCTTTTTAAAGTCCTTCCTTTGCAAAAAAAAGCACTAATAAAAAATGATTGAATTTCTATTTGTAATTAAATTACTCGTTGCCATTGCATTTGTTATGGGTTTGTCGCTTATCGCTGAAAATGTAAGTCCAAAAGTAGCGGGAATTTTATCCGGATATCCCAGTGGAACCTTAATTACATTGTTTTTCTTTGGCTTGGAAGTCAGCCCAGAATTTGCTGCAGAAAGTGCCGTTTATAACATGATTGGCTTGGTTGCCTCGTTATCTGTAGTTTATATCTATTATTTAACCTCACGATATTTTATAAAATACAGTATTTTCTTTTCGGTGTTGTTTTCTATAATGGGTTATTTTTCAGTCGTTTGGTTGTTGCATTTCATTGAAATTAATAAATATATCGCGATTTTACTTCCCATGGCATTTTCGTTTTTATGTTTGTATCTTTTCAAAGACATTGAAAACAATGTTATTAAGAAGAAAGTCAAATTAAATTACAAAATAATTTTTATCCGTGCCTTTTTTGCTTCGTTATTGATCTTGGCCATTACAACCGTTCCAAAATTCGTCGGACCGAGTTGGGCCGGACTTTTCTCCGCGTTTCCAGTTACCTTGTTTCCGCTTTTATTAATCATTCATTTTACCTATTCCAAGGAACACGCACATACAATTATCAAAAATGTTCCTATCGGCATTTTCTCCTTAATTATCTATTCGTTAAGCGTTTCCATTGTTTATCCACTGTATGGTATTTATTATGGCACGTTAATTTCGCTTGCAGGAGCTACCATTTATCTGTTAATGTATCGAAAAATTCAAAGCCTTTTGACCAACCGAAATAGTATTAAAGAATTGAAAAATAAATAATTGGCGCTGACAAAAACTGGGTTCCAGGTTGCTTTAAATAATTTCCAAACCAAATCGTCACATCGGAAGTAAGACTTTTAGTACATTTGGTACATCAAACAACCTCACATTGCTGCAATGAAAAAATTTAAATTAGATTTATTTATCAAAATCATGGGAATTGGTTCCGCCTCTGGACTGATTTATAACAATGAAATTTTATATGTTATTTCAGACAATAGTCATTATTTGTACGAATACGCCATCGAAACTGCCGATTTAAAAAAGCATATTTTGATTGAAAATTCAGAAGTAAATGAAAATGTTCCTAAAAAACAGAAAGCAGATTTTGAAGCAATTACTCAATTTGAAGACGATATTTTTGTGGTAGGTTCTGGTTCCAAAGAAAATCGGCAAAAGATGATTCAAATTAGCGAAGCGACAAAAACAGTACTTCAGAACCATGATCTAACGGACTTATACTTGAACATGCAAAGTTTCTCTGGCATTTCTGCCGAAGATTTTAATATTGAAGGCGTCATTTTTACAGGAGAAATTTGGTATTTTTTTCAAAGAGGAAATGGCAAAAGTGGACGAAATGGGATTTTTACAGTCAATGATAAATATTTTACGCAAGGTTATTCGCTGTTTTACAATGAATATAAATTGCCAAAAATAAACGGTGTTCGAGGTACATTTACAGATGCCATTTTAGTGGATCATACTTTTTACTTTCTGGCTACTGCCGAAGATTCGCAATCCACCTATTTAGATGGAACTATTTTAGGAAGCAGCCTTGGAACGATCAACGCGGAAACAATGAAACTTAAGAAAACGGTTACTATTTCAAATAAAAATAAGTTTGAAGGTATTACACTCTATAAGAATTTAGATAAATCCATTGAATTTTTACTTTGTGAAGACCAAGATAACGATCTTATGGAAAGTCAAATTTATAAATTAACACTAAACAAATAATAAATGCATCCCATTTTAAACAAAAATTTATTTTTAGTCAAAGAACATGTTGGTTTTTTCAAAGCTGCCAATAATTTTGATATTTACGATCCCGAAACCAATCAATTGATTTTAAATACAAGAGAGGACAACTTGGGATTCTTAACTAAAATGTTTCGCTTTACCGATTTCAAACGAATGACTCCATTTCATATTGAAATCAAAACTAAAAATGGCGAAAAAGTAATTAGTATAAAAAGAGGATTTACGCTGTTTCGTTCAGACGTAGAAATTTTTGATGAAAACGAAAAGTTAGTTGGAATTTTCAGACAAAAATTTTTCTCCTTCGGCGGAAGGTTCAATATTCAAGATAAGGAAGGTCGTGATCTATGTACCTTACAAGGAAAATGGACCGGTTGGAATTTCTCATTCAAAAAAGGCGATACTGAACTGGCTCACGTAAGTAAAAAATGGGCAGGAATGGGAAAAGAGTTTTTTACCTCTGCCGATAATTATGTACTGCAAATTCACGATAATGTACCGCAAAACGATACTGTGAGACCTTTAGTTTTAGCAGCTGTAATGTGTATTGATATGGTTTTTAAGGAATAATTTCTTTTCAAAAAGCTATAAACTCAAAACCTATCTTTCCCGATAGGTTTTTTTATTTTCAAAAAAGAACTATCTTCTCCCAACCTTTTTGATAAAAAAGTGCTCTATATAAGAAACACTTCAATTGTGATAAACGAAAAACTATTAATAGACTGCAAAAAAATGCACCGAGACGCTCAGCGGCAAGTGTATGAGCTTCTCGCTCCAAAGTTGTACCAGACTTGCAAACGGTACTTGAAAAAAGAAGAAGAAATAGAAGAAGCAATGGCCGATGCGTTCTATACTATTTTTACTAAAATGGACCAACTCAAGGAACTCTTGGCTTTTGAGGCTTGGGCGAGGAAAATTGCCGTCAATCAATGTTTACATACGTTGAAAAAGAAGGTCAACTTCAACATATATCTGGACGACATGACCACACTTCCTTCATTAGAATCTGCAGAAAATACTTTTCTCGAAGAGGAAGATTTATTGCAACTCCTAGAGCAAATTCCCGAAGGTTGTAAAGCTATTTTTAACCTCTTTGCGATTGAGGGTTACTCTCACAAAGAAATAGCACAAACTTTAGGCATTAGCGAAGGAACTTCTAAGTCACAATTGAATGTTTCGAGAACCAAATTACAAGCGTTAGTCAACCAATTGTATTACCAAAAAGCAAAATAGTCATGGACAATAAAGATAAATTAGACCAACAATTTCAGCAAGCTGCTCGAAATAGTGAAATCGGCTCTGTTCCTTCAATGGAAAATATTTGGGCACGTGTCGAAGAGAAACTAGACAAAGAAGAAGAGAAGAAACCTATATTATGGTGGAAAAAATTAGCTGTTGCTGCATCGCTTTTACTCTTTCTTACTTTAGGATATCAATTATTTACAAATGATACGCAAGATCTTCCTAGTGAAAATTCCGTTGTTCTTTCTCCTGAAATAAAAGAAACAACTGCTCCAATTAAAGAGAAAACAACAGAAGAAAAATCAGAAGAACCAATTGCTCCAACTGAAAACTTTGATGCAGTAAACGCTGCGAAAATTCTACAAAAAGAGCAACAAAAAAATGCAGTAGTACTTCAAGAGTCGTCCTATCAATTGGAGAAAAAAGTTTCAAAAATCAGCACTAAAGAAGCAGATGTCATTGAAATTTCTCCTTTAGTTCTGGAAGAAAATATAATTGAAACACAAAGTTCCATTGTTACTTCAGAAATAATAACTGATAAAGTAGCTGGCGAAGTTTCAATTAACGGTACCGTAATTTCCAAAAATGATGGACTTCCTTTGCCGGGTGTAAATGTGGTTATTAAAGGAACTACCAAAGGTGTTTCAACTGATTTTGACGGCAAATTTTCATTGAAAGTAAAATTAGGTGACCAATTGGTTTTCAGCTATATCGGCTTTAATGAAAGTATCGTAACCGTTACTCGAAAACAGTCTTTTGCTATTGCAATGGAAGAAAACAGGTCTAATTTACAAGAAGTTGTGGTGATGGGTTACGAAGCTCATAGCCAAAAGAAAATACGTTTGGATGAAAAAAAGTACCGTGATGATAATAGAAAGAAGAAAAATGAAATAGTAACAGCCGTCGCTATTCAAGCAAGTCCAAATGCAAGTTTTGTAAGCTCACTAAAAGGTCAAGTAGCAGGATTAGAAATTTCAAAGGGAAAAAGTCAGCCAGGAAGCAATACTTCTGTAGTAATTCGTGGAATTTCTTCTATAAAAGTAGGCAATGAACCACTTTACATCATCGACGGAGTTCCTGTTCATGCTACTAAATTTCGAAACCTAATTCCAGACGAAATTAAAAATATCAATGTCTTAAAAGATGCTTCGGCAACTTCAATTTATGGAAGTAGAGGAGCTAATGGAGTTATCTTCATCACTACTAAAAAAGGCAAGTTGAAAAAACTTTCTGCTAAACAACTGGAAAAGAAGCTAGAAGAAATTTCAAAAGTACAACCATCCCCATTTCATAAAATGGAAGAACAAGAAGATTATGAAACATTTGAAGAAAATGCTTTTGAAAGTCCCGTGAACAAACCACTTTCTACCTTTTCCATTGATGTCGATAATGCTTCTTATACTAATGTGCGTCGTTTTATAAATAACGGACAGAAAGTTCCTAAAGATGCGGTTCGTGTGGAGGAAATTATTAACTTTTTCAAGTACAATAATCCGCAGCCTAAAAACAGCGACCCGTTTGCAATTACTACAGAATACAGTGTTGCTCCATGGAATACCAAACATAAATTACTGCGAATTGGTTTGCAAGGAAAAATAATTCCGTCCGACCAACTTCCAGCTTCAAATTTGGTGTTTTTGATTGATGTTTCAGGTTCAATGAACGACCAAAACAAATTGCCTTTACTCAAAGAATCCATGAAAATTCTAGTCAAAGAATTACGAAAAGAGGATAAAGTGTCCATCATTGTTTATGCAGGAGCTGCCGGAATGGTCTTACCTCCCACTTCAGGTGCTGAAAAACAAAATATCATTGACGCACTCGAAAAACTAAGTGCTGGAGGAAGTACCGCTGGTGGTGCCGGAATTGAATTGGCTTACAAAACCGCACAAGATCATTTCATCAAAAATGGAAACAATCGTGTGATTCTAGCAACCGATGGCGATTTTAACGTTGGAGGTTCTTCCAATTCAGACATGCAAACGCTCATTGAAGAAAAACGAAAATCAGGTGTTTTTTTAACTTGCCTGGGTTACGGAATGGGGAATTACAAAGACAGTAAAATGGAAATTCTATCTGATAAAGGAAACGGTAATTATGCCTATATCGATAACATTCAAGAAGCCAGTCGGTTTTTGGGAAAAGAGTTCAAAGGTTCGATGTTTGCTATCGCCAAAGACGTAAAAATTCAGATAGAATTCAATCCGAAACATGTAAAATCCTACCGATTAATTGGCTACGAAAACCGTAAATTACGCGACGAAGATTTTACCAATGACGCCATTGATGCCGGAGAATTAGGAAGCGGTCACACGGTAACGGCTTTGTATGAAATTATTCCTGTTGGTGTAGAAAGTGAGTTTTACAAAACTGAAATTCCGTTGAAATACACACAAAATAAAACGGAAACTAATGTCTTTAACGATGAACTTGCCACGATTAAATTTCGATACAAAAAACCCGACGGCGATAAAAGTATTGAAATGGTAAACGTTATTGAAAACAAATCGATTGACTTAAATGCGACTTCATCTGATTTCAAATTTTGTTCCGCAGTTGCTTGGTTTGGCTTGACATTACGGGATTCAAAACTCATTCCGAATAAAGATGTTGAAGCAATTAAAGCTTTGGCAAAAAAAGGAATTTCAAACGATGATGAAGGTTATAAAGCCGAATTTATCCGACTCGTAGAAACATCAAAATAAATTGAAACAAAAGAGGTTTTGTGCAATAGTATAAAACCTCTTGTTTCTAATCAACAGCTTCAATTTGACATTCAAAAAAATTTTAATGCAAGATTATAATGCAATCAATTATACCATTATACAGCCTACTTTTAATACTAAGTTTTCCAGTTTTCGGTCAACAAAAAGACACTAATACCAATCAGAAACCAATTCCTACCGCATCTGCAACGGAAAATGCACTACTCAAATTTGAACAAGACTTAAAAGCCGAAAGTCTTAAAATTTTTCTTCTCGGCGGAATTGTATCTGTCATTAAAAGTGAGGATTTTGAATTTGAAAAAAGACATAATGTAAAGTACTATGATTTTGGATGTACGCCTCCAGCACAATTTAAGTTATATGAAAGGTACAATGAATTGGTTCTTGATCATTTGATAAAAGAGCATGGCAAAATTTGGATTGCTGCAACAAATCAAAACGCGTTTGGCTTCCAAAAATGGAAAGAAAACCAGTAGTACCATCTTAAAACAATTGCATTTGGAATCAAAACGCAGTACTTTTGAATTTCTTAATTTAAAAAATAAATTTTCAATGCAAATTAAAAATTACTTGAACATAGCATTAATTTCTTCGGCGGATGCAGTTTCAGATCAGGGTGCGTCCCTATTTGTTTGTGCAACTGAAGAAAGTCTACACCATTTTGCAACTCAAAAATTACTTACTGAAAAAGCAAAAGCAACTTTAGAAAGTAAGAAATCAACAGTGATGGCCTTTTTAACAGAAATTCAAAATTTTGTTGTTGTAAATGCTTCAACTGAACTTGAAGATTGGAGAATGGCGGGTGCAACATTGTACAAAAAATTGAAAGAGGAAAAAGTTGAAAAAGCACATTTAATCGGTTTAGATACAATTGATTCAAAGTTGAAAAATGCTTTTTTAGAAGGTTTGGTATTAACGAGCTACAACTTTAACAAATATAAAAAAGATGCAAAGGCAGAATTAATTACGGTTTCAGTTCCGGAAACGGCTTTAGCTTCAAAAGAATTATCCGCTTTATCAAATTTGTTACATGCAGTTTCGCAAACCAAAACAATGGTTAACGAACCCGTTAACTTTTTAGACGCAATAAGATTTGGCGAAATCACGGTTGAAGCAGGAAAAAACTTCGGTTTTGAAACAGAAATTTTGCACAAAAAAGAAATTGAATATTTGAAAATGGGCGGACTTTTATCCGTGAATCAAGGTTCTACGGTACCTCCTACTTTCAACATTATGAAATACAAACCTTCCAACGCGATCAACCCAAAACCATTAGTTTTGGTAGGAAAAGGTGTAACGTTTGACACGGGGGGATATTCGCTAAAAGTTGGTGGTTCAATGCCTGGAATGAAGGCAGACATGGCAGGTGGAGCAGCAGTATTGGGAATTATTTCAGCCATTGCACAAAATAATTTGCCTTACTATGTGGTGGGATTGGTTCCTGCAACCGACAATAAAATTTCTGGAAATGCATTAGTAGTAGATGACGTGATCACGATGATGGACGGAACTACCGTTGAAGTTTTAAATACGGATGCCGAAGGAAGGTTGGTTTTAGGCGATGCTTTGACGTATGCCAAACGTTTTGAGCCGGCTTTAGTAATTGATATGGCAACGTTAACTGGTGCTTCGGCAGCCATTACGGGATCATTTGGTATTGCGATGGCGGGAAACACACAAGAGCAAATGGACGCTTTGAAAGTTTCCGGAGAAGACGTTTATGAGCGTTTGATTCAATTGCCTTTTTGGAAAGAATATGCAGATTTATTGAAGTCTGATGTTGCCGATTTAAAAAATATTGGTGGACCAACTGGAGGAGCTACTACGGCTGGAAAATTCTTGGAGCATTTTACGGATTATCCTTGGATTCACCTGGATATCGCTGGAGCTTCCTTTGTGGACAAACCAAGCGGCTACCGTCAAAGCGGTGGAACTGGAGTTGCCGTACGTTTAATTTATGATTTTATTACAAAACAGATTGAAAAAGGAAATAACTAATTTTTCACTTCATTGCATAAAAAAACAGCGCAAATCTTTTGGATTATGCGCTGTTTTCGTTTTTATATTATCCTGCTAATAAAATTCTGAAGCGGTATTCTTAAACTTCATTTTTTTAAAATTGAAATTAAGTTTTACTTCTCAATCTCTCTCATATTCTCCATTTTCTTGTGTGCCAAAAATCCATTGATGTCTTCAAAGTGCTCTTTTACACGTTTGTTACCAAATTCGAAAACTTTTGTAGCCAAACCATCAAGGAAATCTCTATCGTGTGAAACTAAAATTAAAGTACCTTCAAAATCGCGCAACGCATCTTTAATAATATCTTTGGTTTTCATGTCCAAGTGGTTAGAAGGCTCATCTAGAATCAGTAAATTAACGGGTTCTAATAATAACTTTATCATTGCCAAACGCGTTTTTTCTCCACCAGAAAGGAATTTCACTTTCTTCTGGATATCATCTCCGTGAAACATAAAAGCACCCAAAATATTCTTGATTTGTGTACGAATATCTCCAACCGCAATATGATCAATGGTTTCAAAAATGGTTGCATTCTCGTCCAATAATGACGCTTGATTTTGTGCAAAATAACCAATTTTAGCGTTGTGACCCACTTCTACACTTCCTCCATTGATTTCAAGTTGATTCATAATAGCTTTGATCATCGTTGATTTTCCTTCACCATTTTTTCCAACAAAAGCTACTTTATCACCGCGTTCGATGACAATATTTGCATCTTTGAAAATTAAATTCTCGCCATACGATTTGGCTAAATCTTTTACAATAACTGGATAATTTCCCGAACGAACCGCTGGTGGAAATTTCAATTTTAAGGCTGAATTATCCACTTCATCAACTTGAACGATGACCAACTTTTCCAACATTTTTACACGTGATTGCACTGCATCCGTTTTAGAAAAAGTTCCTTTAAAACGATCTATAAAGGTTTGATTGTCTGCAATCATTCGCTGTTGCTCGTCGTATGCTTTTTGCTGGTGTACTCTTCGGTCTTTACGCAGTTCGAGATAGTGCGAATATTTTGCTTTGTAATCGTAAATTCTACCCATTGTAACTTCAATGGTTCGATTGGTGATGTTATCTACAAACGCTCTATCGTGCGAAATAACAACTACCGCTTTCGCTGAATTGATTAAGAAATCCTCTAACCATTGGATACTTTCAATATCCATATGATTTGTAGGCTCATCCAGCAAAATCAAATCAGGCTTACGCAAAAGTATTTTTGCCAATTCGATTCGCATCCTCCATCCTCCTGAAAATTCAGACGTTGGACGGTTAAAATCTTCCCGATTGAACCCTAAACCTACTAATATTTTTTCAACTTCAGATTCGTAGTTAACCTCTTCAATAGCGTAGAATTTTTCGCTTAAGTCAGAAACGCGTTCAATTAATTTCATATACGCATCCGATTCATAATCCGTCCGAATGGTTAATTGTTCGTTGATTTCATCAATCTCCGCTTTCATTTGAAATATAGCTCCAAACGCTTTTGAGGCTTCTTCCATCACTGTAGCATCATCTTGCGTCAATAAATGTTGCGGCAAATAAGCTACTACCGCTTCTTTTGGCGCAGAAATATTTCCGGTAGAAGGCTTGCTTTGTCCAGCAATTATTTTCAATAGTGTCGATTTTCCTGCACCATTTTTACCCATCAGGGCAATTTTATCGTTTTCATTGATGGCGAAAGAAACGTCGCTAAAAAGTGTTGTTCCGCCAAATTGAACGGAGATATCGTTAACTGTAATCATAATATTATTTGAATTGAATGCAATATGCGTTCATTTTTAAAAGTGCAAAGATAAGGTGTTTGTGAAAAATTTTGGCATAAAAAAACACCCTATTTTACAAGGATGTTTTTGACTTATTTTATTGTAAATAGATTAAATACTCAATCTAAATTCTTCGATGATAGCGTTAGCTTTTCCAAAATCTACTTCTTCGATAAAGATTTCAACTGCAGCATCACTAGTTCCAAATCCACCCAATCGAGCAGATTGAATATTGTCTTTCATAATCGTACGAACACCTGCAGCTTCAATTTTTTGATTTAAAGCTTGCGCCAAAATTTGACTTCCCGAAAATACTTTTATCATTCCCATATCTCTACTTTTTTAAATTAATCTTATTCTTCTTCGCCGTCATTTTCATCCTCATCCTCGTCACCGTCTTCTTCTTCAAATTCTTCTTCTTCGCCATCATCTGTAAAGTCAAACCAAGTAGGTTCAATCATGACGCGGTCTGCAAAAATTTCAAGACGTTCTGAATCGCTTTCTGAAAAGAAAATACGCTGCGTTTTAATGTTTTCACCAATTCTTGAAATTTTAGTATCATAGCGTTGACGCAACAATTCATCTGCATCTTCAACGATGAACATTTTAAGTTGATTGACATCAAAACCGGCTGTTGAAAACAAATCATTCAATCGGTTTGGCGTTCCAATAAGCACGTCAATTCCTAGTGAAATGTGGTTTTTATCAAATTCAGTATCGCCTTTATCATGCACTCCATATACCCTTAAATCCGTATAATTTCCGAATTTCTCGAACATTTGCTTCATTTCAATCAGCTTGTCTTTGTTTGAAACGATGATCAAAGCTCTTGGCGACTCTTGAAATTCTTTCTCTAATCGCTGAATTACATTAAGAACAATTGTAGTTGTTTTTCCTGATTTTGCAGGGGCAATTACAATGCAATCTGCGCCACTTTTAATCAGTGAAAACGTTTCTTGCTGGATGTCATTTGCTTCAGTTAATTCATTTTCAATTAACGCTTTTTGCAAATTTGAATTTATTTTCTTTAATTTCATGCTGTGTTTTTTATAATCTTGACCGCTTTTTGACTTTGTTATTTGCTTGCAAAAAGCCTCACATCTTCTTCCGAAATGGTCGCTCCACCTAAAATAATGAGTCGTTCCACTACATTACGCAATTCTCTAATATTCCCCGTCCAATCGTATTCCTGCAGCAAATTCAATGCTTCAGCAGAAAATTCTTTGGCAACAGATCCCTGTTCGTCGGCAATTTTTTTAGAAAAATGTTGGATTAGCAAAGGTATATCATTTCGACGGTCATTCAATGCGGGAACTTTGATTAAAATTACAGCCAATCTATGGTATAAATCCTCTCGGAATCGACCTTCGGCAATCTCTTTTTTCAAATCCTTATTGGTTGCCGCCACAACCCGAACGTCGACTTTAATATCTTTATCCGCACCAACGCGCGTGATCATACTTTCTTGCAAAGCACGCAACACTTTGGCTTGAGCCGAAAGACTCATATCGCCAATTTCATCTAAGAAAATCGTTCCTTTGTCTGCCGCTTCAAACTTACCCGCTCTGTCTTTTACTGCAGAAGTAAACGCTCCTTTCACATGACCAAACAACTCACTTTCAATTAATTCTGACGGAATTGCCGCACAGTTTACTTCAATTAATGGAGCTGCTGCACGTTCACTTTTTTCATGCAATTGATGCGCAACCAGTTCTTTACCCGTTCCGTTTGGACCTGTAATTAAAACGCGTGCGTCAGTCAACGCGACCTTCTCAATCATGTCCTTGATGTGGTGAATTTCTTTAGAATCACCAATCATTTCATAATTTTTACTGACCTTCTTTTTCAGAATTTTATTCTCAACCACCAATTGTTTTTTGTCCAAAGCATTCCGGACTGTATTTAGTAAACGGTTCAAATCAGGTGGTTTAGAAATATAATCAAACGCGCCCAAACGCATGGTATTTATAGCCGTTTCCATATCGCCATGACCTGAAATCATTACAATGGGAATTTCTGGCTTTATTTTCTTGGTCGCTTCTAACACTTCAACACCATCCATTTTTGGCATTTTGATGTCGCACAAAATCAAGTCGTAATCCGTATTTTTTATTTTTTCCATGCCGATGAGTCCGTCTTCGGCTTCTTCCACCTGGTACGCATCATTTTCTTCAGAAAGAATTTTGGTTAAAACCCTTCTAATTGCCGGTTCATCTTCTATTATTAAAATTTTTGACATTATTCTTCTGTATTATTTTGCTTTTCTTTGATTGAAAAGGCTAGATTTTTATCTTGATAAATGTGTAAATCCCGCTGTGGGAAAGGTATTGATATGTTGTGTTCTCTAAACTTTCTGTCAATTACAAAACGTAAATCACTCTTTATTCTTTGCACTGCAAAAGCATCATTAACATAAAAATTTACGGTGAAATCAAGTGAAGACTCGCCGAAATTATCAAACAAAACAGCGCCTCGTGGTTCTTTCAAAATAGCCTCTACTTCTGCTGAAGATTCTAAAAGCAACTTTTTTGTTAAAGCAGTATCCGAGCCGTACGCCACACCAACGCTAACACTATCACGCACTAAATTATTATTTTGG
The DNA here is from genome assembly GCF_000425485.1 of Flavobacterium tegetincola DSM 22377. Classification (GTDB taxonomy): domain Bacteria; phylum Bacteroidota; class Bacteroidia; order Flavobacteriales; family Flavobacteriaceae; genus Flavobacterium; species Flavobacterium tegetincola. The sequence goes on along the minus strand of NZ_KE384383.1, from coordinate 194,010 downwards.
GTCCAATTAAAAAGTAAATCATCCATAAACATGTGATTTGGAATGATCATCACGCGATCGTTTCTGGTGTAAGCTCTTGTAGACCGCAAGCTAATTCGTTGTACTCTTCCCACTTTGCCGTCAATTTCTATGATATCGCCAACCTTTAAAGATTGATCTAAAATGATAAGAACTCCTGCAATTAAATCTTGAAAAAGTTGCTGTAACGCAAAACCCAAACCTATAAATATTGCTGCGGAAGCGGTTAGTAAAACCGAAATATCAACTCCAGAAATTCGCAAGGCAAACATGGTTACAAATATGTAAACCAAGTATTTGATGAACTGAAAAATACTGATAAACTTGTTTGTGTCGTCTATGGGTAAATTTCTGGTTATTAACTTTCTAATTAATCGCAATGTAAAACTTGACAAAATAAAAGCAAACACGACCGCTATTAACGCACCAATTGTGACGTTAATGTCGTCTGTTTTTATAAGGCTTAAACCTAAAACTTCTCTTAATTTATCAAACATCTCCATACTCATTTTAGTATTTCAACCATTTGTACAATTCTTTCCAAGTAGGTTTTTTACCATACATTAAGATTCCCACGCGGTAAATCTTGGCTGCAAACCATACTACTAAAAAGAACGTTGCAAACAGTAAAGTTACAGAAATAAGAATCTGCCACCACGGCACACCAAAAGGAATTCGCATCAACATTACGATTGGCGAGGTAAATGGAATCATTGAAAACACCGTTGCAATAGTTCCATGTGGTTCACTTAAAACGCTGAAAAAACCAATATACACTCCTAAAATTAGAGGCATTATTATAGGTAATAAAAATTGTTGTGAATCAGTTTCATTGTCCACCGCTGCACCAATTGCCGCATAAACAGAACTGTATAAAAAGTAACCTCCCATAAAATAAATCAGGAAAGAAATCAATAAAGTTGCCACCGGAAGATTGGACATTTCACGGATATAAAGTTGGGCAGTTGCTGAAAAATCAGAACCAGAAGCTGCAGCCATTTCTGCTGTTGGACTGCTCATTTGCATGCCTAAAAATGAGGATGCAATTACAAATAGAATGCTTCCCACTATTGCCCAAATTAGAAATTGCAAAACACCCGCTAACGAAGTTCCGATAATTTTTCCCATCATCAATTGAAACGGCTTTACCGATGAAATGATGATTTCGATAATACGATTCGTCTTTTCTTCAATCACACTTCGCATCACCATGTTTCCGTAGATGATGATAAACATCATGATTAAATACCCAAAAGCACCACCAATTATAACTTTAATTTCGTTTAAACCTTTTACCGTCTCTTCACCAGAAACTTTTGTCAAATTGATGTCGACTTTTGCTTGAGCATTTGCTATTGCCAAAGTGTCTAATCCTGCTTTTTGCAAATTAGAAGTCGTCAACTTCTTCCCAATAACCTCTTGCAAACCTTCAATAAAAGAGGCGCTTGGACTTTCGTTGGAAATGTATTGAATGTCTTCTGATAACGATTTATTGTCGGCACTTTTTGGAATGAACAAAATTCCTTCATATTTTTCCGCCGCCACACTGTCTTTCAAAGCTTGCAAGGGTATATCTGAAAAATTAAGGTAATGGTATTGATCCGTTTGCTTAAATTCATCGGTAAAAAAAGCCGACTCATCGTGAATCAGAATTTTCTTTACTCCAGAACGCATCGTGCTCAAATAACCTACAAAGGCGGCAAGTGCCACAAAAAGTAACGGACTTAAAAAAGTCATTACAATGAAGGATTTATTCCGCACTTTTGAAATGAATTCTCTTTTTATAATTAAAGTTAATATGCTCATTTTCTTGTAAAAATTATATTTTTTGAAATTGTAAAATTTATTGACTTACGCTTTGAATAAAAATGTCGTTGACACTTGGAATTTTTTCTACAAAGTGCGTGACTTGACCTCGTTGTGTTAAAACATGCAACAGCTCATTTGAAGTTGCCGTTCCTAAATTTATCTCAAGTTTCAATTCGTTATTCAACGATTTAAAATGGGCTGGATTTACTTGAAATTTCTGTGTCAAATCGTACATTAAACCTTCTACGTTATCTGTGAGAATTCCAATTTCAAAAGTATTAGAACGGTATTCTCGTTTAACATCGTTTAATTTTCCTTCAATTAATTTATTGGACTTGTGAATTAAAGCGATGTGATCACATAATTCTTCTACACTTTCCATTCTATGCGTGGAAAAAATAATGGTTGCCCCTTTATCACGCAATTCTAAAATTTCATCTTTAATTAAATTGGCATTCACAGGGTCAAAACCAGAAAACGGTTCATCAAAAATAAGCAATTTGGGCTGGTGCAACACCGTAACTACAAACTGAATTTTCTGTGCCATTCCTTTAGAAAGTTCCTCAATTTTTTTATTCCACCAACCTTTGATATCCAATTTATCAAACCAATATTCCAATTGCTTTTTAGCTTCCGCTTTTGACAGACCTTTCATTTGTGCGAGGTACAAACACTGTTCGCCTACTTTCATAGATTTATACAAACCTCGTTCTTCAGGAAGGTATCCAATACTCTGGATGTGTTTGGGTTGCAACTTTTCGCCGTCTAACAAAATGGTTCCGTTGTCAGGTAATGTAATTTGGTTTATAATCCGAATTAACGATGTTTTCCCGGCGCCATTTGGACCTAATAATCCGTAAATACTTCCTTTGGGAACGGTTAAGGAAACTTCATTTAATGCGGTGTAATTACCGTATGTTTTAACAACTTTATGTACTTCAAGAATGTTGCTCATGTGCTTAATTGATTTACTGTAAATATAATAGTATTCGGACGAATAGCGTGCTTTTTCAAAAAAAAACCCACCCTTATTTGCACAAGGATGGGAAAAATTGCTATGAAAAAGAATTCACTAGTAAACTAGTAAAGTCCAAATATAAGTAATGTTTTTATATTACGAAAACATATCTTTCACTTTTTCAAAAAAAGATTTGTCTGTTTTTTCTGGATTTGGCGTGAAATTTTCGTCTGTCATATTTTTCTCAAAAAACTGTTTTTGCTCTTTGTTCAACGTTTTAGGCGTCCAAACATTTACATGAACCAGCAAATCGCCCGTTCCATATCCATTTATACTTGGAATTCCTTTTCCTTTTAATCGTAAAATTTTACCGGACTGAATTCCTTCCTCCAATTTAATACGTACTTTTCCATTTACAGCTGTAATGTCTCGAGAAACACCTAAAACCGCTTCAGAAAAACTAATGTATAAATCTAAATGCAAATTTTCACCTTCACGTTTCAAGGATTCGTGCTCAATTTCTTCAATTACCACAATTAAATCACCGGGAACGCTATTGCTTCCAGGCGCTTCATTTCCTTTATTGGATACTTTCAATTGCATTCCTTCGGCCACACCAGCAGGAATTTTAATTGAAACTGTTTCGTCTTCTACAATTAAACCTTGTGCATCTGCATTTCCTGGTTTACTGTCCAAAATCTGACCAGAACCACCACAAGTTGTACATGTAGTAGCCGATTGCATACGACCTAAAATAGTATTAGTTACACGCATCACTTGGCCTTGACCTTGACACGTAGAACACGTTTTATAGGATACGCCAGCGGCTTGCACTTTACGTTTTACCTTGACTTTCTTGTCCACGCCATTTGCAATTTCCTCTAAAGTCAACTTGACCTTGATGCGCAAATTACTTCCTTTAACACGACGTTGACCTCCGCCACCACCGAAACCAGAGAATCCTCCGCCTCCGCCTCCAAAAGCACTTCCGAAAATATCGCCAAACTGACTGAAAATATCGTCCATATTCATGCCACCTTGTCCGCCACCGTAACCTCCGCCACCGCCTTGGAACGCTTGGTGCCCAAATTGGTCGTATTTGGCTTTTTTCTGTGGATCACCCAAGATTTCATACGCCTCCGCTGCTGCCTTAAAGTTTTCTTCCGCTTCTTGGTTTCCTGGGTTTTTATCAGGATGAAACTCAATTGCTTTCTTACGATACGCTTTTTTGATTTCACCTGCATCGGCACTTTTGGTAATGCCTAATATTTCATAAAAATCTTTCTTCATATATTTTGATTTGGCTTTAAGCAACTACATTTGTTTTACTTAAAATCTTACATTCTATCTCTTTTGAGCCGGAAATGTTTAAAAAAGTAAGATTGAAAAACATCAACGTTCGCCTCTTACTTCAATTAAAATTTACATTCCAGTAACTACTTTTGGAAAACGAATGATTTTGTCTCCCAATTTGTATCCTTTTTCAATTACATCTACAATTTTACCTTTCAACTTCTCTGTTGGAGCAGGAATTTGAGTAATAGCTTCTGCAAAATCAGCATTAAATACGTCGCCATTTTTAATTTCCACTTCTTCCAAACCTTTAGAAACTAAAATGCTTCTCAACTTTTCATGAATCAATTCCACACCTTTGGTCAAAGATTTGTCTTTTGCTTTGCGAATTTCAACGATTCCTCTATCGAAATCATCTAAAACAGGTAACATAGATTGTAAAACATCTTGGTTAGCGGTTTTGTATAACTCCATTCGCTCTTTTGAAGTTCTTCTCTTGTAATTTTCAAATTCAGCAAAAAGACGTAAAAATTTGTCTTTTTCAGCTGCTAAATCTTGCGTCAATTGTTCCTCAACACTAATTTCTGCTACAGGCGTTTGCGTTTCGTCTGTTGTGTTTTCCAATGGTGCATCAGTTAAATCAAACTCTTTTTCTGTATTTTCAGTAGTCATTTTTACTTTATTTTTGAATATATTTTTTAAATCCATTTTTTCATTTTCTATTGTCAAAATCATTGCCAAGATTTTTTCTGTGTCAAATTGTCACTTATCACGACAGGACTTTTTTAGAAAATAAAATTTTAATATTAATTTAAGAATATCCCATACTTCATTTTTTATGTTTGCTAAAATTAAAACATCCGAAAATGAAAAAATCAATTTTTAGCTTATTCGTTTTAGCATCAATGTCAACATTTGTATCTTGTAAAGATGACGCAAGTACGACAACAGGAGAGGCCGTTGAAACCACTGCGCCATCAGCAGAGGTCCAGAAATATAAGTTAGACTTAGAAAATTCAGTTGTAGAGTGGACGGGTTCAAAGCCAACAGGAAAGCATACAGGAACCATTGCATTTATGGATGGCGAAGCATTAGTAAATGGTGAAAAATTAGAAGGTGGAACATTTACTTTTGACATGAATTCCATTACAGTTACGGATTTAAAGGCTGGCGACGGTAAAGAGGATTTAGAAATGCACTTGAAAGGGACTGGCGAAAAAGCTAAGGAAGATCACTTTTTTAACGTTACAAAATATCCAAAAGGAAGTTTTGAAGTAACAAGTGTTACTGAAGAAAACGGAAAGTCAATGATTACAGGAAACTTGGTTTTGAAAGAAATTTCTAAAAGTATTACCGTTCCTGCAATGATTTCAAACGACGGAGCTGTAATGACCGTTACGAGTGAACCTTTCAAAATTAACAGAACAGAATGGAATGTAAATTATGCTTCCAAATCTGTTTTTGATGACTTGAAAGATAAATATGTAGACGACACTATTGAACTGACAGTAAAATTGAAAATTTTAAAATAGTTATTAATTCATCTTACTATTTACAAAAAACTCCGAAAAATAATTTTCGGAGTTTTTTTTTAATCTAATAAGTTCATCAACGCTTTATCTACTTGATTGTATTTAAATTTAAAGCCTTTACTTTCTATCTTCTTATTACTTACATTTTGGCTGGCGAATAATATTGTGTGCATTTCGCCTAAAACCAAGGACATTAGAAATTTTGGAATATTGGGCATGAATAACGGTTTCTTTAAAACTGCCGCTATTTCCTGCGTTAGCTTTTTATTGGTTACCGGATTAGATGCTACTGCATTGTAAGCACCTTCTAACTCGTGCTCTACGGCAAACAAATACAGTTCTACTAAATCATGAATGTGGATCCATGATTGGATTTGCTTTCCCGATCCAAACGGAGAGCCAATTCCCATCTTTATCGGTTTTTCCATTTCTGGCAAAGCACCTCCATTATTGGTTAACACCAAACCAGTGCGGATTTTGGCCACTTTTATGTTTAGCGATTTAAATTTATTAACCGACTCTTCCCATTTCATCACTACTTTTCCGAGAAAACTTTCGTCAACTTCATTATTTTCTTCCGTATAAATTTTTGTCAAACTGTCTGGATAAATACCAATAGCGGAAGCAGAAATAAGCTGTTTTACCGAATGTGGGTGTTCTTTTAAAGCTTTATACAAAACATTTGAAGACAAAATTCGACTCTCAATAATTTCTTGTTTGTATTTTGGAGTCCATCTTTTAGAAATGGTAGCTCCAGCCAAATGAATAATTGAGTCCACACCCATCAATGCATTTTCATCAATAATGCCTTGATTGGGGTTCCAATAAAATCCATGATAATTGGGTTTACTCTCAATCTTTTTTTTGGAAGTCGTTAAGTAATGCACGGTAACTCCATTTTGTAGTAAAAGAGCTACCAGTTCAGTACCTATTAAACCTGTTGCACCTGTTATTAAAATTTTCATTCCTTTTTGCTGTTTCTTTCAAAACTACAATCAATCTCTCAAATACGAAAGTTAATTGTACAATGTTTAACGGTCGTATAATGTTACTTTTTCACTTTCACAGTCCACTCAAAATGCATCTCTGAAACCTGAATATTTTCTTGATTGTACCCAATTGATTTTAGCCAGAAAGTTTGTCCATCGCCTGTTTCCAATGCCTTTTTCATACCTTCTCTTACAAGATTTGCGTCTTCACAAATGAAAGTTATAGTTCCTGTAGCTTTTTTAGAAAAACTACTCTTATTATTAGCAACAAGCATGGAAACGTTCTTTCCACTTTGTTGTATTTCATTCATTACCAGGACACCAGTGGTCAATTCAGCAGCCATCGCTTGGACGGCAAAATACATAGAATTGAATGGATTTTGGTTGATCCAGCGGTGCTTGACCGTAGCCTTACAACGTTCAGTAGTAATTTCTTTTACACGAACTCCACAGATAAATGCAGAGGGAAGTTTGAAGAACAGAAAACGATTCAGTTTTGTAGCAGTAAGTCCCATTTTCATTGATTTTTTGTAAAAATAGACTATTCTTATCAAATTACACAATGTTAATTTTTTGTTAACATTCAGTACTATGCGAAACAAGATACTGTCTTTTGACCATATATTTGCATAAGAAAATACTATATACTTTTTATTATGGAAAAAATTACACACACCAACACTGCAGCCGCAATACATTTAAGCAGTTTATTTCAGTATTGCATTCCTTTTGGAAACTTCATCTTTCCAATTGTGATTTGGGCAACTTCGAAAGACAAATCGGAATTTGTAGATGAACAAGGAAAGGAAGTTATCAACTTTCAGATCAGTTTATTTATTTACACCATCGTGTTAGCACTGATTGCCATTCCTATTTTACTCTTTACCGTATTTAGTGCCGTGGGTTTTCATGGAAACCACAATTCGGCTGTATTCATGGAAAGCCTCAATTTTGCAGAATTTTCAGGAGCAATAATATTTGCAGGAATTGCAATTCTTATCGCTATTGTTTTAAAAACAGCGGAATTCTTTTTAACTATTTACGGAGCCGTAAAAGCTTCACAAGGAGTACATTTCAAATATCCATTTACCATTAAATTTTTGAAATAAAATTAGAGTGCATCACGCTTAACAATAACAATCATCAATCAAAATCCGAACAATTATGTTACAAGTAATCATCACAGCAACCCTACTCATCACAGGAATTTTTGCAACGACAGCACAAGTACGCCAGACAGTTTATCCAAAATCAAAAGTCTGTTTAGAAGCCAAATGGGAAGCTAATACCACTAATTTCCATAGTAAACAAAATACCTATTTGTTTCAAAAGGACGCCAAAATGAAAATTGAAAATGAAAGAGCAACGATTTAACAAAAGACAATCATGAATATAGAAAACACAAAAGCCCAAATGCGGAAAGGTGTTTTGGAGTTTTGCATCTTATCGGTTTTAAAAGAGAAAGATGCCTATACTTCTGAAATATTAGAAACACTTAAAAACGCCAAATTGCTAGTTGTGGAAGGAACCATTTATCCTTTACTTACACGACTTAAAAACGACGGATTGCTCAACTACCGTTGGGAAGAATCTACTTCTGGACCTCCTAGAAAATACTACGGATTGACTGAAATAGGACACACTTTTTTAACCGAATTAAATGGCACTTGGACGGAACTTTCAGATGCTGTAACCATAATCACAACTCAAAAATAATAAGTCATGAACAAAACTGTAAATATAAATTTAGGCGGAATGTTCTTCTACATTGACGAAGATGCATACCAAAAATTGTCGCGCTACTTTGAAGCTATAAAACGCTCATTGACCAATTCAAACGGTCAGGACGAAATTATCAAAGATATTGAAATGCGGATTGCCGAATTATTTGCTGAAAAGCATTCAAACGGAAAGCAAGTGATTAGTTTGAGAGAGTTGGACGAAGTAATTGCCGTTATGGGTCAACCAGAGGATTACCGCATTGATAACGATGATGCTGAAGAACCAAAAGCAAATTACACTTACCAAAACAGAGCGGTTAAAAAATTATACCGCGATAAAGACGGCGGAATGATTGGCGGTGTTTTAGCAGGTTTGGGTCATTATTTTGGCATTGATAAAGTGTGGATTCGTATTTTGTTCTTGGTACTCTTTTTCTTCTACGGTACTGGATTATTGGCTTACATTATTTTATGGATTGTGATGCCAGAAGCAGTTACAACTTCTGAGAAACTAGAAATGACAGGCGAACCTGTTAACATTTCCAATATCGAAAAAAAAGTCAGAGAAGAGTTTGACAATGTTTCGGAGAAAATCAGAAACGTAAACTACGATGAAATGGGAAATCAAGTAAAAACGGGTGCCGATAGAATTGCTTCCAATGCTGGAAAAGTGTTCATGAGTATCTTTAATGTTTTTGCAAAAATTCTTGGTGTTATCCTCATACTTTCGGCATTGCCCATTTTAGTTATGTTGCTTATTGGAATCTTTACTTTAGGAACTTCTGCTTTTGTTGAATTTCCATGGAGCGACTTCATTCAAGCCGGTAATTTTTCGGACTTCCCGGTTTGGACTTTTGGATTACTTATCTTTTTTGCCGTAGGAATACCTTTTTTCTACTTGATGATTTTAGGTTTTAAATTATTGATTACCAATATGAAATCTTTGGGAAATGTGGTCAATTATACGTTATTTGCTTTATGGCTCATTTCTATCGGATTGTTGATCTCTATTGGTGTCAATCAAATGATGGAATATTCTACGCAAGGTCGCGTAGTCAGTAAGAAAGTATTGACAATGAATCCAAAAGACACGTTACAAATTAAATTCGTCCACAATGATTTTTATGCCAATACCGTAGACGACCAAACCGATTTCAGAGTGGTTCAAAATGCAGCAGACCAACGCGTATTGTACTCTAATAATGTGGAATTGGTAATTGTAAAAACAGATGAAGCACAACCGTATTTGCAAGTCGAGAAAAAAGCAAAAGGACGTGATTTGGGAGTTGCAAAATCAAAATCAGAAAAAATTGAATACGGTTTCAAATTTGAAAACAACCAGTTGATTCTAGACAACTATTTCGTGAGTGCTTTTCAACATAAATTTAGAGATCAAGAAGTGCAACTTATTTTATATTTGCCGGAAGGCGCGTTGTTTAAAGTAGATCGTTCTGTAGAAGAATATAATGATTCGGATGAAGATTTCTTTAATTTGCGTACCAACTCCACTGATTATGTGTACCAAGTTGGAAATTCGCAAGTAAATTGTTTGAATTGTACAATTTCTGGAAGTGAATTTGGAGATTTGAACAACGATAACGAGACAACCTCGGATACCATTAGGGAAGTTATTTTGAAAGTGAACGGAAAAGAAATCATCACTAGTGAAAAAGTAAATTCTAAAACAACCGAATTAAAAATTGACGGAAACGGAATAATCATCAAAACCAATTAATTATGAAAATCAAAAATATATTTTTGGGAAAAACAGTAATCGCTTTTCTCTTTGTGCTATCGCTTACCTCATGCAATTATTCCGTTGATTTTAGTGGAGAAGATGGAAATGGAAACGTGATCACTCAAAATCGTGTAATCACAGAAAAATTCGAAAAGATAGAAGTAAACACAGGTCTTGAAGTAATTGTAGAGCAAAAAGAAACCACATCAGTTACCGTAAAAATTGACGAAAACATTCAATCTTTAATTACAACAGAAGTAATAAATGGTGTTTTAATTATCCGTTCCAACGGACAATTTGACACAAAAAGCACTCCTTTGATACGCGTTAGTTTACCAATTATAAGCGGATTGAAATCTACAAGTGGTTCCACATTATCGAGCGGTACTGTATTAAAATCGACTTCCCTTAGTGTTGATTCGTCAAGCGGAAGTGAAGTAAACATTGAAGTGGAAGCCGATTACATCAGCATGGAATCGTCTAGTGGTAGCGAAATGAAAGTGCAGGGAAAAGCATTGAAAGCAGAAACCAGTTCATCCAGCGGAAGTGCTATTGATGCAGAAAATTTAATGGCCAATGAAGTGTATGCACAGGTATCGTCAGGAAGTTCAACAACTGTTTATCCTATTTTACTTTTAAAAGGAAAAGCGTCAAGCGGTGGTGATATAACGTACACCAATGTTCCAAAAAGGATTGAAAAAGAAGAAAGTTCTGGCGGAAGCGTTGGCCCAGAATAATAATTTAATAGCTCTGTAAAAGGAGCTATTTTTTTTATATTTGTCTGAAATACAATTTAAAATGAAAAAATAAGTCGATTAGTTCTATTATTTGTCTTTGCCATTGCGCTATTTTCTGCTACTTCTTGCTATGTTACTAAAGGGGTCGACGGTCTTCCAGGTAGTGACGGAAATAATATGGAAAGCGTACAAGGCAATGGAATTGTGTCTACACAAACTCGAACCGTTGAAGGAACATTTGAAAATATTGAAGTGAGTTCTGGTATTGATTTAGTTGTTTCACAAAGTGAAAACCATTCAATTGAAGTAAAGACAGACGAAAACATCCAATCCTTAATTGCTACAAAATTACAAAATGGCGTTTTAGTGGTTACTCGGTCAAGTGCATTTCGTACTTCAAAAAATCCGGAAGTTAGGGTTAGTTTACCGTTGATTAGCAGTTTGAAGTCCACAAGTGGCGCTACAATTAAAAGTGCAAATACCTTCAAGTCCGAATTGTTAACTTTAAGTTCTACGAGTGGAAGTACAATTAAAATTTCCGTCGATGCGAATACAGTAAGAATGGAATCCACTAGCGGAAGCGACTTACACGTTTCAGGTACAGCGAATAAAGCAGTGACTTCAGCCACAAGTGGAAGCACTATTGACGCGCGAAATTTAATCGTCGAAGTAGTAGATGCTCAGGCAACTTCTGGAAGTTCCACAACAATTCATCCAGTACAACATCTTAAAGCAAAAGCAACAAGCGGAGCCACCATTAAATATACAAATGTTCCTAAAAGCATTGACAAACAAGAAAATTCGGGCGGAAGCGTCAAAAGAGATTAAAGTACTAATAGCGCTGTAAAAGGCGTTATTTTTTTTTATATTTGTAATAAACATCCCTTTAATATGAAGCAGACTATTACGCTACTTGTGTTCCTATGTATCAGTTCATTATCATTTGCACAAAAATCAGAAAAATTAAAAGGTTCTAAGGTAGTTACCACCGAAGAACAAGTAACTGCAGTTTTTTCTTCATTGCTAGTTCAGGACGGCATTACCGTTTCCTTAATTAAAGCGGACAGTACCGGAATTGAATTAGAAGCAGACGACAATTTACACGAAGCTTTAAAAGTGGCCAACAATTCAGGACGCTTGACCATTTCGATGAACAATAGATTAAAAAGTTTCAAAAAATTTGAAGTGAAAATTTATTACACAGAAGCGCTGAAAAAAATCGAAGCCACAGACGAAGCTAAACTAATGGTCTTGGACGAAATGGTTCTGGAAGACGTGAATTTTGTAATTAATAAAAAGGCGAAATTATATCTGAATTTAAAATCCAAAACTGCTTCAATTGAGATGAATGATGATGCCGAAGTAGAATTGAATTCTAAAACGGAGAAAATACACTTTATTTTGACAAAAAACGCAACTTTAAAAGCGTTAGTTGCAACGACGGAATTAAAATTAGATCAATACCAGAAAAGCAAAACCACTTTAGAAGGAGACGTGATTGATTTGAAATTACGCATGGATAACAACGCCAGATTAATTGGAAAAAAACTTACCACCAAAAACGCAGAGATTCTTGCTGAAGGTTATAGCGAAACCAGTCTATTTGTAGAAACCAATTGCGTAATTAATGCTTTTGCCAATTCCGAAATTGAATTGTTTGGCGAACCAACCATTCAATTGAAAAAGTTTACAGGGAAAAGTATGATAAGGAAGAATACCGTAAAATAAGACTTTCAGCAAATTAACACAAACTTCATATTAGAAGATCTTTGTGTTTAAAAAGTTTATCGTAATATTGCAATATACAAATACAACATATGGCACTATCTACTTTAAATTCCAAATTGGAAAATTACATCGAATCAATTGATGTTAAAACAGTTTCCATCGAACGCAGAAAATTACTTGCCCCTTTAATTGCTTTCATTCAGCAAAATGTAAATACTAATCAAGACAATAGACTGCATTTTATTTGCACTCATAATTCCCGTAGAAGTCACCTTACTCAGGTTTGGGCTCAAACGATGGCTTTTTATTTTAAAATAAAAAATATCGACGCTTACTCTGGAGGTACCGAATCCACGGCTGTATTTCCACTCATAATTGAAACTTTAAGAAATAGCGGTTTTGAAATCTCTGCAATTGCCAATACTGAAAATCCAATTTACAGTATAAAATTTGCAAACAATGCCAAACCAATTATTGGATTTTCTAAGAAACTTGATGCCACTTTTAATCCAAAATCAGAATTTGCTGCAATCATGACATGTTCACAAGCAGATGGCGGTTGTCCCTTTATTAGTGGCGCTTCCGCTCGAATTCCTATTACTTATGATGATCCAAAAGCATTTGACGACACACCTCTTCAATCGGCAAAATACCAAGAATCAAGTTTGCTAATAGCAACCGAAATGAAATACGTTTTTTCTCAAATTACAACGATTAGACATGACAAAGCAACTAAGTTTTCTAGATAAAAACCTGACTTTATGGATTTTTGCAGCCATGGCGATAGGCGTCAGCATTGGATATTTTTTTCCAAATACGCCTGATTTTATAGAGCGCTTCAGCAGCGGAACAACCAACATTCCCATTGCAATCGGACTGATTTTAATGATGTACCCACCATTAGCAAAAGTAAATTACAGTTTACTTCCCAGCGTTTTTAAAAACACCAAAATACTTTCAATTTCATTGGTTTTAAATTGGATTATTGGTCCTGTTTTGATGTTTGTTCTGGCACTGACCTTTTTGAGAGATTACCCTGAATATATGGTTGGATTGATCCTAATTGGATTGGCGCGATGCATTGCGATGGTTTTGGTTTGGAATGAATTAGCCGAAGGAAGTAGTGAATATGGAGCGGGATTAGTTGCTTTAAATAGTGTTTTTCAAGTTTTTGCCTACAGTTTTTACGCGTGGCTTTTCATCACTGTCCTTCCTCCCTATTTTGGATTTGAAGGAGCACTTGTATCCATTTCTATTCAAACTATTGCGGAAAGTGTTGCTATATATTTGGGAATTCCGTTTGTAATGGGAATCGCAAGTCGCTGGATTTTAGTGCAGCAAAAAGGTTTAGATTGGTACAATACGAAGTTCATTCCAATGATTTCGCCTCTGACTTTAATTGCACTTTTATTTACAATTGTGGTTATGTTTTCGCTTAAAGGAGCCTTAATTGTAGCCATTCCAATGGATGTTTTATTAATTGCAATTCCACTGCTGATTTACTTTATAGTGATGTTTCTCATCGGATTTTTCATGACCAAAGCGGCAGGAAGCCCTTACGATAAAACAGCTTCAGTAGCATTTACGGCAGCGGGAAACAACTTTGAGTTAGCAATTGCCGTTGCTATTGCCGTATTTGGTTTAAATTCAGGACAAGCATTTGTAGGTGTAATTGGCCCCTTAGTAGAAGTTCCTGCTTTGATATTTTTAGTAAAAGTCTCTTTTTGGCTGCGAAAAAAATACTTTCCAGCAATTACAAACTAGCTCATAATCTTCTGATCACCAATTTGATTACGATTACTTATCTTCTAAGACTTTCTTTTTTTGTTTCATGATTTTTTCAATCCACAAGTCAGACATTTCCTCCACGTCGATAGGTTTTGCAGCAGCTTGTGGAACAAGTCTTCGACTTTTAAAAGCCCTATCAATGATAGTTTCAATTAGATAATCTTCATAAACTGTCATCGGATCATATTCTGTTTTTAAGTTGATGTCAAAAACACGAGCAGTAGAATTGGACCAGAATGCTTTCCAGCCTGATTTCAATGTTTTTATTAAAGTAAAAGTGGTAGTTCCTGTTTGACGGTGAATTAATTTTACTAAAATCTGTCCGTCTTTGCGCGATAGCTTTTTAAGTTGCGATTCAAACTCGTTGGTCAAATAATCTTCGGTAATTTTAAAGTACTTTTTCTTCTCTCGATTGGTTTTTAAACCTTCCATTCCCTTGTTTAATAGAACTAAACGTTCTGAAGCGGTTTTGGCAAAAGGATAAACCTTATAAACCCTTCTTTGTAAAATCAAAAATCTTTTTCGAGCATCCTCGCTGATCTTAATTTGATTTTTGTCAATAATTACTTCTTCCAATTCAATGGCAACACCTAAAACTGTATCCTTTTCTTTAAGGTAATCGTCGCGATGATCAATTACTTGCGCTTTTGAAGTAAAAGTCGCAAGAAGGATTCCGATAAAAAGTACATACTTTCTTAACATGCTGATTTCCGTTTTAGTTTGAGCCAAATTTATGCAAAAGTACCATACAACTGTAATGCCAAATTTATACTTTAGCAAAAATTTTAATTATGAGTACAAAATCAATATTGAAAGACAGTTCACTTTCATTTTTAGAGAACTATTTAAACAATGCTTCTCCAACTGGATTTGAGGCAGAAGGACAAAAAATTTGGATGGATTATTTACGTCCTTACGTGGATACTTTTATTACAGATACATACGGAACGGCTGTGGGAGTTATTAATCCTGACGCTCCTTACAAAGTGGTTATTGAAGGACATGCAGACGAAATTTCTTGGTATGTAAACTACATTACCGAAGACGGATTGATTTACGTGATCCGAAATGGAGGTTCCGATCATCAGATTGCACCTTCAAAACGCGTGAATATTCATACTAAGAAAGGAATTGTAAAAGGTGTGTTTGGTTGGCCAGCAATTCATACCCGTAAAGGAGAAAAAGAAGAAAGTGCTAAACTAGATAACATATTCATTGACATCGGTTGTGAAAACAAAGAGCAAGTTTTAGCAGCAGGCGTTCACGTGGGTTGTGTCATTACGTACCCGGATGAATTCATGATTTTAAACGAAAATAAATTTGTGTGTCGTGCTATTGACAACCGTATGGGTGGTTTTATGATTGCAGAAGTTGCCCGATTATTGCACGAAAACAAACAAACTTTACCATTCGGACTTTACATTACCAATTCTGTTCAGGAAGAAGTGGGTCTTCGTGGTGCCGAAATGATTACGCAAACCATCAAACCTAATGTTGCCATTGTAACTGATGTTTGCCACGATACTACAACGCCAATGATCGATAAGAAAACCCAAGGCGAAACTAAAATTGGAGCTGGTCCAGTAATTACGTATGCTCCAGCGGTGCAAAATAAATTAAGGGAATTGATTATTGACACCGCAGAAAAGAATAAGATTCCTTTTCAACGCAATGCTTCCTCAAGAGTAACGGGGACAGACACAGATGCTTTTGCTTATAGTAATGGTGGTGTGGCTTCGGCGTTAATTTCACTTCCTTTACGCTATATGCATACAACTGTGGAAATGGTGCATAGAGAAGATGTGGAAAATGTGATTCAGTTGATTTATCACACTTTATTAGACATGAAAAACGAGGATAGTTTTTCTTACTTCAAATAAAATTATAAGGGTACAGTTTTTAAAGCTGTACCCTTTTTAATTGTGTCATTCTTTACATTAATGCTGTCGAACAAATTTTAAGAATTGGCTTTCAATAAAATTATGGGCCCTTTACATCAAATTGACAATTGTTCTTCTTTGCAGAATAATTTAAAATATCAACTCATTTGATGTACTTTTCTAAAAATTCATTTGTCAATTTAATTTCCGCGCTGGTAAGTTTTAAATGTTGAAAAACCGTGACCTCAACCTCGTGATTGTTGAGCCTTATCTTGTCTGCTGTTACTAAATAGGAATTTAAATCATGGATTAGGATACTTTTCCGAATTTTACCCTGTTGATAGTCCAAAACACCCTCTTTAACGCTGAGAACTACTGTTGGAATTATTTGTAAACCTTGAATAAAAAGCACTACACCCAAAATGGAATATACAAGCGCTAATGGATTTTTCATACTAGCTATAAAATATAGTAAAAGTGACACTCCACAAAGTATCGGACCTAAAATAAAAGGTAAGATATTAAAATAACTATCATTAGTACTACTTATTCTAATTTCGTTTTCAGGTTTATTTCTCAAATTTTTTCTTGCTTTATTAATGTCAAATAACATGAAGAAGATCCAAAGTAATGGCAAAAAAAATGCATAGTAAGGAAGAACTGACGAAGCATCACTGAACGAAACAGCAATGATTACTACTGCTAAAACAATTTCAATAATTCCACTTTTAGCTAACCTCATTTATTTATTTTCAATTGTGAAGATTAATTAAAATTTGTAGTTCTTCTAAAAGTAAATGTACTTAAAAACTACAAACAATCCTTTTTTTACACCCTAAAGAAAATACACGAACGCTCTCTGATTACATGACACAAAATTAAATATTTTGATATCCCTACTTATACCTATATATTTGCCTACAAAATAAATAATTATGGAAGAGTGTATTTCTGTTTTCGACATGCTAAAAATTGGCGTAGGCCCATCAAGTTCTCATACGCTTGGACCTTGGCGTGGTGCTGAACGTTTTTTAGCAGAACTTGAAGAAAAGACATTGCTCAAAAAAACCACTCGTGTAGTGGTAGACTTGTACGGCTCATTATCGTTAACAGGAATCGGTCACGCGTCTGATTTGGCAGTTATGCTGGGTTTAAGCGGTCAAGATCCTGAATACATTCCTATTGAGAACATCGATTCCATTATACAAAAGATCCAAAAAACGAATCAATTAAATTTGGGCGAAAAGCACCTGATTTCCTTCAATCCTAAAACGGATATTGTATTTAACAAAGAGTTTTTGCCCTTTCATTCCAACGGATTCAGTTTTACGGCTTACACAGATACTCAAGAATACAAGTCCACCTTCTACTCCATTGGTGGTGGCTTTGTGGTAAAAGAAGAACGAACCGCTGCGAAGAAGAAAATGGAGTTTAAATGTGCTTTTCCTTTTATGATTGACAATGCCGTTCAATTATTGGCGTACGCTACAGATGAAAAAAAGCACATTTCTGAAATTGTCTACGAGAACGAAAAGTCAATGCGTACGGAAGAAAAAATCAATTCTGAATTGATGCGCGTTTGGCATACCATGCTAGAATGCATGTACATTGGTTGTCACTCGGAAGGTATTTTACCGGGAGGCTTAAATGTCCGCCGTCGTGCTTTTGATATGCATCAAAATTTAATTGGTCTTGCCAATTATAGCAATCCTCAAGAATGGTTGGAGTCTATTAGAAATACTACCGTTAAA
Organism: Flavobacterium tegetincola DSM 22377; assembly: GCF_000425485.1. Taxonomy (GTDB): domain Bacteria; phylum Bacteroidota; class Bacteroidia; order Flavobacteriales; family Flavobacteriaceae; genus Flavobacterium; species Flavobacterium tegetincola. The sequence continues at coordinate 176,068 of NZ_KE384383.1, read as the reverse complement.
TTTCGTCAAATTTTGCAATGGGTAAGTTGTTTTGCCCTTTCGGTAAATGAAGTAAATGCAGCTTTAGGCCGTGTGGTTACAGCGCCAACCAATGGAAGCGCTGGAGTAATTCCATCGGTTCTAATGTATTATTTAACCATTGAAAACCATGATGCTGGCGAAAAAGAGATCAAGCAATTTTTATTGGTTGCCGGAGAAATTGGCAGTTTGTTCAAACAAGGAGCTACTATTTCTGCAGCAATGGGTGGCTGTCAAGCCGAAATTGGTGTCTCTTCCGCAATGGCTGCAGCTGCACTGTGTGAATTAATGGGTGGAACGCCAGATCAAGTACTTATGGCTGCCGAAATAGCCATGGAACATCACTTAGGACTGACGTGTGATCCAATTGGCGGTTTGGTCCAAATTCCATGCATTGAACGAAATACTATGGGAGCGATCAAAGCAATTAATGCCGCAGAACTTGCTTTATCAACCGATGCCAAAAATGCAAAAGTGCCGTTAGACAAAGTAATTGCAACCATGTGGGCTACTGCTAAGGACATGAATACCAAGTACAAAGAAACTTCTGAAGGAGGTTTGGCCGTGAGTGTTAATATGGCAGATTGTTAATCTAACTTTCACTACAAAAATTTATAAAAGTCTCCTGAAATTTATTTTTAGGAGACTTTTATATTTAAATCGTAATCGGTCGTCCATTTCTACCGTTCATCAACCAAAACATGGCTGTAAAGAAGCTGAAAAATATAAATGCCAAAGACCAGAAAAACTTGCTTGTAAAGCTTATAGCAGACTGATGAACTTCAATTATTCCTACAAAAACATAAAGTTAAGTTAGTAAAAGCGACACTATAAAGAAAATTCCTGCATGCATTAAATGCGTAATTTTTAATAGTGCTCCAGCAATTCCAACGACTGTACTTAACAAAAAAGACATTCTAAATAAATCTATTTTCATAATTTAACAAGTTGCTTTTAGCTTTTTTAGTACACTTTAAAAGATTTGATTTTTTATCAAATGGTTTAAAACATAATAAATAGAATGAAGGTCCAAATCAACATAAAATTCATTCTTTCAATTAAACGCCGTATCCAAAAAGTAATTTAGTATTTTTACGGTCTTAAATTATAATTATGTCAGTAGCCAAAAAAGATTACAAGAGAATTACGACCAAGTCATTGATTGAAATGAAGGCGAATGGAGAAAAAATTTCAATGTTAACTGCGTACGATTTTACGATGGCAAATATTGTAGATTCGGCTGGAGTAGATGTCATTTTGGTAGGCGATTCGGCTTCTAATGTTATGGCAGGACATGAAACAACGTTACCCATCACTTTGGATCAAATGATTTATCATGCTTCTAGTGTCGTTCGGGGAACTTCTCGCGCTTTGGTTGTTGTAGATTTACCTTTTGGTAGCTATCAGTCTGACCCTAAAGAAGCATTGCGTTCTTCCATCCGAATTATGAAGGAAAGTGGCGGGCACGCTGTAAAAATGGAAGGTGGAAGTGAAATTAAAGATTCGATTAAAAAGATATTAAACGCTGGAATTCCTGTTATGGGACACCTTGGTTTGACACCACAATCCATTTATAAATTTGGAACGTACACCGTTCGAGCGAAAGAAGACGAAGAAGCTGAAAAATTAATTGAAGATGCTAAAATGCTGGAACGTATTGGCTGTTTTTCACTAGTATTAGAAAAAATTCCTGCTCATTTAGCTACAAAAGTGGCGCAAAGCATTTCTATTCCAGTAATCGGAATTGGTGCTGGTGGCGGCGTTGACGGTCAAGTTTTAGTAATCCACGATATGTTAGGAATGAATAACGAATTCAATCCACGATTTTTAAGACGTTATTTAGATTTATACGATCAGATGACTACTGCAATTGGAAATTATGTGACGGATGTAAAATCAAGCGATTTCCCAAACGAAAAGGAGCAATATTAATTTAATTTATTGCCACTCATTCGGGCGAATATGAAAATACTTTCTGACAAAAATAACTTACAAGTTTTACACGAAGACAATCACATCATTGTAGTTAATAAACGCGTAGGCGATATTGTGCAAGGCGATAAAACTGGAGATCAACCTCTGAGTGATGTGGTTAAAGAATACATTAAAGTAAAATATAATAAACCGGGAGAAGTCTATTTAGGTGTTGTGCATCGATTGGACCGACCTACAACTGGAATTGTAGTCTTTGCCAAAACTTCAAAAGCATTGACACGTTTAAACGAAATGTTTAAAAACAGAGACACGCAGAAAACGTATTGGGCAATTGTAAAAAATGCTCCTCCAGAAAAAGAAGCCATTTTGGAACATTTCCTCAAGCGAAATTCTAAAAATAATACTTCAAAAGCCCACTCTAAGGAAGTTCCTGAGAGTAAACACGCCAAGTTGGATTATAAAGTAATTTATCAGCTGACCAACTATACGGTTTTAGAAATAAATTTGCACACGGGAAGACACCATCAGATTCGTGCACAATTGGCTGCCATTGGCTGTCCAATAAAAGGCGATCTAAAATATGGTTTTAACAGAAGTAATCCCGATGGAGGCATTCATTTACATGCCAGAAAACTAGCCTTCATACATCCCGTTTCAAAAGATGCAATTTCAATAGTCGCGCCTTTACCATCTGAATCAACTTGGAATAACATAAAATTGTAACATAATCAACATATTTAAGGTATAATATGTTAATTTTAAGATACGTGCGTTTTTTTTCTTACCTTTAGAATCTAAATGTTTCATTATGAGAAAAATAACTTTCATGGCGTTCGCGCTATTGACTTTAAACGCCTATTCGCAAGAACATTTTTCTGGAATTACCACCTCCAAACGTGTAGGAATTCTTAATGGAGGAATCAATCCTTCTGAATTCGCCAATTTATCCACTAAATACGAAGTAGAACTTTTTTCAATCAGTGTAAACGTTGCCAATGATAAGGTTGGTTTTAATGATTTGACAAAAGGTGATGATCTGGAACGTCTACTATTTGATGGAAAAGGAAATGTAAATTTTGATATTAGCACTGCTGTTCACTTTCCCTCTTTTGGTATGCGTTATAAAAAGTGGGGATTTGGTATAGCCACAAAGGCTTTTGTAAAAGCAAGTATCATTGACCTGGATTCTGGTTTGGGAAATGCCTTAACTAACGATCAATTAGATTCCGAAATTATAAATATTGATAATACCGAAAATCAGCGCGTGAATGCAACAACTTACGGAGAAATAGGTATTTCTGTAGCCCGAAATCTGTACCAAACTGAGAAGCACCAACTGAATGCTGGTGTAACCGTAAAGCTTTTGTTCCCTGGCTCTTATGCCAATATTGGACTCAATAATTTTACAGGAAAACTAGTTAATGATCCCATAAACGGACTAAGCTTAACCGAGACAAACACATCTTTAAACTTAGCCTATTCTGGAAATTTTGCAAATAGCTTTAGCGAAACGGACGATTACATGAAATCCGTTTTTGGAGGACTTAACGGTTTTGCCACCGATTTTGGCGTCGACTATCAGTTGTTGAACGAAGATAAATCGTATAAACTAAAAGTAGGAGCTTCCTTGCGAAATATGGGTTCGATGACATTTTCAGGGGACGATAACGTATCAGAAAATTATACCCTGACTATTCCTCAAGGTCAAAGTCTCGCTTTAGATGTGTTTGATGACGTAGATGGATTGGAAGACATTGAAGCCGTTTTAGACAATACTGGCTTCTTTACCATGTCCAATTCTACTGATGAATTTAAAGTTAAATTACCAACAGTCTTAAATTTTTATGCCGATTACAGCATTGTAAAACGACTTTCAATTACAGGTTTTGTTCAGCAAAAAATAGGCGACCAAAGAGAAGATGCTCAACTTACATCTCAAAACATGTTTACCATAACACCTCGTGTCACTTTTGGTGCATTTGAGACATTTATACCAATTGGAAATAGTGAAATTTCAGGTGGAACAATTGGACTGGGTTTTAGAGTTGGTGGATTTTTTATTGGGTCTAATGCCGTTTTGAGTGCTTTAACGAGTGATAGTAAACAAGCTGATTTGTATTTTGGTTTCCGTTTTGGATTCAAACAAAATTAAAATTGCCCAATCCATTATTTAAATTTAAATTGCGTTACAACTGTAAATTGAACTCCGATGGATTACGCAAATTTGATGGATAATAGAAAAAAAAAGCTTGCCAAATTACTCAATCAAATCAACTTTTACGAGTCTGAAATCACAGAAGCTTTATACAAAGATTTTAAAAAATCAGCTTTTGAAGCCTACATCACAGAAATAAATATTGTAAAAGATGATATAAAGTACGCGATGAAAAACATGAACAGTTGGGCAAAACCAAAATGGGTTCTACCTTCTTTGTTAAGCTTTCCGTCAAGCGATTACATTTACAATGAGCCCTACGGCAAAGTCCTCATTATTTCACCATGGAATTATCCGTTCCAACTTGCATTATCACCGGTAATTGCGGCTTTTGCAGCGGGAAATCAAGTTACTCTAAAACCCTCCGAACTCACTCCAAACACCTCTGCCCTACTTTCCAAAATCATTAGAGAGACTTTTGATGTCCAAGAAGTAGTAGCTGTACTGGGAGATGCTGAAATGGCCAAAAGTTTGCTGGCCAAAAAATGGGACTATATTTTCTTTACTGGAAGTGTAGGCGTAGGTCAAAAAGTGTATGAAGCTGCTGCCAAAAATTTAACACCTGTTACACTTGAATTAGGAGGTAAAAATCCATGCATTGTAGATGACACAGGATCCATTGAATTAAAAGCAAGACGAATTGTTTGGGGAAAGTTCATCAATGCAGGACAAACGTGCATTGCACCTGATTTTATTTTGGTAAAATCAAATGTAAAGGCAGAATTTATAAAGCACCTTCAGTTAGAAATCGAAAAAGCGTACACAGAAAACCCACTAAATTCTGCGGACTACTGTCGAATTGTCAATAAGAAAAATTGGTTGCGACTTACCGAACTTTTGCAAAATCAAAACGTAATTCATGGAGGCGATCAAAACGAAGCTGATTGCTATCTTTCACCAACGCTTGTGGATCAGCCTTCTTTAGAAAGCGAGTTGATGAAAGAGGAAATCTTTGGACCCATTCTACCTATTTTATCTTATGATGATTTTGATGACTTAAAGAAGATCATCAAGCCTTTACCAAAACCACTTTCACTTTACGTATTTACAGAAAACACCGATTTTAGCGAGCGATGCATACAAGAGTTTCCTTACGGAGGCGGCTGCATCAATGATACCATTATCCATTTTGGAAATCACCGACTTCCTTTTGGAGGTGTTGGCAATTCAGGAATGGGTGCGTACCGCGGAAAAAGAAGTTTCCTTACCTTTTCACATCAAAAAGCAGTTGTAAAACGGAAAAATTGGCTTGACCCATCTTTTCGATACGCACCTTATGGAAACAAATTGAAACGACTTAAAAAATTATTAAAATGGCTTTAATATTCATACATTGATTTGTAACAAAAGCCTGTAAACGCACACTAATATTAAAACCATTAACATCAATTATGAAGTCAACTTTACAACGTATATCCGACATTAAGCGAAATGGATACAAACTGGATTTGGGAGAAACCATCAATGCTACATTTGCAAATTATCAAAAAATTGCACTTCTAGGTGGTGCAGTTACTTTATTAGTGGTTATTGCAGCTGTGGTTATTCTAGGAGGACTTGCTACTATTATATTTGGTATTGCCACTGCAACTCAAACTTTTACAGAGTACAGTCAAGGAATGCTATCAGGTACTGGTTTTGCTATAAACTTGGTTTCTTCAATTGTGGCTGCAGGATTATTTGCTCCAATTGCTGCAGGATTTGTTCAGATGGCTCACAATGCTTCGGTAAAAAAAGATTTTGATTTTGGAACCGCTTTCATGCACTATAAATCCGTTCATTTTAAAGAACTATTTTTAGCAGCAGCAATCGTAACTTTGCTAGGATCAGGACTGAGTACACTATTTCAAGTTTTAAATGTCCATAATCCTGACTCTATTCTCATCAATATTGCAGTAATTTTAAGTGGAATAATCTCTTTGCTTGCGCAAATTTTTACGTTTTTAATAATTCCTTTAATCATCTTTGGAAACTTAAGCGCTATGGATGCCATTAAAGGAAGTATTACTTTGGTAAGTAAGAATTTCTGGACCATTTTCTTATTACTTATTGTTTGTGGCTTTTTTATCATGCTGGGTTTATTTGCAATCTGTATTGGAATCTTGTTTACGCTTCCAGCATTATATTCCTTGCAATACATTACCTATAAAGCTGCACTACCAATTGACGAAAATAACGAATTAGAAGAAATAGGAAAAGATTTTTATTAATAAATTATAGTAGCTAACATAATTTAGGTCTTAATAAAATTGATAATTTTATTAAGACCTTCTTAATTTTACTAATATATTTTTGTACATTAGTTAATCGGACCAACGGTATAGAAAAAGTACGAATAGCAAGTTTACCTTAATTGTTTTACTAAAAGGGAAATGCGTAAAAAAGTAGGATTCAAATTCACTATTCAACTCAAAAAAAGTGGGAAATAAATTTAAAAAATTAATTCAAAATGCAGAAGATGTTATTTTTGAAACAGATGCCAAAGGTAATTTTGTATTCATTAATGATTTTACCTTGCAGTATTTGGGCTACACCGAATCAGAAGTTTTAGGAAGTCCATTCCTTAATTATGTACGGGATGACTTTAGAGAACAGCTGAAGGACTTTTATCAAAATGTAATAGAACTTGACCGTGACTTTCCAACCATTGAGTTTCCAGTACTAAAGAAAGACGGCAGTTCCATTTGGGGATCACAAAAGGTAATCGTGAATAAGGATCAACACGGTACTGTCTTGGGTTACTTTGGCATTCTTCGCGACATTACTTCTCTTAAAAACTTAGAAGCAAAAGAAAAGGTCCAATTAGAAAAAATTGAAACCTACAATAAAACGATAAATCAACTTTCTGCCGTAAATTTTTCAGACTACACTACTTTTGACGCCGTATTGTCTCAAATTTTAAAAAGTACAGCTAAAGCTACCAAAACCGACTTTATAACTTTTTGGAATTGTGAGAGTGACCAGCAAAGCACAAAAGTAAGCTACGACTTAATTAGTAATGCTGAGTTTTCCACGGTAGTCAACCAGGAGGGAAATGACAATAGAAGTCTAGCGCTACTACAGCAACAAAAAATCATAATTGTTGACGATTTAAAATCAAATCCGTCACCGCTCTTTAATTGTCATGAAGAATTGGGTCCTCAGTACAATTCAATGCTAAATATAAGTGTCTTGCATTATGGTAAAATCATTGGCGTATTATGTTTCCTCAACAGAGAAAAAGAGAGAGTTTGGGATTCAGAAGACACCAATTTTATCCGTACAATTACCAATGTCATTTCATTAAGTTTAGAGCTACGCCTCAGACTTGAAACGGAACGAAATTTAAAATACAACAGTCAAATTTGGGCAGTTGTCTCTAAATGCACCGAACTTTTTTTACAATCCAAAAGTCCGTTTGAAATGTTTTCTGAAACTTTTAATGCCATAGGTGCAGTTACCAATGTAGACCACATGTATTATTATGAAAATAATTTACAGACCCATCTCATCAGCCAAAAGTATAAGTGGGCAAAGGAAAACTTGCAACTTCAAATAACGCCTTTACGGACATTCACTCATATTGATTTTAAAGAAGTCACTACTGCCGCTCTTCAGAAAAAACCTTTTATAGCAATTACATCAACTTTAGAGAACAGCCTCATAAAAAAATTGCTAATTGCGAATGAAATTAAATCCATATTGCTATTCCCCCTCTATTTAGACAACCAATTCTCAGGATTTATCGGCCTTGATTCGTGCACCGAAGAACGCGTGTGGACAGCAGATGAAATAAATATTTTTCAGCTTATGGCAAATAATATTTCGTCTGTTTTGCAAATCAGTACCAATGAACGTCTCAAAAATGAAAGCGAAGAGCGTTTCCGACTGTTGGCCAATAACATACCCGGAACGGTTTATCTTTCTAGATTTGACGCACATTGGACAAAAATATACCTCAACGATCAAATTAAAATTCTTACCGGTTACGATAAAAGCGATTTTATTGAAGGTCGGATTAACTTTTCTGATTTGATTCATGAAGAAGACAAAGTTGATGTGCTCTTAAAAGCAGCAAAAAATGTAGTCGATGGTGAAAAAATTCGCTTGACGTACCGCATCCGCACCAAAGAAAATGAGGTGAAATGGGTCGAAGAATTTGCTGATATTATCAAGGAAGATCAAAAAGTAGCCTACATTGAAGGAATTTTTATTGACATAACCAAGCGAAAAAGTACTGAATCTGCAATTATTGAAAAGGAATTAGCCGAATCGGCCAACAAGGCAAAATCCGAATTTCTGGCAAACATGAGTCATGAGATTAAAACGCCTTTAAACGGCATCATTGGTTTTACCGATTTACTGATGAAAACCGAGCTCAATACAGAGCAAGAACGATTCATGACCACTGTTAATCATTCGGCAACCACGCTTCTGGGAATTATAAACGATATTTTAGATTTTAGCAAAATTGAAGCCGGAAAACTGGAACTGGATTTGCAACCCACTGGTGTTCAGAATTTATTAGAATCCATTCGTCAGGTCATTCGGTTTGATTTGGAACAGAAAAAATTACAACTTAAAGTCGTTGTCGATCCTGAAATACCCAAAACCCTAATACTGGATTCGATCCGCTTGAAACAAATTTTTCTAAATTTGGTTAGCAATGCCATTAAATTTACTGTAGAAGGCCAGGTCAAAATAACGTTGAAATACAAAAAACCCGTTGGCTTTAATTCTCACAAAATTCGCATTTCCGTAGCCGACACCGGAATTGGTATTGGAATTGAAAATCAGAAGAAAATTTTTCAACCTTTCTCGCAAGAAGACAATTCTACCACGAGGAAATACGGCGGAACAGGATTGGGTTTAACCATTACCAATCAGCTACTAAAGTTAATGGACAGCAAACTAAAGGTAAAAAGTGTTCCCATGGAGGGAAGCGTTTTCTATTTTGATGTTGTTTTAAAACATAGTAGCGATTCTGAAATAACCATTTTAAAAACTCCTACAAATCACAGTACTATAAATACCACACAACTCGATATGAAAATCCTCATAGCAGAAGACAATGCCATTAACATGTTGTTAATCAAAACCATATTAAAAGGAATATTTCCTAAGGCTGAATTGATCGAAAGTATGAATGGAGAAGAAGCCATTCAAAAGTTTGTGAGTGCAGCGCCCGATTTAATTTTAATGGACGTACAAATGCCTTTACTAAACGGCTTGGAAGCTACGGAACGCATCAGGGTTTTAGATCCCAATTCTTCCGTACCCATCATAGCATTGACTGCGGGAACTTTAAAGGAAGAACGTGAAATGTGCCTGGCTTCTGGAATGAATGATTTTGTTTCCAAACCGATTGTAAAAGAAACTATCAAAGAAGTTATTTTGAAATGGTATCAAGTGGAATCCAATTGATAATTGCTCATTTCTTAACGACCTGAAACTAATTCAAGAGCATTGATTTAAAATACCATATACTAAAAAGCAAATCTAAAAAAATAAAACATGAAATGGCAAGGTAGAAAAGAAAGCGGCAATGTGGAAGACCGTCGCGGAATGGGCTCTTCAGGAAAAGTTGTAGCTGGTGGTGGAATTATTGGTGTAATTATTCTGCTTATTAATATGTTTGGCGGAGCCGATTTGCAAAATTTAACACCCGTTCTAGAACAAATGAATAATGGGACCGAGCAAACCACGCAACGCGATTTAACGCCCGAAGAACAACTGCAAGGTAAAATGATGAATGTACTTCTTAAAGACACAGAAGATGTCTGGGCAAAAATATTTCAAGAAAATGGAATGACTTACGAAAATGCGGGAATGGTACTATTCAGCGATCGTGTTCAAACGGCATGTGGTGCAGCAAGCTCTGCTTCTGGACCATTTTATTGTCCAGCGGATCAAAAGGTGTACATGGATTTAAAATTCTTTGATGAACTTGAATCTAAATTCGGTGCAAAAGAAGGTGATTTTTCCATTCCGTATGTATTGGCTCATGAAGTAGGCCACCATGTGCAAACGCTTTTAGGTACTTCGGCAAAAGTACGTCAAATGCAGGAAGGCATGAGCCAGAAAGAAGCCAACAAACTTTCGGTTGCCTTAGAGTTACAAGCGGATTTCTATGCAGGAGTTTGGACACACTATAATCAGGAGATGAATCAATTTTTAGAAGAAGGTGATATTGATGAAGCATTGAGTGCCGCAAATGCCGTGGGAGATGATGCCATTCAAAAGCGTGTTCAAGGCGAAGTAATTCCTGATTCTTTTACTCACGGGAGTTCTGAACAACGGAAGTACTGGTTTATGAAAGGATATAAAACGGGTGATATTAAGCAAGGAGACACGTTCAACAATGCCCGATAAATTGCTTTTTTGGTCTAAATTGAAATTCTGAAACATAAGAAGTAAATGCTGTAATCAAAATTCGTTGTGATTAAGTGAAATTTGTATCAAACAAAAAAAGCTATATCATGAAATACGAACTTACTAAACTAGAAAAATTTGAAAGTTTTGATACGCATTTGATCAATATTATTTCAATAAACGACTCGGACGCATCTGAAATTGTGGATGAAGAACTTATGGATTTTGACTTTGATTACGATCCGAATGAAATGTATTATGCTTTATTAAACGAAGACTAATACGTACCATAACCTCTAAAAATAAATCATCATGAACGGACTATTCAAAACATTAATTGCTGGCTGGGGCGCTAAAAAATTAGGCGGCGGCTGCTTGGGAACTGTTGTAGTATTTATAATTATATTCTACTTGCTAGGGTATTTATAAAAACGAAATGAAATAAAAAACACCTCTAAAATAGATTATTTTAGAGGTGTTTTTAGTTTAAATGGTATTCTTATTTCAACATCAATGCTCTAATGTTCTTAACAGGAGCACTTCCATAACTTAAAAACTTCTCGTGAAACTTTTTCAAGTTGAATTGGTCTCCCTCTTTCTTTTTCAATTCCTCTCTAAACGCATAGATTTCAGTATAGCCCGTAAAGTAGGAACACAGCTGTACTTGAGACAAAGTTGCTCGCTTCCACTTCCCTTCTGCTTCGGCATTTTGCTGAAACGCTTCCTTGGTCAATAAGCTTAACGCTTGCTCCTTGGTCATGTTTCTAGTTTGCACACTGTTGTCCAAAATCGTGTTGCATACGGTTCTTAAATTCCATTTATAATACATCAACCACATTTCGTCCGAATTTTTATACCCGCTTTCCAGCATCATTCGTTCGGTATACACGGCCCAACCTTCAATCATTGCTCCATTTCCTAAAATCGATTTGATAATGCTTGGCGATTGATTGGCATAAACCAATTGGGTATAATGTCCAGGAATGGCTTCGTGAATGTTTAAGATTTGCAAAATATAATCGTTGTATTCCCGCAAATAACTTTCGGAATCTTCTTTGGACCAACCGGACATACTTCCTACATTATAATAGGTATTCGCATTTTTGTCATACGGTCCAGGTGCCGAAATAGAAGCTCCCGCAACTCCAGCCATATAATCCGGTTCTTTCCGTACTACTAATGGTTTTGACGGATCAATATAAAGCAAATCTTTCTCTTTTACGTAAGCTACTAATTCAGGAATTTGTTTTTCAATTTCCGATTGAAACTTTTCTGGAGTGGTATGTTGCAAAGAAATTTTGTCAATTACCTGACGAATTAAATCCAATTTATCAGTTGGTTTTTGCGCTTTTGGCAAATATTTTTCCCACAATTTATCAGCAAGGGTAAACATTTTTCCATGGAGAAGTTGCTTTTCGCTCAATGCTTTTTGGTAAATTTCCTCTGCTGAGAAACCCGATTGAATGTCTAATTCAAATTTCTTGGCATACAACTCTTTTCCCAATCGAAAGGAACGTGGCTCAGGATTGTCCATCTTCTTTAGAAAATCGGCGTAGTTTTCAATTGCTTTGATTGCCATCGCTGCTTTTGCTAACGTATTATTTTTCTGCTCGTCGGACCAACTGCTTTTGGCTAAAGCCGCTTTTAAATCATCTTTGAATACAGAAAGTCCGCCCAGGTTTTGAGCAATAGCCAATTGCGTATGTTCTACTGTAGGATTTTTCAAGTTCTTTGCAGCAGCTTGATAATACGCTGGAACGTTGTTCATTTTTAAATCAAAGTCACGCAATCTGCTATCTACGGTGCCATAATTCCCGTTCAGGATTTCGGCAAAGGAACCACATACATTGTATTGCGAAGGATTCCACGTTCCTGATTTGAGCTCATTGATTGAAAACACGAAGCTGTTCATTAGATTCTCCATCATTTGAACATCCGTCTTATTATTATCAGAAAGTTGATTTAGCGGATAACTTTTTAATGAATCCAAATGGCTTTGCGCAAACTGAAGTTGCATTTTTTCATTCGTTGCATCGGGAAGCAGCAAGATGCTGTCGTAGTTATGAAATCCTTGACTCGAGGCCCATTCGGGACTGATTTTCCATAACTCGTCTACGAAATGCGATTTGTATTGATCAAATTTCGCATTCAAATCAGTTGAAGTAGCAACTGACTCTTTCTTATTGCAAGCAAAAAGTAGGAAAGCCAGCGAAAGTGTGAGAACTGTTTTTTTCATTATTTTAACTTTTAATTGAACGTTAAAGGTAGTGAAAGTGGTGCTGAAATAATTATTTTTGAAAACTCCAACTGGAAAATTATTTGACACCTATGGGTACTGAAAAATTCATCTTTTGCCTTGAAGCCATTTCTGATTCTGAATTACCTGAACATACACCCGTTATTGCAGGCCTTGAAGAATTGGCTTTGCAAGGAATTGAAAGCATTTACAATTATTGCGACAGCATTGAAGAACTGGAAGAACGTCTTGGCGCGTTGGTTTATGACGACAAGCATTTTAAGGAATATGAGATCATCTACCTCGTAATGGAAGGTGCTGAAAATACCATTCAGCTCAATGACTACTATTATTCATTGCAAGAAGTAGCGGAATTGTTTGAAGGAAAAATGAAAGGGAAAATCATTCATTTCGCCAATACCAAGCCACTGGATTTAGCACAAGACGAAGCCCAGTATTTCTTAGATGTTTCTGGAGCACGAGCTATTTCAGGCTATGGCTTGGATTCAGTTTCGGTAAATAGTTTGCCTCTGGACCAACTGTTTTTCGGTTTATGCCAAGAAGAACATGATTTAGTAGAAGTCGTAGAGCAATTGCATCAAAAAAACTATATTGCCTGCAAGGCGCTTGATTTTAGGATGTATTATTAACGTATAAAAATAGCAAGAGCGACTTTAAAAAGTCGCTCTTGCATTATATATATAGGAGTGTTTGTTTTATTTTGGAACCAACTCTCTGGTCAACCAGCCACTTTTCCCTGCTGTAGCAATGGCGTAAGGTGCAATCCAGAACAATCCGAAGGTGTAAAGCAAGCTGTATGAATATGCCCACAACGATTCTGAAATACTGTACTTTTTAGCATAAAACAGAACTGGAAAACTTGACACAATTAAGATCCCCAATAACGTAGAACTGAAAAACAAGATAGGGTGCATTGCAATTAAAAATAACATGAACAGTAGAAATGGGTACGTCATCACGATGGTCAAAAACTGATTGATGAACAATAGTCGTGCACCAAACTTAGATTCTTTTCTAAAATCAGTAAATACATACTTGGCCATCACTAAGTTTTCACGTACGTTACTTCTGCCCCATCGGATGAACATTTTGTACAATCCTTTATATTGTTCAGGCACGTCTGTCAATACAATGGCATTGCGTTGAAAAAGCACTTTCTTTCCTTGTCTTAAAATCATATTGGTCATCGCACGGTCTTCGCCAATGTCAGACGCTTTACCCATAAACTTTTGATCAATCCATTCGGGTAGACATTCAAATACCGCATCACTTTTGTAGGCTGCCAAAGCACCTGGTGTACACAATACAGATCCAAGCGCACTTTCAACTGAACGTACAAATTCGAAGCTCATTACAAAGCTCACATTAAGCATTTTAGGCAAAATACCTTTCTTATGATTCAGCACTCGCACGTTTCCGGCTACCGCACCGCAATTTTCATCACGAATAAAAGGACTCACTAAATTTCTCAACGTATCGCCTTTAATAATGGAGTCGCTGTCAATAGTTACAAAGATTTCACCTGTTCCTAAATTAAATCCACGGTATAGTGCGTGTCTTTTACCTTTATTCTGTGGTTGTTGGTAGATAAACAATCGATCGCCCAATTCTTGTTTGGCTTTTGTCATCCAGTACCATGTATCATCTTTACTACCGTCGTCTATGGCCAATATTTGCAATTTATGTTTTGGGAAATCACTGGCGGCTATACTGCGTAAAGTGTCCCACACTAACTTACCTTCATTATAGGCCGGAACAATTACAGTACATGTAGGCAATTCCTCATCTGTAACCGACTTGATAGGCTTGTATTTAAAGTACAAATACACGTTATAGGCAAAGAAGCTGATTTTAAATAAAAGCAGCGCTACGGTTGCAATTAAGAAAGCAAGTCCAATAGGCGAATTGATTCTTTCGGAATTAAAGGCCTGAAAATCGGCTTGTAAATAATAAACCAATGCGGCACCACCAAAAAGTAACAGCAACGTTCCTAATATGATCAAGCGGTTTCTACCTGATTCGGTTGAGTCAATCACTTCGGTATTTAAAGCCGCTGTTGCTTTTACTTGTGCTGTTTTATTTTGTAATGGAGTTACTTTTTCTTTAGAACCAACCTGAAATGCAGGTGGTGAAGATAGGATGGCTGTTTTCATAACTTTTCTATTTAATGTTGCGTATTGTTTTTTACAGAGAAGCAAGCGTTGTACCATAAATTTAAACTGCTACTGTTCAACGATTTGCAAAAACGAACCTTTTTTTTGTGTATAATTATTACACAACTTCATTAAATTGCTTCCCGTTTTACACAATTGAGAAGTGGATGAGTATAGTTCAGAATAAAATATCTATTATTATATTTTTTAAATAAAAAACAATTAATCATAACTGTTTATTATAAAATTATTTGCCGATTTAATAAAAAAATACTACATAACTAAACAGCCCTAATTTGTTAAATACTTGATTATCCATTGATTAATGAATAGTTTTAACTATTTTGCACTATTATTAATTAAAAACTTTACCATGAAAAAATTTACTTTACTGGGTATATTGCTAACTCTCTTTACAGTTGGTAGTTACGCTCAATTTGGTTGCGGTTCAGCGGTAGTGCTTACAAATGGGTTCACCCAGAATGGCATTACTACCCCTGGAAACGGAGGCATCCAAGACTGGAATGAAAACCCCACAGGCACATCGATTACTGCTTCGTATTGGGATGATGACGTTTACATGTTTCAATATACAGCTGGAACCGTAGATGAATCAATATCTATGACCACCTTTTCAAGAAGTTCTTGGAACGGAATCGGTATTTTTTCCACTTGTACGGGAACAACCTTCTCTGGAGAATTAAGTGCTCAAGGAACTACAGGAGGCAACACCACTAAAACAGTAAGCGCTATAGTAGCTGCTGGAACTACTGTTTACATTGCAACAGGACAATGGGGAACACCAGACAATTTGGATTTTGATGTTGTAAGTTTTACAGCCACTCCAATTACAAGTCCACCAAATTGTGATGCTGCTTTAACATCACCAACTAATGGAACTATGATGGCTCCCTTAAACGGAACGCTTACTTGGTCTGCGGCAACAGGAGCTCCTTCTTCTTACAAAGTCTCAATGGGAACTACTGCAGGCGGAACAGACATCTTGAACGCAGTTAATGTTGGAAATGTACTTACATATAATGCAGGTGCATTACTTCCTGCTACAACGTATTACGTTAGAATTGTAGGAACAAACACGAACGGAGACGCAACAAACTGTACAGAATACAGCTTTACTACTTGCGGACCGAACACGGAATTTTTCGAAAATTTTGATACTTCTGTAACAGGATCTACAAATCCAATGCCCAACTGTTGGGAACGTGCAGGAAATGCAAGCGTATATATCACTTCTGGTAGTGTAGCGCCAAATTCTCCAGCAAACCGTTTGTATATGTCTTCTAATGGAACTGCAACTACACCTACGCAAGGTTTCGCAATTACACCTACACTATCTAATTTACAAGCAGAATCACACCGTTTGAAATTTAAAGCGTATTGTTCTACAACAGGTAAAACAATGGAAATAGGATACTTTACAGATATTGCTGACTTAAGTACTTTCGTAACTGTACAAGTAATTACGTTACCAGGTTCTGTTCAAAGTACTACACAAGAATTTAGTGTTGCACCAACTTCTGTTCCTGCAGGCGTAAATAAATTGGCCTTTAGAAATAATGCTCCTACTGGTTCAACAACCGTTTACATTGACGATGTTGCATGGGAACAATTACCTGCTTGTGCGGATATAGTAACCGTTCAAACACAAACGTTTAACAGCAACTCTGCTACCATCAACTGGGAACCAGGTGCTTCAGAAACAGCTTGGGAATATGTATATGCATTGAGCACAGTTACAGATCCAACTACGCTAACGCCAGTATCCGTTTCAAATAATCCACAAGCTTTTTTAACAGGATTACAATCTAATTCAACTTATAAAGTTTGGATTCGTTCTGATTGTGGTGCTGGTGCTTTAGGCAACTTTCCACAAAACCCACACACGTTTAAAACGTCTTGTGCACCTGTGACAGCATTTATTGAAAATTTTGACTCGTATACTTCAACGGGATCTGCTAATCCTTTACCGGACTGTTGGACACGTTTTGGAAATACTGGATCAAGCTATATTACTTCAGGTAGTACAACGCCACTTACTGCTCCAAACAGATTGTATTTAAGTGCAAGTGCTACTGGTGCAACAAACGGAATAGCAGTTTTGCCTCCTGTTTCTAATTTACAAGATGAAACACACCGTTTGACATTTAAAGCGTTTGCTACAGCTGCAGATAAATCATTAGAAATTGGTTATTTTGATGCAGAAGACGCAACTAACTTTATTGTTTTGGAAGCATTTGAAATGCCTTCAACAGCAAATTCAAGTGCTACAGCATTTACTTACGAGCCTCAATTTGTGAATGATGGTGTAGAATCTCTTGCTTTTAGAGTAAACGGAAATGCTTTTACAGGTACAACTACAATCTATATCGATGACGTAGTATGGGAACCAATCCCTTCTTGTCCAGATGTTTCTGAGATTGAAATCGCTAATTTAGGTGCTGACACAGCAGACATTACTTGGTTTCCAGGTGGTTCTGAAACAGCATGGAAATATGTATACGGACCAAGTACAGTTACAGATCCAACTACTTTAGTTGCTGTAGACGTTACTAATAATCCTTACATCACTTTAACGGACTTAACACCTAATACATCATACAAAATTTGGATCCGTTCCAACTGTGGTACTGGTTCTTTAGGTTTTTACTCTGACCCAATTACGTTTACTACATTATGTGCTACCGTTACGGCATTTTCTGAAGACTTTGACAGTTATACTGCAACAGGTTCTTCTAACCCATTACCAGATTGCTGGGTACGTGCTGGAAATGGATCAACTTACATCACTTCAGGTGGAGCTACTCCAGGAACGCCTCCAAACAGATTGTATATGTTTGCAAGTGGTACAGCTACCGTTCCTTCTACTGCTATAGCTATTATGCCAGGCGTTTCCAATCTTGCTGATGGAACACACCGCTTGAAATTTAGAGCGTATGCAAGTACTACGGATAAAACAGTTGAAATTGGCTACTATAATGACGCTAATGATTTAAATTCTTATGTAGCGTTACAAACAATTAACATTGTTCCTACCACTGCTGCAACTGCTGCAGTCTATACGTATACTCCTACTTCTATTCCAAGTGGCGTTACTACTTTCGCATTTAAAAATACTGGATTGCCTGCTTCAACTACTTTATACATTGATGATGTATCTTGGCAACCAATTCCATTATGTCCAGATGTAAATGTTGTGACTGTTGGAAATACTACAAGTACTACAGCTGCGATCTCTTGGACTCCAGGAGGTTCTGAAACTGCTTGGCAATATGTTTACGGTTTGGAAACAGAAACTGATCCAAATACCTTAACACCTATCACTGATGTAGCAGACCTTGCGCAAGCTACTATTACAGGTTTATTACCAGCTACCACCTATAAGGTTTGGGTACGATCTGCATGTGGTACTGATTTAGGTGCATTTTCTACTGCAGCTAAGTTTACTACTGCTTGCGAGTCAGTAACTGAATTTTCACAAAACTTTGACTCAAGTGTTACTGGTTTTAGTAGTCCTATGCCAACTTGCTGGTCTAAAGCAGGTAATGGATCTACTTATGTAACTACGGGAGGAGCAACTCCAGGTTCAGCACCAAACAGGCTGTATATGTTTGCTTCCACTTTTACACCTTCTGAATCCTATGCAATTTTGCCTGCTGTTTCTAACTTGCAAGCAGATACGCACCGCTTAAAACTTACAGCGTATGCTTCAGCTACAGGTAAAAGTATTGATGTAGGTTACTTTACAAACAGTGCTGAAGTAACTAGTTTTGTGACAATACAAACATTAAATTTACCAGGAACATCCGCGTCTACTGCACAAATATTCACCGTTGAAAGTGATGCTATTCCTGCTGGAATAACAAAATTAGTAATAAGAGCCCTTCCTACTGCTAGTTCATCTCTAACAGTTTATATTGATGATGTAATTTGGGAAATGAAACCTTCTGTTGTACCGGTATGTACTACAAATATTGTAGCTACACCAAACGCAACTTGTGGTAATTTTGCAACAGCAATTTCATGGAATTCCACTACTGAAACAGATGGTTACTACTTAAACGTAGGAACTACAGCTGGAGGTACAGATGTAGCTAATAATCAAGACTTAGGACTTGTTACGAGTTACAACTTTATTGGAGCAGTAAACACCACATATTTTTACTCAATAGTTCCTTACAACAGTGCAGGTCCTGCAGCAGGTTGTACAGAGCAAACTTTTGTAACTGCACCGGACGGTTGCTTTTGTACTTCAGCACCTACAAGTAATGATGGTTCAGGAATTACTAATGTTCAATTGGCAAATCAAAATTTCCCAACTGGAGATGTAACTTACTTTGACCATACAGCTACTCCTGTTGATTTCTCTCAAGGAATTACTAACACTGTGAAAGTAACTTTAGCTACTGGATTTACTTACGGAACAAATGTTTGGATTGACTTAAATGACAACCTTACTTTTGAGGCAAATGAACTATTGTTTTCTGGCGAATCACTTAACACGAATCCATTTGTTCAAGATGCTAGTTTCTTATTGCCTGCAGATGCTCCTTTGGGACTACACAGAATGAGAATCGTTTCAACAGATATTGTTCAAGTACCTGCTGATCCATGTTACAGCGGTTCTTATGGGGTAACCTTAGAATTCACTATTAACGTAACGGCTATACCTACTTGTATTGCACCTGTTGGAGTTAGCGTAGACCCTACATCTGTAACGGTTGACAGTGCTAATTTAAGTTGGAGTGCTGCTTCAACTACAGCGTCTGAAGGATACGATTATTTCTATTCAACTGACGGAACTCAACCTATAGCAACCACTACACCTACTGGAACAGTAGCTGCTGGAGTTACTACTTTTAATGCAACGGGTTTAACTAGTTCTTCCATTTATAAATTTTATGTAAGAACGCGTTGTAGTACTACTGATTTTAGTGGTTGGTCTACAGCTGCTACATTCACCACATTGTGTGCTACTACTACATTACCATACCTCATTGACTTTGAAGCTGTATCAGTTCCAAACCTTCCATTATGTACTTCTAATGAAAACGTAGGGACAGGAAATGACTGGATAACTGCTACTTCATCAGCCAATGGCTTTACTGGAAAAGTATTGAAATACAGCTACGACTTCTCTAACGCAGCGAACACATGGTTTTATACCAACAGTGTTAATTTAGTTGCTGGTACAGCGTACACTATTTCGTATAAATACGGAAATGACTCATCAACTTACGTTGAAAGTTTAAAAGTAGCTTACGGAACTGAAGCTATCAGTACAGCGATGACTACAGTATTAGCAGACCATCCATCTGTATCAGGTGGAGTACCACAAACTAATCTGGTTTCGTTCACGCCAACGGTTTCTGGGACCTATATTTTTGGATTCCAAGCGTACTCAACTCAAAATGAATTGGGACTATTGGTAGACGACATCTTGATTGATGTAGCCCTTTCTAATGCTACGTTTGATGGAAATGCGTTTACAGCTTATCCAAATCCAGTAAAAAACACATTAACAATTCGTTACAACGAAAACATTAGTGATGTTGCTGTATTTAATTTATTAGGACAACACTTATTCTCAAGAAGCATTAATGCTACTGAAGGAAAAGTAGACATGTCTAACTTGTCAGCGGGAACTTACTTATTAAAAGTAACTAGCGGTGATAAAGTACAAACAATGAAAGTGATTAAAGAATAAACATCACGCTTCATTTAAAATTAAGGCTGCTCCAATTGGAGCAGCCTTTTTTAGTTATACATCTTTCCATATAACAGAATTCAGTTTAAATACACCTTACTATTTTGTTTACAATTTTCTGATTTTAACTTTAATTAGCATTTCAAATTCTATTAAGTCGTTTAAAATAAATAACTTTAATGTTGGAAACCAAAATTCACAGCGTTGAATTGCTAAAAAAAGCACCTTATGAGCAGAGGATTTGTAAAAGAAAATGACCAAGAAGAAATTCCAATGGTAACCCCACGAGCAGATTTACCTGCAAATGTGGTCAATTACGTTACTCCAGATGGACTAGATGCTCTTTTAACAGAAAGAGCCGCGATGCTTCATCAGTTGGAACACATTATCGCAATCAATGAAAATGAGCGACGCATTGCTATTAATTTTTTGCATGCCAAATTGGATTTGCTTAACGCTCGTATTGCTTCCGCAAAAGTGGTAGACTTGACCAAACAGCCCAAAGATGAAGTTCGTTTTGGAGCAACAGTTACGGTAGCCGTTAATGATCAAACCCAGCCCCAGCACTATCAGATTGTAGGCGTTGATGAAGCCAACATAAAGCAGCTTAAAATTTCGTTCATCTCACCGATAGCGCAATTGCTTCTTCACAAAAAAGTGGGCGACGAAGCCGTATTAAAATTAGCATCAAGAAGCAGAGTCTTCACGGTTCAGTCCATTACGTATGAGTAAAGAAGTCCAACGCAACTGCTCCAAGGAATATGAGTTGTAAAGTGCGGGTACAAACAAAATGTACATTTTTCATTTCACAAGAATTACAGCAGCCGGTGTCCTGGCATTTTTCAACTTAAAACTTTTACACTACTGCCAAAAGCACGACAGCACATCCGGACCTTTTTTTACTACAACTGCCATCAGATTTCAACTTCATTTATAGACCATACACCTTTTTTAGTGTGTATTTTGAAATAACGCGAGCCTCTTTCCCGTGCGCTTTTGCCGTAAAAAATAAGCACTTTTTTTTTCATAAAATCAAAGTGTGTACTTACGCCAAAAAATAGACGCCTTTGTCCCTTTTGGTGAAAATATGAAAGAAAAGTTTTACACCTAAAAAGGACTTTCTGATGAATTTAGCAAAAAATCAATGCGCTATAAGTCAATGATTTAAAAGCATGTTTTTAATCATCCCAGTTCGTCCTGACCAAGTTTCCGATTCGTCCTGACGAACTTTTGAACTGGTCAGGACGAAGCAAAAGTTTCGTCAGGTCGAATTGAAGGCCTGCCCTGTACTTCGAAATTTCCCAACCTAAAAACCAATAAAGTACCAAAAGCTTCGAGGTAAAATAAAACAGATAAATGTCTGTACTATTCTTCTGTTTTATTAATTTGTTCTTTGCTTTTGTGTTTTTTTTAGGTTTCCCAGTGATAAATTTTTAAAGTGTGTGTTCCGAGGAAGATGATGGCGAGTTGATGGACTGGATTTGTATTTGAGAGGGAATTGTTTTTTGTGGAGGAAATTTGTATATATTTGGGATTGATATAATAAGTTGTAGAGACTTTAGAATATTTAGTAGTTACCCAACATTTGAAAAAAAATGCGAACTGAAATTAAATATTTAGAACTTAAAAGCGGATTTTCTGGAAATGGTCCAGCTTGGATTGGACTTGTTTCCTTCTCAAAAAGCGGAAAAACAATTTACTTTGACGGAAAAGCATTTAAAAGTCTCGATGGAACTGGAATTAGCGGAAATTATTTTGACTTGGAAACTGGAGATGAATATTGGATTTCGGGAGTTAAAAAAGATATGTCTGACCGACACAAATTTGGCGGAGGAAAAATATTTGTAGAAAAACGGATTTTAAGTGAGTATTTGCAAATAGTTGGCAAATCGGAATTACTAAAAACCGATTACGAATTGACAGAAGTGGAAACTGAAAAGCCAATTGAAAGAATAAATGAACTTGAAAATAAATCACTCAAACCGACTGAATTTGGACAAGAATTATATTTCAAAGAACCAAACGAATTAAAAGATAACGAAATTGAACATTTGATTGCAGAATTAATTGAAGACGAGAAAAATGTTCAGTATAATAAAGCTCGTAGGAGTTATAAGAAAAAACGAATTGAATTAGAAGCGGAATTAGAAAAACGTGGAATAAAAAACGTTGGGTAACACCGTGTATAGTTAATTACTTGGTTAAAGACTACTTACGAAAATCCTCGCGGATTTTCTATTCGGTTTTTATTTGCTAACTTTAACGCTTATACCACGCAACTAACCATACACAAACACGAACGTTGTGCATAATTTGAGAAAAAACTCACGAAATGAAAAAAATAGTCGCAATTTTATTAATGTTTTTGGTGTTTATTTCCTGCAAGAATACACCGAAAAGCATCGCAGAAAACCAACTTTACTCTGAAACCTCAACCACTCAATCGGAATTAATAAAATCGGAATCCAATCAAACCGAATTAATTGTTCAAAAAATACTTGACCTTCCCAAACTTCAATGGATTTTTCATCCAGAGGTAAAAGAAAGATTACCAGTAAAAGTGTTGGAATCAGAACTGATTGAGAAAAATTTAAATCTAAATAAGTTCGGACAAAAAGTTAGAATACTATCAATGTCAGAATTAGAAAAAGAAGGAATTAAAGACTATGTAGTATTTGACAAGATAGTAATTGCAAAAGACACAAATGAATTTGAGCTTCATTATAAAATAGAAGGTGCAGGTTGTAATGGAAAGCTATTAAATGAAAACGGAAAATGGAAGGTTATCGATTATTCTGTTTGGGAAAATTAAAAAACGATGCACAACAGTTAAGTTTTCGTTGCGTTCGGAGAACGAACAGTGAAACCTATGTTGAACAACCTGTCCCGTTTTTTCTGGAGAACCGATAACATGACATCAACATATATGGAGTTATCGTAAAGCGTTTTTAAGAATATCGAGAGGATTAGATTATCCTCTTTTTTTGTCCAGTACAATGTGAGTGATTTTTTTAAGGATGGAATTATTGTACCCGATAGCGCGGATTTGCAATCCGTGCCCAATCCAACAGTCATTAATAATTAAGTAATTATTTTTAGCTTTTAATTAATTCGGTGTGATATAATTAAAGGAAGTAGCACCAAACACTTACATAAGTATAATAAATTTCTGCAATATGTCAACAAAATATAAAGCTACTACAACAGAAGAAGCCTATTTTATTACAATAACCACAGTGGGTTGGATAGACGTTTTTACAAGGCTCAATCAGAAATATATTATAACTAATGCTTTGCGTTATTGTCAGGAAAATAAAGGTTTAGAAATTTATGCTTATGTGATAATGAGTAGTCATATTCACTTGCTGTGCAAAGCCACTAATAGTTTTATACTGTCTGATGTTATTAGGGATTTTAAAAAGTTTACTTCAAAAAAGATTATAAACACTATTATTGAAGAGCCCGAAAGTAGAAGAGAATGGATGCTAGCGTATTTTAGAAAATCGTGTGAACATTTAAAAAGAGACCAACATTATAAGGTGTGGCAAGATGGTTATCATGCCGAACATATTTATAGTAATTCATTTATAAAACAAAAGGTATCCTACATTCATGACAACCCTGTGAAGGATAAATGTGTATCGTTACCTGAAGATTACTACTTTAGTTCTGCTCGAAATTATGCGGGTTTGGAACATGAAATTGAGGTGATTTTATTAGATTTGTTTTAACGTTGTGGGCACGGATTGCAAATCCGCGCTAGCGGTATTATTGTTCGGGAACTGGGTTATATTTACTTCAAAACAAGTATAGATAGAAAATTGACAACAATGATTTGAAAGGGATTCATTCTATCAAACAAAAAAACCTTAAAATTGCTGCAGTTTTAATTGACCCTTGGGCTAAAAATCCAGCAATATGGGAATTCAATATTTAAACTTTTGAATATCAAAAAATAAAATATTTTTATGATTACAAAGATTGCGTATATAGTGCTATTGTAATTTGGTAAAAATTGAAAAGCACAATGTAAAATAACGTGTGTATGTAATTGCTTATAATCGGCTGCTTACTATATTTGCATTTTAAACACGGCACTAATTCTGTACAAACACGTTGCCAGAAACCATAAAAAAACCTATAAATAAGATAAACTTTATTAATAAAATATGACTAGAATTATTACAATTAGCTCACTTTTAGTTTTAACAGCACTTTTAAATAGCTGTGCTTCGGGTTACAAAAAAATAAATCCTGATACAATAAATTACGCATCAAGAAATATTGAAAAAAATATTTTATTGGAATACAAATATGATTTGTTGGATAAAAAATATAAAAAGAAAGAAACTAAAAATAATATCAAACTTGTAGCAGTTAAAATTACAAATAAAACGGATAGAGATATTTTACTAGGACGCGATTTTAAACTTGTGTATGAAAACGGAAATGAAGTGATTTTGATTGAAACTGAAAAGCTGTTTAAAACAGTTAAACAAAGTCCGACATCTTATTTATGGTATTTATTATTATCCCCTGTTCAAATATTTTCTGGAACGAATACTACAACTAATAATGGTTATACGGAATCTAAACCAGGAAACTCCTTTCCAATTGGTTTGATTGTTGGTCCAGGATTAGCTGGTGGAAATATTATAGTGGCAAATTCTGCTAATAAAAATTTCAAAAATGAATTAAGGCAATTCGATATTCAAAATAAAATTATATTGAAAGGTGAAACTGTTTATGGGTTAATTGGTACAAAATATGATAGCTATGATTCTATCACAATAAAAATGCGATAATGGCATCTACCAAAACGCTTAAAGTACGAAATGAGTAGGAATTCATCTTTTGCAATTAAGTAAGCAAGCAAATAGCTAAAATTATTTTAAATTAAAGATTTTGAAGAAATTGACATGAATTATTAGTAATAACTGCCTACAAGCTAAGGTTTCATTGCGTTCGGAGAACGAACAATGAAACCCGATAGCGCGGATTTGCAATCCGTGCCCAATCCTAAAATCATTAAAAATTACGAAATTATATTGAAAATATGATCAACACGTCTTGGTCTTATTAAAGCAAACAACAGCCAAGATTACGTTGCGTTTGAAGTACAAATTGTGAAGTCTTAATTGAGCAGAACTCCTTCCCTATTCTATTGAAGTCAAGTAACAAGTACTTGGAGTGAGTTTAAGAGGAAAGAAGGTATTTGTCATAAACAAGTAATTGCTAACGGTCCGTTTTTACCAGAAGAGAAAACAAGTAAATTGGTATCTAAAACCAAAATATAATGAACAGATTTTCTTATTTTAAAGTGACGTTTTTATCACTTACTGCAGGGCTATTTGTAGGTATCTTCCTTTACGGATTGTTTGATGTTGATTTTTCGGATCATCAAGCATTGATCAATTTGTTATTTAAATCTTTCGTGACGGCAATTATCACTGGGTTGCTACTGGGACTATTGAATATGTTTTTTAAAATTGGTAATTTCAAAAAGAAAGCCAATTAGTTCTATCATTTTGGAGTTCAACGGCAATTTGTCTGTGATGATATAGTGGCAGTTAGCAAAATACTTTTATTGATTATAAATGTGTTGACGGAAATAATATAGAATGTACCGCTCGATTTTTAAGGTATTCAAAATCTTCCAAAAGTGAAATGGGGGAACTACTTTACATTGTATACCCTAACGTTACTAATGTTTATAATTTAAGTAGCATTGAAAATTTAAAATATAATTGACAGTTAAAGCTTCGTTGCGTTTCTAAAACTAACAATGAAGCTTTTGCTATTCGGAACTCCTACTCTATTCTACTGGAGTTGCATTATAATTGACTCCCAATTACTATAAAAATCAACTTGCATTTTTTGAAAACAGCTTCATTTATTGACTTACATCAAATAATTTTGCTTGAAACAATGCTAGTTTTGCGTTTCTAAAATTTATTTAAAATGGAACTAGCAGAATTAGATACGATACAAATGACTACTACCGAAAGTCAAGAACGATTAGAGCAAGCATTAATTCATCTTCGAAACGGAAATGGCGTTATCTTGACGGACGACAAAAACAGAGAAAATGAAGGCGATTTAATTTTCTCGGCTCATAACATGACCAATGAACACATGGCACTTATGATTAGAAAATGCAGCGGTATTGTGTGCCTTTGTTTGACTAATGAAAAAGCCGATGCATTGGAATTGCCTTATATGGTAAAGGAAAACACGAGTAGTTTTCAAACTCCTTTTACAATTACTATAGAAGCAAAAAAAGGGGTGACTACGGGAGTTTCTGCCAAAGATAGATTGACTACTATTAAAGCGGCTTGTAATGCAAATGCTAAAAGTACTGATTTGGCAAAACCAGGTCATATATTTCCGTTGAGAGGTAATGACAATGGCGTCTTAGGAAGAAAAGGACATACTGAAGGAAGTATTGATTTAATGAAACTAGCAGGTTTAGAACCGGAAGCTGTTCTTTGCGAATTAATGAATGATGACGGAACAATGGCGAATTCGGACACCATTGCAGCATTTGGAAAAGAGCATAATTTGCTGGTTCTTTCTATACAGGATATTATGGATTACCGTAAATTTGTGAGAGACTATATATAAATGACAAACTACGCTGCACTTACTTGTTTTATCAAAAAGAATATCAATATTGAAGAGGAAGACTTAACAACTATCCTGTCCTACTTTCAAATTATAAAGAAAAAGAAGCATGAAATTTTGCTTCCGCACGGAAAAGTGAGTGAGGGTAGTTATTTTGTAAATAAAGGTTGCTTACGGTTATTTTTTATTGATGATAACTTGAAAGACGTTACGCGTTATATTGCATTTGAAAATCAATTTGCTACAGCACTTGTTAGTTTTATAACCAATGAACCTGCTACAGAAACCATCCAAGTTGTGGAGGATAGTGAACTTTTGTACATTACACACGAAGATTTTAGGCATCTTATGACAATTATTCCGGTATGGAAGGATTTTTATAGTACCTATTTAGAGAAAGCTTATGTGAATAATGCAAAGAGACTTATGTCGTTTACCACCTTAAATGCTTCAGAACGATACAATCAGTTGTTTCAAATAAACCCTGATATTGTGAAGCGGTTGCCCAATAAAATAGTAGCTTCTTACATAAATATATCACAAGAAACTTTGAGTAGATTAAAGTCTAAAATTTAATAATCCAAATAAGCCTAAACTATGAAAAATATACTTCTACTCGCTTTATTCTTAATTAGTAGTTTCACTTATTCGCAAACGACTGTGGGAAAATCAGTACCTGAAAACAAAGAGGATAAGTTGCTTTTGACGATTTTTTTGAAACACGATCAAAGTAAAAACATCGATGAGATTGAAAAAATAAAAACGGATCAGGGCTTTTATGAAAATTTTCCACCAGAAGACGTTTCCGTTGTGGATTGGTATGTGGTAATGGGAATTGGTCAAATGGTGGTATTAGAACTTCCCGCTTCCAAATTAAGAACGGTGAATGTGGCACTTGAAAAAACAGCTTGGAAAGCTTTTACTACAGAATTTTATACTACTTACAATCTTTATCCTATCATAGAAAATAAGTTAAAAAATAAATCAAAAGTAGATCTTAATTCCAAAACTAATGCTGAAAAATCGAATGACAAGTTGCTAGTCACTGTCTTTCTTAAGCATGATCAAAGTAGAGTTTTGAGTGAGATTGAAACGATAAGAACCAATCAAGGATTTTACGAAAGTCTCCCTCCAGAAGGTGTTTCTGTGGTAAATTGGTTTGTGGTTATGGGACTGGGTCAGATGGTTGTTTTGGAACTTCCTGCTTCTAAATTAGCTGCGGTAAATTTGGCTATTGAAAGAACGGCTTGGAAGGCTTTTTCAACAGATATTTATCCCACTTACAATTTATACCCTTTCATAGAAAGTAAATTTAAAAATAAGTCGAAAGTAAATTACTAGCATTTCATTGCTTATCCACAGTATAACACACTCACTTTACGACTTTAGTTACACGGTATCAAAATAAAAATAATTATGGCAATTTATGCAATTGGAGATATTCATGGCAGTTTAAACGCATTGGAAACTATTTTTCAGCAAGACTTAATAAAGGAAGACGACAAAGTAGTTTTTCTTGGAGATTACGTTGATAAAGGACCTGATAGTAAAGGCGTTATTGATTGGTTACTAGAAAAAAGTAAAACATTTGACTTCGAATTTATTCGTGGGAATCATGAAATCATGATGACACGAGCCAAAACTTCTCCTGAAATAATTGATTATTGGCTTGGAGCTTATGGAGGTTCACTTACCTTAAAGTCCTATGGAATTGAGTATAACGAAAATTGGATGAATCAAATAGAGCAAGAACATTGGGATTTTATTGATTCGTGCTTGCCTTATTTAGAAATTGGAGCCAATATATTCGTTCATGCAGGACTTGAAGAAAACAAGAGGTTAGAGGAACAAGATGAGCATCATTTATTTTTCAAGAAATTTGAAGAAGCCCAGATCTATGATGCAGAAAAAACAGTAATTTGCGGTCATACTGCTCGAGTAAATGGACAAATTGCCGATTTTGGTCACACCATTTGTATTGATACTTTCGCACACGGAGGAATGTGGTTGACGTGTTTAAATGTTGAAACGGGCGCGTTTTTGAAAGCCAATAATGAAGGAGAGATAGAACAAGGAAAATTAGAAAAGATGCAGTTCATCTCTTAAAATAAATAAAATTAGATCGCAGAAGTTGGAGATAAAAATTTGACTATAATCCTAAAAGTGTTCAAAGCTAAAAAACATATAATTATTATTTGTGCTACCTTTTTTAAAAGAAATTCGCACGCTATTTTCTGATCGGTTTATAGTGTGTAAATCATTGTGCACTATACCCAACTATCTTTATTTAAGCTTGTTGACGATAGCCATGTGGAAAATAGCAGTAAAATACAAAGTTTATGATCATTGATATTAACCAAAATAAAATTTCAAATGGTGATAATTACATAATTTTCACTAACGAAAAACAAACGCACTCGGCTTCCACACAATCATTCCCTTTTCTTTCAGAAGTAAATTTATTTGAAGACAATGCTAAAAAATCAAAGCTTACACTAAAAAAGCGGTTTGGTTGGTTCAAAACAAAATATGATATCTACCGAAATGGAAGTAAGCCATTTGAATATAGAACCGTCAACTTGATAAAAAATCACAATAAATGTCAAGTTGGAAATGATTTTTATGAAATTTACGGGCACAAAGGAAGGAAATACTCCATCTTTAAAAATAATTTGCAAATTGCCTATTGGGACAAAAGTTATGCAACATGGTTTAACGCCGGTAACTTCAAAATAATTGCCGATAATGATTGTGACTATGAACTTGTCATTTCTTTTTGCTTAATTAATGATAACAGTCCAGGAACCAATAATGGGAATGCTCTAAATTTTGACGTAGGGAAATTTGGCCCCGAAGCTAAAAAATTTGATAGTAGTTGGAAGCCAAAAATCTAAACAGAAATGCTAGCAAACTCCAAAAGCTTCGTTGAATTTGCAAGCAGAAAGATGATACTTCCAGAATAGATTACTTTTAAAAATCCATTTGGAAATTATAAGTTTGGAAGATTACAGAAGTAAATGCATGAGCTAGAACACCCATTTTTCCAAAATATAAAAAGTATTTCTTCTGATATAATTATACTAATTCCGATACAGTGAACTGTAAAAAGGAATTTCAGCACTCTCCTATTTTCCATTATTAAATGTTAGTGATTTCTTAAACACAGCCCTTATTTTTAAAAAATTGGTTTACATTTACGTTATAAAAAAGTTAGAAAAGCTACTTTGCAAGAGCTAGCAAAAAATCTAATTCTACTAGGATTACATCCTCATAATACTATTCAAATGCGTCTAAAACACCTATTGCTCTTACTGTTTTTATCCTTGAATTTAACCGCTCAAGAGCGCTATCAAAATATCAAAGAATACGTTGAAGCATCTGTTAAAGACTATTCAAAGTACGGAAAAACAAATACCCAATTAAATACTATTATTTCAAACTTCAATACATCTGAAAAGATAGCATTAAAGGAGTTACAGAAAACCAATGTGGGCATTTGCATTGTGCTTTCGGAAGATAATCCTGATCTAATAATTTCTCCAGCAAAGTATACTTTTGAGGACGATAAAGTAAATATTTCGGGAATTGGTCCTCAAAATCCAAGCGAATTACCGGATTACATGACCGAGTATGTAGATAAATATCTTACTGAATTTGAAGGCGTGGGTAGCACTACATTATTTCAAAAACTTCTTTCCAAGAACATTACCACCGAAGGAGTAATTACAGAAAATAAAACAGAGACTGTTGTAAACGAACCGAATACACTTTCTTTTATACGAGGAAACGACGATTGGATGTATATTATAAGTATTGATAATGAATATAAAAGTTTATCCAATCCAAGGATTATTGTGTACTGCTTTAAAAAATCTATTTCAGGAGATGATATTTTTGACTTGAACAATTCGCTGCAAGATGCCGAAACTAGAAGAGACATCAAACAGACTGCTAACGAGAAAAACAAAGAGGATTATCCACTTTACCACGATTATAGAATTGATGATTTGAGAGTAGGTCTGCAACAACTATTAAAATACGAGCCTTATAAATCAAACAAAGAGCTAATGAGTCACGCTAAAAAGTTTAATGAAAAATTGGACCGCTTCAGTATTCGAAATTATGAGAAAGAACTTAATTATTTGGTGGATCTGCCCATCCCTGAAGCGTTTTTAAAAGAGCATTTTGCTGACCATCCAATTGGCGATTATGAAGTAGAAAACATAACGCATTTAGCCGCTCATGGCTTGGGTGATATTTATTTTTCAAAAGGGAATTATGCGCTTGCAAAAACATTTTACACCAGAGCAATTTTTACCAACCCATTAATCGTTTCAAGTGGAACCACTTTTATAAAAGATGTGGACAGAACTATTTTCGACCTTGCAAAAAATGCCTATAAAGCCAAGAAGAAAGATGAAGCTTATGCCTTCATGATTGCATTGATGTTTGAAAGCAACATAAATCCCCAAAAAGAAATTACTGCTTATTTTAAAGAACAAAATGAAGATAAAAAACAGTTTAAGAAAGATTTAGACAAAGCATTAAAGACAATTAAAGAAGGCAAAAATTACAGTTACACCTTTACATTTAGAGGGAATGATGCTTTTTTTATTCCAATGTTACAAACTCTTGTAAAATCGTATGCAGAACAATTTAAAGAAAATGCATTTTATAAATCATTATAATAATTACTTCAAAAACTCCGACTATTTTAGTTCAACATGAATTTTAAGCCGTCGATGCGATTAAAGTTAGCATCAGGATTTAATTTAGAATAATACTAAAGCCTTTCAACTTTTGCAAAAGCGACTTAATACTTATCTACCTTCCTTGACTGCTTCAAAAAAAACAAGAAGGACCAAGCAACCTTATTGTTCAAAATTACGTCTCTGTAAATATAGACACTCAATCAATGAAAAGTATAAAATTTATCGCACTATTATTTTTGAGTTTTAATTCCATTGTTGCACAAGAATTAATTTCTTACGATGCTACTATTGAAAAAGCTGAAGAATATTTT
The DNA here is from genome assembly GCF_000425485.1 of Flavobacterium tegetincola DSM 22377. GTDB lineage: Bacteria > Bacteroidota > Bacteroidia > Flavobacteriales > Flavobacteriaceae > Flavobacterium > Flavobacterium tegetincola. The sequence goes on along the minus strand of NZ_KE384383.1, from coordinate 143,767 downwards.
GAATCAGAAGAGTATGCTAAAGCAAGTGAGAGTTATAAAAAGGCATTTAAAATAGTATACGAAAATGTGGTAACTTCCGATGTACGATTTGATGCTGCACTTGCGTTCTCACTTTCGAATGATAAGAAATCCGCTTACAAACAATTATCAAAAATTTCTAACAAAGGTCTATTTGATGCTTATACAAATTACGACAATATAGTTAATGAGGAAGGCTTTGAAAGTTTACGCAGTGAAAAAAAATGGAAAAGACTTGTTCAGAAAATCAAAATTAAGGAAGGCATAGCAAAAAGTAAAATCAATGCGCAATTAATTGAATCTCTCAAAGAACTTCTCATTAAGGACCAAAAAGTTCGCGAGGAATTTACAGAAACACTTCAAAAATATGGAGACCAATCAGACGAATTTAAAAAGTATGGAATAAAAGTGAATGAGGTGGACTCCTTAAATTTTATTGAATTTGAAGTAATTATCGAGAAGCATGGCTGGCCAGGACCCGAAGTAATTGGCGAAGAGGGTGTGAATACGCTATTTATGTTAGTGCAGCATAATAATAACGTTGATATTCAGAAAAAATATTTGCCCTTAATAAAAAAGGCGGTTGACGATGGTAAAGAATACCCTACTGATTTGGCTCTTTTAGAAGACCGAATTGCTATGTACAGTAATGAAATGCAAACATACGGCACTCAAATAAAGAGTGATGAAAATAGAATTCTATATGTCTGGCCTATTAAAAATCCAGAAGATGTAAATAGAAGAAGACTCAGAATAGGACTGGATCCATTAGAAACATATTTGAAGCGTTTTGGTATAGTGTGGAATCTTGATAAGCACAAAGAAAGAACGATAAATAGCATTTCCAGGATGAAGAAATAACATGCAACAACGGGCAAATCTTCGTTGCATTTGGCCAACAGGATGCGAGTCTTTATCCTAAATAACCGAGTTATAAATCACCAATTAAGCCCTGATTCTTTTTGGAAAATAAATCACATGCCATCCACAAGTTTAAAGTTCCCGTAAGGTTTTTATAGAAGACAGAAAGAGGATTAGTAGTCCTCTTTTTCTTGATATAAAATGAAAGACATTTTTTAAAAGCAGCATTTATTGTTTAAGAATAGGATTATATTTACTTCCAAATTTGATTCGTAACTTGAAAGGTTTTCTAGACGAATTATACGCAGCAGCTAAAACGATTGAATTGCCTTTGCAGTCTGCTACTCGCTTAAACATTATGAAGAACAACGATAACATCCTTACAAATGAACACTTTAAAACCATTTTAAAATGAGCGAGAAAAAATCCAAAAATTGGCTCAACGGTTTACTGCTTTCAGTTGTACTAACCGTTATTTACGGAATAGTTGCACCTATAATAATTACCGGATTGTATGCCGAAATAGCTATTTTGATTGGCGGCATTGGTGTATTCATTGGGAGTTTTATCTTTTATTTCGTGTTCATCTTCTTTAAATCAATTCAGAAATTACGTTGGCTTTTCGGCGGAATTGCATTGTTCATCACCTTTACAATTATTGTCAATAGTGACTTGGATTTGTATGTTGCAAATACTTTTAACAGTACCCAATTACCCAAAGAATATGAAAACTATGTCTCTGTAAATACCGATGAACCGATTTACTTTGGCAAACATAAAATGCAATTGTCGTTCAGCAGTTATGAACCCATAAAACATTTTGTTTCCTCTCAAGGTAATTTGATTGTTATTACAAGTATAATTCCCAAAGACAGAGATTTTAAAGAGGTGGAAGAAGACCGATACGGCGGAGGAACTCAAATGTATCAGGACTTTACAACCTACAAATTAAACAAAGATGGAGCAATTATAGACCAATATACCTTTAAAAGAACACGTGAGAACTTTACTGAGATTCTCTTTGATGACTACATTGTAAATACTGATAAGGAGTATTTTAGAACTTGGGTAACCGACGGCGACACCCTTAAGAAGCCAATTATACTTCTCAATAAAGACTATAAATGGACCAAAGAGCAACAAATTGCAGCTTTTGGCGATGCTTACAATACTGCAGACTATTATAAAATAGAAGGTCACAATTATGCATCACAAGGGATGAAATCCTCACAAGAAATCATTTACTTTACCAAAGGAAAATGGTATAAATTATTTATTGATACGTATTTGCCAAATCGGAATGAAAGAAATGATGACTTAGGCGAAACAACCTACTTGGCGAATGTATTTGGTAAATATGCTCCAGAAAATTATGGCGATGTACCGGATTGGGGTTCTTTTACTCCAATCTATTTCCACAGAATAAAATTAGATAACATAACGCACAGTATTGGTGGAAATTCACCAAGTAGCGAGGAACCTTCTTGGCAGGGAGACTTACTGTGTCAGCTCGCTGTTGATTCAGATACGCTTAAATTTAAAAAATCCTTTTGGTTTGGAAAAAATGGGTCCTCTTCCAAATATTATAATGCCAATGGTACCGAAATTGCGAAATTAAAATTCGAACTGGAACAAGACTATTACCCTTACTTTTATTATACTAGTGAGAAATTTAATTTTAAACTTTTTACTACCAATGCTACACAATTGTACCTTATTACACCCGTAAAATAAAACACGATTATAAAATCAAAAGAGTACCTAATCACTGTTGTACATTACTTATAAAGAGATGCTATTATTCACCAATAATAAAACTAGTCTATTAAGTTAGAAGACTTTCCCAACAGATTGACAAACCAGCGTATAACAAAAAACCTCCAAAAAAGTAATTCACTTTTATGGAGGTTTTCTTATAATTTAGAAGTTGTATTTAATTCTTCACTATCCTAAAAGTTTGTGCTTCTTTCTCGTTATAAAGTTTTATAAAATAAACACCATTTGCAAAACCAGATACGTCCAAGCTTGCCTGAGAACCTAAGTTTCGGCTACTGTACACTTCTTGTCCCAATTGGTTATACACTTGCATGTTACCAATCGCTGACTTGTAGGCGATTGTTACCTTGTTTTTTGCAGGAACAGGATAAATAGATAATGCTTCGCTGTCAAATGTAGCGCTACTTAAAGTACTAACATTTAAATTGAAATCTAATGCTTGGCCATAGCTTGCGAATGTTCCAAATCCTGCTATGTCAAAAGAAATAGCACAAGGATCAACTATTGCTTCTGATCCAATATCTGTAAATACTTTTGTAATTCTAACGCGAGTCATTCCAGCAGCGGCTGTAGCGGGAACTTGAACAGACATAGTTACTGAAACACCATTCGAACCAGTTGCATTAGTAAGTTTTCCCAGCTCATAAACCTCTCCAGCATCATCCAAGACACCGTTATTATTCCAGTCAATAAAGGCAACTATCTCGGTATCAAAATTGCCGTATGTGTTTCCAAAAACCTCAAGTGTGTAGCTCTGTCCTGGAGCTACAGGTATTTGATTTGCAGTATAATCCACAAGATTATCAGAGAAATTGGTATTGGTAATGGTTACATTATTAAAATTAACCGTTGTGATCTCCTCCACTGTCACCATTGGATCTGTAATATCGCAATAGGGTGCGGGAAAAGTTTGCGCATTAACTGCACATGTAAAAAGACTGAGTAGTAAAGTAATTTTTTTCATAATAATACATTTTTTATTTTCCACAATTTATAACGCTTAAAATAAGTAAATGCCCTATTTATAATTTAATTAACAATTTAGATTCTTTATTTGATACTAAAACAAAGCTCAATACAATCTCAACGATGCTCTAAAATTAATAGACAGAATATCATTAAATGATTCTAAAAATACAGGGTTAGCAAAGTATTTTGAACGTAAACATGAAGCTCATAAAGTAACTTTAAGTTTTAACAAATACCGATTGCTTTTAGAATTTCACAGTAAATAAAGAACAGTCACAACAGCTAATGCTGAACGAAACACACCAAATATCAAGCATTATTATTGAGTGACATTTAATATTTAAAAACGGATCAACCGGATTGAATAAGCCTTTTGAATTGCATATTAATAGGACCAATTACAGTACAGATGAAAGTAGTCTTCTAGAATAATTTGAGTTACTTTAATTTTAATTTTAGCAAATGTTCTAAATACATCTTAGCAGAAATTCCGTTATTTGCAAAAAAAAAGGAAATGAATACAATTGCATACATTGAACACGAGATTTCTGACTTACGAAATCAATTGAAAAACCATGAGTTATACAACTCCCTCAAGAATATTGAGGACATAAAGATTTTCATGGAAAATCACGTATTTGCCGTGTGGGATTTCATGTCGCTTCTTAAGAGTTTGCAAATTAGTCTTACAACGGTTCAAACACCTTGGACACCTCCTAAAAATGCTACGTTAGCACGGTTTATCAATGAAATTGTTCATGGAGAGGAAAGCGACATCAACGAGTTAGGCGAACCTAAGAGTCATTTTGAAATGTACCTGGATGCCATGCACCAACTGGATGCAAGTACTGCTGAAATAACTAAATTTGTCAATGGTATTGAAGCCGGCAAGAGTGTTGATTTCTCGTTAAGCCAAATAAATATTGACCCACGAGTTACTGCATTTGTACAGTTTTCGTTTTCAATAATTGAAACCAATAAACCCCACCTTGTAGCTTCTGCATTTACCTTTGGTCGAGAGGATGTCATTCCTGACATGTTTATTCAAATTCTGAACAAGTCGGATGCCGATAATAAATTGTACAACAAGCTCAATTATTATCTGCAGCGTCATATTGATTTGGACGGAGACGAGCACGGTCCTCTTTCGCTCAAGATGATTGCAGAATTGTGTAAAGACAACGAGCTAAAATGGAACGAAACACTTAACGTTGCCAAGCAATCCTTGGAAAAAAGAATTGATTTATGGAACGCCATCACTGACTTGATTCAAGTGAAAAAGGCAGCACTTACCACATAATTGAAAGCAGTAATTTGTACTGCGTTTTTATCTAAAAAAGGCAGTGCAATCTACTTATACCGCAATACTTTCTTCAAATAGTAATCCTCCTTTATACATTCCTTTCAAAACGGGATGAATTTGATGACCTAGTTTTGTCAAGCTGTACTCTACTCGTGGCGGAACTTCGGGAAACACTGTTCTAGTAATGAGCCCGTCCGTTTCCAGTTCTTTGAGTTGCTTGGTCATCATCCGTTCGCTGATGTCTGGCATCAGTTTTACCAATTCGCTGTATCTTTTATCTCCTTGAAACAGATGCAGTATAATGGTTCCTTTTCTTTTTCCTTTAATGGTATTGATGAAGGTATCTATTGGACAATAACTTTTTTTCATATTTCTTTTCTGCTTTAAAGCGGTATAAACATTCAAAGCGGTACTAAATGTTCGTAGAAGCACAAATAGTAAGCCCTTGTAAATCAGCAAATTTTTACCGAAATTTGATGTAAAATTAAGTAAAACTATTAAAACATCCACTATGAATACAGCATCAACCTTCAAAGCTTTTCGAGTAGAAGAGCACGACGACAATTATACTTCTTCCATCCAAGACATGCCTTTTTCTGAAGTATCCGAAGGGGAATTATTAATTAAAGTAGCTTACAGTTCCCTGAATTATAAGGATGCTTTGTCTGCTTCGGGAAATAAAGGGGTTACCAGAAATTATCCGCATACGCCTGGTATTGATGCTGTGGGAACTGTTGTTACTTCTAAATCCTCTAAATTCAAAGTATCCGATGAAGTGATCGTTACCAGCTATGATTTAGGAATGAATACTGACGGTGGTTTTGCAGCATTCGTTAAAGTTCCTGCAGACTGGGCTGTTGCATTACCTAAAAATCTTTCGATGAGAGAAGCGATGACTATTGGAACAGCAGGATTAACCGCTGGAATGTCTGTCTTGCGATTGACTGAAACTGTAAAGCCAGAAGACGGTTCCATTGTGGTTTCAGGTGCTACGGGAGGTGTTGGTTCATTAACTATCGGGATTTTGCGCAAGCTGGGCTATAAAATAACAGCCATTACCGGTAAAGAAACCGAAGTAACCTTCTTGAAAAATTTAGGTGCAGATGAAGTTATATTAAGAGACGAGTTTGAAAATATCGTGCACAAACCCTTGTTAAAACCACTTTATGCGGGAGGTATAGACACCGTGGGTGGTGTGATTCTTGAAAATATTATAAAATCAACACTGCCTATGGGTGTGATTACTTCCTGCGGTAATGTTTCGTCGCCTAAACTAGATTTGACCGTGTTTCCGTTTATATTAAGAGGAGTTAGCCTCATTGGTATTGATTCGCAAAACTACCCGATGATCTACAGAGAAAAAGCATGGGAGAAACTTGCAAACGAATGGAAAACCGACCAACTGACGAATGCCGCTACAGAAATACATTTGGACGAACTAAGCGAAAAAATGGAGCTAATGCTCAATGGCAAATTAAAAGGACGAACAATAATTAAGATGGATTTTTAAAGTTTAAAATACCTCCGAAAGAAGTAATAAAGGAGATGTAATTAAAGCTATAAGCTCGAGATAAATTATAAAGGATTTAAAATCAAAGAGAATGCTATTCTAAAGCGATCGATTATAATAATGTCTAAGAAATTTAAGAATGAGTCTTTCAAATATAGTTTTATATTCTTAGCGATTTATTATCGCAGTTTTTACGGGTTAATAAAGTTCAAAATCTATGGTTTCATTTCACAATGAAAATAGCAACTGGCATTTTTGATTAAATCAATTTGTGTTAAAGCATTTATTTATCATCCGTTTTCCACAAACAAATACTGCTGAAGTTATTCTTTCAAAAGAATTTTTTTTCTGAATTTAACTGTCAAACTGATTCTAAATATCTGTTTTTAATGAATTAACATGCTTGGTGAACTTTTTATTTCTTGTATTAAAACCTATTGATTCTGAAAATTACTTTACAAATAATACCTGCAAATAAAAACTTGTAATTAAATCCAAACTATACTTTTAAATATCAACTTTTTATGTTTGAACATAATTTAGTATTTTTGCAATAATTCCCCAGATACTATTTTATAAAATCGTAACCTATGATTTCAAACTTACTTTCAAAATTGAATTTAGTTCTTATTTTCTTGTTAGGTCTTTTCTCGACAATCGTTACTGCACAAACCGAAACCGTGTACATTGATTTTGGGAATAGCCTCACACCGGCTCCTTGGAACAGCACCTTAAGCAACTCGGATCTAACCACAACTATAAATCTGACCAATAGCAACAGCATTAGCACAGGAATAGGAATGAGGATCACCGATGCGTTTCCAGGAAGTAATGCAGATGGTACAACCGCGCCTGATGCAGGTTTAAATTTCCCATCTTCGGCTACTCGAGATAGTTTTTACGGCTCTGGAACAGATGGAGGCGCCTTCTTGTTTACCAATTTAGTGGTAGGAAAAACCTACACCATAACCTTTTTTGCTTCAAAAATGGGTGTAATTGATAATCGTGAAGCTTCCTACACAGTCATTGGAGCTTCTAGCCAAACGGTCAATTTGAATCCCACAGGCAATACAAGTACAACTGTCACCATTGTGTTTCAACCAAAATCAGACGGTACAGCAGAGCTAAAAGTAGATAAGGGTCCTGCAAATAATAATAATAATAATAATAGTCCAAGATATTTCTATATTGGGTTAATAAAATTACAATACGATACTGCAACGCCTACCTATACCAATAACGCACTTCAAATCGACTTCGGAGCGAATACAAGTCAGACCGCTGGCAATTGGAACAACTTAACCGTTTCCTCAACAGCGGGTTTCTTAAATAATTTGGTTAGCAAAGGCGGTACAGTAACCAATATTAACCTAGCCGTTACTGATAGTTTCAATTTCTATAATGATAATGGTACTACCGCTGCAGGTCAAAGTTTGGGATTGCCAACTACCGCAACCTCCGACAGCTTTTTTGGGAATACTGTTGAATTTGAAGGTAAAGTAGAACCGTCGGGTGCTATAAAATACAGCAATTTTAATCCAAATGTTGATTTAAGTTTGACCTTTTATGCATCAAGAATGGATTATGTAAACATTGATAACAGACAGACCAAATATACAATTGAAGGTTTGACAACGGAAACTGTATATTTAAATATAGCAAATAACATTAACAATAGCGTTTCAAAATCAATTAAACCCAAAGCGGACGGAACCTTAACCATAACGGTGAGTAAAGGACCAAACAATACAAATGTTAATGGGTTTTTCTACTTAGGCGCCATGCTTATTGATTATGCTGCAACTCCATCAATTGCCATAAATAATCCAAATGGTAATGAATTTTGGCAAGTTGGTAAAACCACTACAATTAATTGGACTGCTTCAAGCCTTGCCAATCCAATAACACTTGAATATTCAATAAACAATGGACAGAGTTGGAACCTAATTAGTAATTCAGTCCCTAGTACGAACACTACATACGATTGGATCATTCCCAATACAATTTCTACAAACTGTTTGGTTCGTGCCACCTCAACTTCGGTTCAAGATTCAAGCGATGGTGTTTTTGAGATATCAAATGATTCTTCAGTGAACACAATTGTAGTAATTGGTTCCTCGACTGCCGAAGGTATTGGAGCATCCGAATTGGCTAAGTCCTGGGTAAGCTTGTACGCAAAATCTCTATATAACAAGGATACCCGATTAAATGTGGTGAACCTTGGAAGAGGAGGATACACTACCTATCACGTGCTACCAACTGGAACTGCGATACCATCAGGAGTATCAGTAACTATCGATGCTACCAAGAATATAACAAAAGCGTTGAGCTACAATCCTATAGCTATAATTGTCAACATGCCTTCTAACGATACCAATAACGGATACAGTGTTGCAGACCAAATTGCCAATTATAATGTACTACATCATGAAGCTTTTATCAATAATGTACCACTTTGGGTAGCCACTACACAACCAAGGAATTTTAGCAATACAACTTTAATTCAACGTCAAATTGAAGTGCGAGATGCAATTTTGACAGCTTATCCAGAACGCTCAATTAATTTCTGGACAGAAATTGCAGCAGCAGATGGAAAAATACTAAGTAATCTGAACTCAGGCGATGGCGTACATTTAAACGACTCAGGCCATGCTATTTTAACCAATAAAGTACTTGATGCTGATCCGCTTACTAAGCGTAGTCCTATTTGTGCAATTACCACTTGGAACGGCACAACGTGGAGTAATTCACTTCCTAAAAAGAGTAATTCAGCTATATTTACAGCAGATTACACCACCACTGAAGAATTTGAAGCGTGTACAATTACAGTTCAGAATCAGGCCATTTTAAAGATGTCTTCGGATTTACACATTACCCTTTTCGGACCTTCAAAAAGTAACTAATAATGCAAATAGCATATAACGTGTATAAGAATGTTATGTTTTTACAAAATAAGAATTGAATTCATAACGGTATACTTTGATAGTTTTTTTCGAAAAATCATCTTGATATTGGACCGGATAAAAGTTGTATCAGAATAATAAAGAGGACAAATAGTCCTCTTTATTTTTGTACCCTATTATATAGAAGTAAACAATTTGGTTATTAAAATTAATTATCTTTACTAATAATTTATTTTCTTTCGAAACTAACAAAGTGCTTTAAACGAATTGAAATTACGAAGAATTTTACCAAATGTTGAACGGAGAATTAGTAGTACTTTTTTTAATTGATCAGCATCCCAATCTAAATACTATTTATTCTTTGACACAACTCTACGACAGCGTGTCGTTTCTAGCAAATACTTTTTTACGTTCAAAAAAGTACGTTGCAGAATTTTACAGTTAACTAGAATATTTTTTGAAGAATCTTTTGGCTGCTATTTATTTTCAGCCAAATAATTAGCCAACACTTTATCTACTAATTCTTCTTTGGTCAAGTGGTGAAAAATAGTTTTTATTTGATGCTTAACATCCTCCGGAACTTCGCGATTGGGTTTTGTTTTGAAAACCTTCTTTGCCCAGACCAGCGTATTGTTCCATTCTAAATCGGCAGCATTTGCTTTAGATACTGTTTTAAATTGTATGCCAAGTGCTTTTTCAAAATCGGCTATTTCTGCTTCTTCCTCTTGCTGAATAATCGTCATCGAAAGTCCCTTTGCTCCAGCTCTTCCCGTTCTACCACTTCGGTGAACATAAGCCTCATGTGTATCTGGCAAATGATAATTGACCACATAAGCCAATTCTTTTACGTCAATTCCTCTAGCTACTAAATCCGTAGCTACAAGAATATCAATAAATCCATTTCGAAATTGCTCCATAATTCGATCGCGGATACCTTGGCTTAAACTACCGTGCAAGGCACCTGACGAAATTTTTCGCATCGCAAGATTTTTTGCCAATTTATTTACAGCTGCTTTTGTTTTGCAAAAAATGATTCCTCTTCCTCCTTCTTGCGAATTCAGAAAATGCAAAAGCACATCTAATTTTTCTATCGGTTCTACCACCATATATTGATGATCAATTGTTGTATTTCCAACAATTGCGGTATCTGAATGAATAGAAATTACATTTTTGGACATGTAATTATGAACGATTTCCTTTAATTCGCCTGGCATGGTGGCGCTAAATAATAGTGACCGACGCTCTTTAGGCAAAGCTTTTAAAATAGGCATCAAGTCCTCTTTCAAAGCTTGAAACATCTCATCCGCTTCATCTAAAACTAAATTTTCTAAAGATTTTACGTCAAGTGCATTTTTTTCAAGTAAATCTAAAAATCGGCCCGGTGTTGCCACAATGACGTGAGTAGTACTTATTAAAGCTTCAACCTGCGTTTTTATTGGTGCTCCACCGGAAATTAAAACGATTGAAACTTCAGGTAGCTGTTTTGCAAAATCAACTAAATTGGCATAAATTTGTTGTGCCAACTCTCTTGTTGGCGCCAAAATTAACGTTTGTAAAAAATCTTTTTTAGTATCCACCAATTGCAGTAATGGCAAACCAAAAGCTGCTGTTTTCCCAGTTCCTGTTTTGGCAAGAGCCACGATATCTTCTTTCTGATGTAAAATTATTGGAATTACTTGCTGCTGAATATCTGTAGCAAAAGTTATTTCTAAATCATTTAGAGTTTTTTGAAGTGGTGCATTGATTCCTAAATCATATAAAAGCTTAGACATACTAATTTTTTTCACAAAGATAACCACAGAAAGTTGAGAATGGATGGATCTCTTGATTAAATTACCTTGTTTTAAAAAAGAATTCTGACCAATAGAATAAAGTACTGATTAATTTTAAAATTTCACTTCCATTAAATAGCAAGAAAGTAACTTCTGTTTGCTGAAAAATTAGCGAATTCTTTTACAAAGAAATCTGACTATACATAATGCATAAAATATATGCCTTAGAAAATGTTGAACTTAAAATCCAATTACTTATTATTCTCTCTTCTTTTACGCAGAATCTCTTCAGCTTCATTATAAGCTGCTTGGCTTCTTTTTTTCACGAACCGAACTGGGTTTCCGACGTATATACCCCATTCATTTACATCTTCATATACTACAGATTGTGCACCAATTGCTGAACCTTTCCCCACTGTTACTCCAGGCATAACTACAGTATTAGCCCCGATACCCGTATGTGTTTCGAGAATTACTGGTTTACTTATTACCGAAGTTAATCCCTCTCTTACATCACTATCGGTATCAAATTTTTTTAGTGAGGGTAGCGTGTCACCAGAATAGTCACTCGTGCTTGATAAGATTGTTGCTTTTATACTGATGGCCACGAAATTACTAACGGTAATTTTCTCATTTCCGATTAAACATGCGTAACAAGATATATGCACGTAATCTCCAATTTCTATTCCTTTCTCTCCAGCAGAGAGTAGACAAAAGTCGTCTATGCGAACAAAAGATCCCAGAGAAATTTTTGATGGATTATAAATCGATACTTTATCTGAGATATAGACTTCTTGTCCAAATGACGCAAAACCAATTTTTGATAATTCTTCTTGTGAAAGGTAAGCCATGTTTTTTTACTCTTTTATGTGGATCAAAATTAAGAAATTTCCATGATGACTAATGGAAATAGGCATAATTTCTTTAGTAAGATTATTAAATATGTTGGGAATACCTAGATCGTCTTTGATTATACATTCCGATGGCAATAAGTACTTTTTTATTTTTAAAAGTTCTTGGTAATTTGATGGGAAATTTGGAATCAAAATTTCTGTGACTTTAGAAAAACCAGATGAGTTGTGCAATGCAATGCTGTGAATATAATCCGGATATACAATTGTTTTTGTATTGTATTCCAAACCATTGTAGACTGCGGTTCCAAAGTATACGTTGTGTTCCACATATTTAATGCTGCATTTAATATTTATTGGAGCATATTCTCTCAACCCGGTAATTCTATGGTTAGCTTTATAGGAAGCTTCTTTCATGACCCATAAAATCCAAACCATTATTTCCGCATTGGGTGTGGAATGAATTAGTCTTTGTTCAGAAGATGAATAAATCTTATTTAGATAACCCTTACGTTTCCAATTACTTTCTTTTCTAGCACAAAGAAGATCTACTATATCATTTCCAATCATAAAATAATTAATAAAATTGCTTTTATCATCCTGTATACTTTTTATAGATCACACAAGCGTTTACATCACCAAATCCAAAACTTGATTTTGCAATAATATTCAAATCTTTCTTTATATATTCCTTTGTTATTTTTTCTTCGTCAACCAGATCCAAGATTACTGGATCAATATTTTTACAATTTAAATTTGGAACTAAAAAGCCTTCTTCTAATTGTAAAATTGCCGCAATACTTTCAATTGCACCGGCAGCTCCGAGCGTATGACCAATCATTGATTTGAGAGCCGTGATGTAAGGGAAATCTTTACCTTTTCTGTTTAAAGCTTCCGACCAGTTCTTAATTTCCAAATTACACTTACCAGTAGAAGTTAAATGGCCGTTGATGACGTCAATATCATCTGCATGAATACCCGCGTCTTTGATAGCTTCCTTGATGCATCGCTGCACACCAACACTATTAGGCAAAGTCATACTTCCATCTCCTTTTTGACCGCCCGTATTCATGTCTCCCCCTAAAATTTCAGCGTAAATATGTGCTCCTCTCTCCAATGCACTTTCCAATGTTTCTAAAACTAGTGCTCCTGCACCGCTTCCTGCTACAAACCCCGAAGCATCTCTCCCCATTGGTTGCGAAGCTTTTTCGGGTTCATGGTTGTGTTTATAAGTGGCAACTCTCAAGGCGTCAAATCCTGCCCAGGTATAGGGACTACTATCATTGCAACCTCCTGCTAGCATGCGTTTTGCTTTTCCCGATTTAATTCGTTCGTATGCCATTAGAATACTTTCTGTTCCAGTTGCGCAAGCGGATGAATTGGTAGTTGCTTGATTACCTACACCAAGCTTACCTGCAAGATAAGCAGTTATACCGCTTGGCATAGTTTGAATTACAAAATTACTTCCTAACCGTTTTACTTGCAGTTTATCAATTAATACGATACCATCTCGTAGTTTATCTGCTGCAATAGAACCAATTCCAAAAATCATTCCGCTGTCCCAATCCGGCTCCTCATCTATATTTCCTAATTTTAAGCCAGCGTCATTCCATGCATCAACTCCTGCAATCAATCCATACAATATTCCACTAGCATTAAATTTCATTAATTCTAAGGGCGTAAAATACTGCGCTTTCAGTTCTTCCGTAATTTCCGGTATACCTCCAATTTGAGCTTCAAATTTTAATTCAACCAAACGATCAATTAATCTGATTCCCGAAACCCCATTTTTAATGGCATCTTTAAATGCAGGAAGTCCCACACCATTTGGCGATACTACACCAAGTCCTGTTATTACAACTCTATTTTTCATAAATTGCTCTGTTTTGCTAAGATTCCTGCAATGACTCCCTCACATACTTTCTCATCTCTTTCATTAGTCATTACAACTTTGGTCTTGAGTTTGCCAAATCTAAAATATACAATTTCAGAAACAACCGTAATTTTATCATTTGGATAAACGGGTTTAAAGAATTCTACATTATAAGAGGTAGCAACACTCACTTGATTTTCATTTTTGTTTTCATCCAAAGATGATAAGTAAATACTTACGCTTGCACCACCAATTTGTGCCATTGTCTCAATTAAAATAGCACCTGGAACAACAGGTAAATCTTTAAAGTGTCCTTTAAAAAAGTCTAAATCTGCCTTAAAAGTGTATGTTCCGCTTGCTCCTTTTTCATTTACGTAAAGTAACTCATCTACAAATAAATACGGTGCAGAAAACGGTAATTTTTTAAATATTTCTGTTGTTGTCATCTATCTTCTATTATCAAACTATTGATTCACCGCCATCAACAGGAATTATAGCACCATTAATCCATGTAGCTTCGTCTTTGCAAAGTAAGTAAACCACATTTGCAACATCTTCGGCCGTAGTTATTTTACCAAAGGGATTTCTATGCATGGCTATTTCTTTCATTTTCTCACTGCCTGGGATCATTCTTAGAGATCGGGTGTCGGTCACGCCTGCTTGTATGCAATTGGATCGAATTCCAAAAGGCGCAAATTCTAATGCAATATTTCTAGAAATAGCTTCTAGTGCAACTTTAGCAACAGAAACTGCACTATAATTTTTGTATGCTTTTGTATTTCCTTCACTTGTAAAAGATAAAATTCGCGTATCCTTAGTAAACATATTTTCTTTGAATAAATCTTTTGTCCATTCATATAAACTTATGGCCATGGCTTCAAGGGTAATCATAAAGTCATCCTTCTGAAGTTCTGGTCCATTGGCATCGACCATAGCTTTTAGATTTCCTTTCGCAATGCTGTGGATCATGCATTTTAATTTACCTTCACCGAACTGAGATTTTAATTCTTCTATGGTTTGCTTTCTTTTTTCTGAATTGCCCGCATCAATGTTAAAGGATATAAACTGTACCTTGTTATCGATAATTTCGGCAAAGGAATTGTTTATAGCTTGCATTTCAGACCTAGAATTTCTATGAATTACTATGATGTTCATTCCTTCTTTGGAAAGCTTCAAAGCTGATGCTAAACCAATACCGCTGCTACCTCCCAATATAAGAGCCCAATAATTATTATCTCTAAATTGATTTTCCATAATTAAATTTTTGCGTTTCTGATTTATTAGAGCCCTAAATGCAATTAAAAATTAATTAAGTATACGTAAAAATATTAGGCTTGGTTTTTTTCTTGCAATTTTAATTCTATAACGTCAATAGCATCGTATACATTTGCAATCTTTTCCAAACTTGAATTTTCCAATTCAATCTCAAATGCTTCTTCTACATCTAAAAAGACATCCACTAAATTTGCAGAATTGATCTTTAAATCATTAGTGAAATCTGTAGTTGCTGAAATATTTTCAAGCGCTTCTGGATTTTGTGAATAAGGCTTTATAACTTCTTTAAGTTTCATAAGGATGGCTTCTTTTGTCATAATTAGGTGTATATGAATTAGTGTACAAAGGTAACCATATTAACGTTATGTTAAAGTTTTTAGCAAATCTTATACTGTTAAATTAACTGTTTTATGTTGAATACTAGTTATTTCACTATGAAACGTACCTTTACTAGGTATGAAACTAAGTTTTATGATTAAAAAAAAAATATGTGAAATGTATAAATTATAAATTGTAGTTGTCTAAAAATTATTACTTTTGAAATGGCTAAAATGGCTACCACCTAAAAAACTCTAATATTTTAATAATGAAAATTATAATTTACGGCGTAGGAAAATTTGCAGAAGCAATGCACTTTGAATTTACTAATGAAACACAATTTTCTGTTTGCGGATTTTGTATCGAAAGCAAATACATTGTTGAGAGAGAAATTAACAATTTGCCCGTAATCGATTTTGAAATGATTGAGTCCTGTTATCCTCCAGAAGAGTACCAATTGTTTATTGCTTTAGGATTAAACAAAGAGAGACAGCGTATTTTTGATTTAGCAAAAGGCAAAGGATATAAGATGGTAAGTCATATTTCGCAAAAAGCTATTACGTATAAAGATTTGACTTATGGTGAAAACACATTTGTAAGTGCTGGTTCTCAAATCGGTCCTTTCGTATCTATTGGCGATAACTCATTTTTAATTGGAACAGCGATGGGCCATCATGTGACTATTTCAGCACACTGTATGTTGAGCAATTGTACCTTTGGTGGCAATGTTCACATCGGCGATTTCTCCTTTATAGGAATGAATGCCGCTATCCAACAAAATGTTAAAATTGGTAAGAATAACATTATCGGTATGGGATGCAATATTGAAAAAGATACCGAAGACAATCAAATTTATCATGCCGGTAAAGCAACTGTATTACGGAACATAACAACCGATCAATTTGAAAAAAAGTATTTAAAATAAAATAGTTTATTGAACCCTTTACTTACCCAAATAGCAATCTACAAAACCATCTTAAACCGCGGCAACCCAATTTCGTGTTCTCTCGGATAAGGCGCTCGTTGTGTGGCACTGATATCCTCTTTTAAATTTTCTTGCGTTCGGAATTGATGCTCTTTCGAATCAGTATATCTTGGATCAGCAACAAAAGGCATTTTAGACATTTGCACAATAGTAACTGTTGGAAAATGATAATCGACTTCCACAACACCCGATAGCAAATAACAACCTCCGCCTTGAAAAGGAAAATGTTGCAGATTATCGGGAAAATGTGCCGTATCAAAATAAGTGCCTTCTGCATCAATCCAAGTCCCAAAATACATCGTCCCACGAACCGTAGGTACTTGTTTGCGGGAAATTAAATAAGCAAGCATCCGAACTTGTTCCTTATGGTGTTGTGCCAAATTATTTGCCATCACATCGCCCCGAAAAGTAGTCTGCAACAATTCAAAAGGCGTAAATGAAGTGGGAAATCCCAACAATTCAATTTCATCAAAAGCATCTTCAAAAAGCGATCGTTCCAATTGAGGCAAATGGTATTCTTTTACCGCTTCTTGCAGCAAAAGAACTTGGTCCGTTTTGGCAACAGCATGAAAAAGCATACTGGCAAGAATCAACAACTGGTTTTTGGTCTTGCCCAAACTTCTGAAAGCACCAATAAAAATCAATAATTTCAAACTTTCTAAACCAATGATGACACGCGTACAGAAATCTTCTAATGAACTAAATTCACCTTTAATTGAACGTTCTTTTATGATGGCTTCCGCCAATTTTACAGGCAAACCTTGCAAATGCATGAATCCCAAATACACATCTGCTCCATATAATGTAGCGGCAAATTCGCTTTTATTGACACACGGATTATGAATTGCAGCTCCCGCCATTCTTGCTTCATGGACATACACTTCTATACGGTAAAAACCACCTTGATTATTGATAACCGCGACCATAAATTCAATTGGGAAATGCACTTTTAAATACAAACTTTGGTAACTTTCTACCGCATACGAAGCCGAATGGGCTTTGCAAAACGAGTAGCCTGCAAACGATTCAATTTGCCTATAAATTTCCTGACTCAATGCTTCAGGATGTCCATTATTGGCACAACTTTCAAAGAAATGCTCTTTTACTTTTTGCAACGCACTCAATGAACGTCCTTTTCCACTCATGGCCCTTCGCAAAATATCGCCATCCGCGGCAGGTAATCCTCCATAATGCAAAGCAATTTTAATGACGTCTTCTTGATACACCATAATACCGTAGGTTTCGCCCAATTGTTCCTCAAAAACGGGATGAAAATATTCAAATTTATCCGGATGGTTGTGCCGAAAAATATACTCTTTCATCATCCCCGATTTGGCCACACCAGGCCGAATGATAGATGAAGCAGCGACTAATGTTTTATAATTATCACATTTCAATCGTCGTAACAAACCACGCATTGCAGGACTTTCAATGTAAAAACAGCCAATTGTTTTTCCCTTTGACAAAAACACATTGGCATCTGCTTGGTTCTTTGAAATGGAAGTATCACGGATGTTTATTTGAATTCCCTGATTTTTAGCAACCAATTTTACCGTATCATCAATAGTTCCAATACCACGCTGACTCAAAATATCAAACTTTTCAAAACCAATTGCTTCGGCTACATGCATGTCAAAAAGCACAATCGGAAATCCTTTTGGCGGCATTTCTAGCGGCGTGAAATTTGTAATCGGTTCTTCCGAAATCAGAATTCCACACGAATGCATACTTCTTTGATTGGGATATTTTTCCAATAACATGCCGTATTCTTGCACTTCGCGAACTACGCTATTGGTTTCGTGGAGTTTCATCGGATTTTTAGCAAGATGGTCGAGTTCTTCTTTAGGCAAACCAAAAACTTTTCCCACTTCTCTAAAAATAGAACGGTATTTAAATTCGACATTCGTGCCGCAGAAAGCAACATGTTCTCTACCATACCGATTGAAAATATATTCTAAAATAACATCGCGTTCTTGCCAACTCCAATCAATATCAAAATCAGGTGGACTCTTGCGATTTTCATTCAAAAAACGTTCAAAATACAAGTCCAATTCAATCGGACAAATATCCGTAATTCCTAAACAATAGGCGATGATTGAGTTGGCACCACTTCCTCTTCCAATGTGCAAAAAACCCCGACTGTTGCTGTACCGAACGATATCCCAAGTGATTAGAAAATAACCGCTGAATTCAAGTTCATGAATGACTTTTAATTCTTTTGCCACACGGTTTTTTGCCGCTTGATTATTTTTGCCATACCGCCAATCCATACCTTGTTGTGCCAATGTGGTGAGTAATGCAATGTCGCTTTCACTATTATTTGTGTAATGTTTTTTATTTCTGGGTTTGCCAAATTCATAGTCAAAATTACAGTCAGAAATGAGTTGATTTGTGTTGGCACTAATTTGTGGATAATCGGCAAAAGCTTTTAATAAACGTTCTTGATTGACCATGACTTCAAATGGAGTTGCAACATCAGAAGGACTCAATTTGGAGAGCAAACTATTTTGATCTATGGCTCGCAAAATTTTATGGAGTTGGTATTCTTTTTTCGACGTAAAAGTAACGGGTTGCCAAATGACCAATTTCGAAAAATCTCCGGTATAACTGAATAACTTTCGCACTTCTTCGGGTCTGACGCCCAAGTATTCGTGTGCTTTTAATGTTGAAGGAGGGTTTATAAATGAATAAATAACAGTTACATTTTCAAAATCGGGCGCTTGTAACGGCAAAGAAATATTTTTAAAATTATGATCTGTCAAAAACCGGTTCATTTCTGCCAAGCCGTTGGCATTTTTGGCCAAACCAATATATCGAAATTCAGTGCCACAGCGAAATTCAATTCCAATTAATGGTTTTATGTTTACGTGTTTGCAAGCCGTGATAAAATCATAAATTCCGGTAACTGTATTGATATCCGTCAATGCCATAGCAGTAACGCCATAATGCACGGCTTGAGCAACAAGTGTCTCTAACGGAATGGTGCCGTAACGTAAAGAGTGATAAGAATGACAGTTGAGATACATTGGATTTAGGATTTAGGATTTTTGATGTATGAGTAGGAAGTTAGAAGTTGAGATTTGAAAGTTAGAATTTGGGATTTTTAAGTCGTTGTTTAAAAAAAATATTTTGATACTATTCTATTCACTGAAAACTATAAAACTGAATACTTTAGATATTAATACTTGATACTTTAATCTTAATACTTCTAGTCTTAATACTTGATACTTCAATCTT
>NZ_KE384383.1:81038-124021 GCF_000425485.1 Flavobacterium tegetincola DSM 22377 | reverse complement strand
AATCTTAATACTTCTAGTCTTAATACTTGATACTTTAATCTTAATACTTTTTTGCGTTAAGGATTGAAGCGGAGCTCTTAATTGCTTTGAAGAAAGCAATTAAAGCGGGAGTGGAAAGCCTGACCCGTAGGGAAACGCCCAAATAAAAATGCTGCTTCTGCTCCACTGTCTTAATTCTTAATACTCAAATCTTGATACTTCCCGTCTTAATACTTAATACTCAAATCTTAACACTCCTCTTTAAATGCGCTCCAGCACAACGCATTACGGCGTCAAATCCGAAGCGATTTTTCATTTTATCCATTGCAGCATAGAGGGACAGCATTTCTTGGGTGTCTTCGAACATATTGATTTGATACGTGCCGCGAACCAAGCCGCTGAACCGAATTCCGACGAGTCGCAACCGCATCCGACGTTGATAAAGTGCCGTGAAAAGCCCGAGTATTTTTTCGGTCAATACATGGTCGGCAGAAGTGTAGGCGATTTTGCATTGCTTGGTTTCTGTGTCAAAATTGGCGTACCGAATTTTAACCACTACGGTTGACGTGAGCCACTGTTCTTTGCGCAATTGAAAAGCGAGTTTTTCTACCATTCCACAAAGCACGACTTTGAGTTGTACCAAATCAATGGTGTCTTCGGTAAAGGTTTGCTCAGTAGTGATGGATTTTCTTTCGGTATACGGTTCCACGGGATTATTATCGATTCCGTTGGCTTTCTTCCAAATTTCCACGCCATTTTTACCAATAATACGTTGCAAAACTTCGGACGGCATTTCGGATAAAGTTTGGATATTTCGGATGCCAACTCTAGAAAGCGTTTGAAAAGTAACTTCACCCACCATTGGAATTTTCCGAATTGACAAAGGGTTTAAAAAAGCACGTACTTGCTCCTCGGGAATATCAAGATGTCCTTTGGGTTTTCCTTCGCCCGTGCCAATCTTGGATACGGTTTTATTTACCGATAAGGCAAAACTGATGGGCAATCCCGTTTCTTTCACCACTCGATTTGCCAGTTCATTGGTCCATTGGTAACACCCATAAAAACGATCCATTCCAGTAATATCGAGGTAAAATTCGTCAATACTTGCCTTTTCCATTACAGGCGCTTTTTCTTGTATTACTTCAGTAACGGCGTGCGATAATTGCGAATAGCGTTCCATATCGCCTTTAATTACTTTGGCCTGTGGACACAATTTTAAAGCCATAGCCGTTGGCATTGCCGAACGTACGCCAAAACGCCGTGCTTCATAAGAACAAGAAGCTACCACTCCCCGATCTCCACCTCCAATAATCAACGGAATTCCTTCCAAAGCGGAGTTGGTAAGCCGTTCACAAGACACAAAAAAAGTGTCTAAATCCATATGTACAATTGCACGTTTCATCTCTATCATTTAGCGTTACAAAATTAGTGCAGATACTAACATTTTTTATTATATTTGCTGTTACAAATTATAACAACTTTGCAATGTCCTTATTTTCAGACAACATACGAGCGCTTCGCATCAAGCACCAAATTTCGCAAGAAAAGCTGGCCGAACAGTTATTGATAACCCGTGGAAGATACGTTAAGTATGAAGACGGCACTTCGGAAGCACCTTACGATATCCTCAAAAGAATTGCCCAATATTATCATTTAAGCATTGACTTATTGCTTTCGGTGGACGTGCGAAAAATTGAAGTGGAGAAACTAATGCAACTCGAAAACAACCGTGTAATTCTACCGATTCAAGTGGACCGCTCGGGAGAAAATTACATTGAAGTGGTAACTCAAAAAGCCAAAGCAGGTTACCTTGGCGGTTATGCAGATCCAGAATATATTGAGCAATTGCAACAAATTTCATTGCCTTTTTTAGGTGTAGGAAAATACCGCGGATTTCCAGTGGAAGGCGATTCGATGCCACCGCATCAAGATGGCGATATTATTGTGGGACGTTATATTGAAAATTTAGGCGAAGTACTTTCTGGAAAAACATACATTCTAATTACCAGAAGTGAAGGCGTAGTTTATAAACGATTGAGCAGCCAGAAGAAAAACTTGTTGTCTGTTTCGTCTGATAATTTTTTCTATCCACCTTACGAAATTAAAGCCTCTAACATACTCGAAATTTGGGAATACCAATGCAGTATTTCAAGAAGTGATGCTCAAACGGAAGTGTTGGAAAATACAACTATCAAGAACATGTTTTTTGAATTGAAAAATGAAATTGTTAATTTGAAAAAAAGTATAGGAACGGTGAATTGATGTCTATTAAAACGTATTCTTTAATACATTTACATTAAAAAGAACCAACTTTATCGTAAAATAAAATTTCAAACCATTCATTCGGCATAAATCAGATAATTTAATTGCAAAAATAATGTTCAGACACCACGGTAAAACTAGAACTTTAAGCCACAATAAAAAGATTGCATCGCTGCTATCCTTTGTTGCGGGAATGGTCAATGTTGCAGGATTCTTGGCTGTACAGCGTCTTACTACCAATGTTACCGGACATTTTGCGTTTTTTATTGACGAAGTTTTTAAAATGAATTTTAGCGCAAGCTTTATTTACTTTCTCTATTTTTTATCATTCTTCTTAGGTTCATTTGTTTCCAACTTTCTCATCGAGTTGGTTCACAAAAAAGACGATCGGTACATTTATTTTATTCCCACACTAATTGAAATTATAATTCTCACAACCATTGCTTTAGCAGGCTCCTTTTTAAGCGTAGAAAGTCCAAATATTATTGCAATCACCTTGCTTTTTGCGATGGGTTTACAAAATGCTTTGGTCACTAGAATTTCAGGAGCTTTAGTGAGAACAACGCACTTAACAGGTCTTTTTACCGATTTAGGAATAGAAATTTCCCAACTTCTTTTCTATAAAGAACCAAAAGAACGACATACTTTACGCTCCACCATAAAACTAAGATTCCGAATCATTCTCTTTTTCTTTTTAGGCGGAATTTTAGCAGGCATTTTGTATCCTTATTTTCATTTATACGAACTCTTACTTCCTGCATTATTACTTTTTATCGGCTTATTTTACGACAGCGCCAAGTTTCAGATTTTACATTGGAAACGCAAAACGGGTAAAATGTGGAATTCTACTAAAATCAACGCCAAATGAAAAAATTAAATTTCGTCCTGCTGTTACTCGTGATGCTAAATTTCGGATGTCAAAAAACTGCTCCAAAAAATACCATTCCCAAAATTGAAAACACCATTCATTCCAAAGCAACAGAAGCTCTAGTCTTCTGTAAAGCAAACCAAATGAACCAAGATTTCTGCATTCTCATTGACCTCGGAACGCATTCCGGCCGGAAACGCTTCTTTATATACGATTTTGCAAAAAAAGAAATTACACACCATTTTCTAGTCAGTCACGGCTGTTGCAACTCCATGTGGGGACAAGATTTCACCAAAGACAAAGCAAGTTTTAGTAACGTAAATAACAGCCATTGTTCCTCCATCGGCAAGTTCAAAATTGGCGAACGCGGTTTCAGTAATTGGGGTATCAACGTAAAATATCTAATGCACGGCTTAGAATCCACCAATAGCAATGCGTTAAAACGCGTCATCGTTTTTCATTCTTGGGAAAAAGTGCCCGATCAAGAAGTTTTTCCAAGCGGAACTCCCGAAGGTTGGGGCTGTCCCGCTATTTCAAATGCAAGCTTCAGAACAATTGACCCCTTACTTAAGTCAGCGAAAAAGCCAGTTCTGATGTGGATTTTTAAAAGTAATTAAATCATTTTAATTTGGGCGTGCCCCTGCGGGTCAGGCTGTACGTTCCCGCTTTAATTGCTTTCTACAAAGCAATTAAGAGCTCCTCTTCCATCCTTCACGCAAAAAAAATCCTAACGCAGAAAAAGCAACTATCTCCTCAAATAAATCACGCCGTCTTGAAATGAAATATCAATAGCACACAAATATTGAATGAGAAAAGATACCCGAATTTGCGAATTGAAAATTTTTAAAAAATTTAAATTAAACTCAGTAATTTATTTTTTCAACAAATACCGAATTGCCGTTTGTGCAGCATAAAGTCCAAAAAGCGCTGGCATATAACTATTGGTTCCGTAAAACGATTTCTTGTAATTCTTCCCGTCCGTAATTTTTAAACTGTTTTCGTCTTGGATCTCCGTTGAAAACACCACTTTCACGCCTTTATCAATCTTCACTTCTTTCAATCGTTTCCGAATTACTCGAGCAAGAAAGCAACTGTTACTCGTACTAATGTCGGCTACTTTTACTTTGGAAGCGTCCATTTTTCCACCGGCACCCATGCAACTCACAATTTTAACGTGTTTTCTTTTGGCACCCACAATCAAGTTGAATTTGGGCGTTACACTATCAATGCAATCCAAAACATAATCAAATTCGTCCGAAACAATCTCAAATGCCCGTTCAGGAGAAAGAAATTCTTGAATACGGGTCAATTGTAACTCCGGATTGATGTCCATCAATCGATCGCCCATTACGGTAATCTTAGCTTGTCCAACCGTAGAATGTAAAGCCGGCAATTGCCGATTGATGTTGGTAATATCTACCACATCACCGTCTACAATAGTCATTTTTCCGATTCCGGCTCGCACTAAATATTCTGCCGCCCAAGAGCCTACGCCTCCCATGCCAACAATTAAAATATTTGCCTTATTTAATTTTTCCAATCCTTCCTTTTGAAATAAAAGTTCAGAGCGTTCCGTCCATTCTGCCATCTTTAAAAACAGTTTTAAAATTTTTAGTTACAATCTGCTGCAAAGTTACAACATCTATATTCTTATATTTCGCAGCCAAATCATATACTTCCTCAATTCCTTCCTGAATGGTATCAGTTTCCAAGAAAAATCGATTGTTTGGCATTATTTCAAAAACCGACTTCAATTCTGGATTTTTAATTAAATATTTCCCAAAAGAAATGTAAAAATCGTTCTTCAATAATTGCGCTGCAAGTTCCTGACTTTTTGAAAAACCGTGAATCACCATTGGTACCGAAATTTTCAATTTTATCTTCGTCGCAATCACTTCTTGAAAAGCTGCAACACAATGAATAATCACTGGTTTCTGGTATTTTTCTGCCAATAAAAGTTGGGCTTCAAACACTTCTAATTGAAATTCAATTGGAGTTTCTCTTCGTTTGTCCAAACCACATTCACCCAAGGCCAAGCAATTTTTCAACTGCAATTTTTCTTCAATAACGTTTAATTCTTGTTTCCAAGTTTCGGCATTGATATACCACGGATGAATTCCTATTGAAAAATAATTATCTGTTTGCTCAAAAGAACTCGGATACTGATTTACTACATCCAATACTGCTGGATTGCCCGAACTTTCGTGTGTATGAATATTGATGTATTTCATTAGTCGTGAAACTTTTTTACACCGGCATTGACTTGAATTATCAAATCATTTTCAGCGGGAACTACCGGGCAAGAATATTTTGGATTGTAAGTACAATACGGATTATACGCTTGATTGAAATCAATGGTAATCGTCTCCCCTTTTGGAATTTCCAAATCTATGTATCGTCCACCTCCATAGGTTTGATCACCTGAAGTTAAATCTGTAAACGGAAGAAATAGGTGTTTTTTAAATCCGGGGCGTTTGATCAAATCTAAATTTTGATACACATTCAATTGGAAATCTTCGCCTTTGATTTTGAATGAAACTACACCATATTTTACGTACAATGGCGTCCGATCTGTAGTGGTTTTCATCGCAAACGACTTTTCATTTTTACTCTTCACTAATTTGGCTTCTACAATAAAGTCGGTGTCAATGGCAAAAAAATCCAGCGCTTTAAATATATTTCTGTCTTCTGCAGTCAATGGCGACGTTTTGGCATCCGCAAATTCTTTATTTAAATTACTTTGAAAATCTTCCGCAGTTACTTTTAATTGAGCAAAATTAATTATTGAACTGAGAAGAAATAATAAGGTAAGTACTCTATGCATGGGAATAGTTATTTTTTGTAAAAATAACAAATATAATCAGACATGCATTGGTTTGACACAACTTACAACCATTCAGGTGAAAAAAAATTCTTTAATTATGTAAATTCACGAAGTAAGTTCTTTCAAGTAATTCAAATTTACTGGTAAAAATTAAATCAAGATTTTTACCTCATTCAACACTAAAAATTTAATGTTACTTTTAATGATTTTATTTTAATCTAAATTCAGTTTGCCACCGCAATTTTTAAGAACTTTGCACAACCTAAAAGTACCCAAATGTTACAAAAAGCATTCCGCAACTATATCAATAATTTCAGAGGTTTTACAAGAGAAATTTGGATTTTAACCCTCATTACGTTCATTAACAGAGCAGGAACGATGGTTTTACCTTTTCTATCCAAGTATTTAAAAGAAGATTTACAATTTACGTACAGTCAAGTAGGTTGGATTATGGTGTGTTTTGGATTGGGTTCAATGGCGGGATCTTGGCTTGGCGGAAAACTATCTGACAAAATTGGGTTTTATAAAATCATGGTTTTTAGTCTTTTTACCAGTGGTTTATTATTTTTTGCCATTCAATATGTTACCACCTTTTACTCCTTGTGTTTTGCTATTTTCGGGATTATGATGATTGCCGACATGTTTCGACCTGCGATGTATGTTTCATTGGGAACGTATGCAAAGCCAGAGAATAGGGCCCGAGCATTTACGCTTGTTCGTCTAGCGGTGAATTTGGGTTTTGCTGCTGGACCTGCTTTGGGAGGTTTGATTATTATGAATATGGGCTATCACGGACTATTCTGGGTAGATGGAGCGGCTTGTATTGTGGCCATTTCCATCTTTGCAATTCTGGTTAAAGAAAAGAAAAAACCAGTTTTTGAAGTGAATCACACTGATGAAGCGGCTGTGGTAAAATCTGTTTATAAAGATCATATTTTCTGGGTATTCTTGTTTGTGAGTTTTATTTCTGCGTTGCTGTTTTTCCAAATATTTACCACGCTTCCACTCTACCACGCTGAAAAATATGGCTTGACCGAATTTCAAACTGGACTTTTAATGACGATGAACGGCTTGCTTATTTTCTTTCTGGAAATGCCGATAGTAAGTACGTTTGAAAGCAGAAATACTTCCAAATTAAAGTTGATATTAATAGGTTGCCTCTTAATGTCCTTTAGCTTTTTTGTATTATTGATGGATACGTTTGCCGGAATTTTAGTCATCAGCATGCTTTTTATGACATTTGGTGAAATGCTTATTTTTCCGTTTTCCAATTCCTTTGCGTTATCAAGAGCGCCACGAGGTCAGGAAGGTCGCTACATGGCGTTATTTACTATGAGTTTTAGCTTGGCACACATTGGAAGTTCAAAAACAGGATTGGAACTCATAGCGCTTTTCGGTTACCGCTCCAATTGGATTGTTATGGGAATTTTAGGCTTACTTGCCACATTAGCTTGTTTTTATCTGCTTCACCTGTACCAGAAAGAGCGAGAGAAACTACTTAATTAGTTGAATAACTATAAAAATAGTTTGTAAACTAAAAATATAGTTGTAAGTTTGATTTTCAAATTTACAACTATGCAAAAGCTAACCAATAAGGAAGAAGAAATAATGCACATTTTATGGACACTTGAAAAAGCGTTTGTAAAAGAAATTGCTGCAGAAATCACTACCGATAAGCCACACTACAACACACTTTCCACGATTGTGAGAAATTTGGAGGAAAAAGGATATGTTTCGCACCATGCATTTGGAAACACGCACCAATATTATCCTATAATTTCAAAAGAAGCGTACCGAAAACCGGTTATGCATTCTGCAATTGAGAGTTATTTTAATAATTCGTACAAGAATATGGTTTCTTTTTTTGCCAAAGAAGAGAAAATTACTGCCGAGGAACTCCGTGAAATTATTGAAATGATTGAAAAAAAGTAGAATCATGGAAAATCTAATCGTTTATCTGGTAAAGTCAAGCACACTTCTACTCTTGTTTTTTACGACCTATCATTTTCTATTGAAGAAGAATACCTTTTTCACTAGCAATCGCTGGTTTCTACTGTGTGGGATTTTTTGTGCACCGCTTCTACCATTACTTACTTTTCAAAAAACAGTTTGGGTAGAACCGGTAATTTCTCCAATAAATACTGCTAATTTTCAAGTGATTTCGATGGATCATTTGCCTTTACCGGTAGAAGAAAATTTCGTAATTTCTTGGGAACTGGTTGTCGGCTTATTTTATGGAATTGGCGTCCTTATATTTCTGACGCAACTGTTGATTGAGTTTTATTCTTTGCGAAAAATCATTCAAAGTAAAAGCAAAATTAAAGTAGATGGTTTTGAATTAATTGAAATTGAAGAAGCAATATCGCCTTTCTCCTTTTTCAAAAAAATTGTATACAACCGCAATTTGTTTCAACCCGAAGAATTACACAACATCATCGAGCACGAAAAAATTCATGCCAAGCAATTGCACAGTTTAGATGTTTTGATTGCTCGAATATACTGCATTTTATTTTGGTGGAATCCACTAATTTGGTTTTATAAAAAAGCGATGATTCAAAATCTCGAATTCATTGCCGACCAAAACGCTTTGGCGAAAGCCGTAAACAAAAAATCCTACTTACTAACCTTATTAAAAATAACTACTGCCGAAAAGCACGTAGCCATTACCAATCATTTTTATCAATCATTAATCAAAAAACGAATCGTTATGTTACACACAAATCAATCAAAAAAGTACCATTCTTGGAAGTACTTCATTGTTCTTCCCGCACTCATTTTCTTTATGCTGACGTATCAAGTGGAAGTTGTAGCACAAGAAAAACCTGTTGAAAAATTGAAATCGGAAATAGTTTCTACCAAATTTGAAATGATGATTAAAAGTTCTTCAACCGAAGAAGACATAATATCACAATTGAATATGCTTCAATCTGAATTTGGTATTACAGGAAAAGTAAATAAAATTTCAAGAACAAAAGAAGGTAAAATTAAGTCGATAAAAATAGTATTAACGCATGCCAATGGCTTAATCAAAAATCGTTATGTATCAAATTCTGAACCAATCCAGCCCTTTCTGATTTTTGCAATTGAGGATGAAAGTAAGCGAATTAGTTTTGGATTTAGCGATCCATCAGATAATCCTGCAATGGTGCAAAATTTGAAAGCTGATGCCGCATTTGATAGATCACAAAATGGAAAAGCTAACGATTCAATTTATTTTGATTACACGGCGGAAAAAAGTAAAAATATAAGTTTAAGTACGTCTTTCTCTATTTCTATCAATGCAAATTCAACCGATGAAGTTCTTAAAAGTTATAAAAAAATATTGCAAAAAAGATCAAATATTGAAGTAAAATTTAATACTATAACTAGAAATGCGAACAACGAAATTACCGAAATTGATGTGACTTTAAAAAACAGAAAGGGAGTCCTAAAATCAAATTCTGTTGCTGGAGACGCACCTATTAAACCCTTTAGCATTTTTGTAAAAACAGATGAAAATCAAGAGGAAACATTTGGATTCAGTGCTTCTCAAGATAACCCTCACATGAAACAGCATTTTGAAGCAGTGGAGCGAAGCCAAAATAAATCGCAGCCTAAAGAAGTTGTATTGATGTTGTATGAAAAAGATGGTCAATCAATGATGAAATCAGCACCAGAATCTGAAGTTAGCATTGCTGAATTTGCAGTAAGCGATAAATCTACTTTTCCAAAAAACACACTCTTTATCGTTGATGATAAAATTACTTCAAAAGAGGAATACTTAAAATTAGATCCCAATTCCATTAAATCAGTCACTGTTATAAAGAAAGGTCGTAATGCTGATGCAAATCATGAAGCCTTGTTTAAAAAATATGGAAAGCGCGCTGAAAATGGTATTATTGATATTAAAATGAATGCCGTAAAAGAACAAGTTGCACAAGAAAATAATATATCGGGCTATAAAACTTCTTCACCAGCTGATAATATCGTTCTAATAATGGAAAGTAAAGATGTTGATTATAAAAAAGCTTTTATCAGCTTGAACGGAATAGAAATTTCTTCTTCGGAAATGGAGAAAATCAAACCCACAAGTATTGAAACCGTAATGTCTATTAATGGAGGAGACAACAGCAGGCTAGTTGCAAAATATGGTGAAAAAGCGAGGAACGGCGTTATCTTAATTGAAAAGTACGGTTACAAAAAATCTGTTTCTGAAAATGAAGTAAAAGAAGCAGGCAAAAGCTTCAAAGTTGATTCTGAAAATGGAGGTTTCACGTTACACAAACGTTCTAAAAAAGGTGATTTTGAATTTTACGAAAAACAACTTTTGAAAATTGGTGTGATTGTAAAAATTTCAGGAGTTGAAAGAAATTCAGAAGGATTTATTACCGCAATTAAAATTAAATTAGTGGACACGGAACGAAACCATAAAATGTCTGAAAATTGGACTACATCTAAAAACGCAAACGGCATTCCTGATATTTCAATAGGTCGAAAAAAAGGAACACTCAACTTGAATGCGCTATAAAATTTAAACCAGAAGAAATTCTGGTTTTTTTACTCACTTGTATTTCATACATTTACAAGTAATTTACTAAATTAAATTTCGATCCACTTGAATTAATTGTGATTAGTATCGATATGTTATTAAATTTATTAATATTCAATACTAATTTTTTAACAAAAATAGTGTCCTTGGATTTAACCTGTGATCGAAACTTTGTAAAATTATTTTAAACCATTAAAAAGAAATCTTGTGTTAAAAGCAACTACTTCCAAAAGACATTTTGCAGATTATAACTTCAATGTAATTTCTGCACTAGTATTATTTTTCCTATTATTTCAGGTGCAAATTAACGCTCAAAACCCTATTGAAAAAGAAACCTCAAAACGGTATCCAACTTCAATTGAAGCAATGATTAGAAGTACTACAACTGACGACGAACTTGAAGCTAAATCCACTGACTTAAGCAATCAATTTGGCTTAGAAATGAAACTAAAAAAAGTAAAGAGAGATAAAAACGAGCTCATAAAAACAATCCATATCATTCTATCGGATGACAAAGGTTCAAAGCAAGTATACGATGTTTCTGCAGATGAGCCTATTCAACCGTTTGCAATTTTTGTTCGCATCGATGAACATAAAGAAATGACTTTTGGTTATAATGATGCCAGTATTAGTTTGCTCATAGATGAAAACAGTAATAATCAGCGAGCGGCAGATTCGCTTTTTGCTACAGAAAAAGAAGCTGCTGCTGTAAAAAAATTATTGAATTCAGAAAACAAAGCCAATGATGAAGCGGCAGCACTACCGGACAACCATATTTCATCGATCAAATTAGATAAGAATATCAATTATAAAAATGCTTTTATCAGTTTAAATGGCAAAGAAATTACGAGTGACGCCTTAGACAAAATTGACCCTGAAACCATTGGATCTGTCCGTAAATTGAACCGCAAAAATAACGAAAATCTTGTGGCTCAATATGGTGAGAAAGCTAGAAATGGCGCTATTTTAATAGAAACTATGTTTATTTTAAAACCATTGAGTAGTGCAGAAATTGAAGCACTGCCTGCCACTTTTAAGTTGGATATTGAAGATGGCGCTTTTATCATTCATAAGGAATCGCAAGACAGTGACATTGCCTTTTACAAGAAGCACTTGGCTGAAGTTGGTGTAATCTTATACACTTCTGAATTGCAACGAGGAAGCAACGGCGACATTATAGCGCTGAAAATCAAACTCGATGATGAATTACAAAATGTAAAAATGTCCAACTGGATTCCATTTAAGAATGCAAATGGAATTGAAAACGTTTTTGTTGGTCGGCAAAATGGCAAAATAAATGTTTCGACGCGCTAAACTAAATACCGGAAGATGTTCCAGTTTTTTTGCGCCAAAACTGTAGTTATTTCATGCAGCTCAAAAGCCGAAAGTTAAAAAAATGCCGAAAGATGGTTTTACTATCCCTGACAGCAGCGGTATCCTTTTTTAGTATCGTTTTTACGAGACTAAAAAAGATTTAGTGGATGGCAGGATTATGGTGAAGAAGATGCCAAAAGTTTTGATCCAAAATAAAAAATTAAACGCGCTGGTGATCTGGAAACCAATTTACGATTGCTTTTTTTATGGCATCGGCACTTAATTTTTCGGCAACGGCTCTTTGTGTTAAATTGGGTAATTCGGCATCAGGTGCAAAGCGAAGTGCAAAAATCTGACCTTCATTTAATAGCTGTTCCATCGGCTCGAAACGGGTTCCGGTAATTACAAAATAGCGGTAACGCAGTTCGCCACGAACAATTCTGTTTTGTAAAACCAGTGCATAATGTTGCCGTAGCATGAATGCCAACCAACCTATTACAAAAAGAATTATGCTTATGAAAACCCAAAATTTCTGGTTCAATTCGTCGTTAATTGCAGTGTAAATAGAAAATGCAAGCAATGCCATCATCAAAGGATAAAAGACAAAATGATGTGGTGGATAAAAGCGAATGTGGTTTTTATAGTTTTGGATAGCCATCTTGATGTGATTATAATGTGAGATGTAAAAATAGTTTTAATTTTTTTACTGGCTTGAATTTGCAGACGGAAAATTAGGATTTCTTAACAAAGATTAGCAGAAAATTAATAACTACATTTTACTCAAAGTTTAAAAAAGCAGTAATTTAGTGCTTATTAAACCAAAAAATAAAACGCTATGAAAAAGAGAATTGCCATTTTGGCTACCGACGGATTTGAGGAAAGTGAATTAAAATCGCCAAAAGAATATTTGGAAGAACAAGGTTGGACGGCAGAAATTGTCAGTCTGAAAGCCGGAAAAATTAAGGGTTGGGCGGACGGAAATTGGAGTAATGAATATGAAGTTTCTGTTACATTAGACAATGCCAATCCATCCGATTACGATGCTTTACTACTTCCTGGAGGTGTAATTAATCCAGACAAATTAAGAAGAGAAGAAAAAGCCGTAGCATTTGTACGTGCTTTTTTCAAAGCCAAAAAACCAGTTGCCGCCATTTGCCATGCACCCCAATTATTGATTGAAGCAGCTGTGGTAGAAGGCAGAAAAATGACATCGTTTTCATCGATTAAAACCGATTTAATTAATGCCGGAGCAATCTGGGAAGATTCAGAGGTGGTTTGTGATCATGGATTAGTAACTAGTCGAAACCCCGATGACTTACCAGCATTTAACAAGAAAATGGTGGAAGAAATTAAGGAAGGAAAGCACGACCGTCAGACATTATAGATCAGAAGACAACCTAATATTTTAATTAAGGCTGGGCTAAAAATTTTAGCGCAGCCTTTTTTTTTGTATCAATTTAATGGGTTGCAAATAATTATATTAAATTTATCATTTGTCAAACGTAATTAATCTGTAATTTTAAGACCTTGATGAATTAAGTAGGACAACACTATTTTTAATTAAAAAATTATAATATGAAAACTAAAATTATTTTACTTCTCACTGTGTTTTCAATGCAGTTGACTAACGCTCAGTTAAAACCAATTGCATATTCGGACGGAAATCAAAAATTAAACGGCTTTGGTATTCTTGCAAAAAAGGTTTCGGCAAGCAAACCGGGCATTTTAATACTTCCTGCTTGGAAAGGAATTGACGTACATTCCAAAGAAGTGGCTCAACAACTTTCTGACTTAAATTACAACGCTTTTGTTGCGGATATTTATGGAGAGGGAAATTATCCTACCAACACACAAGAAGCGGGAAAACAGTCTGGGTATTACAAGACCAATTACTTGGAGTATCAAAAAAGAATCGAGTTGGCTATGCAACAATTGATTAAAATGGGTACGAATCCAGATCAAATTGTAGTTATAGGCTACTGTTTTGGTGGCACAGGCGCTTTGGAAGTAGCGCGTTCTAAAATGAGCGTACAAGGTGTAGTTTCCTTTCACGGAGGTTTAGAAAAAGAAGTTTCTCGTTTTGTCAATCCGATAGATACAAAGGTTTTAGTACTTCACGGAGCTGATGATCCTTATGTTTCCGTACCATCAATTACCAATTTTCAAAATGAAATGCGCAATGCAAAGGCGGATTGGCAAATGGTTTATTACGCAGATGCGGTTCACGCTTTTACCGAACCTGCTGCTGGAAACGATAACTCTAAAGGTGCAGCTTATAATGAAAAAGCAGACAAACGTTCTTGGGAACATATGAAATTATTTTTGAAGGAAGTGTTAAAGTAATTTTGTACTTTAGGCTCTTAATTTTAACTTCCTTCTATGAAAAAATTTCTTTTCCTGAGTGGTTGTTGCCTTGTGTTAAGCTGTGGTCAATCCACTTTGAAAGTAACTAAAGGAACCGACACAAAACAAGTAGACCTTATTCAGTACCTCAACACCATTACAGCACCTGAATTAGAAAAGCACCTTTACATTGTAGCGGCTGATTCAATGCAAGGACGCGATACTGGATCTGAAGGTCAGAAAAAAGCAGGTAAATATTTAATTGCCGAATACCAAAAAATGGGAATTACTTTTCCGAAAGGAGCGACTTCTTTTTATCAAAAAGTACCTGCTGCATTCATGAAACGCAGTTACAGCCCGACGCCAAACGATTCAGAAAACATCTGGACATTTATTGAAGGATCAGAAAAACCGGATGAAATTTTAGTGATTTCGGCACATTACGATCATGTGGGAACTAAAAACGGTGAAGTTTATAACGGAGCTGATGACGATGGTTCAGGAACTGTGGCATTGTTGGAAATTGCACAAGCTTTCAAGCAAGCAAAAAATGAAGGTAATGGACCCAAGCGTTCCATATTATTCTTGCATGTTACAGGTGAAGAAAAAGGATTACACGGTTCCCGATATTATGCCGAAAATCCATTGTTTCCGCTGAAAAACACGATTGCCAATATCAATATTGATATGATTGGACGTCGTGATGATTTGCATAAAGACACCAACAATTATATTTATGTTGTTGGATCAGATCGTTTGTCTACCGATTTACACAAGATCAATGAGGAAGCCAATACCAAATACACGAAGTTGGAGCTGGATTATAAGTACAACGCTTTAAGCGATCCTGAACGAATTTATTACCGATCGGATCATTATAACTTTGCTAAAAACGGCATTCCTTCTATTTTCTATTACAACGGTTCGCATGCAGATTATCATTTGCCTGGCGACACACCCGATAAAATTGAGTACGATGCTTTGGCAAAAAGAGCACAACTTGCTTTTGCTACAGCTTGGGAATTGGCCAATAGAGCAGAACGACCGGTTGTGGACAAAAGTGGAAAATAATCTATTTCGGAACTAGATTACACTAAAAATGCTCTTCATATGAAGAGCATTTTGTATTTAAAAGTAATTGTAGGACTCTAAAAAGTCAATTCCTCTCGCAGTATTTCTGATACTTCCTTCGCTTTATTTAATGTCATAAAATGACCGCCATTTTCAACTACAGCATTTGCTTTCACATATTTTATTGGCAAAATACGGTCCGCACTTCCGTGAATATGCACTACATTCTGAATCGCATTGCAGTTATTCCAAGTTACTATGGCATTGATTGCCCATTTTAGAAATCTTTCGTCAGTATCTTTAAGAACAGCACGAAGAATTCTTTTATCTTCCATTTGCTCCACGCCAAAAAACCAAAAACTGAAGAAATTTGGCATTTTTAAAAGTTTGGCTGGTAAAAGGTAGTGTAGTTTTACCATTCCAACACATCTGTAATACAACGGAATTTCAGTACTATTTTTTGCCGATGCAATTAAATTTACTTTCTCCGTTTTAATTAATTTCGCTACT
Organism: Flavobacterium tegetincola DSM 22377; assembly: GCF_000425485.1. Lineage (GTDB taxonomy): Bacteria > Bacteroidota > Bacteroidia > Flavobacteriales > Flavobacteriaceae > Flavobacterium > Flavobacterium tegetincola. The sequence goes on along the minus strand of NZ_KE384383.1, from coordinate 108,322 downwards.
TCCACAGCCATCATTCCACCGAAGGAAAGTCCGATTAAAATTGGATTTTCATGTTTTATTTGACTCAAAATTCGGCTGGCGTAATGCTCAATACTTTCATGCCTTAATGGAGCCGTCCACTCTATAAATGTCGCGTTGCAGTAGGAAAAGTCCAACTTTTGAAAAACCCTTTTATCTGCTCCAAGTCCGCTAAAAATATAGACATTTTTCATTTTAAAAGAGTATTCCTAAAAAATTTCATTGATTAAATAATCCATTGTATTGATTTTGAAACTTTCTCCTACTTCCCTACCCAACAATTCTAATGCTAATGGTGATTGAGGTGAAATTCCAAAAACTGTTTGTCCTTGAATGGTTATTTTGGGCAAGGCCACGCTAATTAAAAAGTAGTTGGAGTTGGCTTGAACCAAACTTCCAATTTGAATTTTTGAATGCTTTTTCTCAAAGTCAATTTTAGAAAAGTCTTGACTGTCGTTTAAATATTCTTTTAGTTTGTAATTGAGCTTTTCTTGCTCGATGTGCATCATGGACAAAGCCGTTTCATGCTTGTCTCCTGCCGAACCTTTCGCATCGTTTTTAGAATCTTCAGATAAGGCGGCAATCATGTCCTGAAATGCATCAATTTTATCTTGAATTCGTTGTTCGTATTGGGCTACGATTTGAGCTTTAAATGTCATTTTTTTTGAATTAAAAAACCCACAAAACAATTCGCCTTGTGGGTCAATGAAATGTTTATGATTTACTAGAAGTCAAATTTATAACTTGCTCCTAAAAGTACTTGAAATTGTTGTGTAGGGTAATTCAACCATTTTTCGTACGCTTGATTTGCAATGTTATTTGCTTTTATAAATGCCGTCAAACGCTCATTATAACGATAACCCACATTTAAATTAGCATCAAAATAAGCATCCAAAGTTCTTTTTTCAATTCCGATTTCTTGAAAATCTTGACCAATTTGCTTGTCCATACGTTCGCCTACAAAAAACACGTTGGCACCGGCAAACCATTTTTTAGTAATATTTACATCCAAGTTAGAGCCTACTTTTACTTGCGGCAAATTCCATGCTTCGTCTAATGAACTTACAGAGAAACTATTGAATGATGCATTGATTCCAAAAGCTACATTCTTAGAAAAATCAGCTTTTAATTCCCCAAAGAAACTCATCGTCTTGATGTTATCGTACACAACGGAAAATGAATTTCCAAAGGCGTACGCTTCATTTCCGGGCGCTTGCGTGTATTCATTTGATAAGAAGAAGGGTTTGTCTTTTTCACTCAAATAAGAACCTCTAACGTTATAACTTACCGAATTGGTCAACTTCCCTTTCAATCCTACATAGATATCATACTGGCTGTCCGTTGGACGAATGATTTGCGTAGGCGATAAATACGGATTGATGTTGGTCAAATCACGGTACGTATTCTGTTGTAATCCACCTTCAGCTCCCGCGTAAGCAATCATTAAATCACCTACAACTTCATAAGAAGCTGTAATTTTTGGGTAAACGAAAAATTTACTATCGGATCCAAAATCATCTCCATTGTATTTATTTTGCATCACCGAAAGATAGGTAACTTCTGCTCCAATATTTACAGTCAAATCGTCTTGTAACAATTGAAAATTAGGATTAGCAGATAAAATTGCATTTGCATTTTCACTTGGGAAAGTCGTTGCTGGATTTAACGGAAGTGCAGAGTAAGCGCGGTCAAATTTTGAACTCAAATAATCCACTCCAAAGTTCAGTTTGAAGAAGTAATAAGCCACACCTAAATCAATGGAAGGTTTAAAAATCACGTGATTTTCTTCTGAACCCGTTGCATCCCAAAAGCGATTGTATTTGATTACTGCTTTATCAAAGAAACTGTCTCTTGCACCAATAGTTCCACCAATATAGAAATTATGATACGTTTGCTGCGGATCAATAGAATTGATTAAGCTGCTTTGGTCTTCCCCAGATAAATTATCCCCAAAATATTGAGGTAAACCATACCAATTGTACACTTGATTTTGGTAACCCAAATCCAAGTTCCAATGGTAGGTATCCATGTTGCTGGCGTAAGTCAAGTCTAAACCAGTATCGTAAAATTTATCATCCAACTTTACACCTTTAATATTTCCTTGCGAAGATTGATGACGCAACATCCCAGCTACATAATCGGTGTCATTAACATCTTCGGTAATGAACAATTCGGCATTTGCAGAAGCATAAGTACCGAAACCTAAAGTTGCATAATTTTTATACAAACGTTCTTGAGCCGTTTTGTCCACTGCCGCAGCGCGACCTTTTGCTGGTGCAAATGTAGAAGCCACTGGAAAAGAGAAAATATTATAATTAATTACCTCTTTTTTAGCTGTTTCTTCATCGTCCAATGTAGGCGTTTCCTTTACTTTAAAAGCATCTGAAACGGTTGGCGTATAGGATTTCACTACATTCACCACTTCTGTTCCAATATTCTCGTCCTTTTTCTGTGCAAATGTGGTTTGCAATCCTGCAAAAAGCAGAACGATTGAAATTTTATAATTGATTTTATGAATCATCTTTTTAGTTTTGAAAATTTAAATAAAGCAACTTTAGTTCTGGATTGAAGAATTGGTTTTAGCCTCTTCCGCTTTCAAAATAGCCAAGTTTTCTTGTGCTTCCGCAATTACATCTGGATATTCAGAAAAGTTTTTCACTACTGCTTCCAAAATAACATTTGCTTGGTAACTGTCTTTTAAAGCGTAGAAATTCTTAGCCATCAATACCAATCCTTTGGCACCAAAATATTTGTAACCCGAATAATCTTTGGCCAATTTCTGAACCGTTTTATTCGACTCTTCATATTTAGCATCTTTATTTTTAAAATAAGCATCGTAATACAACGCTTCTGCGGCAACTTCCCCTTTGGCAATGGTCAACAATTTGGCGTAAGCCGAACGCACCTTTGCTTCATCTTTTGTTTTCACCGCCGAACGTGCTACAATGATTTGCGCATCACTTCGTACTTTATCATCCGTTTTAGGATTTGCCAACACTTTATCTGCCGAAGCTACTGCATTGCTGTAATCTCCTTTGTCATAATACGCTTTCATTAAATTTGCCTGGGCAAACGTCACGTTTTGTGGAAAATCGGCTTCTACTTCCAATCGTTTTAAAACAGGAATTGCCTTATCATAATTCTTAGCTTTTAAGTAAATAGAAGAAAGTCGGGCCAATGCTTGTTCCGTATATTCACTTCTTGGTTTTGCAATCACAAATTCATAATTCGGAATCGCATTATTTTCTAAATTATCTGCAAAATATAGCTGACCTAAATAGAAATTTGCTTTTAAAGCGTGTATTCCGTTCGGGAATTTTGCGGTATACGTATTGAATCCAGCAATCGCCGCCTTTGCATTATTTTGCAAATATTGTTTTTCAGCCGATTCATAAGTATCATTATCCAATTCTGCATCAGAAATGTTAATGTAATTTAATGTTTTTACCCAAGTGGCATATTCGTCCACCTTTCCACTGTCCACATAAATCAAACGTGCGGTAGAAACTGCTTGCAATGCTTCTTGTGTATTTGGATATTCAGCAGCTACTTTTTTGAATTTTACCAAAGCTTGCTGAGCTTGGTCGCCGTTATAATAAATCAAACCTTGACGCAAAATAGATTTTCCAGAGTACGAACCGTTTTGGTATTCTGCAATTAATTTATCGTACGTTTTGATAGCATCAGCCGTTTTATTTTCAGCAGTATAGGTATTTGCTAGTTCAAACAAGGCGTCATCACGGTATTTTGATTTAGTAAAAGTGGTTATGAACCTGTTTAAATCTTCAATTTTCTTTTCATTTCGTTGTACAAATCCGTAACTAATTGCTTTTTGAAAAGCTGCATAATCAGAATCAATACCATTCATGTCAATGGATTTATTGTACGCTTCCATCGCTGGCCAATATTTTCCAGTGACAAAATTACTATCCCCTGAACGTAAATACGCATCATTCAAACGCACTTTATCTGCCTTGCCTCTTTTGATATAAGCATCAAAACTAATTACTGCTTGCTCGTAATTTTTTAATTTGAAATACGTGTACCCAATATTATAATCAATATTCTTGAATTCCGGGGTGTTTTTTGCCTCTGCATTTCCTGAAAATTGTTTGAAACTTAGAATTGCTTCGCTGAAATTATCCAACACATATTCAGTTTCTCCTTTCCAAAATGTAGCACGAGCCACAAATTTAGCATCGCGTGGTTCAGCAAGAGATTTTTTGAACATCGATAAAGCTTCGCTATAATTTCCATCAGTATACAATTCAATTCCACGGTAGAACGTTACTTTTTGGTACGCTTGCTTGTTTTCAAAACTTTTATTTTTTTCTAACAAAACCAATGCTTCCTTATAATTTTTTGAAGTAATGTAGGAGTTAATCAATAACGTTTCCACTACAGGATTATTGGGATTTGTTGGATACTTTTGGATAAACGAACTCAAAACACTTGGAATACTTTGGTATGGATTTCCAATTTCATAACTCAATTTGGCATAATTCAAATTGGCGTCTTCTTGAATTTTTAAGTCGAATGTCATTTCAGATGCATTTTTAAATGCATTTAAAGCTTGTTGCTTTTTACCTGTTTTCAAATAACTTTCACCCAAATGATAATAGGCATTTTGAGCTACAAAGTCCTTACCGTCAATGATTCTATTGAATTGCGCAATGGCATTTTCATAATCTTTTTGCTGGTAATAAGCATAACCCAACATATAATAGTCGGTATTGTTCCATTTTCCTTTTTTCCCTTTGTAGTCTTTTAAATATGGAATGGCTGCATCGTATTGTTTCAAGTTGAAATAACTTTCTCCAATAATTTTACTTAGCTCTGACTTTTCTGCCGCATTGGATTTTGCCATGGCTTTCTTACCCAAGTCAATTGCTTCTTGGAACTTTCCGCTCTTGAAATTCATATCGGCTTTAAAATAAGACATTTTCTCGTCGTATTTTTCTTCACCTGCCACTTGTTCAAATTGCTTTGTTGCTTCAGTATAATCGTCTGCTTCGTAGGCCATAAATCCTAAGTAGTACTTGGCTTGCGAACCGTATTCCTTAGAATTGGAAACCTTATTAAAGTACGTAGTAGCGTCTTTTTTATTTTTAGCGGTATAAAAAACATAGCCTTTCTGGAAATAAAAGCGGTCACGTTCTGAAGCCGTTAACGAACTTTCTTCTACTTTATCATACCATTCCATCGACTGCTTGTAATCTCCTTGCTCAAAATAAAATTGGGCAACTTCTATAAAAGCTTGGTTTCTTTTGGAACTCGTTGGATAGTTTTTTACAAAATCTTCCATCAATTGATCCGATCCATTTTGCTTCAATCGAATGGCACAATTGGCAATGTAATACGCACAATCTGCTTGCACATCCATCTGACTGTTCTGCTGTTGAACACCGATGAACAGTTGTTGTGCAGACAAATATTGTTTGTCTTTATAAAGTTCGACTGCGCGATTAAAATCTTTTAAGTCGTGGGTATAAATTTCTGATTGTTGAGCAGAAACGGTGGTGGCGGCTCCAGCGGTAAGCAACGGGAACAATAGCCAAGAATATTTATGCATTAGGTCTATTTTTTAGAGGTCAAATATATCAATTTCCATTGGGTATAACGAACAAAAATCCAATTTTAGTATGTTGATTTTAACAGATATTACTGAAAATAACAAAACTTTAGGAAAAACAGATTTAATAGCATTTCAAATTGTATTTTATTTTGAAAAACCCTCGAAACATAGTACTTTTACCACACTAAAATCAATTTTATCATGTCGCAAAACGTACTTTTTTTAAGAAATGTAAATGTCTACCAAGAAAAAAACATGATTCTTTCCAATGTGAATTTGGAAGTCAATCACGGTGAATTTATTTACATTATTGGTAAAACAGGTTCAGGAAAAAGTAGTTTAATGAAAACGCTTTATGCCGATTTGCCATTAAAAGAAGGCCAAGCAAGCATTGTAGATTATGATTTAGCGGCTTTAAAAGAAAGCGAAATCCCATATTTGCGTCGAAAAATTGGAATTGTATTTCAGGATTTTAAATTGCTTCCCGACCGTAGTATTAATGAAAATATGCTGTTTGTTTTGAAAGCAACAGGCTGGAAAGATAAGGTGGAGATGCAGCATAAAATTGATGAAGTTCTTGAAAAAGTGGACATGAAAGCATCTTCTTTTAAAATGCCACACCAATTATCTGGTGGCGAACAACAGCGTGTTGCTATAGCACGAGCTTTATTAAACGACCCCGAATTGATTTTGGCCGACGAGCCTACGGGAAATTTAGATCCGCAAACCAGTGTTGAAGTTATGGCAGTTTTACGTAAAATCAACGAAAATGGTAAGACTGTAATTATGGCAACGCACGACTATGCGATCATCATGAAATTTCCTGCAAAAACATTGAAATGCGAAAATGGGACTATTTTTGAAGTAATTCAAAGAGCAGTTTAGTTTTTTGCATCTTTTTTATAATAATGCGGATTTTCTTTTACTCCTTTTTTAAATATTTTGCGCAAGTTCATGCGCAACCAAGTATCGGTTTGCAGCATTAAATCCGTCATTTTATTTTCTGGCCGACCTCTAAAGGAAGTTACATGAAAGGTGTCCGAAGATTCTAATGGTTTTGTCGAAAAATAATAATTAGAAACGCAACATCTGAATCCTTCAAATACCACAGGTGAAACCGAATGCAATGATTGATTATGTGTTGCCATTACTGCTAATCTGTTGAATTTACTGTGAATTGTTACCTGTGGTTTATGTAAACCGTCCGGCCAAAGTTCTAAATTACCCCCGTTTTCTTTGTTCCAATCTGGAGTTACATAATAAAGTAAGTTCAAAACACGCCAGAGTTCCCTATCTTTATCGTGCGAATTATCCAAATGTGGATTCAAAAATTGCTTGTGCCCCATCATTGAAATTCCTCCCGCGTATAAATTTTCATCTGGAATCGCTTCTTCGATCTGACAAATTTCAGCAATTAGATCAACAATTCGTTTATCTTGAAAAGCGAAAATTAGTTCCTCGAGTAATGGATTATGCTTGTTCATCTGGGCAGCGACAAATTTATTTTCCCGAATGCTTTTCTTCAAAACCATTTCTTCGGGCTTTGGAAATATTTTCTGTATTGAATGCGCAATTTCATTTGGTAACAAATTATCTACGTAGAAATAGCCAATTTTATCTTTGGATTGTGAAAATTGCTTTTTTAAAATATCTTTTTCTTGATTCATCTTATCATAAATCAAAGATGCCATGTCATTTCTGTTCAATTCCATAATTACTTAAATTAAGTTGTTAATAATTGCCATTAAAGACGTTGCATTTACTTCATCGTTTAGCACACTATTCAATATTTTCTCCCTCTTATCAAAATCAACATAACTTGTCGTTCTTAAAACTGATATTTCTTTCTTAAAATCATCTTTGGAATTAGCCAAAACGCATAAATTTAAAATCCGTTCATCATCAATCATATTGCTGTTTATCAAACAATGTCGACTGTTATAAAGTGCATTAATGAGTTTTAATTTTGTGCCCGATTGTTGAAATGACAACATAATATTAATGTGTGCCAATGACAATAAATCTTTCAGATGTTCAAAATCTTTCATTTTTGTGAAATGTATATTTTCAACTCCTTTTATCAAATTTTCAACCCATTTTTGTCCATCACTTGCTACAATGATTAAATTATAATCGTCAATTTCTTTAAAAACTTCAATTAGGAAAAGCACTGCTTTTCTATTGTCAGCTGTTCTCAAATCACCATTATAAATTGCATATTCGCCAAATTCCGACAAGGATTTAACAACATTATTTCCGTGAAAAACAGGCGTGTAATAGGCGTTTTTATAGGTCGTATTTAAATAATTCGTTTCGTAGACGGACAACGTACTTAAGGCGTCAAACTTACTAATTAAGGATTCATAACGTTTGTACTTCAAACTTTCTATATAGAAAAGTGCTTTAAAAAAGAAATTAGATTCGCTTTTTGAAATTCCTAAAAAATACTGATGTTCAATATTGTGCAATCGCAATATGATTTTTTGCTTAAAATCAGTTTTATTTACTAAAAAAGTTGTTTTTAAGCTTTCAAAAATTATGGGAGCGTTACTTTTATTTAGATTCACAAGCAACTCCTTATCATCTCTATAACCAACAGAAAAAGGAATAATAGTAAAAAAACGTAACAAGGTTTTTCTGTTTTTATAAAAGTAGATTTTACTTACATATTGACTTAAAATCGATTCTTTTTCAGGCAATTGATTTACAAAACAGTGTAAATGAATGGTATATCCTAATTGATAAAGTGCTTTAATTTTATAAAACACCTCTATTACGCCACCATATTGGGGTGGAAAAGGATTATCAAAACTAACAATTTGTAGGCTTTTTTCTTGCATCATTATTGATTTCAAATGTACTACTTTTACAAGTATTGTCAAAAAATAAGTACATTTGGCAACAACAAAATTTGAGTACAAGCATATGCCTTTTTTCTCCGTCGTTATTCCGCTTTACAATAAAGAAAATTGGATTGAACACACATTAAATAGTGTTTTAAATCAAACCTTTGACGATTATGAAATAATTATTGTCAACGACGGATCTACGGATAGAAGTCAGGAAATCGTAATGCAATTTACTAACGCTAAAATCAAGTATTTTTCAAAAGAAAACCAAGGCGTTTCAGTTGCAAGAAATTTTGGAATTGAGAAAGCTACGGCGAACTATATTGCTTTTTTGGACGCAGATGATTTGTGGTTTCCCAATCATTTAGCACATTTAAGGGCTTTAATAGAAAAGGACCCAAATACTGGAATTTATGCTTCACGCTACCAACTGATTTTTAAAAACCAAAGTATTTATATTCCGCAATTCAAAGGTATTCCATTAGATTACAGTGGAATTGTAGCTGATTATTTTAAATCCAGTTTGCATTACGCCATCGCTACTTCCTCTTCTGTTGCGGTTTCAAAAGAAATTTTTAAAACGGTAGGTTTTTTCGACACCTCTGTTTCTGCTGGAGAAGATACCGATATGTGGATTCGGATTGCTTTAAAATATCCCGTAATTATTGGAGAATCCATAACCGCTTCTTATGTACATTCCGTAAAAAATAGTTTGTCAAAAAAATCGATTTTACAGAAAAAAATAAAAGCATTTGATTTTTATAGGGAAGATGAACTACGCAATCCAAGTTTAAAAAAGTACTTGGATTTATACAGAATGGAATATGCGTTACAGTATAAAATGGAAGGTAAACCGGAACTTGCACAAAAATTATTTAAAGATATTCACCCTAAAAACATTCCACTTAAAAGCAAAATACTGTTCTATACTCCTTCAAATATGCTAGTTTTATTGAAAAAAATCAAAATCTTTTTAAGAAATAACGGCATTGACTTTTCTATCTATCAATAGTAGATTTGTACGTCTTGAAGTCCTCAAACTCTCTAATGTAATCGTTTTCATCAAAAACGGCTGATGCAATTACCAAGCACACACTTCCCGAAGAAAAATTATTGAGTTCACGCCAAATTCCTGGATTGATGAGCAGGCCTTCATTAGGTTTATTTAACGTAATGCTTCTTTTTTCTCGTCCATCATTCAGCACCACATCAAAACTTCCGCTTAATGCGAGTAGAAATTGTTTTAAATTTTTATGAGCATGTCCTCCCCGTTCGGCACCACTGGGAACATCGTACAAATAATAAACCCGTTTCATTTCAAAAGGTAAAATATCACACTCAATGACCGACAAATTTCCACGAGGTTCTTCAATTTTTGGAATCGAAATTAGCGAAATATTCATAAACTATTGTTTTTAGCTATTGTAGAAATATATTTATTACGTCCTTCTTTTGCACAACCGAGTAAATTAAAAACTTCATTTACTTTAATTTTTTTTTGTTTTAGATCAAAAAACACTTTTATAAAAATCCAAATCTTGTGGTACTTTGGGAAAATGCGCTTGTAAAAAGCCCCTAAAATGAAATAGTTTTTTTCCGCGCTGTTTTTTAATATTGTTGTGATATTTTCATGTTGCACAATTGATTTATTAACAAAAAGAACCCTTTTCCCATCCCTTTTTAAATCCATTATAAAAACGGGTTCATCACCTAATTCAAAAGCTGCGTTGATGCCAAATCGTTCATCAAATTTAAATCTACTTGGATCAAAATTCTCTGTTTTTAATGTGATCTCTATAGTTCCACAATTTAGAATTGACATAGTGGAAATAGGATCCTGAACGTTATTTGCATACGGCTTTAACAATTCTGAATTACTTTTTTGCGCCTGAAATAAAATAGCATCCGGTGTATTGTTACTGTTGTAAGCGTCTACAATAATTTGGCATGTATCTTGAAAATATTCTACATCATCATCCGTAAAAACAACGATTTTACCTCTTGCATTCTGCAACGCTAAATTTCTGCTTTTTGCCACACCTTTTTCATACGAATTTACAATTCTAATATTATAAAAATCAGAATGTAGCAACATATCAGGTTGAGTCTGATTGACAATTAAAATAGAGGTCTTGGTTAAATCATACCCTTTAAATATAGCTTTTAAAAAATCTAACGACACTTTATTTTGCGTAGAAATTAAAAACTCTATATCAGCAATAATGTAAGGATCTTTCAATTAATTTTATATTTTAGCAAATATAATATTATTATTATTTATTCATGCAAAACAACCCATTAGTTACCGTCATCTGTCTTTGCTATAACCAAGGCCCCTACATTGTAGAAGCTTTAAATTCGGTAATTAATCAAACCCATAAAAATATTGAACTTATTATTGCAGACGATTTTAGTACCGATAATTCAGTTCAAGTGATTGAAAATTGGTTAAAAGAAAATCCTGCTATTCCTTTTATTAAAAACACTGAAAATTTAGGCAACACTAAAACCTTTAATAACGCTTTTAAAATTTCAAAAGGTGCATTTCTTATTGATCTAGCTGCAGATGATGTTTTGGTTCCTGATTGTATTTCCAAACAATTACAAGGTTTTAAAAATAGTAGCTTCAAAAATCTAGGATTTATTTATGGAAATGCAGCATTAATCTCAGAAGACAGCTCGTTTTTAAAGGATTACTTTAAAACGGATTCCAACAGAAAAAGAATCAATTTACAAGCAAATGGAGACATCTACATTGGCCTCTTAAGTGGAGAAAACACTTTGTGCTCGGTCAGTGCATTAGTTAAAAGAGAAGTTTTTATGCAATTAAATGGTTATGATGAAAATCTAGCTTATGAAGATTATGACTTTTGGATTAGAGCTTCACGAATTTACAACCTCGAATACATTGATGAAATCTTAATCAAAAAAAGGGTTTTAGAGAGTTCACTTTACAGTTTGTTTTTGAAAAAGAACAATAAGCGAACTAGAAAATTTAATTATTCAACTTATATAATTGTGGAAAAAATATTTCTATTAAACCGCAACAAAGCCGAATTTAAAGCAATGTTGAAAAAAATTCATTATGAAATGACAGTTGCATTTGACACTCGGGATTTTGGATTACTTTTTAAGTATGCCATCTTAGAATTGAAAGTCCGATTAAAGATTAAAACGACTAATCATTAACTTTAATTACGATTTTAGCTTTTTGTATATCCTAAAAATTTTAAACAAAACGGGTGACTTTACTACTAAAACAAAACCTAGATAATAAAACTTCAAATTCCGTATTACGTAGTTGAAGTTAGTATAATAAAAGTTAGTTTTAAAATTATTTTCTTTAAACTGATTCAAAAAAAGATTGACCTCATTTTTATCGTCTTCAGATTCAAAACAATATCTTTCATAAAGTATACGAAAATCCAAATACTGTTGCATCAAAACCAATTGATGCTTAAAAACTACTTCTTCATCAAAATTATTTTCTTTAAGCAATTTCAACAGCTTCCATGAAGTGTTTAAAACGTAAAAGTTTTTCTTAGAAAACGACTTTGTAATGGCATGTTCATTGTCTTGACGGTAGTAGAACAATCCACCGCTAAATACTATCTTATTACTTTTTAAAAATAATTTTCGTGTCACATATTCATCTGAATCAAAAGCGTCTTCTGGAAAAAATTCTGATTGTACTAAACTACTTTTGAACATTGCAAAACCATGAATAGTCCAATTTAAAGATGCATAACACGCCTCTTTTCCTTTTAATTGAATGTTTTTGTTGGAGTTTAAACCGATAATTTGTGCGTTGTCTTTATTACCTTCAAAATAAAATTCCATATCGGGAAGCACCGTATCCGCTGCAGTTTCTATTTGTCTCGACACCATTTTTTCAATTAAATCTGGCGAAAAAAGATCGTCCTGAGAACTGTAAAAAAAGAAAGCACCTTGAATTTTATGCATAATGTAATTCATTGATTTAGCTACAATTCCTCCATTCTCTTTGACAAAAACTTTAAATCTAGCATCCTTTTCAGCAAAATGATTTAAAATTTCTAAACTTCCATCTGTCGAAGAATCATCGACCAACAAAATTTCAATATTGGCGTACGTTTGCTGCTGAATCGACTGTAAAGTGTGTTCTAAATATTTTTCGCCATTGTAAACAGGAACAAAAACGGTTATCAATAAGTCATTAGTCATGTACTGAAAAAAATTAAATATTAAAATATCATTTTACGAAAATAGCACAATAAAATAATGAAATAGAGAAAATGCTCAATAGCTTGCGCAATCAAAACTCCTTGAACTCCAATAGTTTCGATGCAATATATACTTAAAAAATACAGAAACACAATTGATAAAACTTCGAATACAATATATGGTATAATTATCTTTTTTGCCAAAAACTGAAAGCCCAAAATCATTCCGCAGATTTTAAATAAGTCGCCTACCATTTGCCAAACAAATAGATCTGAAACAGGTAGGAACTCATCACTATAAAGTATTTTGAGAATCCAAAATCTAAAAATATAGATTGCAATGGAGCACAAAATAAATAGAGGAACAATAGTTTTATAAAAGCTTGCAAAAACTTTTTTTGTTTGAATTGCATTAGTAGCTTTTATCAATTGGGGATAAAAATAAAGACTAATGAGTGTACTGATAAAAATTAGATATAAGTTGGAAACCCGTGTCATTGCTTCCCAAAAACCAGCATCAATAAGTCCGACTCGTTCAATTAAAAACTTACGTATTTCAAGTGTCAAGTAAGGACTTAACAAAATGGACGGTAAGATCATAAAGGAGAATCCAGATAATTTTTTGATGATCGAGAAATCATACTGTTTTAAATTTATTCTTTTTAGTATCTGTAATTCCTTTGGCACATAAAAGAAAGTAACAGCAAAAAGAACTGCCGGACTTACCGCTATTGACAGTAGTGCTCCAAGTAATTCAAATTTGTAAATCAATAAAACTGTCAATAATAAAGCTAAAACATTACTTATAATCGTTGCGTAAATAAGTTTACTGTACTTTCCTAAACCATTGATAATACTCACAAAAAGTACCGACACAACGCTAAATGGTAACACAGCTGCTACAACCTTAAATACAATTTGAAATTCTAAATTACTTCCAAATATTTTTGCGCAAAGTACATCTGAATATAAATATAATACACAACTTATTATACTAGATAATACTAAGAAAGTAACTAATATGGTTGTAATAATTTGATTCAGTTGCTTTTCGTTATTTTCATTTTCACCTACATATTTTACAATGCCGGACGGAAATGCTAGCGTAGAAAAGCCTTCTAGAGTTGTAATGAAATTCCTAAAATTACCAATGTAAGCCATTCCACTTGGCCCTACAAAAATTGCAATCATTTTCGAGGTAATCAATCCTGTACCCATTTTGATCAAAACGCTCACACTGTTTAAAGATGAGATCTTGAATAACTGTGATTGCAGTATTTTTTTTATAAAATTCAAATTAATATTGGTTTATAATTTGAATGATTTGTGCCACTTCTTCATCCCTCAAAACAGGACTCATTGGCAAAGAAAGTACTTGATCGTGCATTTTTTCAGTTATTGGAAAAGAAAGATGATTCAATTCTTTTAACGCTTTTTGTTTATGCGGCGGAATTGGATAATGAATTTGCGTTTGGATGCTATTTTTAGCTAAATATTCTTGCAATTCATTGCGGTTTCTGGTGCGAATTACAAACAAATGAAACACATGATTAGTCGAATTATCATAAAAAGGCAATGTGATTTTATCGTTTTTTATTTCTGCTAAATACTTCTTTGCGATATCAACTCGTCGCTCATTTTCTGAATCTAAATTAGGCAATTTTACATTTAAAAAAGCTGCTTGAAGCTCGTCTAATCTAGAATTCACACCAATAAAATCATTATGGTATTTCACTTCTGAACCGTAGTTTCGAAGTGAAAATAGTACGTTCGCTAAATCAAGATCATTGGTGGTAATTGCTCCTCCATCACCAAGTGCTCCTAAATTTTTAGAAGGATAAAAGCTGTAGGCACTTGCTTGTTGTAGGTTATAAGTTCTAGGTTCTAGGTTTTGAGTGTTGGAATTTGAAATTTGGAGTTTATTTTCTGGGATTTCACTTTTTGCTCCATGTGCTTGTGCAGCATCTTCGACAACTATTAAACTATGTTGGTTTGCAAAATCATTAATTTTATTCATATCCGCCAATTGACCGTATAAATGCACCACCAAAATTGCTTTTGTTTTAGAAGTGATTTTTTCAGCTAATAAATTGGGATCTAAATTGAACGTCTTCTCGTCCGGCTCTACTAAAACGGGAATTAAATCGGCTTGTAAAATCGCTAAAATACTTGCAATATACGTATTTGCAGGAACGATAATTTCATCTCCTTTTTGGAGTTTTCCCAATTCAATGTAGGCTTTAAAAATTAATATCAAAGCATCCAACCCATTTCCTACTCCAATGCAAAATTTTGTGCCGCAATAATCCGCAAAATGGTTCTCAAACTTTTCCACTTCGTTTCCTAAAATGTACCAACCTTTATCCAAAACTGATTTTAATTTTGCTTGAAAAAGTGCTTCGTAGGGTTGGTTTATTTTATGTAAATCTAAAAATTGAATCATAGTACTACGTTTTCTAAAAGACCATAATTAGCTGTATTTACTTCATAAAAATCTTGGGAAATAATGTGTGCTCCAAAACTTTCTTTCCAAAAAGACAAACCTCCATTTAAGGTTTTACCTTCATTACTATTCGAAATTCCAAAATCAAAGATTTCTTTATGGCTAAAGATATTTGTGAGTAAATGATGGTATAAAAAATCTACACTGCCCAATTTACCTTTATCATTATTTCCTGAAATATATTGAGCATGAGCTACATTTTTGGTTTCAAAAATAGTAGTTCCAGCAACCAGTTTATCATAATGATATACATTAAATTGCCTTATATTATCTGGAAATTTCTGATGTAAATACTGTATTTCTTCTAATGTATGCACAGGTTTAGCTTGATGCATTTCTGCAAGATTCGGAATCAAAATTTGGTTCCAAAAGGCATGAAATTCAGTCTCTTCTTTAATGATCAATTTTTGCTTTATCGCTTTTGCAACACCTTCCATTCGTCCTTTTGTAATAGAAATTCCCTTCTGCAATTCAATAATAGCATGTGTATCTCTCCGAATCAGTTTAGCTTCTGTCAAAAAAAGTGCGTAATTCAACTCGTCTGAAGGATAATCAGTGTAAAAAGAGGGTGTTAATTTTACCTGAAATTTGCTAATTTCATTCTGCTTCAAGAATTCCAAAATATATTTAAAAATAGTAAGCACTGTTGCTAATTTTGTCTTTTTATCATAAACTAAACCTCCATACGAAAGTCCTTGATGCGAAAAAACCTGATTATTTGAAAAATTGGCTGGCAGAACGGCAACACATTTACTACCATCCTCGATGATTAAAGAATAATCTACAAATCGATCTTCATGATACTCCATAAAATTACGATGGAACAGAAAAGTGGCGTTCTTTGCTTGATCAATAAAAGCATTCCAAGAATCAAAATCATTTTTTTGGTACAACCGAACAGTATACATATTCAAAAGGCTACATTTAATGGGGAAAATTACTGATTTTTTTAGGAATAGCCACCAATAGCAATTGAAAAATCACTAAAATTGATGCGAATGATTTTGACAAAAAAAGCTATCTTTAAACTTTTAAATCCACATTTATTCTGTGAAAACTACTCTTTGGCTGTTTTATTGTATCCTATTTTGGCTTACCAATGCAAATTGCGTTGGTCAAGACGTGGCTCTTTGGCAGCAATTTAATGGCCGTTATGACTTTACAGTAGTAGGAAATACGTTAAATACCGTTTCTGGAAATAACCTCAATAACTTATGCACAATCCTCAATACTTCGGCTGCAAGCTTGACGTTGCAAGATAATGATCAAGTAGAAAAGGCTTTTATCTATTGGGCTGGATCAGGAACAGGAGATTTTGAAATTAAACTGAACGGTCAACTTGTAAATTCCGAACGAAACTTTCCGCTTTTTAGAAATAACTTAGATTACTTTTCTGCTTATGCGGATGTCACAAATATCATTAAAGCCAATGGAAATGGACTTTACACGGTTTCCGAATTGGATTTACAACCTTTCATTACAGGCTCAGGTTATTGTCAAAACAGAACGAATTTTGGCGGTTGGGCGATTTTAATTGTTTACAAAAATAATGCTTTACCAGTAAACCAGCTCAATGTTTATGACGGACTTCAGGCGGTATCGCAAGCACAAAACACCTTGACTTTGACGCTAAACAATATGAATGTGGTGGACAATCTGGGTGCAAAACTGGGCTTTATCGCTTGGGAAGGCGATGCAGATTTAGCGAATGAAGAGACGTTTAAATTCAACGGTTTCGACCTGACTAATGCTATCAATCCGCTAAATAATGCGTTTAACAGCACCAATAGTTTTACCGGCTCTGATCAATTGTATAATATGGATTTGGACGTTTATGACATTGAAGATTTTATAGAAGTGAGCAATCCTACAGCAACTATTGAGTTGGTTTCCCTGCAAGATTTTGTGATGATCTCTACCGTAATTTCAAAATTAAACAACCAACTTCCAGACGCCACCATTACATTTGAATCCCCTGAAATTCAATGCAATTCGCGCGTACTTTCTGTACCGTATACGGTTTTCAATACCAACAGTACCGATCAATTGCCGTCCGGAATTCCAGTTAGTATTTTTGCTAATACCACTTATGTCACTACATTTCTTACCCAAAATTCAATTCCAATTGACGGCTTTGAAAGTGGCATTATTTCCATTACAATTCCCGAAAACCTGCCGCTCGACTTTGAATTGAAATTCATAGTAGATCAAACTGAGAATGGTGTCGGAATTCAAAAAGAATTGGATGAAAATAATAACGATTTTTCACAACCTATTGTACTTTTTTCTGGACCAGCAACGCCAACATTGGAAACGCTGAAAACTTGTAATTTACTTTTGGGTCGAGGGATTTTTGACTTATCTATCTATGAAGACATTGTAAAGATGAATCCCACAGATGAAGTTACCTTTTACAATAATGCCGCTGATGCCAATGCACAAGAAAATCCCATCGTAGACCTGACATCGTATGAAACGTTTTCTTCGCCACAGCAAATAGTAATTCGCGTAAATACCGAATTTTGTTTCAACATCGTGCCCTTTTATTTAGAAATAAAAAATTGTCCGCCTAAAATATACAATTTGGTTACGGCAAATAATGATGGTTCCAACGATACTTTTTTTATAGAAGGATTGCGTGATATTTTTATGGATTTCAAATTGGAAATTTACAACCGTTGGGGAAATTTAGTGTGGGAAGGAAATAATCAAACTGAGGATTGGAATGGATTTGCCAATAAAGGCCCGAGAATTATGGGAGATAAAGTAACTCCTGGTACCTATTATTATATCTTACATTTAAACGACCGCGATTATTCAAAGGCAATGACTGGATTTATTCACGTTACAAATTAAGCTTTATGTAGTGTAGGCAAGTACCACTTGTATTTTACAGCAAAGAGTCGCATGCTAATCATAACAGAGGATGTGATGATGTATAAAACGTCTTGATTCAAATTGATTTCTTTAAGTGCAAAAAACACAATTCCACCGAAAATACAAATCGTAGCATAAATTTCACGGCGAAAAATCACAGGTATTTCATTGCATAAAATATCCCGAATGACACCTCCAAAACATGCAGTCATTGTTCCCAAAGCAATACAAATTACGGGATGCAGTCCAAAAATGATTCCTCTTTCAAGTCCTATTAATGTAAAAACACCCAAACCAATGGTGTCAAATAAAAATAGAGATTTTCTAAAACGGTCTAATTTCTTTCGAAAAATTATGGCCAATATAAAACCAAAAATTATCAAGTAAACGTACCGCAAATCTAACATCCAACTGACTGGTGTCCTTCCAATCATGATGTCGCGCAATGTTCCTCCACCAACTGCCGTAACAAACGCAATGATGAACACGCCAAATGGATCCAGCTTTTTATTGATTGCCGTTAAAGCACCAGACAAAGCAAAAGCAACGGTTCCTATGAAATCGAGAAGAGAAAAAATGGTCATCTTTGAAATGGTTTTAAGTGAAACTACATGCTTTGCGTATAATAATTGTAGTCCTTCATTATCGTATTGATAAAATCAACATGATTACCACTTTGATTTTTAATTCCTGTAACAGATTCAATCTTTTCAGTCAATTTAGCTAGTAATTCTAAGTCATTTCCTGCTTTCGCACGGATAAAGTTTTCTTTAATGATTCGAACATCATTGTCAGACAGTTTAATTACTAAAGAATAAATGGGTTTATAATCGTCATTGATTTCTTCTAAAATTGTACTTGAGATATTTATATTATTTCGCAAAGTAATTACTG
Organism: Flavobacterium tegetincola DSM 22377; assembly: GCF_000425485.1. Taxonomy (GTDB): domain Bacteria; phylum Bacteroidota; class Bacteroidia; order Flavobacteriales; family Flavobacteriaceae; genus Flavobacterium; species Flavobacterium tegetincola. The sequence goes on along the minus strand of NZ_KE384383.1, from coordinate 89,404 downwards.
AAGTTCCCGCTGCCATATCGCCAAGACGCTGGGCTTTCTTGTTCATAATGATAGAAATAAAACCAATAACGCCGCTGCTGATGACAATATCAATCATCCGAAACAACCACCGAATTAAATAATCGCCAAAGCTCGCTTGATAACCTTCAATTTTAACCACTTTTATCCGAACTATTTTTTTTCCTAAGCTTTGGCCTTCAAAAAAGGTTTCAAAAAGCAAGCTGTAAAACATCACCGGTAAAAAAACAAGAGATTGAATTGCCATTTGAGACCAACCGTCCATACGGTCCACAAAACTTGAAAAGCCGGTGTAAGCCATCAACAAAAAGACACTGATTAAATAGGCGATTATGATGAGTAAATCAATGCCAAATGCGAGTAATCTATGGCCAATGGAAGCGGCTGTAAAATTAATAGTTACATTTTGGGTCGTATTGATGGATAATTCTGACATATTTTATAATTTAGCCTACGATGAGAGAAGTTGCCTTCATAAAACAAAACAAAGAAAAATGGCTCGATTTTGAAGCCGCAATTTTCGGTAAAGCTAAAAAAAATCCTGATGAAATTGCAGGCTTATACATACATTTAATCAATGATTTATCGTATGCACAAACGTATTACCCTAAAAGTAAGACCGTTGTCTACCTTAATTATTTAGCTTCGCAAATTTACCAACGCATTTATAAAACTAAAAGACAAGAAAAAAACCGACTCTTGTACTTTTTTTCTGAGGAAGTGCCACTATTGCTCTTTCAATACAGACGCCATGTTTTGTACGCCTTTTTATTATTTTTCATGTCGGTTGGCATTGGAGTTTTGTCGGCCAGGTATGATGATGACGTTACAAGACTGATTTTGGGCGATACTTATGTCAATACAACTTTAGAAAATATTAAAGATGGAAATCCAGTTGCCATTTATAAAACAGGTTCTAATTGGGGCGGATTTATCGGAATTACAATTAATAATTTACGAGTGGGTGCCTATTGTTTTATCATGGGGATTTTTGGCGGGATAGGAACATTCTATGTTTTATTTAAGAACTGCTTAATGCTTGGTGCTTTTCAATATTTTTTCTACCAAGAAGGTGTTTTTTGGGAAAGCGTTCAAGGAATTTGGATTCACGGTTCCATGGAGATTTTCGCCATCGTAATTGAATCGGCGGCCGGATTTATTTTAGGTGCTTCCATTTTATTTCCGCAAACTTTTTCTCGTATGAATTCGTTAAAAATTGGGTTTAGAAATAGTTTTAAAATCTTTTTAAGTACCATTCCTTTTACTATTGCAGCAGGATTTCTGGAAGGATTTGTAACCCGTTATTCACTTGAAATGCCCAATTGGATGAATGTTTTTATCATTTTAACCACCTTGTCGCTCATTTCATTTTACTATCTGATTTTCCCTCATATTGTTGCCAAAAAATATAATTCTATTCCTAAAATCGTTTAAGCTGCTTTGAAAAAATTTGTCCTTATCCTTTTATTTTTTAGCATAATTCCACTTTGGAGTCAGTCTACACCTGCGTCAAAAATTACGACAGATTCCACTGCAGTTGCAATTGACACGTCGGATGTTGTTCCGGTTTATTTTAAAGAAAATTTTAAGGAAAATTATAATGGAACCGCATTTAAGTACGAAGAAGCAGCTCCTGTAAAATCAATTTGGGAACGCTTTAAAGAATGGTTTTCCGAGTGGCTGAACCGTACGTTTGATGTACAAGACAGTGCAAGAGCCATGACAATTTTGGACTATGCCATCAATACGATTGCAGTTTTACTAATTTTAGTGGTTATTTATCTTATTGTCAAAGCAATTCTTAATAAGGAAGGCACGTGGATTTTTGGATCAAAATCCGATGCGAATTTAATTCGCTACGACGAAATTGAGAAGAATTTACATTTAGTGGATTTTGAAAAATTAATCAAACAAAGCATACAATCAGGAGAACACCGTTTAACTATTCGGTATTACTACTTATTTGTATTGAAAAAAATGTCTGAAAAGGAACTCATCGAATGGGATGTGGAAAAAACCAATTCCGACTACCTTTATGAAATAAAATCACCGCAATTGAAAGCCAATTTTGAATACTTGTCCTACTTATATAATTACATTTGGTACGGAGAATTTGAATTGACTGCAACAGAATTTGAAAAAGCAAAAAAAGCGTTTGACACCACAATTCAAAGCATTTATTAATGGATAAGTCGATAAGAACCTACTTGATTTTCTTGGTAATTGTGCTAGTTAGCATTGCTGCCCTAGATTCTACGGCGCCAAAACCCATCAATTGGACGCCCACTTATTCCATAAACGACAAAATTCCGTTTGGACTTTATGTGTTCAACAAAGAATTGCATTCGCTTTTAAAACCGGATACATTAAACACTGTAAACGTAACACCTTACGAGTATTTTGACGATTTATACAACTACGACACTTTAGTAGCTACATACAAAACATCAGGTACTTTTGTGTCCATCAGTGAAACATCCACTTTTGATACTGAATCGGTAAAGGAACTGCTTTATTTTGCCAGTCATGGAAATACGGTTTTCTTGAGTATGCAATCGCTTCCGCAAATGCTGGTGGACAGTCTTAAATTCAATTTTAATTCCAATTTTGAAATAAATCCTACCACAGCTGTTTGGCTTGCCAATGAAAAATTAGGTGTTGAAAAATATAATTTAACAGAAGGTTTAGGGACCAATTATTTCTCGGAAATTGATACCGTATCCACCACCATTTTAGGTTATCAAGGTGATGATGAAGCTTACGCCAATTTTATAAAAGTACCGTACCACCAAGGTTATTTCTACTTGCATTTGCAACCCACTGCATTTACAAATTATCATTTATTGAAAAACAACCACTTTCAATATGCCGAAAAGGTTCTGTCTTACCTTCCGCAAGGAACTATTTATTGGTACACACGAGATTTACGCGAAGGCTATATTTCGCAAAATCCGATGCGATTTATATTTAGTCAGCCTGCCTTAAAAAATGCTTGGTACTTGTTTCTATTGGGAATGTTAGTCTTTATCGTGTTCAATGCCAAAAGAAAACAACGCATCGTTCCCATCGTGGAACCTTTAGCAAATACTACTGTAGAATTTACCAAAACCATTGGAAATCTATATTTTCAAGAAGGCAATCATCCTACTATTATTGATAAAAAAATCATTTATTTGTTGGATAAAATACGACGTGAATTTTTGTTAGATACTACAACTCTTGACGATAAATTTGTACAGAAGCTCCAACAAAAAACAGGCAAAAATGCCGAAGACTTAAAACAATTGTTCTACAAAATCAATGAACACCGCAAGGGAAATTATAGAAGTGTGGAAAATGATTTGGTTGAAATTAATACATTAATTGAAAAAATATTTAGCTAAGATGGACGAAATAAATCAAGATACCGCAGCAAACGAAAATGTGAATTTTCAATCACGATTGGATTTAACGGCATTGCAAAACAGCATTACAGCAATGAAAGCCGAACTAAATACAGTAATTGTAGGTCAAGAAAAAATGATTGACCAGTTACTTGTGGCATTTTTATCTAACGGACACATTTTACTGGAAGGTGTTCCTGGAGTTGCCAAAACAATTACCGCAAAACTTTTGGCACAGACGATGGATATTGGCTTCAGCCGAATTCAGTTTACACCCGATTTAATGCCATCGGATATTTTAGGAACAAGTGTTTTTGATTTAAAAACATCCGAATTTACCTTTAAAAAAGGACCGATTTTTTCAAACTTAATTTTAATTGACGAAATCAACCGAGCTCCTGCCAAAACACAAGCGGCCTTGTTTGAAGTCATGGAAGAACGTCAAATCACGATGGACGGAACAACTTATATTTTGGACAAACCTTTTTTAGTAATTGCCACCCAAAATCCAATTGAACAAGAAGGAACGTACCGTTTGCCTGAAGCGCAATTGGACCGTTTTCTATTCAAGATTATAATTGATTATCCAAAATTGGATGAGGAAGTGATTATTTTGCAGCGCGAACATTCATTGCAAAACAATAATAAACTCCAAAATATTAAGAAAATCATTACCGCTCAAATTATTGAAACGTATCAAACTTTGGTGAAGCAAATCGTAGTGGAGCAACATTTACTCGAATACATTGCCAAAATTGTTATCAATACGAGAGAAAATGCCTTCTTATATTTAGGTGCCTCACCTCGTGCTTCTATCGCAATATTGAATGCGGCAAAAGGTTTTGCGGCTTTGCGTGGTCGTGATTTTGTAACGCCTGAAGACATTAAAGAAGCTGCAATTCCTGTTTTACAACACCGTGTGATGGTTACTCCAGAACGCGAAATGGAAGGAATTACAAGTGTTGAAATCATCAAGCAAATCATTGAAGCTGTAGAAATTCCAAGATAAAACAATTATCATTTTAGCCCATAAAATTTGAACTTTTTTAAAAAACTATACCTCAATAATTTATTTTTCTATTTGCTTTTGGGCAATATAGCGCTGTTTGTCGTGGCTTTCTTTTTCCCAAGACTGTATAAAATTTCGTGGATTGCTTTTTTAATACTAATGGTATTTCTACTGATTGACATTGTAATTTTATTCTTTGCTAAAAAAGGAATTGAAGCCAGCCGAATTATGGCTGAAAAACTATCCAACGGCGACGAAAATGCAATTAATGTAAGTATCAAAAACTTTTATACTTTCCCTGTTTCTGCAAGTATTATTGATGAGATTCCGTTTCAGTTTCAAGTCCGAAATTTCAATATTATTCGAAAAATAAAAGCTTCATCGCAAGACGAAATCAGTTATTACCTCCGTCCAACAGAACGTGGTGAGTACTTCTTTGGAAACTTAAACATTTACATCAGTTCTCCCCTATTACTGATTTCGCGACGTTTTTCTTTTGATAAGTACCAAATGGTACCGGTTTATCCGTCGTACATCCAATTGCGAAAGTATGATTTGATGGCTTTTTCCAACTCGCTGTTTCAATACGGTTTCAAGAAAATCCGTAGAATTGGTCATACGATGGAGTTTGAGCAAATTAAAGAATACATTCCCGGAGACGACATCAGAACGCTGAATTGGAAAGCCACTGCGAAAAAAAACGCGTTGATGGTGAATCAATTTCAAGATGAAAAATCGCAATCTGTTTATATGGTAATTGATAAAGGACGTTTGATGAAAATGCCTTTCAATGGATTGAGTTTATTGGATTATGCCATTAATGCTACGTTGGTTTTGTCCAATGTAATTCTGAAAAAACAAGACAAAGCAGGTGTGTTTTCGTTTTCTAAAAAGGTAGAGAATCGCGTGGTTGCCGAAAAGCGTTCGTCTCAAATGCAACTGATTTTAGAGAATTTATACAACATCAAAACCGATTTCTACGAAAGTGATTTTTCCAGATTGTACGTCGATTGTAAACAAAATTTGAAGCAACGAAGTTTAGTAGTTTTGTACACTAATTTTGAAACTGTAGATGGCTTACACCGTCAATTGCCCTACTTAAAAGGAATTGCAAAAAACCATTTATTAGTAGTTGTCTTTTTTAACAATACAGAGTTGGAAGACTTGATTCAGAAAAAAGCCGAGAACGTACAAGAAATCTACGATAAAGTAATTGCAGAGAAATTTGCTTTTGAAAAACGTTTGATTGTAAACGAACTCAAGAAATACGGTATTTATTCGGTGCTTACCGACCCTGAAAATCTGACTCTGGATACGATTAATAAATATTTAGAAATAAAAGCAAGAGGGATTTTGTAGGTTTTGCCACAGATTAGAAGGATTTAAAAGATTTTTTATTTACAGTTTTAAATCTGTGCCAATCATTCTAACCCGTGGCATCAATAAATTATATATTTGCAATAATTAATTGCAAATTACTTTTTTACTTTGCGTAAAACCTAGCGAACCTTGCGGTTAAATTTATACAACTACACAATGAAACAAATAACTTCCTCTCAAAATCCCTACATAAAATCACTCGTTCAACTGCAAGACAAAGCCAAAACGCGAAAGCAAACCGGCACGTTTATCATTGAAGGAAAACGCGAAATTGAGCTCGCTTTAAAAGGTGGATATGAATTGGAAACCATTTTATTTGTTCCTGACTTTATTAGTGAAAAAGCGCTTTCAGAGTTGAAAATTACTTCTGCAGAGAAGATTGAGATAAGTAAAGACGTATACCAAAAACTCGCTTATAGAGATACTACCGAAGGTATTTTGGCTATAGCAAAAACCAAATCACTTTCTTTAAAAGACTTGAAACTATCAGAAAATCCGCTGATATTAATTGGCGAAAGCCTGGAGAAACCCGGAAATGTAGGTGCCATTTTAAGAACAGCCGATGCTGCAAATGTCGACGCCGTTATTATTGCCAATCCGAAGAGTGATTTATACAACCCAAATGTCGTTCGTTCGAGTGTGGGCTGCTTGTTTACCAATCAAATTGCAACGGGTTCTACAGAAGAAGTGATTGCGTTTTTGAAGGAAAATAACATTAATTTTTACAGTGCGACGTTGCAAAACTCCACTTCGTATCATACCCAAGATTATACGAAACCGACGGCACTTGTTGTTGGAACAGAAGCTACGGGACTCACAAAACCTTGGCGTGATGAAGCCACTCAAAACATCATCATCCCCATGCAAGGTGAAATTGATTCAATGAACGTTTCAGTTGCCGCTGCAATTTTACTTTTTGAAGCCAAAAGACAACGCGGTTTTTAGATATGACATTTATCATTTGTAAGTAGAAGCTATACCATTAATTTTGAATTTCAAATTCGATGGTCTATAAAAATACATATTTGTTTTTTTTTTCGCCACAGATTACAATGATTAAAAAGATTTAATTTGTTTTATCTGTGGAAATCTTAAAAATCAGTGGCAAAATTATTTGTATTAGACGAAAAATAAAGAAATTAAAGTCTATGAAAACTTCACTAATTCAAAAATACAACGTTCCAGGGCCACGATATACAAGTTATCCAACCGTTCCCTATTGGGAAGAAGATACCTTTTCGCACGACTTGTGGTTGGAAAGTGTTCGTAAATCATTTACGCAAAGTAATTCTGCCGAGGGAATAAGTTTATACATTCACTTGCCTTTTTGCGAAAGCTTGTGTACTTTTTGTGGTTGCTTCAAACGCATTACCAAAAACCACGCGGTTGAAGATCCTTATATCAAAGCACTTTTAAAAGAATGGCGTTTGTATTCGGAGCTTTTTGACGAAAAACCTGTTATTAAAGAAATCCATTTAGGCGGTGGAACGCCCACATTTTTCTCAAGCAATAATTTGCAAGATTTAATCAACGGAATTTTTGCTTTAGCAAATAAACATCCGGGTTGTGAAATGAGTTTTGAAGGGCATCCCAACAATACCACTCGAGAGCATTTGCAAAGTTTGTATAATGTAGGTTTTAGACGGGTGAGTTTTGGCGTACAGTCGTATTCTGAAACTGTTCAGAAAGCAATTAACAGAATTCAGCCGTTTGAAAATGTGGCAAAAGTGACGTATTTGGCACGAGAAATTGGCTATACTTCCATCAGTCACGACTTGATTTACGGACTTCCATTTCAAACTATAGAAGATATTTACGATACGATTGAGAAAACAAAATCATTATTTCCCGACCGATTGGCATTTTATAGTTATGCTCATGTGCCTTGGATTAAAGGAAACGGACAACGTGGTTTTAAGGATGAAGATCTACCAAAAGATGATGCAAAACGCGAAATGTATGAAGAAGGAAAACGAAAATTGGACGAAAGTGGTTATCTTGAAATTGGGATGGATCATTTTGCAGTACCGCAGGATGCTATGACCATAGCCTTCCAAGAAGGAAATTTACACCGAAACTTCATGGGGTATAGCGCTTCTAAAACCCAACTGATGATTGGTTTAGGCGTTTCGGCAATTAGCGACAGTTGGTTTGGTTTTGGTCAAAATGTGAAGAGTTTTGATGATTACTATCAAATGTTGGAATGGGACAAGATTCCCGTAAACAAAGGTCACATTTTAACCGAAGAAGATTTAAAAATACGTCAACATATTTTGAATATCACGTGTAAGTTTCACACAACTTGGAGTACAGACGCCACTTATTTTGATGAAATTTACGAAGTTTTACCTCAACTCAAAGAGTTTGAAGAAGACGGATTGCTTGAATTTATCATTGATGGCGTACAAGTTACCGAGAAGGGAAAAGCCTTTGTGCGAAACATTTGTATGGCTTTTGACATGCGATTGCAACGAAAAGCGCCGGAAAGACAGTTGTTTTCGATGACGGTTTAAAACATTACTATTATTTTTGAACCATTAAGATATTAAGTTTTGTCTTAATTTTTTTAAAACCTT
>NZ_KE384383.1:0-80246 GCF_000425485.1 Flavobacterium tegetincola DSM 22377 | reverse complement strand
CGGTGCTGCAATTTCCATTAAAAAGGCCGCTAATAAAGCGCCATATGTTCCGGCAACGTAACCAAAAACAGCCAACAAAACCCCGACACTTGCTAATGAAGGATGAAATGCTGAAGCAATAATGGGTGCCGAAGCTGCTCCACCAATATTGGCTTTACTTCCTACGGCAAGAAAGAAAAAGGGTGCTTTGATGAGTTTGGCAACGATTACTAAAAGCAACACGTGGATGGCCATCCAGATTAACCCTACAACCAGCAAACCTGGATTACTGGCTACAGAACCCAAATCCATTTTCATACCGATGGACGCTACCAGAATGTAGATAAAAACACTTCCTATTTTACTAGCTCCTGCTCCTTCGTACTGCTTTAGTTTGGTGTACGAAAATATAATTCCGAGTGCTGTGGCAAAGGTTACCATCCAGAAAAATCGGTCGCCAAAGGTGGAGGCAAAACTTGTTGGGTCGTTTACGATTTCGAAGTTTGCTTTAAGCAAATCAGAAATCGAGTTACTTCCCCAATGTGCAAGTCCTACGGCAGTGAAAGCGATTCCGAGAATAACCATCAAGTCGGTTAGACTTGGATTCCGCGTTACATTTGCAGCATACGCCGTCATTTTATCTTTTAATTCTTCTATCGAACTTGTATCTGCCTTTAGCCAATTGTCAATTTTCTCTTTTCGACCAATACCAAATAATAGAAACGCCATCCAAATATTAGCGACTACAATATCAACCAAAACCATCGCTCCGTATTTGTCCGGATTGTATTTGAAAACTTCAAACATTGCAGCTTGATTGGCTCCTCCTCCTATCCAACTTCCGGCTATAGTTGCAAGTCCACGCCAAACAGCGTCAAAATCCGCACCGCCAACGGTTTCAGGAGAAAAAACAGACATGACTAAAACCGCTATTGGTCCACCAATAATGACTCCAATGGTTCCGGTAAAAAACATGATTAAGGCTTTTGGTCCTAGCTTGAACATTGCTTTCAAGTCAATACTCAACGTCATTAATACCAATGCCGCGGGAAGTAAATAGCGACTTGCTACAAAGTAAATGGATGATTTCTTGGTAATGATTTCGCCGCCTTCGCCTATTTCAGTCCATTCGGGAGAAATAATGTTGAGCGAACTAAATATAGAAGGCAATAAATAACACATCAATAAGGAAGGGAATACAACGTAGAATTTTTTCCAAAATCCTTCTTGTTTACCTGACGTGTAAAATACAAATGCCAAAAGAAGCATTAGTAGTCCAAAAACGATGGTGTCGTCTGTAATAAATGGTGCGTTATTCATATAATTCTAATTTGTGTGCAAAATAGGAATTATTTATTTAAAAACTAGAAGGATTAAGGGATTGAAGAACGGAAGAATTTAATTACTATTTGAATTCAGTGGTAATCTTAAACAAAAAAAATGCCCTGATTCCCAAGGCACATTTAATTAAGAATCATTAATATTTCTCTTTCTGGAATCCCCATTTGCGGAGTTGTTTATGGTACGTTTTCGGAAAATTTCCTTCTAAAACATTTATAATTGATCCTAATACTTCTTTGATTTCCTGTTTCAACACATTTTTATCGCCTACTTTATCCGATATACTTCCGTCCAAAGCTCTAGAATTTAGCACCAATGCATCGTATTTGACTTTGATGTCTTCCCAATAGGTCAATCCGTATTTTCTGGTTTCAAATTGGTTGGTTTGAATACCTGCTATCATCAAATCTAAAGCAATTTTGCGGTTACTAGCATCTCCTGGAATGATAAAAGTATCATTTTTTTTCACCATTCCAAATGCAGGATAGTAGCTCTGTACTACTTCCTTTCCTTTTTCCCCATGTTTTTCCTGAATATAACCTTTGATGTACTTAATTGCACCATCAATTTCTTTATTAATAGATTCTAGAGCCATTGTATATTGGGGTCTACCTCCACCGTCACCTCTTCTGTTGCCAATAATTGTATTGAATAAATCCACTTTTTGCTGTGCTATGGCCTGCGTGGTATATTGCAGCGTGAGCCAAGGTTCTATTTTCCACATCGCAATTGCATCATTGGCTACAGTGCCAAAATCCATGTCGCCTGCGGGAATATTTGGTTTTGCATTTGGCTTGGCTTTCCCTTCCTCTTTTTGATTTTCTTCCATGATCTATTTGTTTTAAAGTTAATATATATTAAAACTAATAAATATTTAAAAGCAATGAACAATTTTACGCAATAATTTTCATAAAATACTTGTAACTAGGCGGTACAGGCACTTTTTACACTTGTCTATTATATAAAAATGCAGTACAATTAGTTGAAATATACACATTGGATCTCGAAGGTATATAGAAAAGATACTTTTGTACCCACCCTCGTAGTCGAAGGTGTATTAAAAAGTTACTTTTGTATGCACCTTGGTAATCGAAGGTGTATTAAAAAGTTGCTTTTGTATCCATCTTGGTAGTCGAAGGTGTATGGAAAAGATACTTTTGTACCTACCTTGGTAATCGAAGGTGTATAGAAAAGATACTTTTGTAAGTATCTGGAGGTTTTTTTGGAGATTATCTGATAACTACGAGATCAGAGATCATCGTAGAAAGGGAGGAACATTTTTGTTAACGTGTCGCGGCTTGCAGAAGTGGCGAACTTCGTGACCGATTATTTTCGGCTAAGATAAAATTTCTTGCGAAAGATAAACGTGAATTTAGCACATATTTCGCCATTTATGCAAACCGCTGTTAGCCGTTCGGTTTTTTTCTTTAATTGAATTGTTTCATATCGGTATATTCATTTCCATCATAATCAAATTTGTAAATTCTATTTTCCCAATCAGTTGCAATTATGTATTTTTCAGTTATTTCAAAATCATTTTTTCCACTAATTGTTGTAAATATATCCGCACCGCTTTTTTTCCACAATATTTTTCCGTTTTCATTTAATTTCGATATTTCCAATTCTCCGTGAACAATATAATAATTGTCCTTTTTAAAAATTTCAAAGCAACTCATTTCGTCACTTTTAGTTTTCCATAACAGATTAAGTTCTGGAAATGACAAACAGAATATTTTGTCTGCACAACAGATTAGAATTCTGTTTTGTTCAATTATTTTTGAGTTCTCATTTATTCCTGTATTTCCACCTTCAGAGCCAATTAATGTGCTTTTAATAAATTCTTCATTTTCGTATATTTTTACGCCAACAAAAGTTGAGTTATAATTATTTTCGGGTTCTAAATATTCAAAATCGTATTTATTGAGATTATCAGCCGAACCACTTTCATAAGTTTCGTCTGTAAAAATTTCAACCTTATATTTTCCGATTTCAATCATAAATTGTTAGTTTTCTTTTCGTTGCGCCAAACTGACGGCTAACTAGCAAATATACTCAAGTTTGTACAACTTTTCAAATATATTCCTCAGCGTAATTATTAGTTATCAAATGTAACTTATTTCAAAATAACACAAGAATCTAATAGTTGCAGAATTAAATACTAAAAACAATCTGCACCCTCACTCACAAACAAACTCATCGTAGAAGGCGACACATAAGGAATGCCCAAACCTAAACCACGAAGAATAAAAAGGCAACCGATGAAGACGGCTACATAAGGAATAACATGTTGGATTTTATTACGAAAAGAGGGGGTAACAAAGGAATTTACATAAATAACGACACTCATTAATGGCATCGTTCCGAGTCCAAATAAAAGCATGTAAAAAACGCCGTAAGTAACGCTTTGCATGGCAATAGCGCCAAAGAGTGCTACGTAAACCATTCCGCACGGAAGGAAACCGTTGAGTAACCCGATGGTAAAAAGGGATTTGTAACTTTTGTTTTTGAATTGTTTTCCCAAAGCTGCTTTTACTTTGGAAATCACTTTGTAAATAGGTTTGGAAAAGTTGTATTGGGCCAATTTCCGTTCAGGGACAAGGATAAAAACAATCATCAAAACACCCACAACTATCGAAAGTTGCTGTTGCATTCCTGCCATGAAAAAACCTTTTCCCAAAGCGCCAAAAATCAAACCGATGCTTCCGTAAGCCGTTAACCGACCCAAGTGATAGGTGGCAACCTGAAACGCTTTCTTGGTAGAATTTTGATGGTCTACAGGTAGCATCATTGCAATAGGACCGCACATCCCAACACAATGGAAACTACTGATCAGACCAAATATGAAAGCTGTATAAAGCATTTTTCTTTAGTTAGTTAATATAAACCGTTTCTTTGAGTTTATACGTTTTAGATTGATAATCCCAATCCATAATAATGTCCCAACGACCGCCTACCAAATTAGTTTTAGGTATGAGTAAAGATGGTTTTGACAATGAAATTGGCACTTGGAAGTCCAATTTCTTGTTAGACGGTCGATAAAAGGACACTGTTCCTTTGATTTCATTTCTATTCATTGATGCTGGAAATACAATTTCAATTGAATCGTTCTTCTGGATCACTTTTGGTTTTTCGACTAAATCAGCTGCATTTTGCATTTTGATGTAATCTTCACCGTAAAGCGCGTCTTTCTTGTAATATTCCTCTACCACTAAATCATTGTCGTATTTTGAATCCGATTGTACTTTAATTACAAAGTACAGAATAAAGGACATAAAAAATGCGATTGCAATAACGATTGATGTTCCCCAGCCTATCTTGAATTTCATGTGTACTCGTTTTTATTTATTGGAATTTACCGCACTAAATTGATTTGAACACCAACTCGTTCTGGTTGCATTGCAATAAATTATTTTGTGAACTTTCTATTAAATCACTCTTTTAGAGCGTTTACTATTTTTAATTAAATGTCCGTGGACCTAAAAAGTTAGTTGTTGCTGTTTCCAATAACTCATTGCCATTGTAAACTCCGATGGTAACTTTTGTCTTATCGCCGTCCAGTAACGCTTGATCAATCTCAATAAACAAAGTTCCTTGTGAAGTTCCCTCTCTAGAAATCATCACATTTGATCCACCTACATTTCTTATGGTTCCTTTTGGATTCATAATTTTGAAGTTGACTTCATTGAAATCTTTAATGGTCTTATTGATTACTTTGTAGGTATACACATTACTGATTTTATCCCCTTTGTGTTCAAATAATTGACCCGGAAGACGTAATATAGTTGCTTCCACATCATTTCTTAGGAACAACATCCCGATCAACATTCCGATTAATATAACCAAAACGGCTGTATAACCTTTCATTCGAGCAGTAAATTTAAACGGCTCTTTCTTTACAATTTCATCTTCTGTAGCATAACGAATCAATCCTTTTGGCAAGTTGACACTTTCCATTATGGTATCACATTCGTCAATACAAGCGGTACAATTGGTGCACTCTAATTGCGTCCCGTTACGGATGTCAATTCCCATTGGACAGACGTTAACACACTGGTTGCAATCTATACAATCTCCCTTTCCTGTTGTGGCGCGATCTTCATTTTTCTTGAATTTAGCGCGACCTTCTTCTTTCTCTCCACGTACAAAATCGTACGCTACATTAATGGATTTATTGTCTAACAAAACACCTTGCAACCTTCCATAAGGACAAGCAATGATGCACACTTGCTCTCTAAACCAAACAAAGACAAAGTAAAACACTCCGGTAAATATCAGCAATGAAATAAAGTTGCTTAAATGCAAGGCTGGTCCGTCTTCAACCATTTGGAACAGCTTGTCGCTGCTTATTAAATAGGCGAGAAACACGTTGGCAATCAAAAAGGAAATCATAAAAAATATAACCCATTTGGTTACCCGTTTTCTAATTTTCTCGGCATCCCACTTTTGTTTATTTAAACGAATTTGAGCACCTCGATCACCATCAATCCAATATTCGATTCTACGGAAAACCAATTCTAAGAAGATGGTTTGCGGACAGATCCATCCGCAGAATATTCGTCCAAATACAACGGTAAACAAGAGCAGAAAAGCCACCCCGATGAGCATTATAATAACAAACAAGTAAAAATCTTGTGGCCAAAAAGGGAATCCAAAGATGTTAAATCTTCTTTCCAGAACATTAAACATCATAAATTGATTTCCGTTTACCTTGATAAACGGATTTGCAATTAAGATGGCAAGTAATAAATAACTTACATATTTTCGGTAGCTATAAAATCTTCCGTGTGGTTTTTTAGGAAAAATAAATTTCCTATTACCATCCTTATCTAGCGTTCCTATCGTATCTCTAAAAGACTCATCATCATAAGGCTCAGACATGGTACTATTTTTTTAGTTAGTCACAACTTCAGGAGTTGTTTCTTCAGTTTTTGCTGCTTCTGTAGCTGGCACTTCGCCTGCTGGAGCGTTTTCGTCTACCCAAACTTCACCTTCACCTGCTTTTGCATCCGCTGGATTAGTTCCTTGCAAGGACAATACGTAGCTGGCAAGTTGCTGCATTTCGGTAGGTTTTAAAATGGCTTTCCAAGACACCATTCCTTTTCCATCACGTCCTCCTTCTGAAATAGTGTGAAATACATTTTTAATTCCACCACCTAAAATCCAAAGGTTATCTGTCAGGTTTGGACCAATTTGACCACCACCGTCAGCTCTGTGGCACGCCACACAATTCGTTTCAAAAAGCGCTTTTCCTTTGGACAAGTCGCCTGCATCCGTCAATAAAGTCACATTATCGGCATTCATTAAATCAGGTGCCGTTTTCTTATACTCTTCTAATGCAATTTGAGCTTCGGCAATTTCCTTCTTCAATTCCGTTTCCTGATCGTCTCCGCCAAGCATTTCAAAGTGAATAAAATAAGCTACACCCCATATTACAGAGAAGATGAAAAGATATTTCCACCAAGGCGGCAAGTCATTGTCAAGTTCTTTTATACCGTCATAATCGTGGTCCAAAAGTAGCGCACCTTCCATAGCCATAGGCTTAGAACGGGTTAAGCTTTGCATCATTTTTTTATACCAAGCGCTTTCTGAAATACTTTTCTCTTCGTTTATCGCTTCTAATTCCCTTTCTTCGGGAGTTAGCAACTGATACGTAACATTATCAACAGCGCTTACTGTAATTTCTATAGCGATCAAGATGAACAAAAAGAAAGCTAGAAAAAGGGCTACCATTGGATATTCAATAAAAGCAGGTTTGCTGCCTGAATCTATGATGAATTCCATTCCTAAGGCAACTATAAAAAACAGCACGGGAACTCTTACATAAGCTGGAATACGTTTTTTCATGGTTCTGTGTTTTAAAATTTAATTAATCTTTTAATGGAATCTGACTCATGTCGTCAATTGCTTCTTTTTTGTAACCGTAAACCCAGATTCCTAATCCTACAAAGAAGATAAAGAAAATAAGTAGGGAGAGGATGGGGTAGATTTCTACCCCAGCAATGGTCTCCATATTGTGTTTTATTGCTTCAAACATAGCTTTATTTTTTTGCGTTATCTTTTACTTTAATGTCCGTACCTAAGCGTTGCAAGTAAGAAATTAGTGCTACAATTTCACGTTGACTCATCGGTACAAACTCTTCTCCATTAGCTGCGGCAATTTTTTTACTGTTCTCATAACTTTTTACAAAGTCAGGATCTCCATGTAAATTGTCCTCAATTCCTTGTGCTTGTTTCGCCATGTCTTTTCGAGCACTAGCCACTTGAGCATCGGTGTAAGGAACACCTAACGTCTGCATCACTTTTAGTTTGGTTTCAATATCAGAATTATCCAAAGCTTCATTGTCAAACAACCATTTGTATCCTGGCATGATTGAACCCGCCGATATACTTTGTGGATCCCACATGTGGTTAAAATGCCAATTGTCATTGTACTTTTGACCCACCCTCATTAAATCTGGACCTGTACGTTTTGAACCCCAAAGGAATGGGTGATCGTATACATATTCTCCAGCTTTAGATTGTGGTCCGTAACGTTCTACTTCACTTCTAAAAGGTCTAATTTGTTGGGAGTGACATCCTACACAACCTTCACGAATATAAATATCGCGTCCTTGTAATTCTAATGGTGTATATGGTTTTACCGCTGCAATAGTTGGAATGTTTGATTTGACCATAATGGTAGGTACAATCTGAATAATTCCTCCAATTAAAATAGCGATTGTCGCTAAAATTGTCAACTGAATTGGTCTTCGTTCCAGCCATGGGTGGAATTTCTCTCCTTGTAATCTTCCTTTTGAAATTGGCGCTAAAGCCGGTGCTTCTGCAAAGTCATCTTCAATAGCATCGTTTGCACGTAATGTTCTATAAATATTGTACACTAGGATCAACATTCCTGAGATGTACAGTACACCACCAAACATTCTCATCCAATACATTGGAATAATTTGAGTTACAGTTTCTAGAAAGTTACCGTACATTAATGTTCCGTCAGGATTGAATTGTTTCCACATTGATGCTTGTAAAAATCCAGCAACATACATAGGTAAAGCATATAAAATGATTCCTAAAGTACCCAACCAAAAGTGTAAGTTGGCTAATTTTGTAGAGAATAATTTTCCTTTGGTCATTCTTGGAACCAACCAATAAATCATACCAAACGCCATGAATCCGTTCCAAGCCAAGGCACCAACGTGGACGTGCGCTATAATCCAATCTGTAAAGTGAGCAATAGCATTTACATTTTTCAAGGATAACATTGGACCTTCAAAAGTAGCCATACCGTATCCTGTAATCGCCACGACGAAGAATTTTAGCACGGGCTCTTCTCTAACTTTATCCCAAACTCCTCTCAAAGTCAACAATCCGTTGATCATACCACCCCAAGATGGCGCCAATAACATGATGGAAAAAACAACTCCTAGATTCTGAGCCCAATCTGGCAAAGCAGAATATAACAAGTGGTGCGGTCCAGCCCAGATGTAAATAAAAATTAACGACCAGAAGTGAATAATAGACAACCTGTAAGAATATACCGGACGATTTGCCGCTTTCGGAACATAGTAATACATCAATCCTAAGAAAGGTGTAGTTAGAAAAAAGGCAACCGCATTATGACCGTACCACCATTGTACCAAGGCGTCTTGCACTCCTGCGTAAACCGAATAACTTTTCAAGAAACTAACTGGAAGTGACAAACTATTGAAAATATGCAATACCGCAACCGTTACAAAAGTTGCCAAGTAAAACCAAATGGCTACATATAAGTGGCGCTCTCTCCTTTTAATCATGGTACCAATCATATTGATTCCCATAACGACCCAGATGAATGCAATAGCAATATCTATTGGCCACTCCAGTTCGGCATATTCTTTTGAAGACGTGTATCCCAGAGGAAGCGTAATTGCTGCAGCAACGATTATCAACTGCCATCCCCAAAAGTGAAGATTACTTAAAACATCGCTGTACATTCTGGCTTTTAGAAGACGTTGCATTGAATAATACATTCCGGCAAAGAATGCGTTTCCTACAAATGCAAAAATAACTGCATTGGTGTGTAAAGGTCTTAATCGTCCAAAACTCAACCACGAAATACCGTCAGTTAGGTTAGGGAATAAAAACATGATGGCTAAAAGTAGCCCTACGGACATTCCTACTACTCCAAAAAGGATGGTAGCATAAATGAACTTCTTTACAATTTTGTTGTCGTAATAAAATTGTTGCATCTCCATATTACACTTGTTTTTCAGGGGTTGTTTTAATTTGTTTTGGTTTTGTTTTTAATTCATCGTCAAAAAGCATTCTGACGGAAGGCGTATAATCGTCGTCGTATTGTCCTTTTCGCACTGCCATGATAAAAGCAATGAAAAAGAAAATAGCAACTACTATACTTACGGAAATTAATAAATAAATGACACTCATACCTCTAATTTGTGTTGGACAAAATTACGCCGTTCGTTAACTATATTTTATGATAAATATCATAAACGGCTTTTATTTTAAATGAAGTTTTTTAGCATAAATAGTGCTCATTATGGTTACAAAACTAACAATCGTTACCGTACTCAACGGCATAATTATGGCTGCAACCAAGGGCAATAAATTTCCTGTTATGGCAAAGCCCAAACCCACTATATTGTAAAGTAGCGATAAGGTAAAGCTCATTTTAATCGTACGTATGGCTTTCTTTGAAAGCTGTAAAAAACTGCTAATATTCTGAAATTCCGAAGCATCTAAAATAGCATCACACGCTGGCGAAAAAACATTTACATTTTCTGAAATTGAAATTCCTACATTACTTTGGGCCAAAGCGCCAGCATCGTTAAGTCCGTCTCCCACCATCATCACATTTTTGCCTTTTTCCTGCAAATCATTAATATAACTTAACTTCTGTTCGGGCTTTTGATTAAAAACTAAATTGGTGTCAACTGGCAAGAATTCTTCCAAGAAAGCACGTTCTCCGTCATTGTCTCCCGATAAAATGTGCAGTTCATATTTTTGCGAAAGCGATTTAAACAGTTGGGACAAACCTTCTCGATATGCATTTTTGAAGACAAATTTTCCCAAATACAAACCGTTAATAGCAATATGAATACTTGTTTCAGCAAGAACCTGCGGTTGATTTGCGTGTACAAAACTAGGCGAACCTAAAGTGATTTTGTTTCCTTCAAAATGCGCTTCGATTCCTTTTCCAACAAATTCTTCAAAAGAATCCATCTTCAGAAAATCAACGTCAGGCATTTCAGCATACAGCATGCGGCTCAACGGGTGGTTGGACGCTCGCAAACTATTTTTAACCAAGCACTCTTGCGTTTCTGAAAGCGGGATTCCGTGGTAATGGACGGTTGATTTTTCAGTAGTAGTTATGGTTCCTGTCTTGTCAAAAACCAGCGTGTCGACTTTTGCCAATTGCTCGATTACCAACGCATTTTTCAAGTAGATTTTCTTCTTTCCCAGTATACGTAAAATGTTTCCGAAGGTAAAAGGCGCCGTTAAAGCCAAAGCACATGGGCACGCTACAATTAAAACCGCTGTAAAAACATTAAAAGCCGTATTGACATCAAAGAAAATCCAATAGCCAAATCCAGCAAACGCAATCAATAATAAAATGGGTGTGAAATAATGACTGATTTGATCGGTTATGGTTTTAAAATGTTGGTTGACTTTCTTCTGGAACACATCATTACTCCACAACTGCGTCAAATAGCTCTGCGAAACACTTTCAAGAACCTGCATTTCAATCAATTGTCCAATTTGTTTTCCTCCGGCAAATACTTTGTCACCAGAATTCTTGACAATCGCATTGGCTTCGCCGGTTACAAAACTGTAGTCTAAAGTGGCTTCTGAAGAAAGCAAAATACCGTCAACAGGAATTAACTCTTGGTTTCGAATCAATAAGCGATCGCCTTTTACAATGTCATATATAGGTACACTTTCTTCTATTCCGTCTGCTAATTTGGTTACTGCAATTGGAAAATACGATTTAAAATCACGTTCAAAACTCAAGAAATTATAGGTCTTGATTTGAAACATTTTGCCCAAAAGCATAAAAAAGATTAAACCTGATAAACTATCAAAAAAGCCTTGACCGTGTCCCATGATAATATCCACGGTACTTCGGACAAACATGACTATAATTCCTAAAGCTATTGGAATATCGATATTCAGCATGCCGGATCGGATGCTTTTGTAAGCAGAAATATAATAACCGCTTGCCGAATAAAAGAAAGTAGGCAGTGCCAAAGCAAAAATCAACCATCGAAAGAAACCTTTATATTGGTCAATCCAAAATTCATTTGCCTCAAAATATTCGGGAAAAGACAGCAACATGATATTGCCAAAACAGAAAAAAGCAACACCCAATTTATAGGTTAAACTTCTATCCTCGGTTTTGACTCCAGTTTCATAATTTTCCAAACTTATGTAAGGTTCGTAACCAATTGCACTCAATAAATTGACAATTTTCTTTAATTCAACCGCATCAGAATTGTATGTAATTCGAACCGTTTTTTCATTAAAATTGACCATCGAAGTGCTGATACCCGATTCCAATCGTTGCAGATTCTCCAAAATCCAAATGCATGAACTGCAGTGAATATGCGGAATAGTTAATGAAACTACCGCAATATTGTCTTCGTGAAATTCCAGCAGTTTCTCGAGAATCTTTTCGTTGTCTAAAAAATCATATTTGCCCGCAATGTCTAATGGGGTTGCTCCTGGGGAATTTTCGAAATCATAATAGCAGCCTAAATCGTTGGTACTAAAAATTTCGTAAACGGTTTGACACCCTTTACAACAGAAGTTTTTACTATCAAAAACAATTAGATCCGACTTTTTAATCTCTAATCCACAATGGAAACAACTTTGGGAAGTGTCCATATCTTTACTCTTTTACCTTTTGCAAATTTCGCACAAGTTGTTACGGCATTATATGATAATTGTCATATAAAAGTGTAATTTTGTCAATCACTAAACAATGTATTATGGGTAAATGTGAGCAATGTATAGTAAGAGAATTCAGTGCTTTAAAGACCTTGACGAAAGACGAACTAATTACCATGTCCAACTGTAAAACAGCATCTACCATTAAGAAAGGAGAAGCTATTTTCATGGAAGGCGAGAATGTAAATGGTGTTTTTTGTATTAAAGCTGGCGTATGCAAAATGACTAAATTAAGTGCAAACGGCAAGGACCAAATTGTTAAACTGACTCAAAAAGGCGAACTTTTAGGCCAACGCTCCTTAATAAGTGATGAACCTACAAATCTTAGCGCAATAGCTGTTGAGGACATGGAAGTGTGTTTTATTCCGAAGAGTGAAATTATTGGTTTCTTCAACCAAAACAATGCTTTTTCGATGAGTTTGATGAAATCTGTTTGTGGGGATTTAAAAGATGCCGATGATATGATGGTCAGTTTGGCACAGAAAAATGTAAAAGAACGACTGGCTCAAACCTTATTGTATTTAGAAGAAAAATTTGGACTTCTGGAAGATAATTCATTGCGATTGCAATTGTCTCGAGAGGAAATTGCAAGCATCATTGGTACGGCTACTGAAAGTTGTATTCGGTTACTTTCTGAATTTAAAAAACTGGGATTGATAGAACTTCAAGGAAAAAAAATTACCATTTTGGATAAGGTAAAGTTGAAAAGAATTGTGGAGTAAGGTGTTTTAGGTTGGCTTGATCCAATAATCTTATAAAGTCATTGCTACGGTAATGTCAAAAAGAATAAAACCCTACCAAAAATGCAAAAAACCCTACCGGGGTAACCCAAAACCCTAAGCAAATTGGAAAAAACCCTTGCAGAGTAGACAAAAACCCTAAGCAGTTTACTAAAAACCCCACCTAAGTTGACAAAGACCCTAGGAAAGTTACCAAAAACCCTAGGCAAGTTGGAATAAACCCTGCCTTAGAGGTTCTTTTATTACGATCGTTTAATAGGTACTGCATCGTGATGGAAATCCATTAAAGTTGGAAAAATAAAAATGCCAGCGGATAGCTATTTATTTGTAGATCTTCCATGAAGCCTACATCCTCTTCGCTTCTTCCCAAAAAACGTCCATTTCGGCAAGGCTCATGTCGGACAAGGATTTCCCAAGTTCGCCTGCTTTACTTTCTAAATATTGAAAGCGTTTGATGAATTTTTTATTGGTACGTTCTAAGGCATCTTCGGGATTTATCTTTAGAAAACGAGCGTAGTTAATCATTGAAAAAAGTACATCGCCAAACTCGGCTTCCATGTTTTCTTGATGTCCCACGGCTACTTCATCTCTAAACTCTTGCAGTTCTTCTTGGACTTTTTCCCAAACTTGTTCGGGTTCATCCCAGTCAAAACCAACTCCTTTTACTTTGTCTTGGATGCGTGATGCTTTTACTAAAGCGGGCAAACTTTTTGGCACACCTTCAAGAACCGATTTCTTACCTTCTTTTAATTTCAGTTTTTCCCAGTTGCGTTTTACTTCTTCTTCATCTTCCACCACTACATCGCCGTAAATATGGGGGTGACGATGGATGAGTTTTTCACAAATTTCATTGCAAACATCGGCAATGTCAAACGAATTGGTTTCGCTTCCTATTTTTGAATAAAAAACAATATGAAGTAAAACATCTCCTAATTCCTTTTTTATTTCTTGCAAGTCATTGTCCAAAATAGCGTCGCCCAGTTCGTAGGTTTCTTCAATAGTTAGATGACGCAAGGTTTGCATGGTTTGCTTCATATCCCAGGGACATTTGGCACGCAAATCGTCCATAATATCTAATAATCGACTAAAGGACTGCAGTTGGATTTCTCTCGTATTCATAAAAATAGGTTTTTGTAAAAATAAGAAATCCTGCTAGGAAAAATTCCCAACAGGATTAAAATTATAAGGATTAAAAAAATTACTCTTTTGTAACTTCTTCTTCTTTTGCAACTTCTTTAACGGGAGCTTCTTTGCTTACCATTCCTTTTGCTTGCAAAATGTTGTACCAGTTGATTACTTTTTTCACATCCGATGGATATACTCGATCTCTGTCGTAATCTGGCAAAACTTCTTCAAAGTAAGCCAACAAAGTTGCGTTATCTTCTTTATGCGAAATAGATGGACCTTCATTTTCTTTAGTCGCAATGTTTCTCATTACTTCAACCAAAGGTTTTTCTTCTGTGTTGGTGTACATTGAAATTTCAGAAAGTAAACTTACGTTACTTCTCAAACCTACTGTAATTTTTTTTCCGTCTGTCAATGATTCTGCTACAAATCCTGAACGCGTTTGAACTTGCAATAAGTATAATCCTGGTTTTCCAGAAATTGCTAATATTTTATCTAACTTCATTTTTTAAATATATGTGGTTATAAATTTTATTATTCTGCTGAAAAGAGTTTATCTCCCTTTTTTTGGTGAGGCAAATTTCATCTTATAGTCAGGACGAGTTTTCCCTTCCATAATATTGGCTAGCCTTTTCTTGATCAATTGTTTTTTCAACGAAGAAATTAAATCTGTAAATAAGATACCTTCAATGTGATCGTACTCATGTTGAATTACGCGAGCAATCAGACCATCATATACTTCCGTTTTCTTGTTGAAATCTTCGTCCAAATATTCAATTGTAATTCTTTCATGACGATATACATCCTCACGCACTTCTGGAATGCTCAAGCAACCTTCATTAAAACCCCACTCCTCGCCTTCTTCTTTTATAATTTTGGCATTGATAAATGTTTGTTTAAAATCTTTCAATTGCATTTGCTCTTCTTCTTCCAAATCTTCATCGTCACTAAAAGGTGTCGTATCAATTACAAAAAGACGAATGGGCAAACCAACTTGAGGAGCCGCAAGTCCTACGCCATGTGCATTGTACATGGTTTCATACATATTGGCAATAGTTTCCTTGATGGTAGGATCGTTAACATCAATGTCCACTCCTACTTTTCGAAGCACTGGATCGCCGTATCCTATTATAGGTAAAATCATTTTTAACGTATTAATTTATACTAATTCAGCTTATCGCAAAGCAACTTGCCGCTAATATTGGACGGCAAAAATAGTGAAAAAAGATAATAGAAAACAGCCTTTTCGTAATATAGAATCTTTTTAATTCTCTATTTTTATAAAACTTTAACAGCGTTAGATTCTATCTTTGCATACTATGTTCAAATCTGTCCAAAAATTTACTGCTCAAACCAATTTTACCAATGCACTTAAAATTACAGTTGCGGCGGTAATTCCTGTGGTCTTTTTTGCTTACCTTGACTTATTTCAGGTAGGCTTCTCCTTTGCATTAGGAGCTATTTTAACCTATCCAAGTGACATTCCAAGTAATTTAAAACATAAAATTAACGGGATATTAGTGGCCATCTTAATCATCGTGAGTGCGGCCGTTTTAGTCAGTTTACTCGATCCTTATCCCTATATCTTTTACCCATTTTTAGCCGTTGCATTATTTTTCCTGTCGATGATTTCTGTCTATGGACAACGTGCTACGATGGTATCTTTCTCCGGATTATTATCTATTGCTTTGGCTACAGGACACGTGCAGCAAGGCGTTTCTATCTTTATCAATGGCGGATACATTGTAGGAGGTGGATTATTCTACTTACTGGTTTCGCTCATTTTTTATAGAATCAGACCTTTTAGGTATGTAGAATTACAAATTGCAGAATGTTTAGAATTGACCTCCAAGTACCTCAACCTGCGTGGCGATTTATGGGACACCGAAGCACCAAGAGAAGCAATTATTAAGAGTCAGTTACTGCTGCAAGTAGAATTAAATACTACCCACGAGAATATTCGGGAAATTTTAATCCGTAATCGTTCCAATTCCGGAGGATCCAATCAAAACCGGAAGATGCTGTTAGTATTTGTATCGCTTTTGGAAATTTTGGAATTGGCATTGTCCACTTCATTCAACCACCAGAAATTCAACGAAAAATTCAGCAATCATCCCCAAATTTTAAAGAATTATCAAGACCTGGCCTATAATTTAGCTACCACTTTAAAGCGGATTTCACTATCCATTGAGCAAAATAAAAAGTACGCGTCCACACACCAACTCTTTAATGATTTAGAAATTTTAGAAAGTGCAATTTCAGCGTACCAAAACACCGTTGGAATTGATGAATCTCATGAAGGCGTGCTTATGCTTTCCAACATGCGGGATTATGTGGAACGTCAAATTGAAAAAATCAAGGTTTTAGAACGGGCTTTTACAGCGCCAATTGACAAACAGGATACCAAAGGAATTGAAAAAGATTTAGAAAAATTTTTAACACCACTCTATTACCCATGGAGTACGCTGCAAAATAATTTAAGTTTTTCCTCTACTATTTTTAGACATTCGCTGCGGTTGACTTTGACTATTTTTGCAGGAATTGTGATTGGACATTTGATTTCAGTTGAAAAAGTCTATTGGATTTTATTGACCATTGTAGTAATTCTACGTCCGGGTTATGGTTTGACAAAACAACGCTCTTATGAACGTATTTTTGGAACGATTTTAGGAGGAGTGATCGCCTTTGGAGTAATCACTTTTGTACAAAATCAAGTGGCAATAAGTGTTTTTGCAGTAATCGCTATGCTTCTGGGATTTACTTTTACGCAAACCAATTATAAGGTTGGAGCTACCTTTGTCACCATTTATGTAGTATTTATTTACGCAATGCTTACGCCAAATGTGCGCGATGTGGTGCAATTTAGAATCATGGATACATTAATTGGTGCTACTTTAGCCTTTGCGGCAAATTACCTCTTGTGGCCTTCTTGGGAATTCCTGAATGTTCGGGTTTTCCTTAAAAAATCGATTAAAGCGAATTATCATTACTTGAAAGAAATATCTGAATTTTACAATAAGAAAGGCGAAGTAACTACCTCTTATAAGATTGCGCGGAAATTTGCCTTTATTGAAATCGGGAATTTAATGAATTCATTTCAAAGAATGACGCAAGAACCAAAGTCCAAACAAAAGCAATTGCCTCAATTGTACAAGTTAGTGGAATTGAATTATTCACTTGTTTCATCGTCTGCTTCTTTAGGAACGTACATTCAAACGCACAAAACCACTAAAGCCTCTGACGCATTTAATGTAGTGGTGGATGCGGCTTTGAAAAATCTAAATGCCGCAATGGACGTCTTAAATGCTACCGCAAAAAAACCGATTGAACCGTATCAAAAGATTGATCTGGAAGTTCGCTTTGTGGAACTAAAAAATATCCGTTCAAAAGAAATTAGAGCAAATAGCGCAAACGAAGAAGAATTTCAATTGAAAATGCAAGAAGCCCAGTTGGTTCTTGAGCAGTTGATTTGGTTGAGTAACCTATCAGAAAGTGTATTGAAAGCGAGTCGGAAATTGGTGGAAAGTGATTAAAGTTTTCTGCGTAAAATTTGCAAAGGCGTAACAATTATTAAATGAGACCGCAACTTTTTATTTCTTTTCAGCGAATAATTTAAGTACGGTTTCTATAAATCCTTTGTTCCATTTTTTCCAATCGTGTCCTCCGTCAAATTCTTCGATATCGATAAAAGCATTTAAATCATCATATTTAGCTTTTAGAAAATCCGCGTCCTCTTTTAAAAATGTAGGTTCATTTTTTCCGAATTTCAAGTACAAAGTAGGATAATGAACGTCTTTATTCCAATTATTTGTTTGAACATCGCCGCCAAAAGTCGAAAAACAAAGATAGGTTCCGATGAGATCCGGATGCGTATTCAGTAAACTCAATCCGAAACCTGCTCCATTTGAATATCCGTAAAAATAACGGTCCTTCCTCTTTATTTTTTCAGTCAATTTACCTTCAACTGAGGAAATTAATTCATCTTTAAAATAGGTCATGTGGTTTTTAAATCGATTTTCTAATAGTGGATTTGGAGCAACATTTTGATAATTATTGATGTACTCAAAATTTCTATATTGAAGGTATACTTTCTTTCCATCACCAAAGGTTCCACTAGAATCAGCAATCTTGTGTTTTGAAAAGCTTTCAATTAAAACTACAGGTTTAATAATTTTATTTCCAATTAAAGAATCTAATGCTTTTTTTATTAGACCGTCACTTGAAATTGCGCTTCCATCAGTTGTATAAATTATTGGATATTTTTTTCGTTTATTAAAATTCAGTGGCAGGTACACATTATGCTTTCTGTATTCTGACAAACTCGTGCTGTAAATTGAATCGGTAAAATATTGGGGTGCAATATCCGCTACGAGTACTTTTGATTTACAAGAAACAGCGATTGTCAATACGAACACAACAATTAAAAATGTAGAAATTTTTTTCATGGGTCAGTTGAAAATAATGAATAAATACTGCGTTTAAGATACTTCTTCTATCGCAAATATACATTGAAAATACTTTCGCAGTTAAAACTTCCTTCCCAAATAATCCTGCAACAAAATAGTAGCTGCAATTTCATCAATCAGCGCTTTGTTCTGTCGTTGTTTTTTCTTAAGTCCAGAATCAATCATGGTTTGAAACGCCATTTTAGAAGTAAAACGTTCGTCTACGCGAACCACAGTCATCTCTGGAAAAACTTTGACAAACTCAAGAATGAATTTCTCAATAATCACAGCACTTTCAGAAGGCAGTCCGTTCATTTGTTTGGGTTCGCCGATGAGCACTTTCTCTACCTTTTCTTGAGTGAAATATGTTTTTAAAAACGCAATTAATGTTGGAGATTCTACCGTAGTTAATCCGGAAGCTATAATTTGCATTTCGTCTGTAACTGCAATTCCTGTGCGTTTTAGTCCGTAATCGATGGCGAGAATTCTTGGCATTTTTATTTCTTTAAAATTATACAGCAAGCAAAGCTTCTATTAAACGATCCACTTCTTTCTGGGTGGAAAGATGACTGAACGAAATCCGAATTGACGGCTTTAAAAGTGCTTCCTGATTTAAAAATTCAGCTAAAACATGAGACGGTCGTGCACTTCCGGATTGACAAGCACTTCCACGGGAAACTGCAATTCCCTTCATATCCAAAGTAAAAAGTAACATGCTGCTTTTTGAAGCGTCAAGTGGCAACTGAACATTTAGAATCGTATAAAATGTTTTTTCACTATTACCGTTGAATTGTACTTCTGGAAAATGTTTTTCAAATTGTGCTACCGTATATTTTTTCAATTCCTGAATTTGATTCCGATCCGAATCTAAATTTTGGTAGGACAACTGCATGGCTTTTGCCATTCCTACAATATTGTGTAATGATTCCGTTCCAGGTCGGCTTCCTTTTTCTTGTTCGCCACCATGGAAAATGGGATGTATTGCGGTTCCTTTTCGGATAAATGCAAAACCTATTCCTTTTGGTCCATGAAATTTATGAGCTGTTGCCACGAGAAAATCAACAGTTACTTCTTGCAAATCCAGTTTCATTTTTCCTACAGATTGCACCGCATCAGAATGAAAATACACCGAATGTTGTTTACAAATTAAAGCAATTTCAGCCAAATCTAATACGGTTCCAATTTCATTATTGACATGCATCAAGGAAACCATTGTGGAGATATCTTGACTCAACAATTCCATTAAATGATTGATATCAATACTTCCGTCTGCCTTAATTTTTAAAAAATCAACTTGAATTTGGTGTTGCCTTTGCAAATGTTCTACCGCATGTAAAACGGCGTGGTGTTCTATTTTTGAAGTAATGATTCGCTTTACATTCAGATTTTCGACTGCATTTTTCAAAATCCAATTGTTGGCTTCTGTCGCACCTGAAGTAAAAATAATTTCTTGAGCAGACACGTTTAGGAGTTGCGCAATGGTTTTTCGCGCAAGCTCTAATTTACTTTTGGAACTTCGACCGAAACTGTGAGAAGAAGATGGATTTCCGAAATCATTTTGTAAAACAGAAACCATTTCAGCAATGACTTCCGGACGCAAAGCCGTAGTTGCCGCATTGTCCAAATATATTTTTTCCATGTTGCAAAGTTATAAATTTTAGGTTTAACAACGCTTTAGACTTCGCAGATTCTTAGTTGTGGTTTTTTTGCCTATTTTTGCTTCAAATAAAAAAGCCCAATGAAAAATTTTTTTGCTCTCCTTTTTATAACTGTATTATTTTCAAGTTGTGATGACGGCGATTTGACCCAAGTTTCATTTGATTTCGATACAAGTGATGCTCAAGCATGTGCAACCGGGACATCTGACTTTTTCATTTATAAAATTCAGGACCAGCGCGCGCTAATTATTCAATTACCAGAAAAGAGTTTTGAAAATAAAATTACTGCAGATCAACCTTCAGCTCCACTTACATTAGCGATAAGTAGTGCTGAAGTTCGCTTGCTTTATAGAGAATATTCAGGCGATGTTACATCAAACACGATGTGCTCCACAGTTCCAGTATCTAGTCCTATTGTTACTCAAGAACGTGAAGCCACTGATGGAACTATTACCATTACTACCACGGCACTTAAAAGCGCGGCAGATGCCAATGGCGCCACACAAATAACAGGTTACCTGCACACGCTGACTTTTAAAAATTTAGTTTTT
This sequence comes from Flavobacterium tegetincola DSM 22377, assembly GCF_000425485.1. GTDB lineage: Bacteria > Bacteroidota > Bacteroidia > Flavobacteriales > Flavobacteriaceae > Flavobacterium > Flavobacterium tegetincola. Next base: position 59,469 of record NZ_KE384383.1, on the reverse strand, counting down.
GAGTTGGGCGATGAAGGCACACAAATTAATGAGGCATTTACACAGGTTACTTACCAAACGGATGCTGAAGCATTTACCCCTTTTTCAGGTTTAACAGGATTGAAATCGTGTGCAAATGACACTTCATTTCTATTTAAATATTTAGACAAACAAGCACTTATTCTGGACTTAAATGACGCTGATGCCTCTTTTCTTTTCTCTGGAGCAGCAGGTCCTAAAGTGCGACTTATTTCAGCAGATAACAAATTGACTCGCGTTATTTTCAATGCTACATCCTCATCGTTAACCGATGCGTATTTCTGTACGATTCCAACCCCAACTACTCCAGCAATTGAAGAACTTTTTACCGCAGAAAATGGTATAGCCGATCAAAGCGGGATTATTGAAGTAACCTCATTACCTTCCACTAATGGCTTTAAACATACCATTGTTTTAAAGAACATTAGATTAGCAAAAGGAAGTTTAAAAGTGGATATGGGTGCTGAATATATCTTTGGAGAATTTGAAACTATGAATTAAACATCGCTGAATTCCAATAAAAAAGCCATTAAGAATATAAAATTTCTTAATGGCTTTTTCTATTTTAGTACTGTTTTAAACATTCTGCTTAAAATAAACTTCTGTAGCACCTGAACCGTACTTTTGATAATTACCGTCTTTAAAAGAAACTTGATCGTAACGACCTAATAAAAAATCCAGTTCGGCTTTCAAAACTCCTTCACCTACACCGTGAATAAATACAATTTTAGGAATTCGGTTTCGTATGGCAAATTCGATATGGCGTTGAGCCGTTTCCGTTTGTAGCGTCAAAATATCGTAATTGTTCATTCCCCTGAAGTTTTTGACCAATTTTTCGATGTGCAAATCGAACTCTGGAACAGGAATTTCTTTCTTGGATTTTTTCTCTTTTACAAAGGAGCGCGGTTTAGGAATTTCCTTTTCTTGTAAGATTAGTGAAACAGGCGTGGTTCCCAATCCCATCTTCATTTCGTCGCCACTGATTTTTAATAATTCTTTAGGAGCAAACTTAATTTCAAATCCATCGGTAGTTAACACCGTAATTTGATCGCCATTTGTAGCAACCACAATTCCGTCCATAGCATCATCCAAAACGGTAACTTTATCTCCTTTACTGAACATCATTTGAGTTATTTGAGTTATTTGAATCGTTATTTTTGTGCGGAATTCTTGCATTCAATTTGTACAATAAATACATAAATACAGCAATGGATGCAGCACTAATGTAAACATTTGGAACCTCTTGACTTTGTTCATAAAGTAAAACAATAGCTGCAATAACAACCGCGGGAATTAAAAACTTTTTCATGACAAATAGTGCTTTAAACTCCGTTTGATTTTAACAAGAAACCAATTGTGAACGGATATTTAGGCTTCAAAAGTAATTAACTTTAAAATAATATCTCCTAATAAAACAAAAGTTTACAAATATTTTGTAAAATTGCAGTAAACAAAGAATTTTGGAAGTCGAAGACCTTATGATTCCGTGCGTGAGTAAAAAGTTGTTTGGCCTGGATTGTCCGGGTTGTGGCATGCAGCGTGCTACAGTAATGGTAGCTCAAGGCGATTTTTCACAGGCGTTTACTATGTTTCCGGCAATTTATACCACAATCCCTTTGTTTATTTTAATCGGTTTGCATTTTGTAGACAAGAGTCGGAATTATACAAAATTTATCATTCCGATTGCTATTTTAAACGCAGCTATCATGATTATTGCCTACTTTTACAAATTAATCAATTATTAATCAAATTTAAACCAAATTTTTATTACTTATGGAACAACAAAAATTACCTAATGCAACCGCTGTCTTGGTACTCGGAATTCTGTCAATTCTAGGTTGCTGCTTTTACTTCGTTGGAATTATTTTTAGTATCATTGCATTAGTGATGGCTAAGAAAGATATGGCATTGTACGCTCTAAATTCAGAGATGTATGATAATTACAGTAATTTAAAAACAGGACGGATTTTAGCAATAATTGGTTTAGTTCTGAACATTATTGGAATTATTACTTTAGTTGCCTTCATCGCTATCTTTGGCTGGGCTGTTATGAATGACCCTGTTTTATTGCAAGAACGATTGAATGAAATGCAAGGATTGTAATCTTGTATAGATTTTATATTTATCAAAAAATCCGCTTTACAAATTGTAAAGCGGATTTTCTATTTTTATGCATCTAAACCTAAGATGAAACAAACATTTTAGTTTATTTAGAATTAAGTCACAGTTCTCAACGCTTTCTATTTCTCAAACTCTTTCAACGTATCAATAATAATTCGGGTGCAATCCAATAATTGCTCTTCATTCATTACTAAAGGTGGAGCAAATCTAATGATGTTTCCGTGAGTGGGTTTAGCCAAAAGGCCGTTATCTCTCAAGCGCATACAAATATTCCAGGCGGTATCGCTGTCTTCTGTATCGTTAATCACTACAGCATTTAGTAAACCTTTTCCACGCACTAAAGTGGCAATGGTAGAAGTACTGATAAAATCTTGCATCTTTTCACGGAACATTTTACCTAATTTTCTTGCGTTTTGTGCTAAATTCTCGTCGTTCACTACATCCAATGCTGCAATTGCAACCGCTGCTGCAACAGGATTTCCACCAAATGTTGAACCGTGTTGACCTGGTTTAATCACATTCATAATTGCATCATCAGCTAAAACTGCCGAAACGGGATACACACCTCCAGAAATGGCTTTCCCTAAAATCAACATATCAGGTCTTGCATACGTTTCTTGACGCTCACAAGCATTCTGACAATTACAATCTCCACAAACCGCTAGAAGCGATCCGGTTCTTGCAATACCTGTTTGAATTTCATCTGCCATAAACAACACATTGTGTTGGTTACACAAGTTTTTCACTTTCATCATATAGTCGTTAGCGGGCGTATAAACGCCTGCTTCTCCTTGAATAGGTTCTACTAAGAATCCTGCAACATTAGAATTATTTTTTAAAACTTCTTCTAGCGCTTCAATATTATCATAAGGAATTGAAATAAAACCATCCGTGTACGGACCAAAGTTTTTTCGTGCATTGGTATCGTTTGAAAATGAAATAATCGTAGTCGTTCTTCCGTGGAAATTTCCGTCTGCCACAATTATTAATGCTTGGTTTTCTGGAATACCTTTTACTTCATAAGCCCATTTACGGCAAATTTTCAAGGCGGTTTCCACAGCTTCAGCACCCGTATTCATTGGCAACACTTTGTCAAAACCAAAATAACTGGTTAAATACTCTTCGTAAGGACCTAGTTGATCGTTAAAGAAAGCACGAGAAGTAAGCGTCAATGTTTCGGCTTGCTTGGTCATTGCTCCAACAATTTTTGGATGGCAATGTCCTTGATTTACGGCAGAATACGCAGAAAGGAAATCGTAGTACTTTTTTCCTTCTACATCCCAAACGTAAACTCCATCTCCTTTACTCAAAACCACTGGAAGTGGATGGTAATTGTGAGCGCCATACTTGTTTTCTAAATTGATAATTTCTTGCGAAGTGCGTTTGTCCAAAACTGCCATTGTAGTGTAATTTTTTCTTAATATGCTTTTATTCCTGCTTTTGGGAGAGAAATCATCCTTATTTGTGCCAAATTTAGCAAAATTTAAACGAATTAATGTCGATTCTATATATTTAAAAAATCGCATCATGTCTTTTAACACAATGCGATTTTATCTATTGAGAAGCTTAACTATAATAAAGTAGCTTCCGAAGTAATTTTTGTATCTAACAATCTAGAAATCGGACACGTTTCCTCTGCTTTTGTCACCCACTTTTGAAAATCTTCTGCAGAAATATCCTTTACTTTACCTTTGACCATCAAATGCGATCCTACCACACTTTTATCTTGAAAATCAACAGCACATTCGGTTTCAAGTGTGTCAATTTCAAAACCAGCTTCGGTTAAGTATGCTGACAATTGCATCGTAAAACAGCCTGAATGAGCCGCTGCAATTAATTCTTCTGGATTGGTTCCAATACCATTTTCAAAACGTGTTTTAAACGAATATTGCGAATTGTCCAAAACCTTACTATCCGTAGTTAATACTCCATTTCCTTCTTTTAATGTGCCTTTCCAAACGGCGGTTGCATTTCTTTTCATAACAGTTTTTTTTTGAATTATCTCAAAGTTAAACTTTTATAGATTTTTAATGAAATGGTTTGGGGGAAGTTTAACAAGGGAAAGAAAAGGCCTTCCGGTTAAAATGTAAACAATCAGAATGATTTTAAAAAAAAACGAGAGCTATTCTACAGTAAAAAATAAATCATATATTTAACATGTTAAAATATCTAGCACGCTTTGAAACGCATTGGACAATGAAAAACCGCATTAATGTATTGTGTTTTTTACATGATTTTCAATACCCTTTTAGTCATCAGTTCACCCGAATATTGTTGGCGATGAGCTACTAAATGACGGGAACTCTCATGAATTAAAAAACGTGTTTTGTTACAAATAATCATGGCTAAAATTTAGAAATTCTCGTTCTAGACTTTAATGAGAAACCTGATGTATAGGAAACATTTTAGAGAACTTTTAAAACGATTTCAAATTATTTTATTAGGTAGCAGTCAACTCAATAAAAACAAAAATTAGCACCATTCCGCGGCTTTACGTTGGACATAATAAGTGGATTCTACGCAAAAAAGTCAGTAGTTTACGAATAAACTACCGACTTTTTTACTATTGAAAACAGTTAATTATGCCAATCGTTCTACCGCTATAATTTCCATTTGTTTCTCTTGGTTATTGAAATTCCAATGGATTACATCGCCAATTTTGCATCCCACAAGTGCCAGACCCATTGTACTCAAAATAGACTCTGTATTATTGCGTCTTTTGGCTTTATCCGGTGCTACAAAGGTGTAAATTTCTTCTTCATTAGTAAGCGTGTCCTTAATCGTCACTTCTGCATCAACGGTTACCACATCCATAGGAAGGTTTTTCCGAGTCACTTGCTTTGCTTTTTTAAGTTGCTTTAAAAGCACTTCTTCCTCTTCTGGCGTAGCTTTCTTGCGTCTTACGTGATCTTTAATCAAATCATAAATTCCGGTAGTCAATAAAATTTCTTGTTGTGCTTCTTGTATCATTTTTTGTTCTGTTGTATCACTGTTCTAAAGCTTTTTTAACAAATACCCAAAGTGTTCTGTTCTACAACATTTTGTTTAGAATGGAGCGCTATAAAAAAGGCTATTGAAAGCAGTTGATGATTTTAAATATATAAAGGAATCGGAAGATTTCCCTGTCTTGGGTGTGACAGGGCTTACTTTATAAACTCTTTAGAACTTTTTAAGAAGGAGTCGTCATGCAGATGAGACAAAGATATTAATTGTCCAAATGCAAGCGCGTTTAAAGTAGCATAAAAATAATGATGCATGTCTTTCTAAATTGACCCGCAATATACACTATATAAATGGCTAAAGAAAGCTTTTAACAAATTGATAAGCCGTAAAACCGCTTAAAACAATTTTAAATAACTTACTGTCAAGTTTTAAAATCTAGCGTTGCAATTTAAGTTCTATAATAAATTTTGCTCCTTGATTTAATCCATCACTTTCTGCAACGATACTTCCACCAAAACGATCAATAATTTGACCCGCAAGATACACGCCCGTTATCGGACTGTATGCTTCTTCGGCTTCTACTGTTTGAAATTTACTAAAAATCTTTTCCGCTTGACGTGCATTAAATCCAATACCGTAATCTCTAATTTGCAATACCAACCTACCGCGGTGTTTCTCCGTAGTAATTTCAATTTTAGAATTTTCAGGTGCATGTTTTATTGCATTGTCAACCAAATAGCCTAAAGCTTGTAAAAACAAAGTATTACTTACTTTTAGTCGTATCCTAACGTATTTCAAACTAAAAGTCAGCTGAATATTTTTTTCTTCCAAAGCAGCCTTACGTTTCAATTTTACTTCCTCAAGCAGTTCTTGAACGTTTACCTTCCGAACTTTAATCGGTTGCTTATTGATGATTTCTTCTTGTGCCAAAATTTCAACGTACGTATTTACAAAATTAATTTGCTGCTGAACCGATTGCATTGCCAAAACTGACAAATTTTTCACCTCACCATTGGTAGTCGTCTTGTTGATTGTTTCTAAAAGATGTTCCGTATTCAAGGTTTGATCGCGCAAGTCGGTAGTCAATACATCACACAATTCTTTTTTGTCGGCAAGTAACCGCTGATTGGTTTGAACCAAAGATTGTATGTTTTTAAGAATAATTCCAGGCTCGTCCGTAAAATCAGCAGGTAAAGCAGGCATTTTTAGAGTCGTTTCATATTCTACCAAAGCCGAAGCTCCTTTTATTACAGGCAAAAACAAGGCTTTAAACAGAAAAAACAGTACCACTGCAATAAGCAAAACAATAAGTAAAGCAACGAGAAATAGATCCAATGGTGCTAAATGACGTTTTAAATAAATCACAAAGTAGAGCAAAACTACAATTGGAATTAGTAGTCCAAATACAGCGACAAAGAAAAACTTTGCAGCATAGCGGTTTTTTAAGAAATTGATTTTAGATAGACGCGTATAGAGTTTCATGCCCTTGTGCTTTTAATTACTTTTTTTTTTGAAAACTACGCAAAAATCGGATAAATACTGTAAAGTAGGTTCAATTAAATTTCATTTTTATAAATTATCTTGATTTTTGAATTTAAAATCTAATAAAAACTTATTTTTGCCCCATGTCTAGAAAAATTACCAATAAAATTGTTTTCAACCACATTAAGGTTTTAGATGCAGGCGCCAAGGGTGTTTCTGTAGCCAAAGCGCCTGATGGCAAAGTGGTTTTTATTCCCAATGTAGTTCCGGGAGATGTTGTGGATGTGCAAACTTTCAAAAAGCGTAAAGCGTATTATGAAGGAAAAGCCGTTCGTTTTCATGAATTTTCAGAGCACAGAACTGAACCTGTATGCCAACATTTTGGCGTTTGTGGCGGTTGCAAGTGGCAAAACATGAAATACGATCAGCAGTTGTATTACAAACAAAATGAAGTTAAAAATCATTTGCAACGCATTGGAAAAATAGAAATTCCTGAATTTGAACCTATTTTAGGCTCCAAGGAACAGTTTTTCTACCGAAACAAAATGGAATTTGGTTTTTCAAACGCGCGCTGGATGACGGAAGAAGAATTGAACAGCGACGAAATATTTGAAAACAAAGATGCACTGGGTTTCCATATTCAAAAAATGTGGGACAAAATTTTAAATATTGAAAAATGTCATTTGCAGCAAGATCCCTCTAATGCGATCAGGAATGAGATTCGTGCTTTTGCTATCGAAAATAAGTTAGCTTTTTTCAATCCTAGAAACCACGAAGGCTTTTTAAGAACCTTAATGATTCGAACGGCTTCAACTGGCGAAACTATGGTTTTGATTCAGTTTTTTGAAGAACAGAAAGAGAATCGGGAACTTTTATTGAACTTTATTGCAGATCGTTTTCCAGAGATTACTTCGTTACAATATGTAATTAACGGCAAGCCAAATGATACCATTTACGACCAAAAAGTACATTTGTACAAAGGCCGTGACTATATTTTGGAAGAAATGGAAGGCTTGCATTTTAGTATTAATGCAAAATCATTTTACCAAACCAATTCAGAACAAGCGTATGAATTGTATAAAATTACACGCGATTTTGCTGGATTAACTGGAGAAGAAATTGTTTACGATTTATATACTGGAACAGGAACGATTGCCCAATTTGTTTCGCGTCAAGCGAAAAAAGTTATTGGTGTTGAAGCTGTTCCTGAAGCAATTGCCGATGCAAAAGAAAATGCAAAACGAAATGAAATTACCAATTGCGACTTTTTCGTAGGCGATATGAAAGTTGTCTTTAACGAAGCTTTTATTGCGCAACACGGAAAGCCAGACGTAATTATCACGGATCCACCACGCGATGGAATGCATAAAGATGTTATTGAACAAATTATGAAAATCGCTCCTGAAAAAGTAGTGTATGTAAGTTGTAATTCGGCAACTCAAGCCCGTGATTTGGCACTAATGGATGAGAAATACAGCGTAACACGCGTTCGTCCTGTGGATATGTTTCCGCAAACGCACCATGTGGAAAACGTAGTCCTTTTGGAAAGAAGAAAATAAATACTGAAATTAAAAATGACTTTTCTTTTCAAGGAAAGTCATTTTAATGCGATCAAACCATTATCTCGAAATGAAAAAAATAATTGCCACCTTATTGTTCGCCTGTTTTGCTTTTGCTGGTTGCGAAAAGGACGATATTTGCGATCCTTCTACTCCAACAACTCCGCGATTGGTGGTGCAATTCTATGACATCAACAATGTCTCGCTAACGCGAAATGTTACCAATTTAAAGGTTATTGGTGATGGTTTGGATGTAGACAATCCACTACTGAGCGAATCAGGTTTAATCACGTGGAACGACACTGTAGTTTATTTGCCCTTACGTGTAAATGAAACCTCAACCAAGTTCAAACTAATTTTGAACGCAGAAGATGCAGATAGTAGCAATGACAGAACTGATGAATTGGAAATCAATTATACTACATCGGATGTATATATTTCAAGAGCATGTGGTTTTAAAGCACTGTTTAATTTGTTTGGAAATCCAATGCAACAGCCTCTTATTTTAAATAATAATCCTGCAGCAATTGATGGAGAATGGATCCGAAAAATCGAATTAATACAATCAGAAATCAACGATGAAAACGAAACACATGTTAAAATTTATTTCTAGTTTACTTTTGATTTTGTGCGGTATTTCGATACAAGCACAAGAAAGCGACACTATAATTGTTCCGCCAAAAGTCGAACGCTACGGTATTCGTGTGGGAGCTGATTTATCAAAAATCGCTCGTACTTTATACGACAGCGATTATCAAGGTTTAGAACTTGTTGCTGATTATCGCTTGACGAAAAAATACTTTTTAGCAGGAGAATTGGGAAATGAAAACAAAACCACTGATGATGATCAGGTAAATTTCACCACAAAGGGAACTTATTTTAAAGTCGGTTTTGATTATAATGCACACGAAAACTGGCTTGATTTAGAAAACATCATTAGCATTGGATTGCGTTACGGCGTAAGCTCCTTCAGCCAGCAATTAAACAGCTACGAAATCTACAACCCAAATCCGTACTTTGGAGCTGTTCCAGATACGCAACTGGGCAAAAACTACGGCGGCTTATCTGCTCAATGGATTGAAGTAGTTGCAGGTGTTAAAACACGTGTTTTTGATAATTTCTTTGTGGGATTTTCGGTGCGTGCCAATAGATTGGTAAGCAACCAAACTCCGGGAGAATTTGACAACTTGTATATTCCTGGATTCAACAGAACCTATGATGGCGATTTTGGAGTGGGATTTAACTATACAGTGACGTACTTTATACCTGTGTACAAGAAGAAGATTGCTGTTGCAAAATAGTTATCAGTTGTCAGTTGACCGTTATCAGTTTTAAATCGTTTTTAATTAATTGAATATACTTTTACCACTAGATTTTTAGATTATGGTAAAAAATAGTAATCTGTCTTTACATCCTTGTTGGTATATTTTTTGAACTTCACCACGTCCCATTTGATATTGATATTTCTATCAAAATTTAATGCAATATTGAGCAACTAACAACTGACAACTTACTTTATCTCCTTTACATCCTTCATGAAAATCCATTTCATAAATAATTTATCGCCGTCTTTTGATTTAACCGACTGAAATTGAGGCGCGGCAATTGTACCAATGACAAAGGCAGTTACCGAAATCCACATGCCTTCCAAGTTGGTATAACTTGCCAAAACAAAACGGACAATAATAAACAAAGTCGCAAAACTAATTAACTGTAAGATGAATGCTTTTACTTTTAAATTCATGATGTTTCTTTAATTTATTATTCTTCTATTTGTTGATCCGAGCCTTCATGGCGCACTTGCGAAGCAAATTTGGTACGTTTACTTCCTTCATAAATCTCGTATTTTACCAATCGTGCTTCTAAACTTCCGTTAAATAATTTTATTTTTCGAGACGGTTTTAATCCTACAAATTTCAATGCTTCCAAATTTGCTGTGATGAACCACGCGTCTGTTCCGGGATAATTTTGTTTGAAAGTATCGCCAATTTCTCTGTAAAAACGTTCCATTTCAATATCCAATCGTTCGCCATAGGGTGGATTGAATACCATATGAAGTGGTCCTTTGGTTTCTTTTTCGGTATCAAAAAAGTTGCGTTCGGAGATTTTTACATACTCATCTAAATTTGCATTTTTAATATTGTCAATCGCTTTCATCACGGCCGAAGGTGCTTTATCATAACCGGTAATCGTGTAATGAAATTCGCGCACTCTTTTTAATTGTGAATCTACAATTTGATCAAATAAATCGTTATCCCAATCGTTCCATTTTTCAAAACCAAATTCCTTTCGGTTGATGTTTGCGGGAATATTACAAGCAATCATTGCCGCTTCTGCTAGAACAGTTCCAGAACCACACATCGGATCAATGAAATCACTTTTACCGTCCCATCCTGAAAGCAACAACATTCCTGCTGCTAAAACTTCATTAATTGGAGCAATATTCGTAGCCGTTCTATATCCTCTTTGGTGCAAAGAATTACCAGAAGTATCTAAAGCAACTGAAACTTGTTCTTTATCAATGTGAATATTGATTCGTAAATCCGGATATTGCTTATCAATGCTTGGACGTTGTCCAAATCGCGTTCTAAATTGATCTACAATTGCATCTTTACATTTCTGCGCCACAAATTCAGTGTGATTGAAACGATCTGAATGCACGGTTGCATCAATTACAAAAGTCTGATTTGCATTGATATACTTGCTCCAGTTTACACCTTGAATACCTTTATACAAAGTTTCTTCGTTGGTGGCACGGAAGAAATAAATAGGTTTCAAAATTTTTAGTGCAGTTCTTAAGGAAAGGTTGGCTTTATACATAAAACCTTTATCTCCCTTGAATGTCACCACCCGAACACCTTGTTCTACATCTTGAGCTCCCAATTGTAGAAGTTCTTTTGCTAATATATCTTCAAAGCCAAAAAAAGTTTTGGCTACCATTTTAAAATTTTCCATACTCAAATTGCCCAAAAGGGAAACTGTTTTAATTATATTCTGCAAAAATAGACTAAATTTGCAGACTTGAATTAATTGAAATCGATAAATGTCTAAATTACCCCTTTCCGATACCCAAAAAGCAAGTTCTAACTCCGAAAGTTGGTTCACTTCTTGGTTTGATACGCCTTATTACCACATTTTGTACAAAGACCGCGATGATAAAGAAGCCCAAATTTTTATGGACAACATCGTACATTACCTAAATTTGCCCGAAGAGGCTAAAATTTTAGATTTAGCTTGTGGAAAAGGCCGACATTCGATTTATTTAAACGAAATGGGCTTTGATGTAACTGGAGCTGACCTTTCTGAAAATAGTATTGCAGAAGCAAAGAAGTCTGAAAATGATAAGTTGCATTTTGCCGTTCATGATATGCGTCAACCTTGCACTGAAAAGTACGATGCCATTTTAAATTTATTTACCAGCTTTGGTTATTTTGAAAATGACGAAGACAATTTCAAAACTTTAAAATCGATTCACGACAGTTTAACGGAATATGGTTTTGCAGTAATTGATTTTATGAATGTGTATACCGTAATCGATAATTTAGTAGAATCTGAGTTAAAAACCGTAGACGGAATTGATTTTCATATCAAAAGAAGTGTGGTGGATGGTTATATTTTAAAAGAAATTAACTTTACAGATAAAGGAGAAGCCTACCATTTTACAGAAAAAGTAAGAGCTTTAACCTTAGAGGATTTTGAGCAAATGATGGAAGAAGCTGGTATTTATTTGTTGGATACTTTTGGCGATTATAAACTCAAGAAATTCTTTAAAAATCAGAGTGAACGATTAATTATGCTTTTTAAATAAAAGAAAGACCTCAAAGAATAGAAGAAAGAACCTAGATTTAAGAGGATTATAAATCTTTCAATCTAATATTGGACTACGTTTTAAGTATTATTTTTACAGAATAAATGAATTACATACTTCCCTTACTATCCGTATTAATTGGCTACGGAATTGCGTTTTTTATCATGCCAAAAAAGAAAACGAGTTTAAAGCTATTGATGGCTTTTAGCGGTTCGTTTTTATTGTCGCTAACTGTAATGCACTTGCTTCCTGAAGTGTACCACAGTGCAGAAAGTGCGCATCAAGAAGGATCTGTTGGCATTTTCATCATGTGTGGAATTTTGTTCCAAATTGTTTTGGAATTTTTCTCAAAAGGTGCCGAACACGGTCACGTTCACAGTCATGATACTTTTGAAAAAACACCTTGGTTGCTTTTTATAAGTCTTTGCATTCATGCCTATTTAGAAGGTTTTCCAGTAAGCAATCATCCGGATTTGGCTTTGGGAATTGCGATACATCACTTACCCATTGCCATTATTTTGACGTCGTTTTTCTTGAATACCAAATTAACAAAAACCACCATATTTTTATTCATGATTGTTTTTGCTTTAATGACACCATTAGGAACTTTAACGGCATCCTACGCTACGTTTTTACAACCTTTTCATGCCCAAATTACAGCAGTGGTGATCGGGATTTTGTTTCACATTTCCTCGACGATTATTTTTGAAAGCAGTGAAAATCATAAGTTTAATTTAGCGAAACTATCCATGATTGCCATTGGTATTATTACGGCATATTTTTTAGGAATTGATGTACCGCATGTGCATTAATTTGTGCAGAATTAAGTAACTTTGGTCATTCGAAATTTAATCGATTATACGAATGACATTCATAAAAACTACTGAACAATCCTCTGCCTTTAAAGACCTTGAGAAGATGTCGGTTGCCGATTTGCTTTTCAACATCAACCAAGAAGATCAAACCGTGCCTTTTGCCGTGCAAAAAGCATTGCCTCAAATTGAAGTTTTGGTTACCCAAATTGTATCTAAATTACAAAATGGCGGCAAGTTGTTCTATATTGGAGCAGGAACTTCAGGAAGAATGGGAATTTTAGATGCTTCAGAATGTCCGCCTACTTTTGGCGTTCCATTTGACTTGGTCAACGGAATTATTGCTGGAGGCGATTTGGCCATCCGAAAAGCGGTGGAACGTGCCGAAGACGATACCCAACAAGCTTGGATTGATTTGCAGCAGCATAATATTTCAGAAAAAGACGTCGTAATTGGAATTGCCGCATCGGGAACAACTCCTTACGTTATTGGTGGATTACAAAAATGCAACGAAAACAAAATTGTTACAGGCAGTATTTCATGCAACGCTGGAAGTCCACTTTCGCAAACGGCACAATTTCCAATTGAAGTAATTGTTGGTCCTGAATTTGTAACCGGAAGCTCTAGAATGAAAGCAGGAACAGCACAGAAATTAGTTTTGAACATGATTTCAACCGCCATAATGATTCGTTTGGGAAAAGTGAAAGGAAATAAAATGGTGGACATGCAATTAAGTAATGACAAGCTTGTAGAACGTGGTATTCAGATGATTCTAGCAGAAATAAATGTATCTCATGCTGACGCAAAAATCTTACTTTTAGAAAACGGAAGTGTCCGAAATGCAGTTAACGCATTTTTAAAAATATAAATTTATGGCAACAAATAAAGAAGTATTAAACCGCGGAATTGTATTTATGGCAGGTGCTTTACCATTAATGTTCATTGGTCCAGCCGTGATTCATTTTGCGTTTATCAACAAGCAACAGCCTTTGCATTGGGCCATTTTAATTGTAGGAATTGCCATGTGTATTGGCGGTGTATTTCTTGCATTTAAAGGTTTGATAAAAATTACAAATAGCTTATTCAAATCCGAATGAAGGACTTAATTCACCTGCATAAAACATTTGAAAAAGTAATTTACACCGGACAAAAAGTGGCCTCCCGTGAATTTGAAAATTGTGTGTTTCAAAACTGCGATTTTTCAAATACTGCTTTCGTGTCCAGTACTTTTATGGACTGCGAATTTGTGGATTGTAACTTATCGATGTTGGAATTATCAGGTTCAAGCTTAAAGAATGTTACTTTTACAAATTGCAAATTATTAGGGATTGCCTTCCACGTTTGCGATGACTTTCTGTTTCAAGTTCGCTTTGAGAATTGCGTATTGGACTTTGCCTCTTTTGCAAATAAGAAAATGCCCAAGACAAAGTTTGTTGCATCTAGTTTGAAAGAAGTTTCTTTTGTAGGTGCCAAATTGAAACAATCTGATTTTGAGAAATGCGATTTATCAGGAACTATTTTCAACGATACTGATCTAAGTGAATGTAATTTTACTACGGCAACAAACTTTCAGATCGATCCTCAATTTAATCTATTAAAAAAAGCACGATTCAGCTTAAATGGCATTCCAGGCTTACTGGAAAAATACGATATCAAAATTATTTAGTGAACCCTATATTATGAAAAAATTAATTCCTTTATTTCTACTTCTTGCTCTTTCTTCCTGCTTTGAAACACCGCAGCGCGACTGTACCTCTTTTAAAACAGGAACTTTTAAATTTGAACTTGAGGTGGATGGTGTAAAAAAGAGCACCACATTTATCCGAACCGAAAATCAAGAAATCGATACGTATGAAGGTAAAACAGACACTTCCTCCATTCGCTGGATCAACGATTGTGAATACATTATTCAGAAAATCAATCCAAAAAATAGGGCAGAACAAAAAGCCGTTTCAATTAAGATTTTAAGTACTACTGAAGACAGCTATATGTTTGAATTCAATGTGGTGGGAAGTCCCGAAAAACAGACCGGAACGGTTATTAAACTAACAGACTAATTAAAATGTTCGCGCTTTGCGGACATTTTTTTATTTGGAATTTGTGCACCACGGTTGAAACCGTGGCCAATGTTCCAGATATACTTTTTAATTCGTAAAAATTAGTGCAATCTATTTCAAAATTATCTCGGTATTTCCCTAAAACATTCTGATTTCATTAACAAAATAGTTTAGCCCAAAATGTACTTTTACACAGGAATTTGACCTTTTAAACTCTTAATTATCTTTTAATTTCTATGGAAGTATTTTTACAGCCGGATGCATGGATTGCCTTATTGACATTGACTTTTCTAGAGATCATTTTAGGAATTGACAATATCATCTTCATTTCAATTGTTACTGGAAAATTGCCCGTTGAACAACGAAAACGTGCTACTCGTATTGGATTGTTCTTAGCAATGTTCTTGCGTATTGGATTATTATTTGGAATCACCGTATTGATCGCCATGAAAGAACCCTTATTTTCTTTTGATTTTGGCTGGTTTAGCGGAAATATTACAGGACAAGCGCTCATATTATTGTTGGGTGGATTATTCTTAATTTATAAAAGCACTAAGGAAATTCACGAAAAAGTGGATCATAAAGGCCATGAAGAAGTTACTCTAAAAGCTAGCGCGACAAAATCTTTTGGAAATGTCATTTTTCAGATTTTATTGATTGACCTCATTTTCTCTGTAGACTCCATTTTAACTGCTGTAGGTATGACCAATGGTGTAGAAGGTGCTCTTTATATTATGGTTACCGCTGTTGTCATTTCGGTTGCTGTTATGATGTTGTTTGCCGTACCTGTTGGAAACTTTGTCAACGCAAATCCATCCATTCAGATTTTAGGTTTGGCTTTCTTGATCTTAATTGGATTTATGTTGATTACTGAAAGTATGCATTTATCTGAAGCGACTTTAGTTGGAGAAACAGTTGGCGTGGTTCCAAAAGGCTATTTGTACTTTGCCATTGCTTTTTCTCTAGTTGTTGAAATGCTAAACATGAAGATGAACAAGAAGAAAACTACTTAAAAAAAATCTACTATTTATCTTAAACCACTTTCGAGTGGTTTTTTTTGTGTCAAAGTGAAGCAAAAACACTATATATACTCTTTAGCTATTACTTAAACTGAAATAATGTAGGTGTCAAATTCTATCTTTTACTGATAATTTGATTGAGATCATTTTCCTAAACTCGACTGATTTCGCTTAGAAATAGCTAAGCTGTAGTCTATACATTTTTCCAATACTGCAGAGAACCTGATATCAAAAAAAAAAAAAAACTATTGAACCTAGAATTTTCCCCTTACAAAACTGAAGAAGAATTAAAGAAGCGTAAATTAAATGTGTTGTTTTTCAATACTATTTGACATCACAAAACCAATTCTAGACATTGAGTAATCTATACTTTTTGTAATTTGTTTTGGACATAAAAAAACCCGACTGCTTTCACAATCGGGTTTGAATTTTAATTGCTTAAAATTATTTTTTCAAAGACATAACTCTTTTCAAGTTTTGTTTGATTTGTGCATTAGAAACTTTGTTGATCATTTTAGATTTAGCTGCTGGAGTTGATTGATTAACAAAACCAAAGTCTCCGTGGAACTCACCTTTTACAGTAGTATTATCAGCCATAAGTACTGAATAAGTATATGTCCAAGTTTGAGCAGCATCAGATGCTACAAGTGCTGATAAATTCATTGAAGCGTTAGTAGTAACTTCTGTAGCCAAGATTACATCGTCATTAACAATAAGATTAGCGTCAATAGCTTTCATACTTTGTGCATCAGTTCCAAAAGCATAAGCTCCAACTGTAGGTAAAGTTAATGTTGTAGTTCCAACTTGAGCAGATGTGAAGTAGATGTAAGTATCATTAGGATAAGTTTCATCCTCTCCATCAACTACAACATTGTATGCATTAGCAACAAATACATTATTGTTTTCTGCTGTTGTACCCAAGTAGTACAAAATTGAATTATCAGTTACGTAAGATGTAGTACCAACGATTACTGAATTACTTGCTACTGGAACTGCAGTAACTGTAATAGTAACTGTATTACTTTCCAAAGCAACATCATTAGAATTTGTGTGTACTGCTTTAACCGCGTAAGATCCAGCAGCTGTTGGTGTAAAAGTTGCACCATTAATTTCAACATTGTTTGCTAAAATTGTAGAAGAACCAGTAACTACTAAGGCATTGTTATCTGTTACAGTAAAAGTTACCGACTGACCTACTTCAATAGAAGCTACATTTGCAGCCAATACGATTGAAGTTGCAGCATTTTTGTCTGTTGAGTTCTCATCATCATCTGAACAAGAAACGAACATTGTTGTACTTGCTACGGCAAGAAATAAAAAGATTTTTTTCATAATAAAAATATAAGGTTTAATTAACTGCCGTAAAAATATCTTTTAAAACCAATACCGCAAAGGAATCCATCACAATTTTGCCTAGTTTAACAAAATCACTGTTAGTTGTTTTAAAATTGTAATAGTTGATTTATGAAGTTGCAATGGTACTGTACTTAGATTCCAATTTCAACTTGAAACCTCAAATACCAATCATTAGTGGAAGGTCCACCGCTGTAACGCAATGTGTCAAAAGTAAGTTCTGTTTGCAATTTAAACGTATGTTCCCAAATGTACTTGGTTACACCCAAACTGTACTGCTTTGCATGTGGTGCAAATGCTTGAATTGCCTCATTTACGTGTTGTATGGAATATCTACCTATAAGTTCATAATCGTTTTGAAATAAATAACTCAGCTGGTAATCAAATCCATTTCCAACATATACATAGTTAAAATCGGATACATCTGCTGGATTGAAAGTCAATGGATTATCAGTTGCCGAACGAGACATGTAACTTGACATAGCAGACCAACCGTTGTATTTGACCATGGCATCCAGCATAACCGATTTCGTAGTTCGTTTATCAAATAAAGCAGTACCCAACTGACCTTGTGTGCGTTGCGAATTATTGTTTTGCTGAAAAGCACCGGATAACATCAATTTGGGTTTTGGTTCGCGGACCAAATCACCTTCAAAATTAGTCCCATCTTTGCCAAAAGCTCCTAATGGAAAAAGTTCAACTTTACCTGTTAAAGCAACTCCATCATCCGATTTTCCTGTAATATTTCTTCCTTCACCCGTAGAAACAGCTCCTTTAAAATTGTACGAGAAGTGCTCTTTAAATTCATTTAAATTATGCACTTGGAAACCAAAATCTCTGTCAATTGTAAATTTTGCATTATTTATAGAACGGTCTGTGAGTTGCAATGCTCCAGAAGAATTAAGACGTTGCCTATTTCCCGGAAGTTTGGTCTGACCAAAACTAAAATTCCAATGTTTATTTGGTCGATAAAAAACTACGGCATCTCGAATGATATTTATGTTTTCACCCTCTTGCAATTCACCAACATCGCCGGGAGCAAAAGAAAGCTGAATGGCATATAGAAATTTAGGATTACCTACATAACCGTCAAATCGCAAACGCAACCTTCTGATTTGCCCGTCGTATTCTGCATCTTCACCTTCATTTTTAAAATAGCTTACTCTATTTTGCATTCGAAATCTAATATTGAGCTGAAACAAACTATCGGGCGAAGTCAACCCCAACCCTTTTCCATAACTGTAATAAGGTAAAGTGGACAGCTTTAAATCATTGTCATCCTTTGACTGTGTGATACTTACTTGCGCTTGATTTTTCCAACCAAATAAAAGAGCTAAAAGGAGTATTAATTTTTTCATTTAATTAAATTGTAATTTTGATGCAAACTTAGCATTAATTTCAACCGCGATATGTTACGATAATGTTACCTTTGCAAAAATTTAAGGTTATGTCAAACATCTATATTGGATATCATTTTACGGTTGAACCCAAAGAGTTAGGTTCAGAAATATTAATTGCAGAACTGGGCGAAAAAGCTTTTGAAAGTTTCATCGAAAGTGATTTTGGCGTGGTGGCTTATGTGCAAAAAGACTTGTGGACCGCTGCTATTTTAGAAGATATTCAAATTTTGAATTCTCCAGAATTTACAGTTTCATATACCATGGAAGAAATTGATCAAGTCAATTGGAATGAAGAATGGGAAAAGAATTTTGAACCCATTGATGTAGACCATATTTGCCACGTTCGTGCTCCTTTTCATCCGAAAACAAAAGCAGAATTTGACATTATTATCGAACCGAAGATGAGTTTCGGTACAGGACATCATGAAACGACGCACATGATGATTCAACATTTATTGGAAACTGATGTTCGCGGATTAAAAACTTTGGACATGGGTTGCGGAACTGCCATTTTAGCCATTTTAGCAGAAATGAAAGGTGCAGAACCTATTGACGCTATTGACATTGACAATTGGTGTTACCTGAATTCCATTGAAAATGCAGAACGAAACAACTGTTCTAAAATTTCTGTTTACGAAGGTGATGCAGCCTTATTGGAAGGTAAAAAATACGATGTGATCATTGCAAATATCAACCGCAATATCTTATTGAATGACATGCAAGCTTACGTAGATTGTCTAAATCCACAAGGAATGTTATTTTTAAGCGGATTTTACTCAGAGGATTTTGACGCCATTAATGCTTCTTGTGTAGAGAAAGGTTTACTATTTGCTAAAAAACTGGAAAGAAACAATTGGATTTCCCTAAAATACGTAAATTAGCAGTAGAATTTGAAATTACTTATTAAGCTGTTATTTCAATTTAAAACAATCTACATAGAAAACACCTTTTACCCAAAGCATCAAAAATGAGTACCATAGAAAAAATACAAGAAGAAGTTTTAGTAGCGGAATCGGTAGATCATAATAATCAAATCGTGTTATACAATGACGATGTAAACACATTTGATCATGTTATTGAAATGCTGGTTTCCATTTGTGATCATACAACAATTCAAGCAGAACAATGTGCTATTTTAGTACATTATAAAGGAAAATGTACGGTTAAAACCGGATCTTTTGAAAAACTCAAACCGCAATGCTCATTGCTTTTAGAAGCTGGATTAAGCGCTGAATTAGTATAAAAGAAAAAACCTCAAATTAAATAATTAATTTGAGGTTTTTTTTAGGTTTTAAACTTGGAACTTTAGGCTTTTCTAAAGTAGTACTTAACAACTAGATCTTGACCAGCAATATTGGATGTACTTTCAATTATCAATTCAGAATTTGACAATTTTGTAATTGTAAAATCTCCATCAAAATTTCCGCCATTTACATTTAAAATTTTGTCTGACTTACTCCATGTTGCAGCTGTACCTTCATCCTCTGTACAAGAATTTTGTGCATTTTTAAAAAAGACAACATCTCTTAAATTTCCGCTAGAAGTTCCTACAAATTCGATATAATCCTTATCACAACCTGGCTCATTTCCAGCGTAATTTTGCGATTGGCTTCCTGCAGTTCCAACTTTAGTTACCGTCTTAATTGGATTCCACTTTCCTTCAATCATTGGAGCAGGTCCAGAATCGTCACTACTACATGATACTACAGTCATTCCAGCCAAAACAAAGGCGAACATTATTGCTTTAATCTTTTTCATTTTTTTTAATTTTAGGTTTTACTATTTAAAACGCAAGGTAACTTACTTTGCCTCTTACATTCTTACGTTTTATGCTTTTAAAGTTACTACTTTCTAAGCACGAATATTTAATGTATACTAACTAGTGGAACGTAATTCTACATCTTTTACAGTCATGAAGGGATAAGAACAAGGTCTAACTATTATTTTTAGTGAGGCAACTTATCTTTCAACAGTCCATAAATATAAGTTCCCACCAATGCGCCAATTAATATAAAAATGGTCGGCAAAATTCCAGCACCCAAAAGTATAAAAATAGGTCCGGGACATGCACCAACTAAAGCCCATCCCAGTCCAAAAAACACACCGCCAATCCAGTAGCGTGCCGATCCTGACTCTTTCGGAACAATTACAATTGGATTACCATCAATGTCCTTAACATTCAAACGTTTTATTAATTGGATGCCCACAATTCCTGTAATTACCGCTACACCAATAATTCCATACATGTGAAACGATTGAAATTGGAACATCTCATAAATGCGGTACCAAGAAACGGCCTCCGACTTGGTTAAAACAATGCCGAAAATAAATCCAACAAGTATATATCTTAAATATTTCATTCTAATGTGTTTTGTAATTTAAAAATAAAAGAGCGATTCGATCAGAAAACCCAATCCATTCCTTGCTAAAAAATCAAGGGCAATAAGAAATGTACCATCACTAAACCACCCACAAAAAAGCCAATTACCGCTTTTAATGAAGGCAATTGCAGGTTACTCAATCCCGAAATAGCATGTCCTGAAGTACAACCTCCTGCGTAACGTGAGCCAAATCCAATAAGAATTCCACCAATAATTAAGATCGCTATCATTTTAGGCGATTGAAATACAGCGTTGCCAAAAAGTGCATCAGGAGCTATTTTGCCTTCAGGAGCATCAATATTCAATTCAGCAAGTTGCGCAACCGTTGCAGGATTTAAACTTACGTTTGAAGCATCACTCATAAAATGAACGGCTACAAAGCCGCCTAACATTGCACCAAACACCACCAATAAATTCCAACGTTGTGCTTTCCAGTCAAATTTAAAAAAGTCAGCGTGCTTTCCCGCTCCTGCAATTGTACAAAGCGTTCGAAGATTGGATGACATTCCAAAAACTTTTCCAAAATAATTCAGGCAAAGCATGATCATTCCAATTATAAAACCAGAAATGTACCAAGGCCATGTTGTATATAAATAGTCCATTAAAAAAAATTTGTGCAAAAGTAAGAATATTAATCATTTTTAGTGGTAAAAGCAGTGAGTTTAAAATAATGGTTTAATTTTGCGTCACTAAAATCGTTTTATATAATGAAGAAATTTGCAACAGAAATTAAATGGGGAATTCGATACGCCTTTATATGGATTCTGTGGCTTTTTATCGAAAAAAGCAGCGGCTATTATGAAGCAAAAATCAGCGATCATGCGCTTTACTCCTTGCTGTTTCTTTTCATCACCGCTTTTTTATATTATGTCGCGATTAAAGAAAAGAAAAACGACTTCTTTAAAGGAGAGATGAGTTGGAAACAAGGCTGTACTACGGGTATTTTCTTGACCATCGTCATGGCTATTTTGACTCCATTTTGTCAAATCATTTTCCATAAAGCCATTGCACCAGAATTTTTCCCAAACATGATTGCATATTCGGTATCAAAGGGAAATTCTTTAGAAACGGCAACCAATTACTTTAATCTTTCAAGTTACATCTTGCAAAACGTCTTCTCCACACTTTCATTTGGCGTTGTACTTTCTGCTATTGTGGCTTTATTTTTGCAAACTAAAGTTAAAAAATAATTTTTATGAAAACTCATTTTGCAATCCTCATCAGTTTCAGTTTTTTATGTATTTCCTGCATCAGCACCAAGTCCACTTTAAAAAATGTAGACGATTCGGCACCGTATTTAATCGTGAATGAACAAAATGCATTTATAATAAAAGAACGTGCAACGGATGAAAAGTATGGCTATGATAAAGATTATCCTATTAATCTCTTTCACCTCAACACTGCAAATGATTCCATCAACCAAAAACGTTTTTTTAACGCCTTGACAGGACCCAATGGCGAACAAATTTTTTATGAAAAAGTAGGTATATGTTGCCCCTTTCCTTCTAAAAAATCAGCATCAGGAGCAGCCTTGTTGGATATTTACGAAGTCAAATGGCAGGGACAAAAAACGCCTGTAACATTGTACTTAAACATCTACGAAAAAGGTTTTATTCAAGCACCTAAAGGTTTCGGATTAAAAATATTTTAATTGGGATCACGGCTTTTGGCATTCTTTATACCATAAACCTGCCCTCCTTCCGCCTCTTTTTTAATACCGCTGGCTAAGCGCCATCAGTTTTAAAAAAGGATGCTCCTTCCGGTCAGGGATAATAAAACAATCTTTTGGTTTCTTTTAAACTTTTGGCTTTTTAAAAAGCAACCATTTTTGTTTCAAAATAATTTTTTTATTAAAAAATCATTTATCCGTTTGCACTTCCAGAACGTAAATGTCGTTCACAAAAATATGCCATTTTAAAAGCGCTAAATATCCACCAATCCAGTTTTAAACATTAGCACAATCTTCCCCATATCTTTGGCAATACTTAACTATCTTTGCAAAATTAAAATTCTACTCTATGGACTTACAACATATACCAAAAATAAAACATTTAGAAAGTGATAATTTTTTCCTTTTAGCGGGTCCTTGTGCCATTGAAGGTGAAGAAATGGCGCTTCGAATTGCCGAAAAACTAATTGGTATTACTGATCATCTTCAAATTCCTTTCGTATTTAAAGGTTCGTTTAAAAAGGCAAACCGCTCCCGAATTGACAGTTTTTCAGGAATTGGAGACGAGAAAGCCTTAAAGATTTTACGTAAAGTATCCGAAACTTTTGATGTTCCTACCGTAACAGATATTCACACCAATGAAGACGCTGCAATGGCTGCTGAATATGTGGATGTGTTACAAATCCCAGCATTTCTAGTACGTCAGACTGATTTAGTTGTGGCTGCTGCAAATACGGGAAAAGTAGTCAACTTGAAAAAAGGACAATTTATGAGTCCGGAAAGTATGAAGCACGCCGTTCAAAAAGTATTGGATTGCAACAACCAAAACATAATGGTTACCGATCGTGGAACCATGTTTGGCTACCAAGATATGATTGTAGATTACCGTGGAATTCCTACAATGCAGCAATATGCAACAACCGTTTTAGATGTGACCCATTCTTTGCAACAACCCAATCAAATGGCTGGTGTAACGGGTGGTCGTCCAGATATGATAGAAACTGTTGCAAAAGCGGGAATTGCTGTTGGCGTAGACGGAATTTTCATAGAAACTCATTTTGATCCAGCAAATGCAAAAAGTGACGGCGCCAATATGTTGCACTTGGATTACTTTGAAGATTTAATGAAAAAATTAGTTGCCATTAGACAAACGGTTCGCAAATTTTAATACACATAAATTTAAGTTTTGAAAACAAAATTAGCATTGATTGCATTGACTTTTTGTAGTTTTTCATCATTGGTTTCTGCCCAAGATTTAGGCACAAATCCTGAAAAATATACGGCTCATAACAAAGGTAAATTCTTTGTTTCGTGGGGAGGAAATCGAGAAAGTTATTCCAAATCTGATATTCGTTTTAAAGGTGCGGATTATGATTTTACACTTTACGATGTAAAAGCGCAAGACAAGCCCAAAGGATGGCATATTGATTATGTAAATCCGGCAAGAATGACCATTCCGCAAACCAATTTCCGATTGGGCTATTTTATTTCTGACAAGTACAGCATCACTTTAGGAGTGGATCACATGAAATACGTGATGTACCAAAACCAAGCGGTGGATTATTCTGGAACGTATACAAATGCAGGCACTTATGGAGAAACATTGCCTAATGGTCAAGTTTTTCTTACCGAAGAGTTTTTACAATACGAGCATACAGATGGATTGAATTATGTGCATACCGAAGTGTCGCGTTTTGACGATATTTCTAAACTGTTTCAAATTACCGATACGGATAAAATCCAAATCAACATTACCGAAGGTTTAGGAGCTGGTGTTTTATATCCTAAAACCAATACCACTTTGTTAGGTAAAGAACGCCACGATGATTTTCATATTTCAGGTTGGGGTGTTTCGGCAAAAGCAGGCTTAAATATCACCTTTTTCAAGCATTTTTACATCCAAGGCGAATTAAAAGGTGGATACATCAACATGCCCGATATTCGAACAACTCAAAGTGCAGACGACAGCGCTTCGCAACACTTTACATTTTTTCAACGCATTATTGCTGTAGGAGGAATTTTCAGAATTTAATTATTATACTTCATAATAGAAATCGCTTTTCAACTTGAAAAGCGATTTTTTTTTGTGCTAATTTTTCTTGTAGTTCTTATATCAAATGGCACGTTATTGACTTGTGAAATAATATTGCTTGAATTTAAAAAGTCATAAACACATTTATATAATCGTGTAATTCTAAATAAAGTAAGTACAATACTCTTCCTTTCTCATATCGTTTTATCTTAAAATCATTGATTTTACGCAACTTTGAAATTAAGTAATAAAAAATAGTTTCCTAAAAATTAGTTCAAATCATTTTATTGCATTTACTTTGCGATTCAAAGTACTTTAAAATGGAAGCAAATAAATATTTAAATGACATCTCCGAAATCAGAAACATGATGAATCGTTCCTCGCGGTTTATATCGTTAAGTGGTTTGTCTGGAATCTTAGCTGGTGTTTATGCCTTGATTGGCGCTTACTTCGCTTACAGGACTATTTATTTTGACGGAGCTGAAATGGGTTCGTATAAGTCATTGGTAATTTCAGAATATGCCGTTTATAAACTTTTAATAATAGCTTCAAGCGTTGTGGCACTCTCCATTATCACTGGTATTTTTCTGACCGTTAAAAAAGCAAAGGTGGAAGGTGAGAAAATTTGGGACCAATCCTCTCAACGTTTGATTATCAATTTCCTAATTCCGCTAGTTACAGGTGGCGTTTTAATCTTGTATTTGATTGAGAAAAGTCAATTTTCTTTGATCGCAACGCTGACACTTGTATTTTACGGTTTAGCTTGTATCAACGCCAGTAAATATACTGTTGGAGATGTTCGGTATTTAGGACTAACATTACTTCTACTCGCATTTCTTTCGCTTTGGTTTATTGGATATGGTTTATTATTTTGGACGTTGGGATTTGGCGTGTGCCACATTTTTTACGGCGCCATGATGTATTTTAAATACGAAAGAAAATAATGAAAAATATCATCCAAAATATAAACAAAGCGTTCGATCATCGCATTCGACTCGGCATTATGTCGGTGTTGATGGTGAATGAGTTTGCCGACTTCAACATGCTCAAAGAATTGCTTGGCGTGACCGATGGAAATCTTGCTAGCCATACTAAAGCCTTAGAAGCTGAGAATTATATTGCCATTGAAAAACAATTTATTGGCAAAAAACCCAATACACGATACATGACCACAAAGCTAGGAAAAAAAGCCTTTCAGGAACACATTGAAGCACTTGAAAAATTGATCCAAAAGTCTTAACTAAAAAAAATTTGTCTACTTACTTTGAAATTCAAAGTACTTTTAATTTATAAAATGCAATTACAATGCTAAAAACACTTTCCCTTCCTATCAAAATTGCGCTGTTTTCCTTTGTTATTGGAACACTGTTATTTATTAGTCAATTCATATATCATAATCAATTTGACTTACTCGTTTTTGGGCTTTTCTTCGTCTTGTTGGCCGTTCTAGTAAATTTCATCACACTGTTGTACTTGATCCGAAAAGCATTTAAAGCACCTTCAACCAATCCAAAAACAACTGAAGAAATCCTTACTGTTCTTGCAAATATTCCAATTGCCGCACTTTATATTTTTATCATTTTTAATTAAAAAAACCTTTAACTTAAATTACTTATTATGGAAACTGAAAAACAAATTCCTTTTTATCAAACCACCACAGCTAAAATTATTATGGTAGGTTTGTTAGCACTTTTCTTATTGATTCCGCTTTCTTACGTGCAAAGTTTAATTACCGAGCGTGCTAACCGAAAACAAAATGTAGTAACCGAAGTAACCGAATCTTGGGGAACCGATGTACATATTTACGGCCCCATTCTTAAAGTACCGTACAAAATTTACATCACCACAACCCTTTTAAATCCCACCAACAACAAGCAAGAAATCAGTACGACGCAATCCATTGATCACGCTTATTTTTTTCCAGAAAAAGCTGATTTCAAAACAACTATTCAAAAAGACAGTTCTTTAAAAAGAGGTTTATATAATGTAGTGGTATTTTCCACAGACATTAATGTTCAAGGTGCGTTTTCAAAACCCAATTTTAAAAAATTGCAAATTGACGAAGCCAATGTCATGTGGGATCAAGCAAGCATTTTGGTTAAAACCACAAATTTAAAAAGCAGTAAAGGTGATTTAAATTTAAAAGTCGGCGACACTACTTTAACTTTTGAGTCCAGAGCCAATTCCGATAAATACTTCGATAATTTGGAATCTGAAGTATTTGCAGTAAAAGACCTTGAAAACCTTCCGTTTAAATTCCAGATGAAATACAACGGAAGCAACTCGGTAAAATTTACGCCTGTTGGAAAATCCACAACGGTTTCCATTGATTCAGATTGGCAAAACCCAAGTTTTGAAGGTATCTTTTCTGCCAATACTAAATCAAAATCAATTACGGAAAACGGCTTTCATGCCGATTGGACGGTTTCACAAGTCAACCGACCGTTTTCACAAGAATATACGGAAACATTACCTCAACTCGACGAGTATTTATTTGGCGTCAAATTAATTGAAACCGTGGACCAATACCAACAAAATGAGCGGGCTTCCAAATACGGATTTCTAATGATTGGGTTGACTTTCTTAATTTTCTTCTTGATTCAAACCATTAGTAAAATCAGTATTCACATATTTCAATACGGAATGATTGGATTGGCTTTAGTACTTTTTTATACTCTATTAATTTCCATTACGGAACACTCCACGTTTTCTATTGCCTACGCAACTGCTACTTTCGCTGTAATAGCCATGCTATTTTTGTATACACTTTCAATTTTAAAAAGTATGAAATTTTCACTTTTTATAGGTTTGGCATTGGCCTCTTTGTATACTTTTATTTACGTCATTATTCAGTTGGAAAATTACGCCTTGTTAGTAGGAAGCATCGGATTGTTCTTGATTTTAGGAATTGTGATGTATTTTTCCAGAAAGATCGATTGGGAAATGAAATAATAAGATGTTATGAAAAAAATGAATTGCATCAATTAACAACGGGTTTGCGTTAGCGGTTGCAGCGGCATCCTTTTGAAGAGTTGCGTCATTTTTATGGACGCGACTCAACAAAAGATACAGCGGAAGACGCGACCTTTTCTGGTCTTGAAAACAGTTGATTTTAATACGTCTTTTTTGACCAGAAAAGGGAACGCCCAAAAAATAATTATTTTAAAAAAATTTCAGATTGGTACTTTATTTTGCATTCAATAGACCTTTTTTGCATTCTGTATAAAAGGTGTATTTGTTTGCACAATCCAATATTTAATTCTAATTTTAACTAAACTAGAAAACGGTTTATGACAGAAGTTGAGATTGAATTAGAGAACAAAGCAATTGCAAAAGAGTACAAGGAATTATTGCGTATTAGTTACCAAACACTGACGGATGTTGACAAGAAATTAATCCGAGATGCTTTTGATTTAGCGGTGGAAGCTCACAAGGACGTGCGGAGAAAATCGGGTGAAGCTTATATTTTTCATCCCATTGCCGTGGCCAAAATTGTTGCGTCTGAAATTGGCTTGGGTCCGAGTTCCATTGCAGCAGCTCTGATGCATGATGTAGTGGAAGATACGGACATCACTGTGGAAGATATCGAGAAAAAATTCAACAGTAAAATTGCGCAACTTGTAGAAGGTTTGACCAAAATCTCTCAAGTGCAAAAAGACATGAATATTTCGCTTCAAGCGGAAAATTTTAGGAAAATGCTGTTGACGCTAAATGACGATGTTCGGGTAATTTTGATAAAACTGGCAGACCGATTGCATAATATGCAAACGATGGAATCTATGGCGGATTATAAGCAAATGAAAATTGCTTCTGAAACCTTATATATTTATGCACCACTTGCCCACCGTTTGGGACTTTACAACATTAAAACGAAATTAGAGGATTTAGGTTTAAAATATACGGAACCGGAAGTTTACAATGATATAGTAAGCAAAATCAAGGAAACAAAAGAGGAACAAGATGAGTACATCAAGACCATTTCTGAGGTTATTCGGGAATCATTAGAATCCGAAGAAATTGATTGCGTCATTAAAGGCCGCCCAAAATCGATTTACTCGATTCGGCGAAAAATGAAAGCGCAAAACGTAAGCTACGATGAAGTGTACGACAAATTTGCGCTTCGAATTGTATACAAATGCGACCCGAGTCAAGAGAAATTTGTGGCATGGAAAATTTATTCAATTGTTACGGATCACTACCGTCCGAGTCCGAGTAGGTTACGGGACTGGATTTCTTCGCCAAAATCTACGGGTTATGAAGCGTTGCACATTACCGTTATGGGACCAAAAGGACGTTGGGTAGAAGTACAAGTTCGAAGTGAACGAATGGATGAAATTGCCGAAAAAGGTTATGCTGCACATTATAAGTATAAGCAAGGTGCTACCGAAGAAAGCGGATTGGACGTTTGGCTGAATCTTTTAAAAGAAGCGTTAGAAAATCAGGAATCCAACGCGGTTGATTTTGTTGAAGATTTTAAAATGAATTTGTATTCCAAAGAAATCTTTGTCTTTACACCAAAAGGTGAAATCAAATCGCTTCCCAAAGGTGCTACATCATTGGATTTTGCTTTTAGCATTCACTCAGCGATCGGAATTACCACACGTGGGACACGAGTAAACGGAAAATTGGTACCGCTGAATTACGAATTGAAAAGCGGTGATCAGGTAGAAATTATTACATCTTCCAATCAAAAACCAACTTCGCACTGGTTGGATTATGTGACTACTTCTCGTGCCAAAACCAAAATTAAAAATGTTCTTAACGAGGATACAAAGAAAGTTGCAGAAGAAGGAAAGGAATTATTGACCCGGAAATTGCGTCATTTGAAAATTGCTTTCAATGAAACGACTGTCAACGAAATGGTTAGTTTTTTTAAACTAAAAACCAGTTTAGACTTATTTTTCAGGGCGGGAATTGGCTCTATTGACAATGCACAATTGAAGGAATTTGCTTCGCTGAAAAGTAATTCCTTTATGAATTTCTTCAAGAATAAAATAAAACGTGCTCCAACCGCATCGCCTGAACACATTCATAAAGATGAAATCAGTAGTAATTACGACATGCTGGTTTTCGGGAAAGAGCAGGACAAGTTGGATTATAAACTTTCTGCTTGTTGCAATCCCATTCCGGGTGACAATGTTTTTGGCTTTATCACTATAAATGAAGGTATCAAAGTGCACAAAAAAGATTGTCCCAATGCCATTAGCATGCAATCCAATTATGCGTATCGCATTATTCAAGCCAAATGGATTGACTCGTCTCAACAAGAATTTAAGGCGATGTTGGACATCACAGGAATGGACAGTTTGGGATTGACAAATGAATTAACCAAAGTTATTTCCAGCAACATGCACGTCAATATTCAAAGCATTTCCTTAAGTTCGGAAGCGGGTATTTTTAAAGGTCAAGTTGTGGTTATTGTGCAGAACATTACCATTTTAAAGAAACTAAGCGACAATATTAAGAAGATTGACGGAATTGATAAAGTAACTCGAGTATACAAATAAGCGTTTCTAAATAAAAAAACTAAAAACTCAAGTGCATTACTTGAGTTTTTTTGTTGGTACAATTTTAGGCTGAATATCCTGCAACACTTGAATGCGTTTCAGTTTTAATTTGGTTTTCAACCACAATTCAAATTTGGTTTTCTCTTCTTCAGATAGTGGATTTTCGCTGGAAATGATGACAACCGTTTCTTTAAAGGTGCTGTCTTTTTCCATTAAAACAGTATGGTTGGCAATTGAAAATTTAGCAATTGTTGGAAACAAAATCTTAGATTCGCTATAGATATTGACATCGTCAAAACGATTAAGCGCCATTTCATTTTCCAACTTCGCAATTTTAATATCACGGTCGTCTACCTTCTGACTGCCTCTAATTTCATTTAAAATATCACCTTTCATCGTCAGTAAACGATCCGTACTGTCTTGTAAAATGACCAACTTAGTATCTGAAATATGGTACTTGTTTAGTTTCTTATTGTAAAGATCAATTTCCTTTTTATCAAAGCGTTTCGTTAAAAATCCCAATTCTATTTCCCGGTTTTGTTTGTTCAAATCGGTTCTTTTATAGACAATAGTATGGCCGTTTTCAACAAATTCATTTTGAATAAACAGTTCGATATTTTTCTTAAGTTGTTGTTCGATGTATAAATTGTAAGCCAAATAAGCACTAGGAACCAGCATTACCAGTATCAAACCCGTGATGATGTAACGCACTTGCTTTTGCTGTTTTTCATCGACCTGTTTTTTAGGAGCGTATTTTAAATATTTAATAATTAAGAACGTTGCAATTCCTATAAATACGCAGTTAATGCAATAAAGGTAGATGGCTCCTAAAAAGTAACTCCAATTGGCAGTGGCTAATCCAAAACCCGCGGTACAAAGTGGCGGCATTAAAGCTGTAGCAATGGCCACTCCGGGAATTGGATTACCTTTTTCAACACGTGTTACCGCAATAACACCTACAATTCCTCCAAAAAAGGCAATTAAAATGTCGTAAATATTAGGCGTGGTTCGTGCCAAGATTTCCGACTGCACATCTTTAAAAGGACTGATATAAAAATACAAAGTAGAAAACACCAATCCAATAATGGTGGATAAAGCCAAGTTGCGCAAGGACTTTTTTAACAAATTGAAATCGTAAACGCCTAATGCGAAACCTGCTCCAACAATAGGCCCCATTAATGGCGAAATTAACATCGCCCCAATTACTACGGCTGTAGAATTGACGTTCAGGCCCACCGAAGCTACAATAATAGCACAGGCCAGAATCCATAAGTTTGCACCTGTAAAATCAATGTTTTTCTTGATAATTTCCAGCGTCTTCTCTCTGTCGTCCTCTCCATCGTGGAGGTTAAATATCTTAGTCAATTTATTCATTTTGCGCTTTTACTATTGAATCGTTAGCGCACTAAAGATAGAATTTATCTTACGCAAAAGAAAAAAAAATTAAAAAATTTATATTAGTGTATTTGCCTTTTTCATAAACCCAATAAAATATTTTCCTGAACTCTTCAAAACCTTATATTTGTAGTAAAATTTAAAAACATGAAAATCTTACAGTCCATTATAGAACAAGCGTGGGAAAACCGCGAATTGTTGCAACAATCTGAAACTACTACGGCAATCCGTGAAGTTGTTAATTTACTAGACCAAGGAAAGTTACGTGTAGCAGAACCTACAGAAAACGGTTGGCAAGTAAATGAGTGGATTAAAAAAGCAGTTGTTTTATACTTCCCTATTCAAAAAATGGAAACTTTAGAAGCAGGAATTTTTGAATACCACGATAAAATTCCATTGAAAAGAGGATACGCTGAAAAAGGAATTCGAGTGGTACCCAATGCTGTGGCAAGACACGGAGCTTACATTTCTAAAGGTGTAATTTTAATGCCAAGTTACGTAAACATCGGTGCTTACGTAGACGAAGGAACCATGGTAGATACTTGGGCAACCGTTGGAAGTTGTGCTCAAATTGGCAAAAACGTACATTTATCAGGCGGTGTTGGAATTGGAGGCGTTTTAGAACCACTTCAAGCCGCACCCGTAATTATTGAGGACGGTGCTTTCATCGGATCCAGATGTATTGTTGTAGAAGGTGTACGTGTAGAAAAAGAAGCCGTTTTAGGTGCTAATGTTTGTCTTACCGCTTCTACAAAAATAATTGATGTAACCGGCGAAACTCCTATTGAAATGAAAGGAATTGTTCCCGCTCGTTCAGTGGTAATTCCTGGAAGCTATACCAAAACATTTGCTGCAGGTTCCTACCAAGTGCCTTGTGCATTGATCATCGGAAAACGCAAACCTTCTACCGATTTAAAAACAAGTCTAAACGACGCTTTGAGAGAATATGACGTAGCAGTTTAAGATTTTTTTGGAGCACGTCATTAGTGCTTCTATTAAACCCTATTCCCGCTATCCGTTGCAATCCTTATGTCCCGAACCCCGGGACATAAGGATTTTCTCTTCTATCGGGGCTGACTTAACGGCTTAAGGCTTCTTTTTATCTTTTGGGCTTTGAGCTTCATAAATAAGGCTACAATTTATAGCGACTAGAACTTCTTCAATAAAAAGTTAATGTAAAAAACAGTGCATGAAAAGATTGCATTTTATTCAGGTTTCAAATCGCAATTTATTTAACTTTTACTACTAACTAAATCCCAGAAATTCATTAATTAAAATCAAAAATAGTAAGAGCGCCACTCTATTTTTTGCTTTGCAATTACAATGTAAAAAGTTGTAATCATTCGTCTTTTAAAAAAAACTAGATCTTTAGTTCAATTTATTTCTACATGTTGTTTAAACCCCAATCGTCTAAACTTCTCAAAATAGGTTCTAAGGATTTACCCTTTGTACTTAATTTATATTCTACTTTGGGAGGAACCACTGGATAGACTTTTCTAAGAATAAGTCCATCTTTCTCTAATTCTCTTACCGTCTGCGTAAACATTTTATTTGAAATTGCTAAAATTTTGCTCTGTAAAACGCCAGATCGCAACTCGCCTTCCAATAAGTGAAATAGTATCAACGGTTTCCATTTTGTCCCGATCAAATTCATCGTATAATTCAATGGGCAAATGTTTTCTTTTTCCAAAATTTAAAAAATATAGTATTGATAATCATTATTTTACCCCTTTTAGTATGTATAGTACCAAATGGTAAGTTATTGCTATTAAGACAAATATAATCTAAATTTGTAATCCAAAATAAAAATTATGAAAACAAATAAAAATTATCCAAAATCCTTTTCGCACATTGGGTTAACCGTTCCAAATATAAATGAAGCGGTCAAATTTTACTCAGAAGTAATGGGATGGTATGTAATTATGGAACCTTCCACAGTCAAAAAAGAAACGGAAACTGCCATTGGACAAATGTGCATTGACGTTTTTGGAACGGACTGGACAGAATTTGAAATTGCTCATTTAGCAACGTCAGATGGTATTGGAATTGAATTGTTCAGCTTTCCTAATGGCGTTAAAGAAGCACCAGAATTTAATCCTTTTAACACCGGACTTTTTCACTTTTCCGTACAGGATCCCAATATTGAAGAACTGATAGCAACTATTGTGCACTATGGCGGAAAGCAAAGAATGCCCATCAGAGCTTATTATCCAAACGACAAACCCTTTAAAATGTGCTATGTAGAAGATCCCTTCGGAATTGTATTTGAAATTTACACCCACAGTTACGAATTAACATATTCTTCTGGCGCTTATTCAAAATAAGACGTTCACCAACAGATGCCATTTTTGTGAATTTTGACACAACGATTTATGCTGACACACGTACTGAATCTTAGCCAAGATCTGTTGAAAACTCGATACAATATTTACTATTAATTTTAAAAAATAAAATAAATTGCCTTAAATAATCAAATCCAAGTATAGTATAACTCATTTCAATTAAGTAGTTTTGACCTATGAAAATATTGGTTATTCAACAGAAAATGATAGGCGACGTTTTGGCAAGTAGCGTTATTTGCAACAACTTGAAAACGCTGTATCCCGAATCGGAAATTGATTATTTAATTTATCCTTTTACAAAGCCTGTTGTAGAAAACAATCCCAATATTGACCACCTCATCTTATTTAAAGACGAATATCGAGAAAGCAAAAAAGCATTTTTAAAATTTCTGATTTCCATACGAAAGTCACGCTACGATATGGTTTTTGACGCGTATGGTAAATTGGAAAGTAATCTAGTGGTTGCTTTTTCTGATGCAAAAACTAAGATTGGATTTCATAAGTCGTATTCTAATTTTCTGTATACCAAAACAATTAAGGAAATCCCAACACCTTTAACAAATGCAGGAACCGCTTTGGAAAACCGCATCAATTTGGTCAAAGCTGTTTCAGATCAAACTGATTTTGATTTCAGACCAAAGATTTTTTTGACGGAAAATGAAATAGAAATCGGTAGAAGTATTTTATTAAAACACCACATCGATTTTTCTAAAAAAGTTT
The DNA here is from genome assembly GCF_000425485.1 of Flavobacterium tegetincola DSM 22377. Taxonomy (GTDB): domain Bacteria; phylum Bacteroidota; class Bacteroidia; order Flavobacteriales; family Flavobacteriaceae; genus Flavobacterium; species Flavobacterium tegetincola. The sequence continues at coordinate 24,851 of NZ_KE384383.1, read as the reverse complement.
TCATGATTGGCGTCCTTGGAAGTGGCAAATCAAAGACCTATCCGCTGGAATATATGGCAAAAGTGCTTGACAATATTGTTCAAAAAACAAATGCAACGCTTTTATTTAATTACATGCCCTCTCAAATTGAAGAGGCAAAAGCTATATTTGACTTGTGTCAAAAAGAAACACAAAACCACATTAAAATAGATGTTGTTCCGGGAAGTATTCGAGAATTTCTATCCATCACGCACCACTGCCACGCTTTAATTGGAAACGAAGGTGGCGCGGTAAATATGGCAAAAGCACTAAATATTCCTACTTTTACCATTTTTTCAACCTGGATTAAAAAAGAAGCTTGGAACTCCTTTGAGGACGGAACTAGAAATGTGTCGGTGCATTTAAAAGATTTCAAACCTGAATTATACGGTTCAAAATCACCAAAGGAAATGAAAAAAGAAGCGATGACTTTGTATCAAAGTTTCACGCCTGACTTAATCACTCCCTCGTTAGAAAACTATTTAAAAAATTAAGCTTTCTTTTCCTCTTTCACAATTCCGTACGGTGTCCAAACGCTGTTTTGCTTTTTCACATCTGAACGAATAGCCAAATTTGCAGCTAATGATTCTGGTGTTTTATAACCGCGTGCGTGATCTAAATGAAGGCAAATGGCTTTGTGTCTAATTTGCATTCCTTTAATTCCGTTGTTTTCCAAGCGTTCGCCAAATTCACGATCTGGACCACCATATTTCATTCGTTCATCATAACCGTTTATTGCAATCATATCGTCTCTAAAACCAGACGAATTACAGTTGTTAAACGAAGGATTAGTTGGCGTTACTGTGTCTAAAATAGTTCCTAAAACGCCATCACTAGAAAGTTTAAGTGTTTGCGAAAAGCCCAATTTATCTTTGCTTTTAAGCCATTTTACGTCAAAACAATTTTCGGCAAGAATATCATCCTTAGTAATTTCTTCGCTTACTTTCATGCTAAGTTTGCAATAACCTCCAGATAAAAAACGTCCTCGTTGTGCATTTTTTGCATGAACTTCTACAAAATCTTTTCGGGGAATACAATCACCATCGGTCATCAAAATGTATTCGTTTTTAGCTTCAACAATGGCGATGTTCAGTAGTTCTTGTCTACGGTATCCTTGATCTTCGTGCCACAAATGTCTTAAAGGAACGGGATAATTTGCTGCATATTTATCAATCAATTCTTTGGTAGTTTCACGAGAACCATCGTCTGCAATAATGACTTCAAAATCACTATATGTTTGACAACTGTATCCAATCAAAACCTTCTCCAACCACTTTTCGGCATTGTACGTACTTACTATTACAGAAATTTTCATGTTTTTTTTTCAATTATTCCATTGCAAAAATAGTAAATAATTTATATTTGTTGAATATATCCTACTTAATGGAATTGCAACCACACGAAAAAATATCGGTTTTAATCATCACCTTGAACGAGGAAGCGCATATGTACGAGTTACTGAGCGACTTAGAGTTTGCTGATGAGGTAATCGTTATTGATTCCATGAGTACGGATCAGACAAAATCAATTTGCGAATCGTTTTCAAATGTCCGATTTGTAGTCAATAAATTTGAGAATTATACGTCGCAGCGAAATTTTGCAATTGATCAAGCCAAAAATAATTGGATTTTATTTATTGATGCCGACGAACGTTTGACTCCTGCACTAAAAGCAGAAATAATTGAAACCGTTTCGCAAAATCAAGAAATTAGCGCTTATCTGTTTTACCGAAAATTTTACTTTAAAAAGAAAGTTTTGCGGTTCAGCGGCTGGCAGACCGACCGAATTTTTAGGTTATTCAAGAAGGACAAGTGCAGATATACTCACAAACGTCTGGTCCATGAAAAACTAGACGTGGATGGCAAAATCACTTATTTCAAACATCGCCTGATTCACTACTCCTATGCTGATTATGAATCGTACAAGAAAAAGATGATCACATACGGCAAATTGAAAGCCAGAGAAAAATACCAAAGTGGCTTTAAACCTACTGTGTTTCATTATTATGGACATTCTATTTATAATTTCCTCTACCAATATTTGATTCGACTTGGCATTTTAGACGGTAGAAAAGGAATTGTAATTTGCTACTTAAACGCTTTGAGCGTTACTGCCCGATATAAAGAACTTGAACGACTGTACAAGGAAAACCAGTAATTTATTAAATTTAACTTTCAAATGTTTGACCACTTTTTAATTACCCGTTTTAATTTGAGAAATCCACAATGGGATTTTACCAAGAATAAGGGCTCTCTTCTTACGGATGAATGGATGGAAGACCGGTTGGAATTGTTTGAAAATTTCTGCTTTCCATCTGTTATTGCACAAAAAAATAAAAATTTTTCTTGGCTTCTGTATCTAGATGAAACTACAACACCAAAATTCAAAACTCGTTTAGAAAAGCTGACTGCCAATTATCCATTTATAAAATTATTTTTCATTGATGGAATGGGTGCTTTTCAACCGTCAATAAAGGAACATGTTTCAGAACACGCCACAAAACCGTACTTAATTACTACCCGAATTGATAACGACGATTGTGTCCATGTGGACTATATTGATGCAATTCAAAAATCATTCAACAAACAAGAATATCAAGCCATTGATATCATAAAAGGATTTACGCTGCAAATTGAGCCGCAATTTATTTTGGGCAAAAAAGAGCACGTTTTCAATCCGTTTATCAGTTTAATTGAACGAAATGTGAATCCTAAAACCGTTTGGTCCAATGACCATACCGCTTGGAAAAAAGAAACGAACATCCAGCAAATTTCAGACAGAAGATTGTGGATGTCCATTATTCACGAGAAAAATAAAGTCAACGAATTTGATGGTTATGGAAAAGTGGATTGGAATGAAATAAGCAGAACGTTTATAGTTTCTGACGCTATAAACGCTGTAATTACAAATAAAATAATTCCATTTAAAGAATGGCAATTCAAAAGTTTTAGGAACTTTATGCACGTCAAACTTACCTTAATGAGTAAGGTGATCAAGAAAAGTATCGGTGTTTATAAAGTGAAATAATTCTTACAAAACAGCTTCTAATTCAATCATCATTTTTCTTGCAATAACTTCTTTAGTTCCAGTTTCAAGTAAAAATTTGTAACCATTCGCCACCATATTATCTCTTTCTTCTTGATTTTCTAAGATAAAAAGTACCTTGTCAGCAAAATCAACTGCATCTTGCTTACGTGCTAATAATCCTGTTACCTTGTCCATAATTACAGTGGGAATTCCTCCAGCATCGGTACCCACTACAGGAACATGACACGCATAACTTTCTAAGATTACTCCTCCAGTAGGTTCATTTATTGAGGTAAATAGCAGCACGTCAAATTCAGGTAAATATTCTGGAACATTTTTTACAAATCCTGCAAAAATGATGTCATTTTCTAAACCTTTTACTTTAACTAATTCTTTAATTTCTGCTTCCAAAGGACCTTCTCCAATTAAAACATATTTAGCTTTTACCTTTCTTTTTACAAGTTCTTCTACTGTATTGACCCAAGTCACCAAATCCTTCATCGGAGTAAAAGCGGCAATGTTTCCAACAATTTTATAGTCGTGAGGAATGGCGTATTTCTCATGAATATATCCTTTTTTACTGCTATTTTCAAATTTTCGGATATCAGTTACACTTCCCACAATGGACATTCTAGATGCATCTTTTACGGCGAATTTCAAAATATCAACTACTGGTTGAGACACGCAAATGATTTTTTGTATTCCCTTGTAATTGTATTTCCATTTTCTAAAAAAGTTGGTATCTACACGTTCAATCATAGTTCTGCATAAAACCATTTTAGTTTTCATTCCATAAAGAAGAGAGGAAAGAACACCTAGCGTGTGCGCTTTACTGCTGTGCATAAATAAAACATCCGCATTTAAACTGTGTGAAATATTTTTTAGTTTTTTTGCAAATGACGTATCATATTCTGATTTAAAGTCATAACCTAAAACCTGCAACTTCTTCTCTGTCGCTACTTTAAAGATTTCAGAATCATTCCTGCATATAATCCATTGGTCTTCTACAAGTCCAAATTCTTGAAAAGCCTCATATAAATAAATAATCTTCTGTTCATGACCTCTCCATCCATCTGCTGCAGTAAACTGAATCAATCTCATCTTTATTTTTTTGACAAAGATAAATTTCCTGTACTAATAAAGAAATATTTATGCATTTAACTGATTTTTATTCCACCTACTATTACTCCTTATTCTGATTTTAAATACCTTTACAAAAAAACACGGCATGGAGCAAATTAATCAAGAAGTACACAACGCATTTGAAGTTATAAGTAATGGTGGAATTATACTTTATCCTACCGATACGGTTTGGGGAATTGGTTGTGACGCGACAAATGCGGAAGCAGTAGCTAAAATATACGCCTTGAAAAAACGAGCAGAAACGCAGAGTATGATTGTACTTATGAGTGGCGATCGTATGGTTCATCACGTTTTTAAAGAAGTGCCAGAAGTGGCGTGGGACATTGTTGAATGTGCGGATAAACCCACAACTATAATTTTAGATAATCCAAAAAATGTAGCACCAAACTTGATTGCAGCTGATAATAGCTTAGGAATTAGAATGGTTAAAGAGCCTTTTTGTTTCAAATTATTAGAACGCATGAAAAAACCACTGGTTTCTACCTCAGCAAATATTTCGGGCCAACCGACGCCAAAATGTTTTAAAGAAATCAGTCCTGAAATTATAAAAGGCGTGGACTATGTTGTAAATTTGCACCACGAAAAAAGCGCTGGAAATCCATCTTCAATTATAAAATTGACAAACGATTCACAGGTGAAAATCATTCGGAAATAATTTTTCGTCGCAAATTCACAAATTATTATGTTTTTCATAGTTAACGAATAGTACTATTTAAGTGAAAACGATAATTGTTTGCATTTATACGTTTGCAACACATAGCAAAAGAAAGCGTAATGAATAAATTTACCATAGAAATAGTGATAATTTTTATACTTTGGTCAAGTGTAATTCTCTCATTATACCTTAATTATAAATTTGATTTATTTTTTATTTTTGGAATATTAAGTTTATTATTAGTTACAATTACTACTAAAAAATATCCCGAATTTAGTTTAGCAAGTTTAATCGTAATTTTACTTTGTGCTACCTTTAATTTAATTAAGTTCAGTCTTGCTTTCGGCTTGAATTTGGGCGTAATTAGTATAACAAATTTTATTTTATTAGTCGTCTTATTTTATAAAAGACGGAGTCAAATTTTAGACTTAAAAGAAAATTTTTTTGATGAAAACGAAAAGGAAATAGAAAACGTAAACACAAGAAAAGTAAACTTCTTTAGAAGACAATTTAAAAATTTATCCAAAACAGAACTCAAAAGAAAGTTATCCGAAGACAAACTGACTGAAGAAGCGAAACAAGCAATAACGGAATTGCTTAAACTTTAAACAAACAATGAACTATTCTCAAGCATTAAAAAATCCCATATTTGAAATTATTACAAAAGCCTCTGAAGAACTTGAAGTGGACAGCTATGTAATTGGTGGTTTTGTACGTGACTTACTTTTAAACCGCAGTGCTAAAAAAGACATCGATATTGTAGCTGTAGGAAGCGGCATTGAACTGGCGTTAAAAGTTTCTGAATTGTTGCCCCGAAAACCAAAAGTCCAAGTTTTTAAGAATTATGGAACAGCAATGCTTCGATTTGAAGATACTGATATTGAATTTGTTGGCGCCCGAAAAGAGTCTTATAATTTTGACAGCAGAAAACCTCTGGTAGAAAATGGCACTTTGGAAGACGATCAAAACAGAAGAGATTTTACGATAAATGCGCTGGCTTTGTCATTAAACAAAGAAAGTTTTGGAACATTAGTAGATCCTTTCAACGGCTTGAACGATTTGGAAAAGAGAATTATTAAAACGCCTCTTGACCCAGACATTACTTATTCTGATGATCCGTTACGCATGATGCGAGGTATTCGATTTGCAGCTCAATTGAACTTTGAAATTGAGTCGACATCCTTTGATTCCATTACAAAAAACAAAGATCGAATTTCGATTATTTCTGGCGAACGTATTGTAGAGGAATTGAATAAAATTTTAATGACAGACCAACCTTCCACAGGTTTTCTATTATTGTACAAATCAGGATTACTTGACGCTATTTTACCCGAATTGACTGCCTTAAATCAAGTGGAGGAAATAGAGGGACATACCCATAAAAATAATTTTTACCACACGTTGGAAGTTGTAGATAACATTTGTCCCAACACAGATGATGTCTGGCTTCGTTGGGCAGCGTTATTGCATGATATTGGAAAAGCACCTACCAAAAAATTTAATAAAAGACAAGGTTGGACATTTCACGGACACGAATTTCTGGGCGGAAAAATGGTCAAAAAAATATTTGAACGATTGCACATGCCTTTGAACCAAAAGATGAAATTTGTACAAAAAATGGTCATCATGAGTTCGCGACCTATTGTTTTGTCGCAAGACGAAGTAACTGATTCTGCCGTACGACGTTTGGTTTTTGATGCTGGTGAAGAAGTGGATGATTTGATGGTTTTATGCGAAGCAGATATAACAACCAAAAATCCTTCTAAATTTAAAAAGTACCACAACAATTTTAATATCGTTCGGAAGAAAATTGTGGAAGTGGAAGAACGCGATAAAGTTCGGAATTTTCAACCTCCTATTTCCGGTGAACAAATTATGGAACTGTTTAATTTGCAGCCCGGTCGGGAAATTGGCACTTTAAAAGAAGCGGTAAAAGAAGCGATCTTAGAAGGAACAATTGCTAACGAGTATGAAGCTGCTCTGGAATTTGTAATTAAAAAAGCTTTAAAAATGGGTTTAAAGAAAGATTAACGAATGTTTCGTTCAACCCGTTTTAGAAAAGCAGTAATTTTGCATTTAATTGAGATTTACAGAAGGTGTGGTAAGGGAAAAATCTGAACCAACTTTCCAATTACATAGAAATGAAAAAAGATAAATCAGTCATTATTTGGCTCCTCTCCGGTTGTGTTTTATTGTTTATAATGGTTGTAGTTGGAGGTATTACCCGACTCACCAATTCGGGACTTTCAATGACCGATTGGCATTTAGTCACGGATACATTTCCACCACTTACAGCAGAAAAATGGCAACAAGCTTTTGACGAATACAAGAAATTTCCCGAGTACCAAAAAATCAACATCCACAATGATTTTACACTTGCCGATTACGAATTTATTTATTTTTGGGAATGGTTTCACCGCTTTATAGGTAGAATTATTGGATTGGTTTTCATCGTCCCTTTTGTATACTTTTTGATCAAGAAAAGACTAGATGCGTCTACCATAAAAAAGTGCGTCGTTCTGTTATTTATGGGCGGCTTCCAAGGATTCTTGGGTTGGTTTATGGTAAAAAGCGGACTAATTGACAATCCGGATGTAAGTCATTTTAGATTGGCTTTACACTTGACCTTTGCCTTCATTACCTTTGCGTATACATTGTGGGTCGCACTTGATTTAATGTATCCAAATCGACAAACGGTTTTTATTCCTTTGAGAAATACAGCTCGAGTGGCGTTAGTTTTTTTGATTTTTCAAATTATTTATGGCGGGTTTGTGGCAGGTTTAAATGCGGGTTTGATTCACAACCATTGGCCATTGATGAGCGAAGAACAATATATGCATGAAACGGTTTTAATTGAGCAGCCAACTCTGTTTTTAAATTTGGTGGAAGGAAAAAGTGGCGTCCAATTTGTGCATCGAAATGTAGCCTATATTGTAGTAGGACTCATCTTATTTTTATATTATAAATCCCGGAAATTTGTATTAGTTACAAGTCAAAAAAGAGGCTTAAATATTTTACTGCTTTTCGTTTTCATACAGTTTACATTAGGTGTCTTTACATTGCTGCTCCAAGTTCCATTATGGTTGGGATTAGTACACCAAATAATGGCTTTTTTACTATTAGCTTCAATGACTTTTACATTGCATCGACTGAGCAAGTAAATTTTACAGTCTAAAAAAAAAAGCAGTTAACCTTTAAAGTTAACTGCTTTTTTTTTTATAATTCGAATTGCTTTAAAACGATGTAGAAATGGTAAAAGACAATCCCGTACTTGGCGGTACAAAGCGGCAAACGCCTCCTGCACAAACTAAGCCACCTCTTTGACGTCCATATCCAAGAGAGAATCGAGAGCTGTTTTTTCTGTAGGTTATTCCCGCATTATAAAAATGAATTTTAAACAAGTCATACGCGTCATCAATAAGATTTCCTTCTTCTTCAAAACCGTAGTTGTACATGTCCATAACAAATACAGACCAGTTCATGTTATGATTGTATTCTACTAAAAGTGAAGCCCAATTTTTTCTGTCGTTATCCGCCCACATATGTTCTGCACCAACTGTAAGTGATCGAGAACCTGAGAACGTATAAATTCCTTCAGCAAAGAGAATATTGGTTTTAACAACATTTTCTATAAAGCTACCCTTGATCAACCTGTCATTGTAATATTGATTGATAAACATAAAGTTTCCTCTAAAATTTTTAGAAAATTTCTTTGAAACTTCGATGTTATAATCTGAAAAATATTTCTCACCACCACCTAAAAATTTCGCATCATAATCGGGTTTATAAGCGCCATTTTCATCTTCGAACTCAAAATCAGCGTCAAGGTTGAACCAATTAGAAACGTTAAGTGCTACTTTAGTTCCATATTTTCCACCTAAAGGACTTCCCTTTTTAAAATTGTAAAAAACATCAAACTGACCTCCGATTTCTCCTGTTTTATTAATATTGGTTGTTACATCAATGTTCACTCTGTTTTGAGCTTGATAAACGTAAATATTTGCCAAGTTAGAATGATGCTGTTTGGTCAAAGCAGGCGTAAAACTCAACACTCTATCGTTATAATCCAAACTGTTTGTAGCCAATTGATCGCCATTACTTTGATATACAAATGGTTCTCTATCACTTAAAAAAGACATGTTTTCCATACGTCTTAATGTAGCATCAATTCCCAATCCTTTTTGCGAATAACCCAAGTTAACAAGAAGCGCATTTCCTGGTTTTATAAAATCGTAATCTAGTCCTGTAGTTGGTTGATAAATGGGCTCTTCACCTTTATAATTGTACTCAGTTGCAGCGTAAAATCCTCCTTTTGAAAATCCGACTCTACCCGAATAAGCGGGTGTTTCCTTATCAAATTTAGGATCTACAACTGATTCGTCAATTTCTGCATTTTTCAATATATAACTGAAACCTGCTGTTAATCCAAAACTATCTTGCTTAAAAAGCGTAGCAAGATCTAAGTCGGCATTGGCACCAAAAACATCTGCATCAGAAACGTGAAAACCTGATTTTTGTCTGCCGTAAAGTGCTGTAATAGATACGCCATCAGTGGGTTTAAAATTAATTCGACCTCCGCGAAGTGCCGTGTTTATTCCCAGTGCGCGATCTTCCCAAGCACGAAGAAGCATTCCGCTTCCAAACTGCTCGTAGAAATATCCAGCGGTAATATCTAATATTTTAGAGCGGTAATTTGCCCAATATAGCGAAAAATCAGTGCCCTCAAATGCGGGATTGTAATTTAAAAGTGCCTCTTTATAGTACGATTCTACCTGAGTTCCAACGGTGAAATTTCCATAATTGGCTTTTAAAAATAAATAGTTGTTGGACCGAAGTGGACTTTCTGGTTGGTCAATTTTGCGTTCTACATCATTTAAATACCATTGGGCGTTAGATTCTAAACCTCCGTTGAATTTAAATTTTGTTTTACGTATTGAATCGTTTTCTTGCTGGGCTACTACCGTTATTGCTGATAAAAGTAATATACCTAATGCTAATTTTTTCTTCATGAATAGCTTATAAAGATTTTAATTTTTTAAAAAAGTCGTGTTCGCTTCCTGGTGCATGACCTGCTTGTTCAAAAACAATTGCTCCATTTTTTACAACAATCGTGTAGGGTGGATTTGCAATGGATAAACTTCTTTTTAGATCCTGATTGGTATCTAGTAAAACATTGTATTCCCAAGATCTACCGTTTACTAATGGTTTTACACGCTTTCCTGTTCTTGCATCATCAATAGAGACTGCAATAACTTCCATATTTAATTCTTCTTGCCAATCTGGATATACGTCGTTAATTGCGTCCAACTCTTGAATGCAAGGTGCACACCAGGTGGCCCAAAATACGTACACGTACACTTTATCTTTCTCGTTAAAATCTGATTTAATATTCACCGATTTATTGTCTAGCGACTTTAAATTGAGGTTGGGAAGTTCCTTTTGTGCCAAGGCGGCAGTGGATACAAATAGAAGTAGTAATGCTATTTTTTTCATAATTTAGTTGTTTAGTGTTGCAAATAAAACAAAAATAATTCGATTATTTTGCGATTTTGAAGAAAAATCCCCTAATATTGTATTCAATAAATAAAACCACATTACTAACCAAAACTTTACCAAATCATTATGAGAATTTTAAAATTTTTATTTCTTAGTGTATTATTCATGGGGCTTTACTCCTGTTCCTCATCTGACAGCGATGGAGATGGAGGATCAAACATTTCCTCAATTACGATTACGGCAAGCACTGCTACACAAATTGTAGGTCAGCCAATTACATTTGTAGTAACTACAGATGCAGGTACCGATGTAACTGCAACTTCTACTATTTCTGCTGGAAATAACGTTATTTCCAACGCAACATTTGCCAGCACTGCTGTTGGACAATTTGTAGTTGAAGCAAAATACAGTGGAAAAAGTGCAACTGTTAGTGTAACCTTCATTGATGAGCCGCCAACATCTATTATTTTAACGGCAAATTCATTGGCACAGTCTACTGGAGATGAGACTGCATTTACTGTAAAAACGAATACAGGAATCAATGTGACTTCAACTGCAGTTGTAAAAGTAAACGGAACTCCAGTTAATGGTGCTGTATTTACTTCTAATACTCCAGGAAGTTTTGAAGCTGTTGCTACTTTTGAAAACTTTACATCCCCTGCAATAACGGTAGTGTACACTCCATCAATTAACTTTACAAAAAGAGTTTTGATTGAAGATTATACAGGAACTTGGTGCCAATATTGCCCAAGAGTTTCTCAAGGAATTGACTTGGTTATGGCACAAACAACTTATGCCGTTCCTGTTGCAATTCATAGAGGATCAGGTGGTGCAGATCCTTATCACTTTTCAGCTGCTAGTGCTTTGGAAAGTTTAATTGGATTACAAGGATATCCAGATGCTCGTTTGAACCGCTTGACAGAATGGGGCTACCCTGAACCAAATAACGTAAGTCAAGTTATTGCACTTACTGAAGGAGCTGCACCAAAATTAGGTTTAGCAATGACGGCTATGGTTTCTGGTGGAACTGTAAGCTTAACTGTAAAAACTAAATTTGGTAAAACTTTTACTGGAGCTAAATTAGTAGTTTATGCTTTAGAAAATGGATTGTTATACAATCAATCCAACTCTACTGCTTATTACGGTGGTGTAAATCCTCTTACTAATTTTGAACACAATCATGTTTTAAGAGCTACTTATACTAACATAATAGGAGATGAGATTCCTGCATCTGAATCTGTATACGATAATACTTACACTAAAACGTATTCTGTTCCTGTACCTGCAAATGTTGCAAACGCAGCAAACATGGAATTTGTAGCGTTCATCGTGGGTGCTGATAATAGAGCCATCAACGTTAGAAAAGCAGTTAGCGGTGATAACCAATCATTCGAAATTGTAGATTAATTAACTATAAGGTTTGATGAAAAGCGCTTCCGCAAGGAGGCGCTTTTTTTATGCGCTATAAAATAATGTAATCTATGATGCGAAAACTGTAACATTATAAACCTCCTAACCTTGTAACTTTGTTAAAGAAAAAGAATTAAACTAATAATTAAAAACTAATATTATGCCGAATTCAAATGAAATTAAAGGTTCTTGGGAAGAGTTAAAAGGTAAATTGAAACAATCGTATGCTGATTTAACAGACGATGATTTGATGTACGAAGAAGGTAAAGAACAAGAAATGTGGGGAAAATTGCAACAAAAATTAGGTAAAACTGAAAAAGAATTGAAATCACTAGTTGATTAACTTTTCAAATCTAACACAAATTAAAAATCGATAACCACCCAGTTATCGATTTTTTTATGCCATCCAGTTTTTAAAGTCACTCACTTTCTCGCGACTCACAATAACTTCCTCTACTTTATAGGTTGGTAAAATAATTTTGAGACGCGAATTGCTGTACACCACAATTTCCTTCACACATGTTATTGGCACAATAAATTTTCTGCTAATTCTAAACCATTTTTTGCAATTTAGTTCCTCTTCCAAAACCTCAAGCGGAGTGTCAATTAAATAATCCCGGTTATCAAACGTGTGGATGTACGTTCCCTTATTTTCACTAAAGAAACATTCGATGTCTTCGATGTCGATGATTTTAAGTTGCAAACCTATTTTAACCGTAAACCTGGATTTGTAGATCTTTTCCTTTGGAGCGAACATACTCCTAATTTGCTCAAAATTTAAGGAAAGTGATTCGTTTTTAGCATGTTGCAATTGGAATTTATCAACAGCAGTTTTAAGTTCCTCTTCGTCAATGGGTTTAAGCAAATAGTCAATACTGTTTAACTTAAAAGCCCGTAACGCATATTCATCGTAAGCCGTAGTAAAGATAATTGCACTCTGAACTTTTACTTTTTCAAATATTTCAAAAGACAAACCATCAGACAATTGAATATCCAGAAATATTAAATCCGGATGCGCATTTGCAGAAAACCAAAGGATGGATTCTTCTACGGAATGTAGCATTTTACTAACCTGATATCCCAACTGTTCCACTTTGCGCTGCAACAATCGAGCAGCAGGTTTTTCATCTTCAATAATAATAATTTGCATATTTTTCTCTTTATAGATTGAAATTAGTGCGTTTAATTATTCCCACTTTCTATTTTGATTTTGGTTTTGATTCATGAGCTCATTTATCTTCTTTTCCTCCCAATCTTCTCCGAAAAACATGTTTTTTCCAAATACATTAAATGCATGAAAAAGTAGTCCGATTCCCCAAAAAAATGCAGTAGAAAACGTAGAAAACTCAAAAAAAACTTCACCTTTATCTAGCTTAAAAAATTGAATAGCGATAAGTGCTACATTTATTATAATATATGCAGCAAGGTGCTTATAAAATCCTTTAATTTTCTGAACTTTTTTAGTAATTCGGTCTAAACGAATTTCATCTGGTGTTTTTAATCGTTCCATTTTTTATTTTTTATAGTATTGTTAATTAGCTTTTCGCGTTCCAATTCTTCTTTCATAAATTGTTCGAGCTTCCTTTTTCCCAATTGTTCTGCATAAATGGATTGACGTCAAATGCCGACAAACCATGAAATATAACGCCTGTTCCCCAACCAATCATAGAAAACCAAAACCAATGGTATTCTGGAACATACTGCAAATTAATTCCTATAATTACAGGAATAAGAATACAATACAAACTCAGATTGATGTAAAACGATTTAATACTGCGAACCTTCTCCTTTGCGTTCTGAAATTGGATTTCAGAAGTCGAGATTGATTTATTTAACATTATTTCCATTGGTTTGTTTTTTCCTTATCCATCAATTCCTGAATTTTTTTTGCTTCCCAATCGCGGTTGAGAAAAGGCATGTAGTTAAAAACCGACATGGCATGAATGGCAACTCCAATTCCCCATCCTAAAAGTGGATAATAGAACCAAAGCTGTTTCGGAGTTGTAAGTAGATTCAAAATTAGCAAGCCACTGTTTACCAAAATATAAGAAGTCAGATTACCATAAAAGCCTTTTAAATCTTCAACTCTCTTTTGTGCTTTTAAGTAACGATCTTCTGAAATAGTTTTGGTATGTTCCATCGTTGTTATTTGTTTAGTTAAAATAGGCAGACTGACCGAAAATTGATTTTTTGTTTCTTCAATCTGAACTTTTCTGTGCGTTAATATCGCATACCTATTGATAATATTTTGCAAACCTACTCCTACTCGATCTCCCAAAACTTCCTTTTTCTGTAAATCATTTTCAATAACTAAAGTAGCATCAATAATTTTTATCCGAATATAAAGTGGTTTTTGTTCACTAACCACATTGTGTTTTACTGTATTTTCCAATAACAATTGTAAGGAAAGCGGTACTACTTTAGCATTTACATCAGGTGCTTCTTCAGGCAATTCATAAAAGAGACTGTTTTCAAAACGCATTTTCAATAAATTCATGTACGTCTTTGCAAAAGCCAACTCTTCTGCCACCGAAATTAATTCTTTGTCTTTCTGTTCCAAAACGTACCTATAAATCTTGGAAAGTGAAGTGGTAAATCGTTGAGCGTTTTCTGGATTTTCTTCAATCAAAGAGTTTAGCACATTCAAGCTGTTGAACAAAAAGTGCGGATCGATCTGATTTTTTAAACTTTCAAATTGAGCAGATGCCGTACCTGCAATTATTTTTTGTTCTGTAACTTTCTTTTCTTGCGACTTTTTGTAAAAATAAATAGTGTGAAAAAAAAGAGAAACAACTAATGTAATCAGTATTGAAAAAACATAATAGGTATACTTTTCAGACACGTAAAATTCTGCGAACGATTTTCCTTCAATAGTAATATTAATAACCAATCGTATCAAAAATATACCTACAATCGTCACACAAATACTACCTACAACCCCCAATATTAATCGGAATCTAGCGTACTTCTTCCAGTCCACGCGCTTGTTCATATAGTCAAAAAAAGCACCGTTCATGGCCGTCAAAACTATTCCATATAAGCAATAGTATGCTATTTCAGTAAGGAATGAATTATTGAATAGAAGAGTTCTTCCAAACATATATTCGATTCCAATAATTACGCAAGCGATGACAATACTGACAATAAAGCCAGTAACAATACTTTTAATAGTATATTGAATGAATTTCTGCATTTTGAATTATTTTTTAGCACATTTTTTCTGCGCTTCCAACGCTCGGTCCAATCCCCAATTGGGATGAAAAACGGACTCCGGTTTAAAAGTACTAAAAAGAGCAATAGCTTTATCAATTTGTCCACACATTGCAGACGTATCTTGCTTAAAGTAGCGGGCTCCACCTATTTCAAATTCTGCTTTTCCAAAAACAACTCTTGGATTATTGGGTGCTAATTTCTCTGCTTTTGAATATAATTCCATCACCTTTCCTGAAAGTTTCATGCCGTTTTTCATAGGATCAGAAGAAATCCAAGCCGTATAAATCAATGCTTGCAAAACCAATAACTCAGCATTATTTGGGTCTTTAATGAGTTCCATATCCAACGTTTCTTGCGCTTTATTTAAAAGAGGTGTCAATTGTTCATTATCGTTCATTACTTGAAAAGCAGTTGTTATATTTACAAAAGCAACATAATAATTAGGCAACCAATTATTTTTTTCTGCAGAAGCGATACGTTCAAATAACGCAACAGCTTCCGTTGGATTTCCTTCTTTCCAAAGTGCAAATGCCTTATTCATTCCTTGTTCGTACTGGTTTTGTGATTGTGCAGAAAAAACTGCAAATACGACTACTAAAGTTAAAATTAATTTTTTCATGATATTGATTTTTAGTGAATAGCTGATTGAAAGGTCTTTAATTCTGATACAAATATGCGTCGCTTTGGAACAAAATAAAAAACGGAATGACTGAAGTGTAGATTTTGGTTACTCAATTGTAATTTCACAAATTGTCCAATTGATTGGTTTTTTTATCTGCACTAATGGTCCAGAAAAAACCTACAAAGACAAAGCGACTTGCCGTAGGAATGATTGCACGACTCGGAAACATACCTTGTTGATTTGCAGTGTTGGAATATTCGTAACCAAAAACATTTTTAGTTCCCAATACATTTGACATCGAAAAGTATAAAATCTTTTGAGGCGAAAGTAAATAAGCCCAACCGAGATTTATATTGCTAAAACTTTTAGTTTTTTCATTTAGAAATCCTTCAGTATTTGGATTTTCGTAAGGACGTCCTGAATTAAAATTGTAAGTAACGCCCAGTTGCGACCGCAAAGTCGAAATCCAATATTTAGTAACCACCGAAGCAGTGTGTTTCGCTACAAAGCTCGGTGTTGCCTCTTGCAAATAATTTCTATAATCTCTTTGCGTATCTATAAAAGAATAAGAAATCCAATATTCTAGATTTTTAATCCTGGAATCTTCTCTCCAAAAAACATCTAAACCTTTTGCATATCCAAAACCTGAATTACTATAATCACTGCTGAAGATTGGAGTTTCCGTATCATACTTGACTAAATCCTTATACTTTTTATAATAAACTTCGGCACGTAAAGTGGTTCCTTCCTTGGCGAAAGTAAAATTCAGGATAAAATGTTGTGTTTTTTCAGTGCCAAATTGATTCGAAAATTTAAGATAATCCTGTCGTGGTGCTTGTTCAAAATTGCCATATGCAAAAGAAAACTGATTGAATTTACCCGTTTTGTAAGCCACAGAAGCACGAGGACTAACACTTGACACCTCCAACATTGCATTATTAGAAGCGCGAATTCCCAAATTAAAGGCCAGTTTTTTACTAAAAAAGTAGTCCACCTCCGAATATACCGCGCCAATTTCTGAATTATAGCTAATGGTCAAACGACTTTGTTGGAACGGACTATAACTTTCATCAAACTGCGTCAAGAAATAATCAGCGCCAAAACTCACTTTAAAGCGATTGGTCAATTTGCTAAAAACTTTCATTTTTAAATGCAACGCATCTTCTTCATTATTTATATCATCTTGATTTAGATCGATTTTATTTTGACCCAAACCATAACTCGCTCCAGCAATAAGTTGCCAATTGTTAACTAAAAACCCTTTATAAACCGCATTAAAGTATAAATTATTATTGTTCAAATCTACTCTATCTTTCACCTGAGAATTGAGATTTTCTTGATTCAAATCAAATCGAGAAGCATCAAAAGCTGTGTAAACTTTCAGTAAACCTTGTTCAAATTGATACCGATAAACCGCTTCACCAGATAGCGACTGAAACGGCCGATTCCAATCCACAGCTTGTGGAATTGCAATTTGATAAGGTGCCAAATCAATGTAAGCCGTATTGATAGACAAACTACTTTTGTTCCACTTTTTTGTAGTACTCAATCCTAAACCGACTGTCATTAATGAAATATCGGTTTGTTCTTGAACGGGTTCATCAATTGTATTTAACAACAAAACACTTGACAATGCTTCGCCATATTCTGCTGAAAAACCACCCGTTGAAAAAGAAATTCCACTAAAAAGAAACGGTGAAAATCGGCCACGAGTAGGAACATTATTAGCAGAAGCGCCGTAAGGTTGAGCCACTCTAAGTCCATCTACAAAGGTTTGGGTTTCATCGCTTTCACCACCACGAACAAATAAGCGTCCACTTTCGCCCACCATTTGGGTTCCAGGAAGCGTTTGCAAAGCAGATACAATATCGCCAGCCGAACCCGCAGTTGTTACAATATCCAACGGTTTTAAAACTGAAACTCGCGCTTTATCTCCCGCTTGAAGCATTCCAGCATTGATAATTACAGCGTCTAAACTGTTGACGCTTTCCCGTAAAACAAAAGTCTGTTCTTGATAATTTTCGATGGTTAGCTTATGCTCAACAGCCTCGTAAGAAAGAAACGTGATTTTCAATACCTGAATGCCTTTGACGGAAGTCAAAAATTTAAAATTTCCGTTTACGTCGGATGAAGTTCCATCATACGTTCCGTCTAGAAACACATTTGCTCCTTGAATAGGTTGTTTCTTCTCGTCCATGACGTTCCCTGAAATTACAGTTTGCCCAAGTAAAATTTGTGTAAGTGTTAAAAGTAAAAAGGTAATTAGTGTTCTCATGTTGTGACTATTTATAGTACAAATATGCAATTACAACCTTTCGATATCAATTAAAAAGAACTGAACTGTTGATAAATACGACTGAATTGTACCTTTACAATTGTAGAAACGTTAACAAGTGTTTTTAATAAAAAAGGAGTAATTTAGCATTTTTTAACATTCAAATTTTAACATTTACACCCATGCATTTAAAAATAAAGCTGCTTCTGATTATCTGCTTTTTTCAAATTGCTACTGGAATCGCACAAGAAAAATTCACTCTAAGCGGGACCATTTCAGATGCCAATAGTAACGAGACTTTAATTGGTGTCAATATTTATGTTCCTGAACTCAAGATTGGAACTTCCACCAATTCATATGGATTTTACTCGTTAACCCTTCCCGAAGGAACTTATACTTTTGAGTTTAGTTATGTGGGCTATCAAACTATTGTAAGCGAAATTGCAATGACTGCCAATGTAAAAAAGAATGTTAGTTTAGGAAGTGGAGAATTACTTGAGGAAGTGATCATTACGGAAAAAACCAGAACTAATATTCGTAAAGCTGAAATGAGTGTCAATAAATTATCCATTGCAACAATTAAAAAGATGCCTGTGGTTTTAGGAGAAGTTGACGTTATTAAGTCCATTTTATTACTTCCGGGTGTTACAAATGCAGGCGAAGGCGCTTCGGGATTTAATGTTCGAGGTGGTGGAGCCGATCAAAATTTGATTCTACTGGATGAAGCTACTATCTTTAATTCGTCTCACGTTTTTGGATTTTTCTCTGTTTTTAATCCCGATGCCATTAAAGATTTAAAGTTGTATAAGGGTGGAATTCCCGCAAGGTATGGTGGTCGAGGTTCTTCTGTTCTAGATATTTATCAGAAAGATGGAAACTCAAAAGAATTTCACATGAACGGTGGAATTGGTTTAATCTCGAGTCGACTTCTAGCCGAAGGACCAATTGTAAAGGACAAAGGCTCGTTTTTAATTGGTGGTCGAGGTTCCTATGCACATTTATTTTTAAAATTAGCCGATAACGATAACGCCGCTTATTTTTATGATTTGAATGCAAAGTTGAGTTATAAATTAAATGAAAACAACAGTTTGTACTTCTCCGGATATTTTGGTCGTGACGTGTTTAAGCTTGCCGATAGTTTTACCAATATTTATGGAAATTCAACTTTAAATTTACGATGGAATCATTTATACAGTGATAAATTATTTTCAAATTTGTCCTTAATATATAGCGATTATTATTACGGTTTGAAATTAGACTTTGTTGGGTTTCAATACGATTCTGGAATCAAGAATTACAATATAAAATATGATTTTAAAAATTACATTTCAGAAAATTTAAAATTAAATTTTGGAGCCAACGCTATTTATTATGATTTCAATCCAGGAACTATAAACCCTACTAATTCTTCTTCTGGAATTAATAGCAGACAATTGGAGCAAAAATATGCCTTTGAACCGGCACTTTATCTTGAAGCAGAACATGATTTTAGTAAAAAACTTTCGTTGATGTACGGTTTACGTTACAGCATGTTTTACCGTTTGGGACAATCGACTGTAAATATATACGAAAATAACCAAGCCGTAACTTACAATGAAACGTTGAAAATTTACGAGAAAGGAAAACCTATTGGAACTGAATTTTTTGACAGTAATAAAACGCTGGCTTCTTTTGATAATTTAGAACCACGAGTTGCAGTAGCTTATGCATTGAACGACAAACAATCGGTTAAAGCCAGTTATAATCGGATGATACAGTATTTGCAACTGGTATCCAATACTTCTTCACCAACTCCTCTGGATGTTTGGACGCCAAGTGACCGTTACATCAAACCACAAATTGTGGATCAGGTAGCGTTGGGTTATTTTCAGAATTTCAACGATGATGCCTATTCATTAGAAGTGGAATCGTTTTATAAAACTGTAAAAAACAGAATTGACTATATTGACGGAGCAGATTTGATTGCAAATGAAGCTTTAGAGCAAATCATCCTAAACGGAAAATTAAGAGCGTATGGATTAGAAGTAATGTTCCGAAAAAATACGGGAAAATTTAACGGATGGATTTCCTACACACTTTCGCGTTCTGAACAGCAAACACCTGGAAGAACAGCTACAGAAATTGGAATCAATAACGGAAATTGGTATAAATCGGCTTACGACAAGTTGCACAATATTGCCATAACTGCAGCATATGATTTGAACAAAAAGTGGAGTTTTGGAGCTAACTTTGCTTTGCAATCGGGTCAACCGGTTACGTTTCCAAACGGCCAATACCAATACCAAGACATTACTATTCCCAGTTACGGATTGAGAAATGAGGAACGTTTGCCGACGTACCATCACTTGGATCTTGCGGCAACTTATACGCCAAAACCAGATAAGAAAAAAGGTTGGCAAGGAGAATGGGTTTTTAGTGTTTACAATATTTACAACCGATCCAATGCTGCTTCCATAAATTTTAGTCAAAATGATAATGGAGCAAATGAGGCAGTACGATTTTCCATATTTGGCGTAGTTCCAGCGGTAAGTTATAATTTTAAATTTTAAGAAAATGAAAACCAAAAAATATATAATACTGATTTTAATCCTTGTTTTAGGAATATCATCTTGCGAAGAAGTCATTGACGTTGATTTAAATACTGCAGCACCGCGACTCGTAATTGACGCCGCCTTAAAGTGGGAAAAAGGAACTGATGGTGCCAACCAGATCATAAAACTCTCAACTACGACAGGTTATTTTGATCAAAATATTCCGAAAGTTTCTGGAGCTACAATTTTTGTAACGAATGAAGATGCTGTAATTTTTGACTTTATAGAAACAGTTCCTTATTCGGGCGAATATTTATGTACCAATTTTATTCCTGTTGTAGATGCTACTTATACATTAACGGTGATTCAAAACGGGATCAATTATACCGCAACAGAACAATTAAAACCAGTTCCTTCCATTGATAAAATTGAGCAAAAAGACGACGGCGGTTTTTCCGGAGAAAATATAGAATTAAAACTATTTTACACAGATAATGGATTGACAAACGATTACTACTTATTTCGATCGCAACTTTCTACTTACCAAATTCCGGCTTACAGTGTGAGTCGTGATGAATTTTATCAAGGAAATCAAATTTTCGGAATTTATAGTAATGAAGATATTAAATCAGGAGACACTGTAGATTTTACATTGTCTGGAATCTCAGAAGGTTATTTTAACTACCTGCAAGTTTTACTGAGCATTGCAGGAAGTGCAGGCGGAAGTCCCTTCCAATCACCACCAGCAACGGTTAGAGGAAACATCGTAAACAATACAGTAATAGACAATTATGTTTTAGGCTTTTTTAGTCTTTCGGAAACAGATCACGTAGTATACACCGTTAACTAGTTGATTTAAATTTTATAAAACACAAGTGATGTATCGTAACCGTAATTTGTTTGAATTATTGGAAATTTGACTTATCAATAATACTAAAATTAAACACTATGAAAAAGTCAATCAGATTAGTAGCCGCTTCTTTATTTTTAACGGGAGCTGTATTTACAAGTTGTAAGTCGAATGAAGAAAAAGTGGAAGACGCACAAGAAAATGTTGTTGAGGCAAAAGAGGATGAAATGGATGCACAACAAGATTTGAATGAAGCAAAATACGAAAATGCATCGGATTATGAGCAATTTAAAGAAGCAACGCAAGTTGTCATTGCAGAAAATGAGACTCGAATTGCAGAATTTAAAGTAAAATTGCAAGCCGAAACTGCTGAAAATAAAGCAAAATGGCAGTCAAAAGTGGATGCTTTAGAGAAAAGGAATGACAAGTTAGAAGACGATATTGATGATTTTAAAGAAGGAGCTTCAGAAAATTGGAATGATTTCAAAAATCGTATTGAAAAAAGTAAAAATGATATTGACGCCGATATTCAAGCTTACAAAAAAGAACACAACTACTAATTGTGAATCAGAAACTGAAAGGTGTGCATTAATGTACACCTTTTTTTTTAGCTAAAATTTTGGACTATTTGACCACTCGTTTCCTAATTTTGCAAAAAACATTTAAAATGCGTCCTTTTTCTGATATCAAAAAAAAATACAAGTACATCGTTCTTCAAAAATTAGTGATTGCATCAATTTTAATTGGATTTCTATCCTCTTTTTTAGCATTAACACTAAAACGCACAACTGAGTATTATGAAACCATATTCTTTCATAAATCAATTGTTTCACCGTGGTTGCTAATAGTTTTCCCAGTCTTTGGTTTATCGATTATTTACTTTCTCCGTATTTATTTATTCAAAGGAAAATCAAATAAAGGAATCAAGGAAGTTTTTGAAGTCACAAAAAACAAGAATAAAAACCTACCAATTTATAAAGTGCCATCACATTTTATAAATGGTTTACTTACGGTAGCTTTTGGAGGTTCCACCGGAATTGAGGTTTCAACGGTTGTAGCTACTGCCACTATAGGTTCCATTGCACAAAGAAAGGAGAATACTTTTAGAAAATACAAGTCGGAATTGATTGGCGCTGGAGTAGCAGCTGGAATTACTGCTTTATTCGGAAGTCCATTGGCAGGAATATTTTTTGTTAT
Organism: Flavobacterium tegetincola DSM 22377; assembly: GCF_000425485.1. Lineage (GTDB taxonomy): Bacteria > Bacteroidota > Bacteroidia > Flavobacteriales > Flavobacteriaceae > Flavobacterium > Flavobacterium tegetincola. The sequence goes on along the minus strand of NZ_KE384383.1, from coordinate 2,414 downwards.
AGAAGTGATTTCGAAAAAAAAGACAAAAGCATTTTTCTTAACCATTGGAATTTCAATTCTGATTGCGACGGGACTATTGCACCTCTTAGATGAAGCACCATTGTTTCCGATACATAACATTACATGGAATTACTACGCAATACCCTATTTCATCCTACTTGGAATATTGGCAGGACTGAATTCAGTTTACATTACAAAAACAGTTATGTTTTTGAAATCAATTTTTGCAAAATTAAATAACGACTATCATAAAGTTTTGATTGGTTCAGCAATTTTAAGTTTATCACTCTTGTTCTTTCCGCAACTTTATGGCGATGGATATCACGCAATGAGAGCACTTTTGCACACCGATGCTACAGTTTCTTTTACACTTCTACTTTCCACATTAGCGATTATACTTTTGAAACCAATTATAACATCTGTGACTTTAGCTGCTGGAGGAGATGGCGGCGTTTTTGCTCCAAGTCTATTTGCAGGCGCATTTCTAGGATTTCTATTGGCCACAATACTAAACACTTATTTTCATGCAGAAGTTATACCAATAAATTTTATGATTTTAGGAATGGCAGCCGTTTTAAGCGCTAGTATTCATGCACCTTTTACATCCTTATTTTTAATTTGTGGTGCCACTGGCAGTTATACACTTTTCATACCCATTTTAGTCGTTTGTTTGATTGCAAAATATACTTCTAAATATATTTACCCTTACACCGTTTATTCTATCATTCCTACTACAAAATAATGGCAATACAAAAGATAAAGCGCGGTTATCGTACAACAAAGTACATCCTTTATAGAGAAACTTTGGTGGATTTCACGGAACACATGTGGGCATTTATTGGATCATTTATTGGAATTGGAATTATATCATATCTGCAAACATTACAATTGCCCATTTCAGACATCGTTTATTTGATAGGATCTTTTGGTGCCTCAAGCGTTTTGGTATATGGTGTCATAGAAAGTCCACTTGCTCAACCGCGAAATTTAATCGGAGGACATGTTTTGTCGGCAATAATTGGTGTTACAATTCAGAAGATTGTTCCGGATCTCATTTATATTAGTGCGCCACTTGCGGTTTCGCTCTCCATTGTCATCATGCAAATTACAAAAACACTACATCCTCCCGGCGGTGCAACGGCGTTAATTGCAGTAACAGGATCTGCAGAAATTAAAAATTTAGGATATTGGTACGTGATTTCACCCGTATTAGTAGGTTGCTTAATCTTACTAATAGTTGCATTAATTTTCAACAATATGACTTCAAAACGACAATATCCAAGCACAAGAAAATTGAGTTTTCAAAAAATTTTGCCCTACATGTCTAAAAAAGTCTCAGGAAAAACTCGGAAGTAGAAGAGATCTCTAATATTGACGAATCATTAGACAACGATCATTTAGTACAACCTTCGGCAATGCAACGAGTAATATATCGATTTTATCTGAAGATTTAATAGAAATTTTTAATTTATAAATACATATATATAATAATGGTTGACATTATAGAGTAAATTAAAAATGTAGGTAATCTTACCAACTGCCTTTAGTGAAAATATACATAGATCATAGAGTATACTTGGTATTAAAAAGAATTATTATTACCTATTGTCTACAATATGCTGAACTTTTTAAATAATTTCAAAGGCCAAGTTGCAATCTAGGATACAGCGAAAATTAAACTTATTTTCAATCTATCATTACTTCATAAATTCACCTAAATAATAACAACATTAAGCACATAAATTTTAGTCTCAAACAGTATAAAAGGCAGTGTTTCTATCAACAAATTGCTAAATGTCATTGACTCGTGCATTATTTGTAATTTTGAAAAATTACAGCTATGAACTAGCACTCCATTTCACTTCTAAAGAGATAACACACTAGTAAACAACAAGATATAACCTTTAAAAATGAACTATTCCTCAATATAATCAGAGCAATCCCACTAAATACGAGAGTTATTTAAACAAAAGAAGACTCATTTTATGGAGACTTTGATAAAAATTATAACAGTATTCGAATAAAGGAAGGCGATGACCCCCGATAGCTATCAGCGGTCAAACAAAACTATATTATTTTATAAAACAAAAAACCCTTATCCGCAAGGATAAGGGTTTTTAAAGATCCTAAAATAAATTCAGGATAAAGAAAGGCGACGACATACTCTCCCACAAATTGCAGTACCATCTGCGCAGGCGGGCTTAACTTCTCTGTTCGGGATGGGAAGAGGTGAGCCCCGCCGCAATAACCACCTTAAGTCGTTTTGCAAGGGGTCCCGATAAGTTCGGGAACAATTACATAATATCTTAACATACTGAGATAAAGAAAATTTAATATATTCAATGAAGAACTAGAAAGCTCTCTCCCGATAACCGAGGTTATCGGGAAAAATGTGTACATAAGCTTATGGGTTA